>CAZNSX010000004.1:0-424985 GCA_964575845.1 uncultured bacterium | reverse complement strand
CCCCCCCACCCTGACCCTGCCGCCAGAGGCTTCAAATTCGATGGCGGCCTCCTTAGGGATGGTATCGGTGGTCATGATGGCCCGAGCAGCATCCGAACTCCCGCCAGAGCTCAGCCGCTCTACAAGGCGCGGGACGACGCGACCGATGAGGTCTAACGGGAGCTCTTTCCCGATAAGGCCCGTAGAGGCCATGAGGACCTTATCAGGGGCTATGCCGAGGGCCTCGGCCACCCTGGACGTCAACTCAAGAGCAGTCCGGTAGCCTTCCTCCCCTGTACAGGCATTGGCTATACCGCTGTTTATGAGGATGGCGGAAATAGGTCCTTGGCCCAAGCGCTTCTGGCAGAGACGCACGGGAGCCGCCTTGAGGAGATTGGTTGTGAAACACCCTCCACCCACGGCCTCTCTCTCAGAGGCAATAAGGGCCAGGTCAAGCCCCTCCTCCTTGAGGCCAGCCCTTATGCCGGCCGCCCTCATCCCCCTCGCGGCGGTGACGCCGCCTTCGACGGCTCGGAATGGCGCGGGCACGCTGCTCGTCTCCCTATGCCCGTATCAACCCGAGAAGGAGCATTCCTCATCTCCCCCAGGGTATAGAAAAGGGGCCATAAGGCCCCGGGCCATAACCCATAAGCGATGGCAAAAGCTTTCTTCGGCCGATATTCTTCGGAGGCGCGCTCTAACGCTTGGAAAACTGGAACCGCGCCCTAGCGCCGCGCTGACCGTACTTCTTGCGTTCCTTTACCCGGGGGTCCCGCCTAATGAGACCCGCCCTCTTAAGAGCTGGACGATGGGTTGGGTCGGTGGCGAGCAGGGCCTTGGCTATGCCCTGACGGAGGGCACCGGCCTGCCCCGAGAGACCCCCGCCCGAAACCGTGGCCTTGACATTGAAGTTGCCCCAGGTGCCGGTTACGTCGAAGGGCTGACGGATTATCATCCTGGAAGTCTCGCGGTTGAAATAGTCGGCCAGCCCTTTCTTGTTCACAACGATGGTGCCATCCCCTGGCACAAGCCAAACTCGTGCCACTGAGGTCTTGCGCTTTCCTGTAGCATAATACTGCGTCGTCATAAAACCACCTAACCGTCTAATATTTCGGGCTTTTGGGCGGCGTGGGGATGCTCTGGTCCGGGGTAGACCTTAAGTTTTCGGAACATGGCCCGGCCTAAAGAGTTCTTGGGAAGCATACCCCGGACCGCCATTTCAATGAGACGCACCGGCCGCTCCTGCAGAAGCTTCCCCGCAGAGACCGATTTCAGCCCTCCGGGATAGCCCGTATGCCTGTAGTAAACCTTTTTCACGGCCTTTTGGCCCGTCAAGAGAATCTCCGAAGCATTAATGACCACCACATGGTCTCCCGTGTCCACATGAGGCGTAAATGTGGGCTTGTGCTTACCCCTCAATATAGAGGCCACCCGAGAGGCCAAACGGCCGAGAATTTTGCCCCTGGCATCCACTAGATACCAGCTGCGCTCCCTCAGAGCGTCTTCTTTCCTGGCGAAAAAGGTCTTCTGAGCCAAAGCCCGACTCATCCCCCAAGAGATGCCCTCAATGAAAAAGCGGGGGAAACCCCCGACCTTTAGAGTTTTTTACCGCGCTCCGGCCACGGTTGTCAAGAGCTTTTTAGCGCCTCCCGCCCCCGATTTCTTGAAGATACCAGGATGCCGTTCGAGCCAACCCCTCCCTGAAGGTTACCACTGGCCTGTAGCCAAGGATTCGCCTGGCCTTGGAAATATCGGCTCTGGAATGCCTCACCTCACCCGACCGCGGTGGAGCAAAGCGATGCTCCGCCCTGGAGGAAAAGATCTCCTCAAGGCCCCCCAATAGTTCCAGTACGTTATGGCTCTCCCCTGTGGCAATATTGAATACTTCGCCCCCAATTTTCGGCGCTCTCAAGGCTAAGAGGTTTCCCTCCACCACGTTTTCCACGTAAGTGAAGTCGCGGGACTGCAAGCCGTCACCGAAAACAACCGGTGGCTCCCCATCAAACAGGGCCCTCATAAAAGCGGGAACCACAGCTGCATAGGGAGAGTCCGGGTCTTGCCTCGGGCCGAAGACATTGAAATATCTCAGGGAGACCGTCTCCAGACCGTAGAGGCGAGCGTAAACCCTGCAATAGCATTCGGCTGAGGCCTTGGCCACGCCATAGGGTGAAAGGGGGTTAGGAGCCAAGCTCTCATCTTTGAGGGGGCCACCGCTGTCACCATAAATGGAAGAAGAGCCCGCATAGATGAGCCTCTTCACCCCCGCCTTCCTGGCGGCATAGAGTAGGTTGAGGGTGCCTAAAGTGTTAGCCCGATGGGAGAGTAAAGGATCTTCCAGGGAGCGTGCCACCGATGGGAGGGCCGCTTGGTGCAGGATGAAATCCACCCCTTCCACCGCCTCGGCCACCGCCTCTGGGTCACAAAGGTCGGCCTCAAGAAAGTCAAAAGCCCCCTCCCATTCTCCTAGATTCTCCCGCTTTCCCGTTGAGAGGTTATCAAGGACGCGGACCCCGCCCCCTTCTCTCAGCAGGCGCCCCACCAAGTGAGACCCAATGAAGCCTGCTCCCCCCGTCACCAAGAATCTGGCTTTAGAGTTCCTCATAACAGAAGGAAGCCGGAGCTTCCCAGAAGTCCCCCTATCTGTTAAAGGGTTATGATCTTAGAGCTCTTATAGGCCTTGAAGGCGTTTCGCGTGTCGACAATCAGAGTGGCATAGCGGACGATGAAATCCAGAGGGAAGGAATCGTGGTCGGTAAGAAGCACTACGCAGTCCGCCTCTCTCAGGTTCTTCCGGGTAAGCCTAAGGGAGAAGAACTTTCGACCCATGAACTCAAGGCTCGGCACATAAGGGTCGGTGTAAGATAGAAGGGCCCCTCTGCGCGCCAAAAGGCCCATGACATCGAGGGCTGGGGACTCTCTCACATCGTTAATATTCCGCTTATAGGCCACCCCCAGGAAGAGGACCTTGGAGCCGCTGACGCTGCGCATCCTTGCGTTAAGGGCCGCCGTGACCTTCTCCACCACGAAGGAGGGCATGCTCGCATTCACCTGGCCCGCAAGTTCAATGAAACGCGCTTCAAAGCCATCCATCTTTGCCTTCCAGGAGAGATAGAATGGGTCGATGGGGATGCAGTGGCCGCCAAGCCCGGGCCCTGGATAGAAGGGCATGAAGCCGAAGGGCTTGGTCTTGGCCGCCTCTATGACCTCCCATACATTCATGCCCATGCGGTCGCACATCAGAGCCATCTCGTTAACGAGGGCGATATTCACGCTTCGGAAGGTGTTCTCCAACAGTTTGACCATCTCCGCCACCCGTGGGCTTGAGACGACAACAATCCGCTCCAAGCAACGGCCATAAAGGGCCTTGGCCACCTGGGCGCACCGGAGGGTAACGCCGCCCACCACTTTGGGGATATTGCGGGTTGTGAAGGTCTCGTTCCCCGGGTCCGTCCTCTCGGGAGAAAACGCCAAGAAGAAATCCTTCCCCACCTTAAGGCCAGTCGATTCCAATATGGGAAGAACTATCTCCTCGGTGGTGCCCGGGTAGGTGGTGCTTTCCAGTATCACCAGCTGCCCGGGATGGAGGTATTTTTTTATTTCCTCGGCAGCGCTCACCACATAGGAGAGGTCGGGGTCGCGACTCTTTCGCAAGGGCGTGGGGACACAAATGTTGACGGTATCTAACTCCCCGATGACATCAAACCGGGAAGTAACGCTCAGGCGGCCGCTATTCATGAGCCTCTTCACCACTGAAGAGGGTACGTCAGTGACATAGGATTCTCCGCGGCCGAGCTTCTCGATTCGCTCCTCATCCACATCGATGCCCACCGTCCACAAGCCCGCGCTGGCAAACTCCGTGGCCAAGGGGAGACCCACATAGCCCAGCCCCATAATCCCGGCCCTCGCCGTCCCGGCTTTGATAGCTTTGTGGAGTTTCAAGGCAATGCCTTCTCCGTGTCCAAGCTCTCGACGCTCCCTGAAAAAAAATTAATTTCTTCTATCACCAAAGGGAAAGAAAGTCAAGGATTTAAGACCATAGAGACCCACTGACTAGGCCCTATCTGCGCCTTGCCCTCCTGGCAGCCTCGGCGGCACGCGCGCGCTCTTGCTCTCCTTCCAGGCGGAGCTCCCTCCTTATCGTTTCCCTCTGAGTCTGGATGTAGGAGCGGATGTTGCGCTGAACCAAATCATCTATAAAATTGCGCGGGTTCAGGGAAGTCAAGAAGGTAAAGGTGAAGGCGATTAGTGCGCACGCTAGGGTGATGAGAAGGATGACCTTAATCTGGCCCCCGCGCCGGGAACGATACGCGCTGGAACGCCCCTTGCGCCTAGAACTCAAACGACTGTAATCCCGCGTGGACCTAGACTTGGCCATCTTCCTTCGCCCCCGGTTGGACAACCCCTCTCTTAGGAGAAATAGCAGGGGGACAAGACTTCCCTTTCTTGGCCCTCGCCTTCCATCCCCCCTTTATCCAAAGGGTCGCGTCCTCACCCCTACCCTAAAATATATAACAATTTCTTCCGTTTTAGCTTCGGGAATTATCAGAATTTTTTGCTTATTCTATCCTCCTCTTTTTCCGATCCTGCCCTCCGAGGAGGATTGTGCCGGATTCGCCACTTTGACCCAGCGAAAATAATGTTGACAGAATAATATTTGTTAATCAAAATTAAGTAACCTTAGCCTTTTTCTTTTGGCTTTCTTTCGGAGTTGTTTTTCCGCCCGCCTGCTTTTCAATTTTTTTCCATGAACAAGTTCCTCTCCCGGAGTAATAAGATATGACACAGAGGAGATGGCCTTTCTTCTTCCTCATCATGCTCGGCCTCGGGGTCTTGGCGGGCTGTTCAGGTCTTAAAAGCTCCTCCCATTTCCCGTCGCCTTCCCACACGCGCGAGCTCTCACAGGGACCTCGACTGGGGGGAAATTTTAGGCAGCTCTTGGCCGAAGACCTGGATGGCGACGGGGTCAAGGACCTGGTTGGCGCCGACTTTCCACGGGGGGACCTCTACATATGGCGGGGTAGCCGGGAAAGCCGGTGGTCTGAAGCCACGGTCCTGAAGATGGGGGGTGACATCCGCCACCTCTCCGCCTGGGACCTTGATGGGGATGGCGACCTGGACCTCTTGACCATTAGCCGTGGTGAGAAGGAGGGCGTCACAGCTTGGCTTAACCGGGGGCAAGGCCGTTTTGAGCAAGACCCCCGGAGAGCCCTCAGGGGGAACTATGATGCTCTGGCGGGCACCGACTTTAACGGCGATGGTAGGGTGGACGTGGTAGCGGTGAGGAATATCGGCGGACAGCGAACCCGCTTTGAAATCTGGTATGGAGGCGATGACGGCGGCTGGCTCAAAGGGCCTTGGTTCGACGCGGAGGGGGTCTATCGGGACCTTTTAGCCGCTGACCTCAACGAAGATAGCCGGCCCGATATAGCGGCAGCAGGCTTTGGGCTGGCCGGTGGGGTGAAGCTATGGTTTCAGGGCGAGAATAACTCCTGGTCGAAGCCTAAAACTCTCATACGAGGCAACTTCTCCGCTCTGAGCCTTTTTGACGTTAACTCCGACGGGGCTCCCGACCTCATAGCCAGCGGCTTCCGCGTGGGAATCCATATCCTCTACGCCAAGGGAAAGGGGGAGTTCCTTCTAGGGCACGGCCCTACCGCGGAGGGAAGCTTCTGGCAGGTAGCGGTGACGGACTATAACGGCGACGGCCTCCCCGACCTGATGGCCAGTTCTCTCGAGGGCCAAGGGGTGCACCTATGGCTTAACATGGGACAGCAGGGGTGGCGGGAGAGCACAAGCCCCTACCCCTCTCAGGGCAGCTTTTATGACCTTCTCGTTGATGACCTCAATGGGGATGGCAACTTCGACCTGGCCGTGGCGGGCTGGGGCACGGGCGTTAGGGTATTCTGGAGCGTCGTCGGTGAGGGGATGGCGAGAAAGGAAGGCGCAGAGCACTCGGCTGCCGGGTCCTCCCCCAAAGGCGGTTCTCCACCCGGAATCCAGCCTGCCGGGAGGCCCATGCCTCTCGGGCTTGCCCAAGCCCATCCTCAGGAGAAAGCTCTACTCGAGACCCTATCTCCTGGAGTTCCTGCACCCCCCGGCAATGGCTTTTCCAAACCCGGGCGCCTGAGGGAGCTACGCAGGGGCATAGCCTTCGTGGAGAGGAAAGGAGCGACGGAGTATGTCATCGGCCCCGGCGATATCCTCCTGGTAACCCTCTGGCGAGGGACCCGGGCCGAGAGAAGCGAGGTGCCGGTGAATGACCGCGGCCGGATAACCTTCACCTTCCTCGATGACCTGCCGGCCGCGGGCCTGACCCTGGGGGAGCTGGATGATCTTATAACGGAGAAGCTAAGGGGCTTTGTCAAGAACCCCAGAGTTGAGGTCTTTGTCAAAGATTATGCAAGCAAATCCGCGGCCATCCTGGGAGAGGCGAGAAAAACGGGGAGCTTTCCCCTCCGGGGAAAAACTACCGTCATGGACCTAGTCCTCGAAGCCGGCGGCCAGACCCCCAAGAGTGACCTGAGCAAGGTAAGGCTCATCCGCATGGGCAGGACCGTCACTCTGAACCTCGGCAGGGCCATCTTTCAGGGAGACCAGACTCAGAATCCGGTCCTCCAAGACAGGGACGCAGTGTTCATCCCGGCCGTAGAGGAGCCGGACCCAGAGGAGCTTATGAAGCGCGTCTTCGTTTTTGGTGAGGTGAAGAGCCCGGGTGTATACTCTTTCAAGAAGGATATTTCAGCCATTGAGGCAATCGCCCGAGCCGGAGGACTCACCAAGTACTCCGTGCATGAGGACACTAAAATAATCCGCGGTGACCTCGACCATCCAGAGGTTCTCACATCAAACCTGAGGCGCCTTCTGGAGGAGGGGGACCCTCGAGGGAACCTATTCCTCAGGGATCGTGATGTGGTCTTCGTGCCGAGGAGCATCATGGGTGATGTCAATGATTGGATCTCCAAGGTGAGGCCTGTGCTGGACTTTTTCCTCTTCCCTGGCATCTACCGGGATACTTACGCTCTCAACCGAAACGTGTTACGTTTTGATGTGGGAGGGCCTAGCGCCCGAGAGGCCGAGAAGAAGAGCGGCGGCACCTTTGGGGCGGCGACCCCCTTGTTTTTCGGGCTTCGCTAAGGATGCCCCAATATGACATAAATCTCCGCGACTACTGGCGCATCATCCGAAAGCGCAAGGGGGTCATTCTTTTTACCACTCTCCTGCTCGCTTTCTTCAGCTTCGTATTCTCCAAATTCAATGAGCCCATCCCGATATATTCTGCTGTTTCTTCGGTTCGAATAGAGCGGACCACTTCCATCGCCGGGCTAATCATGCAGTCCTTCACCTGGAGTCCGGCCGATGACCTGGCGACCCAACAGGTCATCATACGAAGCTTCCCCGTCATGGAGGAGGTGGCCAAGGAGCTGGGATACATCGACAAGAGCCTCTCCTCGGCGGAGGTCAGCAGGTCGAGCCAACTGGTATCCATCATCAACGGCCTTCAGGACCAGGTGAGCACCTTTCTGCGGGGAACTACAAACATTATCGATATAAGGGTCACCTCCCGCGATCCCGAGGAGTCCCAGCACCTGGCCAACACCATAGCCCAAAAGTACAAGGAGCACACCTTTAGCCAACGCAACAAGCAGGTGATCGAAACCCGCAAGTTCATCGAAGAGCAACTGACCCAGGCGGAGAAAAGGCTCCGGGTGGCTGAGAACAGCGTTAAGGAATTCCAGGAAGCTAATAAGCTCTTGTCCCTGAGCAGCGAGGCCAGCGCTGTGCTATCCCGGGTCGCCCGCGCGGAGGGCGAATATGAACAGCTGAAGGAAAGGCTGGGTGAAACCAGGCTCCAGCTCAAGCAGCTTGAGGCCAATAAGCCCTTGGAGAGAGGGGGGCGTCTCTATGTAGAGACTCCGGGCTCAGTAATCGGACGCCTAAACCAAAACCTGGCCGACAAGCAGGCGGAACTGGAGGAGCTGCTCTTGGATTATACCGAGCAGCACCCGCAGGTTCAGGAGGGAAGGCTTCAGATTCGAAATATCATAGACAACATGAAGAAGGAGCTCGTGGCCCAGGAAGCTACCCTCGCCCGGCGGGTTGAGAGGGTTAAGTCTGAGCTAGACCGGCTCACAAGTCAGAACACAGCCCTTCCCGCGAAGGGGCTCGAGCTGGCCCGCTTGGAGCGGGACGTGAAGGTAAACACCGATGTCTTCACCTTGCTGCGTTCCAAACTCGAAGAGGCGAGGATCCGAGAGGCGGGCGTGGTGGAGGAGGTTAGCATAGTGCGGCCGGCCTTCCGGCCCACGCGGCCCGATAACCCTCCTACGCTGGTTCTGGACACGGCCGTGGGCTTCCTCTTGGGGCTCATGGTGGGCCTGGTTTTTGCCTTCGTCCTGGAGGCCATGGACACCTCCATCGGTGCCATCGAAGATGTGGAGAGCTATCTGGAGACCCCTGTGCTGGGAATCCTCCCCCAGATAGATCCGGAGCTTATGCTGGAGACCTATCTGAAAGAACGCCCCGAGAGGTCCCAGAGATTCTCCCCCGATACCTTCGCCCGGATGGTGACCCACTTTGCGCCCCGCTCACCAATGGCCGAGGCCTACCGTGCTCTCCGGACTCAGATGGAGTTCCTGACCCTGGAGAAAGGGGGCAAATCCTTCGTGATCACAAGCTCCTCTCCAGGGGAGGGAAAGACGAGCGCGGCCATCAACCTGGCCATCGCATATGCCCAAGCGGGCAAGCGGACCCTACTCTTAGAGGGAGACCTTCGTAAGCCTTCCATTTATCGCACATTCGGCATTCACCGGGAACCGGGTCTGACCGAAGTCCTCCTCGCGAGCCACAACTGGCAGGACTGCGTTCAAACCGTGACGGACATCATGGTGGGCAGATTCGACATAGAGGACATCCTCATCACGCCGGGACTGGATAAGCTGAGCATCCTCACCTGTGGCCAGATCCCGCCGAATCCTTCGGAGATCTTGGACTCCAATCGCATGGTTGAATTCATCGAGGATATCCGGAAGGAGTTCGACATCGTAATAATAGATACCCCTCCGGTGCTGCCGGTGACCGATGCCGCCATCATAGGCTCCAAGGTGGATGGCACCGTCATAGTCTATAAGGTGGGCTTTGTGGCGCGGAGTGCCCTCAAAAGGGCCAAGCTCCAGCTTGATAATGTTCGGTCCAACGTCCGGGGAGTGGTTCTTAATCATATGCGGGCCGAGTTGAGTCCCGACATCGATACCTTCAAATACTACTCCCATTACTATTACGGGAGCTATGGGGCTCAACCCAGCGAGGTGCAGGGTTACGAACCTCGATACCGACGGCTGCTGAAGCGTCTGATCCCCAAACGGCCCTTCGGACGCCTTAAAGAAGTTAAAGAGGGAACAAAAGCGAAGCCCCCCCCGAGTAGTACCGAGGGGCCATCCCCGGCGGGGAGAAGCCTCCGGGGAGACGTAATCAGAACCCTTCTAATGCTTCTAGCGATAATTTCATTTGCGGCAGGCCTGCTTTGGCATGAAGGCTTCCCCCTACCGAAGCTGGGCTCGAAGCTGAAACCCTACAGGAGGGTGGAAACCTGGCCGCCCAGGAAACCGCTGGTAAAAGAGGCCCCAGAGAGGATGATGGATTCGAACCCGGTTACCGCACCCATCAGAGTGGCAGAGGCCGGTCAGAAAAACGGAGCGGCTGGAGGCCGAGAGCGCTCAGAGTTTAGGGCAGAGAGCAACCCCGGGGGTCTTTCACAGGCCCATCCCTTCAGGGCAGTCCTTCCCACCCATAGGGTTGAAGCGTCGCCCTCTCTGGCCCTTCAAGAAGAGAGAGAGCCCAGTGCTCTTTCTCTTCCCTATGTGCTCGTCATAAGTACCAATCGTCTCAAGGGGTCGGCCATAGATCAGATGGCCTTACTCCGCGGCCATGGTCATGAGGCTCACTTCACCCTTTTCAGGGCGGGAAGGCGCCCATGGTACAGGGTCTTCCTGGGGCCCTTTCCGACGATTGAGGAGGCGAAGGGTTACCGCGAAAACCACTTTGTTCGAGGGAGAAATGGCGGAGATAGGGGGGAGCAGAGAGCTGTTATTCTCGCACTCCCCTACTCCCTTGAACTCGATGCTCCTTCTACTCCCCAAGGGGTGGAAAGCTTAAAAGAGGAAATCCTCGAGGCGGGAGCATCCCTCTTTTCCCTATCCCCCACGCAAAACAACAAAAGGCAACGCCTCGCAGCGGGCGCGTTCAGGACTGAAGAGGAGGCCCAGGCCCTCTCGAACCTTCTTCAAGAGAAGGGGCTTCCCCACTTTCTAGTGCGCCGCTGAGAACCCCCTCTGCAGGAGCATGGCCAGGGAGTCCACATACGGCATCGACCCGCGGATCGTCTGGATTCTCCTGATCCTTCTCATTCTCATTCTCTCAGCCGTCCGATTCATGCACCTGGAGCTCACCTCCGCCCTTTTCGGCATGGCCGCCGTCATCTTCTTCTTTCTTGCCTTCTCCTACACTGAACTCGCCCTCTACCTTCTGGTCTTCTCCATGCTCCTATCGCCGGAGTTCGCAGTGGGGGCGGCAGGAGGGGGGGGAGGTCTGGAGGCCGGCCGTGCCGTGGTCGTCCGGCTGGATGACGTGCTGCTGGTCATCCTGGCGCTTGCCTGGTTCGCCCGAACGGCCGTCTATAAGGAGCTGGGCCTCACCCTGAAGACGGAGCTCAACAGACCCATCTACGCTTACATAATAATCTGTGCCGCTTCAACCATCCTGGGCATCCTGTGGGGAAACGTACGCCTTAAGCTAGGCTTCTTCTACGTGGTGCGATATATCGAGTACTTCGTCATTTATTTCATGACCGTTAACTATATCCAAACCGAGAAACAGATAAAGCGCCTCATCGTTTTTGCCTTCATAGCCGCGGGTCTAATAGCCATCTACGGTATGATGCAAATCCCCGCGGGCACCCGTGTCTCGGCTCCCTTTGAAGGAGAGTCCGGAGAGCCTAACACACTTGGTGGCTACCTGGTCTTCATGCTCTCCCTCACCCTGGGGGTCCTGCTCAAGGGCAAAAGGCCGGGGCGGGTCATCGCCCTTCTCATGTATTCGCTGATTCTGCTGATACCTCTCATATTCACCGGGTCCCGCGCCTCGTGGCTCGCCCTCATTCCCATGGTAATCGTCTTCTTCATCCTCAGCGAGCGGAAGAAAACCATTTTGGCCTTCGTGCTTGTGGCGGCAATCCTCGGTCCCTTGTTCTTGCCCAGCAATGTAATCCAGCGGATAACCTATACCTGGGGGCAGTCGACACGCGAGGCTGGGTTAGCGGAAAGGACTCGGGTCAGCATGGGAGGTATGAAGCTGGACACCTCGGCCAGCGCTCGCTTGCGGAGCTGGAGGGAAGGCATCGAGGGTTGGAAGAGGCACCCCATCTTCGGCTGGGGGGTGACGGGGTTCAAATTCATGGACGCCCAATATATCCGCGCCTTGGTGGAGACGGGGGCCCTGGGGCTTTTCATCTTCCTCTGGCTCCTTCGCGGCTATTACAGGGTGGGCATGCGCAGCCACCGCCTGATCCGGGAGGGCACCCTGGGGGGCATCACGATGGGCTACGTGGCCGGGGTATTTGTATTGGCCATGCATTCCATCGGCTCCAACACCTTCATCATCCTCCGCATCATGGAGCCCTTCATGCTGTTCACGGGCATCGTCGTAAGCCTCATCCGGCTTCGCTCAGAGGCTCAACCCGAGCCCGAGAAGAGGCCCTCGGAGCCCTCGCAGAAGCGAGTGGGCGGGACGCGAGGGGTGGTCTACCCGCGAACCATCGACCTCATCAGGGAGAGCCGCAAGACTCCCCGGCGGCTTGGAGACTAGAGATTGCCTCGAGTTGGCCGGATGGTGTCGGCAAACTCACGCCGCCCCTCTCTGGTTGCCCTTCCCCATCGGGCGAGGGGGTTCATCGCTTCGGTTCATGATACATAATTTCCGGGAAGGCAAGAACCTCAGGCCCCTCACCCTACTTCTCCCCTTAGCCGCCGCTGCGCTCCTGGGCCTTCAGCATTTTATCCGCACCGACTTCGCTATCAATGGCGACGAAGGCGCTTTCGCCCTGATGGGAAAGTACCTCGCCGATGGCAAGGGATTCCCGATTTTCTTGTATGGCCAGGACTACATGGGGCCTCTGGTCTCCTACTTCCTCGCCGCCTTTTTCCTTGTGGCACCACCTTCGGCAGTAACCATGAAGCTGGCCTTGCTTGCCCTCTACCTCCTGCACGTAGGGCTCATCTACCTGCTAGGATGGAAGCTAGCGGGCGAAAAGGTCGCTTTTCTCGCTGCATCCTCTGCGGCTCTGGGTCCTCCGCTCTTGAAGAGGTTGCTCTTCAAGCCCATGGGCTTTGAGTTCCTCATAATCCTCACAGACCTGCTTCTAATAAACGTTCTCATTGTTCTGAGGCGAGCCCTGCGGGGCGAGGACTTAAGGTGGCCCCTGGCTTCCCTTGGCCTTCTCTCAGGCCTCTTGCTCTGGGCGAATACCCTGGGGCTCGGCTTTGTGCTGGCCCTTCTGGTCCTGCTGCTTGCCCTCAGGGGAAAATTGCGATCTCCCAAGCTTCTCACGTTCCTTCTCCCCCTTGCCCTGGCCCTGACGCCCGCCATCCTTTACAATCTGACCCACGAGTTTGTCACCCTCAAGTTCCTGGTGGGGAAATTCTTGAATGTGAGCCGCGAGGAATATCTGCAGCTTGGCTTGTGGAAAGCCATGCAGCTTGGCCTGGGTAGAGTAGGAAGGGGTGACCATTCCTTGGCCGCGAACTTGCTTCTGACCTTGGGGATAAACCCAGAAGCCAGGGGGCTTCCCCTCCTGAGCATCCATGGAGGGGCCCTGGCAGCCTACATCTTTCTCCTAGCTCCTATGGCCGTGGCTGCCCTGAGGAAAGGGGTTAACTGGGAAAGGGTCTTCTCTGGCGAAGGCGCCTTTTACAGCTACCTACTCCTGGGAACCTTCCTCACCCTGGTTCTCGGCTCTCCCCGCCCACGCTACCTTGCGCCTCTTTACTCCGCACTTCCCATCTTTTTAGCGCTTGGATTCCAGAGCCTCTGGAGAGCCAAAAAGAGGCTTCTTGCCGCAATCTCTTTGGGCCTGATTCTGGCCTTGAACACGGGGGGCCTGCTCGCACCCACTTGGGCAGGTTTCCCCCTGCAATCTTGGCTCGTGCTGGCCGTGGACGCGGACCCGCCGTATTCTCAGAGCAGAAGGAACCCCGAGGCCCTCATGGATTTCCTTCTTGAGAGAAAACTCTTTTATGGGTATTCAGGGTACGATGTTGCCATGGTCATAAATTTCCTCTCGGGGGAGAGGCTTACCCTCTCTCCCCTCGGTGGACCAAAGTTCATCGACCGCTACCCTCGCTATACTATGCAGGTAGAGCGGGCCGAAAGGCCCTTCTATATTTATCCTAATTTATCCTAAGTCATCACGCCTTGCCCGAAGCTTGCTTGTCTACCTTAGAAGGGAGAGGGTAAGCTTTAAGCAGAGAACCTTCGGTGATCTCATGCTTTTCTACGATCTAAGCCAGCGTGTTCTCCCACCGGATTTCCTGCCTCCAGAGGCGCTTGAACACTACCGACGCTGGCACTACTCAAACAAAAGGGTTACAGTTTATCCTTAGAATCTCAGGGAGAGGTGATGGTTTATCTTTACCGATAAGGGGAGAATTTCTTGACTGAGGCAGAACTACCTGCCGTCTCCGTCCTTATAAGCACCAAGGAGAGAAGGGAGGAGCTCAGGAAGGCTCTGGACTCTCTCGAAAAACTGGATTACTCCCGAGAGAGATTTGAGGTGGTAGTCGTGGAGGAAACCGACCAGCCCCGGCCCATAGAGGGTGTCCGCTATATAGCAGTTCCCCAAGAGGGGAAGGGATTCAGCCACAGCCGAAATATCGCGCTGAAAAATGCTCAGCACGACATAGTTGCCTTCACCGACGACGACTGCCTGCTGGAGGAGAGCTGGTTAAGGGAACTGGTGGGTCCTTTCGCAAGGCCCGAGGTAGGCGGCGTGGCAGGAGCGATCCTGGTAAAGGACGCGAACGCCATCGGCCTCTGTGAGAATGTGCTGGGTTTTCCGGGAGGCGGACTCAAGTACCTCGATCGCTCGGCCGGGAATCTTCAACCCACCCGCCATCTTTCCACCTGCAACTGCGCTTACAGAAAGAATCTCATCGAGGAGGCCGGCTCTTTTGAGCCGGGTGCCCGCTATGGGGGCGAGGACTATCTTCTGGGCCTGAAAGTCTCAGAAAGACACCTCTGCCTTTATAATCCAAAGGCTATAGCATACCATAGGCCTCGGGGACGCCTTGGGGCCATCTTCCGCTGGTTTGTCAGAAGGGGAGTGAGCGACCTCGAAATGGCCCGCCTTCTCCCAAACCCAGGGCGCTACCTGCTGCGCGTGCTTCTTTCATCCCTGAGCCTGAGGGTGGCGGCGGTTCTGCTTCTGCTCTTCCTCTTCGGCCTTCTCGGCTATTGGCACTACCTCGCGATCCTGGCGGGGCTCTACTATGGGTTTATCGTCTTTCGCCACCGATATTCTTATTCCTTTTTAAGGAGCTGGCGTGTCCTCTTCCTGGTTCCCGTGGTCAAAGCCGTGATGGACCTGGGGATGGATTGGGGCAGGCTTAGGGCAGCCCTCGGGGTCGAGAAAAAATAAAATGTCCCTTAAATTTACCATCCTTTATATCGCCCACTACGCCGACCTCGTAGGGGGAGGAGAACTGAGCCTCCTGGGTCTTCTGAAAAGCCTGAACCGTGACCGTTTCACCCCCATTCTTCTCGTGGAGAGGCCCGGAGAGCTTAAGGAGGAGGCTCAAGCCCTTGGCGTTGAGACTTTAATCCTCCCCCTCCCCCGTCCCCGAGAGCTACGCCTGATACGAATGGCGAGGGCTTTTCTTGAGCTGAGGCGCATCATCAGGGGACGCTCCATTGCCCTCATTCATACACAAGGCTTCAGGGGAACCTTCTATGCTGGCCCCCTGGCAAGGCTCCTCCGGGTGCCACTGGTATGGCATCTGAGGGTGCTGGAACGAGACCGCCATCTGGACCGATTGCTCTCACTGTACGCCACGGCCATAATTGCCATCTCAAACGCCGTGGGGGGGCGCATTCAGGGAGAGAGGGGCAGGAGGAAGCTCAGGGTCATCACCAACGGAATCGACCTCAGCCTTTTTCACCCCGGAGTCGATGGCAGCGAACTCCGGGAGGAGCTGAGGCTTTCGCCTGGTCCCCTGGTAGGAATAGTGGCCCAGCTTCTCCCCTGGAAAGGGCATAAAACCTTCCTTAAGGCCGCTCGCCTGGTGGTCGAAAGGGTGCAGGGGGTTCATTTCCTCGTCGTGGGAGAGGACCTTTCCCGTGGTCAAGGCTACGCGCAGGAGCTCAAGAATCTGGCTGAATCCCTGGGCCTGAGGGAGAGGGTAACCTTCACCGGCTACCGACGGGACATCCCCGAGGTTATGGCCGCGCTTGACCTCTTCGTCCTCGCCTCCCATGATGAGCCCTTCGGGAGGGTTCTCGTAGAGGCCATGGCTGCTGGAAAGCCCCTCGTCGCAACCGGGGGAGGAGGGGTGAGAGAGGTGGTGGAGGAATGGGTCACAGGGCTTCTGGTGCCCAAGGAAGACCCCGAGGCCACGGCCGATGCCATAGTGGAACTGCTCAAAGGCGGAGATAGGGCGCGAAGAATGGGAGCGGCCGGCTCGGAGCGAGCACAGAAACTCTTCTCCCTTGAGGCCAATGCCCGTGCCACAGAAGAGCTCTACCTTGAGCTTCTCACTCCCGGCGGTAGATGAGCAAAATGGAGGAGACCCGCCCTTTTAACTCTTCAGCGAGCCAGCGAGGAGCATTCTCGGCATCATGGAGATAGCCGAGCGCGTCGCCAAGAACACCTTCTACAACCTCACTGCTTTCCTCTGCGGAAACCTCTTCACCTTCCTCGCCTCAGTTCTTGTGGCCCGCCATCTCGGACCCACCCTGATGGGGGAGTATAGCTTTCTCATCTGGCTCTTGAGCCTTCTGCACTTCTGTGCCACGCTGGGTCTCCCCAGCACCATGACCCGCTTTCTGGCGGAAGCCCTTGGCCGCGGAGAGGTGGGTGAGGTCAGGGCACTTTTTGATTTTCTCCTCAGAAGGCTCATTCTTCTGGCTTCAGGGATAGGCGCTGCCGTCCTCGCACTTAGCCTCTTCATTGCGCACTACCCTCTTAACCTCTATCTGATTCTCATTACCGCAACCTTCCTACCCCTGACCGTGGTGAGCTTCTTCTCCTCAACCCTCATCGGCCTTCAGAGATTTGACGTGCTGGCAAAGCTCACCTTTCTGAATGCACCCTTGCGATTTCTTCTCATCCTCATCGTGCTCATGGGGGATGGAACGATAGGGTGGCTCCTTCTGGCTTTTTTCGTTGCCAACCTCTTTCACTTGGTGAGCCTCTCCATGGCCGCGCGCAGAGAGCTAGGGCGCGCCCGGATCCCCCTCGGGCGCATGAAACTACCCGCCGACCTCACCAAGCGCATGGGCAGTTATTCCCTGGGCATCTCCCTCGTGCTCTCAATCGATGTCATCGTCTGGCAACGCTCTGAGGTCTTCTTTCTGAAGCAATTCTCTCCCGCCCCGGAGATAGCCTTCTATGCCCTGGCCTTCGGCCTGGCAGCCATGGTTATTCAGATACCTTATCAGTTTACACGCCTCCTTATGCCCCTTTTCACCGAGACCCTGAGCAGGCGGGGCTTGGAGGAACTTCGGCCCCTATACCGGCAGGCCATCAAGTATCAAGCCCTACTCAGCTTTCCCCTGGGCTTGGGAGTCGCGGCCGTCGCTCCTCCTCTTTTAGCCTTTATCTACGGGAAAGCCTATGGCCCCATGATATTACCCTTTCAGGTCATGGCCGTAGGCGGCATCTTTGGCGCGCTCTCAGCCCCGGCATCTGCGGTCCTCCATAGCCTCGAAGCTCAGAGGCTTCTCCTCCGGCAGGGGCTTATAGCCGCAGCCTTTAACCTGGCCCTTGACCTCCTTCTGATACCGCCGTGGGGAGCAGTGGGCGCCGCTCTGGCCAACTCTCTTGCCCAAGCCATGGCCGCCTTCCTCGTTATCCTCTACGCCACAGGACGCATTGGAGCCCCTTATCCTTATCCCGGTCTGTTGAAAATCCTTCTCTCATCGCTGATAATGATATGTGTGATATTGCCTATAGTTATCTACAGCTCGTTCTTTGGCCATGTGATAGCGGCCATCGCGGGGGGCGCGGCCGCCTATCTACTAGCGCTCAGGGTGACATCCGCTCTGGAGCCCTCAGACCTCAGGCCCCTTGACACCCTGGCCCCTTATTTTCCGCTTCCCCTTCGGCCGAGCTACCGCCGGATGATAGGATTTATCTGCCAAGGCAGCCCTCATGAACGATAGGCTCCCCCCGGTCTCCGTGATAGTTCCCACCTTTAACCGCGAGCAGGAGCTCTGCGATACCCTGCGGGGGCTTCTGCAGCAGGACTATCCCGAGCTTGAAATAATCATCGTGGACCAGTCCGAGCGGCATGAGCGGGAAACCGAGAGCTTCCTGAGAGGCCTTCCCCCCCGGGCTCACTGGCATCCCCTGAGGCCACCAAGCCTTCCTCTCGCCCTCAATTCCGGCGTGGAGAGAGCCCGCGGGGAGATAGTTATCTTCACGGACGACGACGTGCTTATAGAGGATGGCTCTTTCATAAGAGCCCACGCGAAAAACTACGAAGACCCGGAGGTTGGCGGAGTCGCGGGGCGCATCTGGCATGAGGGCCAGACGGAGAGCCGTACCGATGACCCGCGCTATGCCCGCGCGCGGCTTCCCTGGCTCTATATGAGGTTCGATGTGGATGGCCGCCGCGAGGTCTATATGGGGGCCGGGGCCAACCTTTCGTTCCGCCGCGTCCTGGTCAAGCGCGCTGGAGGGTTTGACCCGCGCTTTGTGGGAGAGGCCTTCCGGTCTGATGCGGACCTCTGCTTCCGCGTCCGGCGCCTCGGCTATCGCATCTGGTTCGATCCAGAGGCCGCACTCATCCATCGCTACAAAACACCGGGCGGCGCTGGGAACATCCATTTCATGGGCCGAAGCCCCGCCTCTCATCCTTATTACCGCTTCTTTTTCCGAAACAATTTCTATTTCGCCCTGAAACATCTCCGCGGCCTGGAGCTGGCTTCTTTCACCTCGCACCTCTACCGGGAGCACACCCTTAACAGAGCCTACCTTCGGGAGGGGGCCGGTTTTCTCCTGAGGCGGCATCTGACACTCCTGAGAGGCCTTCTGGATGGCCTTGCCACCTGGCTTGAGTGGAGACTCAGAGGATAGAACCATGACCCCCATGGCTCTTTTGACGCCCATCGTGCCCTACCCACCTGATAGCGGCTTCAGGATAAGGCTCTTCCACTTTCTGCGCCATCTTGGAGAGGCCTTTGAGATTCACCTCCTTGCTTTTGGAAGGAAGGATGAGGAGGCTCATCTATCCGCTCTCGAGGCTTACTGCCGGGATATCATACTCCTTCCCCTGAGCAGCAAGCCCCTCACGCGGAGCCCCCTCGTGGCCTTGAGTGATTTTTTTGAAAACCGTGCAATACCCGTTTATCCCGACCTGAGAAGGAAGGTTAAGGAGTTTCTTGATGGCGGCGCATTCCGGCTCATCCTGGTGGAGAAGATTCACATGGCAGCTTACCTTGAGCTCGAGGCGCTGGGAGGGGGAAGCTGCCTTATCCTTGATGAGGACCGCGTACATCATCTGAATTACCAGCGGGTGTTCGCCATGAGCCGCAATCCCTGGCGAAGGGCGAGAGCTCTTCTGCGCTGGAAGAGGCTTGAGTGGTATGAGCGCGCTATTTATCCCCTCTTCGACCGCGTACTGACGGTCTCAGAGCTAGAGGGCCGGCTTATAAAGAGCCTGGCCCCTGGAGCCCGGGTTGAGGTCGTCCCGAACGGTGTTGAGGCAGAGAGCTTCTCGGAAGAAGGGAATCTTGAAGAAGATGGCACGCTCCTTTTTGTGGGAAGCCTTGACTATGAGCCCAATGTCGATGCCGTCCGGTATTTCTGCCAGGAAGTTCTCCCGAACATAAAAACTAAATACCCCGGGGTTAAGCTGAGAGTGGTGGGAAGGGAGCCCCCCCCTCCCCTCCTGAGGCTCGCCGAGAAGGAGAGGGCCCTTTCCCTTGAGGGCTATGTAGAGGACGTGCGCCCTTATCTGCGCTCGGCCGCCGTCGTCATAAATCCCATGCGGGGAGGGTCGGGAACCAGGATCAAGGTGCTTGAGGCGCTGGCGGCGGGGAAGGCCGTCATCTCAACCTCCTGCGGAGCAGAGGGTATTGAAGCAGAAAATGGCCGCGACCTTCTCCTCGCGGATGAGCCCAGCGAATTTGCCAAAAAGACGCTTGAGCTTCTGAAAGAGCCCGGAAAGGCAAAGGAATTGGGTCGGGCGGGAAGAGCCCTTGTACTTTCCCGCTATCAGTGGCGGCGGAGTGCAGAGAGGCTCCGGGCCGTCATGGAGGATGCTTTGAACGAGAGGCGGGGGGGGCCCTGGCCCCGGGGGATGAGGTGAGGGTCGGCATCGACACCGCGCCCATCGCCCAGCACGGTGGAAGGGGTGTCGCCTCTTTCTGTCGGGGGCTCCTGGAGCATCTCCTCGACGGGGATAGGGATAATACCTTCTGCCTTTTCATGCTCCGTGGACAGGAGGAGCTGGCCGAGAGGGCCCCTTCACTCTCACCCCGGGTTGAGGTCTATTTGAGGCCCAACCCGGGAAACGAGCTTCCGTGGGCATGGCTCTGGGACCAGAGAGCCCTCGCCTCCCTTTTCGCGCACGCAAAGCCGGACTTCCTCCACGTTCTCTTTCAGTGGAATATACCCGGCTCTGGAAAGCTCCCTATCCTGGCACACATCCATGACCTGATGCCCATAGCCGATGCCCCGCTCTATGGGGAGACCTTCGGCCTGCAGGGCCGCGTGAAGGTCGCCCTTTACCGCCGATACCTTAAATGGGCTCTGAGCCGGACCCGCCGCATCATCGCCGTATCAGAACATACCCGGCGGGATCTCATTCGCCTCATGGGGTACCCCGGGGAGCGCATCGAGGTAATTCCCGAAGCTCCCGACGCCTCTTTTTGCCCGGAGGCCAAGAAGGGGGAGTTCTCCAGGCTGATGGAGCGCTACGGCATCCCCGAAAGCTTCATCCTCTATGTCGGAGGAGTCACCCCCAGGAAGAACCTGGAGGTTCTGCTGAGAGCCCATGCCCTGCTTTTGAGAGGTGGGCTCGGTATTGCGCTCGTGATAGCGGGAGGGGTCGAGAACCCCTATGGACAAAAGCTCAAGGGCCTTGCCCGCAGCCTCGGTATAGCCTCCCTGGTTCTCTTCCCGGGCTTCATCAGGGAGGAAGACCTTCCCCCCCTTTACAGGGCCTCATCCCTATTCCTCTATCCTTCACTTTATGAAGGTTTCGGCCTTCCGGTGCTGGAGGCTATGGCCTCAGGGGTTCCGGTCATCTGCTCTGACGCCGCATCAATTCGCGAGGTGGCCGGGGAGGGCGCCCTAGTTGTTGAGCCTCGTGATGAGGCGGCGGTTGCCAAAGCGATGGGCCGCATCCTCAAGGACCCCACCCTGAGGGAAGAGATGAGAAGCAGGGCTTTAGAGCGGGCCCGGCATTTCTCATGGGAGAAGGTAGTCGGGGAGACGCTCAGGGTTTATGGCATGATGAGCTGGGAGCTTCAGAAGAGATGACGGAATTCTGCGGCTACCGCGGCTGGGGTTCAGTCGCAGAACTCGACTCGATGCTGACACCTCGGAAAAGCGCGCGCCTTTATCTTGAGCGCGAGGCGGGACTGGTCTCAGAAGAGAGCGCCCTTGCTTCTGAGCCAGAGGGTAGGCTCGCCCTCACGCTATCGGGCACTCCCTATCAGTGCCTCGAAGGGAGGGTCGAGCGCATGAGCCCTGAGACACTCCTTTCTCTTTACCGGGAGAGAGGGCCTCGGGCTTTTAAGTGCCTTCAGGGTGCATACGCTCTGGCCCTTTGGGATGGCCCTCAGGGGAAGCTCTATCTAGGCAGGGATCACCTCGGCCTCGAGAGCCTTTTCTGCTGGAGGGAAGGCTCTTTTCTTTTCTTTTCAAACAGGCTGAAGAGCCTTCTTCGCTGCTCCGAGGTGAGAGCAAAGGGCGCGAGCATAGATATCCTCGCTCTTGAGCACTTCCTCACCTATCTCTCCCCGCCACTCGAGACAACGCTGCTGAAGGGGATATTCAAGCCTCTTCCGGGTGTGTTCTTTACGGGCGAGAGCCCGGCTTTCCCCGAGGCAGAGCGATGGGAGGTCCTTCGCCAGGAGGTGCCGGCGGAGAGGGAGGAGCTTCCCCGAAGAATAAAGGCCCATTTGAGGGAATCATTGCAGGAGCTGGCCTCGGCCGTACCTGAAGAAGAGCCGATAGGACTTCTTCTTAGCGGTGGGCTTGATAGCACGGCTCTGCTCTTTCTCCTTAAGGAGCTTAGAGGTGAGGGCATCCACACCTTTACGGTGGGCTTGCCCGGAAATCCCGACCTTCGCTGGGCCCGCCTCATATCCAAGGAGGCCGGGTGTATTCATCATGAGGCCTGCCTTGAACCCGAAGATGTGGGCCCAGGACTGGAATCCACAATCTCGGCCACCGGGGAGCCCTCTGGAAATCCCTCGGCCATAGGCCTCTTAAAGGCCTTTCAGATGGCCAAGGAAGAGGTCAAATATATATTTGCCGGCCTCGGCGCAGATGAGCTTTTCGGCGGGCACCGTAAGCACGTCCTGGCTCAGGCCTGGCCCTTGCTCAGCCGCGTTCCCTCTTCACTCCGAGGCGCGGTGCCCAGGGCTCTGGGCCTCTTTCTGGGCAGGCTTGATTTGTCCCGGCGTGGGAGACTCCTTTCAGAGGCTGGAGGCACGCCCAAGAGCCTTCACGGCAGCATGTACGCTTTCTTCCCGCAGAGGGAGCGGGAGTTATTCTTGAGCGATAGCGCGCTTCGAGAGCTGAGCCGCCTTAAGAAAGAGAACCCTCAGCCGGTAAGGGGCGCACCGTGGGATGAGGACTGGTTTGACCCCCTTGCCTCCTTGGACGTCAGCCTTTGGCTTCTTGGTTCCCTTTGCGCCACCTGGGGCTCCCTGGCCTCTGCTGTAGGGCTTACCCTCCGCCTTCCGTTCTGCAATCATAGGCTCTTGGGCCTCGGCCTGAGCGTTCCTATTTCCTCTAAGGTTCGCGGCCTGGGTGCGAAGCTTCCCCTCCGGAGGGCCCTCGGTGAGATGGTGCCCCGAGGGGTGCTCAAGAGGCGTCCGCAGGGGTTTACCCTTCCTTTGGGGGGCTGGCTCAGACATGATTTGCGGTCTTTCCTTCTGGATCGCCTTGCACCCGAGCGGCTTGAGCCTCTCGGCTATCTGAATCCCCCCGCAGTTCAGGCTCTCCTTGCGGAGCACCTCTCCGGCCGAGCCGACCACACGCAGAGCCTCTGGGCCTTCATGGCCCTCGCCGAATGGCACCGCCAGGTTGCGGAGGTGAATGGACACTGGAAATGAGAGCCTGGCTTCTTAAGATTCTCCGGAGGCTCTTCTTGCCCCGCCCCCTCCCGCCGCCCCCACCCGGAGAAATGAAGAAAGTTCTGGCCGTCCAGGTGGCCGGAATAGGAGACCTGGTCTTGGCGGTTCCAGCCCTTAGGGCGTTGAAGAGAGCTTATCCCCGAGCCCATCTCTCTCTTCTCACGAGCCACAAAGCGCGGGTGGCGGCCGAGGGCTGCCCTTACGTGGACGAGCTTTTCACCCTGGACCACCACCTCTTTAATCCGCCTTCCTCTCTTCTGAGGCCTCGGGCGGCCATGTCGACCTTCAGGCTCATCCGCCGCCTCAGGCGCGAGCGCTTTGGCCTGGCCATAAACCTCATTGGCATTTACTCTTTGAAGGGAGCCCTGGCCTTGGGGCTCTTGCTCTGGCTGAGCGGTGCCCGGCTCAGAGCTGGGCGGGACACCGACGGTCTGGGCCTCTTCTTCCACTTGAGCCTCCCTGACTCCAGGGGGCTCGGGCGCCACGAGCGGGATGCCAACCTGGCACTGGTGGCCCTTTTGGGCTCAGATGGGCCACACGAGAGGGCGCTTGAGGTCTGGACCGTGGAGGAGGATGAAAGGCATGTAGAGGCGCTCCTCGCCTCAGGTGAAGTAGCCCCGGGGAAACCCATCATAGGAATAAACCCAAGCACCGACTGTCCCGCTAAGAACTGGCCTTTAGAGCGGTTCATCGCACTCGCTGATGAGCTCTCGGAAGAGTTCGGAGCCAAGATCCTGCTGACAGGTGGCCCGGCCGAAAAGGAGGTCACGGCTCTCATGGCCTCCCGGCTGAGGCGCCCTCCCCTGGATACGACATGCAGGCTCAGCTTTCGCCAGACACCCTCTCTCCTGAAGCGCCTTTCCCTTTTCATCTCCTGCGATACCGCCGCCATGCACCTCGCCTATGCCGTTGGAGTTCCAACGGTCGCTCTTTTCGGCCCCGGCGACCCTCGCAAGTATGGCCCTTGGGCCCCTCACAACATCATCATTGCTAAGGCCCCCCCCTGCGCGCCCTGCATGAAGGCGAGTTGTGGGGAAATTATCTGCACGCCCTCCATAACCTTGGAGAAGGTTTTGGAGGCTTCGAGAACTCTGCTGAGACGCTACCCGAAAGGAAGTTTGAAGGGGGAGGCCTGAGGCAACACCCTGCGGAAAACCCCTCACCCTTCACTTCCGAAAGACCCTATCGGTTGACAGAGACGCCCTCTCTGCTATAGGGTGGATGGTTGTTAGGCCGCCCGCTGGTTATTCTGATGGATTCCTTCTTCCTCAAAGCAATAACCAATGAGTTTGAGGCTCTCCTCAAGGGGGCGCGAATATCCAAGATATCGCAGCCTAAGAAAGAGGTTGTCCTCCTCGAGGTCAGTGCCCTCACGGGCGGTACGAAGAAACTCCTGATCTGCTGCGGGGCCAACTATCCACGCCTCCATCTCACCCAATCGTCCTTTCCCTCCCTTCCGTCCCCTCCGGCCTTCTGCATGAATCTCCGAAAGCACCTTCTGGGTTCCCGGATAAGTTCCTCAAGCCAGAAGGGGCTTGAGCGGGTGGTGGAGATTGCGACCGAAAAGCGCGACAGCATGGGAAGGGTGAGAAGGTACTCCCTGATGTGCGAGATTATGGGCCGGTGGAGCAATCTCATCCTGGTAGAGCGCCAAACGGGCCTTATCCTCGATGCCCTCAAGCTTGTGGGGCGCCGCAAGACGAGGGAGCGGCCCATCATCCGCAACCTCCCCTATAAGCTTCCTCCCACCCAGGGGAAGCTGAACCCCTTGCTCATCGAGCGCGAGGCTTTTGAAAAGGGTCTTCGGCTAAAGGGAGCTTCTCTCTCCCCGGAGAGAATGAAATCGAGGCTCTTGGAGCTCTTCGAGGGCCTCTCGCCCGGCGTATCCCAGGCCATAGTTGATAAAGTGCCGAAAGATAGGCGGTGGGAAGGCCTCTGGGATGCCTTCCAGCAAGCTATGGAAGAGTTCAGAGAGGGGGTGTTCAAGCCCCATATCCTCTTGGATGAGGAGGGGGTGGACTACCTTCAGATATCCGCCCTTCAGGTTCCGGGGGTACCCCCTGAGCGCCTTCTCCCCTTTGAGAGCGCCAATGAGGCCGCAGAGTTCTTCTATAAGGGGGCTGAGGAGCGTGCCGCCATGAGAGCGGCCCGGGACTCCCTCATGGGAACCCTGTCCCACGCCCTGCGAAGGAAAGAGCGCATCCTCAAGCTCCTCGCCCGGGACCTCAAGGCCAGTGATAGGGCTGAGGAGTTCCGGGAGAGAGGAGATCTCCTGTTGGCTCATCTGAAGGAAGTATCCCGTGGTATGGAGGAGGTGAGACTCCAGGCTGACGGCGGTGAGATGGTCATCGCCCTTGACCCTAAGATTGACGGCCCGGCCAATGCACAGAAATATTTTAAACGCTATAAGAAGCTCAAACGCCTCAAGTCGTTCGGGGAGCGAAGGCGAAAAGCAATCGAGCGGGAAGTCGTTTACCTCCAGGGGGTTGAGCTTGCCTTGAAAGACGCCGCCACACTTGAGGATATGGAGGAGATTGCCCGGGAGCTAGAGGAGGCGGGCTACATTAAGAAAGATGAAAAGAAGCCGCCCCACCCTTCCCCTCAGGCCCTCAAGCCCTACCGCCGGTTGAAACTCGACGGGGGCTGGGAGGCATTGGTGGGCCGTCATAACCGCGGAAATGATTACCTCCGCCGCACAGCAGGGGCCAGCGACCTTTGGCTTCACGCACAGGGCCTTCCCGGAGCCCATGTCCTCATCTTAAATCGTGAGGGCCTGCAGGAGGTCCCCGAAAATGTCCTTCACCAGGCGGCCCTGGCAGCGGCTTACTTCAGTCGTGGCCGTGAGGCCACGAAGCTACCGGTAGATTACGCCTGGGTGAAGGATGTGAAAAAACCCAAGAGCGCCAGGCCAGGCCAGGTAACATACTCTCACCAGAAGACCCTGTGGGTCAGACCAGATGATTTTAAGCCGCTGGCCGGAAGGCTAAAGGATGAGCCCCGCTGAAGGTCGCTCGGCACGCCCCCCTGGAAGGCTTACTTTCCGAGCTCTTTTATCTTGGCCAGAGCGGCCTGGCGGATGGCCTCGGCATCGGGGTAGCCCATGAGGGCCGCCTGCCAGTCCACAGGGTCGATGTCGCCAAAGCTGAGAGCCCGCTGGAAGCTGCGGAGGGCCTCCTCCCGCTCTCCCTTCGCCTTGTAGTATTCCCCCAGCAGGAGATGGGCCACCGGGGCTATATAGCGGGGTTTTATCCCCTCCCCGTTAACGAGGGGCTCGAGCTGCGCGCGCAGGCCCTCCAGGTTATTCTGCGCCAGCTCGGCCTGGGCCATGGCCAGACGCACGCGCGGGAAAATATCCGGGGGGAGTCCGGACCCGCTGGCATCAGAGGTCTGCAGGAGTTTCTCAAACTCCATTCGCGCCTTGGGAGGGCCTCCCTCGGTCTTCAGGAAGTAGAGTCCCCGCTCGATTTTCAGGTAAGGGTTCTGGGGATAGAGCTCCACAAGCTCTTGGGCCAACCGGAGAGCCTCCTTTGTCTTCTTCTCATGCAAGCCGTAAATATTCATGAGGGCGAGCTTTGCCATTGTACGGGCGAGTTCCCCTTCCTCCATGACCCGGTGGAGCTGCTTCAGCCCCTCGTTGTGGTCCCCCTGCGGCAGAGACACGAGGGTGCGCAAGAAGGACAATGTAGTGGGGAGGTTCCCTACGAAGTAGTTGTAGTAGCCAAGACAAAAATACGCATCATTCAGGTCCGGCTTCAGGTCCAGAGCATCCTTCAAAAACTTAACCCCCTCGCGAAGGTCCTTTACCCCGTCGCGGTAATTCTTCTGTTTCAGACGAAGGTGACCTTTGAGGGTGTAAGCGCTTCCCAGGTAGCTCAGGGCCAGGGCATCCTTGGGATGCTTCTCCAGGTAAGCCTTACTCTTATCCATCGCCCGATCCATGAATCGGTAGAAACTCTGGGAAAGCTCTTCGTTCCCCGGGTCCTGCTTCATGCGTTCGTTGTAAACTAGAGCGGTATAAAAATCACCGACTGGATTTTCGGCAAAGGCTTCCGTGAGCCCTTTAAATTCCGCTTCGGCTCTCTCGGTTGAATTATTGAAGAGGAGGTCTATACCTTTTTTAAGAGAGACTACGACAGAGGAGGGATGCAGTCCTTCTCCTTCCTCCCCCTCGGCCCATTGGCCCGTGAGGAGGAAAGCGGCAAGAAACCCGAGAAAAATAGCAAGCCCTGCGCCCCGGCAGAAAAGGGCCGAAGAGCAGCAAGTCACGGCTTTTTGTCTTCCCCGCATCCCCCTCCTTCTCTCAGCACATATGGGAACATCTCGGAGGCACAGCGCAAAAATCGGCGCACCAAAAAGGTAGAATTATTTTAGCATTGAGAAGGCGCCTCATCAAGGATATAAGAAAAGGGCGGACTTCTCGAAATATCTTGCTTTCAAGGGATACGAATCAGGGGTATATGAGCCCTGAAAGAAGGGCGAGGCTAAGGATATGACAGAGGCTCCTCATGATGACGGCGTTGAGGTTCCGCCCCTTGGAATCCTCCGGGAGGACCCATCCCGAAGGGCCGCGTGGGAGGAAAGGGTTCTCAAGCCCTCCCTCTCCAAGGTGCCCGAGAGGGGGAAGCCGCTCAGGTCAATCTCCGGCAGGGTGGTCGAGAGACTATCCTCTCCCCTCAAGATAGAGGGTTTAGATTACCTCAAGGATCTGGGCTTTCCGGGTGAATTCCCATACACCCGGGGCATTTATCCTACCATGTATCGGGCGCGTCCCTGGACGATGCGCCAGTTTGCCGGGTTTGGCGCCGCCTCCGATACCAACCGACGCTTCCACTACCTTCTTTCTCATGGCCAGACCGGCCTGAGCGTTGCCTTCCACCTCCCCACCCTTCTGGGGGTGGATTCCGATAGCCCTATGGCCCGGGGCGAGGTGGGAAGATGCGGTGTGGCGGTTGATTCCCTCGAAGATATGGAGTTCATCTTTCATGGGATGCCCTTGGACCGCGTCACCACCTCTATGACCATTAACGCCCCGGCGATTATCCTCCTGGCCATGTACTTGGTAGTAGCAGAGAAGCAGGGCGTGCCCTGGGAAAAGGTTGGCGGGACCATCCAGAATGACATTCTGAAGGAGTACATCGCTCAGAAAACCTATATCTTTCCGCCCGGCCCCTCCATACGACTCATCCTTGAGACCTTCCGTTTCTGCTCCCGCCATGTACCCCGCTTCAACTTCATAAGCGTGAGCGGCTACCACATCCGTGAGGCGGGCGCCACGGCCGCGCAGGAGCTGGCCTTCACCCTGGCCGACGGGCTTGCCTACGTGGGGGCTGCCGTGGAGGGGGGCATGGATGTGGATGAGTTCGCGCCCCGAATCTCCTTCTTTTTCAACTCCCACAGTGATTTTTTCGAGGAGATAGCTAAATTCCGGGCCGCCCGGCGCATCTGGGCACGTGAGATGAAACTCCGCTTCTCTCCCAAGGACCCCCGCTCCCTCATGTGTCGCTTCCATGCCCAGACGGCGGGCTGCACCCTGACTGCCCAGCAGCCCGAGAACAATGCCGTCCGCGTGGCCCTTCAGGCTCTGGCCGCCGTCCTTGGCGGTGCCCAATCGATCCACACCAACTCCCTGGATGAGACCCTTGGCCTCCCTACTGAGGGGGCCGTGACCCTGGCCTTGAGAACCCAGCAGATAATCGCCGAGGAAAGCGGCATCGCAGATGTCATGGACCCTCTGGGTGGCTCCTACTACCTGGAGAGCCTGACCCGGGAGTTAGAGGAAGAGGCCCTCGAATACATAGAGCGCATCGAGGCCATTGGGGGCATGGTGGCCGCGGTGGAGAAGGGATTCCCTCAGCGTGAGATAATAAACTCAGCCTATGAGCAGCAGCGGCAGGTCCAGGCCGGGGAGAGAGTGGTGGTGGGCGTCAATAAGTACGCCGCCAAGGAGGACCGGCCTATCTCCATCCTGGAGATAGAGTCCGGGGTGGAGGCCGAGCAAGTGCGGTGCCTCAAAGAGCTCCGGGCCCGGAGGGATGGGCCCAGGGTGAAGAGGGCGCTTGAGGCCCTCACTACGGCTGCTGCACAGGAGCGCGAGCTGATGCCGCATGTCCTGGAAGCCGTCCGTGCTTATGCCACCCTCGGAGAGATGACCTCGGCTCTCAAGAAGGTGTTCGGCGAGTACAGGGACCCGGCCGATTTTTGAGCGGCTTGCCCAGAGAGCCTGATGTCCGCGGAGGAGGCAGCACCTTTGAACGCTCTCGTGCTGGCTGCCAGCTTCGGGCAAAGGATGGAGCCTCTTACAGGGCTCCTCCCCAAACCGCTTCTTCCCCTGGGCAATCTCCCAAATCTTCTTCACATTCTCCACTACCTTAGGACCCAAGGCGTAACCAAGGCCATAGTTAACCTCCACCACCATCCCCAGCGAATAAGGGAAGCACTCGAGACAAGGGCCCTCGGGCTCAGGGTCCAGTTTTCAGAAGAGCCTGAGATCCTGGGGACGGCGGGGGGTATAAAAAGGGTTGAGGGGAGCCTTCGAGATGAGACATTCATCGTAATAAATGCTGATATCGCTCTGGAGTTCAACTTAGGGCCAGCCCTCGCCTTTCATGGGGAGGCGGGAGCCCTGGCTACCCTCATACTCAAGGAAGACAGGAGAGCCAAGGCCCTCGGCACGTTGGGTATAGATAGCGGGGGGAGGCTACGGCGGTTCCTCCGAGTCAAGGCTCCTCACTCCGGTGGAAAGCCCCTAAGGGAGGGCCTATTCACTGGGCTTCATATCCTGGAGCCCGAGATCTTGAAGGAGATTCCACCCGGCAGAAATTGCAGCATATCTGAAGAAATCTACCCCAGACTCCTCACCCGTGGAAGGCCTCTCTTCGGCTACTTCACGGAGGGCTACTGGGAGGATCTGGGTACCCCTTCGGGCTATCTGGCCGCCCACCGGGCCTTCCTGGAGGGGAGGCTGAGACTCCCCCTTTGGGAAAGAGAAGGGCGGGGCCAATTCCTTCCTTTTGATGAAGAAAGAGCTTTTCCTCAGGTTGCCCCTCCTGCGCTTTTGGGCGAGGGGGTCCGGCTTGGTCCAGGGAGCCGGGTGGGCCCCTTCAGCTCTCTGGGCGAGGGGTGCAGGGTGGGAGAAGGGGCTCGCGTAGAGAGGAGCGTTCTCTGGGAAGGGGTGCAGGTGGGAAAAGGTGTTGAGCTGAGGGACTGCATTGTCGCGGGAGGGCTCAGGATAGAGGGGGTCCCGCATATAAAGAGAAGACTCATCGCCCCACACCCGCGGGGAGAGTTCGAGCTCAGGGCCTTCTAGATAAGAGGGCCTGTCGCGCTCTTTCCCAGTAGCAGAGGTCCAATTTGCGAGGCCTCTTTTCCCCCAGCAATGAGGCGAAGCCCCTCTGTGCTATAATTGCGCTATGCTTGGGCCCGCAATGAATATTAAGGGTTTTACACTCCTTGCATTGGCCCTCGTCCTTTTTCCAGCAGGGGTTTGGGCTGAGGATGTGGAACCTCCCGCTCCTCTTCAGGGGAAAGACTGCGGCAGGACTATTACCATTCAAGAGAGGGGCGACTGGCAGTGGCTCGAGCCGGGGCTCGAGTATCGAGAAATGATGCTTCAAGCACAGGGGGAGCTCTCCGGCGTGGGAGTGAAGCTCTTGCGCATAGATCCTGAAGCCATTGAGGTCAGGGTGGTGCATTTTCAAAGCCTCGCCATGGAGAACTCTACCGTAAAGGAACTGGCCGAGCGGACCGGTGCAGTGGCTGCTATAAACGGGGGTTTCTTTGGGACGAACGGCCACCCCCTGGGATTCTTGATGGCGGCGGGGAGGGTGATCAACGGGCGTGTGAGGGGTCGGGGAAGGAGAGGGAGTCTTCATTACTCGGCTATTTTTTTCATCCGGGATGGAAAGCCCTTCATTGTACACCGGGATTCCTTCTCACCGTCAGGCGTGGAACATGCCCTGCAGGCTGGCCCCTACCTCATACACCAGGGTAAGCCCACCGGGGGTCTTGACCTTTACCGTGAGAACCGACGAATTGCTCCCCGGGCGGCTTTCGCGCTTGACCGCGATAGGCGTCTCATCGCCCTGGTCACAGATTCCGCTATCAACGGGCTCAGTTGGTGTGAGCTTCAGGCCTTACTCCTCACCCCGAGCCAGCAGGGAGGCCTGGAGAGTGTGGAGGCTCTCAATCTTGACGGTGGAAGTTCAGCCCAGCTTTACGTGAGGGTAAGAGCTTTCAGCCGTCATGTAATGGGAGCGCGAGTTCCAGTGGCAATCGGCTTTTATCGTCGGGCCAGAAAAGGTGGCTGATGGGAAGGGCGACGGGTCCGAAAGGAAAGCGTTCTGTTAGGGCACATCCTCCGGCACGGAGTTCCAGGAGAGCGGGAATGAGAGTCAAGGACATCATGAAGGATAATGTGGTCTCCATAAGCGTCGATGAGACCCTGCGGCTTGCGGAGGACATAATGACCCTGGGGGAGATCCGCCATCTGCCTGTGGTCAAGGGAGGGAGGCTGATGGGCGTCGTGACTCAGCGGGACCTTTTGCGCGCATCCTTGACTTCAGTGCTGGAATTTAGCAAGTATGAGCGGGAGAGCTTCATGGAGAGCGTGGACATCAAAGACGTAATGACGCAGGAGGTAGTCACGGTAAGCGAAGAGACCTCAGTGTACGAGGCCGTCAAGAAGATGTTAGACCACAGAATAGGCTGCCTTCCGGTAGTAACGGACGAGATGGAACTCAGGGGCATGGTGACGGAAACGGATGTGCTGGAATGGTTCGTGGGGTACTTAAAGGAGAAGGCGTGAAGAGAAACCTGAGCTTTAGGGGGCTCTTTCAACAATAAAACAGCGGAAGCAGTTTACCCGGATGCTGTCCCTTAGAGCGGTAAAGAAGCCAGACTTCCCAGCCGATTAACTATCACCGCTCAGTTGCTACCTGCTCCCGCTGCTTAATTCGAATTTAATTATTATTTCTGCAAAAAGGATGCCACCTCCCTCATCCGCGAGGGGCGCCCCTCTTTCTTCCAAGCTCTTTAAAATCAAAAGGTTATTTTATTTGCCGCGAAATCACTATTCTCTCTTTTTTTGATTCTATCATTAATTTTGACTACTAATTGTATCCTTCTTCAGGAATCTATTGTTAAAAAAGGGATTAGGGCTCTTGGGACATTTTAGCAAAAGGGGACATACTTGTTAAATATTTCCCTATTGCTTCTTCTTGAAAAGGGCTTGAAACTGAGCTCTGGCATCGGCCGCCCCATCTGCTGAAGTCCCTCCTTCCGGGGCCTCTATGAGCTCAAAGTACTCGCAGAAGTTGGCCTGGGCCTTATCCCTCACCCATTCGGCCGCAGGCTCCAGGCACTGATTGTCGGCGTTTTCATCCCAGAAGCGGCAGTTGAGACAGCAATGAAGGTCTGAGCTGCAGTGCGGGCAGAGGCTCTTGCGCTGAACCCCTCCTTCCCATATGAGCGCCTTTCCACAAAAGTGGCACCTGACCTTCATCTTGCGCATGACTGCCCCCCAGGGGGTTTTTACCCTCGTGATTAATAATTTTATACCATATCCGGCTCCCTGGTTAAAGAGGCTCAGCTCAAGCTGGATCCCTCTTTAGAGCTTGACAGGGAAGGATGGCTATCGAGATACTAAAATATTGGCTGCCGTCTAATTTCCTAACCTTCCTTTATTGGAGCTTGCCCCTTAGCTCTCTTGCAAAGGGGGCCTCTTAGGGAGATTGCCTATGGAGGACATCACCATTCAGGGTGCCCGGGAGCATAACCTCAAGAATATATCCCTCACGATCCCCCGGGAAAAGTTCGTCGTCGTCACAGGGCCCAGCGGCTCAGGGAAATCCACTCTGGCCTTTGACACCATCTATGCCGAAGGCCACCGTCGCTATGTGGAATCGCTCTCCACTTATGCACGGCAGTTTCTGGAGCGAGTGGATAAACCCGATGTGGATTACATAGAGGGCATCTCCCCCGCTATAGCCATCGGGCAGCAAAACCCCGTCAAGCACTCCCGCTCAACCGCGGGCACGGCGACGGAGATCTATGATTACCTGAGGCTCCTCTACTGCAAGGCGGGGAGGACTGTATGTCCCCATTGTGAGGTGGAGGTCAAGCCCAGCAACGTGCAGGAGACGGCCCAGGAGCTTTTAAGCTCGCACCCCGAGGCAAGGGCCTTCATTCTCTTCCCGCTCCAGCTGCAAGAGGGGGATTCCCTCCCGGAGGCCCTCTCGGAACTTGCGGCCAGGGGATTCCTCCGCATCATGGCCGGAGGCGAGGTCAGGGAGATAGGGGGAGGCCTCGCCGAAGAACTCCTCAAGAAAGCCGAAGGGGACTTGGAACACCTCAAGCTTCATGGGGTGGTGGACCGGCTGAGGTTCCGGGAGGAGGTTCAGAGTCGCCTTGCCGACTCCCTTGAGACGGCCTTTGATGAGGGAGGGGGCGCTGCCGCCGTCAGCATTGTTGACGGGCCTTTTCTGCGCTTCAGCCGCCGCTTCGAGTGCACCGGCTGCGGGAGTTCCTTTGAGCCGCCCACTCCCCTTTTCTTCTCTTTCAACAACCCTCAGGGCGCCTGTCCCGATTGCGGCGGCTTCGGGAACAAGCTCGGCTATGACCTGGACCTCATTGTACCCGACAAAAATAAGAGCCTCGCCCAGGGCGCCATAGAGCCCTGGACCAAACCGCGCTGGCGACATCACTTTGCCCAGCAGCTTCAGGCCCTGGCCCGGGAGAAAAATGTTGACCTGAAGAAGCCCTTCAAAGACCTCACCTCCCGAGAGCTCCGCTGGGTACTGCACGGCACGGATTCCTTCAGGGGGGTGTATCCTTTTTTCGAGTACATGAAGCGTAAGAAGTACAAGCTTCCCATAAGGGTCTTCACCCGAAGGTACATGAGCACTGTGGACTGCGACCGCTGCCACGGCACGCGTCTCAGGACCGATGCTCTGAACGTGAAGGTCGGGGGGCTCAACATAGCCGAGCTCTCCGCCCTGTCGGTCAGGGAGGCTCTCCATTTCATCAGGTCCCTCCCGCTCACCCCTCATGAGAGGGACGTATCCCGGGACATCCTTAACCAGCTGGAGAGCCGTCTGGCATTCCTGGAATACGTGGGTGTGGATTACCTCACCCTGAACCGCCTGACCCGCACCCTTTCAGGGGGCGAGGCCCAGAGGATCAACCTCGCCAACCAGCTCGGTGCCCAGCTCACGGGCACCCTCTACATACTGGATGAGCCCACCGTGGGCCTTCACCCCCGTGATACCGCGAAGCTTCTCGATATCCTTCATAGCCTCTGCACGCGGGGAAACACACTGATCGTGGTGGAGCACGATAGGGATGTTATCTCCTCGGCACACCACATCGTCGATCTCGGCCCCCGGGCGGGAGAGAAAGGAGGGGAGGTGGTCTATGCCGGACCCCTGGAGGGGTTGCTGGAGCACGAGAGCTCCCTCACGGCGCAGTACCTTCGCGGGGACCGCCTGGTGGTTCCCAAATCAGAGGGGGCACGTCGGAGGCGCGCCGGTTCCGGCCACAGGCTCTCCCTTCTGGGTGCCGGAGAAAATAACCTCAAGGGGATAGACCTCCACATCCCTCTCGGGACCTTCACCTGCATCACGGGCGTATCGGGCTCCGGCAAGAGCACTCTGATTCACGATACCCTCTTCAGGGCTCTCGACCGCATCTTCCATCGGGGGCAGCCCCACATCGGGCGCTTCAAGCAGATACAAGGCTTTGAGAAGTTGAGGGATGTAGTGCTCCTGGACCAGAATCCCATAGGCAAGAGCCCCAGGTCTAACCCTGTCTCCTACATAAAAGCCTACGACCCCATAAGGAGGCTCTTTGCCGAAACCCCAGAGCCTCGGAGCAGGGGATATGGGCCGGGGTATTTTTCCTTCAACGTCCAGGGCGGCAGGTGTGAGGGCTGCGCCGGAAGCGGCTACCAGAAAATAGAGATGCACTTCATGGCGGACCTCTACATCCGATGCCCTGACTGCGAAGGAAGACGCTTTACCGAGAGGACTCTGGAGGTGCTCTACAAGGGCCTCAACATCGACCAGGTCCTTAACCTCACGGTGGAGGAGGCGATGAGGTTCTTTGCCGACTGCCCGGGGGCTCTGGAGAGGCTGAGGTTGCTTGCAGAGGTTGGCCTGGGATATCTCAGGCTCGGCCAGCCCGCCACTACCCTCTCGGGCGGTGAAGCCCAGAGGCTCAAGATTGCGGCGCAGATCGGGTCGAAAACGCCCAGGGATATTCTTTACCTTCTGGATGAACCTACCACCGGGCTCCACTTCTATGACATCGAGCGGCTTCTAAAGGTGCTTAATCGTCTGGTGGATATAGGAAATACGGTGGTTGTGATAGAGCATAACCTCGATGTCATCCAGGCGGCTGACTACATTATTGACCTTGGTCCCGAGGGAGGGGACAGGGGAGGAGAGATAGTTGCCGAGGGCACGCCCGAGCGGCTCCTCTCAAACCCTACTTCCTACACGGGCCGCTTCCTCAAGGCCTATCTGGAGAGCGCTCCGGCTCCGGCGGCAAGAGCCCTCTGAGGAAAACTCCCTCCCATGAAGGAAAAAGCGAGGGGAAGGATGCGCTCCTGGCCCTTCAGAATCCTTCTCCTCCTCATGATCGGCCTCCTTCTTTTCTTCTTTTCTCAGGAGCTCAGGAGGGCCTATCTCGCCGCTTTTCTCCTTGAGGCCACACTTAAACCCGAGGGCGGAGCCCTTCTCTCTTCTTTAACCGCCCCTCCGCGGAAGGCCAGTCTATCGTTTCGCCTTGAGGAGGAATCTCTTGAGCTCAAAGCCTACCTCTATCTTCCGGCTCGCAAGGCTCGGCATCCGGCCATCCTCCTGGTTCACGGCCTGAGCGAGTGGGGAAGGGATGACCCGCGCCTTCAGAGCCTCGCGGGAGCCCTCTCCCGGGCGGGCTTTGCCGTGCTCCTTCCCGAGTTTCCCGCCATGAAGGCTTTAAGGGCAGAGAAGGCATCCTCGAAACGTATAGCCAGGGCCTTCCGCCATTTGATCTCCCTTGAGGAAGTGGACTCAACGAGAGCCGGCATCCTCGCCTTCTCCTTCGGGGCCGGCCCCGTTTTTCTCGCCTCGGCCGAGCCGGAGCTCGGGGAGCGCCTCTCCTTTATCATCGCATTCGGGCCTTATTTTGAGCCCCAGAACGTCATCCGCTACATCACCACCGGTTCCTTCGAATACGAAGATGAGAGCGGACGATTTCCCCCTGAGGCCTCGGCCAAGTGGCTCTTCCTCGCCTATAACCTGCACCTCATAGCGAGCGAGAGAGATAGGATGATTCTTGAGGAGGTGGTGAGGCGAAAGCTCATGGAGGAGGGGGCGGATATAGAAGAGCTCAGGCCTGCCCTGGGAAGCGAAGGGAGCCACATACTTACGCTCATCGAGAATAAGGACCCTCTTCTGACGGAGCCCCTCCTCCAGGGCCTGAGCCCTCGCCTTAAGGGCATGCTTAAGGACTTCTCCCTTAAGCGAGCTATCGAGAGGGTAAGGGCGAGGGTTTACCTTGCACATGGGAAGCCCGACCCCTTCATCCCCCATACCGAGAGCCTTAGGCTCGCCCGTGCTCTGCCAAAGGGCAGGCTCAAGGCTCTGGCCATCCTTTCCCTCTTCGGCCATACAGACCCGAGGGAGGGGCTCTCGCTCACTGCACTCAAGGAGGGGGCCAAGTTCTACGGGTTTATCTACGCCGTTCTCGGAGAGGCAAAATAAAATAGCCCGCTCCTCTCAGGGCATTTTTTGGCAAATCCAAGAAGCCCCAGCCGAGAACACAAGGCGATAGGAGGCAAAGGGTGAGGGCCGCGGGCTATCCTCCGGGAAGCCCTGACGGTGTGGGCGGGTAATGGAGGCCAAGAGGCGGGCACCCTTATCAGGTCTCAGTGCCTTCGGGGTCAAGGTCTGGTGTCCCGGACACTCGCCATGGACGGCAGACAAAAAAGACTTGACAAGGGTTTTTGGAAGGTATATATTAGTAATTGCTTAAAAGCTTAAGGAGTTTATCCGTGAACACTACCGCCGAACTTTTCAAGGTCCTCTCCGTTGACACCCGGATCGATATAATAGAACGCCTCAAGAGGGGGAAGCTCTGCGTGAATGCCCTGGCCGCCTCCCTGGGTGTAACCCAGTCGGCTGTGTCCCAGCACCTGCGCATCCTGAAGAGCGTGGGGCTAGTCGAGGCCGAGCGGGACGGCTACTGGATTCATTACTCCCTTAACCGCAGGGCCCTTGAGCGCTGCCGAAAGCGCCTGGAGCGGGTCTGCACGTGCGGATGCCAGGAGCACCTTTCGAGACCGAAAGGCAAAAGGAGCGAGAAAAAGGGATAAATTTTTTTAGAAATTATTTTAGTCATTAAGCATATGCTTATAGATTTTCTATTCCAGCAGGGGTTCCCCGCTCCCGAGGGGGGCCGAGAAGGGAGGTGAAAGCTAATGTGCGGTCCGCGTGGATTCGGAAGGGGCTCCGGGCCCTGGGCCTGCACCTGCGGATGCTGCGGGTGCGGGTGCGGCGGCTTCCCCAGGCGCTTCATCAGCCGTGAGGAAGAGCGCGAGGGCCTGGAAGGCTACCGCGAGCAGCTCAGAAAGGAGCTCGCCGGGGTAGAGGAGAGGCTCAAGGAGCTCAAGGGAAGCTGAGGGCATTAGGGCTCGTGGGGGAGGGCCCGGCCCTCCCCCCTGAGCCTCGCCCTGCACTTCATGACGCCCGGGGCTCTCTGCCAAAGGGGCAGTGTGTTATTGCTGCTCGTGGCTCTTATCTGGCGTCCGTGAGTCGCTCATGGGGCCGTAGCTCCCAGCCAGACAGAGCGGCGCCTCATGGACCTGCCCCACCCCCCAGAAAAGCATCGAATCCAATCTTGACAGCAGCCGCCACGATGAGAATAGCCAGGATCCCTCGAAGTTTTCTCCCCGAAGTTCTATGGCTCAGATAGGTGCCAACCATGGTGGCGGGAATGACACCGGCACTTAGGGCCAGGGCCTCCCCGAGCGGCACCTGTCCCGTTCCCATTTTTCCCAGAAGACCGGCCGTGCTCGAACAGAGGACTATCCCAAGGTTGGAGCCAATGGCGACGCGGATGGGGATCAGCAGGGCGGACCGCATGAGGGGAATGAGCAGAAAGGAACCTCCCTGTCCGACCAGCCCACCAAAAAACCCCACGCCGAGGGCGATCCCGAGGGCCAACGGCCGGTTGAACCGGTCCAGCCTGGTCTCGCCCTCTTCCTCGCGGGTGTGAGGGATGAGAATCAATACGCCAGCGAGAAAGGCCAAAACCGCGAACAGCCCCATTAGCACCTGGTTCTCCAACCCCTTCGAAAAGGCTCCCCCCGCCAGAGCCGCAAAAAAGATGCTGCCGCCCATCCAGAGGACGAGCCCCCGATTGACGCATCCATAACGGCGGTGGCTGAGGAATCCTGTCAGAGCCGAAACGAGTGCCTGGGCCATCGTCAACCCCGCCACCGTTTTCATGTCAAATCCCGAAAGGCCCAGAAGGGAAGGCACATAGAGGAGCAGCGGAGCCAGTATGATGCCCCCTCCGATGCCCAGCAGGCCTGACAGCGTTCCAGTTCCCAGTCCCAATATGAAAATGAGTGGCCAATGCATTATTGGAATTCTCTATGAGAAAGGCAGGAAATAATTCATTAAACCTATAACATCGCGATTTGTCTGTCAAATAGATGATCTTCATAGGGCTAATATGTCAAAATTATTGTCTCCAGCCCCGCTATGAGTGAAAATATGGCCATGAAATCTCCTCAATCCAACGCCCTACCCTGACTACCGGAGGATAGAGCTTATCTTTATCCTTTGCGGAAGAGCGCCGCGAAGGCCAAGGCAGAGACGGGAAGCCGGACATCCTTTCGAGAGATGATATCGAGCGAGCGCTCAAGCCGAAGCCCCTTCAGGGCAACGGTCGAGAGCTCCCCCCGCTTTAGCTCTAAGGCCACGGCGAAGCGGGAGATAAAGGAAAGACCAAGGCCAGCCGCGACGGCCCTCTTTATTGCCTCGGGGCTTTCCATGATGAGGCTTTTCCCAAGCTTAAGGCCGAGCCTCCTTAGCTCTCCCTCGAGGAGGGAGCGACTCCCTGAGCCCGGCTCCCTCAAGATGAGGGTTTCCCCTTCAAGGGCTGAAGGCGAAATGGCGCCCCCTTGAGAGAGAAGATGGCCGGGCGGGGTAATGAGCAAGAGCTCATCCCTCACAAAGGGCTGCACGTGAAGCCCTGCCTGAGACGCGGCACCCACAAATCCCAGGTCAAACTCACCTCTTAAAACCCCCTTTGCAATCTCTTCGCTCCTTGAGATAGCAAGCGAAATCTCAATACCAGGGTGGCGCTCTTTGAACTGGGCAAGGACGCCTGGAAGGAGGTAGGTCCCGGGTGTGCTACTCGCCCCCAGGTGCAGGTAGCCCCGCTTGAGGCCCTCCAGGTCACTGAGGGCGCGTCTTGTCTCCTCATTGAGGGCGAGCACCCGCTCAGCATGGTTGAAGACGATGCGCCCGGCATCGGTGAGGGAGACCTGTTTCCCCCGACGGTTCAAAAGGATGAACCCCAGCCTCTCTTCCAGCTCCCGGACCTGTTTGGACACAGCTGGCTGGGTGAGCAGGACTTCCTCGGCCGCGCGCGAAAAGCTCCCTAGCCGGGCTACAGCATGGAAAACCCTGAGGCGGTGGAGGTCCATAATCTTATTATATCAAATCGGTTATGGAATTGATAAATATTATGAATTTTTATAATGCTCAAGCTCTTGCTAGAATTGCTCCACGGAAGCTGACCCCAGGCTATTTAAGCTGACCACCCATCTGGCCAAGGGGTGACGGAGGAGGAGGAAAATGGAAAATCTCGCGGACATCGTCAAATTCGTCCACATCCTGGGGATGGTCTTCATGGCCGCCCCACTTTACTCTCTCATCGTAGTCAACGAGAGAGCGAGGTTCAGTGGCTCTATGATTTATAAGGTCGACAGATACATGGAGAACGTAATCAAGGGGCAGTCGCTACGCTGCTATGTCTTCCAGCTCACCGTCCTGGTAACCGGTGTGCTGCTCGTCTATCTCATTGGCCTGGGGCTCCCATCCATCCTGTTCAACTGGGTACTGGCCGCCAAGACCATCCTCCTTTTGCTTCTGATGGCACTTCTCTCGGTTGTCCATTTCAGCATACAACCGAAGATTGAAAATCTCCTCGATCAGGTAGAGGAGGACCCGATACCGCAGGAGATCTCCGCACGTATAGGCACCCTGAGGGTCAAGAGGAAGAAGCTTGCCTCCTTTTGCCTCTTCATCGTGATCACCATCGTCATCCTCGCGCTCCAGGTCTTCAGCCGCTTCAGCCCCATATTGACGGTGTCTTTAGTGGTCCTGGCGGCCATATTCTCATGGAGAGTTTATAAGTCTCCCATCAGGTTCGGGTGGATATAAGGAAGAATTAATATATCGATAAACCATTAATTAGGAGATGCGGAAAATGTATTTGGAAAGATGGCTGAGGCTCATCGCCGGAATCTTTGTGCTGGGGAGCGTCCTGCTGGGTTACTACCATAACCCCTACTGGTATTTATTCAGCGGGTTCATGGGGTTGAACCTATTACAATCGGGCTTCACAAATTGGTGACCCATGATGACCATCCTCAGGTCCTGGGGCGTGAAAGAAGGACGGGCGTAGTAATATCTATCATTCGTTATTTAGCTTTTTTCGAACAGGAAGGATAACCATGCTTAAAAAATTGACATACTTTTCGATAGACCATCCCAAACTCGTTATTCTCCTAGCTCTTCTTATCACCATGCTCTTTGGCATGCAGTTTACCAAGGTCAAGGTCGATACCGACCCCGAGAATATGCTGGAGGAGCATCAGGCTGACAGGGTCTTCTACAACACCGTCAAGAAGGATTTCGGCATAAATGACATGATCGTATTGGGGATTACGGACGATAGGGGCATCTTTAATCCTGAGACACTACAGATCCTGGCCGATGTGAGCGACAGTATTACAAGAATAAAGGGTGTGATAATCGAAGACATAATAAGCTTTACCACGACGGACAATGTCAAATCGAGAGGCGGAACGCTCGATATAAAGCGCATAATGGACAGAGTTCCGGCCACTTCGGGTCAGGTGAAAGAGCTCAAGGATGACATATACGGGAACCCCCTCTTCGTAGATAAGATCGTATCAAAGGACGGTAAAGCTGTCGGTATTTATATCCCCATCCGCGAGAAGAGCATGAGTTACAGGATATCAAAAGAAATAGAAGAGGTCTTAAAAAATAAGCTGACCGGAGCGCAGAAGTATTATCTGGCTGGGCTTCCCGTGGCTGAGGACACCTTCGGCCACGAAATGTTCATTCAAATGGGAATGACCGCGCCATTAACCATGCTGGTTATCTTCATCCTGATGCTTCTGATCTTCAGGAAGTTCTCCTTCGTCATCTCTCCTATGTTCGTGGCGATGTTCAGCGTTTTCTGGGGCATGGGACTCTTGATAGGACTCGGCTTCACGGTGCACATCATGAGCTCTATGATACCGGTCTTCTTGATGCCTATAGCGGTGCTTGATTCTGTGCATATTCTCAGCCAATTTTACGAAAGATATCCGCATATCAGGGATAAACGGAAAACACTCCAAGCTGTCACCGACGACCTCTTCACGCCCATGCTTTACACTTCGCTGACCTCTGCCATCGGCTTCGCTTCCCTATCCCTGGCGAACATCCCCCCCGTAAGGGTATTCGGGATTTTCGTGGCGTTCGGCATAATGGCGGCCTGGCTCCTCACCATCACCTTTATTCCCGCCTGCATCATGCTCATCCGCGAACGCAAGTTGCAAGAGAAGCTTGCCCGAGGAAAGGTCGGAGCCTCCTTCCTGGAGAGGATCCTGCGCCCGGTCGGAACATTTGCTTTTCACAGGAATAGAGTGGTCGTTTCGGCAGGAATCATAGTATTGGCGCTGGGCCTGTGGGGAGTAAGCCAAATCAAGATAAATGACAATCCGGTAAAGTGGTTCAAGGAGGGGCATAGGATAAGAGTCGCGGATGATGTCATGAACAGGCTTTTCGGTGGCACCTACATGTCGTACCTGACAGTCTATGGCGATGGCGAGGACAAAATCAAAAGCCCCGATGTTATGAGATATATCGACGGGCTTCAGCAGTTCCTGGGAAAAAAGGACTTGGTCGGAAAGACCACTTCCGTCGCGGATATCGTTAACCGTGTGAATTATGTCCTCCACGGCGAGGACGATAAATTTCATGTCATCCCCAGAACAAAGGAAGAAATCGCCCAGTATCTCTTCCTCTACCTTTCTTCGGGTGACCCTGATGAGCTCGATAACTTCGTTGACTACAACTACCGCAAGGCGAACATATGGGTCCAGATGAAGAGGGGGGAAAACAGAGACATGGAGTCCATTGTATCCGCTTCGCGGGATTTCATGGCGAAGAATCCGCCTCCCCCCGGCTTGGCATTCCGTTGGTCCGGTCTCACTTACATCAACAAGGTCTGGCAGGATCTGATGGTCAGGGGCATGCTCAAGGCGGTTCTCGGCAGCTTTGCCGTCGTTTTCATCCTTATGGTCATCCTTTTCAGGTCCCTCCGTCTGGGGCTCATCTCTATGCTGCCCCTGACCTTTGCCATCATCCTCTCATACGGAATTGTGGGCTTTATCGGAAAGGATTATGACATGCCCATCGCCGTCTGCTCTTCATTGAGTCTCGGCCTTTCGATTGACTTCGCCATTCACTTTATCCAGAGGTTCCGGAAAAAGTACCAGGAGACGGGGAATCTGGAGGAGACCAACAGGTATATCTTCGGCGAGCCGGGAAAGGCCATATCCCGAAACGGCATCGTCATCACATTGGGCTTCCTCCCATTAGCCTTCTCCACGCTTACCCCCTATGTGACAGTGGGTGTCTTCTTCGCCTCCTTGATGATATTCAGCACATTTTCAACTCTGACCTTCCTGCCCGCTCTTATGAAGATGTACGGGGCCACTCTTCTCCCAGGAGGCACAAAATGAATTATCCAAGAAAGCTTCTAGCCGCCGCATCGCTTTTCATGGCACTCAGTCTTTTCCCTTTTGCTACGATTTTTGCCGATGAAAAATTATCCGGGAGGGAGCTTATTGAAAAATCCCAACTTTCCTTTTACTACGCGGGAGATGATATGAACGCGAGGGTCTTGATGGAACTCATCGCCGCAGAGGGCGGAAAAAGAATTCGGGAAATGACCATGCTCCGAAAAAATATTAAACGAGGAGGAGATCAAAAATATTATATATATTTTCACCATCCCGCGGACGTGCGTGGCACCGCGTTCATGGTCTGGAAGTATCCCGCCAGAGACGATGATAGGTGGCTCTTCATCCCCGCCATCAACCTCGTCAGGAGGATTGTGGCAAATGATAAGCGCTCGAGTTTCGTCGGTTCAGACTTTACCTATGAAGACGTCTCGGGCAGAGATATTGAGGCCGACACCCATAAGGTCCTCAAGGAAGAAGTCCTGAACGAAAGGGAGTGCTTTGTGATTGAGAGCATCCCAACGGAAGAATCAGAGTACACTAAGAAGCTCTCTTGGATTGATAAGAAAAGCTTCCTCCCTATCAAAGAAGAATATTACGACAAGCAGGGTGAGCTTTACAAGGTTTTCACGGCGGACGAGATAAGAAATATCGGCGGTTTTGAAACTGTGACAAAAAGGACGATGAAAAATCTCAAGAGGGACCACCGCACTGAGGTCACTTTTAAAGAGGTGCAATATAATGTCGGGATGGCCGAAGATATTTTCTCCGAGCGATATCTGAGACGACCACCGGGAAAGTTCATAAGGTGAGATTCTTGACATGCCTTCTGACTGTTGTGTTGAATATTCTCATTCCTGCACTTAATACGATGGGCGAGGAACTCTCCTTGCACGGATTCGTGCAGGGAAACTATTCCCTCCGGACAACCGGAGAGGAAATCCCGGGTCAGAAGAGGAGCGATTTTGTTCTCGGGGAAGAAAGGTTTCAGCTAAAGCTCACCGGAAGCTCCTCCTCGGGGAATGCCGGTTTCTTGGTAAAATCGGATTTTTTCCATGATGCCGTCGATGACGATGCGGACCTCGACTTAAGAGAGGCATATATTGACTACAGTTCTGATAAAGTCGAGATCAGGGCGGGACGCCAGATAATCACCTGGGGGGTGGGAGACCTAATTTTCATCAATGATATCTTCCCAAAAGATTATGTCGCCTTCTTTTCAGGCAGGCCCCTCGAATATCTGAAGGTCGGTGTAGATTCAGCTAAGGTCAATTTTTATTCAGACCTCCTTTCCGCTGAATTGGTCCTCACTCCCTTCTTCGAGCGCGACGTCCTCCCCTCGGGCAAGAGGTTCTTCATCTTTGACCCATTTTCCTCGGTCAGCGCCAGGAGCACCGAGGAGCCGGAAAGCACGGTCGGAAATACAGAGCTCGCCCTGCGGTTATCGCGTAATGTCTCGAATTTCGATGTCTCCCTATATGCATACAAGGGATTTTTCAGAGCCCCGGCGGTGCGCCCCGATGATATGGACTCTCCGACGAGATTAACACTTTCCTTTCCTGACCTGGCCGTCTACGGAGCCAGCTTGCAGGGAACCGCATTGGGTGGCGTAATAAGCGCTGAGGCGGGCTACCTGGACTCCCTTGATGATCACAGCGGAAGGGATGCCGCCGTCGATAACTCTCAATTGAAATTTTTGCTGGGATATCAGAGACCCTGGCGGAAGGACTTCACGATAGGCCTGCAATACTACCTGGAACATATGCAGAGGTACGGGGATTATTTAAAGACCCTTCCCGCGGGTTTCCCCAAGCGAGACAAGCTCAGGCATGTCATAACCATCAGGCTCACCCAGCTTCTCAAATATCAGACCCTGAAACTCTCCCTTTTCACCTTCTATAGCCCAAGCGATGAGGACTACCTAGTTATTCCCGAAGCCACATACAGCATCACCGATAATCTCTGGGTAGCAATTGGCGCGAACATCTTCGGCGGGAGGAAGGAGACCACGTTCTTCGGCCAGTTGGACAAAAACGATAATATTTACGTCACCCTCAGGTATGTTTTCTGAGAGGGGTAAAAACCGAATTATTAAAGTGATGACTGAAGGGGCGTTTATCTTATACCAAGCTTACCGGCGACATTTCTGGCTATCGAATCTTTAGGCTATCCAAGTGGAGGTTTGGATCGTGGCCGTCTTCGAGGACATCAAGCTGACCTCTTTCTCCCACGGTGCCGGGTGAGCGTGCAAGATAGGTCCTGAGGACCTGGCGCAGGTCCTGCGCCACTTGTCGGTGCCCACCGACCCAAGAGTTCTCATGGGGGCCAACACTCTGGATGATGCGGCGGTCTACCGCCTCAGGGATGACCTTGCCCTCATCCAGAGCCTTGATTTCATAACGCCCGTAGTGGATGACCCCTATGAGTTCGGGGCCATCGTTGCGGCAAACGCCCTCTCGGATGTCTACGCCATGGGAGGAACCCCCCTGCTTGCCCTGAACATCGTCGCATACCCCGTGAGGAGCCTCCCACTGGGCCTTCTGGAAGAGATACTTAAAGGAGGGCAGGATAAGGCCGCCGGAGCCGGGGTCTTCATAGCAGGGGGCCATTCCATAGACGACCCCGAACCCAAGTACGGAATGGCTGTCGCCGGCATAGTCCACCCCGAGAGGCTCATCACCAACTCCGGCGCCAGGCCCAGCGACCTCCTCATCCTCACAAAGCCTCTTGGCACGGGAATCATCACAACGGGAATCGACCGACTCCTCGCCGAATGGCCGGCTATCGAGGAGGCCATAAGCTCCATGATGTCCCTCAACAAGGAGGCGGCCGAAGCGATGAGCGAGGCAGAGGCGAGCGCCTGCACGGATGTCACGGGGTTCGGCCTCCTGGGTCACCTTCATGAAATGGCGGTTGCCAGTGGCCTCTCGGCCGAGGTGGCCCTGGATGCCGTCCCTCTCCTCCCGCAGGTCCGGGAGCTAGCCGAGGCAGGGGCGGTGCCAGGGGGAACGTTCAACAATAGAAGATATCTGGAAGCGGTGGTGACATGGCCTCCGGGGATAAGCCGCGAGGCCCAGCTCATTCTCTTCGATGCGCAGACCTCTGGGGGGCTCCTGATAGCCATCTCTCCTGAGAGAAAGAAGGCCTTGCTCAAGGCCCTTGAAGAGAGAGAGGTGTCTTGTGCCGTCGAGGTCGGGAGGATGGTCTCCGGCGAACCGGGGAAAATAAGGGTACTCTCTTAAGGATGGTCTTTTCTGGAAGAGGGGATGAAATGAATGTTTACAGTCATCATCAACGACGGCCCCTATGGCTCTGAGCGGCCCTATAATGCCCTGAGATATGCGCTGGCGCTAGTAACGGCCAAACATAAGGTCCGCCTCTTTCTCCTGGCTGATGCAGTCCTCTGCGCCCAGAAGGGGCAACTGACCCCTAACGGGTTCTATAACATTGAACGCCTCCTGAAGGCACTCGCCAAGAGAGGTGTCGACGTCTGCACCTGAGGCAGCTGCCTCGACGCCCGGGGGGTGTCTTTGGACCGAATGGTGGAAGGAGTCAGGCGCTGTGGGATGGACACCCTTGCCGCCTGGTCAGCCGAGAGCGCACATGTGCTCTCTTTTTGAATCCACTCGTGCTCCCCTGAGGGATTTTATATGAGAATGTTGATTCTGCATGTCGATTACTTCAAATCCGAAATAACCCAGAAGGGAAGGAGCAAGTTTATAGAGAAGCCAACTGAAAGAACAATAGAAGCAAGGGAAGCTTTGATTATTCTTGCAGGCGTCGAAAGAACAGATGAGCGAGGACCACAAAAAATCTCGGAAAAAGCTGCCCTTGAAATTGACAAGCTCAGCAGGCAGTTAAAAGTTCAAAATATTATCCTACACCCTTTTGCTCACCTATTCGCAGAACTCGCTAGCCCCGAAGTAGCGGTTCTGCTATTGGATTCGGTGAATAGAGAATTGCTCAAGATGGGCTACAACTCCCGTCGGTCTCCCTTTGGGTGGTTTAACACCCTTGAACTCAAGGCAAAAGGCCATCCTCTCTCAAGGATAGCTCGCAGCATAACATTAGATTAAGAAATCTTCCCCGGATTCAGGCAATAGCTAGCTTGGGCGGGATTTCGGCCGGGGAAGCCAGCGGGGGGTCACCTTTGCATAGCGAATATATTGGTGGCCGAAGCGGGCCCTGAGCTGGGGCTCCTCAACCTCCAGGACGAAAAGGTGGGCGATGGGGCATAAGATAAACAGGTAGAGGAGAATGGAGAGGGAATCAAAGTAAAGCGCTTCTCCTAAAATCGTGGTCAAATTTCCCAAAATCATGGGGTTTCGCACATAGAGATAGGGGCCGGAGAGAGCTAGCTTTCGCGGGGGAAAGTAAGGGGCGGGTGTGCCTCCTTCCCGAGGGGTGAGAAGGCCCATACACCAAAGTCCCAGAATAGTCCCCGGAATGAAGAAGATGAGGCCCAGATGGCTTAAGGCCCCGAGTCCCAGGGAGGGGAGCGAAAGCTCCCCGCCGACTCTCACGGCGAGATAGGGAAATAGGACCATGAGGGAAAGGGGTATAGGAGCATAGGTCAAAAGCCTCAATCTAGCCATTGGCTTGAATCCTCTTTTGAAGGCATCACGCCTTTTTTCCTCCTTAAACAATAAAAGTCTTGGTCAAAATCCCCCCCCTCAGCAGAAACTTTCTTCGCTTCAGGCGGTGGGCCTTTTCTTAAGTTTGGGGAGACTATCAAGAAAGACTTTGAAATGGTGCTTTCCAGGCTCCAGGTTCTGCGGCCCAGCGCGACCTCACGGAAGGGAAAATCAAGGACCGAGAGGAGTCGATATATAGGGAATCTTAAGATAGGGGACTGCGATTACCCCGGACACCCGCCTCAGAGGCCCCGCCTCCGCCAGCCATTCATCTCCATCACGGGATAAGGGTCAGCCACAGCCCCGAAGCTCCAGATCTCGTGGGGGGCATCACCGATGCCATCGCGGTCCAGGTCCTGCCCCTTGTAGTCATCCCAGAAGTTTCCCACCTTTTTCTCAGCGTCGTGCCAGAGATTTCTCAGGCCCGATTCATCCACGGCGTTGGGGCTATTCCTGGTGAGATTATTCCGGTAGATGCGGTTATCCCAGCTCTTGATGAGCCAGATGCCCTGTGACATGTTGTCCTCGACGGTGTTCTCTTCGATCAGGTTCTCAGAGGAGGCCATGAGGCATATGCCGTAGCCGCCCGGGCTTCCGTGGTGGTTTTGGAAGATGTGGTTTTTGACTACGCGGTTCCTCTTGGCGCTCATGAGATGGAGGCCGTAGACGTTGAGAGTGATCTCGCTCCCTTCGAGGGTGCCGCCCGTAGAGTTCAGAAGATAGACGCCGTAGTGATTGGAAGAAGCACGCATTTTTTCGATCCGGGTATCCTCTGAATCCTCCGCCAAGATTCCCGTTGCAAACCCTTTCACCCGCCCGTTCTTGATTACAACTCCCTTCCTCCCGCTGACGTGAATTCCGACGCTTGACCGCGCGGGATCAGGCCAGACCCACGGCCCTTTGCCTGGGCCCGAGATGGTATGTCCCCCCAGGTCGAGGACTAGGTTATCGGCCCCCAGGGTGAGCCCATCTCTTGTGCAGTTGAGGTCGGAAATGAGGCGCAGGCTCTCCGTTATGGTCTCGCCGCACCTGGGGTTTGGGCCGGCTGAACCTGAGGCCGGGAAAAAGCTCAAAAGAACCAGCGAGAGGACGGCTAAAAGGGCTACTCTCATCTCCTCCTCCAAAGAAACGGCGTGATATCAACCCCTGTGAGGAAGAGGCGCATCGGTCCTGCCCCCCTTCCTCAGACCATCCTTCTCCTAATATCCTGAATCTCGAATAGGCCCGAGGCTTTAAGGTGAATCTGGGAGATGCTCTTCACGCCGAGCCCGACCTCTATGGCTCTCCTTATCTGGGGCTGAGCCCATGGGCTCGGGGCCTGGATTCTCTCTTCGGTGCCGAGGTGCCTGAGAAGTGCAAGGCCAGAGACATCGGTTGCCACGCGGTCCCTTGAAGCAATTATGATGCCCGGCTCAAGGGCATCCCCGCTGGTGGGGCCTCCCGATACAAATGCCCGGGTTCCATCCAGGATATTGAGGGAGGGCCTGGCCGAAAGGCCGAGCTCCGCGATCATCGAGGCGAAGACGGGGTAGTTCCGCTCTCGCCTCGCCTCCAGCTCCCTCCGCTCCTCCGCCGACATCTTCCCCCGCCGTTTTGCCCTGCCGTAGCGAGAGTGCATGAGCCGCCTTCCGTCAGGATGAAGGAAGCCCACGAAGTTCTTCAAGGACATGGTGAAGCCGGCCAGAAAGTGGGTCTTGACGACAGCGAGGTTGATTATATGGTCCACTTCGCTCAGGATTTCAGAGACATGGAATCCCTCCTCCCAGTTGAGGGCGCCGGGGGGCTTTATCCTGCGCCACCTCATGTCTTCAAAAGCTCTGACGTCGGCACCCGCCTCTCGGGCGGCCTGAAAGATCCCGGCCCTTCTCATCTCATGGAGTGTGTCCCTGCCCAGCATGGACCTATCGCCCACTATAACTCTTCCCGGCTCCTTCTCGCGGAGAAGCTGCAACAGCTCATAAAGCACCTCAGGGTTCGTAGATGCGGGGTGAGGGTCTCCGGTGTTGACATTGGGCTTAACGAGAATCGTCTCTCCCCTCCCAAGGAAACCGAGCCCCCCCGAACCCTCAATAGCCTCACCCAGGGACTCCCTTACGCTCTCTCCTCGGGCCATGCCCACGAGGGTTCCCGGCTCCTCCTTCTCCTTCGGCTCTCCGGCCATCGCCGGGGGAAATCCCAGCGCGCCCAAGCCTGCCAGGAGGGCCGCCCTCTTAAGCAAGACGCGGCGGGATATATCCGACTCATTGGCTGAGCTCACGGCCTCTTCTCCCCCTATAAGGGTACTCCCGGCCCCCCCCTCCACGCGGGAGGGCTTCTCTCACGGGCTTAAGCGCCGCCTAGGCTCTTGAGAGCGAAGAGGAAATACCAGCGGCCTCAGGAGCAGATCCCCCCTCCAGCAGCAGTGGCCTGCCCTCAGAGGGTCTCCATGAAGAACCTGTCCCAGGCGTCCGGCGAGACCTCGGGGCACTCCTTGCAACGGGCCAGATTCTCCGGGGTGGGGATCTCTATCGTCTCACTGAACACCTGCAAGCAGACGGGACAACGGTAATATCTCCCTTCCTCAATGACCTCAACGCCACAGTCACAGGGCTCATGGGAAACCTGTATGTGGGTTATGTGGCAGGAGGTGAGGTTGAATTTTTCTCGGTGCTCACATTTGGGTCGGTCTTCCATAAAGAATTCCCCCTGCTACGGCAAACTAGGGGCATTCTAATAATAATGAATATTATTCTAAATTTTAGCCTAGTAGCCCCACTCTTACAAGCTCAAAGGGCCGAAAAATTGAAATGCTCTAAGGTTTCCTTTAACTTTCCGAGGAACTTGGCCGCGATAGCCCCATCGATAGCCCTGTGGTCAAAGGAGAGGCAGAGGTTCATCATGGACCTTATCGCTATTGCGTCATCGATAACCACCGGCCTCTTCACCACCGATTCCACCCCCAAGATTGCCACCTGAGGCTGACTGATTATCGGAGTGCCCAGGATGGTGCCGAAGGCTCCGGGGTTCGTGATGGTGAAGGTCCCCCCCTGTACCTCCTCCACAGATAGGTTCTTCGCCCTTGCCCTTGTTGCAAGGTCATGAAGCTCTCGCGCCAAACCCCTAAGGCTCTTCTCATCGGCCCTCTTTACGACGGGCACGATGAGCCCATCATCCAGGGCCACGGCCACGCCGATATTTATGTAGTGCTTCAGGATGAGTCCCTGGGGAGTGAAGGTGGAGTTCACGAGGGGATGCTCTCTCAAGCCCTCTATGGTGGCCTTGATGATGAAAGGCATGTAGGTGAGGTGAAAGCCCTCCTCCTTAGCGAAGCTTTCCATCACCTTCTGCCGGTATCGGACGACCTCCGTCATGTCCACTTCCACGACAGCGGTGACATGGGGTGCTATCGTTGCGCTTCTGGCCATGTGCTCCGCAATCGAGCGCCGCATGATGCTCAGGGGAAGGAGCTCTTCCCCAGGCTTGAGGCTGGGCGGAGCGGCCTCGGGAGCAAGAGGCGGAGACGGGGGAGGAGACACGGTTGGAGGCGGGGGAGCGGCTTTTCTCGTCTCCATGAAGGAAAGTAAGTCCTTTTTCGTTACCCTCCCTCCGATGCCCGTTCCCGGCACTTCCTGAATATTTATACCATTCTCCCGGGCCAGGCGCCGCACGAGGGGTGAGGAGCGCTTTCCGGGTGGAATCCGCGGCGCTTCTTCCGCGGGCGCTTCCTCGGGCGGTGCCGCAGATGGGGGCTCGGCGGGTGCCGCCACCCTCTCGCCCGGGGCTGCTATCTGAGCGAGGGTCGCGCCCACTTTGACCGTCTCCCCCTCCTTGACCAGGATACTGCCCAGCACCCCCGCCGCTGGCGACGGGAGCTCCACATCTATCTTGTCGGTAGTGATCTCAAGGAGGGGCTCATCCTCTTTTACTTCTTCCCCCTCCTTCTTAAGCCACTTGGAAACGGTGCCCTCAACCACGCTCTCGCCCATCTGAGGCATAATCACGTCCACCGCCATAGCTTCTCCTCCTCAGGCTTTTCACCCCTCAATAGGCCAAGAGCTCCCGGGCTTTCTCCAGTATAAGGGGTAGTTGAGGGATATAGGCCTCCTCCAGAGGCGGGCTGTAGGGCACAGGCGTATCGGGTGCGGCTATGCGCACGAGGGGGCCATCCAGATAGTCGAAGGCCTCCTCGGCCAGGATGGCCGCCACCTCTGCACCCATGCCGCAGGTAAGGTGGTCCTCATGGAGGATGATCGCCTTGTTTGTCTTCTTGACCGACTCGAGGATGAGGTTCTTATCAAGGGGCTTGAGGCTTCTGAGGTCCACCACTTCTATGGATTTCCCTTCCCTCTCCAGCGTCTCGGCCACCTCGAGAGCCCGGTGGACCATGGAGCCATACGTGATGATGGAAAGCTCTTCTCCCTCGCGTCTCACCGTCCCCTGGCCCAGGGGAACAGTGAAGTCCTCCTCCGGGAGTTCCTCCTTGACTCGCCGGTAGAGGTATTTATTCTCGAAATAAAGCACAGGGTTATTGTCCCGGATGGCGGCCTTGAGGAGGCCCTTGGCGTCATAGGCGGTCGCCGGGGCAACCACTTTGAGGCCCGGAGCGTGTACGAACCAGGCCTCGGGGTTCTGGGAGTGAAAGGGACCGCCGTGAACCCCACCTCCCGAAGGGAGCCGTATCACCATCGGCACGGCCGCTCCCCAGCGGTAATATGTCGTGGCCGCCTGGTTCACCACCTGGTCGAACCCGCAGGAGATGAAGTCGGCAAACTGCATCTCGGCCACAGGCCTCATGCCCATGATGGCCGCTCCTGCAGAAGCCCCCACGATCAGAGCCTCCGAGATGGGGGTATCGATGACTCTGTCGGGCCCGAAATGGTCGTAAAAGCCCTTGGTTACCTTGAAGGCACCCCCGTAAACCCCTATATCCTCCCCCAGGAGGAAGACGTCAGGGTCCCGCTCCATCTCCTCCCAGAGGGCCTGGCTGATGGCCTCTATGTAAGTCACGAGTCCCATCTCATGAACCCCCGGCGTAGACATCCTTGAAGAGGTCCTCCTTTTCGGGGAGAGGACTCTCCAGCCCAAAGGCTACACCGTCGTCTATCTCTTTTTTTATCCGCTCCTCAACGGCTTGCTTCTCCTGGGGCCCGAGGAGGTCCCTCTCCTGAAGGAAGCGCTCCAAGAGCAGGATGGGGTCCCTCTTCTCCCACTCGGCGAAAAGCTCCTTGGGCACATAGAAGGCATCGTCGTGCTCGGAGTGGCCGCTCATCCTGAAGGTCTTGCACTCTATGAGCGTCGGCCCCTCGCCCGAGCGGGCCCTATCCACAGCGGCCCGGGCAGCCTCATAGACGGCGATGACATCATTTCCATCCACCACCTGACCGGGAAAGCCGTAGGCCTGAGCCCGGTCGGCAATATCGGCTATGGCCATCTGGTCCTTAAGCGGCGTGGAGTAGGCATACTGGTTATTGTTGCAGACGAAGACCACGGGAAGCTTTCTGACGCCCGCAAAGTTGAGCCCCTCATGAAAATCACCCCGGCTCGCCCCCCCATCCCCGAAAGTGACCATAGCCACCCTGCTCTCGCGGCGGATCTGGAAGGAAAGAGCGATGCCCACAGCAACGGGGATGTTATCAGCCAGCATGCTCACAAAGCCGATGAGCCCACGCTTTATGTCGCCTATGTGAATGTTCCCGTCTCTCCCCCGGGAGGGTCCGGTCGCCTTGCCCAGATACTGGGCTATTGCCTCCCCGGGAGTTATGCCCCGCAGCAAAAAAACCCCCATGTCCCGATGGGTGGGGGCAATGACATCCTGAGGGGAAAGGGAATAGGAAGCCCCAACGGAGATGGCCTCCTGACCGCGGCTCAGGTAGACCCCGCCCACAATCTTTCCCTGGCGGTAGAGGATGCGGACCCGGTCTTCCACGCCCCGAGTTAGTCTCAGGTAGTAGTAAAGGTCAAGCAGCTCCTCTCTTCCCAGTGAAGTCTCATTCCGGGCCTTCGCCCCAGGGCGAGCCGCAGCCCTGGGCGTGGGGACCGCCGCGGCACCTTTGGGATTTGAAGAGCCTTTTTTTTGCATGGCAGCTTTTGCAGGAAGACTACGCCTCGTCCTTTAGCCGACTCAACGACTACCCGCCAGAATTGAGAGGCTATTATATTACATAAGCGTAGCTCGAAAAGCCGGATAATTCAGCGACCTGCTTCAAGGATCAAGGAATGATCTTTTTCTCACAAATCTCTTGACATAGTAAGAGGCAGAGGCTAAAATTCGCCTTCGTGTTTCCGAAATAAGGAAGACTCTTCCACGGGGGTGGGCGGAGCAGGCTTATGCCTGCGAGCCCAGCGTGCGGGGTCAGTCCTGATATTTCCGGCTTCAGTTAACCCCTGAAACCCCTTGGGGACGGGAAAATTCCCTGCGCCGGGCCTCGTAACGAGGCCTGATGCAAAAGGATGGTTTTTCTGAAGGGCCCGGGAGAAAATGTGGTCGATTAAGAGAAGCTGGCTTCTAGCGCTGGCATTAACCTTTATCCTTTCAGGCCCTCCCTATTCTTGGGCTCAGAGGGCCCCGATGGAAAGGCCTCTCCTTCGGGTATCCCCCGCGGGCTATACCTCCAGCATAATCTGCGGAAGTTGCCACTATGACATTTATCAGAACTGGCGCAAAAGCCTGCATGCCAACTCCTACTCGGAGCCCATCTTCAAGGCCTCCTACATGGAGGTCTACCTGCGTACCCGTGGAAAGGTTGAAACCATCTGCCTCAGGTGTCATGCCCCAGTCGCCGCGGCCACCGGAGACTACGGTCTTGAGAACGACATAAGCAGAGAGGGAATTACCTGCGATTTCTGCCACTCGGTAAAGGGGGTGAATCTCAACAAGGAGCCTTCCCCCTTTGAGCTAGAGCCGGGTCTCATGATGCGGGGGCCTGGGAAGGGAAATAGCACCGAGGCTCACGGCACGAGCCCTTCCCCTCTCTTCACCCAGTCTCTTTTCTGCGCCGGATGCCACGAGTACAAGAGCCCCAAGGGGGTGAGCATTTTTACCACCTATTCCGAATGGCTGAAGAGCCCCATGTCCCGGGAGGGGAAGAGCTGTCAGAGCTGCCACATGCCCCTCATTCCGGGGGAGGTGACACGCGGGGAGAAAGAAGGGGGGGCCCGGCTTATCAACCAGCACCGCATAACCGGCGCTTCCTCCCTGGAGCAGCTAAGGCGCGCCATAGAGGTTGAGGTTAAATCCCCCGTGCGGGAGGGGGAGGAGCTCAGGGTAGAGGTTCTTCTCAGGAATGCTGGAGCAGGCCACATGGTCCCCACGGGTCTTCCGACAAAGAAGCTCATCCTGGATGTCACGGCCCTCACCACCGCAGGGCGCACCCTTACCCAACGGATGGTCTATCAGAGGCAACTGGCGGACTCTGAGGGAGAGCCCATAACCATCGACAGCGACCTCTTCCTGGATGCAGCTCAGGTCATGCGCGATAACCGGCTGGCCCCAATGGAGATGCGCCGCGAGACCTTCACCTTCAAGCTGAAGCCCGGAGAGGGAGCTATCGTAAGAACGGAGCTTTACTACCATTACAGCCCACTGCTTGTCGAGCGCACAGAGCAGCGGGTCCGCATCGGGGGGCGGGAGCTAGAAGTTCCTGCCCGTTGAGGGAAGAGAGAGCATGGAGAGCGACTTGAAAGAAGTCCGCTCCGAAGGGAAGGAGGTCAGGGAGGTTCCCGGTCCGAGCCGGAGGTCCTTTCTCGATGGTCTCCTCGGAGGGACGATCGCCGTCCTCGTTGCGGCCACCATCTACCCCATCGTGCGCTATCTCTGGCCCTCCTACCAGCGGCCGGGGGGAGCAAGGGGAGAGAGCGTGAGCATCCCCCTGAGTCAGGTTCCCGCAGGCTCCGCCCGCTTCCTTAAGTTTAGGGGCGAACCCGCCGTGGTCATAAGGACGGACGCGGCCGTCTATGCGCTCTCGGCCGTCTGCACGCACCTCGGGTGTATAGTGAAGTGGGATGAGGCGCGGGGACATCTCGCCTGTCCCTGCCACGCCGCCTACTTTGATGTCAACGGCAACGTGCTCGGAGGACCGGCCCCAAGGCCTCTGCCCTCCTTCGAGGTTCGAGTGGTCGGTGATAAGATCGTCTTAGGGAGCGCTTGAGTTCTATGGAGGAGAAGGGAAGGGAGACCGGAGAGGAGAGAAGGGGTCTCGAAGAGCGCCTCAGCCTCTGGGATACCCTGCGATGGTTCTCCCTGACGGGGTTTGTCTACGGTCCCCTGGATGAGCGCCTTAGCGTCAAAGACGCCATTCAGAAGGCCCTCAGAAAACCGGTTCCCAGCCACATCAACTGGACTTTCTGCTTCGGCGGGATCACCTTTGCCCTCTTCCTCGTTCTGGCTCTCACGGGCATCCTCCTGCTCATGAACTACCGCCCGACTACGGCCGAAGCTTACGCCAGCGTGGTGGAGATAACCAATAACGTCCCCTTCGGTTGGCTTGTACGCGGAATCCACCACTGGGCCGGCAACCTGATGATGGTATCCATCTTCATTCACATGGCCCGGGTATTCTTCTACCGGGCCTACCGTCGGCCCAGGGATTTCAACTGGGTGGCCGGCATGATCCTCCTGATAATAACCCTGGGCTTCGGATTCACCGGCTATCTTCTCCCCTGGAATCAAGTCTCATACTGGGCCACCACGGTGGGGACCGAGATGGCAGGGGCGGTTCCCCTGATCGGCGACCAGCTCAAGTTCATAATTAGGGGGGGCACGGAAGTCTCCCAGCTCACCCTCACCCGATTCTTTGCGATCCATGTAGTCATTCTGCCTGCAGTGGCCGTGGTTTTCCTTGCCATGCACTTCGCAATGATCCGAAGGCAGGGCGTGTCGAAATATCTATGATGAGCCCTTTTCATTAAAGGCCGAAATCTCTGAGAAGGGAAAATGGAGGAACTGAAGGGCCAAAAGGCTGAGCCCGAGCAAGAAGAGGAGGAAGGGGTCCCCTTTTATCCTCTCCACTTCCTCAAGGAGGTCATCTGCGTATTCATCGTCTTCGGGCTCCTGCTGGCGCTCGCGACCTTCTGGCCGGCCCCCATGGAGCCCAAGGCCGACCCGTTCAGCACCCCCGCCCACATCAAGCCTGAGTGGTATTTTCTGGCGGCGTATCAATTTCTCAAGGTAGCGGAAGTCTTCGCCTTCATGGGAGCCCAGGCTCCCAAGGTTATAGGCGTCGTGGGCCCCGGGGTTGTCTTTCTGCTCCTTCTTCTATGGCCTTTCGTGGGGAGACGGGCCGAGGCCCACCCCTCGAGCCGCCTCTTCATAACGCTCGCGTGGATAGTAGGCATAGTCTTCTTCATAACCTTCACCATCTGGGGTCATTACTCTTGAGGTGGAGCCTGGAGGGGTAAACCATAAGAATGAGGAAGATCCTGTGTTGTTTCTTTGCTCTGGGGGCGACGCTTCTCCTCATCCCCTTCGCCGGTAGCGCCCAAAGCCAGGAGAACCTCTGCCTGACCTGTCATAGCGCACTGAAGGGAAGGCTCGGTGCGCCCGTGGAAAAATGGAAGAAGAGTATTCACGAAAAGGCGGGGGTCTTCTGCCAGGATTGTCACGGGGGGGACCCGCTCTCCTTGGAGAAGGCCAAATCTCCCGAGGCCGGCTTCAGGGGAAAGCTCAGGCCCAGGGAGATCCCACTGGTCTGCGGCGGATGCCACTCCGATGTGGAGCGCATGCGCCAGTATAACCTCAGGACCGACCAGCTGGCCGAGTACAAGACTAGCGTTCACGGACAGCGGCTTTTCCAGAAGGGAGACGAGCGGGTGGCCACCTGTGCGAGCTGCCACGGTGCCCATGAGGTGCGCAAGAAATCCGACTCGCTCTCCCCTATCTTCCACACAAACGTACCCGAAACCTGCGGCAAGTGCCACGCCGACCCTGATCTCATGAAAGCCTACAACCTTCCGACAAATCAGCTCCGGGACTACCGTGAGAGCTATCACGGGCAGATCCTCTACGGGAAGATCAAGGGCAAGAACCCTCTCCTCGCTCCAAACTGCGCCACTTGTCATGGGATTCACGGCGCCCGCCCCCCGGGCGTCAAGGAAGTAGTGAACGTCTGCGGAAATTGTCATTCCGTGACGGCGGCCTACTTCAAGAAGAGCCCCCACTACCTTGCGGTCCAGGCCATGGGGATGCCCCGTTGCATTGACTGTCACACCAACCACCTGAACAAATTCCCCACACTTGACATGTTCCAGGGAGAATCCCCTGGCCACTGCGGCAGCTGCCATTCAGACCCTTCGTCCACCGGTTTCCAGCGGGCGCAAGCGATTGCCGAGGACCTGGGAAAGGCACAAGCGGGTTTTCAGAGGGCTTCATCTAGCATAGAGGAAGTAAAAGATTACGGCGTCAACGTGGATGAACTCAGGGAGAGCCTGGGCCGGGCCGAGAAGCGCCTGGTCGAGGTGGGGCCCATAACTCACTCCCTGGACTTGGCCCAGGTGGAGAAACTCATGAAGTTGGCCGAGAAGGAGACTTCTCAGATAGTGGAGGCTTCCCGCAAGGTAAGGGAGGACGTAAGAAGGAGAAGGATAGCATTCTCCATCATCGTAGTTGTCATTGTCCTCATCATCGCCCTTCTGGTGCTCAAGCGCAGGACCCTTAAGAGGGTCATGCGGTAAAAAGGACCGGAAATCAAGTTTAAGCCGAGGCGGGCCGCTTATAAGCTAAGGGAGCAAAATTTTTTCTTGACAATTGTGAAATTTGGAACGATTATTTGTCGCAGTTAAGCCTTTCGTGAGAGCACTTCAACAAAGGAGGCGGAACGATGAAAAGGCCAACGGTTTTCTTGGGCATCCTAATCGGCATCTTTTTCCTGGCCGGCTTTGTCCTGGGCGGGGGGCTGGCCTATTCCCAGATGAAAGACCTCACCTTTAAGGGAGGGGATCAAGGGCCGGCCGTCTTCAGCCATACGGCCCATACGGCCAAGGGGGCAAAATGCACCGACTGCCATCTCAAGCTTTTCAAGATGAAAGCGGGGGACACCGGCGGCGGGAAGCCCCTGGCCATGAAAGATATGGAAGCGGGGAAGTTCTGCGGTGCCTGCCACGATGGTAAGAAGGCCTTCAGCGTCAAGGAGGAAAAAAACTGCGGAAAATGTCATAAAAAATAGGTGGACCTCCGAGAGAGCTCTGATTGAAGCCACTTTCGCTGGCCGCCCCCCCGGCGGCCAGCTTTTATTAAGCCCCAACAGGTGAGAGTAGGAGAAGGAGATTGGCGGGGCCCAGATACGGCATGGTAATCGATGTGAGACGGTGCATCGGCTGCCATACGTGCTCTGTCGCCTGCAAGGCCGAGAACGATGTGCCCTTGAGCGTTTTCAGGGCATGGGTCAAAGTGATCGAGAAGGGCAGATACCCCAACGTGACAAAGGCCTTCCTCCCCAGCCTCTGCAACCACTGCGCCAACCCGATATGCCTCACCAACTGCCCCGTGCAGGCCACCTGGCAGCGGGAGGACGGCATCGTCATGGTGGACGAGCACCGCTGCATCGGGTGCAAGTATTGCATCGCCTCCTGCCCCTATGACGTGAGGCACATAAACCCCTTCAAGCGTATCGTGCAGAAGTGTCACTTCTGCTACCACCGGGTGGATGCAGGCATAGTTCCCGCCTGTGTTGAGGTGTGCATTGGCCGGGCCCGCATCTTCGGCGACCTCAGAGACCCCAGGAGCGAGATAGCTCAGCTCATAGCCCATAATCCCACCCACCGGCTCAAGCCCGAGCTGGCCACCGAACCGCAGGTTTACTACATCGGCTCCGACCTCGACGCCATGGACCCCATGAAGGGCTGGGAGGCCTGGAAGAAAAAGCAGGGGATGGTCTATGGACATTAATATCCTCTACAACGTGCCTCATTACATGCCCCTGGGGGAGCTCATCGCCGTTTACTTCTACTTCACGGGGCTGAGTGCGGGCTCCTTCGTCATCTCTGTCGTCTCCGTCCTGGCCGGGCGGACGGAGTATAAGCCTATAGCGAAGATAGGGGCCGTCATGGCGCCCATCCTGCTCATTGCGGCCCCACTTTTTCTCATGGCGGACCTCGAGCGTCCACTCAGGTTTTGGCACCTCTTTTTCTATTTCAACTGGACCTCTCCCATCACGTACGGAACTTTTCTCCTGACCCTCTATCCCATAAACGGCATCATCTACGGCTATTTTACCTTCAAGGGGCCTGAGAAGTGGGCAAAGATCTTGGGCACGGTGGGCATTCCCCTGGCCATCGCCACCCACGGCTACACGGGCTTCATCCTGGCCCTGGGCAAGGGGAGAGCCCTCTGGAGCACAGCCCTCATGCCCACCCTCTTCATCGTCTCGGCTATGGTCTCAGGGATAGCCCTGGTCATCCTTGTTGCCTTCATCCGAAACCAATTTTTCCAGCCCGGCCGCGGCCCTGAGCAGCGGGAAAACGACAAGCGGCTTTTGCTGCAACTGGGAAAATTTATGGGGCTGATGATCCTGGTCGACCTCTTCATGGTGATGAACGCCATCCTGGTGCTTCTCACCTCCACCAGGGAAGCCCTGGAAGTGGTGCGCATCATGCTCTTCGGTAGCTTCGCCTGGGAGTTTCTCGGGGTGGAGATCCTTCTGGGAGGCCTCGTGCCTGCGGCCCTCATCTTCATCCCCAAGACGGGAAAGACCCTGGCCGCGGTGGTGGTGGCCTCCGTCCTCACCCTGGTCGGCGTCTATTCCATGCGTGTTGTGGTGGTCATCGCGGGGCAGAGCCTCCCCCTGCACTGAGCATAAAAGGCATCCCATGAGAGAGATTACCCGTCGCCGGTTCTTGAAGCTTGGCCTTGCTTCGGCCTCCCTGGCCGCTGGGGGGGCCTCCTTCTACTCCCTGAGCGAGGGGATGGAGCTCAGCCTGGGCGGAAGGCATGTGTCGAGGCTGGAGGGGAAGCCCCAGAAAGGAATTCTCAGCACCTGCCTTCAGTGTTATGCCCGCTGTGGAATCATCGGCTACGTCGCCCACGGTCAACTCGTGAAAATCGGGGGAAATCCCGACCACCCGAATAGCCGCGGCAAGATGTGCGCCAAGGGCCAGGCGGGGAGGAATTTCCTCTATGACCCCGATCGGGTCCTCCACCCCCTTAAGCGAGTGGGGCCCCGTGGCGAGGGGCGCTTCAAGCGGGTGACGTGGGATGAGGCCCTGGGAGAGGTGGCCGAGACCCTGAAGAAACTCAGGGCCGGCGGCCATCCGGATCGCTTCCTCTTTCAGAGCTCCCGGGATGTCACGACTCAGGCCTTCTCCCGCCGGTTCGTCTGGGCCTTCGGCTCGCCCAACGCTCTCGTCAACACGGCCCTCGGCCACAACAACAAGGCTGCGGCCCAGCTTCTCACCTGGGGTGAGGAGGTGGAGATAAACGACGTTGCCAACACCCGCTTCATGCTCAACTTCGGCTCCAATCCCTATGAGGCCCACCTCCTCAGGACGAGCTTTGCGCAGCGCATCGCCGAGGGCCGGATAACCCGCCTTGTCAAGGGGATTCCCCACTTCGGCGCAAAGCTCGTCACCTTCGACCCGCGCAACTCCCAGACGGCGGGAAAGAGCGATGAGTGGTTCCCCATAAGACCGGGGACCGATGGGGTCGTGGCCCTGGCCATTGCCCATGTGATCATGGAGGAGGGCCTTTTCGACAGAGCCTTCATGGAGAGCTGGGCGAACTATCCGGTGGAGGAGCTCAAGGAGTATCTCAAGGCCTACACTCCCGAGGCGGCCGAGAGGGCGAGTGGAGTCTTGGCATCTGACATCCGCCGGATAGCCCTTGAGTATGTCGCCAGCAAGCCCGCCACCACGATCTCCACCGGTGGGGTGAGCAAACATCTGAACGGCACTTACAATGAGCGCTGCATCATGCTTCTGAACGCCCTGACGGGGAACATAGATGTAAAGGGGGGATTCTGCTTGCCCCGACACTATGCCTTCAGGGAACCCGAGCCCTCACCCCCACGGCCCCAGGCAAAGAGTCCTTTCATCGAGCCCGGAGACATTCCCCTCTCATTCCGGGAGCCGGCTCATGAGGTCTTGAGGATGATAGGAGAAGGCCGTGGGTCCGCGGGGCTACTCATGCTCTATGAGCATAACCCCGTCTACTGCAGCCCCGACCGGAAGCTCTCCGAAAAGGTGCTGAGTGATGAGAAGCTGATACCACACCTTGTGGTCATCGATTCTCACATGACCGAAACGGCTCTCTTTGCCGACCTCCTGCTGCCTGGGGCCACTTATCTGGAACGCTGGGAGCTTGACAGCCCGCCCGCCTTCGAGCTCGTGCCCTTCGTGAGCCTGCGCCAGCCCGTGGTCAAGCCCCTGGGAGAGTCCGCCTCTTGCATGGACATCCTCATCAGGCTGGCCAAGAAGGTGGGGGGAGGCATGGAGCGCTTCTTCCCCTTCGCCAGGGCTGAGGACTATTGGGAGGCGGCAATCGCCGGGGTAGAGGGACTCCCTCAAGCTGGGGGCCTTTACTCCCTGAGCAAGAAGGGCTTCTGGTACGATGAGAAAGCCGAGCCGCGCTACCGCTCCTATGAGGTAGAGGGCTTTAAGACCCCCTCGGGGAAGTTTGAGCTCTTTTCCCAAAGGCTCAAGGATCTGGGCTTCAGCCCCCTTCCCGCCTTTGAGCCCATCCCCGCGCACCGGAAGATGGCGGGGGATGAGTTCCACCTCATAGTCTTCCAGTGGAACGTCCACACCCACTTCAGGACCGCCAACTGCATGTATCTTTCCGAGGTCGTTCCAAACAACCCCATGTGGATCAATGCGGAGGTGGCCCACGCCATGGGAATCAAATCTGGAGACCTGGTGGAGGTGAGCTCAGACCTCGGGAGCCTCCGGGTGAGGGCTCACGTGACCCAGGGGATTCATCCGCGGGTGGTGGCCATCTCCGACAGCGTCGGCCACTGGGCCCTCGGGCGAATTGCCCAGGCGAAACGATTCAAGAGCCGTGACCCCAATACGAAGATCATTTGGTGGGACCGGCAAGGCAACGGTGTCCACCCCTTCCCCATAGTACCGTTGAGCCCGGACCCGATCGGGGGAGGCCAGGCCTGGATGGACACCGTGGTGCGCATAAAGAAGCACTGAGGCGAAATTCATCGTGAGATAGACCGTGGGATTGCTGAAAAAGCTTAAGGGGATAAAGATAACACGGGGCCGGTTCATCCTGGGTCTGGGTGTTCTGGCGGCGCTGGGCATCGTGGGGCTTTACGGTATCGTCTCTTACACTACCATCGGGCCGCAGTACTGCCTCGGCTGCCACGCCACGGGCGAGACCCTTGACATGAGCGTCAAGAGCCTCGTCCATCCCGAAAGCGTGGGCTGTTATGAGTGCCATGCCACCCCGGGAAAGCTCGTGGCCATGGAGTACCGGCACCTCTTCAGGGCCGATGCCGAAAGGATTAACCCCAACTGTCTTCGCTGCCACGAGGACATCCTCACGGACGCGAGGAGGAACTACAAATACAACCCCCTGGAGATAAAGATCCCACACCGATTTCACGTCGAGACAGTCGGCGCCCGGTGCACCGACTGCCATGCCAACATCGCCCATGACTGGGAACAACCCCAGACCAACCGTCCCACCATGGAGAGTTGCTATCAGTGCCACACCATCACCAAGACCGCCTGCGGTATGTGCCATCCGAAAGGCACGGCTGTTCGACCCAAGCAGAAGGAAATCTACCGGAGCGAATGCCGCCGCTGCCACGGGGGCTTTGAGGTGAAGCCCCTCAAGGTTTACGGCATCGAGTTCCCCCATCTCAGGCACCTGGAGAGGCCCATAACCTGCTCTACCTGCCATTCCAATGCGCAGAAGCACGGGGAGATCCTGAAGAGCAGGGCGGAATGTCTCAGTTGCCATCACCGACAGGTTGAGGCTCCTTGCCAGACCTGTCACGAGCGGCAGAGGGGATTCAAGCGGGGTCAGGCTCTGGGCGAGGAGAAGGCCCAGCCGGGGCTCATGGCAGAGCTGCAGTGCATTGCCTGCCACCAGAAGATCCAGGAGGGGCACCGTCTGAGCGATGTCAAGGCCACCTGCGTCGGCTGTCACGGGGAAGGCTACGACATGCTCATAGCGGGCTTGCAGGGGGAGATAGCCCTGGCCCTCCGGGCTACCGGGAATCAGCTGGCCTATCTCAGGGCACTCGTCAAGCCTGAGGCCCCAGGCCCGGCTAGCGAGGCCATGGCTTTTGCCGGGGAGGCCGAGCGCTACCTAAAGGTTATCGAGCGGGATGGAAGCCGCGGCTTCCATAACCAAGCCTATGCGCTTAAACTCATCGAGCGGGCCAAGGAGAAGCTCGAGCGGGCAGAGAGGCTACTCGGGGTCCGACCGGCAAGCCTTGAGAAGCAAGCGAGGGTGCGGGTTCGCTGATCCCGGCGTGCACAGGAGGAAGTCCCTTCGTCATCTCCCGCCTTCAAATAGTTCTTGCAATTTTCTCCTAAATGATTTAAGAGATACTCCAGGATCGGCCGGGCGATAGCCTTTCGAAAACCCGCCGAGAAGGCAGCGCATTTCTCAAGCGCTCCCCTACTGCGGACCATCACGGCGGTGGGACCGGGTCGGTGGTGGTCAGAGGTTCGGGAAAGGGGATTTGTGCCCAGTCTTTCCGATTTATTGCTTGAAAAAGTAATCGGGCGGGTGTAAAAAATATCATCTGAAAGCCGTTCATGAAGCCTTCGTCGGGTTGTGTTCAGGGATGGGGCTCCTGAGGGCGCGGGTATGGGTGTGCCCCTGCCGTGTGGTAGGGGGGCATTACCCTTTATTGACCCCTTATGAGTCAATGGAGGGAGGGTAGCCATGGGCGTGTTGGCTCGGGCGAAGCAATACTTCATGCGGCGCACTGCGATCGCGCTGATCGAATTATTGTTGAGTGCATCTGCAAAGAACTTCCTTTATCTGGTGCGCCTGGGAGAGAGGCTCACCAATGACGAGGAAGCGCGGATGGCCATCAGCCGGATAAAGAGCTTCCTTATGGACGAGGGTTCTCCCGTGCGGCTGCTCTTCGAGCGGATTCTCTCCACTCTTCCCAGGAGGAACCGGCTCAAGCTCTTTCGCACCTTTTTCAACGGCGCCATCTTCAAAGGCTGCGAGAGGAGAGACCGCTTCGAGGAGCGCTACGGCTACCGTCCGCCCTTTCTCCTCATCATCAGCCCCACCATGGCGTGCAACCTCAACTGCGAGGGCTGCTACGCCAAGAGTTACAAACGGGTCGGCCTTTCCTTTGAGGAGTTCGACCGGGTGCTCATCGAGGCCCAGGAGATGGGAATCGGTTTCGTCACCATCCTCGGGGGTGAGCCCTTTGTCTACCCCCATCTCTTCCCCATCATCAAGAAGCACCCGGAGGTCTTCTTCCAGATTTACACCAATGGCACCCTGATGGACCGCAAGAAAGCGAGGCTTCTGGGTAAGCTTGGCAACACTATGGTGGTAAGCAGCATCGAGGGTTTTGAGGAGGAGACGGATGCTCGGCGGGGGCGGGGCACCTTCAAGAAGGTCATGGAAAACATGGACATGCTGGCCGAGGCCCGTGTGCTTCAGGGCACGTCCTCTACAGTAACCCGCCACAACGTGGAGACGATCTCCAGCGATGAGTTCATCGACCTCGTCATAAGCAAGGGCTCTATCGTTCAAAACTACTTCCTCTATCTCCCTGTTTCCGGGGAAAAGGATATCTCCCTCATGGTGACCCCCGAGCAGCGGGAGTACCTCAGGCAGCGGGATATGCGAATAAGGGATACGAAGCCCATCTTCATCATGGACTTCTGGAACGATGGGCCCTATGTGGGAGGGTGCATCGCGGGCGGCAGACGCTACTGTCATATCAACGCGCAGGGAGATATTGAGCCCTGTGTTTTCACCCACTTCTCGGTGGATAACATTCGCGATAAGAGCCTGGCCGAAGCCTTTGACAGCCCCCTCTTCCGGGAGGTCCGCAAGCGCCACCCAGCCAATGATAACCACCTCCTTCCCTGCATGATCATCGACAATCCATGGATCTTCAGGGAGGTTGTCAAGCTCACGGGCGCCCGCCCCAACCACCCGGGAGCCGAGACCATTATCACCGAGCTCTCGGAGCAGATGGACGAGTACGCCATGCGCTATGCCGAGGTGGCGGAGAGAACCTGGAGGGAAGAATATATCGCGAAGGGGATAGGACCCTATGCGAGGCAGCAATTCCAAGAGCAGGCTTTGGCTCGGGGAACGCCCGGGGAGAAGCCCATGGCCGGCTCCATCTTCAAAAGCTGCCTGAACTGTTAAGAAGTTACAGCCTGCACCAGGGAACAGGGAAAAAGGAGCCGGGCACTGCCCGGCTTTTTTTCAGCCAGAGGCTCCTCGGGTCAGCTCCGCGAGGGTCTCGTCCAGCGCCTTTAAAAGGGAGTTCACCGCCTCCTCCCTCACGATAAGGGGTGGGAGAAATCGCACCACCCGCTCCATGGTACAGTTGATGAGGAAGCCCTTCTCCATCATCCGCGCAACCAAAGGGGCTCCTGGCTGATCGAGTTCCACGGCGTTCAGGAGACCCATCCCCCTGACTTCCCTGACGGCCGGATGGCGCTCTGAAAGCTCCCTGAGGCCCTCTCGCATCCTCTCGCCCATGGCCCGACAGTGGGAGAGAGTTCCCTCAGAGGAGAGCACCTCGAGGGCCGCCAGACCCGCCGCCGTGGCGAGAGGGTTTCCGCCAAAGGTGGAGGCATGATCTCCGGGCTTGAAGGCAGCCGCCACCTCCTCCCTGGCGAGCATGGCCCCGATGGGGCAACCTCCGGCCAGACCCTTGGCCAGTGTCATGATATCAGGAGAAACATCCCAATTTTGGTAGGCGAATAGCTTTCCGGTGCGCCCCATGCCCGTCTGAATCTCATCGTATATGAGCAGAAGTTCTCGTTCCCGGCAGAGATCCCCGAGCTCTTTGAGGTAGCTCTCCCGGGGCAAATTTACGCCCCCTTCCCCCTGGATGGGCTCAAGCATCACGGCGCAGGTGGCCTCGGTAAGGGCCTCCCTGACGGCCCCGATATCATCGAAGGGAACGTAGCGGAACCCTGGCATCAAGGGAGCGAATCCCTTGTGGAACTTCTCCTGGGCGGTGGCGGTAAGGGTTCCCAGGGTTCGGCCGTGGAAGGAGTTCATCATTGTGATTATCTCGGCCCGTCCTTCGCCCCATCTCTCCCAAGAGTACTTTCGGGCGAGCTTGATAGCGGCCTCGTTGGCCTCGGCGCCACTGTTGCAGAAGAAGACCTTGTCGGCGAAAGATAGCTCGCAGAGGCGCTGAGCCAAGAGGATCTGGGGCTTTATGTGGTAGAGGTTTGATACGTGGAGGAGTTCCCCCGCCTGCTTGCAGATGGCTTCCACTATCCTGGGGTGGCTGTGCCCCACGTTCACGACGGCCAAGCCGCTGACAAAGTCCAAATACTCCCTCCCTTCAGTGTCCCACACACGCGAGCCCTCCCCCCTTACGAGGCAGATGGGGAAACGGCTGTAGGTGTTGGCCACAAAGCGCGAGGCTCGTTTCAGAAGCTCGTCTCCACTCACGGCCCCATCTCCTTGGGGAAGCCCTCCCCTCCCCGGCCCGCCCCCCTTATGAGGGCTGCCATCTCCCTCACGGCTTCGGCGAACCCCACAAAGATGGCGCGGGAGACGATGCCATGCCCGATATTGAGCTCCTCCAACACAGGGATGGCCGCGACCGCCTCCACGTTCAGGTAGTTGAGGCCGTGGCCCGCGTGTACCTTGAGCCCCAGCTCTGACGCCAGCTCGGCAGAGGCGACCACCTCCACGAGCTTCTGCTCGCGGGCACGAGGCGTCCTGGCCTCGGCATATTTGGCTGTATTAACCTCGATGGCATCGGCCCCCACCTCGCGGGCAGCCCTTATTTGACGTTCCAAAGGGTCGACGAAGATGCTGACGATGATGCCAGCTCCCTTGAGGGCGGAGATAAAAGCCGCAAGCTCCCGTTGTCCACCCACAACATCCAGGCCTCCCTCGGTGGTTACTTCCTCGGGTCGCTCGGGCACGAGAGTTATCTGGGTCGGCTTTAGCTCCAGAGCCATCCTTTCCATCTCCTCCGCCCTCCGCATCTCCACGTTAAGCTTTGTGGTTATGAGCTCTTTCAGCAGGCGTAGGTCTCGGTCTTGGATGTGGCGTCGGTCCTGACGGAGGTGGATGGTGATGCCCCGGGCTCCGGAGAGCTCGGCGGTCAGGGCGGCACTCACCGGGTCAGGCTCATAGGTCCTGCGGGCCTGCCGCACGGTGGCCACATGGTCAACATTGACGCAAAGGACAGCCATGCTTTCTTCCCCCCCGAGGGTATGGGAAAAACACACTGAGCTTCTTTCATTCTGCCTTAGGGAAACGGCCCCTCTATACCACAGGCGCCCTTCTATTTCCATAACTTTTGAGGTAGCCCTAAGGCCCCATATCTTGTATTATAGGGAGGCGCAGGAAGCGGCTCCTCACCTTGGGAGGGCAAGCATGGAACCCCTGGACATCAGGATTCTTGAGATATTACAGGGTGACTGCACCCAGTCACCTTCAAAGATAGGGACCACCATAGGGGTTCCTGCCGAGGACGTTGAGGCGCGCATTAAGAAGCTGGAGGCGGAAGGAATCATAAGAAAATATGTGGCCCTTCTCAACGCCCGCAAGTTGGGAAAGGACATCCTCGCCTTCATCGGCGTCAACATCGGCCATCCCCGCAACATAGAGCACTTCGAGGCCCAGATCGAGAGTTTCAAGGAGGTGGCCGAGTGCCACCACGTGACAGGCCAGTTCACCCTGATCCTCAAGGTGAGAACCCGGAACACCGACTCCCTGGAGAAACTCATCCGTGGCATACGCTCCATCGAGGGAGTGACGAGCACCTATACTATGGTGGTATTCTCCACTTCGAGGGAGGAGATGAGAATAAGCCCACGGGACTGAGGCAAAACCCTCCCCTCCTTTGGACTCCTACCTTCTCTTCTGGCTTACCTGCCCTGAAGAGGCCCCCCCATTCTCAGAAGGCGCGCAACCTTTCTCCCTATCCCCGGTCCTGCAGAGAAGGGCGATTCCGCAGCGTCTCCCCCTACTGAGTGGCGGGCCCTGTTGAAAAAAGGCCTCTGATCTGATAGAGAAAAGAGGATTTACCCTCCTTACTACGGTTTTAGGGGGTATTTTCATTCAGGCTTTATAGCGTAGTTTGAAGGGGAGGCGACCATGCAGGTAGAGCGCGCTTTGATAGTGGGAGCTGGGATCATGGGCTCCGGCGTGGGACAGCTTTTTGCCCAAGCGGGAATCTCCGTCACCCTCTCAGACTTGAGCCAGGAGATTTTGGAGCGGGCACTCAAGGGCATCCGCAAGGGGCTCGAGCGAAGGGTTGAGAGAGGGAAGATGACCAGCGAGGAAGTAGAAGGTATCCTTTCCCGCATCTCGGCGCAGCAAGGCCTTGATGCCTCCCGGGATTGCGATTTCGTAGTGGAGGCCGTGGCGGAGGACATCGAGGTGAAAAAGAGGGTCTTCAGGGAGCTCGATGCTCTCGCCCCCTCCCACGCTATCCTTGCCACGAATACCACATCGCTTTCCATAAGTGAGATCGCCTCGGCCACGGGGCGGCCCGAAAAAGTGGTGGGCATGCACTTCTTTAACCCCGCCGTGGTGATGAAACTCGTGGAGATAGTGCCGGGGATGGCTACCAGTGAGGAGACCCTGGCTGCTACGCGGGCCCTGGCCGAACGCCTGGGTAAAACCCCCATCCAGACGAGGACGGAGGCGCCGGCGGGGATAGTAAGCCGGGTCCTGGCTGGTATGCTCAATGAGGCCGTCTTCGTGCTGACGGAGGGCGTGGCCTCGGCCGAAGAGATAGACACGGCGATGAAGCTGGGGGCAAACGTGCCCATGGGCCCCCTTGAGCTCATTGACCTCATCGGGGTAGATGTCCACCTGGCCAAGACGGAAACCCTTTACCAGGAGCTGGGAGACCCCCGCTATCGGCCCTGTTACCTCCTGAGGAAGATGGTCCGGGCAGGGCACTTAGGGAAGAAGGTGGGTCGCGGCTTTTATGATTACGGCGGCAGCTAGGTCCTGAGGAGAGGGCAATGGACTTCGAGCTTACGGCAGAGCACCTGGCCATCCAGAAAGAGATAAGGGCCTTTGCGCAAGAGAGGATCGCTCCCGAGGCGGACGCGAATGACCGGGAGGAACGCTTTCCCCGGGATATAGTGGATGGGCTTGCCGAGAGGGGCTTTCTCGGAGGACCCATCCCCGGGCAATGGGGCGGAAGGGGCTATGATTTCATAAGCCACGCCATCGTGGCGGAGGAGATAGGCCGGGTTGATACCTCGATGAGGAGCTTTTACTCCATCCACTGTTCTCTGGTTTCCCTCCCGCTCCTGAGATTCGGAACCGAGAACCAGAAGCGCCGCTATCTCCCCCGCCTGGCCGCGGGGGAGTTCATAGGCTGCTTCGGTCTCACAGAACCAGATGCGGGAAGCGATGTGGCCGCCATTCGCACGAGCGCCCGCCAGGAGGAAAAGGATTGGGTCCTCAACGGGACAAAGATGTGGATCGGCAATGCCGGAGTGGCGGGCCTTGCCGTCATCTACGCCAAGACCGACCCGGACCTCAAGCACAAGGGGATTTCAGCGTTTCTCGTCGAGACGAAAACCCCGGGCTTCTCCACCCGAGACATTCATGGGAAATTAGGGCTGAGGGCGGGTGTTACATCAGAGATAGTGCTTGAGGATTGCCGGGTCCCCGAGGGGAACCTCCTCGGGGAGAGGGGGAAGGGATTCTCGATAGCAATGGCAACCCTGGATTATGGGCGTTTCACGGTGGCGGCGGGCTGCGTGGGGATCGCTGAGGCTTGTATCGAGCTCTGCACCCGCTATCTGAAAGAGAGGCCCGAGAAGGCGGGCTCAGAGGCGTTGCGGGGCATTCTGGCCGACATGATTACCGAAACCGAGGCGGGCCGCCTTCTCGTTTACTGGGTGGGGGACCTCAAGAACCGGGGCCTTCCCAATACCCGCGAGACCTGTATAGCGAAATACTTCACCAGCGAGCTCTGCGTGAGGGCGGCTGCGAAGACCTTCGAGGTCATAGGGCCAGAGGCGAACTCCAGCCGCTATCCCGCGGGCCGTTACTGGCGGGACGCCCGAGTCAATACCATTTTTGAAGGCACATCCCAGGTCCAAAAGCTTATCATCGCCTCCCTCCACACCGGCGTGCGTGCCTTCGTGTAGGAGCTGGAGATACCATGAAAAGGAGACGCTTTCCCGTAATTGACTCCCACATTCACCTTTTTTATGGGCCCCATAGGGAGCGCCAGTTCAAAGAGGAGGCCCGAAGGAGACGGTACTCCCCCGAGGAGATGCAGAGGCGCCACCTTTCGCGAAGCCTCAGGCGGCGGGGCCAGCCGGCGGTGGACGAGAGCCAGCGGAGTCTCGATGAGCTCGGAAGGCTCTGGCTCATGGAATTTGACGAGAATGAAGTGGAGGCGGGTGCCTTCATCCCGGCCTTCAATGACTTTGAGGAGCTCGAAGCCTTCAGAGCGCATGACCCCTCGAGGCTCCTTCTTTACGCCCGCATAAACCCCACGGAGCCATCCGCCCCTTCCCTTGTTTCAGAGGCAAAGGAGCGCTTCGGTATTGTGGGCGTGAAGCTCAATCCTGTGACAGACGGCTACCATGTCTTTGATGAAAGGGCTTACCCCACATATGAGATGCTCGCCCGGCGGGGTCTCCCCGCACTAATCCACTTCGGCATCTCCATCGGCTACAGCTCTGACCTCCGCTACGGGAATCCCCTTGACCTCCACCCCGTATTGCGGGATTTTCCGGAGCTCAACGCCATCATCGCGCATTTCGGCTGCGGCTTTCTGAGGGAGGCGCTCTTCCTCTGCTACCAGTGTGAGAACGTCCTCCTGGATACCAGCAGCAGTAACCTCTGGATGGAGTACCTGCCCCATCCCATCACCCTGAAGGAGGTATTCAGGAAGGCACTTCATAATGTGGGAGCCGGACGCGTCGTCTTCGGCACGGATTCCAGCTACTTCCCCCGGGGTTTCAGGCGCGACATCCTGGAACTCCAACTTAGAGTTCTGGAGGAGCTGAATCTCTCCGAGGGGGACGTCCGAGCCATCATGGGGGGCAACATCTCCCGACTCTGGGGCCTAAAGGAAGTGGGTGCCGTGCGCCAGGAGAGGGCCCGGTCGGGGTGAACGAGAAAGCCTTGCAGGCCCCCATCTCCTCTGTGCCCCTGACGGGTCTTCTATCATCCCGCTCTCCGGCGGCCCACTACCTCCATGACGATCGCCTCTTCCCCCGCTTTTACCGCTACCGCCCTGACGGGGTGCCGGAGCAGGTCAAAACCCTCAGGGAAAGCCAGGGGGTGGAGCGGGGAGCTCTTTGTGACGCCCTCTCAGCTCTGAACCTCTCCCTTGAAGGTGGCCCCGAGGTCTCCCGCTCCATAGAGGCCCTTCGCCGTGGTGCTCTCTGTGTTGTGGCGGGCCAGCAGCCGGGGCTTCTCACAGGGCCTCTCTACACCATCTATAAGGCGCTCCAGACAATACGGCTGGCCCGTACTCTCTCCGAAGACGAGGGGGCAGAATTCGTCCCCCTCTTCTGGGTGGGGAGCGAGGACCACGACCAGCCGGAGATGGACCATGCTCACTTCATCGACCGGGATGGGAGCCCCCTCAGGGTCCGCTACCCTATAAGCTCCCGATATGCCGGCTGGGCTGCGGGAAAGATTCCCCTGGGGCCTGAGCGGGAAGAACTCCTGAAGCAGCTGAGGGGATTGCTCCTACCCGAAACTCTGGATTTCGTCGAGAGCCACCTGATAGGGTCAGCCACCTTCGGGGAGTTTTTCTGCCGCCTTATGGAGGCTCTTTTCTCAGAAGAAGGGCTTATCCTTCTTGACCCTTCTCATCCCACCATTAAAAAGCTCTCTCTCCCCCTTTTCCGGAAGGCCCTGGGCGAGGACCCCCTTCGGGTGGCCCACGGGGTCAATTCCGCCGGAGAGGCCCTCTCGGCCCTGGGGCTCAGGCCTCAGGTCCATAAGCCTCTCCGCAGCAGCGCCTGCTTCATGGAAGAGGAGAGCGTGCGCCAGAGGCTGGAATTCGAAAAGGGCATCTTCCGGACCCAAAGGAGGAGTTATTCAAGGGAAGAAATCTTGGACCTCCTTGAGAGGAACCCCGAGCGGTTCAGCGCCAATGCTGTCTTCCGTCCCCTCCTCTCCCAATACCTTCTGCCTGCGGCGGCCCACGTGGTGGGTCCGGGGGAACTCGGCTACTTTGCCCAGCTAGGCGTGCTTTTCGATGACTTTGGCCTCGCCATGCCCGTCCTCTTCCCCAGGGTGAGCCTGACCCTGCTCGAGGAGAAAGTCGCAAAGGTCGTGGACGGCTATGGGTTTAATCCCCTGGAGCTCAAGGATCCAGATGTCCTTCTCAAGCGCCTCGCCCGTGCGGACCGGGAGCTCCCACCCCCCGAGAGCTGGGAGCGCGCAAGAGAAAGGGTGGGCTCGGGTTTCGGCGGCCTGAGGGAAGAGCTCGGCCGCCTTGACCCCACCCTCGCGGGAGCTCTGGAGGGGAATATGAGACGGGCCCTTTTTCTCCTTGAGGAGCTTGAAGGCAAGGCTCTCAGGGCCGTGCGGCGAAAGGACGAGGTGGCCCACCGCCGCATCCTCAATGCGCGTGCTTTCATATTCCCCGAAGGGGTCCTTCAGGAAAGGATGATGAACATCTTCCATTATCTCGACCGCTATTCCCTCTCTTTTCTCAAGGGGCTTCTCAGGGCCATCCCCGAGGATTTCGAGCGGCACCACTTCCTGAGGCTTCCCCTCTCATGAGCTCCCTCAGGATAGGCATGGTCTGTTATCCGACCTATGGGGGGAGCGGGGTCATCGCCGCAGAGCTGGGCTCAGGGCTTGCGCGGCGGGGCCATGAGGTGCACTTCATCTGCCTTAACCGCCCCATGCGCCTTCCCCGTGGCCTGGGCGCTGTGAACCTCCACCTCGTGAACGTCATCTCCTATCCCCTCTTTGAATATCCCCCCTACACCCTGGCTCTTGCCTCGAAGATCCACGAGATAGTCATCTCCCACAGCCTGGACCTCGTCCACGCCCACTACGCCGTCCCCCACTCCACCGCCGCCCACCTCGCCCAGCAGATGGAGGGCGGGGAGAAGACCCGTGTGATAACCACCCTTCATGGCACAGATGTGCGCCTCGTGGGTCTGGACCCGAGCCTGAGGAGCATCACAAGGTTCAGCATCGACTGCAACGACGGCGTGACGGCCGTCTCGCGCTATCTGGCGGAAGAGACAGTGCGGGGGCTGGGCATCAGGAGGCCCATCCGTGTCATCCCCAACTTTGTGGACACGGCCCGCTTCCGCCACTGCTTTTCCCCCAGGCTGAGGGCACGCTTCGCCGAAGGGGGGGAGGCTATACTGGCGCATGTATCAAACTTCCGGAAGGCCAAGCGCGCGCCCGACGTCATTCATATCTTCGCCAGGGTCAATGCCCGGCGTCCCAGCCGATTGCTCATGATCGGAAACGGGCCTGATTACGCCATCTGCCAGGAGCTCGTCAAAGAGCTGGCCCTTGGGGGGAGGGTCCACTTTCTGGATTTCGTGGATGACGTGGAGCGCCTCCTCTCCATCTCCGACCTCTGTCTTTTCCCCTCTGAGCTTGAGTCGTTCGGCCTTGCGGCGCTTGAGGCGCTGAGCTGCCAAGTGCCCGTCATCACGAGCGATGCGGGAGGCTTCGCCGAGCTAATTCCCGAGGGCGAGGTTGGCTACCTGAGGCCCGTGGGCGATATAGAGGGAATGGCCGAGAGGGCCCTCACGCTTCTCCAGGATGAGGTCCTCCGCCGCAGGATGGGGGCTGCGGGGAGGCGGCTCGCACTGGAACGCTACAGGAGCGAGGTGGTCATAGGACTCTATGAGGGCTTCTACAGGGAGGTTTTGGGGGGAAGGAGAGAAGAGGAGGCCGCCCGTGCGGCGACCTGAGATTTCTTGCGGCGCGCTTGGTTTCTTGTCTGAGAAGCTTTCCTGAAATAGAATAATTATAAGACCGCCCTCCGGCGGGCTAATTTTTTTGAAAGGAATCTCAAGGACACACTGATGGCGAAGGTCGGGCATGATTTCGAGCCGGCCTATATGGGGCTTAAGAAAAGGGGTGCCCTCCCCGAGAGGGCGGAGGCCATGAAGGGGCTCCTTCGGGAGTGCATCCTGTGTGCTCGCTATTGCAGAGTCGACCGCACGGCGGGCGCGCTCGGTGTCTGTCAGGCCGACGACACTCTCACCATCTCCAGCGTCTTTCCCCATTTCGGAGAGGAGCCCCCCCTCGTGGGCAGGTTTGGCTCGGGCACCATCTTCCTCACCCACTGCAACCTTCGCTGCACCTTCTGCCAGAACTGGGACATAAGCCACGGCGGAAAGGGTCAGCGCGCGACCGTTGAGGAAGTGGCCGGTGCCATAATCTGGCTTCAGCGCCAAGGCTGCCACAACATAAACTTCGTCACCCCCACCCATTACGCCCCCCTCCTGGTGGAGGCCGTGCATCGAGCCATTGAGCTGGGTCTCAGGCTCCCAATAGTATGGAATTGCGGGGGTTATGAGTCCCTTGAGGCCTTGCGGCTGCTCGAAGGGATAGTGGATATCTACATGCCCGACATAAAGTTCGCCGGCTCCGAGCCCGCCCGAAAGTACCTCAAGGCCCCGGATTACCCAGAGGTGGCCAAGGAGGCCCTGAGGGAGATGCACCGTCAGGTGGGAGACCTGGAAGTGACGGGAGGGGTGGCGCTCAGGGGACTTCTCGTGCGCCATCTGGTTATGCCGCAGGACCTGGCCGGGAGCGCCGAAGTGATGGAGTTCCTGGCGAGCCTTTCCCGCGATACCTACGTTAACATCATGGACCAGTACCGGCCATGCTACCGGGCGGGGGATTTCCCCGAGCTTTCGCGCCGCATCACGGGGGAGGAGTTCGGCAGGGCTCTTGAGGCAGCAAGAAATGCCGGCCTCAGGCGGGGCTTTGAGCGGGGCTACATCTGACCCCTTTCCCCCAATCTGCGGGAAGCTACTCCGGCCTTATATCCCTGTCGAGCGGACCGCAAGAAAACCTAGAAAAACCGCCACCAGGGCTCCTTCTTCCGCTTCTCCTCAAGCCCGAGCTCCTTCTCCAGAAAAGGGAGCACGAGACCCATTATGACCCTCTTGTCGGGCATATACTCGGTGTCTTCCCCGGAGTGGAGCTCAAGGTGAGCTCTTTTCCCCTGGCGGGTGAGCGCATCCCTCAGGATTGTGGCCTGCTCTTCAGGGTAGCGCTTTGTGCGCTTGCCGTGGACTATCAGAACAGGAGCTCTCAGGCCCTCAAGGGAGTAGAGAGGAGAGCGCGACCTATAGGCTTCGGAAGCCTCTTCAGGGGAACCCCCCAGGATTCGCCCCATCCTTTTCCGCACATCCTCAGGTGCGGTGCGGTAGGCCTCCGCCATGTCATAGGCTCCCGCCTGGAGCGCGACAGCCCCCACGTGGGGACTCCGGGAGGCGGCCAAAAGCGCCACGGTGGCCCCCCGGAAAATGCCGTAAAGGGCTATCGCATCCTTGATCACGTAGCGCCTTCCCCGGATGTAGTCAACAAGAGCGAGGACGCTTTTAACTGAGGCCAGCCCTGCAAAGTCATCCAGACCCTCAGAGGCACCGAACCCGGGCAGCGATATGGATGCCGTGGCAAAGCCCTTCCGGGCCAGCTCCATCATGGTGTGACGGTAGCGCTGGGCCCTGCCCTGGCTTCCATGGATGAAGATGAGTGCTGGGAAGGGGGACCTCCCCGAGGGCCTGACGGCCATGACCTCGACCCTCCGGCCCTCAACCTCGAGGAAGAACTCATGGACCCTGTCCCCTCGCTCGGTGTACCAGTAATGGCCCGGCGTGCAGGCCCCCGGCAAGAAGAGCAAGGAAAGAAAGAGAACTATGAGACGCCCTGCGGGAAAGCGTCTTCTTTTTACCTTGAATTTCTCCAAGAACACTTTACCTTTTCCAGATAGAGATTTCGTGGGCCTTCACATTAAAATGCATAGAAAACTCATTTGTCATTCTAAGGGTCAGCTTGCGGAGGGTCAACGGTAAAGGCTCATGGGCTCTTTCCGTTGACACCCAAAATGGCTATGTGCTAATTTTTTCGGCGTACTCACGGCAGGGGGTTTATTTCTCCCTCTGCGTCATTCTTGCCTCCCCGGGACCAAAACCTGGCTCTTTCTCCCAAGGTGATGAGGATGGCTTTTATTTACTCTTCCGGTTATTACTCCTCGATGGGAGGACATATCTTTCCGGTGGAAAAGTACCGCCTTCTTCACGAGAAGCTCATCCAGGATGGGGTCCTCCGGCCCGAGGATTTTCTTGAGCCTGCACCTCCCCCCCGTGAGGACCTTCTTCTCGTCCACACGGATGGCTACCTGAGACGCCTTGAGGAACTGGCCGAGGCCAGAGGCTTTCTCACCATGGATACCCCGGTGTCACCCGAGATCCTGCGCCACGCCCTGCTCGCGGCCGGAGGAACGGTGCTGGCCGCCAGGAAGGCCTTAGAGCTCGGCCTTGCCGTAAACCTTAACGGCGGCTTCCATCACGCCTCGGCCGGGGGCGGCGAGGGTTTCTGTTACATAAATGATGTGGCCGTGGCAGCCCGGAGGGTTCAGGCCGATGGGAGAGCCAAGCGGGTGGCCATAGTGGATTGTGACGTCCACCAGGGAAACGGCACTTCCCTCCTCTTCCAGGGAGACCCGAGCGTCTTTACCTTCTCCATCCACCAGGAGAATAACTACCCGGGTATCAAGCCGCCGAGCACTCTGGATATCGGCCTGCCCGACCGCGTGGGCGACAGCGAATACCTGGGGCTACTTGAGGACGCTCTCCCGCGCGTCCTGGACGGGTTCGGGCCTGAGCTCGTCATCTATCTGGCCGGGGCCGACCCATTCGAGAGGGACCAACTGGGGGGGCTATCTTTGACGCTTGAGGGCCTTAGGGCCCGGGACGAACTGGTTATCGGGGAAGCCAGGAAGCGGAAAATACCCCTGGCCATCGTGCTCGCCGGAGGATATGCCTATCCCCCTTCCCTCACCGTGCTTGTCCATTTCAACACCATCTTAGCCGCAAGAGAGCATCTCCTGCGGGGGGCAATCTCGTGAAACGCGACTCCCTTTCACTCCTTCGTAACATAGGCATCATCTCCCACATCGATGCGGGGAAGACCACGGTAACCGAGCGCATGCTCTTCTACAGCGGCGTCATCCATCGGATGGGGGAGGTGGACGCCGGGCAGGCCACAACCGACTGGATGGCCCAGGAGCAGGAACGGGGCATCAGTATCACGGCGGCTTGCATCTCCTGCCCCTGGCGAGGGCACACGATAAACATCATCGACACCCCCGGCCATGTGGACTTCACCATCGAGGTGGAGCGCTCCCTCAGGGTTCTGGACGGAGCCGTGGCCATTTTCTCGGGGGTGGAGGGGGTGGAGCCTCAGTCCGAAGCCGTCTGGCATCAGGCCGAGCGCTACAGGATCCCCCGGGTGGCCTTCGTAAACAAGATGGACCGGATGGGCGCGGACTTCTGGCGGGTCCTTCAGGAGATGCGAGAAAAGCTGGGCGCGAGGCCTCTCCCCCTGCAGGTGCCCCTCTGGGAAGGGGAGAATTTCTGGGGGGTGGTGGACTTGATAGGGGGGAAGGCCCTACGCTGGAAGGAGGAGGACCTGGGTATAACTCTTCTTGAGGAGGAGCCCCCGGCGGAGGCCCGGGAAAAGGCAGCCCAGCTAAAGGAAGAGCTCTTGGAGGCGGTGGCCGAGTGCGACGAGATTTTCCTCGAAAGCTACCTCGGGGATGCAGAGGTGGGAGAAGACCTCATCAGGGCGGGGCTTCGCCGGGCTACCCTCAAGGCCCATCTCGTGCCCGTGCTCTGTGGCTCAGGCTTCCGCAATAAGGGGATCCAGCCGCTTATGGATGCCATCGTGGAGTTCCTTCCATCTCCCCTTGACGCGCCGCCCTTCGAGGGAGAGGAACCGGAAAGCGGGAAGAGCCTCCTACGATACCCCGACCCAAAAGAGCCCTTCTCGGCCCTGGCCTTCAAGGTCATGACCGATGAGGGACGCCGTCTGACCTATTTTCGCGTTTACTCGGGGAAAATAGCAGCGGGCCAGGTCGTCCTGAACAGCTCTCGGGGAAAAACCGAGCGCGTCGCCCGGCTCTTCCGGATGTTTTCCCACAGGCGGGAGCGCATCGAGGGGGGGGGGCCCTGGCGCTATCCTAGCCGCCACGGGCTTGAAGGAGACCTACACGGGGGATACCCTATGCGACCGGGAAAGGCCCATCCGTTACACCTCCATGGAGTTTCCCGAGCCCGTTATCTCTGTGGCCATTGAGCCTCGCTCTCAGGAAGCTCAGAAGAAGCTCGCCGAATCCCTTGAAAAGCTGGCCGCCGAGGACCCGACCTTCATCGTGAAATTTGACGAGGAGACGGGGCAGACCATCATCTCAGGGATGGGGGAGCTCCATCTGGATGTTCTGGTGAATCGCCTCACAGAGGAATTCAGGGTCGAGGCGCGGGTCGGTCAGCCGCGGGTTGTTTTCCGGGAGAGCCTTACTCTGGCCTCCGAGGCCAAGGAGAGCTATCAGCGGGTTTTGGGTGGCAAGGAACTCTACGCCCGCGTCAGGCTCAAGGTTAATCCCCTCCCTCCGGGGCAGGGCTTCAAGTTTCAGAGCGCCCTGAAGGCGGGGAGCCTCCCAGAGCCCTACCTTCGGGCCGTTGAGGAGAGCGTGAGGGCTTCCTCCGAGAGTGGGCCCCTCGCGGGATACCGGATGGTTGATTTAGAGGTGACCCTTCTTGAGGCCGACTATGATGAAGCGAGGGCCGGGGAGGCGGCCTATGCCTTGGCTTCCCGGGAGGCCTTCTATAAGGCCTGCCGCCGTGGGGCGCCCGTGCTTCTGGAGCCCATGATGGAAGTGGAGGTGGTGGTACCGGAGGAATTCTTGGGCCAGGTGATAGGAGACCTCAACGGAAGGAGGGGGAAAGTTGGGAAAGTCGCAAGCCGTGCGGCTCTTATGGTCGTGGATGCCATAGTCCCGCTTTCCTGGATGTTCGGCTACTCCACGGACCTGCGGTCGGCGACTCAAGGCAGGGGGACCTACTCGATGCGCTTTTCCCACTACGACCGCGCCCCGTCTCAGGAGGGATGATGGAAGAGTGCCATGCTCTTCAGCGGGAGATTAACGAGCTTTTCCGGCCCTTCTATCCCTATCTGGCCGAGCAACTCCTTGAGGAATACGGGAAAGAGGAGGGCCACGCCCTGGAGGTGGGGCCCTACGGGCCGGGCATATCCATCGAGATGGCCCGCCGGAGGCCTTCGATGACTTTCACCGTGGGGGACTCTGACCCCGATGTGAATGAATACCTGCTTCAAGAGATAGCCAGGGCGGGGATGGCTGAGAGGGTCCAAGTGATAGCAGCGGATAAATACGGGCTTCCCTGGGGGGAAAGTTCTCTGGACCTCATCTTCCTACGTGGTGGCCTCTTTTTCTGGGAACGCCATAAAGAGATCCTGCGCGAGTTTTTCCGGGTGCTCAGGTCCGGAGGGCTTGCCGCCCTCGGCGGTGGATTCGGAGCGGCCACCCCTGAGGCCCTCATAGAGGAGAGGCTCAAGGCTTCCCGGACCATGAACCGCCGTCTGGGTAAGAGGACCCTTTCTATTAGCGATGTGAATGAGCTCATCGGGGAAGCCTCTCTTGAGGGGGTGGCCCGCATTGACGAGCGACACGGCCTCTGGGTTTACCTCAGGAAGCCTTAACTCCCTCCCCAAATCAACTTCAGGCTCACCTCAGGAACCCTCCTCCCTGAGAAATCCGGTAGCTACCGCTGAGAGGGTGCAGGCGACTCCTAAGAGGGCTATTCCAGCCTCAAAGCTCCACATGTCGGCCAACCAGCCCAGGAGCCAGGGCGAAAGCCCCGCACCGACGGCGACGCCTGCGGCAATCACGAGCCCCGTAGCCGCCGAGCGCTCCCCCTCTGGGGAGACCAGTGCTATGAACGCAAGGCTGGCCGGGAAGAAGCCTGCGCTCAGGGTGGTCTGTGCGAAAAGAGCGCCCGTCAGGCTCACTAGGCCCGGCGTCATGGCAACGGCGATAGTGGAAAGGCCCGTGGCGGTTACCACGATGCGAAATGTGCGACGGGGGCCCAGGCGGTCAAGCATGTAGCCGCCCCCCATTGCCCCCAAGATGGCGGGCAGGCGGGAGAGGCCAAACACGGTATTGCTCAGCTGGATGTCTATTCCTCTTCCCTTCACCATGAAGGTGGGAACGATGGCGTAAATGCCCTGGCTGGCGGTGGTCATGAATATGAAAAGAAAGCCGATGACGAGGAGGTCGCGGTTCTGAAGGAGGGACCGGTAGTCGACCCTCCGGCCTGGCCCCAAGGCTTCGCCATCCCCTTTGATGAAGAAAAATACCAGGCCCAATGCCAGCCAGCAGAGAGCCGACAGGATGAGGAACATCTCCCTCCAGGACCCAAATGTCAGGACGCCCATTGCCAGGAAAGGCATGCTGAAGAGGGCGATCCCCACGGCCGTGTCAAATACCCCGAAAGTTCTGCCCCAGGAGGCCCGGGAGTAGGTTGCGGTGAGAACAGGCACCACCGCCGGCAGCAGTAGCCCCGTCGCCAGGCCCAGCAGAAAGAGAAGGACCTCAAGCTCCCCCGCTCCCCCCGAAAAGCGCAGGGCAAGGCTCAATAGGGCCAGAGCGCCGAAAATAGCGAGGAGAGTCTTCCTGCTGCCCCACCGGGAAACAATCAGGCCCGCCGCCAGCAGTATAAGTATGTATCCCGTGTGGAGGATGGTAAAGAGTCTCCCCGCCTGCGCATGGGTTAAGGAGAGCTCATCCTCGAGCAGGGGAAGTACGGGTGAGATGGCCACTCGGAGGGAAAAGACGAGAAACCAAAGGTACCAGGCAACGAAGAGGGTACGGTATCTCAACCGTTTTTCAGGGTCCGGGCTTTAGGGGGAAAACATGGCATCACAAGGAGCAGAAAACCACAGCGTGCCCCGGAGGGAGCAGCTAGCCGCCCCAAGGCCTAAGAGCATGCCGATGAGGATAGGCTCCGCAATGGGAAGCATCCTCAAGCAGGGAACAGCTCCTCTCGCCTGCCCCCGCGGAATTTATCCAGCCCCCTGAATTTTCCTGGTACGGCCAGCTCTTTTATTGCGGATGAATGAGCGCCTTCGCCCGAGCAAGGCACTCCTCGGGAACCAGGATATGCACTTCGCCAAGCCCATCCAGGGTGAGGCCGTAGACCACCCCCGCCGACTCATAAGATAAGAGGACGGGGATGCCCTCGCTCTCCAGCTTGGCCTTGATAATCTGGGCCTCTATCTGACCCTGCACCACCTTCAGCAGGTGGAGCCCTGAGCCCAGGCCGCGTGGCCTTCCCTCAGGGGTTTCCCTTTCGACCACTTTTAATTTCCCCTGCTTCCTTAGGCCCGATGCGGATCTCGGCCGTCGTCTCCAGGGCAAATCGGCCCACGAGGACTATGCAACTCCAGCCGGGCTTTTCAAAAAAGAGCGTGGCGTCGCCGCGTTCAAAGCTGTTGACCAGCTTCCAGCCGTATTTGGGCATCTCGTTCTTGAAGAACTGAATCACCGACTCATAGCTGGCCGAGCCCTTATATACAAGGATCCCGGCTCGCACAGAAGGGCTCTCGAAAATGAATGATTCTCTCGCATCCAGGGTCAGCTTCTCTGGCGTGGGCAAGTCCTCGAAACGATAGTTCGGCTCCTGTGCGATCGCCCGTGGGGTCCTCTTCCCCGGAAAATAAGTGCAGCCCGCAGCCAGAGCAGGCCCCAGCATTGCGATGAGAAGCCAGGGCCAGAAGGTTTTGAGACGATAATGCATGGGTCACTGCCTCCCTATCGGGCGGGTTCTCCAGGGGAGCTATTTCTCGGATAAAATTCTCTCACCGCCGTTGGCGGCGCTTCAATGCCATGGGCGGTGGGGAGCAGGCTGCAGAGAAGGAATACCTCCTCTCTGACGCCCCGCGTAAGATGAGGTTTTTTAAATTATTAGCCATGACTTTCTACTTGGCAAGGAAAATCTGACACCCCTCCAAGAAACCCTGACAAGGTTTCACAGGTCATTTCCGTTTCCGAAAGCAAATTGCCGAAATTTTGGGAAAAAGTCATCAAGCCCTGAAGGGAAGAGGCCCGATTTCAGTGGAAAAAATGGCATAAGGATGCTATCTCTTAAAGGGTTCACTATCTGCGAGTCTCGGTCTCTCGCGGATTCGGCCCTCGGGTCGCGGAGAAGAAGAAAGTTATGGAGCCTCGTCCAGGGCCCAGCAGTTCGGTGACATTTCTGGGTACGCTTGCTCTTTGCCTCTCACTCCTCCTTCTCTTCTCCTTTAAAGGGGCAATAGCACAAGAGAAACCGGAGCATGCCGAAGACGGCCTGCCAAGACAAGGCCTTATGAGAGAGTCGCCTGAGGAAAAGCCCGGAGCCCCCTCTGAAGCCTTCAGTCCGCCGGGGCTCAGCCCGGAGGAGAAACAGAAAGGGCCACCCCCTCCATACGCCGGCAGAGCCATCGTTCTCGACCCCGGTCACGGGGGAAAAGATACCGGCTCAAGGGGGCCAGCAGGCCTCCAAGAGAAGGACCTCACCCTTGCCGTTGCCATTAAGGTGGCAGACCTCATTCAGAAGGAATTGGGGTCCAGGGTAGTGCTCACCCGAAGGGGGGATGTATTTGTTCCCTTAAGGGAGCGAACAGCGCTTGCCAACAACCAGAGGGCGGGCCTTTTCATAAGCATCCACGCTGACGGCACCTTCCAGGGAAGGACGTCCGGCGCCGCCGTCTTCTACGGGGCGGGCAAAGCCCCCCGCCGCCCGCGCAGCACGAAGAAGGGAGAGAAAGACGAAGAGCTTCAGGCAATCCTGTGGGACATGGCTCAGACGGACCACCTGAATGAAAGCGCCAGGCTTGCATCCATTCTGGGGAAGCACCTCAGGAGGGGGGATGCCGTTCCGCCCCCCCTTCGGAGGGCACCCCTGCTCGTGCTGGAAGGGGCCCAGATGCCAGCCGTGCTCGTGAGCCTGGGCTACATAACTAACCCTGAAGAGGAGGTAGTGTTCCAGAGGGAGGAAGAGCGGGAGAGGCTCGCCCGAGGCATTTCTGATGCCATAAGGGAATTCTTATCCGAGGCTGCTGCTAACCCCGGGGCTGCCTCTGAGAGACCTTAAGCTATGGAAGAGCTCCGCTTTGAGCTGAAAAGGAAGAGGAGGAAGAAAAGTCGAACGGGAACCTTCCTCGTCGTGCTCTTGGTTCTCGCAGCTATCGCCGGAGCGGGCTACGAGTTTCTCTATCGGGAAAAGGGTCCCGTGCCCACGAAGCCCCTGGAAGAGAAGGATACTCCCGTTCCTGCAGAAACCAAGGAGAGGGCGACGATCCAGCTCTATTTCTCGACCAGAGAGGAGGACGCCCTCATGCGGGAGCCCCGGTCCATCGATATAACCGGAACTCTTGCCGAACAGATGAAAGCAGCTCTTCTGGAGCTCATCAAGGGGCCCACCTATGGAGAGGCTGTAGAAACGATTCCCGCGGGGGCAAAACTCAGGGAGCTTTATATTGACAGTCAAGGCCGGGTTTACGTGGACTTCAGTGAGAAGCTCTCCTCGGGCCATCCCGGAGGGGCCTGGTCTGAGACCCTGACGGTTTACTCCATCGTGAACACCCTGGCGATGAACTTCAGCGGCATCAAAGATGTCCAGATCCTGCTGGGGGGCCAGGAGGCCGACTCCCTTGCGGGCCACCTGGACATAAGAAAGCCCCTGAGCCCTGACCCCTCCCTCCTCAAGGGGACCATTCCCTCACCTGGTGCCGCAAGCAAGCCCTGAGCTACTGACTTTTCTTCTCCAAGACCTCCCCGCCCTTTTTGAGAAGCTTCGACATGTCCTCACGCATCTTATCCAGGTCTTTTTTCATCTGCTCATACCTTTCTATGAGCTTTACCTCTCCGCCCACCTTCGTGAAGGCTTCGTAAGAAAACCAAAGGGAGATGACGGCCAGGATCAGGGCCAGCCAGGTTATGAATTTCATGGCAATTCCTCCTCAAGTCAAAAGGCTTCCATAAAAGAGGGCGCTTATGGGCAAGCTCCCCTGCTCTCGGTCACCTCGCGGATGCTCTCGGCTGTGACACTCACCAGAAGTTCCAGCTCCTCCTCTTTGACACAGAGGGGAGGCATGAGCACAACGACATCGCCCAGGGGCCTGAGGATGACCCCCCTCTTTCTTGTGGCCATGATGACCCTATGGCCCACCCTGGCCTCCGGGGGATAGGGGCGCTTGCTCGCCTTTTCCGCCACAAGCTCGACCCCCGCCATGAGGCCCCGGCCTCTTACGTCACCCACGTGCGGAAGGGCGCTCAATTTATCGAGACGCTCCCAGAGAAAGGCGGCCTTAGCGGGCAAGGACTCCAGCACTTTCTCCTTCTCGAAAACCTCAAGGTTCGCCAGGGCGGCGGCGCAGGCCAGTGGGTTTCCGGTGTAGGAGTGGCCGTGATAAAAGGTTCTCCCTTCGGCGGGCTCTCCCAGAAAGGCCTCGAAAACGCGCTCCGTCGTCAGGGTGGCGGCCAGGGGAAGGTAACCGCCGGTTATGCCCTTCGCCATGGAGAGAAGGTCGGGCGCCACCCCCTCGTGCTGGCATGCGAAGAGAAGCACCGTACGGCCGAACCCTGTGGCCACCTCATCTGCGATCAAGAGGATTTCATGCCTTCTGCAGATGGTCTCGACTTTTTTCAAGAAGCCCGGCGGCTGCGGGATCATTCCCCCCGCCGCCTGCACCAGGGGCTCGATTATGAGGGCGGCCACCTCAGAGCCGTGGTCTTGCGCCAAGCCCTCAAGCTCACTTAGACATTCGGCGGAGCAGGAGGCCGGCTCCTCTCCCCAGGGGCACCGGTAACAGTAGGGGCTCGGGGCTCTCAGGGTTTCGAAAAGGAGGGGTCTGTAGCACTCATGAAAATGGGATATCCCCCCGACGCTCACAGCGCCCAGGGTGTCCCCATGATAGGCGCCGTCAAATGCGATGAATTTGCGCTTCTCGGGGCGGGGGGGACGCTGCTGGGCCCAGAACTGAAAGGCCATCTTGAGGGCCACTTCAACGGCTGTAGAGCCGTCGTCGGAGTAAAAAACGCGGGAGAGGCCGGGCGGGGAGAGGGCGGCGAGCCTGGAGGCCAGCTCGATGGCCGGGGGGCTCGCCAGGCCCAGCTGGGTCGTGTGAGCTATTCTCTTGAGCTGACCTATGATGGCTTCGTCTATCTCCCGCTTTCTGTGCCCGTGGAGGTTGACCCAGAGGGAGGAGACGCCGTCAAGATAGCGCCTCCCTTCGGAGTCGATCAGGTAGGGCCCCTCTCCCCCAACGATTATGAGAGGCTCCTGCGAGCACCAGTCCCTCATCTGGGTGAAGGGATGCCAGAGGTGACGGCGGTCAAGCTCAGATAGCTCTTCCAAAGAAAGCTTCATCCCGCTCGCGCTCGGAATCTCAGAGAGAAGGTCGCAATCATACTAAATTAACGGCGATGCTCAGAGACCAGAATCATTCATTATGCGGTCTTTTTATCCGCGTTGTCCATATTCTCAGATGAAACAATTGAGCCCCTGGGTCCTTGCTCCTGTGGCCCGAGGGTGTGAATCTCCCCTTCGCTTTTGAGGAAGGCGAGTAGGGATCATGTGGCTGTCTTTATTAAGTTTCTTTTCTAAAAGGGGAACTCCTGGGGGCGCGGGACTCCGTGCATTATTCATGCGGCTCCCTAGAGCTCAAAAATGCTCTTCAGGTCTTCCCTCTCGCCGGGGAGGCTTCCCAGGACAGCTTTCCAAACGGCCTTTCCCTCCATGCAGAGATAGACCGGGAGCTCTCCCCCAAGTTCCTTGAGCCAGCCCACAATCAGGCGGTAGGCCCTCACCCTCTGAGCCCTGAGATATCGGAGCTTTCCATCGGGTGAGGGGACGAACTCCCCCAGGGTGAGCCGGCTCTCGGGAAAACGGGCTCCCATCTGGCGCTTGAGCAGGGGAGGAAAACGCAGTCCCCCGAGGCTCACCCAGGCAACCCCTTGAGGTCGGACCCGGCTGAAGAGCCTCTCAAGGAGGCTCCGGTACGCCCCTTCCCAGCCGCGATAGAGAATTATCGGGTCGAAATGAATAGCCAGCGGGTAGCCCCCCCTCTGGCAAAGCTCCGCGGCTCTAAGCCTCTCTTCAAGAGAGGCCGTTCCCCTCTCCTCCCTTTCAATGACCTCTTGGGGATTGAGGGACCAGGCCACTACAGTGCGTCCCAAAGGGGAGAGACCGAGGAGAGGTTCCACGCGGGCTGACTTGGTCTTGAGCTCAAGAATGGCATTGGGCCAGCGGGCAAAGAAGGGCACAAGTCTCTCCGCCAGGCCCAGGGCGCCCTCAAGGGCAAGGCTGTCGGTCAGCTCGCCTGTGCCCACCCTGAAGAACCTGCGGGGATGTTCCCTGAAAACCTCCCCCAGTTCCTCAAGCCCTTCATCCAGGTTCGTGAAGACCCTCAGCACGGGATTATCGGAGAGGTAGTATTGGAGGATGCAGTAGGAGCAGTCAAAGGGGCAGCCTGAGATAATATTGAAGACATAATAATTACAGCAAAGTAGCCCCCGCGTTCCGGGGCAGCGCTTGAGGAGAGGTCCTTTGAAAACATCCAGGAGAAGCCTTTTTTTCCCTCGGGCGATCGGGTCTCTGGCCGCCGCCTCAAGGTCCCGCCAGGCCTCTTCGGCTCCACTCACAAGCCGGACGGGCACTCCCGCGTAGTACCCCATCACCCTTTTTGCCAAAGGGCTCTCCTGGGAAGCCTCTGTCAAGTAGATAGCCTCGGGCCTGTAGTTATCCATCAGAGCCCGCAAGGAGCCTGAGGACTTCTCTGAGCTCCCTCTTTTCGGCGGCGGCTTCGAGCCTCCTCGCCGCACTCTCAAGCTCCTCGGGACTGGCAAAACGAAGCTCCGCCCTGAGGCTATCCTGCTCAAGGGCCTGGGGCCAGTCGAGCTTTATCTCCCGGGGAAGCTCTCCCTTTCGGAGCAGGCTCTCCGCCCTCTTCTTGAGCTTTCCAAGCTCCGGATAACGCATGGACCTGAGAGCTTCCAGAAGGCCCCTCGCCCCAGCCTTTCCCTTGAGCTCAAGCGCCTCCTTCACGCTGGGCTCCAGCAGCACCTGTGCTATGGAAACTTCATCGCGGCGGGCAAGCTCACAGCAGAGCTCAAAGACCTCCCTTCCCGCACTCACGCTCGCCCTTAGCTCCTCAAGGAGCCTCACGAGGGGAAGCCGCTCCTCCCCCTCAAGAGAGGCAAGGCGAAAGGCATCGCCCAGGGGCCAGGCCTTCTCCGTGAGGTAATCCTTGACCTCTTCTTCGACCCTTCCCAGTGCCAGGTATTGATTAAGGAGGACCAGGCTCGGACGGGCTCCCAGCAGAGGGAGATAGTGCTCGATGAAACGCCTTCGGGATATGCTCAGGGACTCAAGCCGAAGGAGGGCCTCTGCTTTCTCGACCTCGGTGAGGACCCTCTGGCTGAGATTCTCCGCCAGATTCAACTCTATGGCCTCTTCATCGGTTAGCTCCCCCTTTTCTGCGATGAGGGCGGGCAGAGGGGAGAGGCCAAGAGCCCGGCAGGCGGCCAGGCGGCGGTGCCCAGAGACCACCCTGAGCGTGCCATCTCCCACCTCCTGGAGCAAGAGGGGTGTGATTACCCCTAAGGTCCGGATGGAAGTCTTAAGAAGCTCACTCTCCAGGGGGCGAGAGAAGAGAGTGGGTCCCCCGGCACCAATCTTACTTAAGGTTACCTCCTCGACCCTCTTTCCCAAAAGCTTCAAAGGCGCTCTCCTCCCTCGCAACAATCATATCATGCCCGGCCTCCAGCTTGCGTTTTCAGGTAAAAAAGGCGAGGAGGAGGAAGAGATAGACTGCGTAGGCGGCTATGAGCCCCACTCCCTCCATCCTTTCCAGCCGCCATGAGGTCCTGCCAAAAACTAGAACCAGGACCATCATGAGGAGCATGGCCGGAAGGTCAAGCTTAAGTGTCTGGGGCTTTATGGCGAGGGGGCGTGCCAGCCCCGCGGTCCCGAGCACCCAGAGGATGTCCAGGATGTTTGCGCCCAGGATATTCCCGAGGGCCAGGTCGCCGTGCCCTGCGCGGCTCGCGGCCAGGGCTGTCACAAGTTCCGGAAGGGAGGTTCCCACAGCAACAAGAGTGAGGGCGATTACGAGTTCGGGGACTCCTGCGGCTCGGGCCAGGATGGAGGCATTTTTAACCAGGAGAACACTGCCGAGCACTACGCCTAAGCCCCCTGCAAGGAAGCGAAAGAAGGGGGAGCGATTATCTCGGGTGGGTTCAGCTTCTTCAGGGGCGGGCACCCGCACCCGGGCCGAGACGATGGAATAGAAAATATAGGCCAGGAGGCCCAGCAGCAGAAACCCCGCTCCCGCCCTGGAGAGCTCCCCGCGGAGGGTTAAACCCGTGAGTGCCAGACCAGAGGCCAGCATGATAACGTACCGCCAGCCCACCGTGACTCTGGGTGCTGCGATGGGGCATATGAGGATAGCCAGGGCCAGGATGAGGCCGATGTTACAGATGGTAGAGCCCACGGCATTTCCTACGGCCGTCTCGGGTTGGCCCAGAAGGGAAGCGAGGAAGGATACGGAAAACTCCGGAGCAGTGGTGGCGAGGCTCACGATGGTGGCCCCCACCACCATCTTGGGCACACCCGTTCGGCGGGCCAAGCTGACAGCCCCGCTGATGAACCAGCCCGCCGCCTTGGTTATGACGAGAAAGCCCAGGGCGAAGGCGATGAGGTTTCCATAGATGGGAAGGCTGGAGAAGAAGGCCTCCACTCAGTGCCCCCTGAAGCGCGGCTCACGCTTTTCCCTGAAGGCCGCGACCCCTTCTCTGAAATCAGAGGTTCTGGCAAGTCTCCCCTGAGCCTCGGCCTCCCTGGCAAGGGCCGCCTCAAGCCCAAGTCCGAGTCCCTGCCACACGTTTCTCTTGGCGAGCCCGAGGGCGAGTGTCGGCCCCTCGGCCAGAGCTCTCGCCACCTCCAGGCTCTCCTCCATGAGCTTGGCGGCGGGAACCACCCTGTTCACAAGCCCTATCCTCAGGGCCTCAGCCGCATCGATGATCTCGCCTGTGAAGATGAGTTCGAGAGCTTTTCCCACGCCCACAAGCCGCGGCAACAGATAAGAGCCTCCGCAGTCGGGAGCAAGGCCTACCCGGCTGAAAACCTCCCCGAAGCGAGCCTCCTCAGATGCAAGGCGCAGGTCACAGGCCAGAGCGAGGTCGCATCCCGCGCCCACGGCGGGGCCGTTCACCGCCGCAATAACGGGTTTGGGAAGCCCGATGAGGCGCAAGATAGGGGGATGGTATGTTTCCTGGAGAATGACGTCGAGATCTTCTCCCTCCCCCTCGATCCCGCCCCAGAGCTCAAGGAGGTCACCCCCAGCAGAGAAGGCCTTGCCTGCGCCAGTGATCAGCACAGCCCTCACTTCCTCCCCGGCGCAACGACGGAGGAGCTCCAAAAGCTCCTCCGCGAGTCTTCTGTTCAGGGCATTTCTCGAGGCCGGACGGTTCAGAGTTATCAGCGCTATAGAACCCTCCAGGGCAAAGGTAGCGCACTCCAGCTCAAGGCTCATAGGCTTCTCTCCCAAGGCTTGGCGCCTGAAACCAGGTAGATGAAGGGGTGGGGCTTGAGGCAGGCCACGGAGGTGAAGCCCACCTCCTCAAGAAGTTCGGCTATTGCCCCTGAAGCTATCCGCCTCTCATGGTCCGGCCCATGCGAGAGGGCCTCGGGGCTCTTATCCCTCTCCCAGTCGATTATGGCCAGAAGACCACCCGGCTCAAGCGCCTGCAGGGCTTCGGTGATAAGGGCAGGGGGGCTCCCGTGATGATGCATCAGGTGGGCGGCAAGCACGAGTGCGAGGGAACTCTCACTCAGGGGGAGGTGCTCTCCTTCGGCTCTCAAGGGGGCCACACGCAGGCGAGGGTTCAGGAGCAGCTTCTCTCTCAGAGCCTCAAGCATCTCCTCCTGAGGGTCCAGAGCGATGAGGAGGGTTTCTCCGCCGAGAAGCTCCGCCAGCGGTAAGGTGAAGAAGCCTGTGCCACACCCAAGCTCCAAAGCTAGACCCCCGGGCATGGGAGGAAGATCTCTGAGGATCTGAGCGGGGTCCTGGATGAGGTGGCGTTCGGGGCGGTCTAGCCTGCTGGCCGGGGACTCGGTCAAGGGACTCTTGCCCTTCAGGACGCCCCAGGGCCGGGCACCGATTCAAGGAAGCTCAGCATTTTTTGGTTGAAGGCTTCGGGGACCTCCCACATGAAACGGTGGCTTGCCCCGGGAAGGACCGCTAGCTGAGCGTTAGGGATGGCTTTGTCGAGTGCGATGACCTGATAGAGGCGGGAAAACTCGGCCGCTTGGAGGAACCAATGGGAAGCATCGCTCCCAAGGCCCGTGATGAGGAGAAAGGGAGGGCCTGAACCATGAACCTCATAATCTAGCTCGATGCCGTTCACTTTGACCGTGGCCACGATGAAGCCCAGATAAATATCTTAATGGATATAGACGACTTCGGGCAAAAAATTAGCAAGAATATGCCAGGCTATCAAGGGCTATTTGAACTGAGAGATGCTATTTTCCCTCTTAAAAGTCTTGACCTCTCAGAGCTTTTTTGCTATTTTTTGCGATAAATTTGTCTGATACCCTCTCTTCCCCGCCCACGGGCATCTGAAGGTAAGAATTTAAAGAGCTTCTGCGCAGGCCCCTTGCGCCAACCCATCGGGGGATGGAAATATGGAAATAGGGAAGGAAGTGGTCGAGATTAATACCGAGGCCGTCGCCAAGATTTATTCTCGCTATTCTTCATTCTATGACCTCCTGTTCGAGAAGATTTTCTCCGAGGGGCGGGATGTCTCCATAGACCTCCTCGACCTTAAGCCCAATGATAGAGTGCTTGAAGTGGGAGTGGGAACAGGGCTCACTCTCCCCCTCTACCCGCCTCATGTCGAGGTGGTGGGCATTGATATTTCCGGCAAGATGCTAGGGAAGGCTCATGAGAAGGTGGCCAAGTTAGGCCTTAAAGGCGTGAGCCTCTTCGAGATGGACGCCCAACAGATGAGCTTTGATGACGATGAATTCGACTGCGTCACGGCCTGCTATGTCGTGAGCACAGCTCCAAACCCCATGAAGGTAGTAAACGAGATCAAACGGGTTTGCAAGAGAGGCGGTCGGATCGTCTTCATAAACCATTTCAAGAGCAAGAACCCGGTGCTCGCGAAGGTCGAAGACGCAATAAACGGCGTTTGCAAGCACATAGGTTTTCACACGAACCTGAAGCTGGAGACCCTTCTCGAATCGAGCGGGCTCAAGATAAGCCGTGAGCGGCCAGTTAATATTTTTGACCTCTGGAAAGGAGTTCTCTGCATCAACACCAAATAGTCCCGAGGCCTTATGGCCTGGACCCGTTTTCACCCTCTGGCGGCTTGAAGCAGTTCAATCTTTCGAAACCCCGTTAAGCTCCATCACCCCGGCACTGGCTGAAGTGCCTCCTGCTGCATCGAGTCCAGGAGAGAGCATAGAGGGCGGCCCGTGAGGGGAAAGGCAAAAGGAAGACCTCATTTATCTGGAGCAGGGGGAAGCGGCGAGGCGATGATAACCTCCCTTGAGGAGCCGGACCCGGTCCCCGGAACCATGGGGGGGGAGCCCCTCGTGCACAGCTTTAAACGCACTCCTGCGTGGCACCGCCGGGTGCAGCCCTCCTACTTCTTCAATGCTTCAAGGATCGCGTCCAGTTTTCTCTCCACTCGGGTCAAGCGGTCCTGAAGGTCTGAATCCGTAACACCCACGCCGTAGGCGGCCAGGCGCTTGGCTGCAAAATCGATTGTCTCCCTGGTGTTGACCTTGAGCGTCCTCACGACGTCGGGGTCCTCGAATATAGCCCTCTTGGCTCTCCTCTCTCCCATGTCGAAAAGAAAATCAAAGGTCTTCTTGACGTTCCTTTTCACCTTTGCTACCACGGCGGGGTCAAGCGCGGCCTCGCGGGATTTGGCGACCGCCGAATCAAGGGAGTAGGCAATGGCCCTCTTCAGGTTCTCCTTTACGGCGCTTATCTCTTTGTCGCTCACGGCGCCCAGGTCACTGATCTCGGTGCCTGCAACGAGGGTTGCAATACCGTTTATATTGCTTTCCCACTTCTTGAGGGACGGACGCACCATCACGAAATAGCCAACCAGAAGGATGACGATAACCCCGATACCCCAGGGAATGACCCGAGAGAACTCCCTGAGAAAGCTCCCATAAAAATCTCTCTCCTCTCTTCCGGCCTCTGCCATCTTCTCTTCCTCCCTCTTTGGCCAAAAAACTTAGGAGAAGCGAGCTTCTCCCAATTCCTCTCCTCGTCATATTTCATCATATCATGCAGCTGAATCGATTATATGCCTAAATAGGCGCGCCCCTGATGGCCAGCTCAATTCCTTCACGGCTTTAGGGCGCGGTGGCCGATATCACGTCGGAAGTAGGCGCCCTTCCAGTGGATTTTCCCTACTGCGAGGTAAGCCCGGTTTATAGCCTCCCGGAGATTGGCACCCGAGGCCGTCACACCCAGAACGCGCCCGCCGTTTGTGACAACCGACCCCCCGTGAAGGGACGTTCCGGCATGGAAGACAAGAACCCCTCCAAGCGCTTCCGCCTCCTCAAGCCCACTTATAGCAGCGCCCTTCTCATAGGAGCCGGGGTAGCCCTCTGCAGCCATCACCACGCAGACCGAGGCACCGGGCTTAAAGCTGAGCCTCACCCCGTCGAGGCGGCCTTCCCGGGTTGCCAGGAGGATGGGCAGAAGGTCTCCCTCCATCTGGGCCAGTTGGGGCTGAGTTTCGGGGTCGCCGAAGCGTACGTTGAACTCGAGCACTCGGGGTTTCCCCTCAAAGATCATGAGGCCGGCATAGAGCACACCCTTGTAGGGAGTCCCCATCTCGGCAAGACCCTTCACGGCGGGGCGCATGATGGCCTCGAGGACCTCCTCTTCCACTTTTGGTGTAACCACAGGAGCAGGGCAGTAAGCACCCATCCCGCCCGTGTTAGGCCCCCTGTCCCCATCACCTATCGGTTTGTGGTCTTGGGAGGAGGTCATGGGAAGGATGTGCTCCCCATCCACAAAAGCGATGTAGGAGGCCTCCTCGCCATAGAGCCGCTCCTCGACTATGACCCTCTTTCCCGCAGGACCGAAGATTCCCCGGACCATGAGGGCTTCTATAGCCGAGAGGGCCTCGACTTTGCTTTCACACACGATCGCCCCCTTTCCCCCGGCGAGGCCGTCGGCCTTAACGACGCAGGGTTCGCCGAGACCCCTCACGTGGCGCCGGGCCTCCCCGGCATCATCGAAAATCCGGAAGGAGGCCGTGGGGATCCTTTGGGCTTGCATGAGCTCCTTCGCAAAGACCTTGCTCCCCTCCAGGCGGGCTGCTCCTTTTGAGGGGCCGAAGGCATTCAGCCCCTCGGCTTCAAAGCTATCCACTATGCCCGCAACCAGGGGCGCCTCAGGGCCTACCACAGCGAGCCCAATGTCTTTTTCTCTGGCGAAGGCCAGAAGGCCGGGGATGTCCTCGGGAGAAAGCGCCACGTTCGTACCCAGACGGGACGTTCCTGCATTGCCCGGAGCACAGAAGAGGTCACTGACTCCCGCACTCCGGCTGAGCTTCCAGGCGAGGGCGTGCTCCCTTCCGCCACCGCCCACGATGAGAACTCTCATCTATCGTTCCTGAAGAAATGCGCTCGCGGGGAAAACAGAACTGCTCCTCGCTGAGAGAGCCTGGCTCCCCGGCCCTCAGCCCATCCCTCCCCACCGGTGCTGCAGGATAGCCAGCACCGCTAGAGCCGTCGTCTCGGTGCGCATTATGCGGGGACCAAGGTTCACCGCCACATAGCCGTACGCTGCGGCCGACTCGACCTCTTCAGCGCTTAAGCCCCCTTCAGGCCCTACCAGAATAGATACCCATCGCACAGAGCCTGCTGCCGCCAGCACGTGTCTCAGCAGGTGCTCCCTCTCCCCTTCCCAGAGGGTGAGCTTGAGGTCAGCCTCCCTCGTGGCTCTGACGAAGTGGTCCAGGTCACAGGGAGTGTTTATGTCCAGCGGCTTGGGGCGTCCGGCCTGTTTGGCTGCCTCTCGGGCAACGCGCTGCCACCGGAGGACTCGGGAGGAAAGTCTCTGGGTCGGAATTCTGCCCTGGCAGCGCTGCACCCAGAGGGGATAGAGCTCGTGGGCACCGAGCTCCGTGGCCTTCTCGATTACGAACTCCAACTTGAAAGCCTTGGGGAGGCCCTGGCCTAAGGTGAAGCGGGGAAGACTATCGGGAGGAGGGCTGAGATGTTCTATGATCTTGGCTTCCACCCGCTTGGAGTTCACACTCTCCAACTCCACCAGGTACATGGCTCCCTCCCCATCCCCTACCCGGCACCGATCGCCCGGTGTGCAGCGCAGGCTCCGTGCGATGTGGCGAGCCTCGCCCCCTGTCAGCACTGCCCGCCCGCCCTGTATGTATTTCGGTTGAGTGAAAAAAAGCCTCATGCCTGACCTCTGACGGGGCCCGCCCAGCCGGGTTCAATCAAAATTCGCTCGCCCTGCAGATGGCTCTTTCCTCCGCGCCGTGAGGCGTATTTGCTGAAGGGAGAGGGTCAGTCAAAGATATCCCGCAACTTGCGGAGAAAACTTCCTCTCAGCGGATTCGCGCGCTCGGAGCTGAGTTTTTCGAATTCCCGGAGGAGCTCCCGCTGCCGGGAGCTCAGCTTAGCCGGCGTCTCCACCAAGATCCTCACCCGAGCATCGCCCCGTTCTCCCCCCCCGATCTTATGCAAGCCCTTTCCCTTGAGGTGCATAACCGTGCCCGACTGTATCCCTGGCGGAACCTTAAGCTTTCCCTCACCATCCAGCGTGGGAATAGTGGCCTCGGCTCCCAGGGCTGCCTGGACAAAGCTTATAGGAAGGTCGAAGGCAATGTCCTGGCCTCGACGCTCAAAAATGGGGTGCCTCTCGATTCGGACCCCCACGAGGAGGTCTCCCGCACCTCCTCCATCACTTCCTTCATCGCCCTTTCCCTCGAGCTTGAGGCGCATCCCATCATCTACGCCCGCCGGGACCTTAACCCGCAAGTGCTCCAGTTTACTTACCCTCCCTTCGCCTTTACAGGCCGGACAGAGCTCTCTCAGCAGAAAGCCTTCCCCCTTGCACCGACTGCAGGTGAGTGTCAGGCTGATGGGTCCATCTTCCAGCCAGACCTGTCCCCTGCCCCGGCATTTGGGGCAGCACCTGGTAGTTGCACCCGTGCGGCTGCCCTCTCCGTTACACTGCTGACACCGCCTTAGCCTGGTGTAGCTGAGACCCCGCTCCCCTCCTCGGTGAGCTTCTTCCAGCGTTACGGAGAGCTCCTGGGTAAGATCCCTCCCACGTTCGGGACGCTTCGGCCGGCCGGACTCAAAGCGTTGCGAGAATGAAGAGGCCTCTTCCCGGGAGGAGGACCTCTCCGACTTTATCGATGCCTTGAGGCCAGGGTTCAGACGGTCATAATGTGCGCGGCGGCGCGGGTCGCGAAGGGTCTCATAGGCGGCGGCCACCTTCTTGAATCTCTCCTCGGCTCGCTTGTCACCCGGGTTCTTATCGGGGTGGTACCTCAGGGCAAGCCTGTGGTAGGCCCGCCTTATTTCTTCGGCGTCGGCCTCTGGCCTCACGCCCAGCACAGCGTAAAAATCAGCTATTCTCAAGGCGGGTTTTCCAGAGAAGGAAACCTTTTACTCCTTCGAGGAGGGCGCCTTGGCTACGGAGACCTTGGCCGGCCTTAGCACCTTATCTTTGAATAGATAGCCCTTCTGGATCTCTTCGATGGCGGTATTTTCGGGCTGGACTGACGTCTCTACAAGCAGAACTGCTTCATGCTGGCGTGGGTCGAAGGGTTCCCCGGTTGATGCGATCTCCCGAAGGCCCGCCCTCTTGAGAGTCTCTTTGAGCTGAGTGAGGATGAGCTCCAGCCCTTCCCGCATAGCCTTCCCCTCGCCGGGGTTCATCATGAGGGCCTGCTCGAGGCTATCGATCACCGGAAGGAGTTCCCGGACGAGCTCTTCATTGGCATAGGAGCGGAACTCGGAGAGCTCCTTCTCCTTTCGCTTCTTGAAATTCTCGAATTCTGCCAGGAGCCTCAGCCACTTTTCGGCATAGTCCACCTCATTGGGGACCTTCTCTTCCTTAAGGGGCTGCCGGACGGCCCCCGAATCGACCTCCCCCTCACCTCTCCCCTCATGGGGCACGGGTTCATGCTCCCGGCGCTCTTCTCTCTCTTCTGAGTTCAAGAGGCTTTTCACCTCCTCTCAAGAAGGCTTCGGAGACTGGGGGCGGGCTCCTCCGAAATGCGGCGCCGAGCAAAAAACTTCCGCCAACTCTTCGCAAGCTGTAAAGAGGAAAGGGAGACTGAGGCTCGGCACGGCCGCTGAACTGGAGAGAGCTGCCCGAGGCTCCCTTCTCGCGGCGATCGTTAAGCCCCCATTCCAGAGAGAACTCTGCTGAGGGCTTTGGCGGTAGAATCCACCAGGGCCATTATGCGCGCATATTGCATGCGCTTGGGCCCGATGATTCCCAGAGTTCCAAGTGCCCGTTCATTATAGCCGTAAGTTTGGGCCACGATGCTGCAACTCTCCATCCATTCTGTTTCATTCTCAGCGCCTATGAGGATGACCAAACCTCCAGCCGTCATGCACCTATCCAGGAGTCCAACCAGCCTGCCTTTTTCTTCAAAGGCCTCAAAGATCTCCTTCAGCTTGGCCACATTGTCGGCAAACTCGGGCTGGGCAAAGATGTTGGAGGCTCCCTCCACATGTACGGCATCCTTGAGGCTCTCATCTTCCATGAGGGCCTTATGGCTCAGCTCCAGGGCGGTGTGCATGAGGCGGTCAAACCTCTCCTTGTCCTGGCTCATCCGCTCCACGACCCGCGTCCTCACCTCTTGCAGCGTCAGCCCCGTGAATTCATCATTAAGATAGCGGGTGATGCGGTCCAAGTTCTCTTGGCTTACGTCTTCTTCCGCCTCGATGACCTTGTTTTCCACCATGCCCGAGCGGGCCACCAGCACTACCAGAATACGCTTCTGCTGAATCCGGATGAACTCAATATGATTGAAAACCAGCGCCGAGATTTGGGGCATGAGCACCAGGCCCGCTTGCCTGCTGAGCTGGGAGAGCACCTTGGAGGAGATGCCCATGAGGTCCTCTATCTGGTTCGCGGCGGCGAGGTGGCTATTTTCGATGAATGCCGATTCCTCCTTCGTGAGGGGCTGGGATTGGATTATGCTATCCACATAGTAGCGATAGGCCTTATCCGTGGGAACCCGTCCGGCAGAGGTATGGGGTTGGTGGAGAAAGCCCATCTCCTCAAGGTCTGACATAACATTTCGGATAGTAGCGGGGCTAAGCTCTATTCCGAACTTCTTGCCTATTGTTCGCGAGCCCGTGGGCTCGGCTGTCTCCACGAAGTTCTGGATCACGGCCCCCAGGATACGCTCTGCTCTGGGATTAAGAAGAGACTCTGCCACGCCAGATAACCTTACCTTAGAACGGTAATCATCCGCCTTCAGGCTCGACCCTTGGAACTCTGAAACCCTCTGCGATTAGAGGTGATTTAGCACACTATGAAGGAGAGTGCTAATTAATTATAAAAATAGCATCAAAAGACCTTTTTGTCAACTTGGAATCGGCCTTAGGTGAGGCATTCGCCGGTTTCACATTGGTCGTTGACATCGACATGATATGAGATAAAATGGATTTAATACATTGCATGGGAGCGGCAGCCCGCTCCCTTTTTCTGAGAGGGGGTACCATGCCGCTCACCATCTCCACTCAACTTTTTGCTCCTGCACCATTGGGGGAGCGGGAGCTGGCTCTCATAGCCGCGAGCGGGTTCAGAGCTGTAGAGCTCTGGGCCATGCGGCCCCATCTGGACTATACCGACCCTTGCCGGATCAGTGCCCTGCGAGAGGAACTCGAGCGTCTCGGCTTGAGGGTTCAGAGTATCCACGCTCCCATCTACGCGAGCTTCGAGGAGGTTCGCCGGGGAAAGGGCTGGCTCTCTCTGGCCCACGGGTTGGTTGAGGAAAGGCGCAGAGCCCTGGAGGAGACGAAAAGAGCAGCTCTTGCACTCCAGCCCCTGGGTGCAGAGCATATGGTGGTGCACAGTTACTTTCCCTATGACCCGGAGATGGGATATTCGGCTGAAGGGCTTGAAAGCTCCCTGCGTGCGCTTCTATCCTTCTCTCGCGCCCTGGGACTCAAGGTCGCCTTGGAAAATGTCCCCGGTGAGGAGGGGGCAGTGCATCGGATGATAGCCCTTGTGGAAGAGCTTCGCTCGCCTGATTTCGGTCTCTGTCTTGACGTGGGCCATGCCAATCTCCAAGGTAATCCCTTGGAGGAGGTAGAGAGAGTTCTGCTATTGCCATATGTTTTCAATATCCATCTCCACGACAATGACGGCCATGAAGACGCCCACCTCATCCCGGGTGAGGGCACTCTTCCTTGGGGTGAGATCGGGGAGGCCTTGAGAGAGAGAAACTATGGGGGTCTCCTCACCCTGGAGATCCGACGCAAGCGTGATGCCGCCTCCATTCTTCAGGATATTCCCGGGCGTATCCAGGGGCTTCTCACGGCTGGCCCCTCCAGGCTGGAATCCGGGAGGGCGGGATGGCCTTGAGGGAACAGCCTCCGCCGACCCCCCAAAGGCTCCGAGCGATGGTGAGCGAAGGGATGGGTCTGGGTGCCAGAGTGCTAGCCCTGGAGCCCATGGAGGGAGATGCCTCAGACCGCCGCTACTTCCGTCTGAGGCTTTACGGGGCCTCTTCTCCTACAGCTGTTCTAATGCAGCTTTCGGGCCCGGGGCCCGAACTTCCCGAGGAACTTCCCTACTTGAGTGTCAGGGCCTACTTGGAGGAATTGGGCCTGGGGGTTCCGCGCCTTTACGTCTACCGCCCCTGGCCAGGGCTCATTCTGCTTGAGGACTTGGGTGGCCTTACGCTGGAGCGGGCTCTCCTCCACCCAGGAAGAAAGGCCGAGGTCAGGGCCCGCCTCCGGTGGGCCTACCGCCAGGCCCTGGAGCTTCTCCTTAGGCTGCAACTTCAGGCTTCGCCCCGAGGGGGAGTAGGAGAGGGGCGCTGTAGCGCCTTGAGGCGCGCTTTCGATGTGGGGACCTTCGTGGCGGAGCTGAACTACACGCTGGAGCATGCAGTCCGCTCCCTCCTGGGCCTAAGCCTGAAGGAGCTGGAGCGGGGCTTTGCCCAGCTCTCGGAGGCCATGCTTGAAGGGCCCATGGTGTTTACCCACCGGGACTTTCACAGCCGAAACCTCATGCTCCGGGGCGAGGAGCTCTTCATGGTAGACTTCCAGGATGCGCGTCTGGGCCCCCGTCCGTATGACCTCGCCTCCCTCCTCTACGACTCCTATATCTGCCTGGAAGAGGAGCTCCGGGAAGAGCTCTTGAGGTACTACTCTCGTCGTTGGAGAGCTCTCACCGGGGAGGTGTGGGATGAAGATAAATTTCTTTACGCCTTTCGCTGTGCGGCTCTGCAGCGCAATCTCAAGGCCATCGGCACCTTTGCCTCCATGAGGGCCCGGAAGAGTACCGACCGTTACCTCCGCTACATTCCCCCGACCGTTGCATACATTCGCCATCATCTGAGCCTCCTTCCCGAGATGGAACCTCTGGCGGGAGCCCTGGAGCCAGCTTTGAGGGGCTGGGAGAGGCTACGAGGCGTCACCCATGAGCGTGTGGCCCCGCTGGATTTTTAAGGAGGTACGCCTCTGCCTCTACGGCTTCCCTCTGCCCCGCGAGGTCCCTCCATATGAGCCCTCTCTGGAGGTGGAGTATGAGGTGGTGGGCCGGGGCTCGCCGGGCATTGCCTTGCTCACTTCGGTTCAAGAAGGCCGCCTCATAGAAAGGCGCCTGGGCCGTGGCGAGCGCTGTTTCTCAGCGCTTCATCGAGGGCGGGTGGTGTCATACTGCTGGTTTTCTCAGGCACGGGTGGGTATAGAGGAGGTGGGCCTGAACGTCGTGGTTCAGCCCGATGAGGTCTATCTCTACGATGCGTTCACCCTGCCCCCGTGGCGGGGCCGGGGTCTCTACCCAGCGCTGCTGACCCGCATGGTTAAAGAGGCTATGGAGATGGGATGCCAGCGGGCCATGATATTCACTGTAGAGGATAACCTCCCCTCTCGACAAGGGATTGAAAAAGCGGGGTTTGAGCTCTTTCAGAGGATTACACACTATAGGCTATTGGGTTTTTCGTGGTATCGCTTCGGGCCACGGCTTCGATCTTACCGGGAGGTGAGGCTGGTGCGTTCGGGACTTTGAGAGACCATTCTTGACAGGAAAAGTCATATAAGAATAAAATTCAGATTTGTTTGTTGTTATGACCCAATAGAGATCGACGGGGAGCCCTTGCATGAGCGTCAAGGAAAAATTGAGCACGAGCACTGATCTGGAACTTGAGTGCTTCTCAGAGCTAGATTCCTTCCTTTCCCTTTCGCGCGAATGGGAGGAGCTTCTCGGGCGAAGTACTCCCCGCCATGTTTTTCAGACCTGGCAGTGGCACCTTATCTGGTGCCGCCATCTCGGCTCGCCAGAAAGCCTCAGGCTCATGGCCGTCCGTTCCCCCGAGGGGAAGCTCCGAGGGATTCTGCCGATCTGCCGGGAGGAGGAAGGCGTCTTTCAGAGTATGGGCGGAAGGGATGTCTCCGACTACCTGGACCTGATAGCTGAGAAGGGCTGGGAGGGGCCGGTCTGGAAGAGGGTGCTGCAGGGACTCTGGGAAGAGGAAGGAGGGGATTGGGAGCTAGAGCTGCCCTTTGTTCCGCATGACTCACCCACCCTTCAGATTCTCCCATCTCTCGCCAGGGAGGAGAGCATGGAGGTGGGGCTCACCCCCACCGATAGCTGCCCTGCAATCCGCCTCCCGGAGAGCTGGGAGGACTATCTGGTAGGTCTCTCTTCTAAGAATCGCCATGAGCTCCGCCGCAAGCTGCGGCGTGCCGAACGCGAGGCGGAACTTACGTTCTACCGCTGCGGGACCATGGAGCGATTGCAAGAAGACATGGAGGTCTTCTTCCTGCTTCATAGCCGGAGCAGTCATGACAAGAAGAGGTTCATGGTCCCAGCCATGAGGGCCTTTTTCCTCGAGGTGGCCCGTGCTTTCTTCGAGAGGGGATGGCTCGACCTCCGATCTCTCCTCGTAAACGGTGAGCCCGCCGCCAGCCTCTTATCCTTTGACTACGCTGGCAAGATATACCTCTACAACTCGGGCTATGACCCGCGCTTCTCCTCCCTCAGCGTGGGAAACGTAATCCTCGCCAGGCTTATCAGGGACAGCATCGAGGCGGGGCGCACTGAGCTTGACTTCCTGCGGGGAAATGAGCCTTACAAATATCGGCTGGGAGCAGAGGACCGGCCCGTCTTCTTTCTTAGCATCAAGGGGAACCACAGAAGGTCTTAAAGAGTGAAAGGACGGGTTGAGGTTAAGCGGATAGCCATGCTCAGCGTGCATACCTGCCCCCTTGCAGAGCTGGGGGGGGAGGTGACGGGGGGCATGAACGTATACGTTCGCGAGCTAAGCCGCGAGCTGGGCCGGCGGGGGATGCAGGTTGATGTTTTCACCAGGGCGCAAGTGAACGGAGTGGCCCCGGTCGTGCCCCTGGGAGAGGGCTGCCGAGTGGTGCATATCACCGCGGGACCCCGGCGGCCCTGTCGCAAAGAGCTCCTCCAACCCCTTCTTCCTCAGTTTGTGGAAGGCGTGAAAGCCTTCGCCACGAGCCACAAACTTCGCTACGACCTTTTGCACGGCCACTACTGGCTCTCGGGCGAGGCGGGACTGGCTCTCGCCAGAGACTGGGGTGTGCCCCTGGCCCAGATGTTTCACACATTGGAAAAGCTTAAGAATATGGCTCTGAGCAGAGGGAACGGGCAGAAGTCCAGGCAGAGGATTGCCCTGGAAGAGTCCATCGTTCGGGAGGCGGAGCATCTGGTGGCGGCGACCCCCGTGGATAAAGCCCACATGATCTGGCATTACGGAGCGCTTCCCGAGAAAATAAGTGTTATTCCATGCGGCGTGGATTTGAACCTCTTCAGACCTCATGGAATGCTGGCGAGCAAGAAAAGTCTTGGACTTGAGGGAAAGAAGGTCCTCTTGTTTGTGGGTCGGCTTGAGCCCATAAAAGGCCTGGATATTCTCCTGAAGGGAGTGGCTGAGCTTCTCAAGAGGTACCCTCAGCAGAGGGAGGGGCTCAGACTCCTAATTATCGGCGGTGGGCTGCGGGCGCTCGCAAGGAGTGAGCTTGCTCGCGTGCCGCTGAGGGCTGCGGAGCCGTGGGAGTTCGCTGGGGACCAGCAGCGGGAGGAAGTTCGCCGCCTGAAGGCCCTGGCGGAGGGCCTTGGGCTCAACGGTCGTGTTCTCTTCCTGGGCTCTCGGCCGCAAGCCCAGCTGCCCCGTTACTACTCTGCGGCGGACCTCTTTGTGCTTTCCTCCCACTATGAATCCTTCGGGATGGCGGCTCTGGAGGCCATGGCCTGCGGGGTTCCAGTGGTGGCGAGCCGCGCAGGGGGTCTCTCCTGCATCGTCAAGGAAGGTCATTCAGGGCTCCTGGTTCGTGACGGAAATCCTGAAGCGCTGGCCGAGGCCATGGGCACCCTCCTCTCGAGGAGGGACCTGCGCCTTGAGCTTGGGTGGCGGGGGGCGCGGGAGGCTCTCGCCTTCGGCTGGCCCCGGGTGACCGAGCAGATGATAACCCTCTACAAAACCCTTTCCGCGCCCTCCCGGTCCCGTGAGCGGAAAGGGGAAGCTCAGGGGCTCAACCATTCAGGGAGGAAAGCGGGGGCCTGTGGCAGGGTTTGAGAACATCCTGGTCATTTCGGCTCACCCCGATGACGCTGACCTCGGCAGCGGGGGAAGCATTGCGCGCTGGGCCGGGGAGGGCGCTACCGTCCGCGTTGTGGTCGTGACCAATGGGGATAAGGGCACCAAGGACGAAATCCTCTCCCCGCACCGCCTCGCCGAGGTCCGCGAGGCGGAGCAGCGGAGCTCCATGGAAGTCTTGGGAGCCGCCGAGGTGATATTTTTGAGACACCGCGATGGTGAGTTGAGGGAAACGGGAGTCCTGGACCATCAGCTGGGGCTTCTCATAAGGTATTTCACGCCAGATGCGGTGGTAACCCATGACCCGCACCGGCTCTACATGATTCATCCCGACCACCGCCTGACCGGCCTCTCTGCATGGAGAGCCATCGTGGCGGCCCGCGACCATCTCTACCTGCCCGAGATGACCGCGATAGGTTTGAGTGCACATCACACCAAGAACCTTCTTCTCACCTACCCGGAACAAGCCAACTATTTCGTTGATATCGGCGGAACCTTCGAGCGCAAAGTCACGGCCATTTCCTGTCATAAAAGCCAGATAAAGGACTCCGAGACTCTGCGCCAGCGCCTTCAGGAATGGGCCGAGAGGTGGGGAGCCCAGGGCGGTATGGCTAAGGCCGAGGGCTTCCACAGGATTGAATTCTGAGAGGGGACTCCTTTCCCTCCTGAGACCCGGCCTCGAAGCGGAGGGTTTTCGCTTGGCACCCTTTGGCCGGCTTTCCTTGGAAGAGAAGGTGGGCCAGCTCCTGATGGGCGGCTTCCCGGGCCCTGAGCCCCCGGATGAATTCCTGAGAAGGATAAGGGGGGGGAAGCTGGGAGGGGTCATCCTCTTCTCGGATAATTACACCTCCCCGGAAGGAATATATTCCCTCATAGAGCGCCTACAGGAGGAGGCGGCCTCGGGGCCTCACCCCTTCCCGCTGCTCATCGCCCTTGACCAAGAAGGGGGAGCCGTCCGCCGCCTGGGGGAGCCCTTCACGCCTTTCCCCTCGGCCTCGCTCTTTGGGGCGATAGGCGATGCGCAACTGGTGAGAGAGTGCGCCGCGGCCACTGCAAGAGAGCTGCGCTCTGTGGGTGTCAACATGAATCTCGCCCCTGTGGTGGATATCCTCTCGGAGCCCGGGGCCAAGCTTCTCGCCGAGCGTTCCTTCGGCGGGAGCGCCGAGCTCGTGGCCCGGCTGGGGGTTGCGGCCGTGGCGGGATATCAGTCCGAGGGGGTGGCGGCCACGGCCAAGCATTTCCCCGGCCACGGGGCAACCACGGTCGACTCCCATGAGGCCCTCCCTCGAGTGGACACCTCGCTCGATATTCTCCTCAATCGGGAGCTTCTTCCCTACAGAGCCCTCATGGCTCCCGAGCTCCCCGGGGGAGGCGCTGCCGCCATCATGGCCGCCCATGTGGTTTTTGAATCAGTGGATTTTGAGAGGCCCGCAAGCTCCTCGGCGAGGATCCTGGGGGAGCTCCTGCGGGGGGAGCTGCGCTTCAGGGGGCTTGCCATGACCGACGACCTGGAGATGGGAGCCATCGGGGACCCGCTCCGGGCGGCCGGGGAGGCTGTGATCGCGGGGGCGGATATGGTGCTCGTGGCAAAAGATAAAGCTCTCCAGGAGGGAGCCTACGAGGCCATCCTCAAGGCTGCCGAGAGGGGAGCGCTCAGGAAAAGGCGTCTTGAGGAGGCCCTCCACAGGGTGGCCGCCCTAAAGGGACGCTATGCCGAAAGGCTGCAAGAGGGAAGGGATCTTAAGGAGGTGGTGGGCTGCGATGCCCACCTTCGACTTCGGGAGGAGGCACTGAGAAAAGCGGAGCCGGGTGAACTCCCGCCTCAGACGTGAAAGCGGAACTGAATAATGTCTCCGTCGCGCACCTGATAGTCCTTACCCTCAAGACGCAGAAGACCCTTCTCCCGGACGGCGGCCATGCCACCGAGGTTCTTGAAATCGTCAAATGCGAGGACCTCGGCCCTTATGAAGCCCCTTTCCATATCGGAGTGGACCTGACCCGCCGCCTTGAGGGCATTTGTCCCATCCGGGATTGACCAGGCCCTGACCTCCTCCTTTCCAATCGTAAAGAAGGAGATGAGCCCCAGAAGGCGGTAAGAATCACGCAGCACCCTGGGAAAGGCAAGCTCCTTGAGTCCATAATCCTCCAGGAACTCTCTTCTCTCCTCCGGCTCAAGCTCGGAGAGTTCCATCTCGAGCTTTGCGCAAAGTGAGAGAGAAGAAGTGAGGGGCTTACCGCTCTGGGCCTCCCACTCTGCCGCAAGTTCCCCCCCCGCCGCCCTCAACTCCTCCTCACTCGTGTTAATGGCTATGAGGAGAGGCTTGGCGGATAGAAAGCCAAAGCCCCGGAGGAACTTCATCTCTTCTTCCTCAAGGGAGCAGGCCCTGAGGGGGCGCTCCGCCTCGAGCTCCGCCGAGAGCCTTTCAAGAAGCCTCAGCTCCCCGGCATCCTCCTGGCGTTTCGGCCTCCCCTGAGAGGTGGTAAGGCGCTCCCGCCTTTTCTCTATCACGGCGAGGTCCCTCAAGATGAGGTCAAGCTGGGCATCTTCAGAGTCCTTGAGCGGGTCAACCCGTCCCCTCGGATGGGGCACACGGGGGTCCTCAAAAGCCCTCACCACTAGGAGCAGGGCATCGGCCGTTTTGAGGGACTCTGGCAGCTCATCTATTGTGGGCCTCCTGCGGCCCGCCTCCTCGCCGAGGGCGGGCTCATCTACGTACTCGACCGTTGCATGGATGACCTTTTTGCCCGGATGGGCCTCTCCCAGAAGGTCGAGGCGCGCGTCATGGACCCGGGCGACAGCCATGTGGGTGCCGCCCGAGCCGAAATCCCCGGTCGGGGCCCCTGCGCCCGTGAGCGCATTGAAAAGTGTGGTCTTGCCGCTTCCGGGAAGACCTATTATGCCGACCCTCATGGCGAGCCTCAGAAAATAGTGGCTGAAGGAAGTCTTTTATTTATTCTAGAGGAAGAGAAAGGGGAAGGGTAGGGGGAAAAGAGAGATTATATGAATCCAGATACGGCGGCTTACCCGCTTGACTAATGGTTTTTCAAAGAAGCTAGCGAACCTTAGGGCTTCCCTAGCTCTGCACTTCTGCTGGCATAACTTCCGGCGAATCCGTCAAAGCCTGCGCGCGAACCGGCAATAGCGGCAGGGATTACAGACTGTATTTGGACGATCCAGGAACTATTAGCTTTTTCCAACTAGAAAGCGGTATTGCTTTTTAAGGGTAAATATTTCAATGGGTTCAAGAAAGTGCTGCTTGACAATTGCCATCGCGTTCATCATTTCTTACTTGACAAAATAGAAGAAATGGCCGATATTTTTTCTAGGACGAAATATACCTCCCCATGGTCGTGTGAGCGAACATGGGTAAAGGCTCCGCCCCTCGGGGCGGAGTTCTTTTTTTTGGGTAAAAGATGAAGTCTTGTCCTGAGCGTGCAATGATATTTTTGGATAGTAGTAACTTCTATTCTAGACTCAAAGCAATTGGTAAATCTATGTATCATATTGATTTTAAAAAATTTGTATCTTTAATCCTCATTTCAAATAGAGTGCTCGTAAAGTTTTTTTATTATGCTCCGCCAGTTGATTTTGCCTTCAACCCAAAGCTTTACCATGCTCAGCAGAGGTTTTGGCGCCATCTTGAGAGCCAAGGGATAACTATTAAGCGTGGGTATTTACAGAAGAAAATTCTGAGATGCCGAGAATGCGAATATGAATGGGTTGGAATCACCTGCCCACAGTGTGGGCATATATTTGCAAAGATTGAGGAAAAAGGAGTAGATGTCCATATTGCGACAGATGTTGTTTATCATGCGGCTAAAGATGATTACGATATTGGGTATTTGATAAGTTCGGATGGCGACCTTGCTGAAGCCTGTAGCCGGGCTAGGGATTTAGGAAAAAGGATGATTTATATCTGTATCCCCCCCGTTGAAAGCATGGCTCTCAAGGCGGCGTGCAACTACACAGCCAGAAAAGACGCTTCCTTTTTTGAGAAATGCCACCTTTAGCTAAAAATTTAGCTTCAAATTAGGACACTACCGAAAAGAGAACCCCATTGACAGCCCGTCCCCATCAGCTATAATCCATCCCAAAAACCGCCCCCTATCTTTCGGGATTCCCCTTGGCCTTCGTTGCCGACCTTCATATCCATTCCCACCTCTCCCGGGCCACGGCCAGGGACCTGGACCTTGAGCATTTGCACTTCTGGGCCAAGCTCAAGGGGGTGCAGGTTTTGGGCACGGGGGATTTCACCCATCCCGAGTGGTTCAAAGAGATAAGGGAGAAGCTCGAGCCGGCTGAAGAGGGGCTCCTCCGGTTAAAGCGTGAGTTTTCCGAGAGCCTCCCCGGTCCCGAGATGCCTCCGGGCGGGGAGGCCGTCCGCTTCATCCTCTCCACCGAGGTGAGCAGCATCTACAAGAAGGCGGGGAGGGTCCGCAAGGTCCATAACCTCATCCTGATGCCGGAGCTCGGGGCGGCGGAGCAGTTCAACAGAAGGCTCTCCCGCCTGGGGAACATCTCCTCTGACGGTAGGCCCATACTCGGCCTCGATGCCAAGACCCTTCTGGAGCTCAGCCTGGAGATAACGGACGGGGCCATTTTCATACCCGCCCACATCTGGACACCCTGGTTTTCCCTTCTGGGCTCGATGAGCGGGTTTGACTCGGTAGAGGAGTGCTTTGAGGAGCTATCCCCCCATATCTCTTCACTCGAGACGGGGCTATCCTCAGACCCTCCCATGAACTGGCGCCTCTCCTCCCTCGACTCCTTCACTCTCGTATCTAACTCAGACGCCCACTCCCCTTCCAAGATCGCCCGGGAGGCAAATCTTTTCGGCTGCGCCCTTTCCTTTCCGGCCATGAGGGAAGCTCTGAGGAAAGGGCAGAAGGCGGGGTTTCTGGGGACGATTGAATTCTTCCCCCAGGAGGGGAAGTACCACTTTGACGGCCACAGAAAATGCTCGGTGCGTCTCAGCCCCGAGGAGACCCGAGCCCTCGGAGGCCTCTGCCCCGAGTGCAAGAAGCCCGTGACCGTCGGGGTCATGCACCGGGTGGTCGAGCTCTCGGATAGAGAGGAGGGCGCGAGCCCTCCCTCAGCCCTCCCCTTTCACCAGCTTCTCACCCTGCCCGAAATCCTGGCGGAGGTCCACGCCACCTCCCCCGGAACCAAGAAGGTCGAGCGCGATCACAGGAAGCTCCTCTCGCGCCTTGGGCCTGAGCTGAATATCCTTCTGGAGGCGTCCCTTCCTGAGATTGAGGCTGAGGGAGGCCCCCTCCTGGCAGAAGGCGTAAGAAAGATGCGGGAGGGGGACGTGCATATACTTGCGGGCTATGACGGAGAGTTCGGCACCATAAACCTTTTCACCGAAGAGGAGAGAAAGAGCTTCACACGCCAGGGCTTCATGTGGGCCCTCGGGGGCGCGGAAGCTCGGGAGGAGCCCTCTCGGGCCGCTGCGGAGGGCCGGGCTCCTTATGAGAAGACCCCTCCGCCTCCCTCTGAAGCCCGGGTTTCTTTGCCGAAAAACTTATCCCAGGCCGCCGCCTCCTTGGTGGAAGACCCCGTCCTGGGCGGCCTTAATCCTGGCCAGAGAGAGGCCGTAACCCATACCCTTGGACCCCTCCTGATAAAGGCCGGCCCCGGCACCGGCAAGACCCTCACCCTGGCCCGGAGGATAGCCTATCTCCTCGGGGAAGGCATGGCGAAGCCCGCCGAAATTCTCGCCATCACCTTCACCAACAAGGCGGCTGAAGAGATGGCCGAGAGGCTGGGGCGCCTCCTCAAAGATGCGAGTGGCCTGACTATCAAGACATTTCACGCGCTTGGAGCCCAGATCCTGAGGGAGAGCCTGGAAGGCGATTTCAGGGTGCTCTCTGAAGGGGAGCGCCTCAAGCTGGCTAGAGGGCTATCGAGAGGAAAGACATTACCCGCAAGGGAATTCCTGGACCGAGTCTCTTCCCTAAAGCAGAAGCTCCTCTATCCCGGAGATTTGGATGCCGCGGAGGAGGATGAGACTTTCAGGGCCCTTTTCATTGCTTATGAAGAAGCCCTGAAGCAGCAGGGGACCCTTGATTTTGATGACCTGATTGCAAGGCCCCTGAGGCTCCTGAGAAGCTCCCCCATGCTCCTCTCTCAATTGAGAAGCCGCTTTCGCCATATTCTCGTCGATGAGCACCAGGATATAAACGAGGCTCAATATTTGCTCCTGCGGCTTCTTGCCGCAGAGGATAGCCCGAATCTATTTGCCATAGGAGACCCCGACCAGGCCATCTATGGTTTCAGGGGTGCAAGGGCGGAGTACTTCTTCAAGTTCTTCGAGGATTTCCCGGGCGCAAAACTCATAAGCCTTGAGCAGAGCTACCGCTCAACGGAGACCATCCTCAAGGCTTCTGGAAAGCTCATCACGGAGGAAGGCGCGGCCGGGGGCGCGAGGCTCTGGTCGGGGATCATCGATGATGAGATGATAGTCCTGGGGGAGCTCCGGAGCGACAGGGAAGAGGCTGATTATGTGGCGGCCGAGATAGAGAGGCTCATCGGCGGTGTCAGCCACAGGGAGCTTGAAGCCGGAAGGGTTGAGAAGGTAAGGCCGAAGAGAGAGGTAGGCTTTTCAGACATCGCCATCCTCTACCGCCTCCATGCCCAGGCGGGGCCGCTTGAAGAGGCCCTCTCCCGAAGGGGAATCCCCTGTCAGAGGGCCGCCCAGGAGCCCCTCCATGAGACGGACCCCCTTGATTTCAGGGCGGAGAAGGTGAACCTCCTCACCCTCCATGCGGCAAAGGGACTCGAGTTTCCTGTGGTGTTCATGACGGGCTGCGAGGAAGGCCTCATCCCTTACCAGAAGGCCGGCGGAAGCTTTTCCCTTGAGGAGGAGAGAAGGCTTTTCTATGTGGGGATGACCCGCGCGAAGAGAAAGCTCTTCCTCACCCGCGCAAAAAACCGCACCCTTTTCGGCAAAAAGCTCCCAGGAGCCCCCTCCCCCTTTATATTGGAGATAGAAGGCGAGCTCACCGAGAGGGCCAAAATAGAAAGAAAAGAAAAAAAGCCCCGGCCCGAGGAGAAGCAGCTATCGCTGCTTTGAGGTTGGAAGCACCCCCCTCCTCTACCTGTCCGGAAAATTTAGCCTCGGGAAGGGTTACTGCCACAGGGTAATGCCCCATAAGACTCTCCTTCCATTTCCCCCTTTTCAAACCCGCCATTTTCTGTCAATTTGTCGTGGCGTTCGGCAGGGGCGGGGTTTGCCCCTGCTCTTCTCTTGACCCTAGGGGGGACCTCTTTTGGAGGGGGACCGCTTCCGCTGGACCATCCTGGGCATAGTCTATCTGGCTATGCTCTCCTTCGCCCTCTCCCTCTATGCCATCCCGCCGGTCCTGCCCCTGATCATGAGGGAGCTCTCGCTCTCCCACGCAGAGGGGGGGCTCCTCATGGGCGTCTTTGCCCTGCCCGGCATCGCCGTTGCCCTCCTTGCGGGCATGCTCTCCGACCGCTACGGGACGAGGGCCATCGGAGGGTCAGCCCTTGCCCTCATGGCGGCGGGCTCGCTTGGAATGGCCCTTAGCAGGGAATACGGCCATCTACTCCTTTCGAGAACCATCTCCGGGGTCGGCGCCATGGCCGTCTCTCCCGTGGTCTTCCCGCTCCTGTCAAAGTGGTTCCTGAAAAAGGAGCTGGGCTTCGCCATGGGAGTCATAACCACGGCCTATCCGATAGGGACGCTCCTCAGCTTCACCACCTTTGGCTATCTGGGGCTGGAGCTCGGGTGGCGGGCTCCCCTTCTCGTGAGCGTCGGCATGGGAATTCTCGCACTCACAGTCTTTCTTCTCAACTGCCGCGAGCCGGGAGGAGAGGGCGGGCACGAGGGGACCCCCTTCAGGCCTTCCATGATTGTGGGCCTGGGGCTCTCGATCTGGCTGCTCGCCTTTTGCTGGACTTCCCTTGAGTCATCCATCATGTCCTTTCTCACGTTTGCCCCCGACTATTTTCTGGGAAGGGGCATGAGCCTCGCGTTTGCGAGCGCACTTCCCGCGTTCGTGATGGCGGCACCCATCGTCATTCAGCCCTTAGTGGGCCTGGCAGTGGACCGCGTGGGCCGGAAGGAGTATTTCATAGGGGCCGGGGGCGTCTTCTTGGCTCTTCTGATGCTCGTTATGGCCGGGGAACGGGAGAGCTATCTCCTCCCCATCATCCTGCTCGGGTTTTTCATGTCCCTGGTACCGGGTCCCGTCTTCGCGCTGACGCCTGAGCTCGTGGGGCCCCTCTACGTTGGCTTGGGCTTCGGCGTCCTGCAATCCTCATCCAACGTGGGCAGGCTCTTCGCCCCCTACGCCGTGGGATTTGCAAGGGATTATACGGGAGACTACAGGGCCGCCTTCTTCCTGATAGCTCTCATTGCCCTGGGGGTGACGGTCAACATAGCTCTCTTAGCTATCAGGCGCAGGAGGTGGGAGCCCGATAGTCGAACCCGATGACGTCCTCCCTTAAATTTCCTCCCTTTCAAAATCCGCCATTTTTTGCGAATGTGAGGGCATTCGGAAGGTGTGATGCGCCCACTTCCTCTGGCCGCGCATGACCCTCTTATCCCAAACAACCCTCAAGTCGGATGGTGTCCCTTCCAAACGGGGGTTAATATCCCCTCAAGAAGTTATTGACACAGTTAGCCTTTACCTCTATAAATAAATGATAAGAATTTTGATTCTCGGGGCCGCTAGCTCAATTGGCAGAGCAACGGACTCTTAATCCGTAGGTTCAAGGTTCGATTCCTTGGCGGCTCACCAGTTTTACGGGGAGGGGACTTCGGGGGGAGGGTTTCCTCCCCTAAGTCGGTGAGTCCCTTTCACCCGGTGCGAGGGTGGCGGAAAGGCAGACGCGCTAGACTTAGGATCTAGTGCCTTCGGGCGTGGGGGTTCGAATCCCCCCTCTCGCACCAAGTCTTTCGGACCCTTTGGGCGAGCAAGGACATGCAGTTGGAAGTACGGAATCTAGGTCCCACCAGCAAGCGTCTTGAGTTCGAGCTGCCGACCGAGGCGGTGAAAGAAGCCCTTGATGAGGCTTACACCGACCTGCAACGGCGGGTCAGCCGCGATGGATTCCGGCGGGGGAAGGTTCCCAGGAAGTGGCTTGAGCGCCTCTACGGCCAGCAGGTGGAGCGGGAGGTTGTGGAGCGACTCATTTCCCGCTCTTACGCACAGGCCGTCTCGGAGCAGGCCATCCGGGCCGTGGGCGAGCCCCGGGTGGAGGAGGTGGAGCACGAGGCGGAAAAACCTCTCCGCTTTGCGGCCACCGTGGAGGTCATCCCCCCCATCGAGCTCAAGGACTACAGTCATTACAGCTTTACGTCGAAGCGCAGGCGAATCAGGGAAGAGGACGTGGAGAAGAGTCTTCAGTCTCTCAGGGAGAAGGTTGCATCATATGCGGATGCCGGGGAGCGTCCCGCCCTGGAGAAGGATTATGTGCTCCTCGACTTTGAGACCTTGCTCGAGGGAGAGCCTGTGGAAGAGGCCCGTGGCCAGGACGTGGCCGCCGTGGTGGGGCGGGGGAGCCTTATTCCGGAGATAGAAAATGTCATCTTGGGATTGCGCCGGGGGGAAGAGAGGGAGGTATCGGCGAAAATTCCACCGGACCATAGCATAAAGGCCATTGCAGGCAAAGAAGTCCTCATCCGGCTCAAGCTCAAGGATATAAAAGAGCCCCGGCTTCCAGAGCTGAATGACGAGTTCGTCCGCTCCATAGGGAACTTCGACTCCCTGGAAGCCTTAAGAAAGAAGATGCGGGAGGAGCTGGATGCCGCTGAGGAGGCCGCAGCCCGCGAGCAGCTGACACGGCAGATGCTGGAGAGGCTCATAGAGGATAACCCCTTCGACCTTCCTCCTTCCTTGGTGGAAGGTCAGATGGATTCCATGCTGAGGGAGTTGGAGGGGAGGATTCGTCTCGGCGGCAAAGAACCGGCCGAAGCCATAAGGGACCGTGAAGGCTTGAGAGAGAGTTTTCGGCCGGGGGCCGAGAGACGGGTCCGGGAGCTCATCCTGATGGACCAGGTCGCCTCTAAGGATGGAATCGAAGTCACCGATAAGGAAATTAGCGCAGAGGTGGTCCGCATGGCACGGGATACTCGGGAGGGTCCGGCGGAACTTAAAGCCAGGCTCACGAAGACCGGTCAGCTTCAGGGCCTTGCGGAAGAGCTGCGCTACCGCAAGACCCTGGACCACCTTTTTGCGAAGGTGAGGGTCGAGGAGGAAGAGGTAGAGAACCTTGAGAGAGTTTCGCAAGAATCAGGGGAGGGAGAGTAGGCCATGGGTTTGATCCCTATAGTTGTGGAGCAGACAAACAGAGGGGAGAGGGCCTATGATATTTACTCCCGCCTTCTCAAAGAGCGTATCGTCTTCCTGGGCATGGCAATCGATGACTACCTGTCTAACTTGATCATAGCCCAGCTCCTATATCTTGAGGCCGAGGAGCCCGACCAGGACATCTACATGTACATCAACTGCCCCGGCGGTCTCGTGACCGCGGGGCTGGCCATCTACGACACCATGCAGTACATAAAGCCCGATGTATCAACAATCTGCATCGGCCAGGCGGCGAGCATGGGTGCCCTTCTCATGGCAGCCGGAGCTAAGGGCAAGCGCTATGCCCTTCCCAACGCTCGCATTCTTATCCACCAACCCTTGGGTGGTTTTCAGGGGCAGGCGAGCGACATTGACATCCAGGCCCGGGAGGTCTTGCGGATGCGAGATGCACTGGATGACATCATGGTCAAGCATACGGGCCAGCCAAAGAAAAAGGTCCACGCCGATACCGACCGGGATTTCTTCATGACGGGCATTCAGGCTAAAGAATATGGCATAATAGACGAGGTTATCGAGAGCCGAGTCGTGCCCAGGGCAGTGTCAGGGGTCAGGGATTTTCAAGAGAAGAAGGCTCAAGAGGAGGGATAGCTTTCATGGCCAGGAGAAGCAGCAGAGAGGAGGTTCTGAGGTGCTCCTTCTGTGGAAAGAGCCAGGATGAGGTGAGAAAGCTCATCGCGGGCCCTACAGTATACATATGCGATGAGTGCATCGACCTCTGCAACGACATCATGGTGGAGGAGTGGAACCAGGAGCGGGCCCGCGACATGGAAACCCTCCTCAAGCCTATGGAGATAAAGCGCATCCTCGACGAGTATGTTATCGCGCAGGAGCGGGCCAAAAAGATCCTCTCCGTGGCCGTCCACAATCACTACAAGCGCATCGACGCGAACGTGAGGCTCGACGATGTCGAGCTTCAGAAGAGTAACATCCTCCTCATCGGTCCCACGGGCTCGGGCAAGACCCTGCTGGCCCAGACCCTGGCCCACATCCTGGACGTTCCCTTTACCATCGTGGACGCAACCACCCTGACCGAGGCCGGTTACGTGGGGGAGGATGTGGAGAACATAATCCTCAAGCTCCTTCAAGCCGCCGATTATGATGTGACAAGAGCACAGCGAGGTATCATCTACATCGATGAGATAGACAAGATAAGCCGTAAGTCGGAGAACCCGTCGATCACCCGAGATGTCTCGGGAGAGGGGGTACAGCAGGCTCTTCTGAAGATCGTCGAGGGAACAGTAGCGAATGTGCCTCCCCAGGGAGGTCGGAAGCACCCCCACCAAGAGTTCCTGCAGGTGGATACCACCAACATCCTTTTCGTATGCGGCGGCGCTTTCCATGGCCTGGAGAACATCATAAAGAAGCGTATCGGCGAGAAGCGCATGGGCTTTGAGGCAGACCTGGGCCGAGGGCGGAGGATGGGCCTCAACTACGTCATAAGCCAGGTTCAGCCCGAGGATCTTCTTAAGTACGGCCTGATACCCGAATTTGTGGGACGCCTGCCTGTGATTGCCACCTTGGAAGAGCTGGACGAGAAGGCCCTAATAGAAATACTCACCGAGCCACGCAACGCGCTCGCCAAGCAGTACAAGAAGCTCTTTGAGTTAGAGAACGTGATCCTGCGCTTCACCGAGGGGGCCCTGACCGCCATAGCTCAGGAGGCTATAAAGCGTAAAAGCGGGGCCCGGGGGCTGAGGGCCATCATCGAAGACGTGATGCTGGAAACCATGTTCGAGCTTCCCTCCCGGAGCGATATAAAAGAGTGTATTATAAGTGAAGAGGTGATAAACCACCGGGAGAAGCCTCTTATGGTTTACGAGAAGGCCAGCTGATTTTCCCTTGACAGCACTTGGGCGCAAATCTAATATTTTTTATACAATGGGCGGGCAGAAGCCCATAATTTTCTCGCGAGGGGGCTTCAGTTTCCTCACGGCGCCTTCAAGAGGGTAGGCACGTAGCTCAGGGGGAGAGCGCTTGCTTGACGCGCAAGAGGTCGGCGGTTCGAAACCGCCCGTGCCTACCAGGGAATAACCCCCCTCCCCTCAGGAGGGGAGGGCTCTCTATTGAGGTGGAATGACTTGCTCAGTCGATTGCACCGGGGGAGGAGAAGGTCTGGCTAATGCCGGTGCAGGGGAGCGCGCCATAGGCAAGGCTCCCGTACCCGCCGCGAGCGTCAGGGAAAGGGCCGACTTTCCCCAGGAAGCTCTGGCCCTCAGGGTTCATGGTGAGTTGGTAGACCTGACGCACCCTCTTCCCGAGGATGGCGATTATTCCTTCGTCACCTTCGACTCCGAGGAAGGCGAGGAGATCTTCTGGCACACGTCGGCCCACGTGATGGCGGAAGCTGTGCAGGAACTCTTCCCCGGGGCCAAGCTCACCATTGGTCCTCCCATAGCTGAGGGCTTTTATTATGACTTTGACTACGAGCGCGCTTTCACGCCTGAGGACCTCGAGAGAATAGAGGCGCGAATGGTGGAGATAATCAGGAGGGACCTGCCTCTCGTGCGGGAGGAGCTCAGCCGTGAAGAGGCGAAGACCCTTTTCGAGAGGAGGGGGGAGCCATATAAAGTGGAACTCATAGAGGATCTCCCGCCCGGACAGACGATAAGCGTCTACCGCCAGGGCGACTGGGTTGACCTCTGCCGGGGACCCCATCTTCCCAGGACCGGTCTCATTAAAGCTTTCAAGCTCCTCCAGGTGGCCGGGGCCTATTGGCGGGGGGATGAACACAACCCCATGCTCCAGCGCATCTACGGCATCTCATTCCCACGGGCGCAACTCCTGGAGGAGTGCCTCGACCGCAGAGAAGAAGCGAGGCGCCGGGACCACCGCCTCCTTGGAAAGCGGCTTGGGATCTTCCAAATGAATGAGCTGAGTGGTGCGGGTCTTGTGACCTGGCTTCCCAAGGGGACCATCCTCAAGAAGGCGATAGAGCGCTTCTGGGAGGATGAGCACGTGAGGCGGGGTTATGAGCTCGTGAGCATCCCCCATATCGCCCCCGACGAGCTCTTCCGCACATCGGGCCATTATGATTTCTACCGCGAGAACATGTATACTCTGGAGGTGGAGGGGCAGGAGTATGTGCTTAAACCCATGAACTGCCCTGGCCATATTCTCATCTATAAGGAGAGGGTCCGAAGCTACCGGGAGCTTCCCATCAGGTATGCCGAGCTTGGAACCGTCTATCGCTATGAGCGTTCAGGGGTTCTGCACGGCATGCTCCGGGTGAGGGGCTTCACCCAAGATGACGCTCACATCTTCTGCACGCCTGAGCAGACGGAGGAGGAGATTCTGGGCGTCATCGACCTCGCCCTCTACATGCTCAAGACCTTTGGCTATGAGACGTTTGAGGTGGTCTTGAGTGCCTGGGACCCGGCCCATCCAGAAAAGTATGCCGGGGAGCCCCAGGAGTGGGAAGCGGCGGAGAAGGCACTCAGCAGGGCCCTAAAGGCCCGGGGCCTGCAGTATAGGCGGGAGGAAGGGGAGGCCGTATTTTATGGCCCCAAGATCGACATAAAGATGATGGACGCCCTGGGCAGGGGCTGGCAGGGTACGACTATCCAGTTCGATTTTAACCTCCCCCGGCGCTTCGACCTGACCTACATGGGTCCCGACGGCGGCCGCCACCACGTGGTCATGGTCCACCGGGCGGTCCTGGGCTCCATAGAGCGATTCGTGGGAGGTCTCATCGAGCACTATGGGGGTGATTTCCCCCTCTGGCTCGCTCCCGTGCAGGTGAGGGTCATGAACATCACGGATTCGCAGGCCGATTACTGCCGCCGGGTCGTGGGGCGGCTGAAGGAGATGTGCCTGCGCGCTGAAGCGGACCTGCGACAGGAGAAGATAAGCTATAAGGTGCGGGAGGCCCAACTGGAGAAAGTTCCCTACATGCTCATTGTGGGCTCCCGGGAGGAGCGAGAGGGCACTGTGGCTCTTAGGGAGAGAGGCCGCGGCGACCTTGGCCCCATCGGTCTGGATGAGCTCATCGCCCGACTGCGGGGAGAGACCGAAAGTCGGGCACTCGTGCCTCCTCCCCGTAAAGGGTCCTCCGCTCAGGGTCTTACAGGAGGTGATAGCTCAGAGTGAAGAGCCTTCGCGTCAACGATCGCATCCGCGGCCCCCAGGTGCGGGTCGTTGATGATTCGGGGGAACAGCTGGGCATAATGCTTATTGCCGATGCCTTGGCGGCGGCGGAAGAGCGCGAGCTGGACCTCGTGGAAGTTGCCCCCACCGAGAACCCTCCTGTTTGCAAGATAATGGACTATGGTAAATACAAGTACCGGCAAAGCAAGAAGGTTCAGGAGACGAAACGACGACAGCGGACGGTGCAGGTGAAGGAGGTCAAGTTCAGGATAAAAACTGAGAAGCACGACTACGATTTTAAGCTGCGCCACGCTCGGCGTTTTCTCACCGAGGGAAATAAGGCCAAAATTACTGTCATATTTAGGGGACGGGAGATGACCCACACTGAGCTGGGGCGCAAGATGCTGGACAGGGTCACCCAGGATATGTGCGACATAGCCCAGGTGGAGCAGGCTCCCCGGCTTGAGGGCCGCATCATGTCAATGGTTCTCACTCCTACCGCAAGGGCCTCCTCAGGGGGTAAAGATGCCCAAGCTCAAGACCAATAAGGGGGCGGCCAAGCGCTTCGCTTTCACCGCAAGCGGCAAGGTCAAGCGTAGCCACGGCTACCATCGCCATATCCTTACGAAGAAGACTACCAAGCAAAAGCGGAGGCTCCGCCATCCGGGGCAGGTTGACGCGGCGGATTCCGGCCGTATAAAACGGATGCTGCCCTACGGCTGAGGGAACGGGGGAGCCTCGAGCAGGGAGAGCATTATGCCCAGGGCACGAAACCGAGTCTCTACAAGGCGGAGACACAAGAGGGTCCTCAAGCAGGCAAAAGGATATGTGGGAGGCCGGGGGCGCTTATACAAGACTGCCCGGGAGACCGTGGAGCGGGCCCTTGTCTTTGCCTATCGGGACCGCCGGGCGAGGAAGCGGGATTTCAGGAGGCTCTGGATTGCCCGCATCAACGCCGCATCCCGTCAGGGTGGCCTCTCTTACAGTCACTTCATGGCAGGCCTCTCGAGAGCGAGGGTAAGCCTTAACCGCAAGATGCTGGCCGACCTTGCCGTCAGGGACCCCGGAGCCTTCGAGAAGCTCGTGGAGCTGGCCAGGGCTCAGAGTTAAGAGGATGGGGTTTTAGCCTCAAGACCCGCTGTCTCTCGTTCCTGCTGTTTAAGGGAGAGCTCATGGCGCGACCCACAAGGGGCCATGAGCTCTTTTCTATGGTAGGTCGTCTCCGTGAGGAATGCCTTGACAGAAGAGCTGAAGCAGCTTGAGGCCAAAGCCAGGGAGGCCATTGAACGGGCCGGAAGCCTTAGGGAGCTCAATAGCCTCAGGGTTCACTATATGGGCAGAAGGAGCCGTCTGGTGGAGATTCTCCGCTCCCTGGGCGGGCTTCCCCAAGGGCAAAGGACGGATGTAGGCAAAGCAGCCAACGAGGCTAAAGCCTCCCTGGAAGCCGCCCTGGCGGCGGCCGTCCAGAGTCTGGGGGCTTCGGCCAAGAGGGCTCCTCCACTCGACGTCACCCTTCCCGGAAGGGCTCCTCACCGGGGCCACCTCCATCCGCTGACCCAAACTCTCTCCGAGGTCATCGACATCTTCACGGGGCTTGGCTATTTCGTGGAGGAAGGGCCCGAGGTAGAGCTCGATTATTACAATTTTGAAGCCCTTAACATCCCCAAGGACCACCCTGCGAGGGACATGCAGGATACCTTTTACTTGGGCGAGGACGTGGTTCTGAGGACCCACACCTCTCCCGTTCAGGTCCGGGTCATGGAGCGGCAGCCGCCGCCCGTGAAGATCATAGCTCCGGGCAAGGTTTACCGCCGCGACGCCGATATCTCCCACTCGCCCATGTTCCACCAGGTGGAGGGGCTTTTGGTGGATGAAGGGGTGACCTTCGGCGACCTCAAGGGCACCCTCGAGCTCTTCGTCCGCCATCTCTTTGGCGAGGGGGTGCCCACGCGCTTCCGCCCGAGCTTCTTTCCCTTCACCGAGCCCAGCGCCGAGGTGGACATAGGCTGCGTCATGTGCGCGGGTTCGGGCTGCCGCCTGTGTGGAGGGAGTGGGTGGCTGGAGATATTGGGATCGGGCATGGTGGACCCCGAGGTGTTTCGTTTCGTGGGCTATGATGCCGAACGTTACTCTGGTTTTGCCTTCGGGCTGGGGATAGAGCGCATAGCCATGCTGCGCTACGGGGTGGAAGACATAAGACTCTTTTTCGAGAATGACTTGGCTTTTCTGGAGCAGTTCTAAACATGAAAGTTAGTCTGAGGTGGCTCAGGGATTACGTGGACTTTGACCTGAGCCCTGAGGCCCTCGCCGATAAGCTTGCCATGGTTGGCCTGGAGGTGGAGGCTGTAGAAGACCCGGGTCTCCCCTATAGGGACCTCTTTGTCGGTGAGGTTCTTATGGCTACACCTCAGGAAGGGAGGGAGAGGCTACGCCTCTGCCGGGTGAAGGTGGGTGAGGAGGTGCACCCCGTGGTGTGCGGGGCAACTAATGTCGAGGCTGGGCAGAAGGTGCCCGTGGCCCTTCCCGGCTCGAGGCTCCCCCGCGGCCAGAAGGTGGTGACTCGGGTCATCGGGGGACAGGATTCACGTGGGATGCTTCTTTCGGGCGAAGAGCTGGCCCTCGAGGATAGAGCGGAGGGGATCTTTATCTTGCCCCCCGATGTTCGGTCTGGAGCTCCTCTGAGCGAGGCCCTGGGCCTTGAGGATTTAGTCTTCGAGTTCTCGGTTACGCCTAACAGGCCCGATTGCCTGAGTGTGGTTGGTATTGCCCGTGAGGTCGCGGCAATAGTGGGCTCTCCCTTGAAGCTACCCCCTCTTGAGGTAAAGGAGGAGGGCGTGCCAGTGGCGGACCTCACCTCAGTCAGCATCGAGGACCCGGAGAAGTGTCCCCGGTATGCGGCTCGTGTTATCTCAGGCGTAAGGATTGGCCCCTCTCCGCTCTGGCTCCTCAGTCGCCTCAAGAGCGTGGGCCTCCGGGCGATAAACAATGTGGTCGACGTCACCAATTACGTCATGTGGGAGCTGGGCCATCCGCTGCATGCCTTTGACCAAGAGCTACTGGAGGAAGGTCGCATCGTGGTTCGCTGTTGGCGTCCCTCCGACGGCACCTTCCGGACTCTCGATGGAGTGGAGAGGGAGCTCACCCCTGAGGACCTTGTCATTGCCGATGCCCGCCGGGCCGTGGCAATAGCGGGGGTGATGGGTGGAGCTAACTCTGAGGTGGAACCTCGGACCGAGAGGGTCCTTTTGGAGAGCGCCTATTTTCAGCCCTTGAGCATACGCCGCACTTCAAACCGCCAGGGCCTCTCCACTGAGGCGTCCTACCGATTTGAGCGGGGCGCCGACCCCATGGGTTTGATAAAGGCTCTCGACCGGGCGGCAGAGCTCATAAGGGAGCTTTCGGGAGGGCTCGTGGCTGCTGGCCGCGCCGATGCCTATCCCGCTCCCATAGCCCCCCGGCGGCTCTCCCTCAGGCCAAAAAGGGTTAGGGAGCTATTGGGTGCCAGTATCCCCGCAAGAGCCATGCGAGAGCAGCTCGAACGCCTCGGGCTCGGTGTTGAGGGGAGGGGAAACGAACTCCGGGTGCTCATCCCCACCTTCCGCCCCGACCTGGAGAGGGAAGTGGACCTTGTGGAGGAAGTTGCTCGCCGCTGGGGCTTCGAACGTGTCCCGGCCACCTTGCCATCGGGGCGCGTTCCCCCTTCCCCCCCTGATAGGGTGAGGGTTCTGGAGAAAAAAGCCAGGGAAGTCATGTGTGGCTTTGGGTTCACCGAAGCAATAAACTTTAGTTTCATCGGACAGCAGGCCATTGAGAGGGCCGGCATTCCTGCGGGCCATCCCCTGAGCCGCGCCCTCCCGCTGACTAACCCCCTGAGTGCTGAAATGAGCCTCATGCGCACGAGCCTCATCCCGGGCCTCCTGGAGAATGCCCTTCTCAATCAGAACCGGCGGAGGGGAAGCCTACGTCTTTTCGAGCTGGGAAGGGTTTTCTATCCAAGACCCTCCCAGCGTGTTCTTAGACCTGATCTTTCTCGGGAAGAGCGTGACCAGCCTCCTCAGGAGGTGAGGATGCTTGCGGCCCTGGCAAGCGCCGAGCCTCGGCCGGGCCCCTGGCCGGAGAACCGGGACCCCCTCGACTTCTTTTTCATGAAGGGTGTCGTGGAGCAGCTTCTGGAGGCCCTCAGGATTTCCGGGGGGGATTTTGAGCCCGCCTCCGAGCCGTTCCTTGAGCCCTCATCAGCCGCTCGCCTCCTGATAGAGGGGAAGCCCATGGGACTGTTGGGGAGGCTGAGCCGAGAGGCCATGGATTCCTCCGACCTCAGGGAGCCCTTTTTCCTTCTGGAGCTCGACTTTGAGCGCCTGATCTCCCATTCTCAGGGGGTTCCCCGTGCAAGAGTCCTCCCCCGCTATCCTGCGACTCTGAGGGACATAGCCGTCATCGTCGACCGGAAGATAGCCGCCTCCCGGGTGGAGGAGACCATTCGCCGGGCTGAGCCCGAGCTCCTTCGAGAGGCGAGGCTCTTCGACGTCTATGAGGGAAGGGGCATCCCTGCGGGGAAGCGAAGCCTGGCCTTTTCCCTGGCTTACCGGGCCGATGACCGAACGCTTACCGATGAGGAGGTGAGGCTGGCCCATGCGCGGGTAGTCCACCGCCTCGAAGAGGAGCTGGCCGCGCGTCTACGCTGATGGGGCCTTGACAAAGGTGAAAAGTGGCTTTAAGAATGTAATCGTTTTCCTGGCCTGACAAGTCGAGGCTTCGGGCTCCAGGAGAAGTTCCACATGGTGATGGAACGGCTGGGTATTCTCGAAGTGAGGCTGGTCAGCCTCCTTCAGCAGCTCCGGGAGGCGAGGGAGCGCAATAAGGCCTTGGAGGAGAAGGTAAGGGAGCTGGAGGCGGAGGCCGCCGAGAATATGGAGAAGACTTCCTCCGATGATGCCCGGCTCAAGGACTTAAGCGATGAGAACGAGAGGCTGCGAGCCCGACAGGAGGCCACCCGGCTGAGAGTGGAGCAGCTCCTGGGGTCGCTCAATACCATTCCGGGGCTCAGGCAGCGGAGAGCCGACCAACAGCGGGCTGAGGGGTAGCAGAATGAGTCCTTTTATCAAGGTCAACATCTTCGGCCAAGACCTTACCCTCAAGAGCGAGGCCAAAGAGGAGTACGCCAACAAGCTGGCCTCCTACGTGGATGGCCAGATGAGGAGGGTTTCTTCCCAGTCGGGGGACCCCCTCAAGGTGGCCATTTTGGCGGCGATGAATATTGCGAACGACCTCTTCCAGTACGAGCGAGACGAGGCCGAGCGCGAGGATCAGGTCAAACGCAAGGCCGAGGGCCTTATCCGAATGCTGGAGCGGGAGATTCAGTTTTCCCCTTGAAAGACTCAGCCCTCTCTGCTAGTATTTAGTTGTGAAGGAGAGAATCTTTCCCCTGCTGCGTTCGTGATGGTAAAAGAATTTTAACCCAACAATATAATCCGGGGAGCTCCAGCGGGGCCGCTGTGTGCTGGACTCCTTAGGGAGGGAGCCTGAGGCAGCTCTTGGGGCACCCATCTGGTGAGAGCCGGGTTAAAAGGAGCTTTGCCACACGGCGGCGGCGGGGGTTTTTAACATCTGCTCTTGTATTTTTAGCCTTAGATAGCTGGAGCGAGGCTTTCCGGGGGATTGGTGGTCACCTTAGGATTGCCTGGGCATGGGCCAGAGATGAGCAAAGGGGGATGGAGGATAGAGCCTTAATGACCGCTGAAGCTTTGGTGGGGGAGGCGGTGTGAGGCTTGGTCCTCTGGCAGCACGGTGCACCTCGGGAATTGCTGAAAGGGAAAGCTTTGGGGCGAAAGTTCTTAGGGCGGCTGAGGTTCGGTTTTTTGAGGGGCTTTATTCCAAGAGAAGGTTCAACCCACATGACCTCTGGACACTGGACAATGCAAGGCAGACAACTAAACCTGAGGCATAAAGCCAAGGATTACGGCAGAGGTGAATCGAGGAAGGTTGTATCTTCCCCGTGGTTCGGGGCTAGCCTTTTGCTGCCAATAGGGAACCTGAAGCCCAAGGAGGACTTCCCCAGCATTCCCTGTCCAGGGGGCCTTGGCTCTTAGCCTTAGAGCCGCCCGCGAGACAGCCGAATCCCTGCCCCATCCCCTCTCTCTCGGCGCTCCCTCAAAACCGACAGCATGCCCCCATGGCCTTCCGGAGGCTTTGAGTCTTTGGATGCGATGAAAAGCCAACCCTCCCGGGAATGTCTATCCGTCCGGAGGTCTAAGGCTATGATGCGGCGTTCGATGCTGGGGCTCCGGCGGAAGATGTCGCAGGAAGAAGTGCACAGAAAGAGCGGTGAAATCTCCAGAAACCTTTTCGAAACCGCCGAATACAGGGGAAGCCGCCTCATCGTTTTTTACGTTTCCTTCGACAACGAGGTGGAAACTCGGCAGCTCATCGAGGAGGCCCTCCGAAAGGGAAAGTGCGTAGCCATTCCTTTTATGCGGAGCCCCTCCGAGGGCCTGCTGCTTTCAGAGGTTCGTGACTTCGGTGAGGAACTGACCGAGGGGTCCTTCGGCATCTTGGAGCCCAGGGCGAAGTTTATCCGGCTCATTCCCCCGGAGCGGGTAGAGCTATTGATGGTTCCAGGGGTTGCTTTTGACCGGAGGGGTTATCGGCTGGGCTTTGGTAAAGGTTGTTACGACCGTCTGCTTAAGGCCATGCCCCCCCAGGCGGCGAGCATCGGCCTTGCCTACAGCTTTCAGGTGGTCGATCGAGTGCCTACCGAGGAGGGAGATGAGCCCGTGGGATGGCTGATCACCGAGAAAGGGGTCGTGGATTGCGCCTCCGAGAGGTTCTTCTCGCGGGGTGAAGACCCTTTGGGAAGGAGCACAGTTGATCATGACTAGCTACTGGATGCTCTCAGGATTGGCCACGGCTGCGGCGGCTGCCCTGGGGTTTCTCTTGTGCCGACTGCTTGAGCGGACCGCCCAGCGGCGGCGTCTGCCCTTGTTGGAGGCGCAGTTTCAGCGTCGCATCGAAGAGGTAGAGCAAAACGCCGAGGCCCGACGCAAGGAGGCCCTTCTGGAAGCGAAAGAAGAGGTTCTCAAGGCCAAGGATGCCCTCGAGAGAGAAGGAAGCCGCCAGAGGGCCGAGCTTCAGAAGTTGGAGGGACGCTTGCGGCAGCGGGAAGAGACCCTGGACCGCAAAGCTGAGCATCTGGAGCGCCGGGAGCGAGAGCTCTTCCAGCAGGAAGAGGGGCTCTCTCGCCGCCAAGGCCAGCTAAAGGAGGAGGAGGCCCGCTATCAGGCTTTGCTCAAGGAGCAAGCTCAGAGGCTTGAGCAAATCTCCGGCATGAGCGGCGAGGAGGCCAAGGAAGAGCTGAAACGGGGTCTCCTTGATGAGGTCAAGGGCGAATGCGCCCGCGAAGCGCGGCGCATTGAAGAGGAGGCCAAAGCCAAGGCGGAGCAAGAAGCCAGGAATATCCTCAGCCTCGCCATCCAGCGCTGTGCAGCCGACTTTGTGGCCGAGACCACGGTGTCGGTGGTGGACCTCCCCAGCGATGAGATGAAGGGAAGGATCATCGGGCGGGAGGGCCGGAACATCCGCGCCCTGGAGGTGGCCACTGGTATCGACCTTATTATCGATGATACCCCCGAGGCCGTCATCCTCTCGGGCTTTGACCCCATAAAGCGCGAGACGGCCCGACTGGCCCTCGAGCGCCTCATAGCGGACGGCCGCATCCACCCCGGCCGCATCGAGGACATGGTGGCAAAGGTGAAAAAGGAGATGGAGAAAAAGATTCAGGAGGAGGGAGAGCACGCTATCTTCGAGGTGGGCGTGGAGGGCATTAATCCCGAGCTGGTGAAACTCCTGGGGAGGCTTCGCTACCGGACCAGCTACTCCCAGAACGTCCTCCTTCATAGCAAGGAAGTGGCCTTTCTCTGCGGCACCATGGCCGCTGAGCTGGACTTGGACGTGAAGATGGCCAAGCGGGCGGGCCTGCTGCACGATATAGGCAAGGCCGTGGATCAGGAGGCCGAGGGCTCCCACACCCAGATAGGGGCGGAGCTTGCGCGCCGCCACAACGAACCCTTCCCGGTGGTTAACTCCATCGCCTCCCACCACGAGGATGAGCCACCTCAGTGCCTGGAGGCCGTCCTGGTGGCGGCGGCCGATACCCTTTCCGCCGCCAGGCCCGGGGCGCGGCGGGAGATGCTGGAGACCTATGTAAGACGCCTTCAGAAGCTGGAGGAAATAGCCGATTCGTTCAAGGGGGTGGATAAAGCTTATGCCATCCAGGCGGGAAGAGAGGTCAGGGTCATCGTCAAGCCGGATCTCGTCGACGATGCCCACGCCATATTCCTGGCCCGGGACATAGCCCGGCGAATCGAGGAGGAACTGACCTATCCCGGCGAGATCAAGGTGACGATCATCCGGGAGACCAGAGCGGTGGAGTACGCTCAATAATAGCCCTCCAGGCTGGGAGCACTGAGAATTCAGATTTCATGAAGATCCTCCTTATCGGGGATGTGGTCGGCCGGGTGGGCCGGCGCGTACTCGCCTCTTTTCTGGACAAGGTGATGGACCGCTACGGAATTGACCTCACAATAGCTAACTGCGAGAATGCGGCGGGCGGCTTCGGTATAACCCCCCCGATAGCCCAGGAGATCTTGAGTCTGGGCGTTGGCCTCTTGACTTCGGGAAATCACGTCTGGCACCGGACCGAGGCCCTGAGCATTCTGGAGGAGGGAGGGTGCCTCCTGAGGCCGGCCAACTATCCACCGGGGACGCCAGGCACCGGGAGCACCGTGCTGGAGGTGGGGGGGAAGTGCAGGGTTGGGGTCATCAACGTTTGTGGTCGGGTCTTCATGCCTCCGGTGGATTGTCCTTTCCGGGCCGTCCTGCGGGAGCGGGAGGCCATGGACCCGGGTGTGAAAGTGGTGGTGGTGGACTTTCACGCGGAGGCCACGTCGGAAAAGGGGGCCATGGGCTGGTTCTTGGACGGAAGGGTCAGCGCGGTGCTCGGCACCCACACTCATGTTCAGACCTCTGATGAGCGGGTGTTGCCGGGCGGTACCGCATACATAACCGATGCGGGCATGACGGGGCCAGCCGATTCGGTCATCGGCATGCGGAAGGAGATAGTGATAGAGAGGTTCCTCTCGGGGTTACCCAAGAGGTTTGAGACAGCGGGTGGAGAGGGACAGTTTAACGGTGTAGTGGTGGAGGTGGATAAAGATAACGGGCGCGCCCAAAGCATAGCCCGGATAGCGTTTCGGGGATGAGGGAAGGCGGCTCGAAAAGGCGGGGAGGAGAGGTTTTTCCAGCTTAGGGGAGAGTTCTGCCGGCGAGGGAGGACGCGCGGGCATGAATGAGAACGCAAAAAAGGATGTCATCTCCAATCCCACCGTCATCCGTACCATCCTGGAGCTGGCGGTAACGGGCGGCAGGAAGGCGGCTGTTTCTATCGATGACAAGGAGGGGGATTTTTCCAGCATCTTCGTGGCCCTCAAGGGCCGGGGAGAAGAGACAACTCTCCTCATGGATGAGCTCATGCCCAAGCGGGGAATGAAGCTCCTGCGCCCCTCTTCAACCCTGAGGCTGGTTTTCGAGATAGAGGGAGTTCGTTACACAGCCCACCTTCGCTACCGGGGGGGCGAGGGGGAGGCTGCTCGCCTTCTTAAGCTCGCCCTACCCCGCACCATGGACCGCGTTCAGCGCAGGATGGACTACAGGGCGAAGCTCCCTCCGGGAAGCCCCAAAAACGCTCGGCTCCTTCTCTCTCCCGACGGCACCGAGGTTCCCGCGCGCGTAGAGGACCTGAGCGCCGGGGGAATTGGCATCAGCCTGAAGGAGGGCCTAGAGGAACTTAAGGAGTGCTCTCCGGTCGATCGCCTCTCCTTCACCCTCCCCTCCGGTGATCATGTTAGCGTTGCCGCCACTATCCGCCACATCGCCGTCCGAAATGTTCCGGGCGAGGGGCCTCGCACTTTTGTGGGGCTAGAGTTACGCGACATTCCCCTGAGCGTTCAAGATAAAATCCACGGGGCTGTCCTGGCCATCCAGAGGGAAATTCTTAAGCGAACCTCCCGGGATTAAGGGGCAGAAGTAATGATTGCCCCCGAGACTCCTCCTTTGCCTCAAGCCGCCTTTTGCTCCCCAAGGGGCTGTGCTAAAATAAAAACGCGTGAATTTTTTTTCGCAGGATAGGGAGTTTCTTCCGGAGACCGGGCAAGAATACCGGAGATCAGGCCTACGCGAGCGGTGTCAAGGAGGGCAGCCATGGCATTGGAGAGCGTGAAGGAGGCTAAGCGCCGCTGGGAGGAAGGGACTCTTAAGGAGTTTCTCGCCAAGAGGCCCGAGCGCCGGGAGAATTTCTTAACCTCCTCGGGAATTCCTCTGGAACGCCTCTACACTCCGGCAGAGGTGGACGATCTTGACTACCACACGGACCTGGGGTATCCGGGGAGCTACCCCTTCACCCGCGGCGTGCAGCCCACCATGTACCGGGGCCGCTTCTGGACCATGCGCCAATACGCGGGCTTCGGCACCGCGGCCGAGAGCAACAGCCGCTACAAGTATCTCCTTGAGCAGGGTCAGACGGGGTTGAGCGTCGCCTTCGACCTCCCGACCCAGATGGGCTATGACTCCGACCACGAGCTATCGGCCGGGGAAGTGGGTAGGACAGGTGTGGCTATCGACTCCCTTCGGGATATGGAGGTGCTATTTAGCGGTATACCCCTGGACCGAATCTCCACCTCAATGACGATCAACTCTACCGCGGCCATCCTCCTGTCCATGTACATAGCCGTGGCCGAGAAGCAGGAGGTCAAGCCCTCGAAGCTCGAGGGGACTATCCAGAATGACCTCCTCAAGGAGTATGTGGCCAGGGGCACTTATATCTTTCCCCCCGAGCCCTCCATGCGCATCATCACCGACATCTTCGCCTTCTGCAACCGGGAGGTCCCCCGCTGGAACACCATAAGCATCAGCGGCTACCACATAAGGGAAGCCGGCTCCACTGCGGTGCAGGAGGTCGCATTTACCCTGGCCAATGGTATCGCGTATGTTCAGGCCGCCGTGGATGCGGGCCTGGATGTGGACCAGTTCGGCGCACGGCTCTCTTTCTTTTTCAACGTCCACAACCACTTCCTTGAAGAGGTGGCCAAGTTCAGGGCTGCCCGGCGGCTCTGGGCACGCATCATGCGGGAGCGCTTCGGGGCCAAGAGCGAGAGAGCCTGCATGCTCCGGTTCCATACGCAGACGGCAGGTTGCACGCTGACGGCCCAGCAGCCGGAGAATAACGTGGTGCGAGTGGCCCTTCAGGCCATGGCTGCTGTGCTGGGGGGAACCCAGTCCCTGCACACCAACTCGCGGGATGAGGCTCTGGCCTTGCCGAGCGAATCCTCGGTGCAGCTGGCCCTGAGGACCCAACAGATCATCGCCGAGGAATCGGGGGTCGCCGACACGGTGGACCCATTGGGCGGGGCCTGGGCGATAGAGGCGCTCACTAATGAGATAGAAGAAAGGGCGCGGGATTACATCCAGCGCATAGACCGGATGGGTGGCATGCTCAAGGCAATAGAGGAGGGTTTCATCCACCGGGAAATCCAAGAAAGTGCCTACCGTTACCAGCAGGAGGTGGAGCGGGGCGATAGGCGCGTGGTCGGGGTGAACTGCTTCAGGAGCGACGAGGCCGAGGCCATGGATACCCTCAGGGTGAACCCCGAGGTCGAGAAGGAGCAGAGACGCTCCCTGAGAGAGGTTCGCGCAGGAAGGGATGGCATTGTAGTGCAGGGGGCTCTTTCCGCTCTTGAAGGGGCCGCACGGGGAAACGATAATCTAATGCCCTTCATTTTAGAGGCCGTAAAAGCCTATGCCACTGTGGGGGAGATCTCCGATGCCCTGAGGGCGGTTTTCGGGGTGCACCGGGAGTTTGTGGTCGTCTGAGTTGGGGGAGCTCTCCCCAAAGTGGGGTGGACGCTGCCCTTTCAAGACTCGGGGCCCTGGCGGGGGAAAGGGGCCCCTTAGTTTTTTTCCCTTGAAGCTAAGGCGTGCTAGCCTCGTGAATAGGCGGGAGAAGGGAAGCTCCCCGGGCGCGGGCAAGCGGCCCGAGGGCGCTTCTAAAACAGTGGGGTTTATGGTAAGTTAGAGTGTGTTTCGGGTGATGTCATCTGCGCCCGAGTACTCTGCTTCTTGCTTGATAAGGAACCGGCCCTCATGACGGGCAATGAAGTCCGAAAGAGCTTCCTGGATTATTTTTCCGAGAAGTCTCACTGCGTGGTCCGAAGCTCCTCCTTGGTACCCAAGGGAGACCCCACCCTTCTCTTTACCAATGCGGGCATGGTCCAGTTCAAGGGTGTCTTCACCGGCGCGGAGCGCCGGGACCTCCGTCGGGCCGCCTCCTCCCAGAAGTGCATGCGGGTCAGCGGAAAGCACAACGACCTGGAGGTTGTGGGCCGCACCCCCCGCCACCATACCTTCTTTGAGATGTTGGGCAATTTCTCCTTCGGCGACTACTTCAAAGAAAAGGCCATAGAGTATGGCTGGGAGTTCCTGGTGGAGCGCTGCGGGCTGCCCGCAGAGCGCATTTGGGTCACAATCTTCAGGGACGATGACGAGGCCTTCAGGCTCTGGAAGGAAGTAACCGGGGTTCCGGCCGAAAGGATAGTGCGCAAGGGCGAGAAGGACAACTTCTGGGCCATGGGGGATGAGGGTCCCTGTGGCCCTTGCTCCGAGCTCGTTCTGGACCAGGGTCCCCATATTCAGGGCGGACCGCCCGGGAGCCCCGAAGAGGAGGGGGATAGATATCTCGAGCTCTGGAATCTTGTCTTCATGCAGTATGAGCGCTCGCGGGATGGCTCCATGAAGCCGCTGCCCAAGCCCAGCATAGACACGGGCCTGGGTCTCGAGCGACTGGCGGCCGCGCTGCAGGGTGCGGAGAGCAATTACCACGCGGACCTCCTCCTTCCCCTCATCCGCTTCGTGGAGGAGCGGGCTGAGCGGGCTTATGGGGCTCTTGAGGGTAAGGGCGATGAGGGGGATGTTTCCTTCCGGGTCATCGCCGACCATGTCAGGGCCATCTGCTTCCTCGTGGGAGATGGGGTTCTCCCCTCGAACGAGGGTCGGGGCTACGTGCTTCGCCGAATCGCTAGGCGGGCCATGCGCCACGGAAGGCTCCTGGGGATCGCCGAGCCCTTCCTCCATGAGGTTGCGGGACTGGTGGGGGAGGTCATGGCCGAGCCCTATCCCGAGCTCAAAGATTCCATCAGTTATATTTCCAAACTTATCCTTCATGAGGAGGAGCGCTTTGCCCACGCCCTGGACCAGGCGCAGCCCCGGATGGATGACCTCTGCCGAGAGCTTCTGGCCAGTAGGAAAAAGGAGATCCCCGGAGGAGAGGTTTTCCGCCTCTACGATACCTATGGTTACCCCCTGGACCTGGCCCTGGATACCGCCGCAGCCTTCGGCCTGGAGGTGGACCTGGAAGGGTTCGAGTCCTCTATGGGGGAGCAGCGGGAGAGGGCGAGGGCGCACTGGAAGGGAACCGGCGAGGAGGGAGTCCTTCCCCTTCACAGGGAGCTCGCAGAGGAGTTCCGCCTGGGAGAGAGTGCCTTCGTCGGTTATGAGAGCCTTGAGGCCGACGCTCGGGTGCTGGCCATACTGAAGGATGGGAAGCGCCTTGAGGAAGCCTTGGCTGGAGAGGAGGCGGAGGTCGTCCTGGATAGGACGCCATTTTATGCCGAGGCTGGAGGCCAGGTTGGCGACCGGGGCACCCTTTCTGGCGAGGGGTTCCTGGCCGAGGTTTCGGATACCCAGGGGCCTCTCCCCGGCCTTCACCTCCATCGCTGCCGGATAAGCCGGGGTACGCTCCGGGTTGGCTCCTCCCTCAGGGCCTCTGTCGAATCATCCCTACGTCAGGCCACAGTCCTCAACCACACGGCCACCCACATGCTGCAGTATGCCCTCCGCTCGGTGCTGGGAGACCATGTGAGGCAGGCGGGCTCTCTCGTGGCGCCCGATAGGCTCCGTTTCGACTACACCCATTTCGCTCCCCTCTCTCCGCGGGAGCGCGCGCGGGTGGAAGAGCTGGTTAACGAGCGCATCCGGCGGAATGACCCCCTCAGCATCCAGTGGATGCAGATAGCGGAGGCGCTTGCTTCGGGTGCCATAGCCATTTTCGGAGAGAAGTATGGGGAAAGGGTGAGGGTGGTCTCCATAGGGGATTGGAGCCGGGAGCTCTGCGGTGGTACCCATGCCCTGAGGACAGGGGACATAGGCTTCTTCCGCATCGCCCACGAGGGAAGCGTGGCGGCTGGGGTGCGCAGGATAGAGGCTCTCACCGGCGGGGCTGCCTGGGCCTATAGCCAGAGGGAGAGGGCGGAGCTCGAAGCCATAGCCCGCCTCGCTAAGGCACCTTCCTTCCAGGAGGCCGAGCGGGTGGAGAGAATTCTGGAACATGCCCGCGAACTCGAGAAGGAGGTGCGGGAGCTGAAGGGCCGCCTCACCCGGGGGGAGACGGCTGACATACTCTCGGGGGCCCGGGAGGTGAAGGGGTTAAAGGTTCTCGCCGCGCGGATGGATAACCTGGAGCTTAAGGCCCTGAGGGAGCTCATGGACCATGTGAAGGGAAGGCTTAAGTCGGGGGTCGCGGTCTTGGCATCGGTTTCCGACGAAAAGGTCTCCCTGGTGGCCGGCGTCACCACAGACCTCACGGGTCGCTTCCATGCCGGGGAGATAGTGAAGAGGGTGGCGGCCGTTGTGGGCGGAACCGGCGGAGGAAGGGCCGACATGGCCCAGGCGGGCGGAAGGCGGGTGGACAAGCTGGAAGAGGCCCTGGAGCTGGTCTATAAGCTCGTGGAGGAGGCCTGATTTATTTTTTGAAAGTGGCCTGGACCGGTGGGGGAGCTTGATCCGGGAGAAAGGGGCATCGCGGGGAGTTTGGGGCGCGGAGGATTGAGGCTATGGTGACGCAGCTACTGGATAAGATGATGAAGCTCGGCCTCGGAGTGTGGGGCCTCACCGAAGATAAGGCCAAAGAACTCGTGGACGATATGATAAAGCGCGGCCAGGCGATGAAGGAGGAGAGGCCCGGACTTTTGAGGCGTATCATGGAGGAGGCCGAAGTCCGGCGAAAGGAGTTTGACCGGAGGGTAGAGGAGCGGCTCGAGCGGGCGGTGGACCGGTTCAAGCTGGCCAAGAAGGCCGACCTGGATGAGGCGGTCGGTCGGCTCGAGGAGCGGCTCGAGCGCCTTGAGAAGGCCCTCGAGGCAAGGTTTAAAGAGGAATGAGGTCTTTTCCGGTGGATCCCCGGGGAGCCTTTTCGAGGGGGAGGTTCCAGCGCCTTCCCATAGAGGATGAGCTCCTCCAGGAGATGGCCGAGGCCCTGGGCCGGACGGGGACGTGGCTTGAGAGGTGGCTCGAGCGCTGCCGAGTGCTCGGGGAAGACTATAGAAGGCTTGAGGGAAGTCTGAGGGAGAAAGGCGGGAGGCCTCAGCGGCAAGAAGGGGGGAGCATTCAGGAGCTCTCCGGGCAACTGGAAGAGGTGAGGGGGGAGCTCAAGAAGGCTCTCGTCCAGGCGGAAAAGTACCTTTACTATCTCATCATCCAGCGGGAGGCCATCGGTTTCCGCTCCCACAGGACGGTGAGGGAGCGCTATCCTTTTCCCCATCTCCCGGGCCTGCAAGGGGAAGGCCCCAGGCCCTGAGGCCTTCTCGGGCACATGCTTAAAGCTTACGGCTTAGTGGGCCTGGCCGTTATCGGTGCGGCGGAGGCCGCCCTTTTCGGCGGGGTCCGGTGGGTGGGCGTCAATTTCACGCCTATCGTATGGACCGGCTACATACTCTTCGCCGATAGCCTAGTATATCGTCTCAAAGGCTCCTCCCTGCTCATGACGAGAAGGGGGGAGCTCAAGTACCTTCTTCCCCTCTCCATCGGTTGCTGGCTCATCTTCGAGTACTATAACCTCAAGATTCAAAACTGGTACTACATAGGTCTCCCCGCCGCGACCATCGCCCGCTACTTCGGCTATGCCTGGGCCTTTGCCACGATATTCCCCGGAATCTTCGAGACGGCGGAGGTGGTGGAGGCCTCGGGGCTTTTCACTCGCGCGAGAACCCGACACCGCCCCCTCTCTAAACGCGCCCTTCAGATAACCCTGTGCTTCGGCCTCGGCCTACTTCTCTACCCCATCCTCTTTCCCAATCCCTATATTTTTGCCCTGGTCTGGGCCGGCTTTATCTTTTTCCTTGGGCCCGTGAACTATCACCATTTCGATAAGAGTCTCTTGCGCTTGTTTGAACGCGGGGAGCTCGCGTGGCCTCTTTCGCTCCTTCTCTCCGGTATCATCTGCGGCTTTCTCTGGGAGTTCTGGAACTACTGGGCCATAGGCAAATGGGTCTACACCGTTCCCGTAACGGCCGAGTGGAAGCTTTTTGAGATGCCAGCGGCGGGCTACCTGGGCTTCCCTCCCTTTGCCCTTGAGTGTTGGGCCATGTACCTGACGGCCCGCTGGCTCCTGCGCTTCTGAAGCCGACCCCGGAGGACCTCCCTTCACTGGTTCCGGCCTTGACATACCCGAACTCTCGGGCATAAGATTCAATCCATGCAAGGAGGAAGGGAACTCAGGCCCGGCAGGGCCTATGTGAATTTTGGGGTGCGATTGCATCTCAGCGACTTCACCAACATGACGGGAGTGGTGCTCATCCTTTACATCCCCCTCATGGTCCTTGCTTACCTTCCCCTCCACTCAGCTTCAAGCTACGGGGAAGAGGGGGGCTCCTTCTTCCTAGCCCTCGGGGCTTCCTCCCTTGTGAGCACCATCGCCCAATCGCTCATCTTTACGCTGGTCCTGATAAAGGCGGAGAACCTTTTGCGCGGAGAAGGGGAGGAGTGGGACTGGCCCAGGGCTCTGAGCCGTTTTCCCACCGTAATGGCCGTGGAGCTCATTTATTACAGTATGGTGCTGGCGGGACTAGTTCTTCTCATTCTCCCGGGAGTTTATTTCGGCCTCAGATATTTCTTTTGTTCATATCTTGCCCTCTTTCGCCGGCTCCCGTTCGCGCAGTACTTCAAGGAGGCCAAGCCCTTTGCGCGGGGGGCGGAGGGACCCGTCATGAGCCTCTTCTGCCTCTACCGGATATTTTCCTTTGGCCTGGGCTTCATCGTCGTGAGGATTATGGGGGATAGTCTATTTGCTCAGGTGTCGGTGAGCGCCATCATCCAGGTCATCCTCATCTCCTATTATCTAGCCCTTTACACTCTATTCATCGACCTCGGCGGGGCCCGGACAGCCGGGGTGATAGTAACCCCCGAGGGAAGGCTAGAGCGAGTGGGCGGGGAGGGGGATCCCCTCGGGCACGGAGAGTCAGGAGAGAATAAGGAAAAACCCTAGTGGCCTGCATTTCGCAAAGCTGAGAGGTCATCCGGCGGGCCCATAAGATCAAGGGAGGTAATCTTTAGCATTGAAGGGAATTATCTCGTTCTGGAAGGCAGCATTGAAGGGAAGAGGGCCTCGGGAACTTCACGCACGCCTGAGGGGCCTGGATCAGACTCTGGGCAGAACGCGCGTCTCTGATTTCACCTATATGATCATTCTGGCCGTGATCGTGGGCCTTGTGGGCGGTTTCGGTGCCATCGTGTTCCGCCTCATGATAAGGTTCTTTCAGGTTTTGTTTTTCGGCCTCGGCCCCGATTTCTTAACCCTTCTCACAGGCCTTCCCTGGTATCACAAGATTCTCGCCCCTGCGGCCGGTGGCGCCCTCGTGGGTCCCATAGTCTACTTTCTCGCGCGGGAGGCCAAAGGTCACGGTGTGCCCGAGGTCATAGCGGCGGTCGCAACCGAAGGAAGCGTCATCCGGCCCCGGGTAGTTTTAGTAAAGATCTTGGCCTCGGCCATCTGCATAGGCTCAGGAGGGTCGGTGGGGCGCGAGGGGCCAATCGTCCAGATAGGCTCCGCCATGGGCTCAAGCATGGGCCAGTTCCTCAGGCTCTCAAGCGCCCGACTGCGAACCCTCGTGGGCTGCGGCGCCGCGGCGGGAATTGCCGCAACCTTCAACGCACCCATCGCAGGCCCGCTCTTCGCCCTGGAAATTATCGTGGGGGACTTCGGGCTCACGAGCTTCAGCCCCATCGTCATCTCCTCAGTTACCGCCACCTACATCTCGCGGCTCTATCTGGGGAACCATCCCGCCTTTTCGATACCCGCCTACAGCCTGGTGAGCGCGTGGGAGATTCCCATGTATGCGGTTCTGGGTCTCATCGCCGGCCTGGTGGCTCTTCTCTTCATAGTCTCTCTCTACTGGATGGAGGATCGCTTCGAGGCGCTTCCCTTCCCAGAGTACCTGAAGCCCATCTTAGGGGGCCTGATATTAGGGGCGCTTGCCATCTGGTTTCCGCATGTTTTCGGCGTGGGTTATGAGACCATCTCCCTCTCCCTTATGGGGAAGTTCAGCCTGCTCTTTCTGTTGGCCCTGGGCCTTGCGAAGATCTTCGCGACCTCACTCACCCTGGGCTCAGGTGGCTCTGGCGGCATATTTGCGCCCTCCCTCTTCATCGGCGCCATGATAGGAGGCCTCTTCGGCAGCATTGTCCATAGCCTCTTCCCCGAAATTACGGCAAGCTCCGGCGCCTACGCTCTCGTGGGCATGGGCGCGATCGTGGCGGCGGCAACTCACGCACCCATAACCGCGATTGTCATAATCTTCGAGATGACTGGCGACTACCTGGCAATCCTACCGCTCATGGCTTCCTGTATCATAAGCGTTTTGATAACCACTTCGCTCAAGGATGAGTCCATCTATACACTCAAGCTCATACGCCGCGGGCAGCACATCACGCGTCTGCGGGAGGTGAGCATCCTGCGCTCTCTTTTGGTGAAGGACGTGATGAGAGAGGATGTCCTCACCATTCCTAAGGATATGCCTTTCAGGGAGCTTCTCGACCGGGCCTTGAACTCTGAATACTCTTACTTCCCGGTGGTAGAAAGCCGAGGGGAGCTGAGCGGCATCTTTTCGCTTAGCGACCTGTTCCACGCGCTCCGGAAGCCGGAGGTGCAGAGGGATGGGATGGTGGCCGCCGACCTGGGGACGACGAGAGTCCTCACCGTAACCCCCCTGGATGACTTGGACAAAGTGCTCGAGCGGTTCGGGAGGATAAACGTGGAGGAGCTTCCTGTAGTGAGCTCCGAAGCGGACGGAAAGGTCATAGGCAGGGTCAGTATGCACGATTTAATGGAAGCTTACCGGCGGGAGGTTCTGAGGAGGTCCGCAGAGGGAGGCTAAAGGGCTTTACCTTAGAAGAAGGCTTTTTGACCGCCCCTTTTTCTTATACGTGTTCCATGAGTTGCACGATGGCGTGTGAGCAAATCCCTTCACCCACGATACCCCGGGTCAGCGTTACTTCCTGATCATCCCGAAGCTGAACCCCTTGACCAGGTGCTTCTGGATAAGAAAGCCCAGGACCACCACGGGAATGGTTATGACCGTGCCGATGGCCGCCTGAGGCCCGTAAAGCCGCCCCTCGGTTGCGGACTGGAATTTGTTGAGCAAGATGGGAAGCGTGGAGACCTTCGGTTGAGTGAGCGTGAGGGCCAGGAGAAACTCACTCCAGCACAGAATGAAGGTAAAGAGGAGGGTCACCACCATGCCCGAGGCCACTAGGGGGAAGATCACCTTCCTCAGGGTATAAATCCTCCCCGCGCCCATCACCCTCCCCGCAAACTCTAGCTCCTTCGGCACCTCCTCGATGAAGCTGAGCATCATCCAGATGACAAACGGTAGAGTGGTGGCAATGTATACGAGGATGAGGCCCGTGTAGGTGTCGAATAGCCCGATGAGAGGAAACCATATGAGAAACGGCACGGCGATTACTATGGGCGGGAGCATCCTTATGGTCAAAACCGCTACAGGAAACTTCTTGCCCCCCACATTGAAACGGCTTATGGCGTAGGCGAGGGATGCGCCAAAAATAACCGAAATCATTGAGGCCAGGCCCGCAATAAAACTGCTGTCCCCGACTGCCTTCCAGATATTAGCGGAGAAAGCACCGGAATGGCCGAAGGTTCCGATGTCTTTACGCTCAAAGACAAAAGGCTCATCGGATTTCTTCGCCTGGGGGGCGCGGCCCTGGGCCAAGAAAAAGATCTGCCTGTAATTAACCGTTGTCGGGTCATATGGGTACCAGCGGGGAGGCCAGGTCGTCCATTCGTGGGAGTCCTTGAAGGAGGTCATGAGCATCCAGTAGATGGGAAAGAGCACGACCATGGTCCAGAAGATGAGGATCGCGTGCTTGATTATAGCCCTGGAACCTCTCCGCTGAACCCGTAGTTTGCGCTTATCAAGGGTCTCCGCCGGCGCTGTCACATTCGGATAGGGTTCGGTCGCCATGGCCTTCCTTTCGCCTAGAGGGTTTGGGCGAGTATCCTCCTCAAGCCTCGCCCGCTCCGTGAAGAGCAGCCTTAGACCTCATTGGGGTCTCGGCGAAACCCCTCCCGGCTGAGATATGGTCACGTAGACCACTGACCGCGCTTTTATTTTTTGAGTCTCGGGCTTCGATGTGATCGATAATAGGTCTTATTGTTATATAAATTCAGCCTTTTCTGTCAAGAAAAAAATAGCCTGCTCAGGCCCTTTTCAGCTCGAAGGCTCGACCGCCAGTCTCCCGCTTACGGTGAGCCCCTCGCCAACGCGGCCGGCCATTCGGGTTAAATGAGTATTCCCCTAGATTTCTATCACGAGCCCATCCCAGGCAAGCTCCACCCCGGGCGGCAGGGCCCGGTTCCCCGCCTCATATTCCACCTCATGGCTCATGTGGGTCAGGCAGGTCCTCTCGGGCTTGAGGCGCTCTGCGGCCGCGAGAGCCTCCTCAATTGTGAAGTGGGTCGGGTGAGGTCGGTAGCGAAGGCCATCGATGATGAGTACCCTGAGCCCTCGCAGCAACCTCTCAGAAGCCTTGGGGATGGCGCTGCAGTCGGTGAGATAGGCGAAATTCCCCGCCCTATAGCCGTAGATAATGTCGGGACCGTGCTCTATCTCAACGGGCACGACCTCCAGGCCGAAAAGCCGCTCCAACCCTTTGAGCTCATGCAGAGTCAGGCGCGGCACAAAAACATCCTCTCCGTGCTCGGAGGAGAAGATGTAGCGGAAGCAGACCCTCAGCTCTGCGATTGTCTCGGGCGAGCCGTAGCAAGGGATGGGGGAGCGCTGAATGGCGTTGAAGGCTCTCAGGTCATCTATGCCGAAGACATGGTCGGCGTGGCAGTGCGTGAAGAGCACTGCATCCACCCGCCGGATCCCCTGGGCCAGAGCCTGGGCCCTCAAATCTGTCGAGGCATCCACAAGTATCCCGGCCTTCCCCTCCTCTATGTAAATGGAGGCTCGGGTCCGCTTATTTCGTGGGTGTGGAGAAAGGCAGGTCGGACATTCACACCCTATTGTGGGCACCCCCGTGGAGGTGCCGCAGCCCAGAACGACAACTCTCATGCGCGAGCCCGGACCCCTTTGAGAAGAGCCCGCACGATTCCAAGTGCCTCCTCAATCTGCGGGCGGTCCACCTCCAGATGAGTGATTCCCCGCAGGACATTCGGGGGATAAACCGAGAAGAGGACGCCCCTCTCCTTGAGGCGGCTGGCAAGCTCAGGGGACGAGAGGCCCGTTTCCGACAAATCGAAGAAGACGATATTAGTGGGCGTGGTCTCATAGAGAAGCCGGATGCCGGGGGTCTCTTTCAGGCCCTCGGCCAGCAGGCGCGCGTTCTCATGGTCTTTCTCGATGCGCTTCAGGTGGTGCTTCAGAGCAAAAAGGCCACCGGATGCCACGATTCCGGCCTGGCGCATTCCGCCCCCGAGCATGCGACGGTAGCGGGTGGCCCGCTCGATAAATTCCCGGCTCCCCGCAAGAAGGGAGCCCACAGGGGCACCGAGGCCCTTGGAGAGGCAGAAATTCACCGTGTCAGCATGGGAGGCTATCTCCCCCGCCGAAACCCCCAGCGCCACCGCCGCATTGAAGACCCTGGCCCCATCCATATGGATGGGAAGTCCCATCTCCAGAGCAAGCTCCCTCAGGGCCCTGAGCCTCTCCAGGGGCCAGACACTGCCTCCTCCCTTGTTATGGGTATTTTCTACCCAGATAAGGCGTGTCCTGGGCTCTACGGCCCTCCCCGCGCGGATGGCCCGGCGGACCTCTTCCACCTCCAGTATCCCCCTTTCGCCTTGAAGGAGGGCAAACTGAACCCCCGAGATCATGGAGCCTGCGGCCAGCTCACTGGTTATTACATGGCTCCCGGCGTCGGCTATAACTTCATCTCCTGGCTCGGTATGGCTCTTGAGCGCCACCTGATTGGCCATCGTGCCGGAGGCCATGAAAAGGGCCGCCTCCTTCCCCAGGAGGCGAGCCGACTCCTGCTGGAGGGCATTGACCGAGGGGTCCTCACCGAAGCAGTCATCCCCGACGGGTGCCCAGGCCATGGCTTCCCGCATGGCCTGGGAGGGCTTGGTAACGGTGTCGCTTCTGAGGTCGATGATCCTGCCTTCGTTCATAGGAACCTCCATGCCGGCCTCAACCCGTGGGAAGGGCGGAAAGAATGCCTTGCCTTAGTCCATGCACAAAAAAGCCCTCTATCTTAAGCTTTGGCCTCCTCCCAAGTCAACGCCCGGGGAGACCGGCTGGCATCCGCTTTCGCATCCTGCGCGAGCCGAGAGCTTTCACATATTCCGGCGGAGGACCCCGAGGCTATAATACTGAGGAGAATTACATTATAAGGGGTCTCAGGTGAGGGAGCGCTCCAAAGAATACAGCCGCCTCAAGCTCAGGCTCAGGCTTATTTCCGGGACCATGGGGCTGGCCTTCCTGGCCCTTCTGATTCTCACCGGCTGGAGCCTGAGGCTAAGGGCCGCTATCCCTGGAGGCCCTCTCCTGCAGGTGGCGGGCTATTTCACCCTCCTTCTGCTCCTCTGGGAGGGCGTCACCTTTCCGCTTAGCTTTTATGGGGGCTACCGGGTCGAGCACCGCTATGGCCTCTCTCGGGAGAGCCTCTGGGGCTGGACGTGGGACTACCTGAAATCCCTCTTGCTGAGCCTGGCGCTGGGGCTTCCCCTAGCTGAGGGTCTTTACTGGCTTTTGAGGGAGGGAGGGGAAAGCTGGTGGCTATATGCGGCCGGAGGGGCCATACTTGTGGGGGTCCTTATGACAAAGCTTGGCCCCGTTCTCCTCGCCCCCCTCTTCTATAAATTCACGCCCCTCGGCGATGAAGAGTTAGAAAGGGCCCTCCTTTCTCTTTCCTCCCGGGCGGGCGTGAAGGCCCTCGGGGTCTTCCGGATGGAGCTCGGGGAAAAGAGCAGAAAGGCCATGGCGGGGCTCACCGGCCTTGGCAGGACCCGGAGGATCATCCTCTCTGATACCCTGCTGGAAGGTTTTGACCGTCAGGAAATAGAGGCTGTTCTCGCCCATGAGCTCGGCCACCACGCAGGGCGTCACATGGGGAAGACCATCCTGGTCCACTCTGCCTTTATCTTGGGAACCTTCTATCTCCTCCACAGGGTCCTGAGCCTCCTCCCCCTGGGATTTGAAGGCCGGGGGGATGTGGCAAACCTTCCCCTCGTCCTCCTCATCTTCTCCGCGGTCGGCCTCCTCGTAGCCCCCGGCCTGAATGCTTACTCCCGCCGCCTCGAGCGCTCTTGCGACGCCTTTGCCGTGAAGATGACGGCGGGTGCCGACCCCCTCAAGAGAGCCCTCCTGAAGCTCTCGGACCTGAACCTTGCCGACCCTGAACCCCACCCCCTCGTAGAGTTTCTCTTCCACAGCCACCCTTCAATCGCCAAGCGTCTGCGCCATGCCGAGGAGTGCGGCGCCCGCCTTGAGGGGGGAGAGGGAGCCCTCTTCTGAGAGCATGAACCCTCGGTCAGGGCCGTGGGGCTTCAGAGGGGGCTACTTTTCCCCGGCCTTCAGGCGGAGCTCCTCAGCTATTACGGCCTCAAGCTCCTCTAAGGGAACCGCTCCGGAGATGAGCCTCCCGTTTATGAAGAAGGTGGGCGTGGAGTTAACGCCGCTCTTGAGCCCATCCCGCATGTCCCGCCTCACCTCCTCCTGATATTTATCCTGGGAGAGGCACTGGTCAAATTGGGTGAGCTCAAGGTCCAACTTGCGGGCATAGCCCTTGAGGGCTTCGATGGAAAGTTTATGCCGGTTGGAGAAGAGGAGGTCATGGTAGGGCCAGAATTTCCCCTGGTCTCCGGCACACTGGGCGGCCTCGGCCGCCTTCAGTGCCTGGGGGTGAATTTCCTCTATGGGAAAGTCGCGAAAGACGAGCCTCACCTCCTTGGGGTATCTCCTGAGCAGCTCCTTAAGGGCGCTCTGAATCCTGGCGCAGTAGGGGCATTGAAAGTCAGAGAACTCGATTATGGTCACGGGGGCTTCCGGGGGCCCAAGTGTCGGGTCATCATCCGGGCTCACCTCAACCCTCGGGGGCTCCAGGAGTATCCTGATATCCCTCCCTTTTCTAAGTCTGGCGAATAGGCCCTCTTTCAGTTGAGCCTTCTTTCTCTGAAAAAGATACCTCTTCAAATCCTCCTTGATCTTCTCAAAAGGCAGTCTTATCCGTGCCCGGTTCTTCTGGTAAAGGCTTTTCATTTCCTCCTCAGTCGGCTCGCTGACCTTGGAGTCCACCTCCTCGCTAAAGAGTTCTTCAGGGCTGATGCCACGCCTGCCCGCTTCCTCCTTGAGGAGGAGACGGAAGATGAGGGATTCCAAAGCCTCTCTCCTAGCCTGATAGGTCTTGGCCTCAAGCCTTATGAGCTCCCCTCCCACCGCCTCCAAGAGCTCCTCCTCAGTTATGGCCTTGCCGTCCACCGTGGCAATAGCCCGTGAAGCGCCGGCCCCCTGTGAAGGGGGCGTGAAAAAAAAGATTCCCGCAGAGAAGAAAGCACTTAGGAAGCAGACAGTGAATCCGGCCCCGAGTTTTCTGAGCTCCCTGAGCTTCATTTTACTCTCCCCCTTGGAGACATAACCCGGCGGGTCCTGTCCCCGCATCATCAGTCCTCTTAGAGGAGCAGGGCTCCCCAAACGTCTTTCGACTCCAAGAAAGGAGTGGGGCCAGATGCGCTCACGCGCCGACAGTCGGCGGCTCCTTGGAGAACTCTGTGAAGACCTCGCAACCTCGCTCCGTAACCACGAGATTTTCCTCAAAGTGAAAAGTCCCGAATTCTGTCACAAGTCCGGGCTCAAGGGTGAAGACCATGCCGGGCTTGAGCGCTGTTTCGTCATAGGGGGCAATGTTAGGGGGCTCGTTAATGGCGAGGCCCACGCCGTGGCCAACCCTTCCCCCTCCGAAATCACTCTCAAGATAATCTATTCCCGCCTTCTTCCACTCCCTTAAGTTCAGGGCGTCCAGTTCCCGGGCCGAGACTCCGGGCCTCACGGCCGAAACGAGAGCTTCGGTTATTTCGATGACAAGCCTGGTGACCCTTTTCGCATCGCCGGTGGGCTCTCCCAGAAAGGCACCTCGGGAGAAATCACAGAAATACCCACCAAAGGAGCAGCCCCCGTCAAACCAGAGGAAGTTTCCGGCCTCTAGCCTCGCCGTGAGAGGCCTGGAGTTCCGCGAGACAAAGCGGTAGTTCTCGGGGGAGGAGGTGACGATGTACCAGGGGTCACTTCCCCCTTCCTCCTCCATGAGCCCCTTCAGCCTCCGGGCCGCCTCCCCCTCATCCGTCCCGAGCTTAAGCTCCGAGAAGAGCCGCCCGTAAGCCCTTCCAGTTATGGCACAGGCTTCCCTTATCCTCTCTATCTCCAGCGGGCTTTTTATGGACCTGAGCTCCCAGAGGAGGCGCGAGGCATCTGAAAAATCGGCCTGGGGGAGACTCTCCTTCAGCAGGGAGAATGTCTCATAGGAGATGCCCAGGCGCTGCTCAAAGCCGAGCTCCGCCCCCATCCGGGCCCTTTCCAGACCGAGCTCATGAAAAGCCCCTTTGAGCTCCTCCAGGGGAGGGCCTGTCTTTAGAGGGTGCCCATAGCGGTAGACTCTCAGCTCCTTGAGCCAGCTCTCCTCCCTCCGGCTCTCCCGGGGAAACCAATGCACGAGAGCCAGGGGTTCCCCTTCGCGGGGGAGGATGAGGACATTGGGCCTGCTCGTCGAGTGCTCCTTGATGCCACTCGCAAGGTAGCTGAAGTTGTTTCCCTCGGTGATGAGAAGGCCGTCCAGTCCTTCCTCTCCCATGAGCTCCCGGGCCCTTCCCCAGCGGGCCTTATACTCTTGTTCCGGAAAGGAGGGAAAAAGCGGACGGCGGGCGGTGCTCTTCATGGAGCTACTCCTTCTTCCTCTTGGGCCGCGGGATGAAGCCATAATCAAAGACTCCTCTGGGAGGCCTGAGTTTGGTTATAACGGCGGCCTCTTCTCTCAAGGCCATGCCACCATCCTCTTGCTTTATGACGATGTTCTTGAGCCAGCGGTTATTGTTTGTCTTGGGGTAATCCCTCCGGTAGAGGGCCCCCCGGCTCTCGGTGCGCATGAGGGAAGCCCTGGCTGTCATCTCAAGAACCTGGAGCATATTGGGAAGCTGGAGGTACTCAAGCCACTCCCTGTTGAAGACCCTCCCCTTATGGCTGAGTGCCGCGTGGGGAAGCTCCCGCCCGAGGAGCCGCTCCTGCTCTCTTAGCGCCTCCTCAAGGCCCTCCTCATCGCGGATGACCCCTATCCTATCGCCCGCCAGCTTCTGCATCTCCTTTCGCAGGGCCACCACGTCATTGCCCCTTCCTCTGCGGAAGGGAGCCGTGATGCATTCCTTAAGCTCTTTTACCCCCCCAGGGTCTATGGAGACCCGCCGATTCTTTCGGGCGAACTCCGCCGCATACCTGCCCGCCCGTGCACCCCAGACCTGGGTCATGGTGAGCGCGTTTCCCGAGATGCGGTTTGCGCCCATGATGCTTCCCGTGCCCTCGCCGGCCGCGTAGAGGCCGGGCACAGTCGTCTTGCACCTCTCGTTTATCCTGATGCCGCCATTCTGGAAGTGGCAGGCCGGGCCGACTTCAAACCCCTTGTCCTTGAAATCGGGGATGAAGTCTTTAATCTTAAACCCCCCGTAGCGCCAGCCCGAGATCTCCGGGGGGAACCACCGGGCGGCGTCCTCCACGAGCTCTTCGGGTAGATGGCTCAGCGACACATAGACCCCTCCACTCCGGCTTCCCTTTCCCTCGAGAACCTCCATGGCGATGCCTATCGAGCAGATGTCCCGGGTGCTGCGCTCCATGCGCACGGGGTCCCAGCGTCCCATATAGCGCTGCCCCCTTCGGTTCAGAGCATGGGCCTCCATGCGGTTTATGATGAGAAAGGGGTAGTCCACGCCGTCCATCGCAGGCGGGTTTATGAGGGTGTAGGGGAGGAACATGGGGAACTCCATATCGATCATCTCGGCCCCCGCCCGATAGGCCATGGCCTGGCCGTCGCCCGTGAGGTCGTCGGGAGCGGTCGTGTGGGGATAGAGCCGGAGGCCGCCACCGCAGCAAATCAGCGTCGCTCTTGCCCCTATCAGGTAGAGCTCCCCGCTATCAAGCTTCACGCCAAGGGCTCCCGCCACCTGGCCCTCCGCCTTAAGGAGCTCAACAATCATCATGTACTCAAGACGATCGACCGGATATTTTGAGAGCTCCTTCTTGAGGGCCGAGACAAACCTTGGCCCCGGAAGCCAGACACCCCGGGGGTAGCTATGGCCCGGATTGTGAATTATCTCGGTTATCTTTGCACCGAAGTCGGCGAGGTCTTTGACCCGGGCGGCGGCCTCTCTCACATGAATTTCGACAAGCTTCTGGTTACTTATGTATTTGCTCTCGACCACCATGTCCTCGAAGAAGGCCTCCGGGGAGTCGGCCGGGTCCCCCTTGAGGCCGAGGAGCTCTATCGCGCTCCGACTGTCAAGGTCCACGTCGGCATCGCCCGTGACCGTGGCGCCGCTCTTTCCGACGGGACCCTTGGTGGCGATGGTCACTTTAATGCCCGCTCTCGCGGCCTCAATCGCCGCCCGCGCGCCCGCGCCCTCGCTTCCTATGATGAGGAGGTCGGTGTCTATTACCCTGTCGACCAAACGCTCAAGCCTCTTCATGCTCCCTCTCCCCTGAGGATCTATCAACCACGAGGTCCCTTATCACCCGGTAGCCGGGCATTGGCTCAATCTTGAGGTCTCCATCGGCCTTGGTCGTGCAGGTGAGGCGAACCTTTCCGTTCACGAGCGCATGGCAGCCGGTGCATTTTCCTATCCGGCAGGAGTAGTAGTGGGCCAGGGAGTGGTCGAGATTCTCATAGATGTAGTTGAGCACATTAAGGATGCTCATCCCCTCTTCCAGGGGAACTTCATAGCTTTGAAACCGGCGCTTCCCTCCCCGCGAGGGGTCATACCGCTTAATCCTTACCTTGATAGGACAGGCCTCAGCCATAGGTGTGCCTCCTCTGCCATGTCTTGAGATTTTGAAGGAGTGCGACCGATTCTATCAAACTTCCCTTTCCTCAGGCCAGGGGAATCTTACCCGGAGCTCCTTCCGGAGTGGCCGGGGAGTATTCGCGGGACATATCCGGCCCGAGCCTCGCCCTGAAGCGGCACGCGAGGATACAAAGGGGAGATGGCGGCGGAGGTGCCGGTCCGCGCGCTCGCTCATCCCGGCCTTTTCTTCACCAGACACAGAACCCGATACATTACTCTCCAGCTTTTGGGGGTTGACTAATGAGTGAAGAAAGGTTAATTTAGGCCGTTTTGATTGCTTCCGGGTGAACCCCAAGGGGGAGTTCCCCCCAGGGGAAAGTCTCATGCTCTTAAGAGTCAATCCCAACCGGATGGAGCTTCTCCGGCTGCGGCGCCGCTTGGCCGCGGCCAGAAGGGGGCATAAGCTTCTCAAGGACAAGCTGGAAGCCCTCATCCAGGATTTCATCCTCCAGGTGAAGGAGGCCGTGAGGATGAGGGAAGAGGTAGAGGAGGAGCTTGGGGCGGCCTACCACACCTTCCTCCTGGCCACAGCGCCCATGTCCAGCTCAAGCCTTGAAGCGGCTCTCCTCACGCCGGGCGCCCGGGCCGAGCTTGAGGTGAAGACGGCCAACGTCATGAGCGTAGCCGTGCCCCGGTTTCAGCTTCGCCAGGAAGGTAATATCTACCCATATGGTTTTTACGGCACGGCGGCGGAGCTGGACGCCGCAATCAGGAGTTTTCAGAGCTTGCTGTCAAGGCTTGTTCAGCTCGCACAGCTTGAGAAGGCCACCGAGCTCATGGCCGAGGAAATTCAAAGGACTCGCCGTCGGGTGAACGCTCTGGAGTATGTGCTGATACCCTCCCTCGAAGCCACTGTGAAGCACATCACCATGAAGCTCGATGAGATGGCCCGCTCGACCGCCTCAGCCCTCATGCGCATAAAGGAACAGATCCGCAAGGCTTAGAGCAGAAAGGGTGCCCGCGTGCTAGACATAAACTTCAGCCTCTTGATCCAGTTCATAAATTTCAACGTGCTCATGCTCCTGCTTTATTTCCTCCTGTACAAGCCCCTTTTGGGGAAGATGCAGGAGCGGCGGGGCATAATCAGCGGAGATTTCCAGAGTGCCGAGGAAAGAAGGGCCGAGGCACAGTCCTTGGCCGAGACTTATGAGGGGGAGCTGGCCAGGGTGCGGAGGGCCAATCTCGAGAGCCTGGCCCGGGTCCAGGCCGAGGCCATTCGGGAGGGGGCTCTCTCGCTGGAGAAGGCCCGCGAGAGCATAGTCTCTCAGATAGAGCGAGCCAGAGAAGAGATCGGCCGGGAGGTAGCCCGTGCTGAGGCTAAGCTCGACCGCGAGGCCCGGGGGTTTGCGGCCGAGATCGCCCGCCGCATTGCCGGCCGGGCCATCGGGAGTCCTCACTGAGACTATGACTATAGGGAAAAACATAAAGGGCCGGGCACTTCTCCTGTGTGCCCTGACCCTTGTGGCTCTCGTCATTTCCCCGCTTCTGGTAGGCGGAGGAGGATTTCTCGAGGGACCCGCCTGGGCGGCGGAGAAGGCTCATGATGGCGAAGAGCATGGCTCCGCCTTTTCCTGGAAAACCGAGCTCTTCCGCCTCCTCAACTTCCTCATCGTGGCCGTCCTCCTCTACAAGCTTCTCAAGGGGCCCATAAGGGATTGGATGGCCCGGCGGCGGGAGGGTATCGAGAAGGCCCTCTCTGAGGCAAGAGAGGCAAGGGAGCAGGCGGAAGCCCTCCTGCGCGAGCAGCGGGCCAGGGTGGAGCATCTTCAGGAGGAGCTGAGGGGACTTGAGGCCGAGGCGGCCAGGGAGCGGGAGCTTCTCAGGGAGCGCCTCCGCGGCGAGACCGAGGCGGCGGTCAAGCGTCTCATGGATGAAACCAAAACCACAATCGAGCTTGAGGGAAGGAAGGCGAGGGCCGAACTTCAGGCCAAGGCCTCGGCTCTGGCCGTGGAGCTGGCCGAGGAGCTCCTGATGAAAAACCTCGACCCTGAGGATCAGGAGCGCCTGGTTGAGGATTACATCTCCAAGCTGGGGAAGGAGAAGTGACCGGGAGGACTATCGCCCGTCGGTATGCCAAGGCCCTGGTGGGATTGGCCCAGGAGCAAGGTTTGCTCGAGAGAGCGGGGGCCGAACTGAAGGCGCTGAGCGAGCTCCTCGGAGCCAGCTCGGACCTCCGGGCCCTCCTCTATAATCCGGGGATCAGGAGGGACTTCAAGCAGAGGGTTCTCGGGGCCCTTATGGAGCGGCTCGGGGCATGTGCCCTTACCAAGGGCTTTCTCTATTTGGTGCTCGATAAGGGGCGCATCCGCTACCTCGAAGCTGTTGCCGAGTGTTACCAGGAACTCGCCGATGAGCGCCTCGGCAGGGCGAGGGCCGCGGTCAGGACCGCTCGCGCCCTGACCCCAGAGGCGACGCAAAGGCTGAAGGCCAGGCTCTCAGAAATATCGGGAAAGGAAGTGGTCCTCGATATCAAGGAGGAGCCGGGGCTCATCGGAGGGCTGGTCGCCCAGATGGGAAGTACCGTTATGGACGGGAGCGTAAAAAGCCACCTGGCCGCACTCAAGGATCTCCTGGCCAGGGCCTGAGGAAGGAAAGCCACGGGGCTCTCTTCACCCGAGAGAGCTCCGGCATTATCGGGACCTTGGCAAGGGGGGGCGGTGACTTAACCCATTTGAGAGGGGTGCTATGGAGATCAGGGCAGAAGAGATAAGCGAGATAATTCGACAGCAGATCGAGGGCTATGAGGCTGGTATTGAACTCAGCGAAGTGGGCCAAGTCATCTCGGTAGGGGACGGGATCGCCCGCATCTACGGCCTGGAAAAGGCCATGGCGGGGGAGCTTCTGGCCTTTCCGGACGGGCTCTACGGTATGGCCCTGAACCTGGAGGAAGATAATGTGGGGGCGGTGCTCCTCGGGGATGACACTAACATCAAGGAAGGAGACGAGGTCAGGAGAACCCGGCGCATCGTCCAGGTGCCCGTGGGAAAGGAGCTTCTGGGCAGGGTGGTGGACCCTCTGGGCATGCCCCTGGATGGAAAGGGCCCCATCGAGGCTAAGAATTTTAACCCTCTGGAGCGGTTGGCCCCAGGCGTCGTGGACCGCCTCCCCGTTAACCAGCCCGTCCAGACGGGCCTCAAGGCCATCGATTCCATGATCCCAATAGGCCGGGGTCAGCGGGAGCTCATCATCGCTGACCGCCAGACGGGAAAGACGGCCCTCGCCATAGACACCATCATCAACCAGCGCGACACGGACGTCTATTGCATCTACGTGGCCACGGGCCAGAAGCGCTCGACGGTGGCGCAAGTGGTGAAGACCCTGGAAGACTTTGGGGCCATGGACTATACCATCGTCGTTTCGGCCACGGCCTCAGACCCCGCCCCCCTGCAATACATAGCCCCTTATGCCGGCTGCGCAATGGGCGAGTACTTCAGGGATAACGGCATGCATGTCGTCTGCATTTATGACGACCTCTCCAAGCAGGCGGCCTCCTACCGGCAGCTCTCCCTGCTGCTCAGGAGGCCCCCGGGAAGAGAGGCCTACCCCGGCGATATCTTCTATCTGCACTCACGCCTGCTTGAGCGCGCAGCCAAGCTCAACGACGAGTTCGGGGGAGGCTCCCTCACGGCCCTTCCCATCATCGAGACCCAGGCGGGAGATATTGCGGCCTACATCCCCACCAACGTCATTTCCATCACCGATGGCCAGATATACCTCGAGTCAGAGCTCTTCTACTCGGGCATCCGTCCCGCCATCAACGTGGGCCTCTCGGTCTCTCGGGTGGGCGGGGCGGCTCAGATAAAGGCCATGAAGCAGGTGGCGGGCCGCCTGCGCCTGGAGCTGGCCCAATACCGGGAGATGGCGGCCTTTGCGCAGTTCGGCTCCGAACTCGATGCCGCCACTCAGGCCCAGCTTAACCGGGGGAGCCGCCTGGTCGAGATCCTGAAGCAGAACCAGTATGAGCCCATGCCCGTCGAGCACCAGGTGATGATTATCTATGTGGGCACCCAGGGCTGCCTGGACGATATGGCTCTGGAGCAGGTGAAGCCTTTTGAAGATTTTTTCCATCGCTTCATGGATGAAAAGCACCCCGAGGTGGGGGAGAAAATAAGGCAGACGAAGGAGCTCGATGAGGAAACAGAAAAGGCGCTCAGAGCCGCCATCGAGGAGTGCGAGGCCCTTTTTCTGGAGCGCCAGAAGGAGGCGGCGGCTTAGGGCTGAAGGGAAATGGCGACTCTCAGAGATATAAGGCACCGGATCAGAAGCGTACGCAACACACAGCATATAACCCGCGCCATGAAGATGGTGGCGGCCGCCAAGGTGCGCCGCGCTCAGCAGCGGGTCCTTGCGGCCAGGCCTTACGGGCAAAAGATGAGGGAAGTCATCGGGAGCCTGGCCCTCAGGTGCGACATCGCCCGCCATCCTCTGCTCGCCCGCCGTCCCGTGAAGAGAGCGCTGCTGGTGGCGATCACGGCCGATAAAGGGCTCTGCGGAGGGTATAACGCCAACATAAACCGTAGGGCGGTGGAGTTGCTTCAGGCCGGAAACGGCAAAGGAGGCGAGCCCTCCCTGGGGGTGGAGGCGTCCCTCATCGTGGTGGGAAAGAAGGGCCGCGATTTCCTCGCTCGGCGGAAGTTCCCCATCATGGCCGAGCACGTGGGAGTTTATGGCCGTATCGACTACGAGCTCGCCCGTGCCATAGGGGACGTGGTCATGCGGGCCTTTCTGGCCGAAGAGGTGGATAGGGTCCTCCTCCTCTTCACCGAGTTCCGCTCTCTTCTCATCCACCGGGTGACGCTGAGGGAACTCCTGCCCATAACACCCCCATCGCCTCCAGAGGTTACCGATGAGATGGGAGGGAAGGTGGAGGTGGACTTTCTCTATGAGCCCGACCCCGAAGCCATTCTCAACTCACTTCTTCCCCGTCATATCTGTGTCCAGCTCTACTGGGCGCTGCTCGAGGCCGAGGCCAGCGAGTTCGGCGCCCGGATGACGGCTATGGACAGTGCCACGGAGAATGCCGAAGAGATGATCCGCTCCCTCACGCAGACCCTCAACCGCGTGCGCCAGGCCTCCATCACCAGAGAGATAATCGAGGTGGTGAGCGGGGCTGACGCGCTTAAGGGGTGAGGGAGCCTATGCCATTGTGCTGAGAGAAAAATTTCCGGTATGCCGAGGAGTCCAGGATGAATGAAGGCAAGCTCACTCAGATAATAGGCCCAGTGGTGGATATCGAGTTCGAGGAAGGACATCTTCCCGCCATCAAGAATGCCGTCCGCGTCATCAAAGGGGATAGCAGTGACGGAGGTCGCGTGGAGATTATAGTGGAGGTGGCCCAGCACCTGGGCGAGAGCTCAGTGAGAGCTGTCTCGATGGAGCCCACCGACGGCCTCGTGCGGGGCATGAAGGCCGTTGACACGGGGGAACCCATCTCCATGCCCGCTGGGCCCGAGGTGCTGGGAAGGGTCCTCAACGTCATAGGGGAGCCCGTGGATAACCTGGGTCCCGTCAATGCCAAGAGCCGCCTTCCCATCCACAGGACTGCTCCTACCCTTGAGGAGCAGAGCACCAAGACGGAGATGTTCGAGACGGGCCTTAAAGTGATAGACCTGCTCGAGCCATACACCCGGGGTGGGAAGACGGGTCTTTTCGGCGGGGCTGGTGTGGGAAAGACGGTAATCATCATGGAGCTCATCCACAACATAGCCACCCAGCACGGCGGCATCGCCGTCTTCTCGGGTGTGGGGGAGAGAACCAGGGAGGGGAATGACCTCTGGCTCGAGATGAAGGAGTCCGGGGTCATCGAGAAGACAGCCCTCATCTTCGGCCAGATGACCGAGCCCCCGGGGGCCCGGCTCCGGGTTGGTCTCTCGGGGCTCACCGTGGCGGAATATTTCAGGGATGAGGAGGGACAGGATGTACTCCTCTTCATAGACAATATCTTCCGCTTCACCCAGGCGGGCTCAGAGGTTTCGGCCCTTCTGGGCCGAATGCCCTCGGCCGTGGGCTACCAGCCCACCCTCGCCACCGAGATGGGAGACCTCCAGGAGCGCATAACTTCCACCAAACGGGGCTCCATCACCTCGGTGCAGGCAATCTATGTGCCCGCCGACGACCTCACCGATCCCGCGCCCGCAACAACCTTCTCCCACCTGGACGCCACGACCGTGCTCTCTCGGCAGATCGTCGAGCTGGGCATATATCCCGCCGTGGACCCTCTGGATTCCACCTCCCGCATCCTGGATCCCAGGGTCCTGGGCGAGGAGCACTACACCATTGCCCGCCGGGTGCAGCAGATTCTCCAGCGCTATAAAGACCTCCAGGACATCATCGCCATCCTGGGAATGGACGAGCTCTCCGAGGAAGACAAGCTCGTTGTGGCCCGTGCGCGGAAGATCCAGCGTTTCTTCTCCCAGCCCTTCTTTGTGGCCGAGCAGTTCACGGGCACCCAGGGAAAGTATGTGTCGCTCAAGGAGACGGTGGCGGGGTTCAAGGAGCTGGTAGATGGCAGTGTGGACCACCTGCCCGAGCAGGCCTTCTACATGGTGGGGAATCTGGATGAGGTCTTTGAGAAGGCCAAGGGGATGGGGGTTCAGGTTTAGGACATGGAAGGGGAAGGCCTGACCCTCGATGTGCTGACGCCCGAGCGCCACGTGGTGAGCCGGATGGTGGACTGGGTAGCGGCTCCGGGAGTGGAAGGGGAGTTCGGCGTGCTGCCGGGCCACACGCCCTTTCTGGCTTGTCTTGCCACGGGGGTCTTGCGGTACAGGCGCGAGGGCCAGGTGCGCTACATGGCCATCAACGGAGGCTATGCCGAGGTGGGGCCCGAGAAGGTCATCATCCTCACCGAGACGGCTGAGCTCGCTGAGGAAATCGATGTCGAGCGGGCTCGGGCGGCGCTTGAGCGGGCCGAGGAGCGACTGGCCCGCAAGACCGACGAGCACATCAACTTCGAGCGGGCTGCGGCGGCCCTGAGACGAGCTATGACGCGCTTCAAGGTGGCGGAGCTTTCCGGCAAGCCCTCCGACTGAGGCCTTCCCCCCTCTCCTTCCCCTCATTGTCTGTGGGGATTACCCTTTCCAGCGCGTGAAAGCCCTTAAGCTCCTGCAGCCTCCGGCATCCTATCGTTACTCCATGGAGCCCTTTTTCCTTGCCTCCTTCGTGCGGGTGGGCAAAGGGGCCGGGGAGCTGATAGACCTGGGCTCTGGATGCGGGATTCTCGCCATCCTCTTAGCCTCGGAGAACCCTGAGCTCAAGGCCCTGGGGATTGAGATTCAGCCTGAGCTTGCCGAGGTTGCACGGGAAAACGTACGCCTGAACCACCTCTCCCAAAGGGTTGAGATCCTTGAAGGAGACGTGAGGGAGCTCTGCCGCAGGAGAGACCTCTCGGGCCGCTTCGAGGTGGCCGTCAGCAATCCCCCTTATCGCCCCCGTGGGAGTGGTCGCCTGAGCCCTTCTCTATCGAGAGCCTCCGCGCGCCACGAACTGGCACTTGACCTGGAGAGCCTCGGGGAGAGCGCCCGGCTCCTCCTCAAAGCAAGAGGGCGGCTCTTCCTCAGCTACCCGCCCGAGCGGCTCTCTGAGCTCATGGGCTCCCTTTCCCGAAAGGGGCTGGAGCCCAAGCGCCTCCGGATGGTCCACTCCCATCCCCAGGGTCCCGCCGTCATGGCTCTTCTTGAGGCCCTCAAGGGCGGAAGGCCCGGGCTCTCCGTCTCTCCCCCCCTCTTCATCCACCCGAGTCACGGGGAGCCCAAGGGCTACACCGGAGAGGTAGAGGAGATCTACACCCATTGGGGCTGGAGACCTGCTGAAAGGGCCTAGCCGGAGAAAGGGGGCTTTTCTTCCGTTTAATCCACATCATTTGAAAAAAGGGCACTTGCGCCAGAATTATCCAGAATTTCCCGGGTCAAATTCTACGCAAGGGCGAGCCCCTATGGTAAAGTAACCTCTTTAGAGCGGACTCGTTGGAGGGTATCGACACAGCTTAAATTGATATGGGAATTTCACCCGATCCGTCAGACGTCTTTCATCGAATTATAGCTGGGTGATTTGCTTCTTAAGAAGGTCCCTGGTATAAACGACCAAACGGTCGCCACTGACGGTTATCCAGAGGGAGCGTTTAGCTCGATTCCGGGCTTAATCAATCGGAAGGGCAGAGCATGAGATTGGTTGTAGTTGACTCGGAAAGATGCGTCGGTTGTGAGACCTGCATGTTTGCATGTTCCAGGAGGCGAGGTGAAGCAGGACTGGCCAGAACCTGTATGGGCGTGAGGTCCGTCGGGGGTATGGAGCGAGGCTTTATCGTCGTAGTTTGTAGGGCCTGTGCTGACCCTCCCTGTATGAGAGTCTGCCCCACGGATGCGTTGAAGCCCAGAAAGGGCGGAGGGGTGCTTCTCGATATTACCAAATGTACAGGGTGTGGTCATTGTTGCGATGCCTGCGCCATAGGGGCGATTTTCTGGGACGACGAAATCAATAAACCGATGATCTGCAATCACTGCGGCTATTGCGCCGGGTTCTGCCCACATCGGGTGTTGAAGTTGGAAAAGGTGGGAAGCGGATATGCTCAGGGATGATCCCCTTGTAAACGTGCTCTATGTCGACCTCTCGAAGAAGCGTTTCTGGATAGAGAGGAGAGAGGAACTTTTCGAAAAATACATCGGTGGCGCCGGCGTAGCCGTCCAGCTTCTCAGCAAAGAGTGTCCTGAGGGTTGCGATGCACTCGCGCCGGAAAATCCGATCGTCTTGGCTGTGGGGCCCTTGACGGGGTTGTTCCCCCTCGCCTCAAAAACCGTGGCCATGTTTAAGTCGCCTCACACGGGAAACCTTGGTGAGAGTCACTGCGGGGGGCGGAGCGCTGTCGCCATCCGCATGGCGGGATACGGGGCCATCGTGATAAAGGGCGCGAGCGACATCCCCATCTATCTCGCCATTCACGGCAACGGCGTCTACTTCCGGGACGCGCGCTCTCTGTGGGGAATAGTAAACAGCTTCACGGTCGGCCGAATCATCAGGGAGAACGAGCCGGGAGCGGGACTGAGAACGATCCTGCGCATAGGTGGAGCGGGGGAGAAGCTGGTTTCATATGCATGCGTGACTGCGGAAACTTACCGACACTTCGGAAGGCTGGGGTTGGGAGCCGTCTTCGGGAGCAAGAAGCTCAAGGCGGTTGTGATCTCGGGCAAGCGCTCTCTTCCTGTGAGCGATAGGAAAAGCTACCGTAGGGTTTACGATGACATCTACAGGGAGGCCGTCTCCTCACCGACGATGAAGAAATACCATGACCTCGGAACAGCCGAGAACGTTCTGCCTCTCAATGAGCTGGGCGCCCTCCCCACGCGAAACCTCAAGGAGGCGAGGTTCGAAGGGGCGGACAAGATCTCCGGAGAGGCATTTGCGGAGCAGTTTCTGGGCAGGCGGCTCGCCTGTTCTCACTGTCCCACGGGGTGTATACATATTGGTGCGCTGAGGGAAGACTATGAAGATGAGCCCTATTTTTACAAGACATCCATGATCTCCTATGACTACGAGCCCATATATGCCCTGGGCTCGATGTTGGGTATGTCAGATGGACGCAGTTTTTTGAAGTTGATGGATAGGGTCGAAGTATTGGCCTTGGATGCGATGACTGCCGGCGTGGTCTTGGCCTGGGCGACGGAGGCCCAAGAAAGAGGGCTCATAGGCGAAAAAGAAACCATGGGGGTCAAGCTCGGCTGGGGGGATTACCGCGCTTACATCGACGCGCTCAACCTCGTCGTCGAGCAGCCGAACGAGTTCTATAGGGCACTTGCGCGTGGAGTCGAATCCGCAGCTTCTCTGTATGGGGGAGAGGAGTTTGCACTGGCTTTCGGCAAGAATGAAATGCCGGGATACCACACGGGGCCTGCGGCGCATGCGGGGATCCTGGTCGGCGCCAGACACAGCCATCTGGACAATGCCGGGTATTCCTTCGACCAGAAGGTCCTCCTTTCCGGAGAAGCCACCCCTGATGAAGTCGCAGAAGCACTCCTCTCTGAGGAACGCTGGCGCCAGGTCCTGGCAAGCCTTGTGGTCTGTTTCTTTGCAAGGGGGGTATATAACTCGGGCCTTGTCTCAGAAGCCCTTCGTCTGGCGGGCTTTGACTTAGCTCCGGATGATATCCATCGCATCGGAGAAGAGATACACGGAAAAAAATATGAATTCAAATTCAGAGAAGGTTTTTCTTTGGGAAATCTCCGCCTGCCTCGGCGCATTCTTGAGACTCCCTCGCCCATCGGCAAGCTGGACGAGACATTCATCCGCGACGTCGTTGACCGTGTCAATAAAATTCTCCTCCGCGAAAAAGCCCGAGTCAGCCCATAAGAGGAACCCATTACTCCTCTTCACCGTGTCCAGGTTGCCTCTTGTCGGGGCAACTTGACACAGACTTCGGGCGCAAGGTCTTCACCTGAGAAGCTTGCTTTCCCGAGACATTTATTTTTTCCCTGAAAGGGGGACCCTCTTATGAAAGAGCTTAGCTATGCGGAAATTGTAGCCAGAGGAAAAGAGGTAATCGAGAAGAAGGGCCTCACCCCGAAGTACATCGGCCGGGGAGCAGAGACGAGATACAATGGTCTCACCAACGAAAATCTCTTCAAGCTGTGGGGCCTTCGCTTCGGGGTGCTGGACCCCAAGCCCGTAAGCACCGACACAGAGCTATTCGGCAGACCCCTCAAGACCCCCCTCTGGACCGGCGCCCTCTCCGACATGACGGACCTCATAAGCGACCCGCTCATCAAAATAGCTCAAGGCACGGTGAAAGCGGGCTCGGCCATCTGGCTCGGCATCTGCTCCCGGGAGCAGATAAAGCAGTGCTGCGACACGGGAGCCGCGGTGGTGAAAATCATAAAGCCCTTCCGCGACCTCGACCAGGTTTACCAGAAGCTACGGGCGGCCGAGGCGGCGGGCTGTGTGGCCGTGGGGATGGATGTGGATTTCTTCTACGGGGGAAAGCTCGATGACGAGGTTATAAGGGCGGAGGTCTTCGGCCCCAAGAGCGCGGATGAGCTCCAGGATCTCATCGCCTCAACCAAGCTCCCCTTCATCCTGAAGGGCATTCTGAGCGCCCGGGACGCCAGGAGGGCACTCGAGCTCGGCGCGCGGGGCATCATGGTGAGCAACCACGGGGGGCTCGTCATAGACTACTCGGCCCACCCCCTCGAGGTGCTGCCCGAGATAAAAGACGCAGTGGGCGGGAAGCTCGCCATCTTCACCGATTCCGGCTTCAGGCGGGGGAGCGATGCCTTTAAAGCACTGGCGCTCGGGGCCCAAGGGGTAGGCTTCGGGCTTATGATAATTCTGGGAATGCTCGCCACGGGAAGCGATGAAGGAGTGGCCGCCATCCTGCAAATTCTCACTGAGGAGCTGGGAAGGGTCATGGCGGTCACGGGCTGCCCCGACCTGGGCTCCATCAGCCCCGAGGTGCTTATCCGAAGGGGGACCCACTTCTAATCAAGAAGGGATTTCTCCAGAAGAGGAAGGTCAAGAGAGGAGGCTCCGAGGCTTAATCTTCCCCTGAGGCTCTCCCAGAAAGTCTTGAGCCCTCTCATGCCCCTTCCGCCCGAAGCGGGTGACCCGGAGAGGCCATCTATACGGGGAAAAACTCCGAGAAAAGGGGCATCGGATAGCCGCGCTATCGTCTTCGGATTGAGCTCCTCGGCAAGGCCCCTCCCCTCCCCCAGCTCATTCAGGATAATGCCTGCAATCTTAAGCCCCGCCCCTCTTGCAGCCTCAACCGTCAGAAGGGTATGGTTCAGGGTGCCAAGCCCGAGCGTGCCCACTATGAGGAGGGGAAGCGAGAGGTCTTTCGCCAGTTCCCGCACCGTGTAGCGCCGCCAGAGGGGAACGAGAAGCCCCCCTATGCCCTCGACTATCATCAAGCCGTGGCGGGAGGAAAGCGCCCTGAAGGCCTTTAGGATGGGCCCCTTTGACAGCCTCCTTCCCGAGAGCTCCGCCGCGTGAAGAGGCGCCAAGGGCTCCCTGAAGCGATAAGGATTTATGAGGTCGAGGTCATCCCGAGCGCAGGCCATGCCCTTGAGGAAGAGGCTATCCAGGGGGATGAGCCTGCCGCCCATCCGGGGGCAGCCGCTCTCAAGGGGCTTCATGACCCCAGGCTCAAGACCTTCCTCTTTTAAGAGCGCGGCAAGGGCCCCCGCCACAACTGTCTTACCGACGCCGGTTCCCGTCCCCGTTACGAAGAGCCCTCTCCCCACGACCCCACCCTCAGATGATGCCCACCTCTCTTCCCGCTTGCTCAAGTGCCTCAAGAGCTCTATCCAGGTCCTCTCGGCTGTGGGTGGCCATAGGCGTGAGGCGGAGCCTTGAAGTCCCCTCGGGCACGGTGGGCGGGCGGATAGCCACGGCAAAGACTCCCCTCTCAAGGAGAAGCTCCGCCATTTTGAGGGCGGCCCTCGCCTTTCCCACATGAACGGGAAGAATGGGCGTTTGGCTCTGGCCGAGCCTAAATCCCAGGCTCTTTAAGCCCCCGCGGAGATAATCCGTATTATCCCAGAGGGCGGCCCTGCGCTCGGGCTCCTCTTCCAGGATTTCCAGCGCAGCAAGGGCCGCTGCAACGGGAGGAGGAGGCAGAGCGGTGGAATATATGAAGGAGCGGCAGCGGTTAATCAGAAATTCGATGAGCGCCCTGCTCCCGCACACAAAGGCGCCGTAGCTCCCGAGGGCCTTGCTGAGAGTTCCCATCGTGACCTCCACCCCTCCCTCGATGCCGAAGTGCTCAGCCGTCCCCCCGCCCGAAGGGCCTTGGACCCCCGTGGCGTGGGCATCATCCAGGAGAACCCAGGCCCGGGACTCCCGGGCAAGACTCACGACCTCGGGAAGGGGAGCGAGGTCTCCATCCATGCTGAAAACGCCGTCCGTGACGATGAGCTTCCGCCCCTCCTGGGGGGCCTCCCGGAGAAGACGCGAAAGCTCCTTGAGGTCTTTGTGGGGGTAGACCGATGTCCTGGCCCTGCTCAGCCGGCAGCCATCGACCAGGCTTGCGTGGTTAAGCTCATCGCTGAGTATGAGGTCCCCCTCCCCCGCAAGAGAGGGGATGAGCCCTATGTTGGCGAGATAGCCGCTCCCCATCAGAAGGGCTGCCTCTTTTTTCTTGAAGGCCGCGAGGCGCTCTTCGAGCTCCCTGTGGAGGGCCATCGAGCCCGTGATGAGCCGGGAGGCTCCTGCTCCCGTGCCGAACTCGCGCGCGGCCCGCGCGGCCGCCTCCTTGAGCCTGGGGTCGCCTGCAAGGCCGAGGTAGTTATTGCTCGCCAGGATTACGACCTCCCTTCCCTCAAGCCGCATCCTCGGGCCCTGCGCCCCTTCGAGAGTTCTCAGGCGGCGAAGGAGATGGCGGCTTTCCAGCTCCCTGAGGGAAGCCTTCAGAGTGGTATCCATGGGGGTCTCAGTCGCTCTCATAAAAACAATCTCTTCAGTAGTTCTTCTCTAGTCAGTCCTGTATGATCCCCAATCTCGTTGAGGATAGCCGCCACAGTGCCGACCTTAAGCGGGCCGTGGCGTGGTATCGTGATATGATGCTCGCCCCCCACCTGTGTGGTTAGTCGCATATGGCTGCCGGATTGACGAGTCCTCTCATAACCCAGCCGCCTGAGAGCCTTAACCAGGTCCACTGCGCTGAGGTCTCGGGGCAGCCTCAAAGTGCCATGACCTCATCGCGGACGTAATGAAGCCGCAGCACTTTGGGACGCTTGGCCTCTTCCTCAAAGTGGCACAGTACCGCATCGCGGATGTTGCGCCTCAATTCTTCCATGGTATCAGCCTGCGTGAATATCGCCTCACCCAGAGCGCGGGCCGTGAGGCCGCCTTCCGGGTCATCCTCGATGAGAAACACCAACTCGCTCATCATGATCTCTCCCTGTTCCCCGCATTCAGGCGGTTTCAAAGTGCAGCGTCTTTAGTTGGGCGCTGGGAACCCTCTCCTTCAAGCCGAGAATCTCGACCCCCACTACCTGGCCCTTGGCGTTGTAATCCAAGATCACGCCCGGCTGCACTTCCTCAGACTCGACAATGGCCGACTCGTCAAGGCGGAAATAGAGGGCGTCGTTTCTCTCGTCCACCTTCAATTTCATAGCCTAAACAATCTTTGCCGTGAGGTTTTCCAGCTCGATGGGCTCTGTCAGCGGTCCCCCCAGCACCCGGCTCGCATCGAGGACTTCGATGCCTACGAGCCGCTCCCCGGGGCCGAGGTTCAAGGCCACCTCCTCACTCAGCCTCACCGTGCGGCACTCCTGGGGGCCCTCCACAAGGCGGATATAAAGCCGGGTAGGTCATGGCTGCGCCATGACCAGCAGGTTAGAGCCGAATTGCATAATCCCTCAAAGGAAGCACGGCGCAGCCGTGCCCTACCCGGCTTTGCATACACTGAAGACCCACTTTATTCAATCGGCCAGGCCGGGATCAGGCCGTCGATCTCGGCCATGAGGCGGATGGTTTCCCGGAGGGCGACGACTGTGCGCTGGTAGTGTTTAAGGTCCTCAAAGGAGAGCTTCCTTCCCCGGCGGTCCTTGAGCCACTTCTCGCAGACCTGGTAGCCGCCCACATGGAACTCCCATACCTCAGGCGGCACCCCCTCGAAATACTGCTCCTTGTTGATGTAAACCCGCCGGGCATTCCCGTCGTAGCGGACCTTCTCCACCAGGTTATCGCCGGGAACGGGGTAATGGGTGATCTGGTTTTCGAGGGCGGGCGATTCCATGAGGTGAAGGGCCACAAGCTCCGAGCCATTTTCCGCCAGGGCGGCAAAGAGGTCTCTATCCGAGGTCAACGGCAGCCGCGGGAAATCTATCTTCAAAAACTCCGCGTAGCGGGAGCGGTAGGTGGGCGAGTGGAAGACGGCATACATGTAATTGAAGATGTCTTCGGGGCCAAAGGTCTTCTTCAGGTCGCCCGTGCCGTCGGGGACGAAGGTTAAACCGAGCCGCTTCTCTACATCTTTCACGAATTCAGGATTAAGATTGGGGCGGCGGCCGCCGGGCGAGTCGGTAGGCTGGTCATTCGCAAAGAGGTTACTCTTCGACGCAATCCGATATAGATAAAGTGGAAAAAGGCATCCACTGCCAAATCTCCCCGCAGTATCCAACGAATTAAAGCTGGTAAGACGCTTGGTCGAGAATACATGCCGGAATTCTTCGACTACTTGGCGTGATACAATGAGCCCCACATTTTCCCTAAGCATATGACGCATCACGCTAAGGCGATGGCGGTCAATCAAGGCTTTGTGGTAGTAAATAGGTCTAATGTCGAAAGGTCGATACAAGCATCGATTAAGGGCTGCCTGCCAATCTGGATCCCCACGAAGCTCTTTCCTAGCCAATGAGAGTTCCCAGCTTCCTGTGTCCTGAATTTTCAAACGCGCGCGTACCTCATCATCGGAAAGGGCGTTATTCAAAAACGTGGTGATCCGTGACCGCAGGGATTCTTCCTCAAAGTCAATAACGAATTGATCGCGGTGAGTCTTGATACCGGTGGAATTCACAGGTAGGATCTCCATGATGCTCCGACCATCCCGGTATTCGCTATATAAATCCAGCTCCCTTGGCACAAAGAAGAAGTGGGCCGCGGCCGGCTCAATTTTCTGCCATTTGGTGGCGCTGATGTCGTTCTCCATCAGATATTGGTGCTTCGCATCCCTCAAGCCCAGCAACTCAAAGTATTTCACGCTAGCCGCGGCCTTGTGCTCGCGATTTCTCACAAACAGGGCTATCGCCACTCCCTGCCTAATATCAAAGACGTTTTGGTCCTTCCCCCCATCAGGTGCCTTCTCTCCCATCCGTGCACTTCCGTGGAGGTCTAGAATATAGATTTCATCAAAGGACTTCATCAACTCCTCTCTCATCCCCCGCTGGATGAGGCCGGAGAGGTATGAGTGGTTCGTGATCATGCCGATGATCCCGTGGCCGGTTCGCTCGATGCGCTCATGGGCAAAGCGGATGAACTTGATGTAGTCGTCAGACAGGGGCTGGATATTCCGCTCACGACGGACTGCGGCCTTGTAGCGCTCCATCAGGCGCTCGATGTGCTCCCCCTTGTTTGCAGAGCTTACGGAATAGGGCGGATTCCCCAGCACCACCATGATAGGCAGGTCCCGCTTGATCTGCGAGGCGGCGTTTGCCTCCTCGGCAATGACGCGATAGGGCCCGAAGAGGTCTTCGGCCCTGCGCTCGGCCTCCTCCAGGGTGTTTGTGAGGTATATGCCCAGGCGCTCATCCCCGGCGAAGTCATAGCCCCACTTTTCCCGCTGGGCCTCTGAGAGGTCCTGCCCCGCGAGCTGCATCCCGAGCTTGAAGTGGGCGACGGCGTACGGGGCCATGAGGAGCTCGAAGCCGAAGAGCCGCGGAAGGAGGTGCTCACGCACGTAGCCCGACCACATTCCGGCATCCTCCCGGCGCATGAATTCCTCCCGGATGAGGTCAACCACGGCGTAGAGGAATGTCCCGGTGCCGCAGGCGGGGTCCAGGATGAGCACCCTGGGGGCGGTCTCACGGAGTTTATTTCCCTTATCATCCTCACGCGTGAAATCGACCGCCGCCGTATCCGCAAGACCTGCCGGGCAGTTGAATCTTGTCTTCAAGAGATGGTCTATGGAGCGGACAATGTAAGAGACAACGGGCTCGGGAGTGTAGTAAATTCCCCGCCTCTGGCGCTCCTTCGGGTTATATTGCGCGAGAAATGTCTCGTAGAAGTGGATTACGGGGTCTTCCCTCCGGGTGCGCCTTCCGAAGTCCGCAAGGACGGCACCTATATCCGTATGGGCAAGGAGCCGCACGAGGTCGTCCACGAACCCGACAAAGGGCTCATCATCCAGGGCCGTGCCCGTAATCATGTCGAAGAGCTTCCTCAGGAAGGGGTTCGTCCTGGGTATCTCCGTCGCGGCCCCGAGGCGCTCGAAGCGCTCCGTGCCCCGGTGGTTGCAGCGCGCGGCAAAAAGCCCGTAGGCAAGGGTCTGGGCGAACATGTCGGCAAACTGCGGAATGGCAAGGTCGGGGATGAGGACTTCCTCGAAAGCCCTGTGAAGGTCCTTGAGGGTCGAAGAGGCCTGGCCTCTCTGAAAAGCCTCGATGATGACATCCCGAATATTGTGGGTCAGCCGGGCGAGCCTGACCGCGAGCTCCTTCGGCTTGTTTATAGGCGGTGGCTCATGGTCGAGAAAGGAGATCAAAAGTTGACCTACTTTATTTAATCCCTCCCTATCTACGACGATCTTTACGCCCTTGACCACGCTCCCCAGGCGCGCGGTCTGGCGGTGTTTGCCCTCCACATACCAGCGGAACTCAAGAAAATCGGTGAGAATGAGATTGCCGAGCGGGAGGTAGCGCTTTATCTGCTCGGAGCGCTCCGCCTCATCCAGAGACTTTCCGACATCTTTTGCCTCAACGTAGCCGATGGTGAGGGGGCCGTGCTTGGTCGAGCGTGAAACGGTAAAGTCCGGCGCGCCGCAGGCGATCCGGGCTGCTTCTGTGGTTGCTGTTATGCCGAAGCTAAGCCCCTCAAGAAGCCTCTGGAGAGTGGGATAGTGGGAGGGCTCAGTCGAGAGCCCCGCCAGAAGGTCTTTCTGGATTCTTTTTAGATAAGCCTCAAAGGGCACGGCGCTCGCCCCGCATGGAGGGTCTCAGGAATCGCCCGATGCCGAGATAATAGCAACTGGGGGGGAGCGAAAGCAAGGGCGAGAGGGAGCCTGGGCAGGATTCTCAGAAGAAGGGCTCCCATTCCGAAACAGGGGGTCACCTTGCAGCCGGTACCCACCGGGTTTGAATTAAGGAAATAGGCCTGGCGGGAGATGAAGGGGCCTCCCCGGGGGAGGGCCTTTTTTTGGGCTCAAGAGTGGAGGGAGACAAACCTCTTTATGGACCTGTCATAGGTCCGCTCGACCTCGTCGGGGAAGAAGCAGGCTGGAAGCTCGCCCATTTTCCGGTGGTAGACCATACATTGACAGCACCTCCCCTTCCGGGGGCAAGGCTCCCAGCTGCAGTTGCAAATCCCCATGTTATCCTTGATGTTACACTCCATATGAGAGCCTCCGGGGGCAAAGAGACAACACGGCTTTTCCTTCCCTTGCTTTGCAAGAACTCACCAATGTAAGCCCTCATTTCCGCGAACGTCCGAGTTCCCCGTCTCTGCTCTTGTTCAGATGCTAGCTAAGTGGAAGGAGCTCGGAAGTTAAGATTCACGGGAGGATTTCCTCAGCGTCGCGCTCCTCCCGTCGGCATGGGAGCCGCAACAGGGGCGGAGGTCGGCGGGGAGGCCGCGGTCGCGATGGGCTTCATTACGGGAATGAGGACTATTTCTATCCGCCGGTTCTGCTGACGGCCCTCGGGGGTCTCGTTGGTGGCCACAGGTCGAAACTCGGAATATCCCACCGCAGAGAGGAGCTTTGGGTCAATGCCCACCTCCTGCTCAAGATAGCGCACCACCTGGGTTGCCCTCTGGGTGGAGAGTTCCCAGTTGGTGGGAAATTGACCTTGCAGGGACGGGCCTATGGGGACGTTGTCGGTATGGCCTTCCACCTGAATCTGCTTTTCCTCAACCCCTTTAAGCTTCCCTCCGAGCCGCTTTAGGATATCCTTACCCTGGGTGTTTATCTCAGCGCTTCCCGAGGGAAAGAGAATCTTATCCAGAAGCGTCACCGTCAGGCGGCCTCCTATCTCCTTCAGCTTCACCTGGCCTGCGGCAATCTCCTTCCGGAGCTCGGTGGCCAGGTTCTCGTAGACCTTGCTCCGGATGAGAAGCTCCTCTTCTTTTTCGACGGCCTTCTCCCGCTCCTTTGCGAGCCTGGCATCCAGCAGCCTGACTTGCTCCCTCAGGGCCCGTCGGTCGCTCTCCAGAGCCTCGATCCGGCGGTGAAGCTGCGTCTCTGACCCCGTCAGCTTAGAGTGTGAAACCTTGAGCTTGGCCAGCTCTGCGGCCACACCATCAGCCTTCCGGTTGGCAAGAGCCAGCTCCTGGCGGGTGGAGTCCCTCTGCACCCTGAGGTCCTCAATCTGCTTGGCGACCTCGGCGCTCTTCTCCCGCTCCTTCGCTATAGCTCTCTCGCGCACGGAGAGATCTTCCTGAAGCTTTGTCGCCTCCTGCACCTTCTGGCTATACATCTCATAACTCACCCCACAGCCGCCGCCCAGAAGAATCAGGGCGGCCAGAGGAGGCGCCAGGAGAAGGCGGTATACTGCGTCTTTCACGCGGCTCATAGTCATGGAGCACCCCCGCGAACGGTCACCTCAGAGGACGGACACTCCAGACCTTATCTGGAAGCGTTCCTCGAGGACTTTCATCTTCTCCACGATGCCGCCATATTCCAGCTCTTCATAGTGCAGCATGGCGGCTCCCGAGAAACCCTGTCGTCTTATATCAAGAGCCTTCCGGCTTATCTCGCTCTGCACGTGGTGCCAGAAAGGCTGGTCAAAAGCATCGGCGGGCTCTGTGAGCTTTCCGTGGTGCACGCAGAAGGCCGCGCAGGAGACGACAGGGGGACCGTCGAAGAAGGAGACCGCCGTGTTGAGCTGAACGGGCATGAGGGGCCCGACGTGGCTTCCCCTCATGAAGCCCGCCACCAGATGACCAATGGCATAAGGCGAAAGCACCTCCCCCGTGGCGGGGAAGCCGCCTTGAACCCGCACGAGGAGCACGGGGTCATCCTTACCCGTATATTTTCCTGCTATGTTATGAAGGCGCGTGGTGCTGAGTGCCACCGCCTGCTCGCCATCCTCCCGCGAGTGGATCGACTCGATGACAAACCGCTGATTGTCCCGGAGTAGTGCCGCCAGGTCGTAGATATCCTCCGGGGTGTTGAGCTCTATGATGCGGTCGGCTTCGGTGTAGGAGACATCAACCACGGTGAACTTAAAGCCCTTGGCCATCTTGGGGCTCAGCATCAGGCCCGGGCAATACATGGGGTCGGCGAAGCCAAGATAGAGGGGGAGGTTATAGGCGCCCGGGTCGGTCTTATCCGCGGCAAAGAAAAGGAAAGGCTCATTTTCCCTCTCCTCGAACTCCATCTCCGCCACCGCAGGACCCAGGCCCTTTACGTTCCCCGAGAAGGCGTCCTTGAGGAGGTCCTGGCCGGCTCCGTAAAGCCCCTGCTCTTTGGCGGCTTGAGTGCCTGCGGCAAAGGCATCCCAGGCGAGGCGATGAACCTGCTCGCTCCCCACGCCATCCTGATGCGTCATCAGGATGGAGATATCGTCTCCCGTGGAGGATATGTAATGGTCGATGATGAAGCCACTTCCCTCGGAGTCCACAAAGTCGCGCACGCGGTTTACCAGGCGATTGCTCGGTTTTATGTGTCCCCCTATGGAGCCCACGTCGGCTTTTATCACAGAAACTGTGGTTTTCATGATGAGACCTCCCTATAGCCCTGTTGCCCGAGGCCGTTTACCAGCCTCAAAGGTCAGGTGAAGATTCCGCGGGATTTGATTCTCAAAAGGAACAGGACTATCTCCCCCGGGGTATATTCCCTCGTTCCAAACCGGAGCCCTGCCCCTGAATCTTTGAGAGGAGCTTTACTGGAATTATCTCTTGAATAATTATACATAAATCCTGAAGAATGTAAAGCCTCTTATATCTTGCCCTTGGGTCCACAGGGGCCCGCTGAAAAGTAAGCTTAACCGGGGAAAATTCAGGAGTCGGACTTTGTCGCGCATGAGTGCTCCTCGGGTTCTCAAGGCCTTTTATTTTTTCAACTTCGCAGGGGTTGCGGTTTTTCTCCCCTATCTCACCCTTTACTACCGCTGGGTAGGCCTCTCGGGGGCGGAGATGGGCGCCCTCACGGCGGCCTCCCGGCTGGGAGGAACTCTCTCCCCACCTCTGTGGGGCCTTCTGGCGGATAAGTCCGGGCGAAGGAAAGAGATTCTCCTCGGCGCCTCCCTCCTTAGCCTCCTCACCTTCATGGCCATCGGGCTGACAGCGCACCTTTCGCTCCTTCTGCCCCTGGCCCTTTTCTTCAGCGTGCTCAGAGCCCCCCTCACTCCTCTTGCCGACAGCGCGACCTTACAGCACCTCCGGGAGACTCAAGAGGGGGAGTACGGGAGGATTCGGCTCTGGGGTTCACTGGGCTTCATCCTCGCGGCCCTGGCTACCGGAAGGCTTCTCGAAGGTCATACACCGCGGGTCATCTTTCCCGTTTACCTCCTCCTGGGAGGGGTTCTCCTGGGGGTCCTCCTCCGCTTTCCACCCGAGGCCGGGGAGATGAGGCGGGGCCTCCTGAGAGGCCTCGGAAGGCTCATCTCCCGGAGAGAGTTCTCTCTCTTCATCATCTGTAGTTTCATATCCTGGTTGAGTTGGGGTGCTTATTCTGTCTTCTTCACGGTTTACCTTGACGCACTCGGTATACGAGGGAGCCTCATCGGGCTCGCCTGGATAGTGGGGGTCGTGAGCGAGGTCTTCATCCTAGCCTGGGCGGAAAAGCTCAGGGCTCACCTCGGGCTCAGGCTCATGATATTCCTGGGAATGCTCTCGGCCGCCCTCCGCTGGTACCTCACCGCTCTGACCGTTAACGCCGCCTATCTCGTTGCCATCCAGGCACTCCATGGTCTTGCCTGGGGGGCATTTCATGTGGCGGCCGTGAGCCTCGTCGATGAGCTCTCACCGCAGGAGCTCAAGGCCACGGGACAGTCCATATATTCCGCCGCCACTTATGGGCTTGGGGGTGGGCTGGGCGCCGCACTCATGGGCTATCTCTATGACCTCGTTGGGATGATCGCCATCCTCAAGCTCTCGGCGGGGATCGCGCTTGCGGCCGCAGGAATTTTCTTTTTCTTCTCCGGCGAGGTGAGAACTATGCGCAAGGAAAGGCATTGACCCCGCCCGAGGCTCGCTTTAGGATAAGCTACTTTCGTTTTCTCAGGAGGTGGTCTTGGCGGTTTCAGGCGAGGACGGGAAGCTCATAAGGGCGGCCAAGAAGGCCCGCAGGGGCTCCTATGCTCCTTACACCAACTTCCCCGTGGGTGCGGCCCTGCTCGGGGGAAGCGGGAAAGTCTATACCGGCTGCAATGTGGAGAGCGCGAACCCGAGCCTCGACATCTGCGCCGAGCGCCTGGCCGCGGCGAAGGCACTCGCCTCGGGGGAGAGAGCCTCAAGAGCCATCGCCATCGTGGCGCAGCACGAGCCTCCCATGACCCCCTGCCCCCTCTGCCGGGATTATCTCTCGGTCTTCGGCCAGGATTTGAGGGTTGTCATGGCAAACATGAAGGGGGAGGTGAGGGCGCTCTCTCTGGCGGAGGTGATGCAGGAGCCCTACGAGAAACCCTCCCACGGGGCTCAGGGGAGGCGACATGAGCCGAGAAGTGATAGAGAGGCTTAAAGAGCGCTACCGCCCGGCGGTGCATTTGAGTCGCGAAATCAAGGGGGAGCTCGGAGAAGAGAGAGCAGAAGGCATATTAAGGAGGGCCTTTGCCTCCTATCATGCAGAGCTCATGGAGGAGTACGGAAGAAATGTGGGCGAGAGGAGTCTTGAGAACCTCGCCCGCCATGTGAAGGAGGCTTCAGGCCCTCATGGGATAATCGAGATGGAGGTGGTTGAAGAGAGCCCCCGCCGCTTTGCGGTAAAGATTACCCGGTGCCGCCACCTTGAGGCCTTTGGTGAGCTGGGCGCGCCCCATCTCTGCCCCGCCCTCTGCGCCAGCGACTGGGAGGCAACGAGGGCCTATAACCCGGAGATAGAATTCACCCGAACCAGCACCCTCGCCCTGGGCGACCCCTTCTGCGACCATGCGTGGGAGCTTAGGGGGTAAAGGCCTCAGCAGATGAGCAGCACCCGGAGTTCCTTTGGCCCGTGCACTCCGAGCGCGAGCTCAAGCTCGATATCTCCCGTGCGGCTCGGGCCGGTCACGAGGTTTATGCAGGTGGGAAGGGTTCCTTCCTGAAGGGTCATTTTCCTCAGGAAGGGGCCCAGCTCATGGAGGGTGGGGAGAATATTCCCGGCCTCGAGAATTGCTATGTGAAGGGGAGGCAGGGCTGAGGCGAGGCGTCCCCTGCCGGGGCCCTGTAAGAGAACAAGCGTTCCGGTTTCGGCGACCCCGAACTGAGCCTCGGTGATGCCCGCCTGACAGCCCTCAAGTTCCCCTTTAAGCTTCTCCGGCGAGGGCTCGGGGCCGCAGGTTATGCTCTCTAGTCCCGCATCTCTCAGGGAATCAAAAATCCCCAGACTTTTGAGCAAGGGGCTCTCCCAGAGGACAACCCTTCGGGCATCCGCTTCCTTAAGCACATTCAGGGTTGCTCCCCTTGCTTCCTCCCCCGAGCCGACTCGATGGGCCTTTCCCGAGGCCAGCTCAAGTTCCCGGACAAACTGCTCAAGGAGCTCCTCACTCCTCGAACGGGCCTCATCCATTATGCTTCTTATCTTTGCCTCAATATCCTCTTTTCCTGGAAGTCGAGGCGCGGCCTCCTGCCCCACTCCCTCAAGAGCCCTCTCAATACGCGCGAGAAACCGCTCTCTCGGGCCTCTCAGGCTCGCCATCTAGCCATCCCCTCTCATGAGCTCCTTCCATCGGGAGCGGAAGGGCTTTTTGGCTATGGGGGGAAGGTCGCGGAAATCCGTCCACCGGGAGGCGGGATAGGGAAGGCTGCGGATTCTCCCATTTTTGATAAATGGAAGGAGGAGGAGCCTTCCCAGCCGTGAGGCCAGAATGTAGAGGGGCTTAGAGTTAAGGATGAGCCCCAGGAGCCTGAAGGCGAGCCTCTCTTTAAGAGGGGTTATTCCCGCCCTCTGAGTCCTCTCCCGGGTCTCGATGAGAAGTTTAGGGATATCCAGCCGGACGGGGCATGCCTCCTCGCAGGCGCCGCAGAGGGAGGAGGCAAAGGCGAGCTCCCCGGCCTCCTCCACTCCCCTGAGCATCGGCGTCAAGATTGAACCTATGGGACCGGGGTAGACGGAATCATAGGCGTGGCCTCCCACCTCACGATAAACGGGGCACACGTTAAGGCAAGCGCCGCACCTTATGCAGAAGAAGCACTCCCGGAAATCATCGGCAAGATGCTGGATTCTGCCATTATCCATGATAACGAGGTGGAACTCCTCGGGGCCGTCCCCTTCGCCGCTCCGCCGTGGTCCTGTGAGAAGGGAGACATAGGCCGAGCACTTCTGCCCGGTGGCGCTCCGTGGAAGAAGCCTGAGGAAGAGCATGAGGTCTTCGAGCGTGGGCAGCACCTTTTCGATTCCCATTATAGCCAGGTGGATGCGGGGGAGGGTTGAGACGAGGCGCCCGTTACCCTCGTTGGTGACGAGAACGACGCTCCCCGTTTCAGCCACTGCAAAGTTTGCCCCCGTAACCCCCATCTCTGCCCTCAGGAACTCGGGCCTCAAGGACCTTCTGGCGAGTTCCGTCATGGCTCCCACATCATCGTCGGCGACTTGCGCTCCTGTCTTCTCCCTGAGGAGCTCGGCCACCTCCCGGCGCCCCTTGTGGATGGCAGGCGCTATTATGTGGGAGGGACGCTCACCCGCCATCTGTATGAGCCACTCGCCGAAATCCGTCTCAAGCACCCCTATCCCTCCCGCCTCAAAGGCATGATTAAGCTCGATCTCTTCTGAGGCCATGGATTTGCTCTTGATTACCCGTCTCACCCCTCTGGCCTTGGCAAGCGTCACGGCGTAGCGGCGGGCATCCTCCGCGCTCTCCGCCCAGAAGACATGCCCCCCGTGGGCTCTCACCTTTTCCTCTAGCTCGATGAGATAGCGGGGGAGGTTTCGGAAGGTATGGTCCCTTATGTGGCGGGCTCGGTCCCTGAGGACCTCAGAATCCGGGAGCGTCTCGAAAGCGTCCCTTCTCTTTTCCTTGAAGCTGAGAGTAACCGCATCCAGAGCAGCCTGGAGGCTGGGATTGGAGATGGCCCGGTGGGCCCGCTCTTCAAAGCTCTCTCTCCCGGCCACTAATCCCTCCAGGCCAGGGCCTGGGCCAGATGGAGGGGCTTCAAAGAGCCTTCCCTCCGGGCAAGGCCTCCACCCATCTGGAGAAGGCAGCCCGCATCACAGGCCACAAGATATTGCGCGCCGGTCTTCTGGGCGGAGGCGAGCTTAACATCCAGCATGGCGGATGAGACCTCGGGAAGCTTGGCGGCAAAGCTTCCGCCGAAGCCGCAGCAATTCTCAGTGGCGTCCATCTCCCTGAGCTCGACCCCGGGGATGGCTGAAAGAAGCTGCCGGGGCTCCTCACTCACCTTAAGCCCCCGAAGCAGATGGCAGGAATCGTGGTAGGTGACGGTTCCTTTGAGACGGGAGCCCACGTCCCGCACCCCGAGGACTCCCACCAGAAACTGAGAGAGCTCAAACACTTTCCGGCTGAAAGCACGGGCTCTCTCCGCCATGGCCTTTTCGTCGGAGAGAAGCTCGGGATAGACCTCCTTCAGCATCCAGCCGCAGGAGCCCGAAGGGATGACCACATAGTCGTAGCCTTCGAAGATGGGAATCGTGCGCTTGGCGATGCGGAGGGCTTCCCTCTGGAAGCCGTTATTGAACAGGGGCTGGCCGCAGCAGGTCTGCTCCTGGGGGAACTCGAGCTCGACCCCCAGGCGCTTTAGAACCCTCACCGTCGCCTCTCCCACCTCCGGAAGGAACTGGTCGACAAGACAGGTGCAGAAGAGGGCGACCCGGAAGGAGCGGGCGGCGGCGGCGTCTGGCATGGGGCTAGGGGTTCTCCTCACCCATTTGAACTTTGGCCTCTGCTTGTTGACGGAGAGCGGCCATTTCTTCAAGGGTCTTTCGGCGAGGCTCTGAGTTCATCCACCTCTAACTTCATCAGCCCACACAAACTTCTCCCGAAGCCTTTGATGCTGCACATAGGGGGCCACCGCCTCAAACCCGTGCCCGAGTATATAGTTTTTAATGCAGTATCTCAATATTACGGAACGGGTCGCCCGCCACGGAGTAGAAGCGAAAGAAAACCGCTGGAACCAGAAGACGCCTCTTAAATTGACCTTATCTCCTGGCGCATGAAAACAGCATAAGAAAAGCCAAAACACACCAGAGTTATGGCTACAAGTGAGGTCATGTAAGGCCATACCACGAGAATGCTTTGGCTCAACGAGAGGGGGTTCTTAAACCGCGATGAGGACAACCTCTCCATGGGACCCATTAAAACGAGGGACCTCGTCGTCTTGCGCATGGGGTCTATCACCGTCGCGCTCGAATCGCTATACAGCTCCATGGGTGAGAACAACCTCACCCCCTCCTCAATCCGGGCGTGCCTGACAATGGCGCGGGAGTCTGCACCGACCTGCTTGATGGGCACTAACGCATTCGCCATGATGCTGGCCCCGAGCGGGATGAAAAATGAGAAGAATATCCAGATAGCTATCGATGCCAGAGCCGATGTCGCAACACTGCGAAAGAGGATGGAGAAGAGCATGGATATCTCCAGCCAGAATGAGACATACACGATGCTGATGACCAAATAGATGATGATTCGCCATACCTCTTCGATACCTGGAACCACGCCCAAAACCCGGAGCCCGAGTCCGGATATGAGCAGAACGATCGAGACGAACATGATAGCAATAGTTGTCACGCCGGCAAGGAATTTGCCGTTTACGATGGAGTCTCGGTATATGGGCTGGGAAGCCAATTTGCTCATCGTCCCGGTGCTTTTTTCCCGATTAATGGAGTCGAAGCCCAGTACCAAGCCGATGAGGGGACCGAAAAAGGCAACAAACTGGGCGAAGGAGAACCATGCCCCCGTGGATGTGAATAGCATCAGGAACACGAACTTCGGCTTGGCGATCCCCTCGAGTTCTTCCCTCAGGCTGATACCGGTCATGTATGCGGAGATAAGGCTCACCATCGCGATGAGGGCGAAAAGGATGATAAACCGGTAGCTGCTGAAATGGTCCGACAACTCCTTCTTGAAGACGGTTAGGAGCCCGTAGGTATCGAATCCCTCAGACAATACCTCCCGGAAATTTTCCCCCAAGGTTTTAAGTGGAGTAGAGAATCCGCCCATGGCTACACCTCATGAAAATACTTCATGTAGATTTCTTCCAAGGTGTACTTTTCCGCACCCACCCCCAACTTCTCCTTCGCCAGATCCCCCATTGTCCCCATAGCCACGAGCTTTCCCTTGATCATGATGCCCACGCGATGGGATATCCTCTGCACCTGATCCAGGTTGTGGGAGGAAACAAGCACCGTAATCTTTCTGTCGCGGCTGAGCGACTGAATGAGCTCGATCATCCGTATGGCGCCATCGGGGTCAAGGCCCATGGTGGGCTCGTCGAGGAAACAGAGCTTGGGATCCTTGATGAGCACTTCCGCGATGCCCAGGCGCTGGCCCATTCCTCGAGAGAAGGCTCCCACTTTCTTTTTCGCCTCCTGCGAAAGTCCGACAATATCAAGCGCTTCATCGATCTTTTGAGGGGAATCGCGCTCAGGGATTTTGTTGAGCCTCGCCACGTACTGGAGATTCTCCCTAGCTGTCATATCCCGATAAAAGCCCACGTTCTCCGGGAGATAACCGACCAGCCGTTTAACCTTGAGGGGCTCCCGTGTGGGGTTGAATCCACAAACCCGGACCTCACCACTTGAGGGCTCGGTGAGCCCGAGGAGCATTAGAATAGTGGTCGTCTTTCCGGCGCCATTGGGGCCGAGAAATCCGAAGACCTCCCCTTCCTCCACACGCAAGGAAAGACCCTCTACCGCCGCCTGGTGGCCATAGTATTTGGATAGCTCCCTCGTTTCTATCACCGTTCGGCTGCCCATGTTATCTCCTTCCAAGCCACGTAAACAATGCGCCGAGCCCCGCAATCACAAGAACGATGATGCCGATGCCTATCCATCCCCATGCCGTCGAGGCCTTCACCGTCACCCTCATCTCCATGTTCTTCGAGGCCTTTTCCCCATCGATGTTGAGTCCCACGGAATAGTCGCCCACCAGGGCTTCTTCAGCAGGAGTGACGGTGACCTCCACCTGTTTCAGGTCGTCCGGCTTTAGGGCCTCGATTTTCTCGGGTTCGAACTTGACCTTCCAGTTTTCCGGCTTGGTAGATATAAATTTGATCTCATGGTTTGTGGCCGAACCGGTATTCTTCACGTAGAAAGACATATTGGCGGGCTCTCCCCTCTGGGCCTCCAAGGAGAGAAGGCCCGTCGGGGTGCCAGCATCCAGCTTATAGCTCCCCGTGAGGGTGACAGTGAGTGTTGCCTCGGCCTTTGCATCGCCGGAACCGACCCAGACATTGATGGGATACTCCCCCGGCTCGGCCAATCTGTAGGGTTTCACCTCCACAGCCACGCTCTGGTTCTGATTCGCCTTGAGACGAAGGCTGGAGATATACTTCTGCTCATAAGCAGGTTTGAAATTGACCTCCCAGTTCTCCGGTCCCCGGGATGTCAGGTTGTATACCTTATCCTTATCCAGTTTATTGGCCACCTCGACGGAAAATTCGAACACGGCATCGGTTGGACCGCGCAACACCGGGTAGGATGTGGTTATGGTAACGGGCTTTTCCTTCGCGATTTCCGCCTTTTCGCTCACGGTTACCACGATATTTTGCGAGGAGGTGAATTTGCCGTCCTGGGTTCGGGCCTGGACCTCGAATAAATATCTCCCCGGCTTCACATCCTTCTTTTCCGGTTCGGCAAGAAAGGTGAGGCGTTTCGATTCCCCATTCTTTACGTAGACCCCTGTGACCGTGAAGTCATAGCTCCTGACTCTGGCCTTCCAACCTTCAGGTACCGATGTCATATCGACATCGATGTTTTCATCTGATTTACCCTGGTTGTATATCGTCAGGTCCATGCTGACTTTTTCGCCGGGCGGTATGATGACACCGGTAAATTCCGGCCCCATAGCAATTGCCCTCGGCGGTCTATCATCCTTCTTGGCCTTTTCTTCCTCCGCCAGCGCGGATATAGACCCCAGAAGGAAGAAGACCACACCAAGAACGAGTGAAGTAAGGAAGATTTTACTCAGCCTCGATCTCCTCATGAAAATCTCCCCCTTTCGCAAATTTTGCCGCGGATTTCTGAGATTCGACTCATTTTTCTTTCATGCTAATGGAGTTTAATATTGAAGATCCGGGTTTCCGGAATTCTTCTCCCGTTTTTAGTTTAGCTCTCCCTTCCCGCAGAGGCAATAAGGTTCTTCACCGAATTCTGCCCGGTCTTCAAGCGGCGCGGAAAAAACATGAAAGCACGGTAAGGGCTGCGCCAACTTGCAAAACGGGGATTCTGAGAAAAAAGGGCCGGCTCCCCTGGAGGGGGAGCCGGCCCTCCTTCGAGCTAATCTCTCTCAGGCTCTCTTGTACTTATGCTCCTCCAGGTAGCGCTCGGTGAAGTCAAAGCGCGCCTTGCAGACCTCGATGAAGTGCTCGCACTCCCTTTTCACATCCTCGGGGTCGCGCTTGATTCTGGCAACACCGGTGTCCATCGCGGCCTTGGCCACGGCCGCGGCCTCATTGGGCATGACCCGGGGGTCAACGGGCGTTGTCGTGATGTAGCTCTCGCTGAGCTCCTTCTCATCCACGAGGCGCGCGATGGCCTCGGCCGCGGCTATGAACATCTTCTCGTTTACGTCGGTCGCCCTGACGGCGAGTGCCCCGCGGAAGATCCCCGGAAAGCCGAGCACGTTATTTATCTGGTTCGGGTAGTCACTCCGGCCCGTGGCTATTATACGGGCACCGGCCTCGGCCGCATCCTCGGGCATGATCTCGGGGTCGGGGTTCGCCATGGCCACGACGATGGCGTCGCTGTTCATGGAGCGAACCATGTCCTTGGTCACCTGGTCCGCCACCGAGAGGCCCAAGAATACGTCCGCCCCCTCCATGGCGTCGGCCAGAGTGCCCTTTACGCGACGGGGGTTTGTGGCCAGGGCGATCTCCTCCTTGTACTTGTTCATGTTCTCCTTGCGGCCCTCGTAGATGACTCCACGGGTGTCGCAGAGGATGACGTCCCGAACGCCCCTCACCTGCAGGAGCTTTGTGACGGCTATGCCGCTGGCACCCGCGCCGTTGACCGCCACCCGGATGTCTTCGATCTTCTTCCCCACGACCTTGAGGGAGTTATTCATCGCGGCCATCACTACCACCGCTGTTCCGTGCTGGTCGTCGTGGAAGACGGGTATGTCCATCTCGCTCCTGAGCCGCCGCAGGATGTCAAAGCAGCGGGGGGCCGAGATGTCCTCGAGGTTTATGCCCCCCAGAGCGGGCTCCATCATCTTGACCGTCGCGATGATGGTCTCGGGGTCTTTGGTCCTGAGGCAGATGGGAAAGGCGTCCACACCGGCGAGCATCTTGAAGAGAACGCACTTCCCCTCCATCACGGGAAGGCCCGCCTCGGGGCCGATGTCCCCGAGCCCCAGGACCGCGGTCCCGTCCGTAACCACGGCCACCAGGTTCGCCTTGGCCGTGTAGTCGTAGACCTTCCCCACATCCTTGGCGATCTCTCTGCAGGGTACCGCCACCCCGGGGGTGTAGGCGAGTGTGAGGTCGCGCGCATCACGGCAGGGGACCTTGCTTATGACCTCGATCTTGCCGTTGCCCGCGAAGCGGTTCTGGTGATATGCCAGGGCTTCCTCAACGGTGTACTTCACAGGCTGGTACTTTGCGGGGCACATGGGCGTATTCCTTTCTTTAAAGAGAGGGATAAGGCTTGCTGAAAAACAAAGGAGCTAAACGCCTGGAGAGCGGGCCTTCGGCCCGGCTCGGCAGGAAAGCCTTGTTAATAATTCCACAACCTCAATATCCATCATGCGCTTTTCGATGTCAATGAGAGGCCGCGCTCACTGAAGAGAAATATGACCCTCCCTCACCCCTTGGGACTGCCGAAAAAGATCTTCCCCGGATTCATGATGTTGCGGGGGTCAAAGACCCGCTTTATGTCCTTCATCATCTCCAAAACAGGTGGCTCAATCTCCAGTCCCACATAGTCGGCCTTGGAGATTCCAATCCCGTGCTCCCCGGAAATGGTACCGCCGAACTCCACGGTTTTCCTGAATATATCCCTCACCATCTCTAAAGCACGCGCGTAGTGTCCCGCGTCTCTCTCGTCGGTCATGACGTTTATGTGGAGGTTTCCATCCCCGGCATGGCCGAAGGAGATGATTGGAATGCCCGTCTTCTCGGAAAGAGCCTTAAGCCACCGCAACATCTCGGGGATCCTGTTCCGCGGCACCACAATATCCTCGTTTATCTTGGTGGGACTGAGCCTCGAAACGGAGGGGGAAAGGGCCCGCCTCCCCTGCCAAAGCTCCTCCCTTTCCTCTTCGCTTCGAGCCGACCTTGCCTCCAAGGCCCCCCTCCTTTGGCAAATTTCAACTATCTTACCGAGCTGCCGCTCGACCTCCCCTGCTTCCCCATCCACTTCGATGAGGAGAAGACCGTCGGCCTCCCGCGGGAGGGGGAGCCCGGTGTGGTCGGCGGCCAACTTGATGCAATCATTATCCATGAGCTCCAGGGTGCAGGGCAGGATTCGCGCGGCGATGATGTCACTCACCACCCTTCCTGCCTCCTCCACGAGGCCGAAGGCGGCCTGAAGCGTCCCGACCCGCTCTGGCTTTGGAAGGAGCTTTAGAGTTATCTCTGTTATGACCCCTATTGTCCCCTCAGAGCCCACAAGTAGTTGTGTGAGGTTATAGCCCACCACACCCTTGGGAGTTCTCGTTCCAGTGCGGATGAGGCCAGAACGGGGCGTCACCACCTCGAGGCCAAGGACATAATCCCGGGTGACCCCATATTTTATGGCCCGGGGGCCTCCCGCATTCTCAGCCACATTGCCCCCAAGGGTGGAGAAGGCCATGCTGGCGGGGTCGGGAGGATAGAAAAGCCCCTGCTTTTCCACCTCCTGCTGGAGGCGGGAGTTTATGACTCCGGGCTCCACTATGGCCACGAGATTCTCCGGGTCGATCTCGAGGATCCTGTTCATTCCCGTGAGGTCAAGGGCTATGCCGCCCTCGATGGGCAGGGAGCCTCCTGTCTGGCCCGAGGCCGCCCCCCTTGGCGTGATGGGCACCCTCTCCTCATGGGCAAGCCTCACAAGAGCCTCCACCTGCCGCGCCTCCCGTGGCCTCACAACCACCCCGGGAGGATATTCCTTCCTGGTGGCATCGTATGCGTAGCAGACGAGGTCCTCAGGGGAGGCGAGAACCCCCTCAGGGCCCACGATGTCCCGCACTCTTCCCATTAAAGCCTCTGATATGACCTCTGGGGCCTCTCTCATGCCCCCTTCCTTTCCTGCATGGCGGGGTGAGCTTTATGGGGCGCCCCCCGCTCCGCCACGGGAAGAACGCTCGCTGCATTCGGGATTACATAAGCACTATAGTCCTTCCCAAGGTGCTCTTGAGCAAGGCTTAAGGCCTCGGCGAGGCTCGCGGCCGGCGTCATCCCCATCTCCCTCACCTCTTCATCCCGAAGGCTTGAAATGAAGATTATGTTGAAATTCTTGCTTTTGAGCGTCCAGGAGTATGCCGTTTGGCCTCTTATCTCGTAGCCTTCCCTGAGAGCCCTCTCGAACTCATCTAATTTCTTATGGCGAAACCACTTGTAAAAATCGGGGTCTCCCATGCCATCCCTGCACTCGCAGGTGGCTATCATGACCCCTCCATCTCGCAGGGCGGAGGCCGCGTGCTCGAGGGATTTGTGGGCCTGAACACAGTTCAGGTCCTTGGGATAGCCGCCGGCTGAGAGCACGACGAGGTCAGCCTTCTCCCGGATGGCTACGAGGTTGTGTTCCCTGAAGAACTGGCAGCCGGCCTCATGGGCTTTTTCCCAGTCTCCCGCTCCCACAAAGAGGAGCTCGCCCGAGGAATTGAGAACGGTGTTCAGGATGAAATCAGGAGGCCGCATGCGGGCCGCCTCCACCAAATCCTCATGGACGGGGTTTCCCTCGAGCTGGGCCGTGCGCGAGAGGGGGTGCCGGCCCCCTCCCCCGGGGTTGAGCACCAGGAGATGATTGGCTACACAGCTCTCAAAGCCGGCCACGGCCGGGAGCAGAGCCTTCCTCCCGCCCCCAAAACCAGCGAAATAGTGCAGGGTCACAGCCCCGGTAAGGATGACCCTGTCGGCCTCGGCCACGCGGCGGTTGAGAAAATAGGGAGTGCCCCAGCTCGTCTCGCCTATGAAGACGAGGTCGGAAGCTCTTGCGTCATGGTCTTCGAAGCGGACCCTTCCTGCAGCCTCCTTTCCCAGGAGACCTTCCTGCTCACTCGGTGTCTGGCTTCTGTGAAGCCCCAGACCGAAGATGACGGTTATCTCCCCGTCCCGGATTCCGCAGGCATTGAGCCTGTCCAGAAGGCAAGGCAAGAAAATGTGGGTTCCGGCGGGGCGGGTTATATCCGAGACGACGATTGCCACCCGCTCCCCCTTCCGGCAAATTTCCTCCAGGGGAGGGGACCCGATGGGAGCTGAGAGGACTCTCTCGCATGCGTCCCTGGGATTGGGGAGGGGAGCCGCAGGGTATGGCTCAAGCACCCCCAAGAGGTTTTCTTCCCTGAGGGAAAGCTTAATGCGCTCTCTACCGTAGCGGAGCTGAAACTCTTGCTTGGAATTCATCTCAGGGGTGAAAAACAAAAAAGAGATCTAGTTATGGCAAAAAAATCAATATATTATTTTAACATACACACTCCCACTTTTCCACCCAGAAGTTATGACCCTCCCTTTGCCCGCTGGATTCCCGAAGACTCCTCAGACTCCGACCTCCACAGGCCATTTGACTCTGTAGCGCGCCTCGCACCTGGGACAGAGGAGCACCACCTCAAGTCTTTCCCCAAAGCGGCGGAAGGACAGGTGGAAACCCGTGGAGTAACCGCAGGACTTGCAGGAATGGAGCTCGGTTTCTACCTCTATTTCCTCAATTTTCACTAAGAAATCCTCCCATAGTAGTAGCGGCTCTCAGAAAAGGGAGCCCTTTGCCAGCCTGACGCCTTCTTTGAGTCCACTCCGGGAAAGAGCAACGGCCCGCCGGAAGAGGAAAAAGGGCCTGAGCCCCGGCCTGTAGCCGGGAAAGACCTGCTTCATGACCGTATCTCCGGGAAAGCAGCTCTCCCAGAGAAGGCTTATTTTCCCCCTCAGGCCTGGAGCCCAGTGCGAGAGGAGCAGGTTTCCGAAAAGCTCCGGAGGGTCCCTCAGCTTGAGGCTCCTTAAGAGGGCCTTCTCCAATCTGTTCAACGGCTCCCTTCCCGCAAGGGACTCGAGGGCCCCCGGCAGCCTAACCCCGAAGCGGCCCCTGATGAAGTGCAGCGTGAAGAGCAGGGAGCGCAGGACTCCCCACGCCCGCGCCTTCTCAATAAGCAGGGGCCAGTCGAGGTTGTCCTCCTCCTTTTCCAAAAGGGCCAGCATATCCACGGCCCACATGAGATGACTGAAGGAGTGTTTTACCAGATGAATGCTCATTGCCAGAAGACTGTCACCGGGGCTCAGGGCAAAGAGCATGCCCCCAGAGCCCTCGATTGGCACCGCCCCCTCCCAGAGCGAGACATTATCCACCGGGAAAGTCAACGCTCTTGCTCCGATGCGCCCCGTGTCCGCGATGTGGGTATGAATGTCGAGAAGAAGGCTGTTTCCATCCATGTACTTGTCGGGGTAGTCCGCCACAGGGGTTAATCCCCTGGCCTCGAGGTAGCGCTTCAGGTGCTTTAGCTCCTCGGGCCAAACCAGAAGGTCAATGTCTCCCATGGGCCTTAAGCCCCAGTCCTCATAGAGGGTCTGAAGCAGGGCGGCCCCCTGGGTGAGAAGGAGGGGATGCCCGGAAGGCGAAAAATCTCTGAAAAGGCTCTTCAAGGAATCCATGAGCAGGAGGTTTGAGGCGGCGATGGCCCAGTACTCCCGAGAGAGGGCCTGCCTGAAGGTTGCAGGAACAGGCAAATTGCACTTTTCGAGTCTTTTGTGTGCAAAGCCCGCAAGACCGTGATGGCACAGGAAGGCGAAAATATAATCCCAGTTGAGAGAGGACGGGGGAGCCTCGTCCTCAAATGAGGGCTTGCCTGCGGCGAGCGCGATGACGAGCCTGTCCTCAGGCGTTAAACCCCTGGCTCCCGACTCCGGGCAATGCCTTTCATCTGATTTCATGGCCACCTAACCCTTTTTTATAGTATCATGACTGAGCTTTTGGGTAGCCCGAAAAGGCCATGCGAAGAGGGGCCCCATGGAAAGGGAAGATCCCCTTATCATCGCCGGTGCCGGCATAGCCGGGCTCACGGCCGCCATCAACCTGGCCCTCACGGGAAGGAGGGTTATCGTCTTCGAGAGACGCCGCGAGGTCGGCATGAGGCACCACGGAGACCATCAGGCCATAGAGAACTGGACCTCTCGGGAAGATGCCCTGGATTTCCTCAAGCGGATAAATATTGACACGAGCTTCCCCTTTCATCCCTTTTACCGCCTTATGTTATATGACCGCCGCCTTAGGCCCTTTGAGGTCAGGTCCGAAAGACCCGGCCTGTACATGGTGAGGCGGGGCCCGGAGCCTGATACGCTTGATTCGCACCTCAAGCGCCAAGCCCTCTTGCTCGGGGTGGAGCTCCGTCTGGGCGAGGCAATAAGCCCCGAGAGTGCGCGTATCATAGCAACGGGACCCCCCGCCCCTGACCTTATGGCCCGAGGCCTGACCTTCAGGACCGACCTCCCGCCCTCCATCCATGCCATCATGGATGAGTCCCTCGTGCCCAAGGGCTATGCCTATCTCCTTACTCTCCGGGGAAGGGGCACGCTCGCCGTTGCGGGAAGAGGGGAGATGAAGAATAAGGCTGGTCGTCTTCTTGAGGCCGTCTCCCGCTTCGAGCAAATCCTGAATTTCAACCTGGAAGAGCCCAAACCCTTCTGCGGGGTGGCGGCCATCTACTCTGAGAAGAGGCGAGTGGGACTACCTGTGGGAGAGGCCGCAGGCCTTCAGGACGGGATGTGGGGCTTCGGGATGAGGCTCGCTTTTCTCTCTGGTTATCTCGCCGCTAGAAGCATCATCGAAGCCTCTAGCTACCGGGCACTCATCAGGCGAAAGGCCGTCCCGCATGCCAAATCCGCGGTGGTGAATCGCTTTATCTTTGAAGGTCTCGGGAGCTTCGGCCAATGGTGGCTCCTGAGGCGCGTCTCTTCTTCCCCCGACAGCAGGGCTTTCCTTCAACGGCTCTACAAGCCTTATGCCCTCAAGTGTGCTCTATACCCACTGGCTTGGAGAAAGGTCCGTGGTTTCAGAAGACCAAGAAAAGTTGCCCCCTTAAGAGGAGACCTTCAATGGCAAAGGTGAGCAAGGCTTTCGGCTATGTAGTGAAACCGGCGGAGACCCTGGCGCGGGAGCACCCCGAATTCTGGAAGAAGCTCGATGACCTCTACCATGAGCTCCTGATCAAGCCTTCAGCTCTGGACAAGAAAACCAAAGAGCTCATCGTAATCCCCTTTTTCATAATCAATCAGTACCGGCCAGGCCTTGAGGTTCATATTGATGAGGCGCTCAAGGCGGGGGCGACCCATGAGGAGATTACCGAAGCGGTACTGCTGACCTTGCCCTGGTTCGGCTCGCCGACCTTTATTCAAGGCTACGGCTGGGTGCATGACGCTCTAAAGCAGCGCCGGCGCGCCACCAAGCGCAAGGCAAAGGCCTGAGCCCAAGAGCAACTCTTTGAGGGAGGGCCATGGCCTGGACCATAACTCCCATAAGGACCGGTGTGATCAAAGCCAATAAAGCCCTCACCCTTACCCTCGGCCGAAACCCTGAGATGTGGGTGGAGATTCCGGCCACGGCCTGGCTCCTCCGGGGAGGGGACGCCCTGGTTCTGGTCGATACCGGAATGTGCGACACCGAGAGGGCAGGCAGGTATCACTATCCGGGCTCAAGGCAGGAGGAAGAGGAGAGGATAGACAGAGCTCTTCTCAAGCAGGGGGTGAGTCCGGAGGAAGTGGAGATCGTTATTCACACTCACCTCCACTGGGACCATTCCCACAACCAGCGCTTCTTCAAGAAGGCCCGTTTTTATGTGCAGCGAAAGGAGCTTCAGTTCGCCATGGCCCCCCTGCCTCCCTACTACAGGTCCTATGAGAGCGTCGCCCTGGGCGCGAGGCCACCCTTCATCGATACCCTCTATGAGCTGCTGGACGGGGAGGGGGAGATAGTGCCGGGGGTGAGGGTCTTTCCCACGCCGGGCCACTCGCCGGGCCACCAGGCGGTGGCTGTTGAGACAGGTAAGGGTGCTTATGTGGTCGCGGGCGACGCCGTCATGTGCTGGGAGAACTGGGCGGGGGACCCCGAGCACAAGCTCCCCTTCATCATGAACGGACGCTACATGGACCTGGAGGAGACCTGGCTCAGCTTTTGCCGCATAGAGGAGGTCGCCGATTTCGTCCTTCCCGGCCATGAGGCCAGGGTTTTCGAGAAGAGCCGCTATCCCTGAGAGTGGGAAAATCGGAGAATCTCTGGGGCGCCTCAAAGCATGACGCCCCCGGGCCATGATTCTTTCTCGCTTCTTCCCTTATCTTGAGGCCGGTGCGCGGCCGGGGGATGGCTGCACTGTGGGTCATTCGATTATGGCCACCGCCCTGACCCAGCCTCCGCTCCCGCCTTCGATCTTTACGGGAAACGCCGCCACCTTGAAGCCATAGGGTTTCGGGATCTTGTCGAGGTTCGCGAGCTTCTCGATATGCACGTACTCCTTCTCTCTTCCGACAAAGTGCGCTGAGAAGAAATTCTCCCTATTTCCCCTCTTGTACTCCTCGGCCATCATCGCTATGGGAGCATCGAAGCCCCATGAATCGATGCCCATGACTCTCACTCCCCTTTCTATCAGCCACAGAACCGAGCTCCTGTGGACTCCCGGATGTATCATCTCGAAATCGGTATCGTCGAAATGCTTGTAGGCATCAGTCCTGAAGAGCACGATGTCATGCGGTTTTATGTTGTAGCCGATGGCCTTCAAGGCGTCTTTCGTGTCGTCCTCCCTTATCCACTCCTCCGCCTTCTTATGGGTGAAATCCAGAACCACTCCGTCACCATAGCACCACTCCAGGGGAATCTGGTCTATCGTCTTCGAGGGCCTTCCTTCGGACGTTGGGCCGAAATGCCAGGGAGCGTCCATGTGGGTCGCCGCATGAGTGGCCGCCGTCACGGTCTCGCTGGCGAGGAAGGGTGGGGACAAGAAATCGTCGATTCGTAGACCATATCTTTTCGTGAAGCCGCGGGCCCTTTCGGTGTGGTTGAAACGAGAGATGGACTGCTCTTGAGATTCCATTGCAAAGTTTCTTATGGGAAGGCTCAGGTCTATGACCTTAGTGTGACCCATTCCTCTTTCCTCCTCCGCTTTGAAGATTAAGGTCGGTTTCACCTTCTCCTCCGTCGGGTGCGGAGAGAAGGCCGTCACGGGCTCAGGCCGTACTTCTTCTTTGCTCCTTCCCTTATCTTAAGGCCGATGCCGGGCCTATCGGAGAGATGAAAGGAGCCATCCGAGAGCTCGGGCCCCTCCTCAAAAACATCCTGCGGGAGACCCGAGAGATATTCCACACTGAGCCCGTTGGGCACCGCCGCCACAAGCTGCGCGTGAAGCTCGTGGCCCAGGTGGGGGCTCAGGGGGATGCGCCAGGCCTGGGCCATGTGGGCCACCTTCATCCACTCGGTCACCCCTCCCACCCTCTGAACGTCCGGCTGCAGGATGTGGGCGGCCCTCCTTTCCAAGAGCTCCCTGAAGCCCCAGCAGGTGTATTCGTTCTCGCCCGCGGCTATGGGGACGGGGCTCTGGGCGGCTACCACGGCCAAGTCTCCGGGGCAATCGGCAAGCACGGGCTCTTCAAGCCAGGCCACTTCGAAAAGCTCAAACTTCTTCGCTGCCTCCAGGGCGTCTCTCGCATTCCACCTCTGGTTGGCATCCAGCATGAGGGCCAGCCCCTCGCCAAAGGCCTCCCTGACCGCCCGCACCCGCTCGAGGTCTCTCCGGAGATCCCCCGTGCCCACCTTCATTTTGTAGGCATCTATCCCCTTCTCCCTGAAACCCTCAACCTCCTCGAGGATTTCCCCGATGGACATCCCGTGCCAGCCGCCACTGCCGTAAGCTGGCACCTCATCGCGGTAGCCTCCGAGGAGCTTATAGAGCGGCTGTCCCAGGGCTTTGCCCAGCGCGTCCCAGACGGCTATGTCGAGGGCGCTGAGCGCGTACATGCCCACCCCTTTGCGGAGCCTCGCCTTATTGGGCTGGTACATCCTCTCCCAGATGCGCTCGGTAGCTGTGACCTCCTCTCCCAGGAGGGCCGAAGAGAGCTCCCCTTCCGCGTAGGCCTTGCAGGCCCGGGACGCATCCCCACCCACAAAGGTGGTATAGCCCATACCCTGGAGGCCCCCCTCCGTCTTCAGGTCCACCACCACGTCGTCAAAGTAGTCATATCGGGCCAGGGCACTCACGAAGGAGCGCGCGGTGGGAAGGCGGAGGATGTAACACTCGATGGCTGCAATCTTCATTGTCCGTCTCCTCGGGGAGGAAGTATCAGGGAAGGAAAGCTCCTTTGAGAGGGGCTCCCAATAAAGAAATCTAAAGGGCTGGCCCCTTGAAGCCAGCCCCACCTTCGAGGAGAAGGTTTTCTATCTTCTGTCCTTCACCGCCTCTCCCGATTGCGAGAGTTCAGGCTCAGGGCGTGCTTCTCCGCCAGCTCGGCGCTGGCGAGGGCCTTCTTGAATTCGCCATCTCTGTATGATTTCATGGCGAGGCGCAAGAGATTCTGCGCCCGGCCGTAAGGGTGCCATTCTTCCACCCCCAGAGGCCCCCGGAGCAGAGTATCCCTGAGGGCCTTCTCCGCATTGAGTATGGCCTCAAGCGCCTGCCTTTCGAGCGCGCTTCGTTTGGTGGGCAGAGTGCTTACTCTTAGCCTCCGGGCTCTTTCCTTCGCGAGCCACGCCTTGAGGAAACTTTCCTCCAGCCAGCCCCTGATGAAGGCCTCCTTCGCCTCTTTCAGGGAGACCCGCGCAGACCTGAAGGACCGCCCGTCCTTCCTCTCGCCACCCCCTCTCTTGGCCCTATCCAGGGCCTTCTCGGCGGCCTCGATTGCGTTTACCACCTCTTCCCAACGGACGGGGGGGAGCGTCGCCTCACGCTCGGGGGGAAGGCTGAGGCTCGCCACCTGCTCCCCGGTCCCGCTGGCTTTCCCCTCAGCCTTCTCATCCAAAAACACGGGCAGGGGGCCCTTTGGTACCACGAACCGCGGCGCAGGTTCCTTCGAGGCTGGAATGACCTGAGACGTGGAGGGGGTCACCCGCCCTCCCGGGAGCGGCGCCTCCGCCCGGGATGCCTCTTGCCCAACCCTCCCGCGGCCCTCCCCTTCCATGGGCCGAGCCCCAGAGGAGTGGGCCGAGCTCCCCCTCTCCTTTTCCCCCTGCTCCTTGAGGGTCGGGCTCAAGCCTTTCCTCAACCACCGAACGAAGGTACTCTCCTTCTCTTTGCCCTCAGGATGAGCCACGGCCCCTGGCTGTGGCCCTGTTGTTGCACAGCCCAAAAGCAAAAGAGGGAAGATGATGCCCGCCCAGAGGGGGAGAGTTCCTCTCCGCATCTCCCGTCCCTCCCCATGGCACCTGAAGCCCTAGCCCTAAAGCATCCGGATGGTTCTGCCCCGAGGCATTTTCCGCAAAAGATACCAGCAAAGGCCTTATTTTGTCCACGGGGAAAATTCATTCTCCGCCCGCCGGTCGGTGCCCGAATGAATGAGAGCCTCACACTTTTTCACGGGCTTATTTCCTCATTCAATCGAGTGGGCGGGAGTTACCGCTAACGTTTTGATTATTTATGAAGGCGTTCTCGGCCAACTTGTGCCGAGCAAAGGGAGCCGCAAGAACCGAGCTGATTGCCTGATCCCGAAATCGCTCACTTCCCGCATGTTTTCTCCCGATGGGCATAATGCAAAGGGGCTCTTCCTCATCCGCCAGATTCAGAACCTTTTTCACCCTATCATCGTGGAAGGCACCGATCACAACCGTCCCGAGATTCAGCGAAACCGCCTGTAAATATACATTTTGAGCCGCGTGGCCGACTTCCATATGCACATACCTTACGCCCCTCTCCCCATACTTTCTGGTTGTTCGCCCATAAACTGCAGAAATTACCATAACCGCGGGAGCCTCTCTGACCGAAGGTTGCCCGAGCGCGGCACCGCATAGTTCCCCCCTCTTATCTCCTTCTCCTACTCTCTCAAGCTCATGCCCTTGCGGTCTATGCTTATAGATTCCATCTGGAAGGTCAGTCACATTTCCTGCAAGGAGATAAACCTCAAGCGGATAGAGGGCTCCCCCAGAAGGAGCTGTCCTGAAGCCCCATGAACCAGTGATCCCCTGCGCGGCCCAGAGAAGCTGCGACACCTCTTTGAGCGTCAAAGGCTCATCTTTATAGTCTCTGACCGACCTTCTCTCGCACAAATTCTTCTCGACCGAGGTCTCCCCATCCTGCCTGGGCTCCGGTAGCTTTATGATTTTTGATCCGTGCTTTGGCCTATTTTTCTTCTCCATACCTTGTGAGGACATGACATAGCCTCCCATCGCTATGAACATCACCATCATAGTTGATATTAACGTGAATTCCTTTATGCTGGTCATGCCCTATCCCCTCTCTAATTCCTGCGAAATCCGGCGACATCCCGAAACCGGCAAAAAGGGTTCGGTTGTGCCGATCATATCATCCGGAGCATTTAGCTCCCCAAAATACCGGCAAAGGGCTTACTTTGTCCATGGGTAAAATCCGTATCAGCCGGAGAGTCCGCGGGAGGGATGCCGAGGACGGGCTTCTCCGCGGCGATGAATTCCTGATTTGAGCGGGAGGCGGGCGGTTGCTGGGGTTTACTGTGTCGCCGAGGTCGATTGAAGGGCTGTTCAGCGGAAGATTATCAGGCCGGAGTCAGCAAACAGTGCTCAACGAAGTTTTGGGCCCCCTCATTCATAGTCATGAGCGTTCTCGTAAAGACCGTAACTAACCTTTTGCCGCCGGAAGTCCGACGGTCATGCTCGTGCCGACCCCCACTTCGCTCTCAACTCGAATATAGCCTTCGTGCTGCTCGACTATTTGCTTGACAATATACATGCCCAAGCCCGTGCCTTTCCCTTTCCCCTTGGTTGTATAGAAGGGAAGAAATATCTGGCGGCGTCTGTCATCAGCTATTCCATGACCTGTGTCTGCGATAGAGAATTCGACATGAGAATTAGCCCCGGAGAATCTCGTGCTCAGTCTCAAGATCCCCTGATTTTCCATTGCGTGGGCTGCGTTGATCTCCAGATTCCTCACGACCTGCTCAAGGAGCGTCTCATCCCCCATAACCGGGGGAAGGTCCCCCGAATACTCCTTGACAATCGAGTACCTCTTGAGAAGACCGCTCACATAAAGCATTTCTGTGACCCTATCGAGTAAGGAATTAAGGGCGACGGGTTTTATTTCAGGCTCACGGGGCTTACTCAGGGCAAGAAGGTTATGGGCATGAAGCCTAAGACGCTGAGATTGTGTGCCGAATATCTCGGCGCATTCCTCAGCCACCTTCTCGTTCCCCGGGTCCATTCTCAAGAGGTCGGCATACCCCATCAGCCCGCTGATTGCATTGTTTAGCTCGTGTCCAATACTTCCTGCTATCAGTGATACCGAAGCCTGCCTTTCCGCCTCGATAAGTTGACCTTGCATTTTCTTGCGCTCCGAAATATCCCTCACGATACCCGTCACTATACGATCATCTCCCTCCCCCGAAACCGAAAGCGACAGCTCAATGGGAAAACGCTCTCCACTCCTCCGCAATCCCTCAAGCTCCATGGTCTTCCCCGAGTCAGTGATTTCCCCCCTCTCCGAAAAGCGCCGCATAGCGGTTTTATACTTTTCCCTATACTCTTCAGGCATGATCATCGTGAGCGGGCGGCCGATTACTTCCTCGGCTGAATAACCGAACATCCGCTCCGCCGCTTCATTGAAAAGAGCCACCTCTCCCCCGCCGTTAATGGAGATGATGCCGTCCTGGGCGGAGCGGACCAGGCTGCGGTATCTCTCCTCGGACCGAATGATGTCCTTAGTTTGGGCCTCTATATGCCGGGAAGCACGGCAAACGATTCCAAAAAGCGCAAAATACAGAACTGCGAAGCCTGGGATTATTGAGGCCCAAAGGATTCGCTTATGGTAGGAGATATCCTCGAAGAGGGGGTCCAGGTTCTGGTATGACTCGACTATGGCCGCAATTTCGCCGCCCGCCTCTAAACGTATAGGCACATATATCTCAAGAAGTCTTTCAGATTGGCTGTCGAACTTATATTTATGAATGAACTTCTCACGCGGGATTATTTTTGAAACTACTCTACCACCGATTGCTTCATTTAGCTCTTCGTCCTCTGGGTACGCCTTCCCGACAATTTGCTTATCATTCGACCATATAATAGTGTGACCTTTATTCCAGATTGTCATCCGCTTGGTGTTGGTTCCAAGAGGAAGATGCTTCATTCTTTCTGCGAAATCATCATAATCAAGGCCGGTCTTGGGAGTGCTGAAATCGACGCCTTGAAAATGATTCTTCGCCAGCTGAGAGATAGACTTCGCTATTATCTCCCTTGACCTGGAAAGCATGTCGTGTTCGATAGAGGTGCCGATAACCCATCCGAGGATCGCACTGAGAGAAGCCAGTGCCAAGAGACAGAGAAGCGAGAATCTTTGGATGAGCGTCATGTTTCTCAATGCCAAACCACTCCGCTCCTGCATACGTGCCGGCTTCAATCCGGACAGGCCCTGAACTCCTCCTTCATCTTCGAACAGGGGTACCCTACTACCCGCGCAGTGGGGCGACAATAATACTTATCGGCATGGCTCGCTTACCTATTAGCAAAGTTCTAAAAATTTCAGCCCGTTCGGGCGAAAATGGCGCTCTATAGTGGTTTCGGAGCGCGAGGGGGAAGGGGGCGAACCCGACGGGGAGGAGTGTCGCTCCGGCGGGGTGGAGGCGAGCGGAAGGGCTAGGCCGGGGCGGGGCCTGCCGCAGGCGGCGCGGCGAAGAGCTCCTTTTCCTTGATGAAGGAGACGATGAGGCCCGCCTGGAAGCAGAGGTATGCCGCCAGGGCGAAGGCGAGGTCGTAGCTTCCCGTCACGTCGAAGATGTAGCCGCTCAGCCAGGCGCCCAGACCCGCGCCCAGTTGATGGCTCAGGTAAATGAGGCCGAAGAGGACGCCCACGTTTCGGACACCGAAGAAATCCCCCGTGAGGGCTGCGGAGAGGGGCACCGTGGCGGTCCACGAGAGGCCGATCATCATGGGCACGGCCCAGGCCGTGACCTCGTTCTTGAAGGGGATGAAGAGAAGGAACCCCAGCCCCCGGAACATGTAGGCGGAGCCGAGGGGGACCTTGCGCCCCCACTTGTCCGAGAGGGGCCCCGCGATGAGGGTGCCCACCATGTTGAGCCCCCCGCCCACCGCGAAGGCGGTGGCGGCCACGGTGAGGGAGAAGCCAACGTCGGTCGCGAAGGGGACCCAGTGAACGGACATGACGGTCACGGTGAACCCGCAGGTGAAGAAGCTCGACGCCAGCTGCAAGAAAGGCGCCTTGCGCAGGCACTGCACCCAGGGAAGCTCATAGGGCACGGTGCGCACGCGGCCAGGCCTCCTTCCTGCCGTGCTGCCCTCCCCGCGGGCGGGCCCGACCTCCCGCGGCTGGTTCCGGATGACGAGCATTGACACCGGCACGATGACGGCGAACAAGACGAGGCCCATCCACAAGAAAGCGGAGCGCCAGCCCACGGCGGCCAGCAGGAGCGCGACGAGCGGAATGCCCAGGAACTGGCCGATGCTGAAGCCGGAGGTGACTATGGACATCGCCAGGCCCCGGCGCTCCTGGAACCAGTTCGAGACGAGCGGCGTGAACGCGGTGACGCTGTTCCCGATCCCGCCGAGCCCCAGGAGCAGCCCGTAGAAGAAGTAGACCCCCCAGACGGAGCTTATCCAGCTCATCCCCAGCACGGCCGCGGCGGTGAGGACGCTGCCGAAGGTGATGACCGCGCGGGAGCCGAACCGCCGGATAAGCAGCCCGCCTATGGGCTGGGACACCCCGAAGAGGATGAGCGAGAGCGACACCGGAAGCGAGAGGGCCGCCCGGCTCAGGCCGAATTCCTCCAGGATGGGCTTGAAGAAGAGGCCGAAGGAGTTGCGGGTCGTCATGGTCACGAAGAGGATGAAAAAAGACGCCGCCAGGATGAACCATCCGTAGTAGACGCCCCGCTGCGGAGTGCTCTCGACGTTCAAATCTGCCCCAGCGATCAGGGTGGAAATCTACAGAAAAAGGGCCAGAGCCCGACCTTATATAAAGGGAGCCCCTCCCTTCAAAACCAACCCCCCGGAAGAGGACTAAAGCTCAAAATATAGCACAGAATCAGCCCGATTTTATGCAAAACCGCCACCTCATCCGGGAGAGCCGGGCCTGAAAACCTTCTCGTCCCGATTTTTTATGGAAGGTCTAGGAGGAAGAAGGCGGAGTGGATGGGGATAATGGGGCTGGTGTAGGGGACCATCAACCTATCCGCCCCGACCTGTAGTTCGAAGAAGCAGTCGAATCAGAGCAAACATGCGATGAAAGAGGTAATCCACCTGCTCGCTGAGCTTCAAAGGCACCTGATATGTCTCGCTATGGCGGATTCTAAACTTATTCCCGATACGTGTCAGCTCTTCTGCCTCTCTCTCAAGAGCCTCCCGAAATGTCGGTTCGCCAGCGGCTCTATCCAACAGAGCTTTGCTCGACTCCCTCTTGTCCTTCCCTGGCTCAACGGTCTTCAGCCTCTCCCAAGCATCCCAGAGTTTCTCCAACGACTCTCGACGGACTTCTGGAGCAGGATCAAGATATTTTACCCGTGCAGTTTCAAGCATCGAATCCAGCTCGCCGTCGCCTGTTCGAAACATTGCAGATGCAAGAGCTTCTCTGAGCGCCCCTGGTGCCAAACGAACGACAACCCCGTCAGCAGTCAGTTCGTAAGCAAGTTCATTGCGAGCAAGAATGCTGTTGATATTATCTCGAAAACAGGTTTGACCCTCTTCTTGCTTAAAGGCGAGATGGTAATGATCATAATACGGGTGGTAGCTACCCTGGACAGGTTTCGCTACAGCCCGATGGCAGAATTCCAGAAGATCAAGTATTGCAAGTGTAGGTGGCACCTGAGCTGAGTTAAGTGGCCATGAGATATCATTAATCTCCGCCGTCAGCGCCAAATAAAATTGGTACCCGTCGCATCCGAACGGCCCCTTCCCGTCCGGACACTCCGCTGGGTAATGATAGCCGAAAGAGCCATCCGCGATGCGAGACCCTATGGCTGCAATTATTCCACCCCAGGCGCGTTGATCAATTTCTTCCTTAATTCGCGGCCTGGGACCTAGCTCTCGATCACTAAAATATGCTTTGTTCATCGAAATAGCCTATCCTCGGCTTATTGACTTTAAGCCGGGGTAGGTCACGGCTGCGCCGTGACGCCCCGTTCTCATAAATGCCAGGCGCAGCCTGACACTACCCCCCTTCCCTTGGCCAACGTTCCATAATCATTTGCACAGAATCACGACATATTCGAAATGAATTGGTAATAGACACCCCTGACCAACCAAGCGCCCACAAAATCTTTTTTCTAATACTACCAGTCGTTACGGACTCCCCATGACGCTCCATCTTCACAGTTTCGCTGCCATCTTCATTCCTAGATATTATGGACGCCCAGAAGCGCGCGTTCCCTAGCACATTTGGATGGGTAACCTCGCAAAGATTCTGGTAAATATTCAATAGTTCTCCTTGATCGCGTTTTTTCGCCATTTTCTGTATATAGGTCAACGCATTTGTTTGTTTTAGGTGATCTGCAGGCTCTCCAAGTCGAGTGCCATGGATAATACGAAGTAGAATATTTTCTAATTCTTCACACAGAACAACGACTTCCTTCTCTGCTTCTGCTAACACCTCCTTTATGGTTTGGTTTATTGTGTTGCTGTTTATCAGGGCGCTCGACCCAAGTTCAAGCAATGAACGGCTTAATACGGCGGGAGCGATAATTTCTTTCGCGTTTAGCAATTCTACAGTTGGCCTCACTAATTCAGTTGAACGCCAGATCAGCATAACCCCATAAGCCTCTATTTGCCGAGCCATGTCTTGCCAATAGCAGCGATTGGCGTCCTCAGCCGAACTCGTCCTAACAATTTGCTCCCTAAAGGCTTCGCGAGAAGTAACCCGCCATCCATATTCCGAAGGTAATTCTTTATCAAACTCGATAAGATACTTGATCATCTCTTCTGAATTCTGAACCCACGGGTGATCAGCTTTTGCTACGAATTCACGCAACCAACCGTCGAACTGACTCGCGTTGCCCATCCCTATGTGCCTTATATCACTATTTACCCAGTGTAGCTCACAGCCGCACCGTGACTCCCCGCTCTCATAAAGGTCAGGCGCAGCCTGACCCTACTCGGCTTCAGGGCAGAGTGGGAAGATGGAATTTTGTCAAGGACGCGCCCTTTCATAGGGCTATCTAAATTCGAAGTCAATTGTTACTGACATAGGCATTCCAAGGGACACTGAAAACCCCTTAACCTTGATGTAAAGATTCTTTTCATATTTTTCTTTGAGTTCCGCCAATTTATTTGTAAGCAAAGTATAAATTCGCGTTGACAAGTCATCGGCAGCAGCAAAGAAGGGCTTAGGGCCGATACCAGTGGGAACCACTTGGGTTGCATTGACCCATCCCGTTTTTTCTTCCCCAAGATCCACGGCATACCAAGGCCCGGCTTTATCAATTACAGGTAACACCTTGCCTGCAGCGAATTGAGCAATCTTTCCAGCTTCCCAAGACGCTCCCGCGTAAGCGTAGGCCGTATCTTTAGTTACACGGATTTTTGTATAATAGCCTACTAAACCTTCTCTTGCCTGAGTTGTAGCCTGACGCTCCAGGATGAGCTTATTTATTTCGGCTAGGTCCCTGGAAAGTTCCTTCAAAACATCCGAGGGAATTTTTTCTTCGGAAAAAGCCATTGGATTTATTATGAAAAGGAAAAATGTATAGAAGAAAAATAATTTAAGCCATCCCACTTTTGGCCCCTCCTCAAGAAAAGGGATTACATGAGCGATGTAGCTCGCGCTCCCACCATGACGCGCCGTTCTCATAAAATTCAGGCGCGGCCTCGCCCTACCCGGCTGGCTTCGGCCAAATTAGCGGCCCTATCCGACATCATCGGCGGCATAAGCCAGCGCAGCCTGAATGTCCTGGCGCGTGAGGCGAGGGTAAGCATCCAGAATATCCGCCTCCGTCGCCCCCTCGCTCAGCTTTCGCAGGATGAGCTCAACCGGTATCCTGGTACCACGGATTACAGGCTTTCCCATCATGACCCTGGGATTGACCTCTATGCGGTCCGAATAGCCCATAGTCGGACCCCCTTCGCGCATGTCATCCTCCTCCCTTGGTTAGCCCAAGCGGGGTAGGTCACGGCTGCACCGTGAGGCCCCGTTCTCATAAAGGTCAGGCGCGGCCTGACCCTACCCGGCTCCCTTCCCATCAAAACTGCGACCCACACCGCCAAGACCCTCACCCCCCCACGCGGAAAACGCCGAAGATGGAGAAGAGCAGCATGAGGAATATGATCTGGATTACCCAGCTTATGACGCAGACGCCCACGGCGCGGAGGGTGCTCTTATAATCGAGGGCCTGTCTGACGGCGATGACCATGGCGATGAGCATCCAGACCGAGGCGACAACGTAAACAATTCCCGCCAGAGGCCGGATGATGCCCAGTATTCGGATTATGCCGGGGGAGCTCGAGAAGCCGATCGTCCTGAGGAGCTGGCCGTGGTCTGCTTCGGTCTGCGGCTCGGGGAGGAGTCTCGTGCCGATGAAGTAAGTGAGGTAGGCCCAGACATACCACCCGACGAGGGCCATGACCGTCCCCCCCAAGAGCCCGCCGACCCCCGCCCTCCCGATGGCCCCGAGCCCGGCCGCTACGCTTGAAATGACGACGACCCCCATGGCCTGACGGAGCGCCCCCTTGTCGGCCTCGACCTCTTCATAGAGGGTTACATCCAGCTTGGCGGCGCGAACGATGCGGTCCTTGAAATCAGCCATAATGCCTCCTTAGTTTTGTTGCGGTTTCAGCCTGCTAGGTCACGCCTGCTCCGGAACAAGGCCTATCATGAAAAATATCATCTCGACATGATAGACCTGCCATTCTTCATCCTGCAAAGGAGCAGGCAGCCGGGTATGTTTATCACAGAGCCTGCGAGCAATAGCTCTAAGAAGCCAGCTCGCATATAAAAACCCAAGTATGGCTTGTTTACTATGTTCGCAAGGAATAAGCCCTTCAAAGCCCTTGATCGGTTTCCTATTGCGAGCTGGGGGCATTTGAAATCTCAAATAGCCATCATCGATATCGTTATCAGGATTTATTTTAAGATAATTAGATACAAGATATTGAATTCCTTTTGCAACGCGGGCATCATAAATAGTCCAATAGTTTAGGTCGTACATGGCATAAATTTTAGAGGTTGCTGCAATTCTTTTCCCTATAAGTTTTTGCCAATCAGTTTGATTTCCCATATTCAAAGAGTCTAGTATCCTGAATGATTCCAAAAGTTCTGCTGTTACTTTATATGGTTTCATCCCGCCCCATTGCATAATTTCGTCGACTATATGCTGCAAATCGACTGTACGCTGCGATCGGAGGGCATCCCTAAGCCTTCGATAAAAATCAAGTCGCAAATTGACTCCCTCCTGGAAATTACCAGATGTCCATTTATATGATCCAAGTTGCTGGGCCCAACCAGTATGACCTTTTATTTCACTTTCTTGGACATATTGAACCGTAAAAGCAATGAAATCTTCAATTACCTCTATATAGGTTTCGCAATTGAAAGGACTACAGGAGGTCAGGCTCATCAAAATTTCCTCTCTGCTATCCTCAAAGCTTCAGGAATTCTTTATATTTGAAGCCCGCAAGCGGCCCCGACAGCAATATCGATGTCGATCTCCCTGTCGGCTTTCTTGATACCCGGCGGCAAGGGGTCGCCATGCTCCTCGTATGATTCAATCAGTTTCCTTGCCACATCCTGGGCTATTTCTATTGTCTCCGCCAGCGTCCTACCCTGGGCGACAAGTCCGGGAAGGTCTGAGCTTGTTGCAACATAACCACCTTCCTCAATGGTCTGCACGTGTAGTCTTAAGCAAATCTCAGACATAGAACACCTCCGTACGGGACAGGGCTTTGCACTCGCCCCCCTCATTCAAGCAGCAGAAGCCCGAACCGCTTGAAAGGTTCGCCTTCGTCTTGAATGACATGAATCTCAAGGCCGGCCTTTCTCGCGGTCTGATAGACGTCTATTCCTACAGATTCCATTGGCGGCCTTATTCTTCGCTGGTCCACACATTCCTTTTTGCTGCTCTTGCCCGGATTGCTGAATTCCCCGGCCGGGCAAACATCCCCGCAGATTCTGCAAACTGTAGCCCCATAGGCAAAAGCCTTATAGAGACCGCCCAGAAAGGCTTCTCTTTCGAGTTCGCACATCAGCTCGTTCATCTTTTGCAGTTCTTCAATTTCCGTCCGGCCTGGAAATTCGACCAAGAGGGCGAGCTTATAGTCCTTCAGCCTCCTTCTTGTCTCTTCGGGCGTGGGTGAATATGGAGGGCAGGTGAAGTTTGTCGCATACCTGCGACAGCCGAACTCACACTTCTGCCTCACCCAGTCTTCGACAAAGATATTTTCTGCGGAGATAACTCTGGTTAAACTTGCTCCTTTTTCATGAGCAAGCTCTTGCAGCTTTCTTGTGATATCAGCGGGCGCCATAAGGGTTTTTCCCTCTCCGAAATCGCTTCTGAGAATCCACCCCCCTGCAGGGAGGGGCTCCTCCTTTCAGTTCTGGACAAAAAAATCACGCGTGTAATTAGTATATTTGATATGTTTGCTATGGTCAAAAGTCAAAGCAGTTCGTCTCGCCTCATCGAGCGCCCCCTCCTCGCGGGAGGGCCCGGCCCCTACTTAAAGGCGCTGAAGGTGAAGAGAGTGTTGGTCTCCCGGAGGCCCTTTATTTTGTGGACCACGTTGGGGATTATCTCAGAGGCATCGTCCAGGCTATCCATGATGACCTTGGCGAGGATGTCATACTCACCCGAGATGGAATAGACCTCTGTAACCGACTCTATCTCGATGAGGTCGCTTGCCACCTTTTCCACCTGCCCCGGCTCGACCTTGATCTGGATATAGGCCACGCGCATGACTCAATCCTCCCTGATTCTACGGGAAAAGAAGAACCCCCGGCTTGTTTCCTAAGCCCCTGAATTTATGTTAAGATAGGGCATCTGGGGCCGCAATGGAAAAGATTCTTTTGATGAGAGATGGCCGATGAGGGGGCGTGTCACCAGGGATTATTATGAGGTTCTGGGAGTTGAGCCCGGGGCGAGCGAGGGGGATATCAAAAAGTCCTTTAGACGCCTGGCCCTCCAGCATCATCCCGACCGGAACGCAGGAGACAGCCGTGCCGAGGAGCGGTTCAAGGAGGTCTCCGAGGCGTACGGCGTGCTCATAGACCCCAAGAAGAGGGCCCGCTACGATTCCCTGAGGGCTGCGGGCAGCGGCCGACCCTTCAGGACCGAGGACTTCGGCTACAGCCAGGAGGACATCTTCCGCGACCTTTTCACAAACCCCGCATTCTCTCAGGTCTTCCGCGACCTCGGCCGCATGGGCCTCAAGTTTGATGAGCCCTTCATGAGGCGGATGCATTTCTTCGGGCCGGGGTTTTTCTGCGCCGGCTTCATGATGAGGGGGTTTTTCCCTCCCTTTCTCATGTTCCGGCTCATGCGCTCACTCCTTGGAGGGGCCTTCGGCCAGCAGGTCCTCGAGAGGGAAGCCCCCAGGCGCGAGAGGGAGCGGGTCGGGCCGGGGTTCTGGGAGCGGCTTAGAGGCGGCGCCTCAGGCCTTCTGGGCAAGGGCCGACAAGAGAGCCGGAGGGGGGAGAGGGGGCTTGAGCTGGGGGAGAATGACATCCTCTTCAAGCTACCCCTGAGCCCTGAGGAAGCCTCATCCGGGGTGGCAAAGGAGATCCTCTACGAGGCAGACGGCCGGACCAAGAGGCTTCGCGTGAACATCCCCCCCGGCGTGAAGCCGGGCACCCGCCTCCGGCTGGGCGGCAAAGGCCTGGGAAATAAGAAAGACGTCCCGGGCGACCTTTTCCTCGAGATAAGCCTTAGCTGAGACCCCTCTTTCTGAGAGGGGGCGGAAGGCCTATCGCCCTCATTTCCCTCCAGGATAAAAAAATGGGGGAGGCCGCTAAGGCCTCCCCCCAGGGAAAGTGCCCCTAAGCCTCTTAGGCGCTCTTGACCGGAATTTGCTTCGGAAGGGCAGCCTCGGACTTGGGAAGCCGAATCTCCAGAATGCCGCCCTTGCTCGTGGCCTCCACTTTGGCGGCATCCACCGCCTGAGGAAGCACAAAGGAGCGATGGAACCTGCCGTAAGTGCGCTCCACCCTGTGGTAATTGCCGGTCTCGCCCTCACGTTCCTCCTTGCGCTCCCCTGAGATGGTGAGGATGCCGTCCCTGAGCTCCACCTTCACGTCTTTGGCCTCAATGCCCGGAAGCTCGGCCCTCACGAGGAACTCCTTCTCCCTTTCGATGATGTCCACCGCGGGATACCAAGAGTCCGCCCTTGAGGGAAACTCACCCATGAGACGGTCCAGGGTCTCCCTCACCTCATCAAGCTCCGGCCAAAACCTCCGACTCAGAGAGCCAAAAGGCTGATACCTAACGAGAGACATAGCTCATTCCTCCTTTCAAAGGATGTTTTTTCTGTTTTCCCGACCGAACTCTAAATTTCCAATTTCCCATTGAGCCATCGAGAAGGACTCCTGTTCCTGAGTCCAATTAAAATATAATATTTGCGCTTAATTTTGTCAAGTTTTTTGAATATCTCGCCGCAGCTTTGAATCAAGCATAATCAATTAAAAATCAAATTGTTACTTATACGGGTAGATTTTCGGCAAAATTTTTCACCCAATTTGTATCGACCGCGGCGGAGTTGCATGGCCTTTCTCTTTCCCAAAACCAGGGGGGATAGACCCCTTTAAGAATAAAAAATACTTGACAAATAGAGATATTGATATATATTGATATCTGGATAACTTTTAGGGGTGTATCCTGTGAGCGAGCTGGTGGCAATTTTTAAGGCCCTTTCCAACGAGAATCGCCTCGCGATTTTCAACCTCCTCCGAGAGTGCTGCCTCTGTGAGGAAGCGCCTGGGGGGCTGGAGCCTGAGAATCTGCCCGAGGGCTGCCTCTGCGTTCAGAAAATAGTGGAGCGCCTTAGCATGACTCAGGCCACGGTTTCCCACCACCTCAAGGAGCTCGCCCGGGCCGGACTTCTCACCCGATTCAAGAAGGGGCCCTGGGTCTACTATCTGGTAAATGCCGAGGTGCTGGCCGAGCTCGAAGGCTATTTCAGCGGGGGCGGGGGGAGGAGGGAGGCGGCCTGCGGCCCCTGATTTTCTGGGATCATCGCAACCGAGGGGTCCTATTCGAAGACCCCCATATACTGAGCCTGGAGGTGAAAAAGGCTATGAAAGAGAGACGCGATGAAGAGGCAATACGCCGGGAAGTTAAGAAGCATTACGGAGAGGTAGCGCTGGGCGGGAAATCTTGTTGCGGAGGCACCCCTTCGGAGGTGAACTCTTGTTGCCCAAAGGTGGGGTACACCGAAGAAGAGCTCTCCTCCCTTCCGGAAGAGGCAAACCTTGGCCTTGGCTGTGGAAACCCGGTGGCTCTCGCCTCCCTTAAGGAGGGAGAGGTGGTTCTGGACCTGGGCTCAGGGGCGGGGGTTGACGTTTTCCTGGCCTCCAGGGCGGTGGGCGATAAGGGGAAGGTCATCGGGGTCGACATGACCGAGGAGATGGTAACAAAGGCGTGGCGGAATGCTGAAAAGGGCGGCTACAAGAATATTGAGTTCCGCCTGGGGACCATTGAGGAGCTTCCCTTAGAGAGCTCTTCTGTGGATGCCGTCATCTCAAACTGCGTCATAAACCTTTCGCCCGATAAGGCGCAAGTTTTCCGGGAGGCCTACAGGGTCCTGAGGCCCGGAGGAAGGCTCATGGTCTCCGACATCGTGCTGGAGAGAGAGCTCCCCGAATGGCTTAGAGACTCCATCGAGGCCTACGTAGGATGCCTGGCGGGAGCCCTCAAGAAGGAGGAATACCTTGACGCCATCGAGGCGGCCGGTTTTCAGGAGGTGCGCATAATCTCCTCTGCGTGCGTGCCCTTTGATACGCTCTGGGCCGACCCTCTGTTAAAGACTCTGGCTGAGAAGATAGGAGGAGATGGCCGCCGGCTGGAAGAGGCGCTCTCCTCGGTGAGGAGCATTGCCATCTCGGCCTTGAAATGATGTCTTCTCGCCGGATGAGCTTCCCCGGAGGCGGGAGAGGCAGAAGGGCGGGGGGAAAGGCTTTATCCCCGCCCTATTTTTGCTATGATGCAACCCTAAAAAATGACCCTGCGGCGGCGGCTGAACCTCCCTTTTGGCTCAGCCGCTGTGAGCCCCCCGATCTGCCGCAGGGTCAACGAATTCTATCCTTAGAAATATAGGTCTTTTCAAGGAGGATGTCAATAATTCTTATTTGCGTTCTCAATTAGACTATAATATAATCCATCCCAGGGGGAAAACCCCCTGGCTCACTCTCAAGCTCAGCCTTCAGGCTGGAGCATCATGCAGAAATACGCCGGAAAGTCCATACTTCTCGTATATGCCCATCCCGATGATGAGGCTTACGGAAGTGCCGGCACTTCGGCGAAATATAGGAGCCTCGGGGCAAAGGTCCATCTCATAACCGCAACGCGCGGTGAGGCGGGCCCCCGCGGAAACCCTCCCCTCTCTGAGAGCAAGGAAGAGCTGGCGAAGGTCAGGGAGGAGGAACTCCGCCGCTCATGTGAAGTCATCGGGATTGAGAAGCCCATAATATTGGGTTATCCCGATGGAGGGGTGGCGGCGGTGCCCAGGGAGGAGGCCGTTCCGCACCTCGCGCGCATCATCAGGGAGCTGAGGCCCACAGTGGTCGTTACCTTCGATGAAGACGGCATAACCGGCCACCCCGACCACATTGCCATAGGCCGGTTTGCCACTGAGGCATTTTTTTCTTCGGGAGAAAAAAATGCATATCCGGAGGGTCTCGGGGGGCTGAAGCCCTACCTCCCCGAGCGTCTTTACTACCGCGTTCTCCCGAGGGAAGCTGTGGAGAGAGCGGGCCGAAAGGACCTTCGCCACCGGGAGGAGATAAGCACCATAGTGGATGTGGCGGAGTTTGTGGACCGCAAGCTCCAGGCCCTCCGCCGCCATAGGAGCCAGGTGAATCCCACGGAACTGGAGAACCCTGGCATGAGGGCATTGCTCTCCCGAGAGCATTACTTCAGATTTTACCCACGCTGGGAGCCCGGCATGGGGTTAGAGAGTGAGCTCTTGCCCTGAGCTTATATTTCTGACCATTCAAATTATTCCCCTTTTTTCCGCCCCGAAGTAGCTTGAAATTGCAGCCCTCACAACCGCCAGGTCTTCCCGCCCGAGCTCCCTGAAAAGGACGATGAGGAGGAAGTAAGAGCCGAGCGAGAGAAGGAGAAAGAGGGGAAGAGAGCTCAACCCCCCCCACTTGAGCAGCAGGCAAAAGAGGCCCGTAATCCCCAAAGACCCAAGGCTCTTGGCTACGGAGGCAACATCCACTATGGAGCCATAAGTCCGTGTGGCTGCGATGAAAAGGGCAAGGCTCAGAAGCCTGGAGACTACGGCCGCTCCCACCGCCCCCCTGAAGCCGTAGCCAGGGATGAGAATCAGGAGGAGGGGAATGAGAAGGGCTGTTGAAATTGTCGCGAGGATGAGCGAAAGCCCCGAGCGTCCCAGCACATTCACAAGGAATATACCGTAGTTTTGCTGGAAAGCCCTTATGAGAAAAAGGGATAGCAGGAGCCTGAAGGCAAAGGCAGATTCTCCGTATCCGGGCCCGAAAAGAAATGTTATTACAGGCTCGATGAGAAAAAAGCCCGCAATCGCTATCAGGATACCGGAATGCAGAAAGACTCTCGATGTGAAGCGAAACTGCCGGAGCACCTCCTCACGGGGCTTGACCGATAGGCTCGCCGCATAGGGCATCAGCACAGTATAGAGCACCTTTATGAGGAGCATTGCGGCGTTGATGAAAAGGGCTCCTATGTAGAAGTGGGCCACGACTTCGGCCGTGTGATAGCGTCCCAGAAGGGCTTTATCCAGCCAGGATTCAATAACGAAGATAAGGTTCCCCCCCAGTACCGGCCAGCCGAAGCGCGCGACCTGCCAGGCCAGCTCCCTGAAGGCCCCGGGTGATAGAGCCACCCGGGGGACGGGGGGAAGCTCCCGTGGCAAGAGCCTTGCGCCGAGGGCGATCACCGCGGCCGCCGCCGCAAAGTTGCAGTAAAGGACGCTCACAAGGCTTATATCGAGAAGGAGGATGGCGGCCACGGTGAGGAAAAAATAGAGAGCGGGGTAGAGGGTGCTCACCAGAAACTCCCTGCTCCACCGCTGAAGGGCCTGGAAAAGTTGAAAGATAAACTCTACCCCCGCATAGCCCATTAAGAAAAGGGCCCCCGCCCGGAGGAAGGGAATGAGGGCTTGCTGGTGGAAAAAGCCCCGGGCGATAGCACCGGAAAGAACCAGAAGGAGAAGAGCAAAGATGGCAATTCCGGCAGCCTGGAAAAAAGACCCTGTCAGGACAATCTCAGCCGCCTTGCCCCTATCTCCGGCTGCAACAGACCTCGGTACGAAACGGTTTATGGAAGGTTTGGCACCGAGGTCGGCGAGCACAACCAGGAGGCTCGTCACTGAGTATGTCAGGACCAGAAGACCATAGGCCTCCTTTCCGAAGTGGCGGGTCAGGAGCACGGGCATCGCCAGCCCGAAGCCCATGACCACAAGGTTGGAGAGGGTCTTGAGAAGCACCCCCCGGCTCAGGGTTTCAAGTGCGCCCATAAAGAGGTCTTTAGCCTTGCCCTCGGGCCTAGGAAAGTGTTTAAGGGTCAAAAAAATTCAGCGCATGTTAAGCGAGGGGGTTATCGGGGTCAATGAATTTATAGCCCGGGGAAAGAACATTTGAGAGCAATAAGTTTACTACTATTGGCTATAATAACAATTAATTCAAAGGAATATAAGAAATTTGAAAAGGTGGAGCCTTCATGAAACTCTCACGAGGAGCCCCCGGATGTAGCGCGGGTCAATGCCTCGGGAGGTCTCTATCGGGATGAATTCCTCCTGCAGAATATCGAGGCAAAAGCTCAGAAATTCCCGTCCCTGGACCAGGCGCTTCGGGTCGCCCTTGAGGGTTTCCTCCAACCACTCAAAGAGCTCCGACCGGAGAGATTCCCTTAAGGCCAGCCTCCCGCGGCTTAGCACTGTGAGGGTCCTGTGGAGCTCTTCCAGCCGCCCCCTATGAAGGGGGAGAAAATCAAAAGAGCCTTCCAGCACCTTCCAGGACCAGGACGTAAGAAAGACCGTTGAAAGAGTAATATCCTCTAAGCTTTCCGGGTAGCAGCCCTCAAGGACTAGCTCCTTCAGGGCCTGAGGCCTAACGCCCAGCGTTTCAAAGAAAAAAACCTCAAGAAACTCAACCTTCTCCAGGGTCTCTTCCAGGAGCTTTACCTCGGCAAGGTCGCGGAAGTCCCGGTACTCAGTGCCGCCCGCTCCCTCAAAGCCCGTGAAAAACTGCGGCCTCGTCTTAAGTAGCCCCAGGATTACCTCCCTGTATGGGGCATCGAGGAGGGAGAGAGGACTCCCCGCCGGACTCAGGCGGCCTCTGGCCTCAAGGCGTACCGCCCGGCCCGCCAGCCTCCGGAGCAGGCTATTGCCCACCTGAAAGAGGCTCTGCAGATAGCGCTCCCTGAGAAGCTCTCTTGCTCTATCGCGCCCGCCGCCGCTCAAATACTCAAGCCCGATATTGAGGTAGCCCTGTACCCTTTGCAAGCATTTATGGGCCGCCTCGGGCTCTGAAAAGTCAACCCTGTCAGCCACTAGAGCCCGGTTGGCAAGGTAAACGAGCTCCCACTGCACTCTCTCCCGCTCCTCCCCGGGGAATCCTCCCCCCAGGCTTTCCAGAAAAAAGTTCCCCGGCATCCCGGCAAGGGTGAGGTAGCCTGGGGCCATGGCTTCTTCCTCAGGCGGCTCTCCCGCCTGGTCCGAAGCTGCCTTACGCTCAAGGCGACCTTCCGCTCCCTCTGGCTCCAGATACTGGTAGATCTCGAGGGCCTCAAAATAGTCGGGAAAACCGTGGTCCCCCAGACGGCTCTTGCGCCAACGATAGGCCTCCTCTTCCAGAACGCCATCCAGGCTCCAAAGAAAAGCCTCCATAATAAGCAGGTAGCGACCTTGATCCCGCTCGAAGAGGGCCTCAAGGAGCGCCCTGAGCAGGGGCTCCTCCTCGGGGCGGCGGAAGCGAATGAAGTAGTTATTATCGAGCGTGAAGTCAAAATCCTCTGCGAGCTCCCCCGGGTCTTCATCAGGCTCACGGCGGTACACTCTGAGAGAGCGCCTCAGCTGAAGGATGAGAAGCGAAGAATCAAGTGCTCCCACTGCCTCCCTCAGGGGCTCCCCGCCCCCTTCCTTGAGCAGAGAGAGCCAGCCCTTGAGACGCCCAGAGTCCACCCTGTCCTTTTTCCAGCAGTCCAGGTCAATCATGCCCCGTACCTGCTCCGGCGCGGCCATCGCCACGAGTTCGGCAGCCTCTTCCCGGTCGAGCTCCTTCACCAGGAAGAATAGGTCCTCCAGGGCGAGTCGGCGGACAAAGCCCACGGGTTCAGGAAGGTCCAAGATGAGCTCCAGCTTCCTCCGACCGGCGGCCCGGTGAATTTCGACCAGCTTCTCCCTGAAAAGCTCAAGCCTCCGGCCTGGCTCATCAGCTCTTGAAGGACCTTCCCTTTCCATTACCATGAAGACTCCCCGTCAGGAAGAGAGGCTAGGCCCCCTCTCTGAGCCACGGCCCTCACCTGCAAAATGGTCCCAGCCCTTGACATCGAGGGGCAACTCTCTTCCACCCATAAGGAAGCGGATGCCAGAGGACTCCTCCGTTATCCTCCCCACAAGCGAGAGCTTCCGCCCCGTTGCCTCCCTGACCGCCTGCTTCAGCTCCTCTTCCGCCCCGGCTGGAGCAGTGAGCAGGAGCTCGTAGTCCTCCCCCCCTTCGAGGGCCAGGCGGTGGGCCTCGGTGTCAAGGGCCGATGCCAGAGCCCTGAGAGCAGCGGAAACAGGGAGGCTCTCAGCCTCGACCTCCGCCCCCACGCCACTTTCCTGGCAGAGGCGCTGAAGGTCGCTCGCCAGGCCATCGCTTATATCCATCATTGCCCTGGCCTTGCGGCTTCTGGCTATGGCACGGGCCTCCGGGAGGCGGGGAGGCGGGGTGAGGTGGGAGGCGAGGAGAGCCTGTGCTAGTTCCGGGGCCAGCTCAAGGCCCGACCTCCGCAGAAGCTCAAGCCCGCCCCTGGAATCCCCCAGGCTTCCCGTAACGAGGATGTTGTCCCCGGGCCTGGCGCCTGAGCGGAGGAGCAGAAACTCCTCCTCCACCTCCCCGAGAAGGAATATATCGACCAGCTTTAGCTTTGAGCGGGAGCAGTTCCCTCCGATGAGGCTCACCCCCCACCTCTCCCCCTCCTCCTGGAGCCCCCGGTAGAGTTCATCCACAAAGCCTAAAGGGGTCTCCGCCGGAAGGGCGAGGGAGATGAGGGCAAAGCGGGGGAGCCCTCCCATCGCGGCTATGTCACTCACGTTAAGGGCCAGGCTCTTACGGCCGAGTTGATAGGGGGATATGGCATGAGGGAGGAAGTGCTCCCCCTCGATCATTATGTCGCAGGTGGCAAGTGTAAGAAGTTTCTCTGAAAGCCTGAAGGCGGAGCAGTCATCCCCTGGGCCCACGATAAGAGAAGGCCCACCAGGCCTCAGGCGAGAGCGCAGCCGCTCTATCAGCCCCACTTCCCCCAAGCTCTTGAGGGATATGCACCTTTCGCCCACTAGATCCTCCTGGCTGCCCGAATCCTCTCCTTAAGAATCCGAGTCGCCCCCTCTATATCCCGGGCGGCCATGACCGCGGAAATTACGGCCACTCCCGCGGCGCCAGCCTCTATGACCGGGGCCATGTTCTCGGCCGTGATACCGCCTATGGCTACGGCCGGAATTGAAACGGCACGGGCTACCGCCTCTATGCCCTCCGGCCCCAGAGGGGCTCTCCCCGTCTCCTTGGTCCCCGTGGGATATACCGGGCCCACTCCCAGATAGTCCGCCCCCTCATCCTGAGCGCGAAGGGCCTCCTCCCGGTTTGAGGCCGAGGCCCCGATGATGAGACCCTCGCCCGCAAGCCTTCTGGCGCCGGCGATGGGCAGGTCTCCCCGCCCCAGATGGACACCGTGCGCGGCGGAGATAAGCGCAACATCCAGGCGGTCATTCACTATGAAGGCGAAGGAGAGCTCCCGGGCGAGTTCCTTAAGAATCTCGGCCATGCGGCAGAGCTCTCCGCCCTCAAGCCCCTTCTCCCGAAGCTGAATCACTTTAGCCCCGCCTCTCGCCACAGCCCTCACAACATCCTCAAGGCTTCTGCCGGGAACGCTCCCGTAGAGGTTTCTGTCGGTTATGACGTGGAGGGTGTGGTCGATGGAATAGCCCTTCACCTCTCACCCCCTCTTCTCTCTAAGGCCGAAACGAGCACCTCCGAATGTTAACACCGAAGCGAGCCACCTTCAATGGAAGCTCAGAGAAAAGCCCGACCACGAGAGTGCCCCTAGTTTATAATGAGAGGAATTTGACGCAGGTACCCCAAGAATTCTGAGCTTCGAGCGCATCTTAGAATAAGGGAGGACAAAAAATGGGAAGCTACAGGATAGCGGTTATTGCCGGAGACGGCATCGGTCCTGAGGTTGTAGCTGAAGCCGTGAGGGCCCTTAAGGCCCTCACCCCTCTCGATCCCTCCCGTAAGCTCGCCGTCTCCCAATTACCCAGGGGCAGCCCCCACTATCTCAAGGAGGGGCGCCTCGCCCCTCCGGATTTCCTCGAGCGCCTCTCCCGTTTCGATGCCATTCTCCTCGGCGCCGTCGGCCACCCGAAGGTTCCCGACCACCTCACTCTGGGGGACTTTTTCCTTCCCATCAGGCGAGAGTTCGACCTCTACGTGAACCTGAGGCCGATCCGGCTCTACCCCGGGGCGCGGAGCCCCTTGAGGGACGTGAGCCCGCAAGACATCGACATGCTGGTCTTCAGGGAGAACACCGAGGGGGAATATGCCCCCGCGGGAGGTCGTCTCTACAGGGGGACGCCCGAGGAGGTCGCCGTCCATACAGCCATTTTCACCCGCAGGGGGTGCGGGCGGATAATGAGGGCGGCCTTTGAGGCGGCCATGGGGCGCCGCCGCCATGTCAGCTCCATCACCAAGAGCAATGCGCAGGGCTATACGCTTGTCCTGTGGGATGAGGTCTTTGATCAGGTCTCCAGGGAATACCCCAAAGTGAAGACCGCCAAATACCTCGTGGATGCGGCTTGCATGTTCTTTGTGAGAGACCCCAGGAGGTTTGATGTGGTCGTCGCTTCCAACCTCTTCGGCGACATCATCACTGACCTCGGAGCGGCCATTGCGGGGAGCATGGGGCTCGCACCCAGCGCCAACCTGAACCCGGAGCGGAAATATCCCTCCATGTTCGAGCCCATCCACGGCTCGGCACCCGATATTGCCGACCGCGGCATCGCCAACCCCGTGGCCCAGCTCTTCTCGGCCGCGATGATGCTGGATTTCCTCGGAGAGAGAAAAGCTTCAGAGCGCCTTGAGGCTTCCATATTGGAGAACCTGGCGCAGGGTGAGGTGAAGACGCCTGACCTGGGTGGCAGAGCCACAACCCGCCAGGTGGGGGACGATATCATAAAAAGGCTAAATAAGGGCTGAAGTCATGTCGATAACAACCCGGGGAGGAGACAAGGGGGAGACCTCCCTTCTTTTCGAGGAGAGGGTCCCGAAATATCACCTGCAGTGTGAGAGCTATGGGGCTGTTTACGAAGCCATGGCCGCCCTGGGTCTTGCCAGGTCTCTTGTTAAGGATGAACTGCTCAAGGGGGAAATCCTCAAAATTCAGCAGGAGCTGGTGATACTGAACGGGGAGCTGGCCACACCCAAAGGGAGGGCGGGGGAGCTCAAGAAAAAGGTGACCGAGGGCATGCTCCAGAGGCTCGATGAAGCGGTACGGCGCTATGAGGAGCATATCCATCTCACGGGCTGGACCATGGCCGGGGCCAACCCAGGCTCCGCAGCCCTGGACCTCGCTACTACCATCATCCGCCGGGCCGAGAGGTGGGTCGTGAGGATGAGGGACGAGGGCTATATCGAGAATCCCGTCCTTCTCAAATACATAAACCGTCTCTCCGACGTCACTTTTCTCATGGCCCGGGAGGCGGAGAGATGCTGAGGGGGGAGTCCCCGCCCCGGGGAGCCCAAGATGAAGGGCACAATATATCACTCAAGCGCGCACGATCTCAGCGAGTTCCATTCGACCTTCAGTGAGGAGGAGGTCGAGCTCAAAGAGATACCTTCCCTTGAGGGAGAGGATTTCTCCGGGAAGGGACTCAAGCTCCTCCTCCTGGACAGAGCCCTCATGGGAAGAAACGGCCATGAGGGCCTTGCTTCCTTTTTAGGGGGGCCCGGGCAGAGGGGCCTTCTGGTCGTGAACGGGACCGGCGGGCCGGACCTCACCGAAGAGCTTCCCCCCCAGGCCGTCTTCTTCTCACTCGACTTTCCTCTCCGCCGCCGTCAGTTCCTGCTTGCCGCGAGGAGTGCTTTCCAGCATCTTCAGGCCCGCGCCGCCACCGAAAGACAGCAGCAGGAGATAAAACATCTCTCCTCCGAGATGCACAACCTCAACCGAATCGGCATCGCCCTCTCGGCGGAGCGTGACCTGAGGAAGCTTCTGGACCTTATCCTCACCCTCAGCCGTGAGACGACGGGCTCAGATGCCGGAAGCCTCTATCTGGTAGAAGGCCTCGAAGGGAACCCCAACGAGCGGCGCCTCCGGTTCATGGTGGCCCAGAACGACTCGGTAGAGAGCCTTCCCTTCACCGAGCACACCATCCCCGTGGACAGGAGAAGCCTCGCTGGCTACGCGGCCGCTACCGGCGAGACCCTCAACATTGAGGACGTCTATGAACTTCCCCCGGGAGTAGAGTACTCCTTTAACCGGAGCTTCGATAAGAGGCTCGGCTATAGAACAAAGGCCATGCTCACTGTCCCCATGATTGACCACAAGGACCGGATAATCGGCGTTCTTCAGCTTATAAACCGAAAGCGCGATAAAGCCATTCGCCTCAAGGAGGAGGCTGATTTTGAGAACTTCGTCATCGCCTATGATGAGAAGGAGGAGGCTCTCGTTCGCTCCCTCGCCAGCCAGGCTGCCGTGTGCCTCGAGAATGACCGGCTCTATGAGGACATAAACCGGCTCTTTGAGGGCTTCATAAGGGCCTCAGTAACGGCCATCGAGCAGCGCGACCCTGCCACCTCGGGGCACTCCGCCCGGGTCTCCCTCATGACGGTTGAGCTGGCTGAGCTTGTTAATCGCATCTCCTGGGGAAAGTGGCGGGAAGTGCATTTTCCCCCGGAGCAGATAAGAGAGATTCGCTATGCAGCCCTCCTTCACGATTTCGGAAAGGTGGGCGTCAGGGAGCACATCTTGGTCAAGGCCAAGAAGCTCTACCCTCTGGAGCTGGAGCTTGTGAACAGCCGCTTCGACTTCATAAGGCGTAGCCTGGAGCTGGAGTTCGCGCAGCAAAAGCTCGAGCAGATTCTCCTCCTGGGTGAAGAGGGAGCTCAGGGGGCTCTCGCTCAGCTTGAGCTGGAGTTTGAGGCGAGGGCCGAAGAGATCGAGCGCTTCCGGCACCTTGTGCAAGAGGCCACCGAGCCGACCGTCTTTGACCAGAACCGCTTCCAGGAGATCCTCAAAATAGCCCGGCATACTTACCGGGACGCCGAAGGCCAGGAGCGTCCATACCTCACTGAGAACGAGCTCTTCAACCTCTCCATACCCATGGGGACCCTGAACGTCCACGAGCGCCATGAGATAGAGTCCCACGTAATCCATAGCTTCCATTTCTTGAACAAAATCCCCTGGACCGGCGACCTGGCCCAGATCCCCGTCGTCGCCTATGGCCATCACGAGAAGGTAAACGGGACGGGGTATCCCCGGGGGATAACAGGCCCCGAGATACCGCTTCCGACCAGGATGATGACCATTGCCGACATTTTCGACGCCCTCACCGCGTCCGACCGCCCTTATAAGCAGGCGGTGAGCGTAGAGCACGCCCTTGACACCCTGAGGATGGAGGCCAAGGAGGGACACCTGGATCAAGAGCTGGTCGAGCTCTTCATCGAAGAGAAAGTCTACCAGGCAGCCCTGGCGTACAAGCCTTAAACCCTCGAAAGAGTTTTTCTCTTATATTTCCGGAAAGAAACTGGGTTAAAATCTAGAAGAAGCGGAAGGAGGAGAGTGTGCTCAGAGTTGGGGACCTGGCCCCGGATTTCAGCCTTCCCGCCTCAGGCGGTAGAACCGTGAGCCTCGGTTCCTACCGGGAGGAGAAGGCCCTCGCTCTTATATTCCTGCGCCATGTAGGGTGAATAGTCTGCCGTGCGCAGTTGGCGCAGCTTTCCGGGGCCTATTCAATGCTTGCGGGACTGGGAGCGGAGGTGCTTGCTCTCTTCCCCTCACCTCGGGCATCGGTTGATTCCCTGGCGTCTGAGCTCAGGGCTCCCTTCCCCCTTCTGGCCGATGAGGAGGGAACGGTCTACGACCTCTACGGGGTGGGGAAAGCTTCGCTTCTCAGTATATATCGGCCCCAAGCCCTGGCGCGCGCCCTTAAAGCGCTCGCCAAAGGGTTTCTCCCCAGACGGGGAGAAGGGGACCTGGGGAGATTTCCGGCCACTTTTCTCATAGATAAAAAGGGCCTCATAAGCTTTGCTCACAGGGGAAGACACTCGGGCGATAGGGTGGAAGCGGATGAGCTCATCTCCCTGCTTGAAAAGGAGCCTTTTCCGGGAGAATGGGAAGGGGAGGATTAGGGATGTCGGATGGGATGAAGAGTGCCTGGGAGCTGGCCATGGAGAAGACGGAGAGGCTGGCTGAGGAGGGTCGGCTGGAGCGAAAACACCTGAGCGAGGAGCAGAGGGCGAGAATCTCTGAGCTGGAGAAGGAGTACGAGGCCAAGGTCGCCGAGAAAGACATCATGTTGCAGGAAACGATCAAGGAGGCCCTGAGGCGCTGGACTCCGGGAGAAACCGAAGCCCTCATCGAGGGTCTTAAGGAGAAGTTCAATAATGAAAAGCAGACCCTTATCGAAGAGAAGCAAAAGAAAATAGAGGCAATCAGCCAGGAAAAGCAAGGATAGGCTTCCTCGGAGGCCAGAGCATGGGTGTCAAGGTCGCGGCCCAGAGGTGCGGGAGCTATTCAGAGGCCGAACTGAATCCCGCCCTCGACAGGCTTTTGGAGTTCCTTGGCGGCATCGAGCGCTTCGTCCACCCGGGGGCTAAGGTTCTATTAAAGCCCAACCTTCTGAGGGCCTCAGAGCCCGAGGGGGCTGTCACCACTCACCCCTCTCTTGTGAGGCGCGTGGCGGAGAGAGTGCTCGGGGCTGGCGGCATGCCCTTCATAGGGGATAGCCCAGCCTGGGGAAGCCTCGGCCGCGTGGCCGAGAGCGCGGGCTTAAAAAAGGTATCCGAAGAGTTGGGCATACCTCTCGTTCCCTTCAATCATCCCATAAGGGTGGAAAACCATGGGGGCAGGGTCTACCGGCGCCTCACCCTCGACAGGGCCGTGCTGGAAGCCGATGTCATAATAAACCTCCCCAAGCTCAAGGCCCATCAACAGCTCCTCCTGAGCGGCGCCGTCAAGAACTGCTTCGGCTGCGTTCCGGGGAAGCGGAAGGCCTGGTGGCATTTCAAGGCCGGAAATTACGAGAACTACTTCGCTCTCATGCTGGTGGAGGTCTACCAGTTGGTGAGGCCCACACTCAACATCGTGGACGGGGTTATCGCTATGGAGGGAAATGGGCCCGTTAAGGGCAGCCCCAGGCCCTTGGGCATCCTTCTTGCGAGTGAGGATGCTGTTGCCCTTGACCGAATCCTCTGCCATGCCCTCGGGGTTGAGGCTGAGAGCTGGCCAATTCTGGCGGCGGCCAAGGAGTTGGAGGCAGGTCCGCTTGAGCTGGGGGAAATCGAGCTCGTGGGAGAGTCCCTTGAGGCGATAGCTGTGCCCGATTTCAAGCTTCCCCGGATGATGTCGGTCGGTTTCAGTCTCCCCCGGGTGGTGAAGAGCGCACTCAAGAACCAGTGGATCATCCGGGTCCAAGAGGGGAGGGATGCCGGGAGTTCCTCCTGAGGGGGAAAGGCCTTGACCGAGGAAGCTCTGGGGGTGGGCGTGGTGGGCCTCGGGCGCTGGGCTCACCAGGTGGCGGCCGTCATCGAGAGGCTTCCGTGCCTGGAGCTTTCAGGCGCCTGGAGCCGCTCCCGTGAGAGAAGGGAGGAGTTCAGGAAGGCCTTTGGGTGCGAATCTCCCGAGAGCCTCGAGGAACTTCTGGCCAGAGAGGACATCCAGGGGATTATCATAACGGCCCCTGACTCGACCCATAAGACCCTTGCCGAGGCCGTGGCCGAAGCCGGAAAGCATGTGTTTGTGGAAAAGCCCATTGCCACCAGCCTCTCCGACGCCAGGGCCATGATCGCGGCCGCCTCCCGGGCGGGTGTCCTCCTCATGGTGGGCCACAGCACCCGGCGGCTGGGAGGCCATCGGATGATGAAAGAGTGGGTGGAGAGCGGGCGCCTGGGCACCATCCTTCAGGCCGAGGGCAATAACTCCAACGACCGGCTGAGAGACCTCCCCGAGGGCCACTGGACGGGAAGGAGGGAGGAAAATCCTGGAGGCCCCCTGACGCAGCTGGGGGTTCATGTGGCGGATAACCTCATCTATCTCCTGGGTCCTGTGAGGCGGGTGTCCGCCTTCTCAAGCCAGAGGTGCCGAGGGTGGGACGTGCCCGATGTCACCGGCACCCTGCTTGAGTTTCACTCAGGGGCGGTCGGTTACATCGGGAGCAACTATGCGAGTCCACGCTGGACGGCCTTCACCAACCTCTATGGCGAGCGCGCCTCCCTCTATTATGACCGCTTCGATGGGCTGAGGCTCCTTGAGAGGGGACGAGAGGAGAAGGCGCCCCTGGAGTGTCCAGATGTGGATATCGTTGAGGAGGAGCTCCTTGAGTTTGCCCGCTCCATGGCCGAAGGCACTAAGCCCGAGACCGACGGCCGGGTGGGCTTGGAAGCGCTTGCCGTCGTGAGAGGGGCTCTGCTCTCGGCAGAGAGGGGAGAGGCGGTGGAGATAGGGGAGCTTATGGACGGGAGAGACTGAACCCCCCGTGGTATTCACCCTGCAGCGGCCTTTCATACCCAGCGGAGAGATTGGGTAGGGTGTTCTGTTTTGTTCTGGTTACCAGCTTACCGCGAATCACCGAGCGACTCCTTCCTCCAAACGATACCACTCGATTTATCTCCCAACTCCCGTTCACTGATAACCAAAATAATTAGGTACAAATAATGCCACGAAAGGCATATATGTAACAATCAATAATACAGCTATCTCTATAACTATAAGGGGCCATATTTCCGCAACTAATTTTTCCACAGAAATATCAAGTAAACTGCTCGTCTCGTACAGAACGATACCCACCGGAGGAGTCAATAATCCTATACAAAGAGCCAGAACTGCGACAATCCCAAAATGTAATGGATTAATTCCAAACATCGTCACTGCTGGCTTTAATATCGGAACCAAAAGAATAGTTGCAGTCGTCGGATCAACAAAACATCCGACAATCAAGAAAAGGACAACCACAATGGATAAAAAAACCGTTGGATCCTTAGACAACGATATTAGAAAATATGCCACCTTCGTCGGTACATGTTCATACGCGAGGTAGAATCCTAATATATGGGCCATTCCTATTATGATAAGCACGACACCGGTTGTTATTCCAGTATTGATAAGAAGCTTAGGCAACTCCCCGATTTTAAGAGTTCTCGTGATTAATAAGCAAACAATTAATCCATAGACAACCGCCACTCCGGCGGCTTCTGTTGGAGTAAAAATACCACTAAAGATACCGCCTAATATGATTATAGGCATAAACAATATCAATAATGAATCCTTGATAATTAAAAAAACCTGCTTAATACCGTACCTTACCGTTTTCCGTGGGTAATTCCTTTTTATAGCAAGAAAATAATTATAAACCATTATTAAAAACCCCATCAGCACTCCAGGTACAATTCCGGCAAGAAAAAGCCCAGCAAGTGAAGTTTCTTCCTCGACATAGGCATATATTATCATCGGAATACTCGGCGGGATTATCGGGCCAATTATGGCCGTCGCAGCAGTCAGCGAGCACGCGAATTCTTTGTCGTATCCCCCTTTCGTCATTATATCCATCTCGATCCGGCCCAAAGCCGCAACATCCGCGACAGCGGCCCCGGTTATGCCCCCAAATAGCATACTCGCAAGCACATTTATCTGAGCTAATCCGGCCCTATACCGGCCCACGAGTATATCGCATAAATTAATTAAACTTTCGGCCATCTTGCCCGCGCTAAAAATATTTCCAGCTAATATAAATAACGGCACTGCAATTATAGGAAACGAATCAATCGCGGTAAAAATTCTTACAACTGCGACTTTCAAGCTTATATTAATGGTCAGGAGACTGGCGAGTGAAATAATCCCCAAAGAGAATCCAATTGGAATACCGAGAAACAATAGCACAAATAAAAGGCCGAGAAAAAAGACTATCATCTCTCTCTCCGCTAGGCTCTCACTCCAGAGGTTTTATTTAGCCGGAATTACGCGACGGCAATATGACGATACATAATACTTCCTTTTAAAGGTATTTTGATGCATCCATAATGTCAAAAAGGGTCTCAAAAGTTACAAGGTTATCTTCCAAATCCTTAGTCGATCCTTTTTCCTTCAACTCCCTGATAACACGTAGGATGGCGAAAATGGCCGCCTGATAGGAAACCATCGAATAGATGAGGAAGGAGATTCCAAGCCGCTCGAAATCCTCTGACGTAAAATCCATAAGGCGCTCGTCTTTTAACTTTAAATTGGCGACACTATAAGCCCCGACAGGCGCTTGAATCGTTTGAACGGCCTTTTCGTATTCCTCTATCGTCTGCAATCCATCAAGGATGATGGCATCCGCACCGGCATCGACGTAGCGATTGCCTCTTTCTATGGCATCATCCAGCCCGTAAACGTGCCGTGAGTCCGTTCTTCCTATAATCATAAAGTCGGGATCCTGCCGAGCGTCAATCGCAGCCTTGATCCGATCCGTCATTTCTTCACATGAAACCAACTCGACTCCACCCATGACTGTACATTTCTTTGGATTAGCCTGGTCTTCTAAATGAATCGCCGCTACTCCCGCTGTTTCAAATTCGCGAACAGTCCTCGCGACATTTTGCAGACCTCCATGGCCTGTATCTCCGTCTGCAATCGCAGGAATATCGACAGCCAGAGCAATATTTTTCGATTGGGTCGCCATTTCGGAAAGGGTTAGTAACCCGATATCGGGCTTCCCGATCAATGCACCGGAAAGCCCTTGTCCAGTAATATAGAACGCATCAAACCCCACCTTCTCAATAATTTTGGCGCTCAAGCTATCATGAGCCCCCGGCGCAATCACCATCTTCTTTCGTTCTTCGATCATTTTCTTTAAGCGAGTTGTCTTCCGCATTGTCCGGAACTCCTCTTCTTTTCACCCAAGGACCAAACTAACGTAACCTCATAGACGCCCATTATCTTAGAATTCTCTCTCGGGATACACACCATCTAAACAAAAATGTAATCCATAAGTTACTCCTCTCGCCCTATAATAGTCTTATCTTCTTTATTCTTCTTTATGTTTCTTAATTAATGAGGAGAGAAGATAAAAAGACATGAGTGCTGCTGAAGCTGGGATCGAAAGATAAGGCCAAAATAAAGGGATCCTAAGCGCGTCAGATTTTTGAGAATACATCGACAGGGCCAAAGAAAATCCAACGTAGAACAATGAAATTAGAAAAACCAATGTTATTATCTTGGACAACAAAATTATCTTTGTTTTCGTTTTATCAGGAAAACATTCAACCAAAACGTTGATTGCGATATGAGCGTTCTCTTTTAGAGCCAGGGCTGCTCCCGTTAGGGCGGTCCAGACCAAGAGGTACCGGGCGAGTTCTTCTGTCCAAAAGATTGAGAAATTTATGACATAACGGGAAAAAATTTGAATTGAGATTACAGTTGTCAATGATGCCAATAGAAGAACAATGAGCCACCTGTTAATCTTTTCAATGTTCATGAAATCCACGATGGTCCGGCATTGAGTGATCACTGATAACCGCAATTCCGACCTTTTGCAGAATAATCTTCCTAATAGCTCAGTTCCATGCCTCCGGTAACATAGATATTTTCGCCTGTTATGTACCTCGAGCGGGGTGAAACCAAGAACAATACTGCATCAGCAACATCCTGAGGTTTCCCGAGGCCGCGCGGTAGAAACTTAAGGGCTGCTTCCTTCCTCCCTTTTCCGTAAAAATTCGGTAAAGATGTATCAATAACACCCGCGCTGACGGTGTTGACATTAATACCAAAAGGAAGCATCTGGAATGCTGTCTGAATGGTTAGGGCGATTAACCCCGCTTTGGAGACCCCGTAACTCGCGGCCGCAATCGATCCTTTTCTGGCTCCTAGTGACGCAATATTTACGATCCAACCACGCTGTAATTGCTTCATGCCAGGGATGAGAGCCTTGGTGAGCAGAAAAGGGCCTTTCAAATTGACATCGATGACCCGGTCCCACTCCTCCTCTGTTATCTCTTCGATCCCCCCCTTCGCCGGGATCCCCGCATTATTGACAAGAATGTCGATAGGCCCCAACTGCCTGCTCACCTCATCTACCATCCCGCTAACTTCAACGGCGTTGCTCACATCAGCCCTAACAGCAAGCGCTCTCCGCCCTTTCCCTTCAATTTCCCGGACAACATCAGCTGCGGCGTCATGGTTTGTGTGATAGTGGACGCATACATTGGCACCAGCTTCAGCAAGAGTCAAGGCAATCGCTCGGCCGATTCCTCCCGAACCTCCAGTAACAAGAGCGACCCGTCCTTGCAACTCCATAGCAGTCTCCTCCATCAAATTTTCTGCATGGGACTACCGACAAATTGCAAATATTCCCGTTCCTCAAATTCTATCGAGACCTTGCTCCTTCTCTAAGATGCCGGCAAGCGCTGACAACAGAAGAGACCAAAAGGGTTGAGAACTTTCCGTGCAACAAGAAAACGTTCTGACATCGAGCCATGCTCGAACAACAGGGCATGCATCTCCGCCCCTGCCCCGAACCATTCATCTCCGCAGGACACAATCAACCCTGCACTTAAAATCCTCGGCGATGCAGTTCCACAAGTGGAAATTACATCGCCGAGGGGTTCGTCGGAATCCTACAAAGCTCTATGGAGGAAGAGACGATTTACGCGCTTCTTCCCTCGTAATGCTCTCCGCGCAAGCTCCTACTTGCTATGGTTAAAATTCTATACCAGCAGCCTTTAGGATCGCAGCCAGAGTCTCCTTTCCAACTCTGTCCTCATACTTGAAATAGACAGGCTTCACAGCCTCAACAAACGCCTTCCTTTCCTTCGGGGTCAATTCGATTACTGTAATGCCCTTCTCTTTCAGGAATTTAATGCCTTCCTTTGTTGTTTTCTGCAGCCTATTGGCTGAAAAGTCTCCTGCTTCTATCGCTGCTTCATGCAGCATCTTCTTTTCCTCGTCAGGAAGAGAATTAAAAAAGTCTCGATTCACGCTAATGAGTCCCAGCCCGAGGAGATGGTTGGTGAGCGTGGTATATTTTTGGATTTCATGAAATTTCCAGCTTATCAGATTCGGCACCGGATTATCTTGTCCATCTATAACGCCCATCTTAAGCGCCATGTAGACTTCTTTGATACTCATGGGAACAGCATTGAATCCCATCGCCCTAAATGAGGCTAGATGAATTTCATTCTCCATGCTCCTTATCTTCAACCCCTTGCAATCTTCGGGTGTTCTAACCGGCTTGTTTGTGATTGTTATGACGCGGAATCCATACGGAATCCACCCCAGCCCTTTCAGTCCATTAGACTCCTTCTCGTACCTATCAAAAAATTTACTCACGACAGGCCCCCTGAGGACCTTGAGCGCCTGATGTGGGTCATTGAAAAGGAAAAAGAAATTTAGCGGAAGGAACGCATCCGTAAAGCGCGCAACTTGAGAGAAATCATTACTCGTGAAATGGATTATGCCCATCTTTACCGATTGCAGAATTTCGTGGGTACTGCCTAATTGTCCGCTATGATAAATTTCAATCTTATATTTTCCTTTCGTTTTACTTTCAAAAACCTTTAAGAATTTTTCGAACCCAATAAAGCTCGGGTTCGTAGGACCCATCGCCGCAGCCGCCTTCAATACCTTTTGGGCGGCCGCATGCCCGCCAAGGGGCCCGAAAAGCAGGATCGAAAAACCCAACATCAGGCAAATAAACAGCTTTAAACAATTTGCTTTTGCTCTCATGTTTCCTACCTCCTGTTAGTTGGTTTCCCCAAAAAACTCAGGTATCCCTCAATCACGAGCAGCGGTCTGTTATTTTAATATTTTTCTCGCTTCGTCCAGCTCTTCTCTCGCAGCACTGGTCAGATATTTCAGGTCCGGGCCAATTGTCAGCAATTGTACTCCTTGCGAGACCCATGATCGTGCGGTAGCTATATCCGGAGCGTAGATGCCGGATATCCGGCCATGATTTTTTATCTCTGTGAGGATCCATTTTATTTTTTCAAGAACCTCTCCTTCCTTCGGATTCCCCATATACCCCATCGATGTTGCCAAATCAAATGGACCAATGAAAAAAACATCAATTCCTTCGACTGATAGAATTTCGGTCAAGTGTTCAGTCGCTTTGACCGTTTCAATTTGTGCAATAACCATTATCTCATCATTTGCCGCGCTGACGTAAGCAGCCAAATCGATTCCATAATTGCAGGCATGAACGGCCCCCACCCCCCTGACCCCAGACAGGGGGTATTTGGACGCTTTCACCAGTTGAAGGGCGCTTTCTTTCGTTTCTATCAGTGGAGATATTATCCCCAAGGAGCCTAAATCCAAAGCTTGATTGATTAAAGCTGGACTATTATCCAAAACCCTGACGATCGGAATGGTTTCAGTCGCTTCTAAAGTTTGAATATGCGACGCCAGCATGTCAAGCCCGATCTTGGCATGCTCACAATCTATAATCAGAAAATCAAAACCTATTCTACTGAGGATTCTGGAAGAAACTATGCTATCAATCTCGACCCAGCATCCTACAACAACCTCTTGTTTCGCTAATAGCTCTTTTAACTTGTTCTTTTTCATAAGAATCGCTTTCCTGTTAAATTGCTATTTACGCATCTCGACCAATTCTAGAACGGAACCATCTGGGTCCTGAAAATGCGTCCATACCCATCCCTTCAAAGGACCTTCTGTTATTTCATTCGGAGCGCTATTGAATTTGACACCTTTTGTCGAAAGCTCGCGATAAGTTTTTTCGACATCTTTTACAAGAAACGCTAAGTGCATTGTCCCGACGTCAAATGGCCTCGTATCCTTCGGTCTACCTTCTGGACTCACATATTCGATTAGTTCCAACATCCCCTCTCCGGCTTGTAGGACCGCGATTTTCAGCTCGGCCTCCTTCACCCCAACTCCTTTAGCCGTCTTCTCATCACGCGCCTCTGCCGTGGATAGAACTTGTAATCCTAATATGTCTCGATAGAATTTTAAAGCATTCTCTAAATTACCAACAGTAATGCTGACATGGTGAAAGCCTGTTATTATCATATTTTCGCCTTTGTAATTTGGTTATGGATTTCCGTGTCCGTCTGAGTTCCTTTTCTCGCGTTCACGTCTCAAGCACCCCCGAAATCGTTCTTAGCAACTTATGCCGGCAAGCATTGGGTGCCTTTGCTGGGTAGCATCATATGTTCGAGTATGGTACCGAATTCGAAGTTTGAGATAAATCTAGATGAAAAAATGGAGCATGCGCTCTCAAATAAAATAATATTGAATTGTATTATTATATGCTCTTGATTTTTTACATAACGTAATTTACATCTCCCGTGAAGGAATTACAACTTCTTTTTTGAAGGTCTCCTTTAAAATTTTTGTCTGCTCTGGTTACCAGCTTCCCGGACACCTGATCCGGGTGAGATAGTGAGACCGCGGTCGCCCAGGACGGCGAGGAGCGAAGCCATCCCGCCTAGCGGAGGGCGAAATTAGGCGCAGGCGACTTTCCCTCCTTCGCCTACCCCCTCCTCGCCGCCCTTATCCTGTAGCCCACGTCCCTTATCTCCTCAACCCTCACCTTCACCGCGTGCTTGGCATTGCGGTATTCCATCTGGCCGTGCTCCAGGCCTGAGGCCAGCTCGTCATACTCCTCGCCCCGCTCTATTATCGTGGCGCTCCCTATGAATTCATATCCCTCATAGGCCGCCGGGTTGACGATGGCGATGGCGACGTGCGGGTTCTCTTCCAGGTTCTTCCGGGTTCTTCCCGCTGAAAGGTCGGCAAATATGAGGTGCTCATCATCGAGCTGGGCCATGCTCCCCTTGGGCACGCAGTGCGGGACCCCATCCCGCGAGCTGGTGGCAACGTAAGCAAGCCGACCCTGCTCAAGAAACTCCTTCACCTCCGCTGGAATCCTGGCCATGACAGTTTCTCCCCCCATGCGTTCAAGCAATTCTTCTAGGGCTAGACCCTAGCGATTTTTCCCCCTGAAAAGGTCCCATTTGCCCTTCTCCCTGGGTGGCGGCTCGCCCGGAGATATGGGTCTCCCCCCCAGGTAGGCCTCCTTGACGCTCTCATTGTCAAGAACCTCCCGGGCCAGCCCCTCCAGCACCACTTCCCCCGTCTCCAGCACATACGCGTAATCGGCCACCGTTAGGGCGGCCCTTGCGTTCTGCTCCACAAGCAGGATAGCCGTTCCGGTCCGGTGCAGCTCCTCAAGGACCCGCATTATCTCCTTGACCACCAGGGGCGCCAGCCCCATGGAGGGCTCATCAAGGAGCAGCAGTTTGGGCCTGGCCATAAGGGCCCTTCCTATGGCCAGCATCTGCTGTTCTCCTCCGCTGAGTGTGCCCGCCAGCTGGCCCTTGCGTTCCCCCAGCACAGGGAAAAGCTCGAACACGAAGGAGAGATCCCTCTGGACTCCCTCCCGGTCCTTGCGGCTGTAAGCTCCGAGCTCCAGATTCTCAAGGACGCTCAAGGGCCCGAAGACCTGCCTTCCTTCTGGAACCTGACTTATGCCGCGGCCCACCACCTTCTCGGGCGAGAGGTTAGCAATATTTTCCCCCTCGAAGAGGATATTTCCTCTATCGGCGGCTTTCAGGCCCGAGATGGTCTTGAGAAGGGTGCTCTTGCCCGCCCCGTTGGCCCCTATGATGCTAACCAGGGAGCCCTGTGGCACTGCAAGGGAAACTCCCCTCAGCGCCCTTATGCTTCCGTAGGAGGTGTGAAGGCCTCTCACCTCAAATATGCAGGAGCTCTTCTCCCAGGTAGGCATCGATGACTCTCCGGTCGCTTTGGATTGCCTCGGGTGGACCCTCGGCTATCTTGCGCCCATAGTTGAGGACGGCTATCTCGTCCGAGACCTTCATCACTAGCTTCATGTCGTGCTCCACGAGCATGGTGCTCACCCCAAGCTCCTGGATCTGGAATATCAGGTTGGCAAAGCGGTCTGTTTCCCAGTCGTTCAGCCCGGCGGCGGGCTCGTCCAGAAGCAGGACCTCCGGTTCCATGGCGAGTGCTCTTGCCACCTCAAGGAGCTTCTGCTCACCCAGGGGAAGGTTCTGGGAAAGCTCATTGGCCTTTCCCGCAAGCCCCACGAAGTTCAGAGTCTCCATCGCCTTCTGGCGAATGAGCTTCTCCTCCCTCCGCGCTCTGGGCAGGCGCAGGGCCGCGCTGAGCATCTCAGAGCGGGTCCGGCAGTGGCAGCCCACCATCACGTTCTCCACCACCTCCATATCCCTGAAGAGCTGGACATTCTGGAAGGTGCGGGAGATTCCCAGGGCAGCTATCTCATGGGACTTCATGCTGGAGATGTCCTCCCCCCTGAAGAGCACCTTTCCCATGAGTGGAGGATATATGCCGGTGACCACATTGAAGATGGTGGTCTTTCCGGCTCCGTTGGGCCCGATGATTGCCTTTATCCGACCGGGCTGAAGCGAGAGGCTCACCCCATCCACGGCCATGAGCCCGCCGAAGGACTTCTTGAGCTCGCTCACCTGCAGCAGCGGCTCGGCCACCGGTCTCCTCCCCCCTGAAAGGCTATCTCCAGCGGGCGGAAAGCTTGATGAGGCCACCCATGAGGCCGCCGGGCATGAAGATCATGATGAGGATGACCATAAGGCCATAAGCCAAAATATCATAATCTTTCAGTACGCGGAAATACTCTGGAATGCCATTCAGGATCGTTGCTCCCAGAAGTGCCCCCCAGAGGCTGCCCATGCCTCCCACGACAACCATGGTCACCAGGATGATGGAAAAGAGCACGGTGAAGGAGCTGGGACTTATGAAGGTGAGGAAGTGGGCATAGAGGCTTCCTGCGGCTGAGGCATAGATTGCACTGAGCACGAATATCTGCTGCTTATAGCGGGCGGTGTTGACACCCATGGCACTGGCCGCAATCTCGCTGCCGTGGATGGACCTGAGCGCTCTTCCCACCCGGGAGTGGATGATGTTGACGGAGATGAGGAGGGCCCCGAGCACAAAGGCCCAGACGAAGTAGTAGTACTTGAGGTCAGAGTCCATGAGGACGCCGAAGAGGGAGATGGTCGGGATACCCGCCAGCCCCGAGGGGCCCCCCGTGTACTCGACCATTTCGCTGAAGATGACGTGGAAGATCTCCCCGAAGGCAAGCGTTGCCATGGCCAGGTAGTGGCCCTTGAGCTTGAGGGCGGGAACCCCCACGAGAAAAGCGATGGCGGCCGAGAGGAGAAGCCCCAGGCCAAAGGCAGACCAGGGCTCCATGCCGAACTTCACCGTGAATACCCCGGAGACGTAAGCGCCCAGCCCGAAGAAGGCCGCATGCCCCAAGGAGATCTGGCCGGCATAGCCCATGAGCAGGCTGAGACCAAGCGTTATCAGGGAATGGATGCCGATCACCACCATGATGCTCAGGAAATAGGGGTTGGGAAGGGCCAGGGGGAAAAAGGCAAGCACCACCGCAAGGCTCAAGAGCGCGCCCTGATTTGCCCGGCCCATGCTAGCGCCTCACTTTTCTCCCGAGATGTGGCCCATTATTCCCCGCGGCCTCACGAAAAGAACCAAAAGCAGGATGACAAGGGCTATGGCGTCCTTGTAGCCCGAGGAGATGAGCCCCGCCCCAAGGGCCTCGAGCACCCCCAGCAGGAACCCCCCCGCCACGGCTCCGGCCCCGCTCCCGAGGCCTCCCAGCACCGCGGCGGCAAAGCCCTTGATTGCGAGGCCCGTCCCCCGCTCGTAGTCCATGAAGGCGATGGGGGTTATGATGATGCCCGCCACCGCCCCGAGCCCCGCGCTGAGAGCGAAGGAAAAGAGGATCATCAGGCGGACATTTATGCCCACGAGGCTCGAGGCCGCGCGGTTCACCGCACAAGCCCTCATGGCTTTTCCGGTGAGAGTTCTTCCGAAGAAGAGGCTGAGTGCTACGACCAGGCCCAGCACTATGCCGAGGATCCAGAGGCTCTGGGGGAGAATGGTGGCCCCCAGGAGATGGAAGGGCCTATCTCCCGAGAAGGAGGGGAGCCCGTAGGTGTCCCTCCCCCAGATGAACTGGGCAATCCCTTTGAAGAGAATGGAAGCGCCCACGGTGATGATGATGAGGGTCACCACCGAAGCGTCCTTTAGGGGGTGAATGGCCAGACGCTCGAAAAGGGCACCCACGACCACAACTATCAGGACCGCCAGGATAAAAGCCAGGGGCATGGGAAGTCTGAGGGCGCCATAGAGAAGGACCATGGTGAGCCCGCCAAACATGACGAACTCCCCCTGGGCCAGGTTTATGACGTCGCTTGAGTTATAGATGATATTGAAGCCCAGGGCCACCATGGCATAGATGCTGCCGATGGTCAGACCTGTAAGGAAAAACTGCAGAACCTGCGGGAAAAAATCCAAGGGGCGCGGGACTCCCAGCCAAGAAAGGGGCTAAAACCCGGCGGGCACCTGCGCCGGCTCTAGCCCCTTCCCTTAGCTTAGCTTCACCTCACCGGGCCACGGCCCAGTCGCCTTCCTTGACGGTGAGCATCTCGAAGGCATCTTTAGTGAGACCGTTGTGATCCTCAGACGAGAAGTTGAAGATGCCCCCTGTGCCGATGAAGTCCTGTCGGTTCTCGAGATAGTCGCGGATCTTTCCTTTATCAGGGCCTACCTCCCCGAGGGCCTCCACAACCAGCATGAGGGCATCCCAGGCATGCCCCCCGAAGGTGCTCACAGGGCTCTTGAACCTTGACTCAAAGTCGTCCTTGTACATCGTGAGAAGGGGCCTCTGGCGGTTGGTATAGGGAAGCTTGTCAGCCACAAGGAGCCGCCCGGCGGGGAAGATTATCCCTTCGGCATCCTCACCCAGGGTCTCTATGTTTTTCTTGCTGCCGAAGCCGTGGCTCTGGAAAAACGGGATGAACATCCCCAGCTGGCGGTAGTTTTTGACCACGAGCACCTGGGTCGGGCCGATGGACCAGTTGATGACGGCCTCGGCGCCCGAAGCACGTATTCTGGTGAGCTGCGCGGTCAGGTCCACATCCTTGGGCCCGTAGCGCTCATCGGCCACGAGGTTTATCCCGTAGGCGGGGGCCAGGCGCTTGAGCTCCCCTCTTCCGCTATCGCCGAATCCCGTGGAATTTGTGATTATGGCCGCCTTCTTTATGCCCTTATCCTTCATATAGGCGTAGATCCGCTCAGCGGCATGCGAATCCGACTGCGGGGTCTTGAAGACCCACTTCCGCTCGTTCACGGGCGTCACTATGCGGACAGAAGCGGCGCAGGAGACGAGGGGAATCTCGGCCTTCTGAACCGTGGGCACTATGGCAAGCGAGCTGCCGCTCCGGGAGGGGCCGATTATGGCGAGAACATTATCCTTCTCAATGAGTCTCTTGGTGGCAAGAAGGGTTTTGGTCTCATCACCCACCGTGTCGTAAATTATAACCTCCAGAGGGTGTCCATTGATGCCGCCTGCTTTGTTGATACTCTCGGCAATCATGAGAGCGGTATTGCGTTCGGGCTCACCAAGCCATGAGGCGGGCCCCGTTATCGAGAAGATGGCCCCCACCTTGTAAGGCTCCTTGGCTTGGGCGGCCGTGCCCCCCGGCGGTAAGAACCAGGCCAGAGTCAGAACCAGACCCAGGATAATTCCCATCTTCCACCTTTTACCCATGGCTGTCCTCCTCAAAGCTAACCCCCACCTATCAACTGGAAGAAAAAAAGCTCTCCTAAGGAGTCCCTCTCAACCCTACCACTTCGGGCTCAAAGGCCCCCTTCTCCCGCTCAAGGGATTGCCCCCCGAGATATCCGAACCCCCACGTCCGGCCCCCCCTCAAGGTCGGCTCAGACCCTACCATATCGGGACATTCCTGTCAATCACCCTAAAGAGCCTTAATATTTCGCACGGAAGGCTTCTCTTGGGACGAATCCTTCGGTCTCCTCAGCCAGCGAAAGAGCCAGCCCCAGAGCCTCCTCCCGGCTCTTTACTCTCCCTTCCAGTTGAGCCTCCTCCACCGCCAAAAGAAGCTTCTTGAATATGGGCCCCGGCCTGAGACCCGAAGCAATCAGGTCATGTCCCGAGATGAGGGGTTCGGGCCGCAGCACCTCAGGGGCGAGAAGGGCCAGCTGCTCCCTGCAGAACTCATAGTTCACAAGGGAGCGATGGCTCGCCAAGCAGTCGGCCCGGTGAAGCGCCAGGTGCTCACCAAAATGAGACATTCTCAGAAAACGTATCAGCCGCGCAGGTCGCATATCTCTTACATGAATGAAACGCATGTGACTCTCCACAAGCTCCACCACGCGCTCTATTACCTTCTGGGGGAAATGAAGCCGGCGACAGATGGAACGGGTCACCTCCGCTCCCAATTTCTGATGGCCGTAAAAGGTGATCCGCCCCCCTTCTTCGCGGAAGGTGAGGGGCTTTCCCGCATCATGGAGAAGCGTGCCCAGGGCGAGGGTCAGGGTGGGGTTCTCAAGGCAGCCCAGGGCCCTCAGGGTGTGCTCTAAAACTTCTCCCTCGGGGTGAAAGGCCGCGGGCTGGGGCACCCCTCCCATGGCGGCAACCTCAGGCAGAAACTTTTCCAAAAGGCCTGAGGCGGCCATGAGGCGAATCCCCCGGGCAGGGTCCCTGCCCTCAAGAGATTTCGCAAGTTCATCCCTTACGCGCTCCGGGCTGACCCCCGTGAGTTCCTCCGAGAGCTCCCTGGCCGCTTTCAGGCACTTCCTATCGATAAGAAAGCCCATGTTTGCCGCAAGCCGGGCGGCCCTGAGCATGCGCAGGGGGTCTTCCAGGAAGCGGTCGCGAGGGTTCCCCGCCGTGGTGATAAGTCCCCTCCGGAGGTGCTCCCTGCCGCCGACGTAATCCAAGATAAGTCCCTTGATGGGGTCGTAGAAAAGGGCATTTATGGTGAAATCCCTGAGCTTGGCATCCCTCTCAGGAGAGCCCACCTCCCCAGGACCCTCCCCTCCCCGGAAGGTGCTCACCTCGAAGGCCCTGCCATCCAAAATAACCGTGACGGTGGCAAACTTTGCCCCGAGCTCAAGGCCCTTCGGAAAGAGAGAACGGACCTCATCAGGAGTCGCACTGGTGGCGACGTCATAGTCTTCGGGAGCCCTGCCGAGAATGAGATCCCGCACATAGCCCCCGCCTATATATGCCGTGTGCCCTCGAGCTTGAAGACGCTCAATTAGATGGCGGGCCGGCTCTGGAATTTCGCGTCCAGGCATTGGGGAGCGTTTCTGAAAGGTCGCCATGGTCCTCCAAGCATCCTCCTATTAACGCTTTTCTCAAAGACTTAGAGGGAGCCCTCTTTTTCAACAATATCAACTTTGTCCTCGCCCTGTCAACGCTCCCAGCCCTTTCTTTCGCAGGAGAGGGCTCCAATTGAATTAGCCACTCTAACCTTTCAGATGTTTAGTCCTTAGATTTTCACTTGCCAGAGAGAATGAAATTGCTTAAGCTTAATAGGATTTTATCTTTTTTCCTCGACAGGCCTGCGGCAGGTAAGGGAGAAGCCTCCGCCCTTAATTATCTCGAAAAGGCGGCCCCTCCGGGCAAAGCCCGGCGGGTCGGTGAGATTGACCTTCTCACTCAGGCTCAAGCGCGAGGAGAAATCCTTGGGATTTCGATGGCTTAAGTGTGACTTCCACACCCATGCCATAAGGTCCTCAGTCGATACTGTCGGTCATACCACTGAAGCACTCATCAACCGGGCGGCTGAGCTGGGTTTTGAGGTCCTGGCAATTACCGACCATGACCGCCTCACCTGGAGCCCCGCCCTGAGGGACTATTCTGCACAGAAAGGGATACTCCTTATTCCCGGCATTGAGCTTACAGTTGAGGGCAAGCACCTTCTTTTCTTGAACTACGGGGAGCGGCCCGAAAACTACAGAGACTCCTTCCGTTCCTTGAAGAAGCTCGCTCAGGAAAAGCGTCCCGAAGGTTTGATAGTCGCCCCCCATCCTTTTTTCCCCATGACCCGGGCCTTGAACGGTTCATTCTCCCTGGTGTGCTCAGCTCTGGACGCCGTGGAGTTCCATCGCTTCTACACCCCACACCTCAACTGGAACCTTCAGGCCGTGCGCGAGGCGAAGGAGTGGGGACTTCCCCTGATAGGAAACTCCGACTGCCATAGGCTCTTCGAACTCGGCACAACATACTCCCTGGTTCAGGCATCGAAAACAGTGGAGGGGGTTGTGGCTGCCATTCGTCAGGGGAGAATCCAGGTCCTAAGCAGGCCCCTGGGCCATGTGGAAATGAGGAGGTCCGGGATCCAATTTCTACGCGAGCAGTACAGAAAACTCTTCCGCCGAATCCGCCCACGCATAAATTGACATTGAGCGTCTGCGGCTCTGCTGGCCACTTCAATAATAAGGACTGCCACACGCCCGAGCCCGTCCCGCGCTCACCCCAGGGGCGGAGGGTCGAGGAATGGCGGGGTGCAAGGGCGGCGTGGTGCTGGAAGGGCCTATCTTTTGGCGTCGCCCTCACTGCCTTCCTCCTCTTGGCCCTCGGCGCCCGGGTGCAAGGTGCACGGGCGGATATTCAGATGGATGGGAAGGTCTCCCGTCCCATTTTCGCTGTGCCTCCCGGACTGCACGAGCAGGTGGAGTTTTGGAAGAGCGTCTTCACCCGCTATACCACAAGCCAGGTCATCCTCCACGACTCCGAGCACCCAAGCCTCATCTATGAGGTAATCGACCTCAAGGCCCCCTGGGAGGGAACTCGCCGCCAGAGGAAGCAGGTGCAGTCCGCCAAGAAAACCTATCAGCACCTTCTGCGCGGGCTGGCCCGCATGGACGCCCCTGAAGGGGGGGAGAAGCAGGAACGCCTGAGAGTCCTTTTTGAGCCTTTCAATGGAAAATACTCCCACAAGAAAGCCGCCCTTAATGTGAGGGCCCAGGTGGGCATGCGGGAGGCCTTCCAGGAGAGCATCATCCGCTCGGGCCTCTATCTCGACCATATGCGCAGGATTTTCCGGGAGAAGGGTCTGCCCGAAGAGCTCACCTTATTGCCGCATGTGGAGTCTGGCTTCAGAGTCAGAGCTTACTCGACGGCCGGCGCGGCGGGCATCTGGCAATTCACCCGAGGCACGGGCAGGCTCTTTCTCAGGATTGATTATGCCGTGGATGAGCGCCTGGACCCCATTCTCTCCACTCATGCCGCCGCCCGTCTTCTCAGGAAGAATTTTGAGGAACTGGGAAACTGGCCACTGGCCATAACGGCTTATAATCATGGCTTTGAGGGCATGACGCGGGCGGTTGAGAGGACGGGCACGAGAGACCTTGTTCAGATAATAAAGCGTTACCGCGGGCGGAGCTTTGGTTTCGCTTCCAAGAATTTCTATGCTGAATTTCTCGCTGCGTTGCATGTCTCCAAGAACTACCGCGCCCATTTCGGACCCCTCGACCGGAAGAAGCCCTGGCAGTATGAGGAGTTTCCCCTGCCCAATTATTTAAGGGTGCGTACCCTGACCAGGAGGCTCGGGGTCCCGCTGGAGGAGCTCAAGGAGATGAACCCAGCGCTCAGGGCTTCGGTTTTTAGGGGGGGCCGCCTGATACCCAAGGGCTATCCCCTGAGGGTGAAGCCGGGAAGGGTCCAGCTCCTCGCCCAGACCTACGGGAAGCTTCCTCCCTCAGAGCGCATGAGCCGCCAGCTCAGGGACCGGTGGTATCGGGTGAGGAAGGGCGATTCGCTTTCGCACATAGCCAGGCGCTACAGAGTGAGCACAGACTCCCTCGTTGCGCTCAACAACATAAAGAATCCCGACCTTTTGGGCAGAGGGCAAATTCTGCAGATCCCGGGTCGCCCGCAGCCAAGGCCGGCCCCTCCACCCTCAAAGGGCGTCACCCTCGTCCCCCCCGCCGACAGGCGTTCTCCCGCTCCCCCCTCTGGGGAATCTGTGCCCCTCAAGCGCGCCCGGACTCCTTCCAGGGGGAGGCCACAGACCGGTTACGTCGTCGTGAGAGCCGAGGAGACCCTTGGGCACCTGGCGGAATGGCTTGAAACAAGAGCCAGCCGGCTGAGACGTCTCAACGGCGTGGGGCCCCGCACTCCCATCCGGATTGGAAAGCGGCTAAAAGTCTCCTTCGCCCGGGTGAGCAGGGAGGAATTTGAGGAGAGGCGCCTTGAGTATCACAAGGCCATCGAAGAGGACTTCCACGCCAGCTTCCGCGTTGAGGGGACTCTTGCTCACCGCCTGAAGGCGGGGGAGAATATCTGGGAGCTCATAACGGAAGTTTACAATGTACCCTTTTGGCTCCTAAAAAGGTACAATCCCGATATCGACCTGAGGCGAGTGGCCCCGGGAGAGGCTCTCATCATCCCCATCATAGCCCGTCGGGAGGTTTCAGGGGGAGAGGGGAAAAACTGACGGGCGGGCCACGATGCGGGAGCTGGATTTGGAAGGAAAAGCCAGGCCCCGCGTGATGCATTGAGAAGTGCGGCGAGCCCTATCGCGGTCGATAAAATAGAGGAAGCGGAAACCCGTTTTTCTGAATATAATACTGACGCAAAAGGGCGTTAGCAGGGAGAGGCGCTATGGAGCTATACATCGAAAGGGGAATATTTCATAAGGGCCTTCAGGCCGTTCAGGGCGTAGTGGAGACCAGGAGCACCGCGATGCCCATCCTGCAGAACATCCTCGTCCAGGCCGAAGGAGAGGGAATCAGCATATCGGCCACAGACCTCGAGGTGGGCTTCAGGGCCTTCTATCCGGCACGCATAAAAACGCCCGGCGCCGTTACCCTCAGTGCCCGCCGCTTGCACGAGATCCTCAGGGAACTGCCCGAGGGCGAGGTTCACCTGAAGGCGGAGGAGGGGAATTGGGTGGGCCTCGAGTGCCTCCGATCCCGCTTCCGCTTCCCCGGACTCCCGCCCGAAGACTTCCCCCAGCTTCCCGACTCTGAGCCCGCCGAGACCGGGACTCTGGACAAGGGGCTCCTGGAGGAGATGATCCGGAAGACCATGTTTGCCATCTCTACCGATGAGACCCGTTACACGTATAATGGCGTCTATATGGAGACTGAGGAAGGAGTCTTGAGGTTCGTGGCCACAGACGGCCATCGGCTGGCCCTCATGGAGAAGCCCTGCGAAGGCTACAAAGGGAAGCTCGGCGTCATAATTCACAAGAAGGCCCTGACGGAGCTCCTCAAGGTGCTGGCCGAGGGCGAGGAGCCTGTGAGGCTCCGCCTCCTGGAGAACCATGCCGTCTTCGAGCAGGGTGAAATTTTCCTCTCAGCACGGCTTATCCAAGGCCAATTCCCCAATTACCGACAGGTTATCCCAACCCAGAACGACAAGAAAATCGTCGCCCCACGCGAGGACCTGGTGAGGGCTTTGCGGAGAGTATCGCTCCTCTCGGGGGAATCCCGGATGGTGAAGTTCAGTTTCACCTCCGGCTCCCTTACTCTCTCCACCGATAGCACCGACCTGGGCGAAGCCCAGGAGGCTCTCGATGTGGATTATGATGGGGAAGAGATAGCGATAGGCTTTAATGCCAGGTATTGTCTGGATGTTCTGAACACCATGGAAGAGCCCCAGGTCAGGATAGAACTGAAAGACCCCTTGAGCCCCGGCATCGTCCGTCCCATAGAGGAGCAGGGCTATATCTACGTGGCCATGCCCATGCGCGTCTGAGAGAAGAGCCCGGAGCCCTTTGCCGGGTCCCGCGTGAGCCCCCCTTCCCGAGAGCACCTAGCGGACCTGAGGCGGGAATAAATTTAACAAAAATTTATTATAAACAAGCGCGAGAGGCATTAGCCTTGAGGGAATGAGACTCTATTTTTTTATTGCATTCGTGAATTTTTTATGATTTAAGGAGAGGATATGCCGAGATGTTCCACCCATCTGGTAGTGAATTCCTAAGGAGGTAAGAAGTGAGGACGACATCTGAGGGCAAGGGAGAAGCGCCCAGAAAAGGACGGAGTACGGAGATGGTATCCACGGTCAATGTGGGGGAGAAGGTCCGAAAGCTCCGGAAGGAGAGCGGACTCTCTATTCAGAAGCTGGCCGAAAAATCGGGAGTATCGCCCGCAGGAGTCTATAAGATCGAGACCAACGGGATGACCCCCACCATCACGACCCTCATGAAGCTGGCAAACGCCTTGGAGAAGCGCGTTAGCTACTTCATCGAGGAGGAGGACCACCGCGCGGAAGTTGAGTACGTTCCCAGGGATGGCCGCCGAGTGGTCCTGAAAAATGAGATGGGCACCAACGAGCGCATCGCTGGCGTGCTGAAAGATGCCAAGCTTGACGGTAACTACAAGGTCATAGAGGCCGGCAGCAGGAGCGGGAGTTGTGTGAGCTCCAAGGCGGGAGAAGCACTGGTCTACTGTCTCAGGGGAGAGCTGGATTTTGAGGTTAAGGGTAAGTCCTATCAGCTGAGAGAAGGCGACGTCATTCACTACAAGACAGACCTCCCACACTCCTGGCAGAATCGGGGCCTGACGGCGACCCATATTCTGATGGTTTCCACACCCCCCATTGAGGGCTAGCCCGCTAACGGCTTGAGAGTGCCGTTCAGACTCACCCGCTCCGCCCCCTCCGGTGGGGCGGGGTCTTTTATTCTTCTCGAGACCTGAGCAACTTTGACTTCAGGCCTCATGGCCAAACCTCCCTCTTCGGATAAGTTCTCACGCGAGATGAAGCCTCACTACGGCCGCGTGGTGGTGGCGGTGGCATTCCTCACCATGGCCGTGGGAGGTCCCGTCAATTCAACCTTTTCCGTCTTTTTCGTGGCCATGTTGGAGGAGTTCCGCTGGAGCCGGGCGGACACTGCCCTCGCCTTCTCGGTGAGCATGCTGGTCTTTGGGGTCTCGGCGACAGCGGTCGGGGCCTTAATAGACCGTTTCGGCCCCCGAAAGGTCATACCCGCAGGTGGCGCGCTCCTTTCCCTCTCCTTAGCCCTGACGGCCAGCGTAAGGGAGCCCTGGCACCTTTACCTCATCTATGGGGTGGGGGTATCCCTGGGGATAACCCTCATAGGCTTTATCCCAACCTCCACTGTGATTGCGGCCTGGTTCCGGCACAGGCGGGCCACCGCAATCGGGCTCGCCATGGCGGGAAGAGGGGTCGGGGTGCTGTGGCTCCTTCCCTTCTCCCAGTATCTCATCGGCTCCATTGGCTGGCGGCAGGCCTATCTCTTCCTGGCGGCATTGATTCTCGCAACAGTGGTTCCCCTGAACGCCCTCTTCCAGAGAGGGCTGCCCGAGGTTCAAAAAGCGAGGCCCTTGCCTCCTCTCCCAGACTCTCAAGCCCCGCGCGGGGAGGCCGGTTGGAACCTTCTCCGAGCCGTGAGGGACACTTCCTTCTGGATCTCCATGGTGACGGGATTTGTCCAGGGGCTAGGCTTTTCGGCTGTGATGGTCCATCTGGTGGCTCACATGGTGGGTGTGGGCTACACCAAGCTCTTTGCCGCGGCAATACTCGGCACTTCGGCGGCCCTCAGGGCGGTGGGAGGGGTGGCCGGAGGCTACTTTTCAGACCGGGTGGGTAGGGCGAGGGGATTCGGCCTCTGCACGGCGGCCGCCCTCCTGGGGCTCTTCCTTCTCATGGCTGCTTCCGGGGGTGGGGCGCCGCTCGCCTGGGCCTTTGCGCTCCTCTATGGCCTGGGCTCAGGAGGCCGAGGGACCATTCTCGTTTCCCAGAAGGCCGACATCTTCCCCGGCGCCCGCTTCGGCTCCATCCTGGGCTTGACCCAGGTCGGAACGGGCCTGGGAGGCGCCCTGGGTCCCTGGCTAGCGGGATGGATCTATGACCGGTTGCTGAGCTATTATCCGGCCTTCCTTATGGTGGCCGGGGCCATGGCCCTCTCGGCCGCCGGGGTCTGGCTCACGGAGCTTGCGAGCCGCAGGAGAAGGGAATAGTGGTTGACGCGCAGGGGTTTTCCCTTAGAATTACCCAAAGAGGAGGGGAAATTCTCCTCTTTCATCTTTTCCAACGGGGGGAAGTTCCTGGCGTGCCCGGTTTTTTATTTGACTTGGGAATGAGGGAACCCTCTATAGCATAGTCTTTTACAGGAGAAGGAGCAGACCATGCTGGTCAAGAATAGAATGGCCACCGATCTCGTTACCATAAGTCCCGAAGACAATTACCGCAACGCCAAGCAGCTTATCGAAAAAAAACATGTCCACCATCTTCTGGTTACCGAGGGAGGTGAGCTCATCGGCATCATCACAGACCGGGACATAAGGGAAGCCGGGCCCTCTGATGCCACGAGCCTGGAGATTCACGAGCTCAAGGGTCTTCTGGAAAAATTAAAAGTCAAGGAGATCATGACCAAAGATGTCGTAACGGTTAAGCCCGACACCCCACTAAAGGAGGCGGCCCAGAAGCTCTTTGACGGGGGATTCCATTCTCTGCCCGTTATGGATGGGAAAAAGCCGATAGGGATCATCACCAGCACCGACCTCCTCAAGGTTCTCATCGACGTCTTGTAGCTATAATAAGTTCACGGCAATCACTGAGGGCACTTGCGTGACGGGAACACTGGTGAACGTGGGGGCCGTCCTTGCCGGGAGCTTCATCGGCCTCGCGGTCGGAGCCAGGCTCCCCGAGAGGATAAAGAGGGTTCTCTTCACGGCCCTGGGGCTCGCTACCCTGGCCATCGGGCTGGGGATGGCGATGAAAAGTGAAAACATAATCCTCCTCATAGGCAGCCTGGCCCTGGGGGGGATCCTCGGGGAGGTGTTGGATATAGAGGGCCGCCTCGAGGCTCTGGCCGAGAGGTTGAAGGCTCGGCTGACCCCGGGAGGAGGAAGCGGGGAGGATGCCAGGAGATTCGCGGCGGGCTTCGTCACCGCCAGCCTCGTCTATTGTGTGGGTGCCATGACAGTCGTGGGCGCTATCCGTGAAGGGGTATCGGGAAACCCCGACATCCTCCTCGCCAAATCCATGCTGGACGGTGTGGCCTCCATAGCCTTCGCCGCAACACTGGGCATAGGGGTGGCCTTCTCGGCCCTGACCGTGCTTGTGGTTCAAGGGTCACTGACGATTCTGGGCTCGCAGTTCAAATTCCTCATGGAAGGGGCCGTGCTGCGGGAGCTTAGCGCCACGGGGGGGCTTCTCATCCTCGCAATAGGCCTGTACCTTTTGGAGATAAAGCAGATAAGCGTGGCTAACCTCCTGCCCAGTCTGGGTTTTGCAGTGCTTTTGAGCCTTCTTTTCCTGAATTAGGGAAGGCGCGGGTCCTCGCCAAGTCCCAAACCCCTGAGTCCTCCCGGAGGCTCCAGGCCCTCAAAGCTCCCATTCAGGAACGAAAGGTGCTCTGAAGCCCTCTGATCTCTCCGTTTATAGCCTGGGAATAAATTTGCGATTAATGTTATTTTAAAGAGTAAATCTCATTTACACCCGGTTTTCTGCTGACCCTCCCAAAAGGCGGGAGCAGAGGGAAAACCGGCGATACGAGGAGGATTTTGAGATGGCTCAAGAGGCAGCTCTTTTTTGTCAGGTGAACAAGGTCGAGGTGGGGCAGGAGAAGAGCCCGGTTGCTCAGAAGCACGTCCCCGTATTCGAAATCCCCGGCAAGGTCAAGGCGGGGGAGTTTTTCAACGCCCGTATCAAGGTGGGGCAGGTCGAGCACCCCATGGAAAATGACCACCACATTCAGTTCCTGGAGCTCTATGTCGGGAAAGTCTACCTGGGAAGGTTCGACTTTACCCCTGTGATGACCAAGGCCGAGGTCACGGTGCCCATCATGCTGGGCCACGAGGGCCACACCTCTACCCTCCGTGCCTTCAGCCGCTGCAACCTCCACGGCATCTGGGAGGGGGACGTCACGGTAAAGGTGGAGTAGCGCCGGAGCGTGCTGAGCCTCCTCTAAGAAAGAGGAGGCCCGGGAAAAAACCATCTTCGGAAAGGGTGCTGAACGGGAAGGGGGAGAAAGAGGGGGTCACAGAGGCCCCGAGCTTATGCTTGCGGGCTTCCCCGGCTTGCTAAAAATAGGGGAGGGGGGCCCGCTTATTTTCTGCTCGAAGGTGAGAGCGCCTCCTCCCTAGAAGGTCAGGACCGCCCGGCCGATGATATCCCCCTTTCTCACCTGCTCCAGGGCTTCATTAGCCTCTTCAAAGGGATAGGTGCGGGCCACTATGGGCCTCAGCTTTCCCTCTTTAACCAGCTCCACCACCCCTCTCAATTCAATCCGGGTGCAGCAGCGGGAGCCCATTATCTTCCACTCGTGGTAGTGCATGGCCATGGAGTCCAGGGGAAAGGGCACGCCGGGCGCGTAACCCACGAGGATGAGAAGCCCTCCGGGCCTCAGGCAGGGGAGGCTCCACCGCAGGGTCTCAGGATGGCCCACGATCTCCACCACCCTGTCCACCCCACGCCCCCCGGTAAGCTCTTTGACCGCCTCAAGGGGGTTTCCACCTCCGGCATCGACCACCTCATCCGCGCCCAGCTCCAGGGCAAAGGCAAGGCGCTCCTGCTTGATATCGGCCGCAATGACCCGCGCACCCGAGAGCCTCGCTATCTGGAGGGCGTGCACACCGAGGCCCCCCACTCCCACGATAAGAACGGAGTCTCCCGCCTTCACCCTGCCCAGGTGGCAGATGGCATGATAGACGGTGGCCACGGCATCGGGAAGAACGGCGGCCTGCTCAAGGGGGATCGCGGGGTCCATGGGGACCAGGTTTCGGGCCGGGACCTTAAGGTACTGTGCATAGCCTCCCGGGGCCTCAAAGCCAAGCCGCTTTAGCCTATCACAGAGATTCTCCTCACCCCTCTGGCAGGCCTCACACCTCCCGCAGGTGATGAAAACTGCTGCCACAGCCCGGTCCCCTTCCCTGAGATACTCCACCTCCCGGCCCACTCGAGCCACGATACCCGCCACTTCATGGCCCATTATGTGGGGAAGCTCAATAATGGGGGGCGGGATCTTTCCCGCCACGATCTTGAGGTCCGTCTGACAGAGGCCGCAGGCCTTGACCTCAAGCAGCACCTCGCCGGCTTCGAGGGGGGAAACCTCCACCTCCCTCATGGCAAGGGGACTGTTGAACTCCTCCAAGACCATGGCCTTCATCTTCACTGTTTTTCTCCTCAAGCTCTCCTCGGAATTGAGCCTCTTGGGAGCCGCGGTTGACGGAAAAGGGTATCCCGCGGCCGCGAAGCCTGTCAAGGAATTCTCACCCGGAGGCACCGGTGGAAAGGCTTGACCTTGAGTGGGGCCTGAGATAGCATGAAATCTCGAAAATGTGTTCTGCCCTTGGGTCAGAGGACTCCTCCGCCGCCCTGAAATGAAAGGAAAGGAGCCTTCTCCGGACAAGGGTCAAATCATCTACACGCTCGGCACGAGCAATAGAACCCTCGAAGAGTTCCTCGCCCTTATGGGACACTACGGGATCGGAAGGATACTGGATGTCAGGCGCTTTCCCAAGAGCCGCTTCGAGCACTTCGGAGGGGAGGAACTCGCGGGTCATCTGAGAAGCAGAGGGATTGAATATTCCTACCTGGGGGAGGAGCTGGGCGGTTACAGAAAAGAGGGCTATGAAACTTACCTTCAGAGCAGAGCGTTTATGAAGGGTCTCAGGCGAGCCTCGGCCCTGGCGCAGGGGTCCACCTCAGCGCTCCTTTGTGCCGAGAGGCTTCCCTGGAAGTGCCACCGCCGGTTTATAGCCAGGGTCCTTGAGGAGCAAGGCTGGAGGGTGACCCACATAATTGAGGTGGATAGGGTGTGGGTTCCTAAAAATTGAGGGCGGAGCTTTGCCGAAGGGGGACCTCTCGTGGCCATAGATTCCTACAGGTTTGGAGAGGTGGTTATTGACGGAAAAGCCTTCAAGAGCGATGTCATCATATTCCCGGGCCGCGTCCGAAGCTCTTGGTGGCGAAAGGAGGGGCATGAGCTCGCGCTTCAGGACATTGAAGAGGTTCTCGCGGAGGACCCCGAGGTGCTCGTCGTGGGCACGGGAGCCTCGGGCCGCATGCGGATCCTTGCGGAAACCGAAAGGGAGCTCAAGAGAAGGGGAATTGAGCTGAGGAGTGAGCCCACTGAGGTGGCCTGCACTCTTTACAACGAGCTCTCCAGGGAGAGGAAGGCCGTCGCCGCGCTCCATCTCACCTGCTAGGGTTCTCAAAAGGAGAAAAAAGGAATGAAGCCGTCATCCCACAGGGCCTACTATGAGCTAGAGAGAGAGCGCGCGCTCGAGCGCTGCAGCGGCTGCGGGACATGCCTCAGGGCCTGTCCCTTCCTGGATTCTTCGAAGCCTGGCGGAGACGACGTAAGAGCCCTGCAGAAAAGACGCCTCAGGCTATTGGCCGAAGGGGAGCCTTCCGATGCAGCCTATGACCTTGCCTTTCGCTGCGTTCAATGCGGTCTCTGTGCGCGCTTCTGCCCTGAGGGGCTCACCCCTTATCTCATGAACGTAATCGGCCGTCCCCTTCTCCTCGAGCGGGGCGCGAGGCCACCTGGAGCGCTCGCGACCTTTCTTCCCCAGTGGCGTTACAGTGCCCCGAGGCTCCTCTCCGCAATCATGGTGAAGCAGGAGCAAGAGCGCTGGATGAGGGAGCTCCCTTCAAGCCCCGAGCCCTCTGAGCTGCTTTTCTTCCTGGGCTGCAACGTCTTCATAATGCCGAACCTGGTCTTCACCACCCTGGATATCCTGGAGTCTATGGGCTTCAGCCCGCCCGTGCTGGCGGGCCCTGAGTTATGCTGCGGAGGGCCTTTCCTCTATACTGGAGATATGGAAGCGGCTGACCGGTACAGCCGTGAGCTCATGGGGGCTCTTTCAGCCTTCAACCCCCGGAAGGTCATCTTCTGGTGCAACACCTGCTACTTCCGCTTTCAGAGAGTCTTCCCCCATATATGGGATGTCCCCTTTGAGACGGAGCACATATCGCAGTTTCTCTACGCCCATAGAGACCGCCTCGCCTTCAAGAAGAGGCTGCCCCTCAAAGTCACCTTTCAGGACCCTTGCTTTCTCAAGCAGGCCGGTGTTTTTGAAGAGCCCCGGGGGCTTCTCTCCTCCATTCCCGGGCTTCGCCTCCTGGAGATGGAAAATACCCGGGAAGAGGCCCTCTGCTGCGGGGGACTGGGCTTCCTCAGCTCACCCGAACAGACGCTACGACTCAAGCGCAGAAGACTCTCTCAGGCCAAGAGGGCGGGCGCCCGGGTGATAGCGAGCTACTGCCAGAGCTGCCACCGGAGCTTCCTTCCCGAGGAGAAGAGGTTCGGGCTAAGCTCGCGAAACCTCGTCACGCTTCTGGGGGAGGCCCTGGGTATTCACCACGAGGATAAGTACAGCCGCTTCAGGCTCTACGGAGATATCAAGAGGGTCATAGGGGAGGTGATGGATTACATCGAGGCCAGCGACTACTCCCTCGCGGAGATGGAAGAGCACCTGCCACGGGTCCTGGGGCAGGGGGGGACCAGATGAGAAGATTGAGTGTTATCTCCTTTCTCCTGCTCCTTTCCCTGAGCTCCTGCACCTATCCCTTTGAGCTCGCCTCGGACCTTTACTCCTGGACCGCCGAAAGGGTGGGCCGCGGGGTCAAGAGGCTTAGGCCTGAGGAGCCCTGGCTGAAGCCGGTCACCCAGGAGAACGTTAAGGAGCTGGAAAAGCTGAAAACCTCGGGGGATTTCAGCCGCGCCCTTGAGTTCAGGCTTCTCCGGGAGCAGATATCCATCGGCGAGCTCACGGCAGCCAGGGATTGGGTGGGCCGCGGTGGGGTCATCCTCCTCCGGGAAGAGGGGCTCAGCCTTCTGAACAACCTTCTGGGCGGGGACTTAACCGCTCACGGGGAACTCGGCGGCGACTATCTGCTGGAGGACCATCCGGTGAACCGGGGAATCCTGAAGCTCTCCTACAAGAAGGAGGGGCCCTTCGCCAACTTCTTCCTCAAAAAGGACCCTCCACTGGGGGAGGTTCTGGTACGCGTGTGGGTTCCATCCCCGGGAGGAGGGGGGGATGAACGGGTGAAAGCCCCGTTGGTGGGTTCCATCCCCTTCGGGAGGGGGTTCATCATCTATCAGGGAAAACTCTTCAGCGATGAGTACGAGGGCCGGAAGTGGAAGGCCAACTTTGAGAGGTGGGCAAGGGGGAAGCTCGCGCTGGGAAAATAATAAGGTTCTCTCTCATTGGAGCTCGTCGAGGAAACGCTTTGCCTCAATGCCCACCTGAGTTTCGGGCCCCAACTCATGTGCCTTCTTCCAGGCTTCTCGGGCTTCATCCTGCCTTCCCACACCACGAGCAACAAAGCCGAGGCTCAGCCATATCCGCTGAAAGCCGGGGCCCACCTTGACGCCCTCCCTGAGGGCATCGAGCGCCTGGCCCTTCTCTCCTAAATAGTAGTAAGAGAGCCCGAGGTCATTCCAGCTGTCCACATCCTTGGGGTTTTCCTCAACGGCTTTCTTATATTCTTCTATCGCCTCCTCGAAGCGTCCTTCCTCAAAAAGGATATCCCCCCGCTGGGACGCGGAAGGTGCTGTGGGGGGGCCACCGAATTCCCGCTTGAGCTCGCGGAGCTCTTCGGGGGCGGGCGATGAGGGGGGCGGAGCCCCGGCCCCCGGGCTGGCGGCCCGCCGGGAAGGAAGGGTATCAAGTTTAGTCCCGGGCTTTCTCAGGAGGAGTCCGCCTCCGTAACCCAAGGCTATCCCCGCAGCCAGAACAATTACCAAGAGCAAAACCCTACTCCTCATGAACCCTCCTTCGGCAGGGGGAGATTAGTTGCCCGATCTTTAAGAAAGCCCTTCATTCTCTGGGAGCCTTAGGACCTGACGCTGCCGGTCAGTAGTTCGTCACTAGGAGCTCTCCCACGTAGCCCCTCCCTTCGGCCTTTCTGTTTATGGCCCGCGGTGCCTGGATTTCCCTCACCCTGAAGCTCCGGTAGAGCTCCCTTGTGAGGGGGTGGTCGGAGTTGCTCAGCATGAGGAGGGCGCCCCGCCTGTCGAGCCCTCTGAAGACACGGGAGAGCTCCCGCTGCTCGGGCTCGCCGAAGCTCTCGGGGGTGTAGCCCGTGAAATTGGATGTAGGGGATAGGGGAAAATAGGGGGGGTCCAAGTAGATGAAATCCCCGGCCCCTGCAAGCTCAAGAACATGGGAGAAAGGTGCAAAGATGAGCTCTACCCCTTTGAGCGCAGCGCCCGCAGCCCTCAAGTTCTCGGCGTCGCAAATAGTGGGGTTCTTATAGCTGCCTATGGGCACATTGAAGCGGCCCCGGCTGTTCACCCGGTAGAGGCCGTTATAGCAGGTACGGTTGAGATACAGGAAGCGGGAGGCCCTTTCAATGGGGCTCAAGGCTTCAGGCTTGAGCGCACGAAGCCTATAATAATACTCCCTCTCAAAAATATGGGCCCTCAGGAGCGCTATCAGCCCCTCCACCTCATCCCTTACAGCCAGATAGCAGTTTATGAGCTCCTCAAGCCCATCGGAAAGATGGGCCCACCCTGGCCTCAGGTGGAAAAAAACCGCTCCGCTTCCCAGGAAGGGCTCAAAGTAGCGGCGGAATTCCCTTGGGAAAAAGGGCTCATACTGCCTTATGAGCCCCCGCTTTCCCCCCGCCCACTTGAGAAAGGGCTTGGCCTCGGGGGGCTTCAGGGTGAACTTACTTGGTGTCTGTGCCATTTTTAGGGCTTGTGGACAATAATCTTCAAGAGGTGGCGCTGTTCTGAGCGCGCTCAACGCGGCGGAGCTCTCTGAGGGTGAGGCCCAGGTCTTCGTCCCGCCGGGTGGGGATGGAGATGCGGCTCCTTCTCACCTCGGCCATATCGATTGTGGCCGTGAGGAAATCGGGCTCGAAGAGCCTCCCCCGTGCCAGGCACTCGCCCCCGGGGGAGATGACCTCGGAGCCCCCCCAGAAGTTAATGCCGTCCTCAAAGCCCACGCGGTTGGCAAAAATGACGAACTGGCTGAAAAGGCGGGCATAAGTGCGGCTCAGGTCCTCCCAGGTCTCGGTTATTGCGAGCTTCCTCCTTCTTCCCTTGACCCCGCGGCCCGGGCTCGCAGAGGGGATGAAGAGCAGGTCGGCCCCGTCCTGAGCTGCCACATAGGCGGCTGATGGGTGCCAGGCGTCCTCGCAGATGAGAACCGCTGCGCGGCCGAAGCGTGTGTCGAAGGCACGGAAGGAGCGCCCCCTGCCCACGTATCTCTGTTCATCAAATATGCCGTAAGTGGGAAGGTAGACCTTGCGATGTACGTGAACCAGGCGCCCCTCATCCATGAAGGCCGCGGCATTGTAAAAGATATGGCTCCTCGACTCTTCCACGAAGCCCATGAGGAGGGCCAATCCCTTGCTCAGCTCAAGGAGCCGCCTGAAGCCCGATGAGCCCTTCATCAGGGCAACCCCGGGGACCATGTCCTTCAGGAAATACCCCGTGAGGCCCAGCTCGGGAAAAACCAGAAGGTCCACCCGCCGCTTCTTGGCCTGGCCCACGGCCTCCTCCACCATGGCCAGGTTGGCATCAAGATTTCCCAGGGTGGGCTTTATCTGAGCTATCCCCAGAAGAAATTTCATCCAGAATATCTCTCTTCAGAGTAGCATCCGCGGAGGCTTCCCTCAGGCTAATGGCCCTTTGTTCAAGCAAGATTTACCATGAAAGAGCCCTCCAGGGCAAGGGGCACCTCATCCGAGCTTTCCCGCCTCTTTGGAAGGCAATTGGAGAAAAAGGAGGATTCTAGCTCATATGTTACGTGCGGCTCTCTCGGTCCCAAAAAAAAGAAGGCTGCGCGCATTTGAACGGGGGGTGGGGCCCAAAAAGCACACCGTGTGATGACAGGGGAACTTTTTGGGACGGGGACGCGCAGCCCTCAAATCTATCTAACGCTCAAAAACTACCGATGTGTTCTCCTTCAGAAAAAGTTAAAAATTTCACAACTCAATCTTAAATGTAAGAGCCCCTTCCCTCCTTGTCAATAGAAAATCGCAATTTAATATGAGTTACTATTGGCAGATTAATTCACCGCCGGGCCTCGGTTCACTCCACCCGAAAGCTAACCGCGCCGAGAACCTTCCCCTCAGAGTTCCTGAGCTCTACCTTCCAGGTTCCCTTGAGCCCAGCAAACTGCTTGCTGCCCCAAAGCCGGTAGTGGCCGGGCTTATAGGGAAGGGTGACGCTCGCCTTCTCCTTCACTCCATGGAAGAAGACAAAGGTGACCCGCCCCGGTTTAGCGCTCGTGAGCTCGGCGAAGGCGAAGGCTTTTCCATCGGCGAGGCTGAAGAGAGCGGTGGGTTCCACAGGTTCCCTCTGGGATATCCCCCTGCAGATGAGGAAGCGTTCTATGCTGACCTCCTGAGCCCTTGCCAGGGCCGGCCACAATGCTGCAAAGAAAAGAAGGGCCACGCATGCCAGGAGCAGGGCTTTAAAACGAATTCCGTTCATGGGCTTCTCCTCCCCTCAAAAGCTACAAATTAAGAAAGCTCTTGCGCTCTATGGGGTTCTTAATATAAGAACCATGACTCTATTATAAGCCTTTTCCCCTATGGCAAAGGTTCTTTCATGATCTACACTGTAACCCTGGAGGTGCTTCAGGCGGGAGAGGAGCTGAGGGCTCGGGGACTTGAGCTGGTCTTGATCTCCAGAGGAAAGGATGGCCTTCTTGGCCTCCTCGGCCGCGTGAGGATTGAGAGACTCTGAAATGCCCAAGCTTGTCTTCGCCGATGAGAAAGGTAATATCTTTGACCACCCTGAGCTGGAGATGGCGGCCAGCACGGGAGCCGGCCTCATCCGGCCGGGCGAAGCCGAGGTGATCCCGCTCCCTGCTGGCTCGAAACTCTTTACCCTTCCGGATAGCCTGGCCGTAGGCTATGACCCTGAGGCCGATGCCTTCTGCTCCATCGAGGAGGTGGAGCACCCGGAGGGCAGGACGCGGGCCATGGCCCTGGCGGCCTTCCTGGCCCCGGCTTATGCGAGGACCCTTCTTCCCGCCGCCCGTTATCCCGGCTCCCATCCCCTGCTCCCCCTTTGGGCATACACCGCCGTGGGCTGGCAGAGGGGAGGCTTCTGCACGGCGGCGGTGAGAGTTGATGCGAGCCACCGCTGGGACCCTGACCGGTATGATGACCGCCCGCTGCCGGAGCTCATAAGGGACCGGCTGGCCGCGAGCCCCGGGAACCGCCTCCTCAGGCATCTCTCCCGATGCGCCACCGACTACCACTGCTTTGCCGCAAAAAATCTCTTCTTCGGCCGCTGGGAAGCGCCCCTTCCCGTTGCGAGGGCCTGCAATGCGAGGTGCATGGGTTGCCTCTCGGAGCAGCCTGAGGGGGGGCCTCTTGCGTCCCATGAGAGAATAGACTTCACGTCCACCCCTGAAGAGGTAGCCGAGGTGGCGGTGCCCCACCTCGAGGGGGCGGAGAGGGCTATCGTTTCTTTCGGCCAGGGCTGCGAGGGAGAGCCCCTTCTTGAGGGGGAGCTGCTGCGCCGCTCAGTAGAGCTCATGCGCTCCAGAACCTCACGGGGCACCATCAACCTGAACACAAATGGTTTCAACCCGGAGTCCCTCTCAGAGCTCGCACGGGCGGGGCTCGACAGCGTGAGGATATCCCTCAACTCCGCCAGGGAGCCTCTCTATAACATCTATTTTCGCCCCGAAGGCTATGGCTTCAGGGATGTCCTGGCGGGGGTCCGGACCTCTGTTGAGGCCGGCCTCAATACCTCGATAAACCTCCTCCTCTTCCCCGGAGTCACCGATCGGGAGGAGGAGGTAGAGGCACTTCTGGGGCTCATCCGGTCAACCGGGGTTCACATGATACAGCTCAGAAACCTCTCCATAGACCCTGAGCTATACCTCAGCGCCCTTCCCGAAGCCCGGGGAAAGCTCCTGGGGATTTCCGCTCTCATCGCCCTTCTTCAGAGAGAGTTCGCGGGGCTGGCCCTCGGCTACTTTAACCGTCCCAAGGAGGAGTTCTCAACCCATGCAAGAGCTAGCGCAGCTATCCCAGGAGCTCATCAACGGAAACGGTAAGGTTGTGGCCGAGGGGGTGAGGAGGGCTCTTGATGAGGGGGTTGACCCAGGGGCTATCCTGGAGGAGGGCCTCGTGGCCGGGATGAAAACCGTGGGCGACCTTTTCAAGGAGTGCGAGATTTTCCTCCCGGAGGTGATGCTCGCGGCCAAGGCCATGAATGCGGGGATGGACCTCCTTGAGCCCCATCTGGCCAAGAGCGAAAGCTCAAGGGGGGAGCGGGTCGCCATCGGCACCGTGCAGGGGGACCTCCATGACATCGGAAAAAATCTCGTGGCCATCATGCTCCGGGGCGCGGGCTTTCGGGTGGAGAACCTGGGCGCGGATGTGCCCCCCGAGAGGTTCGTGGCCTCGGTAAAGGATAGGGGGGCCCGCCTGGTCTGTCTCTCCGCACTCCTCACCAGCACGCTCTCCTCCATGCGAAGGACGGTGGATGCCCTCAGGGAGGCGGGCCTCAGGGAGAGGGTCAAGGTGATGGTGGGCGGCGCGCCCGTGACGCCCGAGCTCGCAAAAGAGATCGGGGCTGACGGATACGGCAAGGACGCGGCGGAGGCTGTGGATAAGGCCCGGGAACTCCTGGGCTTCGCATAAGAGGGAGGATGAATAGATGGCGACCTTGACCTCCAGGGAGCGAGTCGCAAGAGCACTGAACCATGAGGAAGCTGACAGAATCCCCATTGACGTCGGAGGCTTCCATTCGACGGCCCTCCATAGGGAGGGCTACCTACGCCTGAGAGAGCACCTGGGGCTTCCGGCCGCAAGCGATGAAGAGGTCTTCATGCTATCGGCCCAGCTCGTGAGGCCCGATGAGGAGCTCTCCCTGCGCTTTGGCGGCGATACCATAGGGATCTTCGATAGGCCCCCCGATGCCTGGCGCCTTGAGATAGACCCCGGGAGCGATAGCTATAAGGATGAGTGGGGGGTGGAGCTCAGAAGAAGCCCCGGAAGCCATCACTACGCTCCTGTGAAGCACCCCCTCCAGGGGGCGGAGACCCAAGACCTGGACCGCTATCCCTGGCCGAACCCGCGCGACCCCGGCCGCTTCCGGGGCCTGAGGGATAGGGCTAGGGAGCTCTATGAAAAGACGGACAAGTTCCTCGTCACGAGCTGCATCTCGGCCATGGGCCCCGTGCACATGACGGCCCGCCTCACGGGCTTTGAAGACCACTTCACCAAGATGCTCGAAGATAAACCCTTCACCAGGGCCATAACCGAGAGGATGACCGACTTCTGTATCGCCTTTTGGGACGAGATGCTGGACCACATAGGCCCCTACGTGGGAGCAGTGCTCATCGCCGATGACCTGGGAGGCCAGGACGGCCCTCTCATAGGCCCGAGGCTCTACAGGGAGCTCTATAAGTCCTCACACGCCCGGCTCATAAGCTCCATAAAGAGCAAGGCCGACGTGAAGGTCATCTTTCACTCCTGCGGCTCGGTCTACCACTTCATCCAGGATTTCATCGATGTGGGGGGGGACGCCCTCAACCCCGTGCAGGTCTCCGCCGCGCACATGGATACCGCCCGTCTCAAGGCCGAGTTCGGAGACAGGCTCGCCTTCTGGGGCGGCGGCTGCGATGTCCACAAGGTCCTCCCCTTCGGCACCCCTGAAGAAGTGGCACGGGAGGTGAGGATGAGGATAGCGCACCTCGCTCCTGGAGGAGGATTCGTCTTCGCCCCCGCGCAGAATATCCAGCCGGACGTGCCGCCCGAAAACGTGCTCGCCTGCTATGAGGAGGCCCTTCGCGCGGGCCGCTACCCCATCAAGGCGGAAGCCTAGGCATCGGGCCATGCGGGCATCCCACAGGCTCTTCGGGAAGACCGAGAATTGCGGGCTCAACCCGCCAAGCTTGAGGAGATGCTGAGATGAAGGAAAGGGTTGGGGTAGTGGGCCTCGGGAACATGGGGATAGGGATTGCCCTTAACCTCCTCCGCGCGGGCTATCCCCTCTCGGTCCTGGATGTAGATGAGAGAAAGGTGAGGGAGCTCTCAAGAAGGCGCAGGGTGAGGGTGGCGGGGACCCCGGCTGAGCTCGCCGAAGACACTGGGGTCATCCTGCTCATTGTGCCGGGGCCGGAGGAGGTGGAAGAGGTTATCCTTGGAGAGGAGGGCCTTATTCCCCGGTTGCCCAGGGGAAGCGTCATCTTTGACCTCACGACATCTGACCCCAGGCTCTCAAAGCCCCTCGCGCGGAGGCTCTCCGGGAAGGGCATCGGCTATCTGGACTCTCCCATGAGCGGAGGGGCTATAGGGGCAAGAGAGGGCACCCTCACCCTCATGGTCGGGGGGGAGAGGCGTCTTTTAAGAAAATACCGCCCGATGCTCTCGGCCTTCAGCAAGAAGGTCTTTCATCTCGGCCCCGTGGGCGCGGGCCACACCATGAAGCTCATCCACAATCTCCTCTCCCACATCACCTACCTTGCCGCGTGCGAGAGCCTGAGGGCGGGGGAGAGGGCGGGGCTCAAGCTGAAGGAAATGGTGGAGGTGATAAACGCGGGAAATGCCCGCTCTTATGCCACAGAGCACCGCTTTCCCCGCTACATACTCTCGGGGACCTTCAGGGGAGGCTCAACCGTCTATAACTTCAGGAAAGACGTGGGGATGGGCCTCGAGCTTGAGAGGAGGCTTAAGACCCCCCACCAGCTCTCTCAAGCCGCCTTCGGATATGTCGAGAGCGCGGCAAGAGCGGGGATGCTGAAGAGGGATTACACGCTTCTTTACAAGTATTTCAGCCGCCCGAAAAATCCTTAAGAGCCCCATACCTCAAGGTCAGGTCGCGCCACGAGTCTCCCTCCTCCCTCTTCCCCCTCCTGTAGCAGCCCTGGGCCAGGATGGCGCATTTTCTCTTTAGGGCCTTCTTCGCAAGGGCGCGCTTTTCCCTTGAGAGGCCGCCCCCCTCAAGGAGCTTTGCAATTGCCCTCACCCTGTACCTGTCAAGACCCCAGGTGCTGCGGGAGAGCTGGTCGGGGTGGCCTCCCCTCTTCACGATAAGGGCCTCAGGGAGGAGGTGGAAGGGGTGGCGGCTCGCGACCCTGAGCCAGAGGTCATAGTCCTCGCAGAGGGGGAGCTCCTCATCAAACCCGCCAACCTCAAGGAGAAGCTCCCTCCGCAGCATAGCCGAAGAGGGGCTCACGATGCAGAGCTCAAGCGCTCTCTCGAAGATATCACCCGAGAGCTTCGCGTGCTTTTTCATGGGGTTCACCCTTCGGCCGTTCCTTATCCAGACCTCCTCTGTGTAGCAGACGCGGGCTTCAGGGTTCTCTTCCATGAGGGCCACCTGGCGGCGGAGCTTATCCCCGAGCCAGAGGTCATCGGAATCGAGAAAAGAGATTAGCTCACCCCCGGCCTCCCTTATTCCTCTATTCCTGGCGGAGGATGGCCCTTGATTTTCCTGGAAGATGTAATTTAATCTTCCGCCGTACCCTGCAAGGGCCTCACGGGTGCCGTCCTCTGAGCCGTCATCCACGACTGTAAGCTCGAAGGACTTGTAGCTCTGGGAGAGGACCGAGTGGATGGCCTCTAGCACCCTCTCCCTCCGGTTATAGGTGGGGATTATGACGCTGACGAGAGGTCTCACCTTATGACCGTGCCTCTATCTTTTGGGGAAGCCTGGCGTTGGATGAGGAGGTAGTCATATACCCTAAGAGGGGAAGGCTCGACCCCGGGCTTCCCGAGGACCTCATCCTCTGCCCCATGAAACATTTCGGAGGGGTTCTTCTCACCCGGGCTCTCGGCTGGAAGAGGGGTTTCAAGCGCTTTCGCTCCTTCCCGACCTTCAAGATAGAAGGCCAAAGGGCGGCTCTCGCCTCTCCGGCCACAGGAGCCCCCATGGCTGTCAGCGTTGCCGAGAAGGGAATTGCCTGCGGCTCAAAGCGCCTCTGGCTCTTCGGGTGCTGCGGCTCCCTCAATGAGGGTCTCAGGGTCGGCGACTTCCTCATCCCCGAGGACGGGGTGAGTGAAGAGGGCACCTCCTCTCATTACCCCTTGCCAGGAGCCCAGGGCTTCCCGAGCGACCCCTCCATGCGGAATGCCCTGAGCCAAGCCCTTGGAGCGCGGGGTTATCCCTTCCGCGAGGGGCATGTCTGGACAACTGACGCCCCCTACCGTGAGACCCGGAGCAAGGTGAGCCGCTATGCTGAAGAGGGGGTTCTCGGGGTGGAGATGGAATATACGGCCCTTTCGCGTCTTGCCGCCTACCGGGGGGTTCGCTTCGCCGCGCTCTTCCTGGTGAGCGATGAGCTCTTCTCCCTCAAGTGGCGTCCGGGGTTTCTCGACCGCTCCTTCCTTCAAGGAATCTGGCGCGGCGCGCAGGTGATGCTGGAGGCAATCTCTCTCTTTACCTCCAGCCAGGCATCACCCTGAGTTCATCTATCTCCACTCCCCGGGGCTGGCTCACGATGAAAAGGGCGAGCTCCGCCACCTCCCGGGGCCTCAGCATCTTCTCGCGTGGAAGAGGCTTCGGGGCCCTGTCGAAAAAGGGGGTATCCACGCTTCCGAGCGAGAGGGCTGTCACCCGCACCCCCTTGGGTTTGAGCTCCGCTGCAAGGGCCTTCGTGAAGCCGAGGACGCCCGCCTTCGCGGCACTGTAGGCGGAACTCTTGGGATAGCCCATCAGGGCCGCAGCCGAAGAAATGTTGATGATGTCCCCCCCCTGCTGCACCAGATGGGGGAGGGCCGCCCTGCAGCAGAGGAAGAGCCCCCGCAGGTGGGCGGCCATGAGGGTTTCCCACTCAGAGAGGCTCATTCTGTCGAGCCTTTTGAAGAGGGGCCCGCCGGCGGCATTGACCAGAACCTGAAGGCCCCCCAGCCGGCGGGCTACTTCCTCCATGAGGGTGCCCACAGCCGCCTCCTCTCCGACATCGAGGGGAAAGGCGAGGGCGCGCGCGGGCTTCAGGGCGAGGGAGAGGGCCCTCAGGGGGGCCGCCCTCCGTGCAACGAGCGCGAGGCTCGCACCCTCCTCGGCAAACCGCTCGGCAATTGCCTTTCCAATACCAGAGCTCGCGCCCGTGATTAGGGCCACCTTTCCTTTAAGCCTCATGGGGCTCCTCCACGCAATTGATGAGCCCTTCGTGGAAAGCCACCTGGCTCACGACAAGAGAGGCCTTGAGAGCTGCCGCGTGACAGCCGGGACATAGTGAGAACTTACCACAAACTTCGGCCTCTCATGAACCCTCTTGTCCCCGGGGCCGGAGGATGAGATGCTCTCTTGGGAAGGGGGTCTGATAACTTTATGAGCTGGGACTTCGGGAAGCCCTCACAGCGGGATTGAGGTGATTCAAGGGCTCTGCTTACCCGCTCCCTCGCGCACCCCTTTTTAGGAGGACCCTTCTTTCTCGATCCCTCATGGGCCCTTGGTGAGGAATGCTTATTTCGGAAAGCTGGGGAGGCTTTCAAGCGCCTTTTTCACGAGGAAGCGAATGGCCTCAAGATAGCTGTAATTGCCGAAAAAGCGGCCGCCCTTGTGCTGACCGATGCTGGCCCAGATAACCTTCCCCTCCCTTGCATCAAGAAGCTTTATGGAGAGGCTTACCCTGAGGGGGCCACTCGTATCCTGAAGGCTCTCCCCCATCAGGATGGCATCCGACTTTAGAGAGGATAGACAGCCGATAACACGGGGCTCAACCTCCTGAAAGGCCACGGGGCTTGGGCTACTGAGAATCGCGGAGCTCAGTATAGTTAGCAGAGTCTAATATGCTACTATTAATAATTCGAGCAAATTTCTCCGCAAAAAGGATGCCGCAGCCTAGGGAGAACTCGGTCAAGCCGGAAAAACCGCCCTGAGGGCAAGGTATTATCCCTGATTGTGGGTGTTCCGCCCTCAAGGGAAAAAATTTAGCTTGCCAAACAGGGCCATTTCCTTTAATATAATAAAGAACTGAGGGGCGAGTCCTTTATAGCTCCAAACGCTTCTCGGAGAGGGGAGGGATATGCGTTTTCGGCTTAAAAGGAACTCGGGGCATTTTCTCCTTTCCTTCCTGATTTTGGGTCTGGTGCTCGCCCTTTCGCCGGCACAGGCCCCATCCCAGGGCAGGCCCGATAGCCTTGCGGACCTTGCGGCAAGGCTCAGGCCTGCGGTCGTGAACGTAAGTACCACTCAGATTGTGAGGTCCGCGCCTCAACCCTTCGGCATTCCCTTTCCAGAGGGGAGCCCGATGGAAGAGTACCTCAGGCGCTTCTTCGGCCCGATGCCCGAGAGGGAACTCAAGCGTCAGAGCCTTGGCTCGGGATTTATCATCTCCTCCGACGGCTTTATCCTGACCAATAACCATGTCGTCGGGCGCGCGACCGAGATAAAGGTCATACTGGAAGATAAGCGGGAGTTTCAGGCGAGTCTCATAGGGAGGGACTCAAAGACAGACCTCGCCCTGATCAAGGTCGAAGCCGATGAGCCCCTTCCCGTGGCGACCCTCGGGGATTCCGATGCCTTGAGGGTGGGCGATTGGGTAGTGGCGATAGGCAACCCCTTCGGCCTCGGCCATACGGTAACGGCGGGAATAGTGAGCGCCAAGGACCGTATCATCGGGGCGGGCCCGTACGATGATTTCATCCAGACGGACGCCTCCATTAACCCGGGCAACAGCGGGGGGCCTCTCTTTGACCTTAAAGGGGTGGTGGTGGGCGTTAATACCGCCATCGTTGCCTCGGCCCAGGGCATAGGTTTTGCCATCCCCATAAAGATCGCCAAAGAACTCCTTTTCTCCCTCAAAAGAGGCGAGGTCACCCGGGGGTATCTCGGGGTTTACCTCGCGGAACTGACACCAGAGCAGGCCAAGAACCTGGGCCTCAAGGAGGGCCGAGGAGTACAGGTGGCGAGGGTTGTGAGCGGCGGGCCCGCCGAGAGGGCAAATCTCCAGCCTGGGGATATCATCGTGGGCTTCGATGGAAAGGAAGTGCCGGGAACACGTGACCTCTCGTGGCTGGTGGCCGCTACGCCTCCCGGAAAAGAGGTGAAGGTGGAGGTCATCCGCCGCGGAAAGCCCTTGACCCTCAGGGTCACAATCGGCCGCCTTGCGGAGGAAAGCCGGGCCTAGAGGGGCCTCTGTACCAATACCGCCCTCCGGGGATAGACGACTGTGGAAGAGAGGTCGGAGATAATTCTTGAGCTCGCCTTAGAGCTAAGCCGAAAGGTGGGGGCCAGGGCCATGTTCCTCAATGTGGACGCCCTGGATGAGATGGAGCCCACCGATGAGATCCCCGAGGATATCGACATCTTCTTCACCACAAAGAGCCAGGAGCTTTTCGAGAAGCTTAAGGCGGAGGGTCGAAAAGCCCTAAAGGTGCCACCCCTTGAGCTCGGGCGCCTCGACCAGATGAAGATAGGGGTTGTGATGGCGCTCTCCGCAGGGGAGCTCCAGCAGGGCGACCGCATTGTCTGTGTCTCCGGCATCCCCAACCTCCGTACCCTGGACACACTCATGGTCTTGGACATAGGGGCCGAGCTCGAGATGCTGCGTACAGCCGAGCTTTCCGATGTGCTCGAAGGGGTGGACCCCAAGATCTTCGAGGCCACACTCGGCCTTGCCGTGGAGCTGGCCGCGGAGGGCCGCGAGGGCAGACCTGCGGGAGCCCTTTTTGTTCTGGGCGATACCGATGTGGTGATGCAGTACTCCCGCCAGCTCATAATCAACCCTTTCAGGGGTTATCCTGAAGGCGACCGGAACATCCTTGACCCCGAGCTCCGGGAAACCGTAAAGGAGTTCTCATCCCTGGACGGTGCCTTCATCATTCAGGGGGATGGCACCATAGAGGCCGCTGGAAGACATCTTAACGCCGCTTATAACGGAGATGAGCTGCCCCGTGGCCTCGGCTCTCGGCACGCCGCGGCTGCGGGGATAACCAGCGTAAGTAAGGCAATTGTTATCGCCCTCTCGGAGTCCACGGGCACAGTGAGCGTTTTCAAAGGAGGGCGCATCCTGGTCAAGATCGAGAAATCCCCCTCTGCTCCGAAACGCCTCGCCGAGCATCATCACCACCTTTAAGGATGTAGCGGCTTCTCCCGCAGCCGCCTTGCCTTCAGCCCCCGAAGGGACTATATTTATAATAAGAAGGAATAGATATTTCCCCGAGAGGGTTTAAAATAATGCAAATCCCAAAACCTAGAAAAAACAAAGGCTGAGGCCGAAGGGAACCTTCTACTATGGATGGCAAGAATCGTTCTCACTTCTCAATCTGGTACCTGCTGGCATTCTTGCTGATAATGATCTGGTTGCAGAGCCATTTCATAGGCTCGAAGACAAACGTCATTCCTTACAGCGACTTTAAGGCTCTGCTCAAGGCCGACAGTGTGGCCGAGGTCTCCTTAGGGAAGGACAAGATAGTCGGCAGGCGTAAGAGCAATGATCCTGAGGGCCGGGGCAAGGTTTTTGAGACGGTGCGCCTTGAGGACCCTGAACTCCTCAAGGAGCTTGAGAGCCGGGGGGTCAAGTTTTCAGGCAAAATCGAGAGCAACTGGACCCGGGATTTCTTATTTGCCTGGATTTTCCCCATGGCTATCTTCTTCTTTATCTGGAGCTTCTTCATCAAGAGGATGGGCGGGGGAGCAGGGGTCATGACCTTCGGCCGAAACCGCGCCAAGCTCTATGCTGAAGATGAGACCAAGGCGACGTTCGCCGATGTGGCGGGCGTGGATGAGGCTAAGGAGGAGCTTCAGGAGATAGTGGAGTTCCTTAAACAGCCCTCTCGCTTCCAGCGCCTCGGCGGCAAGATTCCCAAGGGGGTGCTCCTGGTGGGCCCACCGGGAACCGGGAAAACCCTTCTTGCGCGGGCCGTTGCCGGGGAGGCGGGGGTGCCCTTCTTCAGCATAAGCGGCTCGGAATTCGTCGAAATGTTCGTGGGCGTGGGTGCCTCCCGCGTCAGGGACCTCTTCCAGCAGGCGCAGGCAAAAGCGCCCTGCATTGTCTTCATAGACGAGCTGGACGCCGTGGGGAAAACCCGTGGCGTCGGCATCTCCGGGGGGCACGATGAGCGGGAGCAGACGCTTAACCAGCTGCTGGTCGAGATGGATGGGTTTGACAGCCGAAAGGGCGTCATCATAATGTCGGCGACCAACCGCCCCGAGACGCTCGACCTGGCTCTTCTGAGGCCCGGGCGCTTCGACCGCCACGTTGTCGTGGATAAGCCCGACCTCAAGGGGAGAGAGGCCATCCTGAGGGTGCACGTCAGAAACGTGAGAATGTCCCACAGCGTGAACCTCAAGACCCTGGCGGCCAGGACGCCTGGACTGGCGGGCGCGGACCTCGCCAATATCGTCAACGAGGCTGCACTCCTTGCGGCGAGAAGACGCAAGGATGCCGTGGAGATGGAGGACTTTGAGGACGCAATAGACCGCGAGCTCTCGGGCCTCGAGAAAAAGAGCAGGGTCATGAACGAGGAGGAGAGGCGGCGGGTCGCCTACCACGAGGTGGGCCACGCTCTCGTTGCAGAATCGGTTAAGAAGGCCGACCCCGTGCACAAGGTCTCGATCATCCCCCGGGGGCTGGGGGCTCTCGGGTACACCCTGCAGCTGCCCACAGAAGACCGCTACCTTCTCACCCGGAGCGAGCTCCTTGACCGCCTGGCGGTGCTCCTCGGCGGAAGGGCGACCGAGGAGATGGTCTTCGGCGAGGTCTCAACGGGTGCCCAGAATGACCTCCAGCGGGCTACAGAGATCGCCCGGAGCATGGTTAAAGATTACGGCATGAGCGAGAGACTGGGGCCCCTCTCCTACGGCCGCGAGCGACGGCCCTTTTTCCTGGATAACTTCATGCCTCAGGGGGCTGCGGAGTACGGAGAGAAAATTGCCGACGCCATAGACGCCGAGGTGAAAAGAATAGTTGAGGAGGCCCACCTGAAGGTGAGGGATATCCTCAAAGCTCAGAAAGAATACCTGCACCAGGCGGCGGAGCTGCTCCTTGAGCGGGAGGTCATTGAGGGAGACGAGTTCAGAGCCATCATCGGAAAGGCCCCCAAGAAGGTGGAGGTGCCTCAGGAGGCCTCCCGCAAGGAGACACGCCAACCCCAGGGGGAGCCTGTGGAGGACCCCGAGGCCGAAGCCAAGATGTGGGCCGATATGGGCCTCTGATCTGCTTGAAAAGGCGTATTTCCCCTGCAAGCTAGAGCCGACACCACGCTGACTTTTCCCGGGGGTTGGTATCTACCAACCCCCGGCCCTTTTTTATCCCCACCTTAATCACAGCCCCTGATGACGGAGCCCTTGCTAAGCCTGACTTTGGAAGGCTATCATAGCGAAGCGGCCCGCCCGCTTGAAAGCAGGGCTTTCTCGGACCGCGCTTCGGGAAGGTTCTCTGGCATAATCCGAAAATGCCTTTCTAAGGGAGGATATAGGCATGGCCGATAAAGAAGGAATCCTGGAGGCAAGGGAAATAGGCGAGGCGCCGCCCGGAGGGAAGGGCCCCGGGAAGAAATGGCTCAAGGGAGCGGAAAACCTCGGCTGGGGGATGAGGAATAGGCTCTCCCGGCTCATCAGGCCGGATGGGCGCTGCCAGTTCCTCCCCATCGATCATGGATATTTCCAGGGCCCGACGCGCTGTCTTGAGAAACCTGAAGAGACGATCCGGGAGCTTCTGCCCTATGCCGACGGTCTCTTTGTCACCCGGGGAGTCCTCAGGGCTGCGATCGACCCGGATATCCAGACTCCCATAATTCTGAGGGTTTCAGGGGGCACCAGCGTAGTCGGTAAAGACCTGGCCAATGAGGTTATTACCACCTCGGTGGAGGAGATGGTTCGCCTGAATGTGGCGGCCGTCGGGCTCTCCGTCTTTGTGGGAAGTGATTACGAGAAGGAGACGCTCCAGAGCCTGGCCTTCCTCGTTGATGAGTGTGAAGGGTATGGCATCCCTGTCATGGCGGTAACCGCGGTCGGCAAGGAGCTTGAAAAAAGGGAGGCCCGTTATCTGGCGCTTGCCTGCCGCATTGCGGCAGAGCTGGGCGCGAAGATCGTGAAGACCTATTACTGCTCCGAAGACTTCGACAAGGTGACAGGTGGGTGCCCCGTGCCGGTCGTCATTGCGGGCGGTCCCAAGTGCGAAACGGAGATGGAGGTCTTCGAATTTGTCCACGACGGCATGGAGAAGGGGGCCATCGGCGTCAATCTGGGGAGAAACGTCTGGCAGGCCCCGCATCCCGTCGCGACCATGAGGGCGCTCAATGCCATCATCCATGAGGGCGCGACCCCGAAACAGGCCCTTGACCTTTTTCAGACCATCAAGAATGAGGAAGCTTAGTCGCCTTGCTCCGGACCCCGCAACGAACGTTACCCTTCCCCAGGATGCACCGGGTTTTTGGCCGGATAAAAGGATAAACAGGACATCAATCCTGCTATACTGCGAAGAAAATCTCTCGAAGGGCTTTACCTCCATAACCGCTGAGAAAAACCATGCGCGTTCTGATGTACTACAGCAACAGCGATGTTCGTCTTGAAGAGATGCCCGTGCCGCAAATAGGGCCGGATGAGATGCTCATGAGGGTCCTTGCCAGCGGGATATGCGGAAGCGACGTGATGGAGTGGTATAGACGCGATAAAGTGCCGCTGGTCCTCGGGCATGAGGTGGCGGGAGATGTGGTAGAGGTTGGCGAAAGGGTGGAAAAATTCGGGCCCGGAGACCGTGTGGCCGTAACCCACCACGTCCCCTGCAACACCTGCCATTATTGCCTGAATGGACGTCAGACGGTGTGCGAGACCCTCCTGAGGGGTACCCACTTCCACCCCGGCGGCTTTGCCGAGTATATCCGGGTGCCCGCCATAAACGTGGACCGCGGGACTTTTCTCATCCCGGAGGGCGTCTCCTATGAGGACGCTTCCTTCATGGAGCCCCTTGCGTGTGTCTTGAGGGGACAGAGAAACGCAGGATTGAGCCCCGGGCAGTGCGTGCTCGTCATGGGAAGTGGAATATCCGGCCTGCTCCATGTTGCGCTGGCCAGAAATCTTGGGGCGGGTCTCGTGGTGGCGGCGGATACCATCCCCTTTCGCATGAAAAAGGCGGAGGAGATGGGGGCACATCTCGTCCTGAAGGCGGATGACAAGCTCTTGAGCTCCCTGCTTGACGCGAATGAAGGGCATCTGGCGGACCTTGTGATTATCTGTTTTGACGGGTTTATTCCGCTTGCCCTAAAGGCTCTGGAGAAAGGCGGAACCTGCCTCTTTTTCGCCGGGGCCTCTGAAGGTGCAACTATCCCGGCCACCATCAATGACCTTTTCTGGAGAACCGAGGTGACGCTAACGAGCACCTACGGGGGCGGCCCTTCTGACTGCAGCCTGGCCCTAAAGCTCATAAAGGCGGGAGCGGTGCCGGTGAATAAAACCATAACCCACAGGCTCCCCATGGGGGAAGGGCCGAAGGGCTTTCAGGCCGTCGCCTCGCCCGCGGAGAACGAGTGCGTCAAGGTCATCGTGGAGCCGCAGAGATAGGCGGCCTCCCCCGGAAAGGCCCGTTTTTGACCTTTGCCCGCAATCCATGACCGAAGATTAAGATGAAGCATGGCGGGGACATCAGGGAGTGGAAGCCCCCCGAGGGGTTCTCTCGCCGGAAGTTCATCCTTCAGTCCCTCCTCTCAAACCTCAGGCCCCAGAGGCCGCCTCCTGTGAGGTATGAGCCTCCGAGGCTTGAGGCGGAGGAGCTGGCACTTACCTATGTGGGGCACGCCACCCTTCTCATCCAGACGGAGGGGGGCGCCCTCATCACCGACCCCATCCTGAGCGCCCGCGCCCTTCTCCCCAAGAGGCGGGTCGCGCCGGGGGTTCCCCTCGAGGCTCTACCGCGCCTTGACCTCATCCTCATAAGCCACGCCCACTTTGACCACCTCGACAGGCCAACCCTGAAGCGCCTTCAAAAGGAGGCCACGCTCGTCACAGCGCCGGGGACGCGGGACCTCCTCGAGGACCTGGGCTACCGGGAGCTCATCGAGCTCCCCTGGGGGGAGACCATCGAGAGAGGAGGTTTCAGCATAAGGGCTCTGCCCATTAAGCATTGGGGTGCGAGGCAGCTCACCGATATGGAGCGGGGCTTCAGCGGCTACCTCATCGAGAGCCGGGCGGGAAGCATCTTCTTCACCGGGGACAGCGCCTACTTCGAGGGTTTCAGGGAGGTGGGCGAGAGGTATAAGCCCGACCTCGCCCTCCTTCCCATCGGGGCCTACAGCCCCCCTTCCTTCAGGCGAAACCACATGGACCCCCAAGATGCCCTTCGGGCTTTTGAGGACCTCCGCGCGCGGCACATGGTCCCAATCCACTGGGGCACCTTCCGCCTGAGCTACGAGCCCCTGGATGAGCCCATCAGCTGGCTCAGGAGGCTAATCAGAGAGAACGGCCTCAAGGGCATGGTCCTGGTCTTAGAGCACGGGGAGACGAGGGTTTTTGGGTTTGGAAAGAGGTGCTAGACGCGCACTTCTTTCCCTCGTTCAGGCGGGTCACGGCGCAGCCGTGACTACCCGGCTAAATAGTCGCGTTTAAGGGTATCGGCCTGTCTGCCGACAGGCAGGGAGAATACGAGCGAGATTTCACTTGACTTCCTCAGTCCATATTTATGTAATTATACCGATATGGGCAAACTGAGAAACCGCACTGCTGAAGCCGGGAGTAAAGCCGATATGCGGAAGACCACCATCGAGCTTACCGAGGAGCAGTATTTCTTCTTAAAGGAGAAGGCCCTGGAGCTTCAGAAGCAGAATCAGAATGCCTCTATCGTTTCCATCATTCGGGATTTGATTGAGAAGGACAGGGAGAAATCACTGAAGGAGAAGAAGGGAGTTAAGGGAGCAAAAGCACGATGAGCAAGCGCCTTGAGTTTGTTCGCCCCGGTGGGGGCGTAAAAGGAGGGAGATAATGGAGAAGCATCACTTTACGGTCATCCTGGAGCGTGAGGAGGAGGGCGGCTACCACGCCTTCTGCCCGGCACTAAAGGGTTGCCATACCCAGGGCGACACCCTGGATGAGGCCCTGGCCAACGTCAGGGAGGCGATAGAGGCATACCTGGAGAGCCTTCGGGGGCACGGGGAGCCCCTCCCGGTGGAGGACATCCTCATCAAGCCCGTAGAGGTCGCCTTGTGAGCCCCAAGCTCCCCGCAGTCACCGCCAGGGATGTGGCCAGGGTAGCGATAAAGGTGGGATTTGTCTTTGACCGCCAAAAAGGTGGCCATGCTGTCTACTATCGGGAGAAGGACAGGGCGAGGATAGTGGTGCCCATGCATGCGGGGAAGACCATCAAACCCAAGACCCTGGCAGGCATCCTGGAGGATATGGGGCTGACTGCAGAGGAGTTTCGTAACCTTTTGTGAGAATGGGCTATGGCTGAAACCAAGGCCAGAAAGGGAGCCAGATATTCCCTAGCTGGCGTCAACCAGCTACCCCTCCTGCAAGACCGTCTGATTCTCAACCGCTACCTCTGTGGACTGTTCGGCCTGCGTCGAGCTCAGCCGAGCCGAGAGAACGGCATCGAGGGCAGGGTCCTCGTCTTGGAGCACGGGGAGACGAGGGTTTTCGGGTTTGGAAAGAGGGGCTAGACGCGGGCCTCTTTCCCTCTTTCGGGCGGGTCACGGCGCAGCCGTGACCTACCCGGCTTTTTTGTTTTGAAGAGACGTTTGTCAGAGTTTCCTGAGTTTTAAAATGTGATTTAAGTCCTATTTAAGACAATCTGTTTCAATCGTCTTTGATAAAGCCACCGAATAATCAAAGATGGCAAAATTGGAATAGGGAAAATCCATAAGGGAGAAATATGAGCTTGATACGAATATTTTGCTCCAGACCCCACCCAAGTCAATATTCGGTGTTCCCATTTATGACACTCTTCACATAAAAGAATTAGATTTTCCATCCGACTGGAACCACCCCTATTTACTGGTTTCATATGATGAACAACTAACCAAATTCCTTTTCCTCCATGCTTTCCACAACATTGACATTGAAATTTATCTCGTTTCCAAACTGCCTGACGAATTTCTTTCCACTCTTGATTTTCGAATCCCGGCGTTACCATTCTATTTCCACAATTAGGGCATATGTTTCTACTTACTCGACGTCCTCCTCTACCATATCTTTTTCTAAACCTTACCCCTTTCCATTTATAGCCACATTTGTGGCAATACCAGATAACTTTAATTTTTCCTTTCATAGATTCTCTATTTTAAAATTAAGTTTATTTCGTAAAAATTTCAAGCCGGGGAGGTCACGGCTGCGCCGTGACCTCCTCGCGGGTAATTTGGGGTCAACGCGCAGCCTCGCCCTACCCTATTCGATGAAGGCTCTCAGTCTTAAGAAAAAGCCCCTGGGGGCCGAAGCTCTATCTATACGAAATCGGCCGCTTCTCGGGCCTGGGGCCGATGCGGTTTCTGAGGACGCCCATCGGGCCCATGTCGAGCTCGACGAGGTCGCCGGGCTTGACCCAGCGGTCTATCTCTATTCCTGAGCCGCCGGGCACTGTGCCCGTTCCCATCAGGTCCCCCGGCTGAATCCACTCATCCCGCGAGGTGTAAGAGATGATCTGCTCAAAACTCCAGAGCATTTTTTCGGGCTTGACCTCGGCCCATTTTTCCCCGTTCACGCTCGCCGACATGGTGATCTGCGTGTAATCGTCCACCTCATCCGGGGTGGCTATCCACGGCCCCATCCCCCAGCAAAAGTCCTTGCCCTTGAAGGGGCCCGTCCCCATCTTCATCTCGGGGATCTGGGCGTCGCGGGCGCTCCAGTCGTTGAGGATGGAAAAGCCGAGTATATGCTCGCGGGCCCTCTCTTCGGGGATGTCGCGCCCGCCCCTCCCGATGACGACGCAGAACTCGAGCTCGAAATCCATTTTCTCGGTGTAGCTCGGCCAGGGCACTTCCTCATCGGGGCCCACCATGTGCGCGCCGCTCGATTTGAAGCAGAGGGGATTCTCGTAGAAGACCTCGGGAACGGTGAGGCCGACTTTGGCGTAGGCGTGCGTTATGTGGGATTCAAAAGCGGTGAACCCGCGGATGAGAGGCGGCCTCAAGACGGGCGACAGGAGGCGGGCCTCCCCCGGCCGGTAGAGGAGCTTCTCGCCGCGAGGGCCAGAAGCCTCGGGCGCTGAGGCCGCGAAGGCGAGGGCCTCCCCGGCCGCCTTGAGGGCCTGCGGGCCCGCGGCCCCGAAGGCGATCATCTCCGGCGGAATCAGGGCGTCCGCCATGGCCTGGGCGCGGCCGGTGCCTTCCCCGGCGAGCTTCGCGGCCAGAGTGAAGTTGAGGTCGAGGTAGCGGGTTTGGCCGCTCTCGATTGTCACGGCCCCGAGGCGGTGGAACGGGCCCACCGGGGTCTTGACTTCGAAAGTGCAGAGTTTCATCGGAGGAACCTCCCTGCGGCGGACCGGCGGGAAAACCGAAAGGGCGGGCGGGTCGCGGCTGCGGCATAACCCGACCGACGGCGGTCGGCGGCCTCAAATTTCCCCACCCGGCGATTAAAGAGTGAAAACTCAGCCCCCGGCCTTCACCGCCGGGGGCCTCGTTTGTCTCTAACCCTTCATCTCCCGGTACACATTGGGCACGTTGACGCCGAGGTGGATCTTCTCATAGAGGTGGTAGTCCCGGTATTTCGGGAGCTCGCAGGCGACCACCGCCTCCTGGGCCGAGAGGCCCTTCTCGATGGCCTTCCCCACGGCTGCCCTCAGGTCCTCAAGATACTGGATGTGCCGGTCGATGTCGGAAGGGGTGCAGAGGGGGCCGTGGCCCGGCACTATGGTCTCAAGCTCAAGCTCCTCCTTGAGCCTGCTCATCACCCGGAGGTAGTCCATCGAGCGCCCCTCAAGAAGCCAGGGGAAGAGGGGCTTTCCCACAACCATGTTGCCAGTGAAAGCTATTTTCGCCTCAGGGATATAAGCCACCGTATCCCCCGCATGCTGGCAGAAGCCGAAGCACCTGAGCTCCACACTTATCCCTCCGAGCTTTACCTCAAGGCCCTCGTCAAAGGTAAGCTCGGGGAGGCGGGGCTCCGCCTCCTCTATCCCCATCCCCTCTCCCAGAAGCCCTATCATGAAGGCCTTCTCCTCCTCCCACTTCTCCCTCATCCGCTGCTTGACGTCCCTGTGGGAGACGATCAGGGTCTCTCGGGGAAAGAAGCGGTTGCCCAACCAGTGGTCGCCCTTGGAGGTGAGGTTCACGAGATATTTTATGGGCTTGGGGGTATGCTCCCGGATGGCCTGGAGTATCTTCTCCGTGGCCTGCCTGTTTATGGCTGAATCGACGGCGAAAACCGCGCTGTCGCCCACGACGAAGCCCGCGTTGGTGCCGAAGCGCTCGGTCATGAGTGCGAAGACGCCGGGATGGAGCTCCCGGAGCTCGTAGCCCATGGTGGCGACATCCCACATCTGTCCGCTCTCAGGCCTCAACGGCATATCACCAGCTCCTCATGTAAGAACTCTTCAGCCCTTCAGGGCATCTGGCCTCCGCCAAAGCGGTTGTAGTGGAAGCACTGCTCCAAAGTCTTCCTGGGCCTGGCGTCCGGGATAACCTCCGGGACACCCATTCGCAGGATTGCTGCGATCTCATAGCCTTCGGGTATCCCGAGGATCTCCTTTAAGGGCGCCTGCGCATGGAGGGCGAAGTAGGCGGGACTAAAGCCCAATCCTTCGGCGGCGGCGGCGAGCCAGAGGGTGGTAATACAGCACCAGGAGTCCTCGATCGGCAGACGCGCGTCCTTCTTGTAGAGGAGGGCCACGGCCGTGCAGTTATTGAAAGCATCCCTCTGGGTGCCGGCCATTTCCTCCGCCTCATCCTTGGGCACGCTCGCGGCAAGAAGACCCTGCATGTTGTGGTCATACTTATATTGGGCAAGCTTCTTGAGCTTGTCCTGCTCCGTTACCACGATGAACTCCCAGGGCTGCTCGTTGACCGCAGATGCGGCCTGGAGGCCCGCCTCAAGGACCTTCTTGAGCTTATCCTTTGGAACCTTCACCGCCTTGTACTTGTGAACGTTTCTGCGGGCGCGAACGGCTTCAAAAAACTCCATGATGCTCTCTCCTCTCTTGGTAGCCAATTCCAAAGAACCATGCTGCTCCCATAAGGATATTCAACGGGAGAATTTTTTCAAGTGAAATTAAGGCACACCCCTCTGGGCGACGTTCCCGAGCCCCATCCGGCGCCTCGTCTCGGGCAAGGCTCCCCCCGGTGCCCCGCGCGGCCCCGAGGCGAGAAATGAATGCCTCACCACGGGGAAAGCCCCTGGACTTTCGGCTTTGACGGGCTTATCCTGGATATGGAAGCCGGAGACCACCCGGAAGGGGTGGAGGTGTGACACCCTAATATCCACTGGGGAGGCGGGGCCATGAAGCTCACTGGCAAAAGGATAGCAATTCTTGCCGAGAACCTCTACCAGGAGATGGAACTCTGGTACCCTTATTACAGGATGAAGGAGGAGGGGGCTGAGGTCAAGGTAATAGGGACGGGGAATGCCAAGCAGTATGCTTCTAAAGATGGCTACCCCGTGAAGGTGGATGCCTCAGCTAAAGAAGTCAAGGGGGCGGATTTCGACGCCGTCATCATCCCGGGCGGCTTTGCCCCGGATTACATGCGGCGCTCGGAAGCGATGGTAAAGCTCGTCAGAGATGCCTTTGGGGCGGGGAAAGTGGTCGCCGCCATCTGCCATGCCGGCTGGATGCTCTGCTCCTCGGGCATTGTGAAGGGGAAGAGGGCCACCTGCTTTCACTCGATAAGAGATGACCTCAAGAATGCCGGCGCCGAGTATGTGGATGAGGAGGTGGTCGTGGATGGAAACCTGATAACCTCGAGGTTCCCGGACGACCTTCCGGCGTTTTGCAGGGAGATAATCAAGGCTCTGAGCTAAGGGCGGCGGAAAGCCCTTCCCCGTGTACTCTTTCACACATTGAATTATTCCCCAGCCTGAGCCGGGTGTGCTCTTCTTTAGCCCTTAACGGGAGGATGAGGCACCTCCCTTCTCCCCCTCGACATCCGGCCCGCTTCGGCCTTCCTTAGACCCTTCCCGTTCCTCCAGCCTCGCCAGAAGCTTTGAGGCCTCCTCTTCGGTGAGGCGCATCTCCAGAGGAGCGGCACGCCCCTCCTTGGGCTCTCCCATGTAGATGGTCCTATGGGGGAAGGGGATCTCGATTCCTCGCTCGTCGAAGACCTTCTTCATGCGGCGGTTGAACTCCCGCATCGTCGACCACTGCTTGATGGGCTTTGTGGTGAGTCTCGCCTTTATGACCACCGCGGAATCCGCAAACTTATCAACACCCAGGATATCGAGGGGCTCCAGCATATTCGGCCCGTACTCCGGGTCCCTCAGCATCTCGTCCCCTATCTCCTTGAGGACCTCCATCACCTCATCCACATCCTCACGATAGGCAACGCCCACCTCTAAGACATACCTGGAGTACTCCTTTGTCATGTTGGTGATCATTTCGATATAGCTGTTAGGAATCACATGGACATTGCCGGAGAGGTCCCGCATCGTTATGGTTCTGAGGTTAACGCTTTCCACGAGGCCGCCTGTGCCTTTGATTATTACCACATCCCCGACCCGGATGGAGTCCTCAAACAGTATGAAGAGCCCGTTGATTATGTCTTTCACGAGCGTCTGCGCCCCGAAGCCGACGGCGAGCCCCAGTATGCCTACGCCCGCAAGGATGGGCGTCGTATTGACCCCGAGCTGACCCAAAACGATGATACCGCTTATGAATATGATGCCGGCCCTAATAGCCTTGCCCACAAGCGGCACGAGCGTTTTCCGCCTTTTCCCCAGCTCTACAGGATTCCCCGCAGCGTCGGTGCGGGGAGCCGTCATGTGGTCCACCACATATTGCGTGATCCCCGTGATCATGAAAGCCACACCCAGAGTGATCGCTATGGCCAGGGCGCGGCTTATGAGCGTCGAGCCGACGGGTGAGGCCAGCCCAGCCGAGATGTCAATCCCCCAGATCTCGCCTATGACTGATATCACTATTAAATAGCAAACGACGCGCGCTGCGGTGTGCAATACCGAAATATACTTGTTGGTCTTCTCCTCCAGGCCCGGAAGGCGCCGCCTCACGACCTCATTTATGGCGAAGAGATGACTGAAAAGCCAGCCCACAAGCCTTACCAAATAAGCACCCGCCACAACGGCAACAACGCTCCACAGAGTGGAGAAGAGAACATACCTGACGCCGCCCTTCATGCCCGAGGCGGATAGTCCGAAAATAAGCAGCACGTAAGCCGAGGCGATGTAGTGCCATTTTGACATGATGCTGTTGTAAATCCTTATCAGGCTGCTCGCGACGGTGTCCGACTCCCTCGTGCCGATGCTGAATCTCCTGCGGAGGGCCTCTTTTTGTTGAAAGAAGAGGACGATGACCAGCAGACAGCCTATAAACCCTATTGCAATTTGCAGGGTGTAAATAAGGGAGGCCGGGGCACGGGCTATTTGAAGGCATAGCACGAATGCATACAGGAAAATGAAATAGCTCGCCAAGCGGCGACACCATATGAAGGCGTAGTTCGCCGTCATATCTGAGCACGGGATGAGGCGCAGCTTTTCTGAAACGGGTGTCAGGATGGCTTCCGCCAGGTGCGTTAGTGCTCGCTGGATGAGGAGTGCAACGAGAATGACCAAGATGATGGCATTTATGGCGGCGGGAAATCCGATGAGCTGGGTTGATAGATACCCGAAGAGAAGTAAAGCCAAGTACGGAATGGTCCTGAGCACAAAATTTGCCACCGCAAGGCGTGATTTCTCCGAGAACCCGAGAACTACATCCTCTTCGGTTTCCCGGCTTATGGGTTTCACAAATCTTCTCAAGAGCATAAAGATGATTCCAGAGATTACAAACGCCAGCGCCAGCTTGCCCACAACCATGCCGAGTCTAGTCAGGTTTTCCGGCTTGTTGAAATAGGAGCGGGCGACCCCCGGCAGCCGGAAGAACTGCACCAAGAAATCTCTTGCGCGCTTGCCGACCTCTCCGGCCCTCTCGCGCAGCAGGGCCAGCTGAAGTACCTCCTCTTTCTTTTTCGGAGCCTCCGCAAGGGCCTTGGGCGCGACCGCGGCACGAGGCTCCTTTGCCTTCTGCAGAAGCTTCAAGCGCTCGAGGAACTTCGCGCGCTCCTTTTCGTTCTCAAGGAGATTTATCAGCTCGGCCAGCTCGCGCTCGCTGAGCCCCTCCGCCGCCTTCAGAGTGGGGCCAGTGGGCTTGCCAATCGAGGGAAGAGACTCGGCGGAGGTAGAAGGCGTTACCCAAAGAAGAGTAACCGCGAAAAGGATGCCCAGGGCAGCGACTGAGATCAGTCTTCTCCTCATGAATAAGACCCCTCCCTCGGGTCCCCCTCTGGAAGCCGTGAACCCTACCCCCATGAGGAGCAACCCGGATATGCCGAACTGGGCGCGAGCACCTTTCTCAGCAGAAATTTTTCAGCTTTCCCAAAGTCGGCTTCAAACATGAACCCCGCCGATTTAAGGCCCAACGCCCGAAGATTCTCGTTATCCTTTTTTTGCCCTGACGCCTCTCAGGAACAATCCTATAATCAGGCCGACTATAAGAGAACCGGTCAACATTAAAACCCTGGACATCGATAACTTCCAAAAGATGAACCTAACCTCCACGACCTCGGTGTTTTGAAGGAAAAAGATCACCGCCAAAGCGACCAGAATCAAAATGACTATCTTCTTCGCGTTCATCCTCATCCACCCATTCCTGGGAATCCGCAGTCTACAACCATCTCTTTCTCCTGAAATATACCGCCATCGCCCCCGCCACTGCTACCATGGCGAACAATGCAATAAAGTAGCCGTACTTTATCTTTAGCTCGGGCATAAACTCAAAATTCATTCCGTAAATTCCAGCAATGAACGTGAGAGGGATGAATATGGTAGCTATTATGGTCAGAACCTTCATGACATCATTCATTCTGTTGCTCATGGTGGAGAGATAGAGGTCCTGCAGGCTGGAGAGCACGTCCCGGAACGTGTGAACAGTGTCGATGAGCTGAATGACATGGTCGTATAAGTCCTGCAGAAAAGGCTTTATGGCGTCCGAAATCAGCTCCGTTTCCTCCCTCCTCAGGCTGTTGACGACTTCCCTGAGGGGCCAAAGGGTCTTCTCCAACAACGCGACCTGGCGTTTCAGGCTGTAGATTGATTCCAGGTCCTTCGGAGCAGGGTCCGACAGCACGCTGGCTTCAACTGACCCTATTATTTCATCGAGCATTTCCGGAATCTCGTAATAGTCATCCACAATCGCGTCCATCAACGCGTACGCGAGATAATCAGCCCCTTGCCTCCGAATGCGGCCCTTGCTCCCGCGAAGCCGATCTCTGACAGACTCGAAGTACCTCCCCACCCTCTCCTGGAATGTGATTACGTAATTGGCACCGAGGATCAGGCTTATCTGCTCTATTTTTAACTCCAATGATGGTTTGTCCAACTCAATCGTCTTCATGACAACGAAGATATAATCGCCGAAGTCCTCGTATTTCGGCCGCTGCGCCGGGTTGAGAGCATCCTCGAGGACAAGGCTATGAATGTTCAGGAATTTGTTAATCTTTTCGAACAGCGAGACATCGTGGAGCCCGTCGATGTTCACCCACGTCACGCTGTCCTCCCTCGTCATGTATGGGACAACTTGCTCTATTTCATCGATTTCTTTCTCTTCCAGCCTTTCGTTGTTATAGTCGAAGACCCTGATCCTCGGCTTATCCAACTTCTTCTCTCCCACATGTACGAGGCTGCCGAGAAGAAGATTCTCGCGCATTGTCGAGGGTTGAGAGAAAATGCCCATCGGAGTTCCCTCCCCTATACGGAAGAGCCCAAAGCATAGTCTAGGTTTAAAGGAAAGTTTGAGTCCACCCTTTGCCTTCCCATGCGACCGAATTGCTCCGATCTCAGAATCTCAGCGCTAGGTTAGTTATTACGCTCACGTCGTTCCGCTTCACCCCGGGCTGGGGGTCATTGTCATATTCGTCCCTCACGATGAATTCCCAGAAAAGCGAACCCATTATGGGTGTCGAGAAGGTCAGCTGCCCATTGGCCAGAAACTCCCGCTTCGGGTCCCCAAGTTTGGGCAAATAGGCCGCCTTCGCGGAAAGGGTGGATTTCCAGAGCTTCTGTTCCCAGACCGCGGCCACGCGTCCGGCCAGGTCGGTCTCGCGCTCCCCGTCCCGGAAACGCTCATGTATCAGCGAGGGGCCAATCTCCCCGCTGAGCTCCGTCCGCTTGGTCCTGATGAAGAAGTACCCCGCCCCGAGGCTCTCTGTGACCCTGTAGTCCAGCTCTTCCGCGCGGTCTTTCTCCAGGCTCGCAACATCGAATAGGAAGTGACGGTCGGTGAAAAGATAGTCGTATCGGCCGGAGATGCCTCCCTTGTCGGTTATGATATCTCCTTCCTCCTCTTTCCTCTCATAGGTCCCCTCAAAGGTAAGACTATGGGAGCGAGCCCGGAAGCGCAGCTCTCCGAGAAAATTGTAGCCGAAGGAATCCGTGTTGCCAGACTGAGCGGCGAGTCCCGCGCTTATCTTTCCCCGCCACTTCCGGGGAGGGGCTGTCCCCACATTCAGTTCTGTCACCCGAGCGTTGGGAATTCGAAGAGCCTCCACTGATTCGGGGCTACGAATGACCCAGATGCCGGCTTTAAACTCTTCAAGAGTCCCTTTCAGCTCCTCTCCGCTCTCGAGGATAAGCCAAACCGGCTTTTTGCTCTCCAGCCTGGCCACGTGCTCCAGCGGGATACGAATCTCCCCCAGAGCGGCCGACCTGAACAGCAGGGTCTGGTCTTCCAGCCCCCTCACCTCTCCTGTCAGACGATCCCCATTCTTCAGCTCCACCTGGTCGGCCGCCCCGATTCCCACGAAAACAAGAACGAGCGTCAAAGCCGCGGAAAAACTCTGGAGCCAGAACCGAAGGCCTTTCCCGGGATAAACCGCCGTAAGGAGCTCATTCACAATCTTTATCTGCGCCTTTAGCTTATCGATATAGCCCTCGTCCAGGGTCTCCCTCCTCTCCGGGACGCATCAATTTTATTGGGCTTTTGCTTCGAGTTCAAGGGGTTGGCGACAATGCCTCCCATTGATGCATTTCTCGTACTGCCAACCATTTAATTTCAAATAGTTATGAGAATTTCGAACGCAAAGAAGCTATCTGCTGCTGAACATTGGGGGAACAGAAGGATTAAAGCTCCGGGATTGCCTCGGGTTCGCTGGCGAGAAATTTGACCCTGGTATCCGTGTAGAGCTTGTCGAGCTCCTCCGGTGCCATCTTCGCCCTGCGTGCCGTCTGGAAGGCGAGTATAAGAAGAAGCTTCACGACCTCCGCCCCTGCGACTATCGCTTCGCCGCCCATCATCATCCTCCTACACTCAGCATCGTCAGCTTATTAATTAGCTGAAGAATCTTGGCCTCGACCTGCGCTGATGGAACTCCGCCTTGCGTCACGACATCATCGTAGAGCGTGATCAATGGCTTGAGCTCTTTCAAGATGGCTTTCTTGGCTCTGACGACCTTTTTCTGCGCTTCGGTGATATTCGGCTCTTTGGCGAGGGCCATCGTGTCCTCGAACTCGATATTATATGTCTGCATCATGGCTAAAGCCTTTTCCTTGGGCGTGTAGTCGGCCCAGGGCTTGCCTCCGAAGGTCGCGCAGCCAGCGATGAAGACCAGGGTTAAAAGTAGTGCCAGTGGCAGGGTTGCGCGGGATCTAAAGACCCATCTCATGTCTCGCTTCCTCCATCCTTTGCGCCGGACTTGGCGAAGTAATAGCCCGCGGTCATGCTGACGGTTATCTTGAAGAGGTCCACGAGTTGGCCGGCGATGCCCTCATTCATAAAGCGGGTTACGGCATAGCCCACGGCGAAGCAGAGCATGGCCGTGAGAGAGAGAAACACAACCGCCCTCACGCTTCCCGGGGGAAGACCGAGGGCGTCCTTAGGGGACCAAGGAAAGCTCATTTTATTCTCCTTCTAAACGTCCTCAGCGCCTCGCCGCCACCACTGGCAGGAACCGCTTGGAGTTATCAAAATCATTCCCTTTTTATTTACATATCTCAGGTCGAACCAGGGGGGGCATCGGTATCACGGGCCCGCCCTGGCTGGTATCGAGGTCAACCCCAGCAGGGCCACACTCAAGAGGGCTAGCCACAGGATTAACAGCTTCCTTTTCATCCTTCCTCCCCCACTCGAACGGTTTTTCCCTGGTATCCCGCAAAAAGCCGCAGGATCTTCGTCACATAAAGCCAGACGCCCCTCGGTAGTTCTGAAGGCATCCACTCGGTCATCTTTCTTACGTTCCCGATGCCCCAGTTGTAAGAGGCGAGAGCTTTTTCTATCTGGCTTTCCTGGCCGTCGAAGCGCTCAAGGAGCCAGCGCATATATCGAGCCTGTGCCTTGATGGACTGCTCGGGGTTGAAGGGGTCTCCCTCCCCCCACTCTTCCCATGTCGGGTCCATGAACTGGGCAAGCCCTTTGGCCCCTACGTGAGAAATAGCCTTAGGGTTGAAATTCGATTCCGCACGCGCCTGTGCTTTGAGCAGCCTCCAGGGGACATTGGATTTCTCTCCGTAATACTGAAAAAGCGAGTTGTAGCGGTCTTCGGACTGCATCACTTAATCCCTTTGATGGCTTCTTCAAGCCGTCTGACTCTTTCTTTGCAGGTATTTTCGCTGACCTTGCCATTCACGGCCTTTTCAATGCGGTTCTGGCCTTCCTTGATGTCCTTGAGCTCGGTATCCACGCGGCCGGAGAACCTTGCGGCCCAGATGAGGAATCCTATGGCGTGGCTGGCCACTGCAATCCCTGTCGGAACGAGAACGTAAATAGAGCCATCCATCTCAACTCTTCCTCTTGGGCACGGACCTTCCGGCCCTGAGGCCGACCTCGTTGTATATCCCGCCCGGCCCGAGCCTCAGCGGCAGGAAATCCAGGGCCTTGAAGAGGCAGGTGAAGGAGACCATTTCAAGGCGCCGCTGTTTCAGTTATCCTTTCATGGGGTTTTGTGAAGCGGCCTTCGGTGCCGTCCCAGAGGAGCTCATCCCTGTAAACCCACTCCTGGAGGTCCTTCTCGCTCCAGTCCTCGGGCTCCATGAAGGCCTCACGGTCCGTGTCCCCGATGAAGACATCGGGTCCCGAGCGGAGCAAAGGGCCCCGGCTCGCTATCCTTCGGCCTATTACGGCTCCCGTTTCCGGGTCGAGCACATCTTCCTTGAGGACCCGCTGGATGACCCGCCAGGTAGTTCGACCCCGCGAGTCGAAAGATGGAGCGTCCTTGATGAATTGTGGGTCCTCACCCGTGACATCCAGGATGTCCGTCCCGCGGATGCGCCCTTCAGCATCAACTATGGCTTTCAACGAGTCATCCCCCCTATATGTCAAGAACCACCTGCTGAACCAGGATCTTTGCCGTGCCGTTGGCAGACTTCATCTCGACCTGATTTTGGTTATTTATTCCCGGAGGAATCTGGGTCCATACCCGCATCCCTGCGTATATATCGGCGTTAAGTGAGGAGTAAAGCGCTGCGTCGAACCAGCCATCCCCTCCTGTCCCTTCCCGCCTGATGCCGCACTTGCGCCAATTCTGGGAGGCCTCGTTCACCCAGAACCATCCCCTTATCTCGGCAAGCTTGGCGGTCGGAATTATGCTGACGGTCGCTGCTGTATAGTTTGTGTTTGCGACTGAGGCATCCCCGCTTCCCTGGCCCCTGTCATCAAAGCTGTAGAGGTTCCCCCTCTGTATGAAATCCATTAAATTCGAGCTCGCGTCATTGCGGGCAAACCCCACCAGCCTGAAGTAGCCGTCGGAGTAGGAAGAAGGCTTCGCCAGCCCCGAAATGGTGCTTGAGGTGGAGAACATGCCCATGGGACCGGTTCCGTCGGACTTGCTGCATACCCAGAGGAAATAGGTGGTGTCGGCGGCCTCGGCGCCGCTATCGAGCCCATTCGCGCCCGAGGCCGTGAGGTCTACCGTGAGGCTCACATCTTTAAGGGAGAGCTTCTTGCGGGTGGCCACCGTATCCGAGTCGTATACCTCTATCTCATCGGCATCGATGTCCACCTGGTAGTTAGGGTTGGCGGCATTGGGCTTGATGACTGCTCCCTTGAGCCCCGCGCCCGGGCCCACCTCAGCGAACTTGTGAGTGCCGTCCGAGTTGTGCTCTATGAGCAGGGCCCGGTTCAGGGTATCGCTCTTGGTCGGGTGCCCCGCTCCCACCATCTCTTCTGTATGCTGGATTATTTGGTCGGCCATCGCTCAAAGCTCCTCAAGCGTAGCGAGTGGTATCCCTCTCCCCTCCGGCCAGCACGGAGCCCCCGGCCGGCCGGCCCCCGTCCGCAGGGTGTGCAACCGTAAGGTAGTAGCCCGTGTCGTAGAGGGTGTAGATGACCTCTTGGGCCTGAAAATCTATCTCTCTGGAGAGAAGGCGCAGGATCTGATTGACTCTGGGGTTGAGGTCAGCGTCATAGGCCCATCCGGCTGACCCTGTCAGATAGTCACCCCTCTCGCAAAGGAGGTTCCGAAAGGTCCTGTCATGAAATTCCCAGGTCGCCGAGCCGAAGGCGAACCTGCTGACGATAAGCTCCTGGAGCTCCCGGACGGTCGCTGCATCCCGCACCCAGCGGAATTCAAAAGCCCCTTCCGTGGGCAGGCGAACGCCGTGGACGCTCTGGCTGGCGAGCGAGGCCGTATCCGCCCCGTCGTCGTAGGCGGAGAACTCCTCCTCGACATAATCATGGGCATAGTTCACCGGAGCCTGATTGACGATATCATCCCGATGGGCCAGGATCTCAAAAAAGGCGTTATCCCGCTCAGCCAGGTGCCCGACCACCCCGTGGCCCCCTCCATCCTTACGGTCGAGGAAAACCCTGAGCTTGCGGGAGGCATCCACCCACCAGTCGCCCAGAAAGCAGTAGAGGATCTCCTGAAGAGTCTCGGCTGGAGAGAGGACCCGCCCGATGACACCGGCCGCCCGGTAGCCCTTCTCCGCGGCATGGGCGCGGGCGGCGGAGAAGAAAGTGGGCTCCATGAAATCGGACGGGAACCCCACAAGGCCCAGGAAGTCCTCGATTATGTCCAGGGGATTCTCCAGAAGGCTCCCGTTCTTCTCCTTCCCTTTGCAGCGGGCTCTGACCGCACCCACGGGCGGAACGGAGAAAGTCGCATAGGCGATCTCTCCCTTACCCTCGTAGTCACCGCCGGACGTAACGGTGTACTCGCCAGGGTCTATCAACCCTTCATCGTCATAAAGACTGAAGCTATTGCCCTGGGCGACGGAAAGAATGTGGTGAGCAGCGAGGCAGAAGACAGAGTTCTCGGTGTCTATCTGAGGGCAGAGGTAAACCCCGTTGTTCCCCGAAGGAAGAGTCAGGTCGCCATACACAAGGGGAAGTCTCTCGGCCGCTCTCTCGGGATGGGCATAGCGGCCGGCCCTGGGAAGAGCGAAGACATCCTGCAGTTGAAGTAAGCTCGTCATCCCCTAGACCCCTATGAGCTCCAGAGTGAGTCTCTCCCGGCTCAGGCGGTAGGCCTGAACTATGGTCCCGGAGAGGAGCTGGGCCTCAGAGGAGAGAAGTCCCGGAAAGGTGCAGTGGAGCTCACACTGGGCGCTCAGGATGTTTTCCTGGCTCTGGAGCCTGCTCATGGGATGGACGCCCGGGCCGTCCTTTGCATTGGAAAGGACGATCTGGTGGGAGAGGGCCTCACGATAACCCAAGTTGGTGAGGAGGCGACCCTGATGGGGCTGAAGGCTCTCCTTCACCTCCCCTGAATCCAGCAGCCTGGCCCCCCGCTCCAGGACCACTTGCGAAAGGACGCCTGCGGTGCGACTCCCATCCGCCGGGTACCTGCCGTCCGCGAGAGTTGTTTCCAGGCTTCCCAGCATGGTGTCGGTAGGAGATACATCGCTCCAGACCCGCTGGCCTCCCTCATTTATGAAGTGAAGGAGGAGAACGGCCCTCTTGCCCAGGCCGTGGGACCGCAGGGATTCCTGAAAATTAAGTGAGGCCTCAAGCATAGCCGGCCCTCATATCTGGCTTTTCACCGCTTCGACGAGCTCCAGGGCCGTCTCCCACCGCGAGGAGGCTCCCTTGCCCATGAAATTTCTCCCTTCCAGCGCCTCCCGGAAATACACGAGCCAGAGGGCTCCGGTTTCTCCGCTGTCCCTGTTGAAGAAGAAGGGCAGCTTCCACAGCTCCTTAATGCTCCCAACCGCGCCGTAAAAGGAGCGCAGGGACTCCCAGTCGCCATCACTCAGGCTCAATTCAAAGGCGATGCGCTCGACCAGATTGCTGAAGGTTCCCCGAGCGATCCCCGACTTTGTCTGCTCCACCTCCTCAATCGGGATCCTTCCCTGTGTGATTCCCCGGTAGTAGGCCCCCGTCGATAGCTCAAGACAGCCCCCCAGAAAAGCCTCCCCGATTTGAAGGTGGCCTTGGGCATTTGAGGCATCGCTCATCTCAACCCGCCACTCCCTGTAGCTCTTATCGCGATACTCGAGCATGCTGCCGGACCGGTAAGTCATGGGGAGGGAATAGTCCCAGGTGTCAAAGGATGCTGAGTCGGAATCGAGCTCGACCAGGCTGAAATCATCCGCCGTTCCCACCGTCCCCGTCCCGCAATAGAGTTTTATGGTGAGCGAGGCGGAGGCCGCCTTGAAAAGCAGGCTCTTCTTCTCCCAGGATGCGGCCGTGGACGAGAAGACCTTCGTGGTTGCGCCCGAGAGGTCTATCTTCACGCTGCCCGTGCCGGACTCTCTCTTGACGAAACCTTCGAAGAGATGCCAGTTTCCCGCAGTGAGGCCGGAGACGGCTTGGTAGATGTGGTTTGCGCTCGAATCGCCGGCCCCGAACTGCTGCCCCTTGTCGGCGCTCCACCCGTACCTCGATGTTGTGGCCTCCGCCGCCGTGATGCTCCCCGCCTTAGTCCAGCCGGGCGCAACCCCGCCGACATAGGCGTGGTTGGGGTCGCCGAAGGTGCCGTCATCTATCCGGTTCGGGAATACCCCGATGCAGCCGATGAACATCTCGTCTCCGACCGCACCGCCGCTGGAGGCCCTGTGGGTGACGAACACCATCCTGTTGTTCGAGCCTCCGGTCGGGGTCTGGAAGGCTTGCTGGATGAGCTGCCAGGAGGCCGAGTTCACATAGGCTCCCACCCATTGGATTACCCCGTCCCGGTACCAATAGACCTCCCGGTTCGCCGCCGTGCCGCCGCCCCTCTTGAAATAGACGTACTGGACGTAGTTCTCCTCGTCGCCCATGTCCCCTCGGCCCGAGTACTCAGGGAATTGGAAAAGAGAGGCGCCCCCTGCGGCGGCCGTCCCCTTTATGCTCTGAGCTCCAAGGCGGGGGTTGCTCGTATCCTTTAAGACGGTGGCGCCGGAGACGGTGAAATCAGAAGTGCCTGCCTTCTCGAGAACCTGGTCCTCGGTCATGCACCCGTTCGTGTTGGTCGAGGAGTCGTAGTCCTTCCAGTCGAGCCCCAGGAGGTTGACGCTGCTCCCGTCGGGAGCGGGCAGGCATGCCCACAGGAACGCGTCGGCCTTCTCGGTTATGCTCTTCCAGGTGCCCGAGTTGTAGAAGTCGTCGAACCAGCTCTCGCCCTTGTCGAGCACCTCCATGAAAACCCAGAGTGCGATCGTGCAGGCCCCTCTTCCCGTGAGGTCTGAGGCCTGGCCGAGGTAGAGCGTGGTATCGGATGTGGGAGCCGTGAGGGCTGTGGTATCGCTCACGAGGGTCTGGGAGTTGGCCTTGAGGCTGTAGCTGTCCTCCTCGTAATTAATCGAGAGGTAGATGAGAAGCTCGTCATTTGCCGAGAAGGTCTGTGCTGGGCTCTGGAGGTAGGCTGTGCCGCCCCGCTCCCACTTGAATCTGGCGTCCGAATGGTCAAAGTAAGCGCACTCGCTTCCCGTATCGTAGAGGTAGGTCTCGGTCCCGCCGTCTCCCCCGTTGGTGGGTGCCGTGGCCGCGAAACCCGGCTTTAAGGCGATGATCAGTGTTCGCTGATAGGGGTTCCACTGGTGTCGAACCTGGCCGTCGATAACCGTGCCCAGGGAGAACTCGATGTTTTGATATCTATGGATGTTGAATCCGTAATCGCCGCTCGCAAATGCTGTCGTGACCAGATTCTTCCCGCCGAGGAGCCTCACATCCGCTGCGGTGCTCAGGTTGTGATTATGGATGATGACGGCCTTGGCGTTCTGGGAGGAGCCGAGGTCGAACTCCATGTATTCTGGGTCGGAAATAGGGCTTCCGCTCCGCCAGGCGGTGTCCGGGTCTAGGTCATAGATTCTCTCTTTTGAGAAGAAGCGGGCGCACTTGAAGGTCCACTTGTCGCCCACCGCGAAGTCGTCCCCTGCGCCTGAGGTGAACTTGACCGAGGCCCCGTTGCTGAGGGCGGTTCCCGTGGCGGAGGTGAGGACACCGGTTGCCTCCCAGCCGGAGGACTGGTCGGTCTTCCACCTGAAGGTTGCCTGACCGACCTCGGCCCCCGCGCTTATGTCGTCTATCTCCACCGTATATTCAAGGGCTGCGGGCTCTCCCGTGTACTGCCCGAGGGAGATCCCCGTGGCCGAGCCCGTGCCTACCTTGAGAGCGGCGCCCACCTCCCCCGGCATCTCGCTGGAGGCAGAGATGGAGACACCCGAGCCTATCAGGCTCATCTCTTCTGACATATAGCGCGCGAGGCCCATAAGCTCCCCCAGGCCCCGGCCCCAGGCGGAAAACCCCGGAGCCGGCAAAGAAAGCGTTCTCTAGCTAGCCCTAAATATAGGCCCGCAAGGGAGCCGCTCCATGGGCGCTTTGGGGGCTAAATGGGTGGGATTGGGTTGGTTTAAATTTGGGTGGGGGAATTAGTCTAGAGGAAGGGCCTATCTCTTCAAAATCGGGTTTCTGAGCGCTAATTCTCTGATTTCGTCTAAGAGGACAATTGAATTCAAATAATTCAAAGCTCCTGCTCATGAGTCTTCTGGGAGCGCAACCCTGCTCTGGAAATTAAAAAATCTACTAGCCAAATGTTCCTTATACGGAGGCTGTAATATAGCTCTTCTTTTCGCTCTCCCATATTTCAGCTGGCCGTATAAAACTTCCGGATGCAAGCCAAAGTATTTCTTAAAATCTAGTACGAGTGCTGGTAATCCCTCCTCTTGACAATCTTCCTGTGGCTGAACCTCCAAAAGATAATGATATCGCTGGTCTTGATGAGATTCAATCCTGTTTTTCTCCCGCGCAGATACAATCTGCTTCGCTTCTTTTGCGCGAACCCAGAATGCTTCCGCAACTTCGGCCTCACACAACAAAATACTATTAAGCTTCTTATGGTCAGGAATCTCCTCTCCTTCTATAGCAAGCCAATGAAAAAGCAAGTCACAATCTTGAGTTAGAACGATTGCGTATGGTTGATTAATTCTAGTTAGCGGTATTTCATCAGGAGAACAAGGACGGGCATTAACTATGGGGACAACCTGCTCAACATCGGTTAGGATTTCTCCCTGACCTATCGGCTTATCATTTTCAGCTGGTTCATATCGAGTTAAGTTGTCAGGCATAGGCGGGGCATCAATCTAGAGGCATTGTAATACTTGGCCGAACGCGTTGTTCTTGTATCAAGCCTTTTATCCGGTGCTCTGTTTTTTCTGGCAAGAATCCTGCCACCTTTGGTGGAGAGTTGAAATTATAAATTTCAATCAATGTTTCAAAAGCCTCCTTTAATCCTTCTTCAGGCATCATATGTGCCAATACCATGCAGTAAACACGAAGCAAATTGCTGCTAGGTAAAGGCTCTATAGCTTCAGTGCCCACTTTTTCTTCCCTTATTGAAACAAATGCGATTTGAATGTGCTCAGGTGACGACTGCATGCCAAAAATGGCAGCTCCACCCTCTGCAGCTTCGCCAGTTTCAATGCTCATCAAGGGGACCCATGGAGCTAGGCTCCATGCTGTTGTGGAGGATGTCGGTAATGCTCCACCGGAAGAGCGTTCTTGCAAAGTAGTGAAGTCTATCAAGTCTTGGTCCAACATAGCCAACCTCCGTCTTTTCAGGACAGAACGCGTCAAAATCCAAGACATACCCTGTTTGCTCTTTGCCCCGGAGCCGACCAAGCCCATGGCGGAATGTGACCATGATATTCTCGAACTTGAACTGAATGGTTTTCCGCACCTCAGGAATTTGTTCGGCAAATTCTGCACTAGATAGCTCGCCAGCTACAGGCTTTTCTAATAGATCAGACCAAGGACTCTGTTCAAGATTTAACTTCTCGCGGTCGATAAAATTTCTATATCTTAACCCAATACGAGAATAGAAAGCCGGTTGGTAAATATCTTGAAACTCTGAAACTGCAACAAGTAACCGTTGCTTAAATTCCTCAAAGACTCCATACCGGCTTGTCGAAAGAGAAATAAAGTCTCTTGTTAAGCTTAATTTCCAGTCCCTATCCTCCGTTTGGAAAGTGAAATTCGGACTTCCGGGATGAAAACCAGCCTGTTGTAAAGCCCTCCTGACCTCTTCTGGCACTTCAGGAGGAACCATGGCGGGATAAAAAGCCTCGTAAATGGGGTACTTACGGCGGACTCGGTCCTGGAAGTCTACGGGTTCGCCCGCTTCGATTCTAAGTATGGGAGGAAAGCGAAGCTGCGAAATCACTTCTACGAGGGTCGCGCGGTTATATTTAAATCTCTCAATTTTTGGAAGTGGCATCTCTCCCTCTTATTCTAGCCTGTTCTCTAGCAAAGATTAAGCCATTCTTTTAGAAAATTCAAGCGGGGCAGGGTGCACCGCCCCGTGCCCTTATCCGGGATATAGACCCCTCTGGCCAGATCCGTTTCTGTCAAAGCATGGCCGACACTCGCGTCCAAGACCATCGGCTCAGCCATTTTCGCGGAATTCCCTGATGGCCTCCCCGACATCAAAATCGCCTGGACCTATCTCTTCCCGGAGCCTTCGGATTCTCTCGTAGGTAGCCCGCCGCTCGGGAGATATCTTAGTCAAAAGGGCCTCGCGAAGCGAGACCTTTTCCTTTGCAGGCTTGTCTTTCGGAATTTTTCTATGCATGCCCCAATTCCCGATTATGTTTTGGTTTCGTTCGTGAGCTTCAGTCGGCCAGCCAATGGCAGAGCATCTCTTGCTATGGAATATTATCAAAAATTCACAAAAAAATTCACCATTTCGGAAAAATCTCTTTTCTCAGGCTGCGCGGCCAAAAGGCTGGCGGTCACGCTTGCGGGGCAATCTGCAAGGAGATGCCGCCTGAAGAGCTCTACTCGTTGGAAATATCCCCCCCCTCAAGCCCTAAACGTAAACCTCTCAAGCTCCATGAGCTCGCTCCTTATGTCGCGGGCGAGCCTCCTCGCCACTTCCCGCCTGTGCTCGCGGGTCGAGAGGTCGGCGCCTGAGATGTTTATCGGACCGAGATGGATGGCGGTATCCCCCCGCTTTGAGACGGGAAGCGCCCAGGCCCCCCGGTTCAGCCTCTCCACGGCGGAGGGGCCTCCGAGCGCCGCGACCGCCCTTCGGCTCAGCACGGCTTCCCCCACCTGAGCGTTTATCAAAACCCGCTGTCCGGGGAAGGCGAGACCCGCATCGAAGTCGATCATCCCGCCTTCATCGAAGATCTTCTTGAAGAACTTCACTATCGGCTGGGTGATGGGCTTGACCACATTCCCAACCAGCCTTCCCGCCCTGGCGCCAAACTCCATGACCGCCGGGTTTCCGCCCGAGAGGAAGGCGCCCACCCCTGCACCGACGCTCCCCATGGTGCCTTCGGTGCTCTGGGCAAACTCGGTGATGCTCCTCAAAGTGGCAAGGCCCACCCCGCCCCCTCCGCCTTTTATCTGGATGGGACTCCCTTTCAGGTAATCCATGATGGAGAGACCCCCGCCGGTTGCCAGGAGCTGCTCCCTGAGGAAGTAGAGGGATGACGCCGTCTGAAGGAGGCTCTCCCCAAAAACACTCAGGCCCGCTCCCGCCTGGGTGCTGGCGTCAAGGAGGCCTAAGAAGGAGGTGCTCACTCCCCCGAGGTCTCCCCCGAACCCCTTGAGAAGGGCTCTGTGCTGCTCAAAGCCCGAGATGGAGGAGGCGAGGAAGCCCTGGGAGGAAGCATCCAGCTGGCTGAAGCCCTGGATGAGCCTGGGTATCTCGCCCCCCATGCCTCCCATCCCCTTCCCGACCTTGAACCACCCTTCGGCCTGGCGGTCGAGCAGGGAAGGAATGACCCGCAGGCCCTGGGAGATGAGCTTTCCCACGGCCTCGCGCCAATCATCGGTCTCCTTCTTCCTGCGACTGTAACCCCTCCTGCTCTTGCTGAAGAGGCGCTCCTGCCTGGCCTCCAGCCTTCCGACCTCCCTTATGAGGCGGCTCGTGGATTTGGAGAGCTTCTCCATCATCTTAAGCTGCTCCCGCCCCGGGAAGCTCCCCCTTCCCTTTTGCCCAGTCCCCGCGATGAGCCCCCCTGGCGCAGGAGGCCCCTCGGCTCCGGATTCATCGGGCTCTGCAAAAGCTCTAATCCCCTCCAAGGGGTCTTTCCTTGCCATCTTTCACCTCCACCCTCAGGGCTCGGCCGCCTGATTCGGCTAAGATTACCTCCTGCTGCCACGCTCCTTCCCCGTGAGGCTCACGGGGTGAATCCGCCCCTCCCCTTCTCCCTCCGTCATGCGTTTCGCCTCAAACGCCGCCTTCTCTTGCCGCACCCGTGCGAAGAGGACCCACTTCTTCCGCTCATGTTGGGGCAGCGCCCTGAACTCCTCGTGCGGCATGTGCAGGTACTCGGCGCAGATGAGCATCTCCAGGAAGAAGCGCGTTGTGGCCTCGGGCCTCCCCGCCCCGAGGGTCAGGCTAAAAAAGCCTCTTCCTCCTCGGAGAGGCGCGTGAGGTCCTTGATGTCTTCGGAGAGCTTGAAGAGCTGCTCATCCGTGATGCCCATCCCGTAGAGAGCCTCTATCTTTTCTTCGGGCTCCCTTATCTCCCGCCCCTCTTCATCCTCGATGGAGAGGTCGAGGCCCGCGGCTATCAGGGTGTGGCCGAGGCGCTTCCAGAAGGCCTCCCTCTCCTTGAGGTAGCCCTCATCGGAGGAATCGGGCATGGTGAGGCACGTGGGGCGGGTGAGGCCCATGGCCCGGCCCTCTTCGCTGTCGGGCTGCACGAAGGCCCGCTTCTTGGGAGGCTTCGGCTCTCGATGGCGGGCCTCCTCAAGGGCCTCCCTCACGCGGCGGGAAGAGATGGGAACCTCCAGTAACTCCACCCTCCCCTCCCTCGTCACCTTGATAAGGGAGTATCCCCTGCTCTCAAATACCCTCTCTCCCACACGCAGCTTAGCGAGGCGGCGCCTCTCGGGAACGGGCTTTGAGCTAAAATCTTGAGCGGAATCTTCTTTCTCTTCAGCCATGAGACCTCCGTGTAGGGGCGGACCTCGCGTCCGCCCGCGCACCGGGTGGAAACCCCAGGAGGAGGCAAGCTCCTCCCCTACAATTATGGAGCCGTCCTCTCATTTATTTCCCGGTAGCGGGAGAGCTCGGCCTCGGCCTCCTCAAGGGTCTTGATGTCCCGGTTATATTTCATGAGGAGGTGGGCCCGGCTCGTGAGGCCGAGGCCGAGGAGCCTCTCATCGGCCCTCAGCATATCCTCCGGCTCCTGGGGGAAGGTCACCTCCCCGAAGTCAACCGCGAGGCGCACCCCCGCGCTCAGGCGCCGCAGGGGGCGGTGCGTGTTCCACACCCGGCGCATCACCCCGAAGAGTTCCTGCTCGTAGGTCCGGTAGAGCTTGAGGTCGTTCTCCCTCGCTTCAAGCAGCTTGAAGTTCTCGAGCTTCAGCGCAAAGCCCGACTGCACCGAGCCCTGAAGGGCGAAGTTGCTGGGCGCGATGCGGTAGTTGCCGGCGACCTGGATGACCAGCTCCTGGACCACCTGGAAGAGCTCGCCTATCTTGGGCTCAGGGGTCACGAACCTGAAGTCGGCCGGCCCCTCGCCCCCCATCTGAATCTTTATGGGCCGGCTCGGGTCAACCGCTATCTGGCTCTCACCGTCCCACCCGAGGAGCACCGGCTGTGAGAAGGACTGCATCTTTATCAGATAATTGAGCTCGGTGAGCTTGACGTTGATGCTGTCCTGCGCGTTTATCAGGTCATCGCCCCCCTCGAGGAAGAACCTATCCACGGGGTAGCGGTCCCTCACCACCACAAAGGGGAGGGCGCCGTAAGGGTTAACCCCCTCGGGGTTGTCCTCGCGGGGAAGCACCTTGCCCCTGGTGTCAAAGCTGAAGTGCTCGGCCTCCGACCAGTAGGTGTAGACGAGCCCTGAGCCCAGGCCGCCCCGCGCCTCCCCCAGGGTGTCCGTGAGCGCCTGGGAGTAGATGACGGCATCGGCCCTGGTGGGGTCTTCGGGGTTCTGGATAACATCGACGATGTTCGGGGTGAGGATGTCGAGCGCAAGCGCCCCCTCCCGCCAGCCCACCTTGATGAGGACGGTCTTGCAGAGGTTGGCGTAGCGGTTGACCGTCGCCATTATGATGTCGAGGGGCACCCCCGCCATCATCTCCCCGTAGCGCTCCACGTCCTCGGGCCTTCCTTCCGCCCGGCGCAGCGGCTCCCGCTTGTAGACGAGCGATATGTCGTCGATTATGCGGCGCACGATGTTCGTGAAGGCGGGCTGTAGCTGCATGGCGGAGGGGTCTGAGAACTGCCCGTCGAGAAGCTCCATCAGATACGGGAGCTGGTTATCGTGGTAGTAATCGAGGCGCTTCTCGGCCTCCGCCTTTCGCTCCTCATTGGCCCTTCTCTTTATGGCGAGAAGCAGGTCCCTGACCGTCCTCTCGGCCTTGCTCTCAAAGAGGCTCATCATCCTCATTCTCCTTGTAGGGGAGGAGCTTGCCTCCTCCCGCCAACCGGGCGGACGCGAGGTCCGCCCCTACTGGTCCCACCGGGTGGTGATGAGGGGGTAGCGGTTGAGCACGAAATAGCGGAGCGCATCCATGACGTGGCAGGCCTCATCCTCAAGGGGCCTCTGCCCCGCCCTGCCGCCCCGAGGCTCCTCCCACCTGTAGCTCTCGATCGCGTCTATGAAGGCCGTGCATCTCTCAGAAACAAAGAGCTCCCTTCTAACGAGCTTCCGCTTCACGGCCGCAATCCCGTCCAGAAGGGCGGAGGGGAGCCGGTAGCGGACGTTGATTCCATGCTCCCTTAAGTAGGCTATCCAGCTCCCGCCCTTGGGGTCGCGGGTGCGGCCCGCAGGGTCTCCGTAATGGGTGGCCTCCTTGTAGGGTTTTGAGCGCACGACCCCCGCGTAGTGGTCGGGCGGCCGGTTCCGGTTTCTATACTCATCTATGATGTAGGCGATGTCGTTGGGGTCTGTCTGCACCCAGAGGATAACCGTCGGGTCATGGAGCCCGAAGTCCCAGGCGCAGTAGAGGGGAAGGGAGGGGTCGTAGGCGATGTCCGGCCTCACGTGCACTGCATAGTCAAACTCGGGATAGATCCTGTCCACCGTTGACCTCTCGTAGGAGATGTCGAGCTCCTGGGCCACCTGCTCCTCCGTCATGTCCCGACACATGGCCTGATACCAGGCCTCGTCGCGCTCCGGATGGTCCCGCCAGTGAAACCTGAGCTTCTTGAGGGTTGAGCCCTCAGAAAATCTCAGGCGGGCAAACGCGTTCGCCCGGCCATTCGGGGTGGAGCTAAGTAGCGGCACCCTCACGGCCTGGCTGAAGGCCTCCCAGATGGACTCGCTCCTCGGCGTGTGGGCCGCCTCATCCCAGAGCCCCGTGATAAAGCTCCCTCCCCTTCCGGCGTTCGGGTTTGCCGACTCCCCCACCAGATAGGAATCCCTCCTCGGGTTCCGGACGGCCAGATGCTTGAAGATAAGCTCCACCCTCAGGAAATCCGGGAGCCGCTCCCACATGAAGCGGAGCCTTCCGAAAAGGCTCTTTGGCGTGCTCGCCGTGCCGCCGTCATCAACCTCAAGCTCCCGCCTCGAGATGCAGAGCGCCGAGAAGCCGTCCATGAAGACGAGCCCCCAGAGGAAAAAGGCCATGGTGAGCCAGGAGATGCCCATCTGCCGGGTCTTCTCCGAAAGAACCCCCTGGCCCGATTGAAGCGCCCCTGCAAGCTCCCGCACGTAGCTCACCTGATACGGGTAGAGCCTGAAGGGCACGGCCGAGGGCCGCCTCTCCGGGTTCAGGGTCCAGCAGAAGCGGTCTATGAAATAGACGGGCGAGAGCCTCGCCCTCAGGTATTCGAGCCAGCACTCCGCCTTCGCCTCCCTTCCCCTAGAGGTAGCCCTTCCCCTTGAGCTCCTTCCTGAGCCTCTTGTCAAGCGCCGAGAGTTCCTCCGCTCTCGTGCCCTCCTCCTCTTCCCCCGGCCCTCCCTTCTCATGCTCTTCCTGCAACCTTATCTCCTTCATGAGCTCCCGCGCGAGGTCGAGCGTCTCACGCGCTGAGAGCTTATCCAGCCGCTCGGGGTCCTGGAGGTTCTCAAGAAGAAGAGAGACAGCCTCCCTTGCCTTGGAGATGAAGAAGGGCTCACCCTTTTCCGGGGCCCTCTCAATCTTCTTCTCCTTCTCCTCCTGCGGCCCCTCGGGAGCGAGCGAAAACGCCGGCTCATCCCGCCGCTCGCCCGCGCTCGCCTCGGGCGCTGCTTGTTTCTTTTTCGCCATCCGCCGCCACCTGAGGCCTCCCCTCCCAAAGCCCCGCACCACCAAATATTGGGCTTAGGCGTTCTGCCTTCAATGGGATGGATGCAGTTCAAATGGGGGAGATCGGAGTAGTTTAACGAAGGGGAGACGCTGGGCAGGGGAATCTCCATTAGCTGCTACACCCGCGCTATTGGTCCCCCTCCGGGCAGGTCACGGCGCAGCCGTGACCCGCCCGGCTAAAAATCAAATAGATATAGCCCTTGAGGAATTCTATGTAAAATATACTTGACAGATAGAATATATAATTGCATTTTTGTACATAGCATCTATTACTAGTATCGGGAATAGCGGGGGGCGATTGGGGTTATTCAAAGCCGATTTTTCGTCGAGGCGCGAGGGAAGAGATAGTTTGAGATGGGGTTTTTCTGCTTCCAACAGGCTCACTGTCAGCCAGTCTTGAAGGAGGGTCATCATGATAATCTGGCGGGAGTTCTCAGGAAGGCTTAAGGAAGTTTTCGGGCTTCAGGGGAGCCCCGTAGCGGTGAGCTACTCTGATAAGCCCATTTCGGGCGCAAAGCGGGGAAAGCACTTCGTCTGCGGGGCACTTCTGGATGCCCACGACGGCGCGATCATAAACCTTTCCGCCGAGAACTCGGCCTGCCGGGAAGGAACCTATCGGCTCGGCCTCGGGCCGGCGCCCAAGGGAAAGGCTTGCCTGGCTCTACAGAAGTTTCTTGTGGAAGGGGTGAAGCTCTACGGGAGCGTCATGGCCTTGCGAAGGAGGCTCGCCCTCGCCTCTCCCCCTCCCCTGGGTCTGGCCAACTTTGTGGTCTTTTCCCCGCTTGAGCGGGCGGAGCTTAAACCCGACCTCGTTGTCTTTCTCTGCAACCCCGAGCAGGCCTGCCGCCTGGTGACGCTCACGATCTATCCGGATGGCCTCCCCCCGAGAGTGGAGCTCTTGGGCTCCACCTGCCAGATGGTCATCAGCTACCCCTTGGTGTCCGGGGAACTCAACGTGAGCCTCATGGATTACATGAGCAGGAGGCTAAGGGCATACAGGACGGACGAGCTTTTCGTGAGCGTCCCCTACCAAAAGATGGCGAGTCTGATGGATAGCATAGAGCGCTCCGGAGCCGGAACCGCACCGATGGAGTACTCCGCAGAGTTCAGAAGACTCTACTGGGGAGAGAGCGAGGAGCCGGTAGGAGAATAACCGGCGTGTCAAGGATAGGCTCTTCGCAGTGGTCCTCCACGCTCAAAAGCTCGAAGCTCTGAATTTCGCGCTCTAAGCAATTCATCCTGGGGACCCCCCTTCCCAAAGCCGCGCACTACCAAATACTGAGCCCGCCGCCCTGCCCATCAATGCGAGAGATGGGGACGTTGGGCGGCTGATAGGCCAGGGATTCTATACTATGATTTGCAGGGGATTTAGGGGCGCATAAAAGATTATTGACTAATAGGATTCATTCGCTAAGTTTAATGCTGAATTTGCAATGGAATGGCCGTTGCAGAGGCTGGGGCCCTTCCCCAGGGAATCGGCACGGAGCTGCTAAGGGCGAAGTCCGCAGAACTCGGTGTTCCCCTGACAAAAATCAAATAGATATAGGCCTTGAGGAATTCCATGTGAGAATACTTGACAGATAGAACGTATGATTGTATTGAAACATATAGTATTCACCGCTAGCATCGAGAATAACGGGGGGCGAATGGGCCATGCAAAGGTGATTTTTCATCGAGGCGCGAGGGAAGATATAGTTTGAGGTGGAGTCTTCTGCTTCCGAGAGGCTCATTCTAAGCCAGTCTGGATGGAGGGTCGTTTCATGATCTGGCGGGAGTTCTCAGGAAGGCTCAGGGAAGTTCTGGAGCTCGAGGGGAGCCCCATCGCCGTTACCTACTCTAATGAGCCCGTTTCGGGCGCAAAGAGGGGAAAGCACTTCGTCTGCGAGGCACTTCTGGATGCGCGCGGCGGTGCGACCATAAACCTCCACGCCAAGAACTCGGCCTGTAGGGCGGGTGGCTGGTACCTGGGCATTGAGCCGAAGCCCACCGGCGAGGCTTACAAGGCGATAGAGAACTTTCTTGTGAAAGGGGGGAAGCTCTGCGGGAGCGCCATGGCCTTCCGTAAGATGCAGGCCCTCACTTCTCCCTATCCGCAGGGCCTGGCGAACTTTGTTGTCTTCAGCCCTCTGGACCAGGCGGAACTTCAGCCCGACCTTGTTGTCTTCCTCTGCGACGCCATGCAGACTTGCCGACTGGTGACGCTCGCCACCTTTACCCATGGCCAGTCTCCAAGACTGGAGCTCGCGGGCCCAACCTGCCACACGGTCATAAGCTATCCCCTAGTCTCCGGGGAGCTCAACCTGAGCCTCATGGATTACACGACCCGTGAGCAAAGGCTCTTTCGGCGGGACGAGCTTTTCGTGAGCGTTCCCTACCAAAAGATGCCGAGCCTTGTGGACAGCATAGAGAAGTGCGCTGCCGGAACGGCGCCGGTCGAATACCCCGCAGAGTTCAGAAGACTCATCTGGGGGGAGAGGGAGGAGCCGTCAGGAGAATAACCGGCCGTGCCGAGGATAGGCTCTTCGTAGTAGCCCTCTACGCTCAAGAGCTCAGATTCCTAAATTTCTCCCTCCAACCTATTCATCCTGGGGACTCCACTCCCAAAGCCCCGCACCACCAAATATTGAGCTTGGGGGTTTTGCCTCCAATGGGATGGATGTGGTTCAAATGGGGGGGGGATGTCAATTAGCTGCTGCACCCGCGCTATTGGCCTCCCTCAGGGTAGGTCGTGGCGCAGCCGAGACCTACCACGCCAAAAGTCAAATAGATATAGGCCTTGAGTAATTCCATGTAAAAAATAGTTGACACATAGAATGTATGATTGTATTCTTACAAATAGTATCTACTGCTGGCATCTGGAGTAGGAGAGGGTGATTGGTGCCATTGAAAGGCGATTTTTCGTCTTGCAAGCCGTCTTTTTCCTTTTTGCTCTGGCGGGGCATCCCTAAAGCTTGTACCCCGTTCAGCTCTGGGCGCCCACGAGCGCGCAGAGTGCCATGGGAATGCAAAAGCCCTCAAGGCCCTTGTCCACGAGGAATAGATAGTCGTCAAGTCCGCCTCGAAAAACTGAAGGCCCTGGGAGCTCTGGATGCTGAGGGAAACCCGCCGAGCGCCTTCACGTTGTCAAGGCCGCCAAGGTGGCCCGGCTGACGGCCGGAAAGTGGAAAGCGGAGCGGGAGAAGATAGTCAAAGCTTGCGGGGAAAGTCATTCCGGGAACTTCACAAATGACCAGCCCCCGACGGCTGATAACCTCGTCCGCGAGGTGGACAGGCTCTTTGCCAGAGCCATAAGGACCTGTCAGGAGCCTCTATGAGGAGGGAATTCTCAAGCCGCCTGCTGGCCGGGAATATGCTCTAGACCCCCTTCAGTTCTACGAGGCGAAGAGCTCCATCGAGCAGGACCCCCACCTGACCTTCCTGGAATACCGAATGCGTACCTCTTAGGACACCTTCCGCGCAAACTCCGACTAAATGCATTGGTACGGCTGGGCCACCGTGAAGGAGATGGTCCAGCGGATAGAGGATGAGGCCGCGCGCTGAAGGGCGAGGCAGCAGGGAAAAGATAGCTTGAGGCGGCCCTTTTGCCTTCGAGGCGCCGAAAGCGAGATAACCTTGAGGGAGGTTTTTCATCATGATATGGCGGGAGTTCGCAGGAAGGCTTAAGGAAGTTTTCAGGCTCGAGGGGAGCCCCATAGCGGTGAGCTACTCTGATAAGCCCGTTTCGGACGCAATGCGGGGAAAGTACTTCGTCTGCGAGGCACTTCTGGATGCGCACAACGGTGCGACCATAAACCTCTCCGCCGAGAACTCGGCCTGCCGGGAAGGAACCTGGCGGCTGGGCCTTAGGCCAGCTCCCAATGGAAAGGCTTACCTTGCGCTACAGAAGTGCGTTGTGGAAGGGGTGAAGCTCTGCGGGAACATCATGGCCTTCCGCAGGAGGCTCGCCCTCGCCTCTCCCCCTCCTCTGGGTCTAGCCAAATTTGTAGTCTTTTCCCCGCTGGAGCGGGCGGAGCTTAAGCCCGACCTCGTTGTCTTTCTCTGCAACCCCGAGCAGGCCTGCCGCCTGGTGACGCTCGCGACCTATCCGGATGGCCTCCCCCCGAGAGTGGAGTTCTCGGGAGCCACCTGCCACATGGTCATCAGCTATCCCCTAGTCTCCGGGGAGCTCAACGTGAGCCTCATGGATTACACGAGCAGAAGGCTCAGGGCCTACAGGAGGGATGAGCTTTTCGTGAGCGTCCCCTACCAAAAGATGCCGAGCCTTGTGGACAGCATAGAGAAGTGCGCCGCCGGAACGGCGCCGATCGAATACCCCGCAGAGTTCAGAAGACTCATCTGGGGGGAGAGGGAGGAGCCGTCAGGAGAATAACCGGCCGTGCCGAGGATAGGCTCTTCGTAGTAGCCCTCTACGCCCAAAAGCTCAGATTCCTAAATTTCTCCCTCCAACCTATTCATCCTGCGGACTCCACTCCCAAAGCCCCGCACCACTAAATATTGAGCCCATTTCCCTACCCATCGGTGCGAGAGATGGGGTTTAATCGGGAGAAAAGCTTATGGTTTCAGAGTAAGGGCGGGACGTTGAGGGGCTGATAGGCCGGGCATTCTCTACTATGATTTGTAGAGGAATTAGGAGAGTGGAAAAGATTATTGACAGGGAATAAAAAATCGCTAAACTCTATGGCAAATTATTAGGAGAAAGCCCTAGAAGAAGGGGTCTAAATTATGACAGAGCAGGCGGCCCCCTATCGCAAGCTTAAATCTGTTACAAAGCGCAAGCTGTATAAGAATAATTCCGAAGAAAGAACAAGACGGGATGTGGGTCGAAGCTCCATATTGACTATCGATGGGAAGCGAGAGAGTATCCAACAAGGGAAAATAGTTTCAAAGCACGAGCTTGAAAAGAAGCCAACACCAAAAAAGTGGTCCAACACACTTATTGTAGGCGACAATATAGCTGGCCTGGAGAACCTCATAAATAAGATGCATTTACGCGGCCAGGTCAAGCTTGTTTACATAGACCCACCTTTCGCTACTAACCAATGCTACCGAGTGGGCGCTAATAGGACAGCTACCGTGAGTTCCAGCACAAAAGACACCCTAGCCTATAATGATCGACTTATCGGCAAGGAATATTTATATTTTTTAAGGGCCCGATTAGTTCTTCTGAGAGAACTTCTCGCGAATGATGGATCGATTTATGTGCATATTGACTGCAAAATAGGCCACTATGTTAAGGTCCTGATGGATGACATATTCGGAATATCGAACTTTAGGCGCGATATCACCCGTATCAAGTGCAACCCGAAAAACTTTCGTCGTAAAGGATACGGCAATATCAAGGATATGATCCTCTTTTACTCAAAAACCAGTGACTTTCTTTGGAATGAATCTATGCAGGAAATGGCCGAAAAAGATATAATTCGGCTCTTTCCCAAAATAGATGGCGATGGCAGAAGATATACTACCACACCGCTACATGCGCCCGGTGAGACAGCAAATGGCCCTACCGGCCAAAAATGGAAGGGAATTTCTCCACCACCGGGAAGACATTGGCGGATACCGCCAGAAGAGTTAACAGAGCTAGATAATAAAGGTCTTATTGAGTGGTCTTCTACAGGCAATCCCCGCAAGAAGATATATGCAGATGAGAAGCTATTAAACGGAAAGAAGCGTCAGGACGTCTGGGAATTCAAAGACCCTCCGAATCCATTTTATCCTACTCAAAAGAACCTCGAAATGCTCAAGGTCATTATTCGAGCTTCGTCAAATCCCGGCGATATAGTTTTGGATTGTTTCTGCGGCTCCGGTACTACATTATTGGCGGCCGATCTGCTTGGGCGACAATGGGTGGGCATAGACAGTTCCCGCGCAGCAATTAATATTACTCTAAAAAGACTTCGCAAACTCCAGAAGCATGAAGAATATAAAACGATTTCGTTATTATGAACGCCTGGATTGAAAAGAGTATTGAACTAGCTCGCCAGAAGAATTATTTAGATAGACTATGGACTATTTATAAATTCGACTACAAGCTAAGAAGGCCGATCGAGCAGCAGATAAAAGAACAGATTTTTGAGGAATTCGATAAAAGGGACAAAAAACGCTTGCTACGTCTTTTGCTAAATCAGCAAAAATTTCCTTTTTTAGACCCATTCGTTGGTTCCCTAAGAGAATTTTCCGCTGCAATCGATAAGAATCCAAGAACTGCCGATCGTCTTTGGGAAATACTCTATAATATGGGGAAGGAAGCAATAATCAATGGTATCGAGGAACCTGCTCAGGCAAACAGACTACTTGGTCCTTTGTTCAAGAACTGGCTGCGCTCTCTTCAGATTCCTATGGTTGGTAAACAAGAATTTGTTAATACGAAAGGTTTGGCTTTCTTGCGTGGAAGCGAGGCCTACCTACAGAATTTTGCAAACGGCGACTTGCAGTGCGAGCTAGAAAAGAAGCCTGACTTTCTTGCCAAGGCGTCATTCAAATATATCATAGGTGAGGCTAAATTTCTTACGACTCCCGGCGGCAATCAAGACAAATCATTTCGGGAAGTTATCTCTTTTGTTAATGATCCGAAAGGAAACGCTCTTAGGATTGGAATAATGGATGGGGTCTTATGGTTCAAAGATACAGGTTTATATGGCACAACGCTCCGCAAAATCGAAAAACCAGTAATGAGCGCATTGTTGCTCGAAGAATTCCTTGAGAATCTTCAGCCATGAGACGGCCCAAGCCATAGGGGGCTGCATACGATTAAATAGAGAGGATTCTCGAGAAGTTGATAGCCTTTCTGAGGAGCTATAGCACATTATTTATAGCCGCGCTCGCTTTACTGCAGCCGTGGCTTTTGGCTCTATATCGTAAATTCTTCCGCCAAGGGAGGATTGAAATATATGAGACCGGGAACTTAGAGATTGGATACACTGGGTTCGGGCCAACAATTGGCATCATTGCCACACTTAGATGTATTGACCGAGATTTCTTTGTTCGCACAATTCAGCTAGAGCTCGTTAAGCATAAAGATCAATCCAAGCATGCCTTTCAATGGGGCGTGTTCCGCGATCAGAAAATAACAATTGGCACAGGAACGCAAGGCACGCTTGAACTCCCTTTCGCATTTATGCTGTCAACTTTACTGCCCCAACGACTTAATATTCAATTCCAAGAGATGCAGCGGCAGTCCGAGATTCAGGGAATAATTTATACTTTGACGGATCATTGGGCTAAAGAAAGAATAAAGGCCCAAACCGAAACAGGGGAAAGTTTATTAGCACAAATTTTATCGCAAAAAGGTTCCCTCCCTCAAGAATTTCAAGACCCTTTCTCTTCTGCTTATGAAAAGTTCAGGAAAAGTCCAGTATATATAGAATCTTTTGACTCTGTGAGCCGTATCTGTTATTGGGAGGCAGGAAAGTATAATCTTAAAATAATAGTTCGAACATCTAAACCTGATCGGTCATTTGAAAAGAATTGGGATTTTGTCCTGAACCAAGACGAAGTGAAATTAATCCGGCTTAATGTTGTCAAGCTTTTTGATGATGCTTGTGGACGACCCTCCTATGGTGCATATTATTTTGCATTTCCAAAATATGAGTAAAATCTGCCTTGGAAAGCAGACGACCTGCACAGAGCCGGCACACGCACACTGCCTCGCCCCTTCGAAATGAGACTATTCCAGCTATCACAGCTATTTCGCCAGCAGGGAGCCGATGTTCGATATAGACGGGGTTGATTTGTTGTAATGGGTAGGCCAAGGCTAAGCCGTGACCTCTGCGGCCACGTGTTGGGCATCTGACGGGCGGACGCGAGGTCCGCCCCTACGGGCCGGCCATTCTCGCAGGGGCGTATTGCTATACGCCCCTACTTGCCTCCTCCCGGTGCATCCTCACCCCGCCTGACCTGCCGGATAACGGGCCCTGACGACGGTCTTGATCCCCCCGCGCACGGAGAAATCGCCCACGACTTCCATCCTCCGGGGCGCGCAGGAGGAAACGAGGTCGTCCAGAATCTTGTTGGTGGCGGTCTCGTGATGAATTCCCACATTCCGGTAGGCCTGGATGTAATATTTCAGAGATTTAAGCTCGATCAGCCGCTCACCGGGGACATACTCGACGCGGAACTCCGCAAAATCGGGCTGCCCGGTCGTGGGGCAAAGGCAGGTGAATTCCGGAACCGAGATGCTGACGCAATACTCCCGCCCCGCATAGGCGTTGGGCACACATTCCAGCGCCGGGAATTCGGCTTCAGTATAGTGGATGGGCCGAAGCCGGGCTGCGGATGGGATAGTGCTCGGCATGTCGCTTTTCCTCCCTCTCTTCATGGTGAGACAATGCTATCATAGCCGATGCTCCGGCGGATAGCCCGCCTTCGCGAAAAGAGGGAATTTGCGGCCTGTGCGACCGAAGTTCATGGCCTTCCTGCTTCTCTTTCTCCTGACGCTCTCGGGCTGTGCGTCAAGGGCTGCATTGGGGCCGGGGGAGGCTCCCCCTCAACCTGAAAAAGAGCTTTTCCCCTATTTCGACACCCATACCCACCTGCTCGCACATTACGGCTCCCGTGAAGGCCCCCCGCAGGTGGACTTTTACGGCGCGGCGCAGGTCGCCCTGGCCGAAATGGACAGGCTGGGCATCAAGAAAACCCTGGTCATGCCGCCCCCCTTTCCGCCCGACCACCCGCATAGACACGACGTTGAGGACTTTATAGACACCCTCAGGAAATATCCCGACCGCTTCGGTTTCCTGGGAGGCGGCGGGTCGCTGAATCCCATGATTCAGGAAGCCCTCCATGACGGGGAGACAAGCCCTGAATTGCGGCGAAGGTTCGAGAAAAAGGCCCTCGAGATCCTTTCAGAGGGGGCGCTCGGGTTCGGGGAGCTGACGGCTGAGCACTTCTCTTTCCACCAGGGTCATCCTTATGAAGCGGCCCCGCCCGACCATCCCCTTTTTCTCTTGCTCGCCGACATCGCCGCGCGAGAGGGCGTGCCCATCGACATCCACATGGAGGCGGTTCCTCGTGAGATGCCGCCGCCCAAAAGGCTCAGCTCACCGCCCAACCCTAAGATGTTGCGCCCGAACATCGCGGCCTTCGAGCGGCTTCTGGCCCATAACCGGAAAGCTAAGATCATCTGGGCCCACGTGGGCTGGGACAACACGGGAGAAAGGACCCCCGCGCTCTGTGGGGAGCTCCTCGCGAAACACCCCAATCTCTACATGAGCATCAAGATAAGGCGGCGGGGCGGCCGACCCGAAACCCGCCCGATAAGCAAAGAGGGCAAGATAAAGCCCGAATGGCTCAGCCTTATCAGGGCGTTCCCGGACCGCTTTCTCATAGGCAGCGACCAGTTTTACTTTTCGCCGAGAGTGCCCGAGGGGTCTCCTCTCGGTGCGGCTGAGCGCAGCAACGCCGCGAAAGGGGGCGAAGTATTCCTCTCCCTGCTCCCCCCGGAGCTCGCCCGCAAGGTCGGCTACGAAAACCCGGCTCGGGTCTTCGGGCTCGAGTAGGCTTTGATTAACTCGAGGCTGAATCAGGTAGGGGGCTTTCTTGGGGATAGCTCATGGCCTCGGCAAGAGTTAACGGGCAGAACTACCCAACCCCTCAGCCCGTCGCCTTCCGTCAGTCTCTTCCCCCTGCGCCTCACGCGCCTTCCTGCCCAGTGATTCTTCACCTATGACCGTTTGAAATCAAAGTGTTAAAGCTAATCTCTGGCCCTTATCTTTTTTCTCCAATATCAGAATTCGGTAGTGTGCTGATTTGAAAATTAAATGCCCTTTATTTTATAATTTGATTATGACGGCTTATTGGCTTTTTATTGACGAGGCTGGTAATCGGGAATTTTCGGCCAAAGGAACAAAGTATTTTATTCTTAGTTCGCTTCTCATAGAAAATCCGCAACCATTAGCCCAAGAGCTTCGTAGGCTCCGGTGGGAGCTGATGGAAAGCGGAACCAATATCGAATATTTTCATGCATCCGAGGACCGCCAACATGTAAGGGACAAAGTTTTTAGAATTTTAAAAAATCATATGTCTTACGAAATAGATTCCGTAATTATGGAAAAAAGCAAGCTAGTTCCCAAATATCGAGGGGTAGAATCCTTTTATCCATATATATTGCGAAAATTGCTAGACTATGCCTTAAAGCGTGCTGTTGATCGGGGATGTAGCCGCATGACCATTCTGACTGATCGGCTCGTCGGATTTGCACAGAAGAAAAAAGCGGTGGAGAAGGCAATTAAGCAAAGGATGGCAGGGATTGAAGTTCCGTATTCGCTTTACCACCACAGTTCTAAATCAAACTATGGTTTACAGGCAATCGATTATATTAACTGGGCGATCTTCGTAAAGTGGGAAAGAGCAGGGAAAGAAATGAGGCCTTACAATGGGATAAGAAGTAGAATTTTTAGCGAATGGGAAATCTTCGCCCACGGGAGAAGACATCACTATTAGCAACAAAAAGCGACCCCCCCAGCTAGCCTTCTGGCAGCCCACCTGGGGCTGTTTCGCCGGGGGGGAACCTTTAAAACGAACTCCTTATATATATATGTAAGTATCTTTTATTTGTCAACTTATATTTTATAATGACAAAAAATTCAAGTACTTATGGTGAGCGCCATAAGAATTCTTTCATCGCCGAAACATGGTCTGTAATTCCCGCCTCCATCGCAGTGGCCACCTACAAACTCCGATGAACCCGCCCAAAAATATACCGAGCAAAATGCAGGGCCAGGGCCGCCTTGAGGTTCCCCAGCTTTTTTGAGAAGCTATTTGGTTAGCCGGGTTAGCCTCTCGCTCTTCCAGATGATTTTAAGGCTCCTATCTCATATAGGGCCAAATTAGGACCCTACCTAGAGTTCATAAATCTTTATAATGGCACTATGATTTTGAAATTCTCTAAGAATGAACTCGGGTGATTTGGGCTTTGGCCCACGTGGGCGAAAGGTTCCTGAATGAATAAATCGCGGTCTGGAGGGTTTCTTAGAATACAATCTATTACGCGGCTCCATGCGCCGGGAGTGGCCTTATGCTCAGAGCAATTGCGAGGGTGCTCAGGGTTCTGAACTCAGAGACCGACCCCGCGCAGGTCGGGCTGGCCCTCTCTTTTTCGATGATTGCCGGCCTCACCCCCCTTTTAAGCCTGCACAACCTCTTGGTCCTCCTACTGGTCCTGCTTCTCAGGGTCAACCTCTCGACGTTCATCGTGGGGCTCGCCTTCTTCTCGGGTGTGGCTTACCTGCTGGACCCGCTGTTTCACATCCTCGGGCTTTCGGTGCTGACCGCGGGGCCCCTGGAGGGATTCTGGACCGCGCTCTACAACTCGACGGTATTCCGGCTTGAGAAGTTCAATAACTCGGTCATGATGGGCAGTCTTCTCTTCTCGCTAATATTCTTCGTTCCGCTCCTTCTGCTCGCAAAATGGGCGGTCCTCCGTTACCGGGAGCACGTGCTGGCATGGGTCAAGAGGACCCGCGTCATGCAGGCCCTGATGGCGAGCCGGCTCTACAGAGCCTACGAGTCCATCTCGGCCGCGGGAGGGGGCTAATGAGAGGGTTGGTCCGCTGGAAGGGGCTTGGCTTTTTCGCGGGTGTCGTGGTCGTGCTTGCCGCCCTCTGGCTCCTCTTCGTTGACGGCTTTGTGAAGTGGATGGTCGAGACGACCGGCACGCGCGTCGTGGGCGCAAAGGTGGAGGTCGATGACGCCGACCTCTCGCTCTTTCCCCTGGGCCTCACGCTCACCCGGCTTCGGGTGACGGACCCGGAGGAGCCCATGAAAAACGCGGTTGAGATAGGGCGCCTCGCCTGCAACATCGACGGCCCGAGCCTTCTTCTCCGTAAGGTGATCATCGAGGAGATGACCGCGGAAGGAGTGCGGCTCGGCACACCCCGGAAGACCTCGGGGGCGATATCCGGCAAGAAGCCGGCCCGAAAGGCCGTCCCGGAGGGGACAGCAGGCGAGAGGTTCGGGTTGGGGCTCCCCTCGCTCGAGGTGCCCGACGTCCTCGAGGTTCTGAAGAAGGAGGATCTTCAGTCGGTCAAGGTCATAGAGTCCGTCCGCTCCGACATCGAGGACGCGAGGGAGGGGTGGCGGAAACGGCTCGATGAGCTTCCCGACAGGGGAAAGCTCGAGCAATACAGGAGCCGCATCGAAAAGCTCAGGGAGACGAGCAGGGGCGGCCCCCTTGAGATCCTTGGTGCGGCGAGGGAATTTCAGCAGATCCAGAGCGAGGTCACCCGCGACATCGAGCGAATCAAGGCGGTGCGGGGGGAATTCGAGGGGAGGCTGGCATCGCTCAGAAAGCGGGTTGATGAGGCCCGGAGAGCGCCGGCGGAAGACATCCGCCGCTTCAAGGAAAAGTACGCCCTCACGCCCGAGGGCCTCGCCAACCTGAGCCGGCTGCTTTTCGGTGAGAAGATCAAGGGGTGGATTGATAGAGCCCTCCTCTGGCACGAGAGGCTGAAGCCCGCCCTCGCGCTCGCAAGGCGTGCCGTGAAAAAAGACGGCCCCGAGGTCGTGAGGCCCATCCGCGGGTACGGCGTGGATGTGCGCTTCAGGGAGTATGAGCCCCGCCCCGACTTCCTCATCCGAAGGCTCAGGGCCTCCCTCGAACTTCCCCTCGGCGACCTGGCGGGCGGGATAGAGAACATCACTCCCGAGCAGAATGTGCTGGGGGCTCCGCTCACCTTCGCTTTCACGGGGGAGAGGCTCAAGGATGTCCGGTCCGTGAAGCTCGACGGCGCGCTCGACCGCGTTCATCCCTCTCGCCCAAAAGACACTGGGAATCTTCTTCTGCGGGGGTATCGGGCGCGGGGCATAGTCCTTTCCGATGAGCCGAAACTGCCGGTCACCCTGGAGGAGGGGCTTGCGGACCTCAGCCTGCACGCCACGCTGAGCGGCGAATCCCTTACCGCAAACCTGGAGGCCGCGCTCAAATCGATTAAGCTCCGGGCCGGAGCGGAGGGCGACGCCGGCCCGCTGGTGAGGGCGATGGGTTCGGCGCTTTCCGGCGTCAAAAGCTTCGCGCTCAAGGCCGAGGTCGAGGGCACCATCGATGACTACGCCGTCCGGCTCACCTCCGACCTGGACCGTGTGCTGAGGGACGCCGCGGGAAGCCTCATCCAGAGGGAAGCTGCGCGGTTTGAAAAGGATTTGAGCGCGGCGGTCTTCAAGAAGGTGGACGGGCCGCTCAAGTCCCTGACGGAAGGCTTCGGCGGGCTTGAAATCATCCGCACTGAGCTGACGAACCGCCTCAACCTGGCGGGCGGGGTCTTGAAAGGAATACCGGAGGGCGGAAGGCCGGGCGGCCTGAAACTCCCCTTTTAGGGCGCACAAGAGATTCTTCCCCTGCACGCTTCCCTTCAATAAAGAATATCAAATGAAGGTCTTCCTCACGGGCGCCACGGGCTTCATCGGAGCTCACGTGGCGAGACGCCTCGCCGGGGCGGGGCACGAGATGCGCTGCCTCGTGAGGAAGAGGAGCCGCGCCCGCGAGCTCGAGGAACTGGGAGCCTCCCTGATTATCGGGGATGTACGGGCCAGGGACCCCATGCTAGGCGGCATGAAGGGCTGCGACTGGGCCATCAACCTGGCCAACCTCTACTCATTCTGGGAGCCCGACAGGCGAACCTACACCGGGGTGAACGTGGAAGGCACGCGGAGCGTCATGGAATGCGCCCTGGAGGCGGGCGTTTCCAAGGTGGTGCACGTGAGCACGGCCGCGGTCTACGGCAAGCCCGCGGACTCTCCCTTCACAGAGGCGAGCCCGGTCGGCCCAGAGCGCTTCAGCGAGTACTCACGAACGAAATATGAAGGGGACCTCGTCGCCTGGGGACTTTACGAGAAAAAGGGGCTGCCGCTCGTCATGGTTTACCCCGGCGCGGTCCTGGGACCGGGCGACCCCAAGCCCACAGGCCGATACATCGAAGCCTTCGTCCACCGTCGGATTGGAGCCACGGCATTCGCCGACACCGTCTTCACCTTTGTGGACGTGAGGGATGTGGCCGAGGCCATCGCCAGGGCCGCGGAGAAGGAAGGGAACATCGGCGAGAAATACCTGGTAGGCAAGCACCAGCTCTCGATGCGGGAGCTGAACCTGATGATGGGCGAAATCTCGGGCGTTCCCCCGCCCAGGATAGGCCTTCCGGATTCTCTCGTCAGAGTGGCCGCCGCGCTCCTCACCTTTCTGGCCGACCTGACAAAGAAGCCGCCCTCGGCCATGGGAGGGCTCTGCGCGGACCAGGTGAGGATGATGAGAGCGGGGATAATTTTCGATGGGAGCAAGGCGGAAAGGGAGCTGGCTTTAACCTACACCCCCATCCGCTCTACGCTCGAAGAGGCCGTTGCATCGTATCGGGTCAGATAGCCACGGATCATCCTGTAGAAGAAATGCGTCTCAAGGGCTGGCTTTCTTTCCAGAGACAAGAGTGGATACTTCAGTGCTTCAGCATATTCACCCCTGTCATGATAGGATTGCTCGCAGCCCATCCACTGGACAAGCTCCCCGTTCTATTCGAAGCCGGGCATATTAACGACAGCCTCAATGTGGCGGCAAGGTGGCGTTGCAAAGCCTGATTCCTCAGGTTCTCGTCGACAGAGACCTCTTTTGGCCATCCTTGAACAGGGCCCTAAGATGTGAATGATTAAATCCCACGTAAATTGAATCTCTTGCGAGGTTGTGTAGGTGGATTATGCCTCGGTCGAGTTCTTGGACAGGACGCGCCGGGAGACTCTTTCACCAGAATCTTTATTAGTTATTAGTTCTTAACAGCCGGCTTTAAGATCGAGTGGGGATTTTTGTTTTGACTTCAAGTAATTGAATCTTTCAACCTGCCTTTTGTAGAGTGCGGTCAGAGCCTCCACCTCATGCAGTCTCCTTTCGCTCAGGCTGAGCAGCTGCTCCACCCGCCGTTTCGAAAGGAATCCTTTCGTCCAACCATAAATGGCGGCGGTTGATATTCCGACATCTGTCAGAACCAATCCCAGTCTTGGATCTTTTACGAACACCCCGAGGATCTTGGCGATGGCGGATAGCACCTCCTCGCGTTCATTGGGGTTCAAAAAAACGGAGGAGGACAAGTCCATCGCTGTGTAGAGATCCGTTAAATCCTCCAAAAGCTCGGCGTCCGTCTTGAGTTCCGCCAGCCGATGGGAGGCGGACGCCCGAATCAAATTGAAGACCGACCCGTGCTCCTTCGCTAATCTCCGGACCAAGATGCGCTGTTCCCTCGTGAGACGCACCGCTTTTTGGTTTCGAATCTCCAAACTTTGTAGCGCAAGGGAAATCACGGCATCCTTGGCATCGTTGAGGGCTTCTTTTCTTGCCCCTGCTCCGAGCTCGGCCCACTCCTTGAGGTCGGCTTCCATCCTTTCTTGCTGGTTGCCTTTCGCGATTTCCGATAGCTTGCGCCTTGTCTCCTTCATCCGCTCACCCAAGGCCTTCATTTCCTGGGCAACAGGAACTCCCTCTTTTTTTATCGCTCTTGAGAGGGCCAAGCGGTAGCTGTCCACATTGTCATCGTACTGTCCCCAATCCGCCTCCACTCGGCTCCGGGACGCCCGGCACTCGGCCACCAGAGCGGGCTGATCCTTTCGAACGCCGCCGCATCTCGCTTTCTGGGCCGCAATACGAGATACCAGCGAATTTCGCCAACGCTCAAGCTTGAGATAGCGGGAGTGCAGCTCTCGGTAGGCTTGAATTCCTTGGGGCGGGGGGCACACCCGGCTTGGCGCGGCGGAGAACGCCGCGTCAGGTGAGGCAGCTCCTAGAAATAAAAGGAGAGCGAACAGCAAAACAGGCCGGGCCAAGGCTTCTCCTTTATTGATTGTGCTTGAGGAACCACAATGCCCCTGCGAACTTCAACCCCAGCTCAGCCATTTCGACAGGGATCTGCCTTAAGGATCCGCGTTTCAGCTGATTGATCAACGAAACAAGGTCGGTAAAAGCGGGGTCTTTCAAATCCGGGCAGACAAGGTTCCTATTGGCACGAGCAAAACCAATGTCCTCCTCGGCCGGGCGAAACCCCCACTTTTTGGCGATGAGGACCCACGGTGTAGCAGTACAAAGAATCCGCACCCGCATCCAGTTGTGCTTTACATCCGACGGCTCGAAGCCGTAACCCCGCGGGTAAATATTCTTAGGGACCCGGCTTTCCGAAGGGTAGAGGCGCCCTATAACACCCGTCTTATCCATGATTAGAAAGCTACCATCTCCTCCGCTCGCTTGCATAACCCGGAGAGCCTGCTCGGGCAGACGAAGCCCATCACGGAATTCATTCTGGCGGAAGAGCTCTTCTCCTTTTTTCCAAAGCCTGAAAGCATCATCCTGATAGCCCGCCCGGTTCATGGAAATGGAAAGGCTGATCAGGCCTTCCGCCTCACTCATGCGCCTAAATTGCGGTTCCTTACGGCGCAGTTCTTCTTCCCGCCTTCGCCGCCCTGCGACGCCCTCTGCGACGGATGGTACTGGAAGCACCCCTCTCCCCCATCCCTTCGCTCTTAAAGCCGCCTCGGCGGGGATGAGGCTTTCGGCGAGTTTGAAACAACCATTGGCGTAGGGGAACGGTCCATCTAACCTAATCTGAGAGAGTTTGAGGCAGACCTTACCCAGGATGAGTGGCATGCCAAGGGGGTGCTCAAGCGCCATCTTCCGGATGAGATCCATCTCCCCCGCCAGGGCCATTTTCTCGATGACGGCGAAACGGGCATCTTTCCTCTCTTTCTCGTTTGGAATTTTATCGACGATAACCCTCGCCTCATTGAAAAGATCTTTCACGAGCCGGCCGATGAATACCTCTTGAGCGAGAATGTCCTCCTTCACCCTCGCCGCGTTCGGGGCATCCGGCCAGACCTCCAGGTAGGCTTGGAGGAACGCGGTGGCGGGAACGGGTTTGTTCAGGTTCTTGAGCGCGACGGCCACGGCGTAGAGCACCTGAGGCGCCTTGGGAGAGGCTGCGTGCGCCTCGGAAAAATATCCAAGGGCCGCTTCCCAGTCTCCCCCCCTGGCGGCGATCTTGCCGCGGTTAAAAGCGTCGCGGGCACCGGGAGAGAGTTCCTTTGACTCTTGAGAGCTGGATTTTTGCTTTGCCGCGACAGTTTTTCTTGTTCCCGTTTTCACCTTCACGATTTCGGGGATATCTCGGCCCCAAACGCTCTCCCATATTGATTGAATTTGAGCAGAGGCTTTATTGATCGCATCCCCAGCGGCCCCCTCTCGAAGCGAACGCGCGCCTCTTTCCACCTGCTGAGTGGCACCTTTGGGAATCCAGGGGGAGAGCCAGCCCCAACCCAATCCGGTCGTGTAGGAAACCATAAAGAGGAGGAAAAGGAAGAAAAACAGCCAGCGGAGGAACTTTCCGAGGATCATGGGAAATCCTCCAGCTTACTGGTCGACAGCGGCTACCTCTTCGGGCCCCGAACGGAGAGATCCATCAATTCGATCTCTCTTACCTGCTTCTTGCTTCTTGCATGTGTCTGCTTGTTGATGAGTTCACCCCGCTTGAGGGGGTCTTTTTCTTTTCGAATGCTCTGCTCAAGCACTTTAGCTTGTTGTTCCAGCATTTGAACCTGTTGTTCGAGAAGCTTGGACTTTTGCTCGGGATTCCGGGCTCCGCGGATCTGCTGATCAAGTGAATTGATATTCTTGTCCAAATAACGATCAATCTTGGCGAGCTCGACCGGGCCGGCGTTTCCAATGGGTGGGATTTTTCCATCACTGGAATTTTGGCCGTCTGCACGCACTGGAGGGCCGAGGTCAAAGGGGTCATTTGATGAACCCTTCGCCCCCTCACCCCATGGGGAGGTATCGGCAACGGCCGCTTTCCCCTGGTCATTCGCGCGAAATAGCTGCTTGAGCGCTCTGCCCTCCGTCCCCGGGGCATTTCTCTCGACGCGACTGATGATCCCCCGGTCCAGGAGATCGCCAATCTCGGCTCGAGCGTGTCCCTCGCGCGCCTCCCGGACCGCCTCTTCCCGCCGAAACTTTTCCATCTCTATTTTGTGGATCTGATCTTGGCTTTTCTTGATGGCTTTCAGTAAAGCCGGATCGTTGCGAAGTTCCTTATGCCGCCTCATGGCGGAGTTCGCCTCCTCGATAGCCTCACTATAATATTTCACGCTATAGTAACGATCCAATTTCCCCAGATATGCATCGCGCAGCACACGGATGAGAGCCTGGTCGCCGGGCGTGTATCTTAGTGCCTCGGCTACAAGAGAGATCGTCTCATCAAAGTTACCAAAACTGGCGGCTTCTTTTCCTCTCAGTAAAAGCGCCCGGCTCAGGAGACTTTCCAAATGCCTGTCGCCCGGCGTGTGCTTAAGCGCGTTCCTGAAATGCCGGATGGCTTTGAGATAATCAGGATGGCGAAGGAAATCTTCCCCCTTCCGGCGTTCTTCCGCGGCGCGCTCCTGAGGGGTCGGCGTCCGATAAGTGGGCCCTCCGCCTCCGCCAGTTCCACTCGGCGGGTCGCAGACAAGGAACTTGTGCCATACACCTTTCCAACTGCACCCAGCATATGCGAAAGGTACCCATCCGAACAAAAGCGGCAATGTGAGGAGACAGCCCCAAATAAAGCTTGGCCGAACCCAATTCCTTGCGAATTGGCCATGCCGGTCACGTTTCGGCCATCCGTCGTCCTTCATGGTCTCCCCTCTATACTGAGCCGGAATCTCTCATTTCAGCTCTTGATGGAAGCATGTCCGCCCGCCATCGCCGTTTAGTCCCTTTGGTCCTTTTTGTGCCAAAGATAGCAGAAGAACCCGTAGGCGCGCAATTTCCCGCTTTTCTTAAAGCAATGCACGTGCCAAAGCGCCCACCGGTGATAATGTTTTGAAACTATGCCAGTTAGAAAGAAAACCGTCTCCTCTTCCCTGACGGCCTGTAAACTCTATCTGACTATCTCCCCGGCCTTTGCGGCAAAAGCTCAAGTTATCAAAGGGAAAGCGATATCGGGATCCAGGCACAAAAGTCTAGCAATCTAGACCGGGATTTCCCAGATTAACTTACAACTGCGCCCTTTCCGATCCTTTCCCTGGTTAGAAACATTGAATTCCCCTCCGGCGGCCGTGTCAACAGGTTTTTAAGAGCCACAAACCCGGCGCTGAGCAGCATCTGCCGGGCAAGAGGATGATGAGAGAGGGGATAATTTTCGATGGGAGCAAGGCCGATAGGGAGCTGGCTTTAACCTACACCCCGATCCGCGTTACGCTCGAAGAGGCCGTTGCATCCTATCGGGTGAGATAGGCTTCCACAAGAACACCCAACCATACTCACCCGATTCCCTGCTGTATATCTCTCCTCCCTCTCAATCGAGCCCCGGCGCAGCTCTGGGGATGTGTCCTGAGGCGCAAGATGGGGTTAGAGCTTCCTTGGTTTTTTCAGGGCGCCCTTTTCCCCTAGCTCGCCGTGCCCGCGGTGAAGGCTGTTATCTCGGTGATTTCCCCGTAAATGAGGCCGTGGATGTCGAGCCTCACGCCCTCGGCCCCCTCGGTTACGGTCACCTGGTCGGGGGGGAAATAGACTTCAGCATAACTCCGCCCAATGTCGTTTGCTCCCGAGTTCCAGAGAATCTCCACATTCACGCAGACCTTCGAGCTATCGGCAAAGGCGGGGGTCGTATGAAGGGTTCCGTCCCCCGCCTTGAGCTGAGTCGTCCCTTTGGTGGTGGCCCAGCTGTTTCCGCCCACTGTCCAGGGGGAAGCGCCATCGAGGTTGCAGAGTGCATCCCGCAGCTTCTGGCGGTTCAAGGTGTCGTCGATGAGGGCCGAGAAGCTCAAGGCGAGAGGGGCCAGAACCCCCTCATCTCCTCCCTGGTAGTAGTGAGCGTTATCATCGAAGACGCCCCGGTTAAGGACCAGGTTCTCCTCGGGCCTCGGTCTCCCCTCGGGCCCCGAAAAATCGGCCCCCGCAAAGGGGATGGAGAGGTAGTATGGGGTCGGCGAGGTGCCGTCATAGAGCCTGAGCTCGCCATCTTTGGCGGTATAGATCTTTGTCATCTCGCTCTCCTCTCGCGGATTAGCTGGCCCCCTTCTCTAGTTCCAGCTCCTCCACTTCACCTCCGGGGTCCAGTACCAGATGCCCCCGAGGCAGATAAACTCCTCCAGGCTGGGCCAGACCCAGTCGATTCGCTCTAGCCTCTCTTTAAGCACGTCTTGCATATTTCTCACTTCCCGCCTTATCCATCGGCGGGTCGCGGCCTGAGAGTCAGGGGGTTATGCATGACGTCGGGCCGCAAGGCTCACGACACGCCCCCCTCCGTCTCTAAAGGGAAATGCTCTGGGTGAAGAGAAAGGTGAGCTCCGCCACGAGGAAACTCTCCCTTCCCTCCTGCTCGGGCAGTGCCATCCTCGTTCCCCGCCAGCTCACGTAAACTACCCCTGAGGGGTAGTTATCCTTTTTCATCAGGTCGGCCTCCAGGGCCTCGCTGTCCGCCGCCGCCTCCTCATAGGAGCTTGTGGCCGCACCCGGAAGCGCCCTGTAGGCAAGCCTCACCCTCATCCGCACGTCCTGGTAGAGGATGCTCCTGTGGTCCGCCACCCCGGCGCTTGGGGATTTATCGGCAACAAGGGCCAAGAAGGACCTGTTAACCGTCTCAGCCGGCACATTGCGGAAGCTGAAGGGAGAGCCGGCCTCCCTGAACCCCCTGGCTCTCAGCCTCGCCCTCACCTGGCTCAAGATTTCCTTAACGGCCAAGGCTACTCTCCTCCCCGGACATCATCGGATGAACTCGGGCCTTTCGGCCACAGTATCCCTCTCCGCCGCATCCACGAGACTATCCTCATTGGCGTCGTAGTTAAGGGTGAGGCGGTCCCACTCCCCGGCATAATCCTCGGCATAGGCCTGAGAGAGCCGCCACCAGTGATCTCCCTCATCCCGGGAAAAGGCCCGACAGATGAGGGAGAGGGAAAGATAGATGTGAAGGCTGGCGAGCTCCCTGCTCTCGAGTATGAGGTCCGGCCTGCGCCCCGCCTGGATGAGGCGGTTCATTATTCGCTCGAAGGCCCGCTCTATGTAGTGGCTGAAATCCCTCTGGACGAGGGCATAAGAGCTCGTCTCGTCAATTGCCGCCGAAAACGCGGGGCTGACCGTGAGGGTCCCAGTCGCTGAATCAAAATCGGAAACACTCCTCTTCTCCCCCTTGCAGGCCCCTCCCAGGATGTGAAGGGTTGCGCCGTTCCAGTAGTCATCGGCCTGAACGAGGTTCTGAGGGTTAATGAGGGTTGTGGTGCTTCCCCCCTGGGCCTTGCCCAGAAGGTCCGCTAACTGGGGGAGCTCCCGCAGGAGCTCGCCATCATCTATCGAGATTGTGAGGGGGGTCCTCACGATATCGAAGAGCCGGGAGTGATAAAAGGTGCGGGCTCCGTAGCTGTAGCTCCATCTTATCTTGTAGTTGAGGGCCGCGGTCGCGGAGTCATCCGCGCTCAGGGTGTAGCTGAGCTCCTTGGTATTGGTGTCCTGAGAGACGCCCGTGCCGGTGAGCGCAACCAGAGTGGCCCCGCCGGGGCTCGTTATGAGAACCTGTGGGGAGGTTACGGTCACGGGGCGGTTGGGATCATTTGGGTCTGTGGGCCTGAAGGTCAGCGGCCCGCCCAGGTCTTTCTGTATTTGCTGTTTCATCGCTCAAAACACTTTCTCTTGCAGACCTTGGTGCAGACGTTGCTCGTTCGGTCGAAGACGTAGTGCCGGAGCGCGGCCTTTGCCTGGGGGACCAGCATGAGCGGCCCCTCCTGGCCTCCCAGATAGTTCTTGAGGCAGACGGTTTTTGTCTTGAGGAGCATGGGATTTCTACCCCCTTTCCTTAACCCTGGGCCTTCGCCCCGGGTCGGGAGTCTCTTTGAAGCCCTTTTTCAGGTAGCGCGGGAGCTGCTCCCTGGGCAGGGGTGCCGTCGGCGTGCCGTCGGGCCGGAAGAGGACCTGCCTCCTTCCGGGAACCTTGTCTCGGGCAAAGATGGGCATAAGGCCTCCCTGAGTTTTTAGGGGGGAGGGGGGGAGCCCGAGAGCTCACCCCCATCCTTAAGGCTTTCCGTTAGCTCACGTCAGTCAGGACGTAGACCCCGTGGTTATCCCGCTTCTCGCCATCTCCCTTAACCAGGGTGGCAACCATCTCCTGTGCCCTGAGAGAGGCATCCCTCTCCACCTCAACCTCAAGGTCCCTCTTCAGCACATACACGATGGCCTCCCTGGAGAAGGCGCCTCCTGCGGCATCCCCGCCGCTGGCCACATCATCATTGATGTTGGAGTCGGCATATACGTTGAAGCCCTGGACCATGCCGGAGAACCCGTTCCGGGCGAAATCCTCCGAAACGCTTCCCGGCACGCTTCCCTCAAAAACATTGGTGAAGATGTTGGTGAGCCCCTTGGGACCCCAGACCTGCTTGGGGTGCATGAGCAGGTTATAAGGCTTCGCCGCAATGGCCGCCTCAAGGTAGCGCCTTGCCTCCCAGAGGTGGTCGGCCGTCAGGGTTACCCCTGCTCCCGCCACCGTCTGGCTGAAGCCCGAGAAATACGCAACAAGATCCTCGTCCACCTTCTTGGCTATGGCGCTTCCCAGGATTCGGCCCACATCCGTGCCGAGGTTCTGGGGCGTGGACATGAGGGCGAGGTCGGTCAGTTGGGCCGCGGCCACAACCTCAGAGCACGTGATGACCACTTCGGTCGTCTGAACGGTGTTGGTCGTGGTGTAGTCTGTGCCTTCAGTTGCATCGCCGGCCGCGGCCGGGTCATATATGGGAAAGCTCATCTGAAGGCCGGGAAATCCCACCAGCGAGCGGTTCTCAACAAGAGGCCTGATGATTTCCTGTTCCTGCAGCGTCAGCATGGCCTCGGCAATGGCCTGGTCGAGAAGCTCGGTGAGCGTGGTTGTCGTTGAGATTGCCATGGTTCAGTTTCTCCTTCTCAGCTTATGCCCTGGGACCGCCGCCAGCGCCGGTAAGCCTCCACATCCCCCTCCCGCATCATCTGAGAGGGCGAGCGCCGGTCAACCGCTCCCCTGAGGGGAGGCTTTCGGCTTTCGGCTCCAGGGGCGGCCTCGCTCGCCACCGAGAGGAGACCCGCTCCCTTGGCCTTCTTGACCCAGGAGAGCTTCCTCTCCGGGGGAAGCTCAGGGAGCAGCTCCAGCATCTCCTCAGGAATGTCAGCGAGTTCGGCCTCCAGGTAGTCCTTGAGAGCTGCCTCAAGGGCCTGAGCACGGGATGCCTCCTCTTTGGCTTCCCGCGCCTCCAGCCTCAGGCGCTCCACCTCATCCAGCTTTGCCCTCTCGGCCTCCTTGCGCTGCTCCTCCATCTCGGCCCTGAGCCGCGCCACTTCATCCTGAGCCTTCTCGGCCCTCATCTTCCAGCGCCCGACAGCCTCTTGCCAGTTGCGGAGGCTCTGGGGCGCTCCTTCCCCCTCACGGGGGTCTTCGCCGGGATGCTCTCCCAGCCCCTGACCTACGTTGCTCCCCTTCTCAGGCATCACGCCCTCCTTTGAGCTTTTCTTTGAAAAAAGGGCCTCATTGGCCTACGCCCCCAATTTAGGGTCGGAGCGGCCCTTCCCACAATGTGCCCAAATAGCCCGGGCACCGCCTAAATGGGTGAGCTTAATGAATTCGAGCAGGCAGGAAGAGCAGAAGAGTTCGCGAGCGGTGACGCAAGAGCTAGCTCATAAGAGTAAGAAATGGCCGCTCTGGTTCTATGGATGTGGTGACTGCAAAATGAGAACTCCAGAGAGGCGCCTGGGGAGAGGCTTATTCAGGCGTCCCCTGCGAGGACTTCGGTGCCGGCTTTTCCTGCGACCGCCTCTTCGATGGTTTCGATGGAGGCGATCACAGCCCTTTTGCCACCGCTTTGGATAAATCGCATGGCCGCTTCAACCTTGGGCCCCATGGAACCGGGGTGAAAGTGGCCCTCTTTCAGATACCGACCGGCTTCCTGCAGAGTTAAGGCGCGAAGGAATCTCTCGCTCGGCTTACCGTAATCAAGGGCGGCTCCCTCAACATCTGTTGCAATGAGGAAGATATCGACGCCCACCTCCTCAGCCAATTTGGCGCTGGAGAGGTCTTTGTCGATAACGGCATCCACACCACAGAAGGTTCTTCCCTCCCGGATCACAGGAATGCCTCCCCCTCCACAGCAGATGACGATGAAGTCCATTTCGATGAGCCTTTTTATCTCACGTTTTTCCACGATGGTCATGGGCTGGGGGGAGGCCACCACCCGGCGGTATCCTTTGTCGGTTTTTCTCGTCCGGTAGGGAAGGGTTGAGGCCCTCTCTTCGGTGTAAACCGGCCCGATCGGCTTGGAGGGGTCTTCGAAAGCCGGGTCCTTTTCATCCACAACCACATAACTCAAGAGGCTTACCAGTTTTTGCTTTGTGTCGAACCCAAGCTCCATAAGCTCGCTGTCCAGGGTCGATTCGATCATGTAGCCGATCTGGCCCTGGGTTTGGGCCACCAGAATCTCCAGGGGCAGTTTGGGTACCTCATCGCAACGCTCCTGCTGCAGGAGCAGGTTTCCGACCTGAGGCCCGTTCCCGTGCGTGATGATGATCCTGTAATTCCTGGAAAGTCGGGCGACCTGCCGGATGGGGATCTTCAGGTTCTCGAACTGCTCTTCGATGGTGCCCGCTTGACCCTTCCGTACGAGCGCATTGCCGCCAAGAGCTACCAGCAGAATTTCTTTTTTGTTTGTGCTTTTCACGGTCCGTGACACCCCTCACAATTAGAAACGCTCTCAGGAGGTCATAGCTTCCGAGCAACTGAAAAGCATCTCCTCCAAAAAATCAGCCTACAGGACTGCCGACCTGCGGTAAAGATGGCGCCCTGCAAAGAGGTGGCTCTCCGGAAGCATACCTGCTTGACTCGAGCGCACCTCCTCCCAATTGGCCGACCTGTGCCCCCTAACATCTGAGTTGAGGTACCCAAGAGTTCCGATGTGGAACCGCAACCTATTCCATGCCTTGGGACAGGCGCTTCAGCTCTTCCTCTTCGAGGCTGATGCAATGGGAGGCCCAGAAGTCCTCTATATCGCCCCGCTGGAATCGTATGGTCCTGTTTTTCTTGAAGGCCTTGGGAAAATCCGGCTCTCGCATCCAGAGGTAGATCGTCTCGCGCCTTACTTTGAAAAATTCGGCCACCTCTTCAATGGTCAGGGTCTCTCTTTTCATCAAAGGTGAACCTCCTTTCACGGGACAGTTAGAGAAATAAGATAAGGGAGACGCCCCTTCTACAAAAAAGCATAGGAAGAGACAGGGGGATTTTTCTCACACACTATTCCTTGTAGGTTCCTTCACGACTGGGTCCCATATCTTGTATTTTTCTCATAGAAATTAATTATCATCTTTGTTAAATTAAATTTGCTAAATACCCTTGCGCGTCATCCCCTCTTGGCAATATATAAAGCTTTATCAATAAGTTAGAATAGTTTAAGCGGCTTTTGCAAGGTGACAGTGGGCGCATTTTTCATATATTTTGTGGTTCTAAATCAAAAAAAATACTAGATATTGTGTTTTTTCTCTTGACAAACCTTCCCGGGTGTTATAAATTTCAAGTCAAAAGTTCAGATGCTCTAATCAATGCTCTTTGAAATGTCTGAGCGCCCGTATTAGGCGGCAAATTCTTCCATCGGCCCCCCTCACTTGGAACGGGCGGACAAGTGGGGCTGGGTCAATGGAGGATGGGGTGGCACGGAAGCTGGGAACCCCTGCGGGGACTTGGCGACCGGTTCCCGCGGGTATTTCTTAGCGTGCTCGGGGCGCGCTGCGATGCCTGGCCCGAAAAGCTTGAGCGGGCGCTCAGACAGATTCTTATAAGCCAAGGCTTCTCACCCCCCCCTCAAGCCTGGTCGGCTGCAAATTCATGGCCGACAGCGCTTCTCTTGCCCCATGAAGGCCCCATTCCTGGGGCCTTCGTTATTTTTGTCCACGACCATACCCTCCCCCTCAGGCAAAAACATATCCCCCACCCTCCGCACCTCAACGCTCCCGGGCCTGGCCAGCCGCGTGCGCTCAAGGAAGCGCGCCCCCTCTTCAGCCGAGGCACCATCTTTGAAGATCATGTAGGAGTAGCGCCCGAGCCGCCTCGAGCGGTACCGGAGCAGACAGCTCTCGGGCGCCACGAAGCGCAAGGGCTCATCGAGCAGGGCGAAGGTGCCAGGCGGCAATGCACGGGAAGCGGCCATAAAAAAGCTCATTAATATGTATAATCTGGCATAAATAATTTGAGAATATTCATAACTAGTTATGAATATATACCAGCCCCCCTCCCTGTCAAGAGTCTTTTTTGCCTTTTTTTCGCTTTTTTTAATAAAAGCTGATAAGTGGCCAAATTTATGATAACTTTTGAGCATGGCGAGGAAGGAGAGCGCGCTTTCGGAATACATAAGGAATGGTGTCAAGAGGAGCGGCCTCACCCAGGAAGAGCTCGCCCGGAAGCTCGGTGTCCGGCAGGCCTACATCTCAAAGCTTCTCTCGCGGAGGGAGGTCTCCGTCAGCGAAAAGCTTATCCTCGAACTCTGCCGCGTCCTCAGGCTCGACAAGAAGAGGTGCCTGCGGCTTTTCTACCTGCAGAAATTCCCCTCACTTGCCACCATTTTCCCCAAGAGGGCGGAAGAGCCGCCAGAGCTTGTAATCCTCACCCCTGAGGAGGTCAAGGAGCGCTTCGCCGCCATAGAGCGCCTTGACCACTACGCTCCGGTGCCTCTCGTGAGGGACGAGATTGCGGCGGGGAGCCCCAGCCTCATAACGGATGAAGACATAGAGAGTTTCGCCCTGATTTATAGCTCCTGGCTCCCCAAGGGGCGGGTGGCTTGCATCCGGGTGCGCGGAAAGAGCATGGAGCCCACCCTTACTGGGGGGAGCATCGTGGCCGTGAACCTTGAGGACCGGAAGCCCGCCCATAACAAGCTCTTCGCCATTTTTGACGAGAAAGAGGGGGGCTGCCAAGTGAAGCGCATCCAGGCGGCAGACTCCGAGCACCTTCTCATCGTCTCCGACAACCCCGATAAAGACACCTACCCCACCCTCGTCATGAAAAGAGAGGAAGACCCCCGCTACCGCATCATCGGCCGCATCGCCTGGGCCTGGGAGAAGTTTGATTGAGGGCGGCACCTGAAAGTTATTGATGGTCAAGGCGGGGGGTGTGGTCTGGCCTTACTCGAATTTTCGCCCGCCGAGCAAGCCCTGTCTTTCAGCTTACCTTTGGACAACCGGAGGAATAGTGAGTTATAGAAACCAGTGAGGCGCAGCTGGCAATATCAACAGGATGCTGTCTCAACTCGGACCTCCCGGGTAAATCGCACTCATTCGCCGAAGCGAGGCCGATTTCCCTCGCAGGCTCAAGGCCTTACCCGGGCCGAGAAAAGCTCTTTCAGGGGGGAAGCCAAGCTGAAAGGTTCATTGAAGTGACGGAGAGTGGCTTTTCGCAGGCCGTAGATACCGATGCGGACCTCTCGCCCCTTTGGTCTGAGCCTTAGGAATCGATTGCGGTCGGCAGAGCGGACTATTATCTCGCGGATCCGGGTTCCCTGGAGAATGCTGAGGGGCACGTCAACACCCGCTCCGCCCAGGGCCCAAACTTTACGGTAAAAATCAGCCAGCCCGCCCACTTCTTTTCCCTTGACCGTAAGAATGATGTCGCCGGGTCGGATGCCCGCTCGTTCAGCCGGGGCTCCAGATGTAACCCTAAGGACGAAAACACGCCCTTTTCCCTCTTCCGCGCTTAACCCCAACCAGGGTCGGGGCGCCTCAGGAGAGCGGCCCGTTGCAATCAGGTCGGCGAGAATCGGTTTAAGGAGGTCGATGGGAACGAACATATTACAAGGGATTGAACCAAATCCCGGGATCATTACCTGAGTGAAAAGAGACCCGATGCCTAACAGTCGCCCATCTTCCCCTATCAACGGTGCTCCGCCAAAATTAGGATGAGGCGGGGCGGCAAATATGGCATCTTCCAGAAGATATTCCCAGGAGCCTGCAAACTCCCTGAGGGAAACGACCCAGCCATTTTGTACGGCGCCCGAGCCTCCGTGGCTCGCCACCATAATCGGGTCTCCCTCCTTGAGCTCTGAGGATTGTCCCAGCTCCATGGGCGCCACCCCAAGAGGCTTATCCGCCCGTAAGAGCCCAAAACCAGTGCTATGGTCGTAGCCAACAGAGGTCGCGCTCACCGTCTTGCCTTCCGGACCGACGACTTCTATGGTCTCGGCTTCCAGGATAAGGTAGCCGATCGTAAGGATATGCCCCTCCGAATCGATGACAACGCCGCTTCCTTCCCGCTCTGTGCCGAGTATGCGCGCCGTGCGTGCATCGCTCGGGACGAGCGCGCGTATCTTGACGATCGCCTTAATTGCCTCCTCCGGGCTCTGCTCGGCGTATGCAGGGGCACAAAACATGAACAGGCCGGCGAAAATCGCTGACAGGCACCCTCTTTTCAATGGACACCTCCCGTGCGCGCTTATGGCCTGGGGGTGGTCAGAACTCCCTCTTGGGTGCAGACAGTATGAACCGGAATTCCCCGTTCCGGCACCTGATGAAGGGAGGCTCCCCCGTTGCCCTTTAATTCAAAGATGATCTCTCTCCCTTCACCTGTCAAGCGGATTTTGCACTCCTAAAACCAGTGCCGCGCCTCCCCCTCAGCCCCGCCCGCCGGGGCGTCCCCAACACCGCATCATAGGCCGCGCGCTAGGGCCTGGGAGAGGGTTGATTGAGGGGGGCGAAGGCGCCGGAAGGAGGGGAACTCAGCCCGGCGCCTCCCGCAATTTCGGCTTAAAATCAGCTACACTTAGGTGGAGAGAGTGAGGCCACTCATCACCTTTATTGCTGCTCACGCCGCCGCTTAGGCGACCCGACTCCTATCGCAGAAGGCTGTGCCTCACGACGGTTATCTCCTCGATGGGAAACCTGGTTATAACTTCACAGCCCGTCTCCGTGACGACAACCTCTTCCTCTATCCTCACGCCGCCCAGGCCCTTCTCCCCCTGCTGGGTCTCGATGGCGAATGTCATCCCCTTCTCGAAGGGCACCGGGTCATCGAACGAGAAGGCGCGGGATATCAGGGGCTTTTCATAGAGACCGAGCCCTATCCCGTGGGCCCACTGGCTGAGGAGCCCGTATTCCTCGCCCTTGTAGCCCCAGAGGGAGACGGGGGGAAAGCGCTTCGCGGCATCCGCAGTGGTCTTTCCCGGCTTTACCTCCTCGAGGGGCCCATACAGCCACTCAAGCGCCTGCTTGTACCACTCCTTCTCCTTGGCCGTCGGCTCCCTTCCCACTATGAAAGTGCGGTAGTAACAGGTCAGGTAGCCCGAGTAGCTCACGTTGTAGAGGTCGATATAGACTATATCTCCCGGCTCGATAATCCTGTCGATCGCCGCGGAGCCCCGGTAATTGGGCCAGGTCCGCGTGGGGCCCGATTTCACGTGGCCGTCAATCCCCTCGGCCCCCATCTCAAGGCACACCTTGTGGGCGAGGGCAAGGAGCTCACATTCCATCACCCCCGGTTTCATGGCCTCATAGACCTTGTACCAGGCCCTATCCGTTATGGCCGCGGCCATCTTGAGGCAGTTTATCTCGTCATCAGTCTTTATCATCCGCGCCTCGGCCATTACCTCCGCGCCCTCGACGACGGTGATTCCGGCATCCCTCAGGGCCTGCGCACCGTAGGGGTCCAGGCCGTCGGCCCCGAGCTTTTCCCTGAGGAGCCCCCTCTCCTCGAGGTCGCGCTTTATGTCCTGAGCCCATTTTTTCGCTGCGGCCCTGCTGGCGTTCGGGCCCGCGAGCCCGCCGAGCCAGGAGTGCGCGCAGCGCATGTTCTCGGGCTTTATCCAGGGGCACGCGGTCTCCTGCTGTATCCCTATGTCCGCGTGCTCATAGACTATGGGGTCATGCTCGGCAAAGACGAGCGCGAAGCGGAGCCCCTTTGCCCAGGGGATTCCCGCCGTGGCGGTCGGGACCATTCCCCCGACTGCGGTGGCATACCTCATATTGGAGGTATCGTAGAGAATGAGGGCCGCGAGGCCGTGCTTCCTCATCATATCCCGCGTCCTCTGCGTCCTCTGCTCCCGCATCCTCGGGAAGTTTATCCTCTCCTGGATATCATTGGCGAAAGGCCCGAAGTAGAGGTCTGAACTCATCTGAGATTCCTCCTCAATGACAGTCCCTTGATGTAAGAGGTGAGCGGCAAAAATGGCGTGTACGAAAAATAAGATGTCAGGGGATAAATGTCAATGAGGGGGCGGGGAATATTACCAGGAGGCCGGCTGTTCGTTCCCTGATGAGGATGGAGGCATCCCGCAGTGCCGAAAAGGTCCCTGCGCCCCCATCCCTCTGCTGACGGACGAAGGTCCCAGGACAGAAGGAGATAACCATGCATTATATCCGCAAGCCGGGCTGGGCGCTCCCCGAGCGCGAGGCCACGCCAGAGGCCGCCTTCTTCAACCGCCGAATATTCTTGAAGGGTGCGCTCGGTGCCCTGGCGGGAGGGATCGCCGGCGGGCTCGGGCTCGCCGCCGCAGCCGAGCCCGAGAAATCAGGAGAGCCTGTGGATAAGACGCTCGACCTCTACCCCGCGAAGCAAAACCCGGCCTTCACCCTCGACCGCCCCCTGACGGAGGAGAAGATCACGGCCAGTTACAACAATTTCTATGAGTTCGGCACCAAGAAGACGATTCACTTACTCGCCCGGCGGCTCGAGATCCGGCCCTGGCAAGTGCGGGTCGAGGGGCTCGTGCGGAAACCGAGCACCTACGACATCGACGACCTCATCCATCGGATGCCGCTCGAAGAGCGCCTCTACCGCTTGAGGTGCGTTGAGGCGTGGGCGATGGCCGTGCCGTGGACGGGCTTTCCCTTCTCCGCCCTCATCAAGGCCGTGGAGCCGAAGAGCGAGGCCCGTTACGTGAAGCTCACCACTTTTCTTGACCGCACGGTGGCCCTGGGCCAGCTCCAGGTCTGGTATCCCTGGCCCTATGTCGAGGGGCTGACGGTCGAGGAGGCGATGAACGAGCTCACCCTGCTCGTGACGGGCGTCTACGGGAAGCCTCTTCCTAAGCAGCATGGGGCGCCCCTTCGTCTCATCACCCCCTGGAAGTACGGCTTCAAGAGCATAAAGTCTATCGTCTCGGTAGAGTTCACACGGGAGCGACCTGAGACCTTCTGGGAGCGGGTCCAGCCGAGTGAGTACGGCTTCTGGGCGAACGTGAACCCAAATTTTGACCATCCCAGGTGGTCCCAGAAGACCGAGCGGATGCTCGGCACGGACGAGCGGCGGCCCACATTGATCTTTAACGGCTATGAGAAATGGGTCGCCTCGATGTACCCGAGCCTGGACAAGAGAGAGTACTTCATGTAGGGACAGCGCGGGGTTCTCTGACGGAAAAGCCGGCCCCTCCCCGAATGACCGCGGACGAGGGGCCGGCTCTTTCTGGCGCGGTTTCCCGAAACTGCACCTCGCCCCCACTAAAGGTCACAGCGAGGCGATTGCCTCCTCAGCCTGACTGGCGCGCTAGGGCTTCCGGCCTCGTTCCTCTCGCCCTCTCACTCTTCTTATAACGTCGCGCTCGCGGAGGTGCTCGATGTGGCTCAGAAGGTCCTCGTGCTCCTCGTCCTCGATGCAGAGTACCCCCGCGGGGTGCTCCTCTATCCGCCCCCCAATGAGGCAATCGAAGCAGAAAAATCTCCTCTTCTTGAAGCGAACGACGAGGCTTCCTTTATCGTCCATATGGTAGGGGCAAAGGGCCATTCCGATTTCCCCTTTCCCCAGCTTCTCTATCTTGGATAGAGGAATGACTATCCCGTGAACCTCGGCCTCCGCCATCGAGCCGTCCCTCCTTCATGCCCCCCTTCAAAGAAAGGGCGGGCGAACGCGTCTACTTAAACCATGACCTCGACATGCCAGCGGCTTCGCCGCAGGCTGGGGCCAGGAAGCCCCCCTTGATGGGACTGCGCCTTGCCGCTACTGAAAGGCCACTGCGAGGGTCGCAGCCACGCGGTCTTGCCATTAAACGCCAAGGGCCTTCGAGGCCCGGCGTATATCTGGAGGTTTCACCCAGAAAATGGCGGCGAAGCGGCCTCCTCCGGCGGAAAGAGCGGTCGTCGCCGTAACATTAATCTTCGCTCCGGCGAGCTTCTCAAGGATGCCCGCCACGACACCCACCCGGTCGTCCCCCGTGGCGAGGAAGGCCCTCCTCTTGGTCAGCTTGAGATTCGCCTTCCGCGCCGCCTTCAGAAGGGCGGCTGAGTCCTCGGCCACGAAGTCAACCTGAGTGCGCCGCGCAAAGGGAAAGGCGTGGACGGCGAGCAGGTTGACCCCTGCATCCCGGCACAGAGACAGCAATTTCGCCCCTTCCCCGGGTTTGTCGGGGCAGGTCAGGTAGTGGTAGTCCACAATTCGAATCGTCTCGGCCATCGCTTTTCTCCTCCTAATCTTTCATATCCCATGGGATAGATTTATGAGGATATAGTAGGTCAAGTAAATGGAAAAACCACCCACACGGCCAATTTCAGCCCAAAATTTCTGCGAGGCTAAACCGGGCTGGCGTAGGTCTTAGCCCTCCACGATGTTTCCCTAGGTTTTCCTCCCCCCCACCGTAATCCTCGGTATCCTTATCGTGGGCTGGGCGTCCGAGACGGGGACCCCCTGGCCGTCCTTCCCGCAGGTGCCGATGCCGAAGCCCAGGTCGCTCCCGACCATGTCTATCTCGCTGAGGACCCTGGGGCCGTTTCCGATGAGGGTCGCCCCACGGAGGGGTGGGCCGAGCCCGCCTCTCTCTATCAGGTAGCCCTCGCTCACCTCAAACACAAAATCCCCGTTCACGATGTTCACCTCACCGCCCCCCATCTTCACCACATAGAGCCCCTTGGAGGTTGCGGCCAGGATCTCCCGGGGGTCCATCTCTCCGGGCAGCAGGAGTGTATTGGTCATCCTGGGGATGGGCCTGTGGCGGTAGGACTGGCGGCGGCCGTTGCCCGTGGGCTCTCCCCCTCCCCTCGTGGCCCAGAGACGGTCATACATGTAATTCACGAGCACGCCCTTTTCCACGAGGACGGTCCTCCCCATGGGGGTTCCCTCATCATCAAAGGAGGAGCTCCCCCGCTTTCCCGGAAGGCTCCCGTCATCAACGACAGTCACGAGGGGTGAGGCCACCCTCTCCCCTAGCTTTCCCGAGTAGACGGAGAGGCCCTGGTGGTTGAAGTCGGCCTCGAGGCCGTGGCCGACGGCCTCATGGATCATGGTCCCTCCGGCCTCGCTTGCGATGACCACGCTCATCTCCCCTGCGGGGGCGGCCGGGGCCTCGAGCATCATGAGGGCCCTCTGGGCGGCCTTCAGTCCAATCTCTCCCGCCCGGCCTCCCTCGAGGAGCTCAAAACCCGAGGAGCCCCCCAGGGGCTCGTAGCCCCGCTGAATCACATCCCCCTTCCGGGCAACAGCCTCCACCACGAAGGTGACCCCGGTTCTTTCCTCCTCGGCCACCTCCCCCCGGGAGTTGGCCATGAGGAGGCGTCGGAAGCCGTCCCGGTAGATGACCCTCACCTGCCGTATGCGCCCGTCAAGGGTTCTTGCGCTCTCGTTGGCCTCCCGCGCGGCATCCGCCTTTGCCTGTGCGCTCACCCCGCGGGGGTCCCGCTCGATGGGGGAGGGAGGGGCGCCTTCCTGCTCCTTAAGCCCCGGAGCCGCCACGGGCTCTCCCTCCCCCCCCTCCGCCGCCCTTCTGGCAAGGGCCATGAGGGAGCCTTCCGCAAGGCTGCTCCCGTGGGCATAGGAAACCCTGCCGTTTCGGATGAGCCGCAGCCCTGCGCCCTTGACCTTTCCCGAAAGCACCTGCTCCAGTCGGTTATCCTCCAGGATGATATCGGTTATGTGGCTCTCCTCGATGAAGAGCTCTGAAAACTCTCCCCCTCTCTTGAGGGCCTCGCTCACAACCCCTCGGGCGAGCTCACGGTCAATCATGGCTTGCCTTCCTCGCGCTTGAGCCTCTGCCGACCTCCCGCCACCGGCCCTCGTCCTCGCCAAACTCCTCCAGGACCCGGAGGTCTATCTCCTTCTGCAGCGCCCGGACCAGCTCGCGCAGTTCCGGGAAAAAAACCGGCGATGTGAAAAACTGGACCAGGGCCAGGGGACTCGCCGAAGAGCCCTCCTCTTGGCCGATGTGACAGTAATCGGGGTCAACCGTCTGGGTGAACGCCATTCCGTCATAGGCCTCGACCAAGCCCTGAAGATAGACCACATCGTCGCGCTCCACCAAAACGCGCAAGACCCTCATCGTCGGCGGGGATTCCTCCCCCTTGAAAAGCGTTTTTTCGTCACCCATCCCGAGCCCTTCAGCGTGAAAGCGTCAGCACCGCGCCGATGGCCATGATGAGCCCGACCAGCCTGAACCCCCCCAGGGATTCCCTCAGGAAGGCCATGGCGAGGAGCGCGGAGAAAACAAAGCTCAGCTGGCTTATGGGAGCCACTATGCTCGCTTCTCCCGCCCTGAACGCGAGCAGCAGGAAAATAAAGGCGGTGCCATAGAGGAGGCCGCTCACGGGGCTATGGGCCTTCATGGGGCGGGTTAGGCGAAAGCTCCCCCGGCCGAAAGCCGAGGCGTACACATAAACGTTGAAGAGGACGACATGGGGCGGGATTAAAGAATAAAGGGAGATGCCGCGGGAAAGATAATATTTCATGAGAAAGTGAAAAAGGGCCTGGAGGAACATGGCGGCCCCGGCGAGAAGAAAAGGCCCTGCTCCGGCCCCTCCCTCCGGGAAACCCGAGCGCCCTGAACCTCGCCCGGCGAGCCGCATCTCCGCCAGGGCAAAGAAAGCCACCGCCCCAAAGCCGAGGATGAGCCCCAGGAATTTCTGGGTGGTCGCGGCCTCGCTCAGAATCAATATCCCCAGAAGGGAAGTGATTATGAAATTCAGCCGGTACATGCTGATATTTGTGCTCACAGAACCCAGCCTGAGGCTCCTTATCAGAAGGTAGAGGGAGAGGAAGGAGAAGATGGAGGTGGGAACCACAAGGGGAAGAACCCGCATCTCAAGCGCGAGGCCGCTGCTCCACTGACAGTATATGAGAGCCAGGATGGTGAAGAAGGAGCTGTGGATGACGAGGTAGTCTTCCGCCCGCATGCCGCCCTCGACGGCGCTCTTCAGCTGGGCCCGCCTGAAGATGAAATCCCCCCCTCCGGCTGCAAGGAGGCTGAGAAGAGCGAACACGATGACGACCGGCACGGCTGAAAAAATCTCTCCAAGGTTTCGGCCAGCACTGAGAGCCCTCGCGCGGGAGGCTCCCTTGGCGGGCTTGGGTCCAGGGCAACATTATATCAAAGGGAGCTCTCAAGCAAGGCTCCTGGCACGCATATTGCTCAATTTCTAGTCGTCTTCGCTCAAAAGGCCAGGAACGCCCAGGAAAAGGAAATGCTCAATCCCGCCGCTATCAAAGTCTCCATTCTCGATAAGGTCAGGCAGAGCGTCCCCTTCTTCAAGAATTTCGGGCTCGAAGAGCTAAAGGCCATCCTGAGGAATTGCCAGCAGGTCAGCTATCCCTCGGGTTCTTACATCATCCGGGAGGGAGAGCTGAGCGACAAGATGTACATTGTCATACAAGGGGAGGTGGAGGTCAGCCGAAGCCTGCCCGGAGGAGACGAGGTTCTCTGCGTTCTCCAGGCGGGGGAATGCTTCGGAGAGATGGGTATAATCGAGAAGACCCGGCGCTCCGCGACCGTGAAGGCCGTATCCGACTGCCTTCTTCTGGCCGTAAGCCAGGGAATTCTGGGGAAGGTAAACCCAATTTTCACTTCCCGCCTTTACCGCAACTTTACTTCAATCCTGTCAGAGCGTCTGCGCAAGACTCTGGGCCTCGTGGAAGAGCTTCAGGCCGAAAGAGATAGGCTGAGAAAGCAGCTGGAGCGCCTTGAAGCCGAAAAACTGGAACTCAAATCGCGAGTGGAGGAGTTTGACGCGCGGCCGCAGTCGGGCGGCCATTGGGCGCGGGCCCAGAGAAATAGATAATCGCCCGGCGAAATCCACCTTTCCCCCCGAGCTTTAAGGCTGAAAAAAGCCGCCCTGTGCCCGCCCCCTCCCTCCGGCAACCCCCTTCCGTCAAATAGAGTGAGAGATGTGGCGCCCTTGAAGGCCACCGGCGGACAGCAGCGGCACGCTCTCGGTTTGAAACGGGAAATTCCCGTGTAAACCTTTTTGAGGCTCGTGCGTCAAATACAATGAATGGGATGCGAATGCCTTAGCTAGGTTTAGCGAGGAGAAAAGAAATGAAGAGGGTCACCTGTGCGGTTCTCTTGGCAATTGCGGTGCTTCTCGCCAGTCCCTTGCCAGGTTACGCTGGAAGGGCGCGAGTCTTTATTGGAACACACATTGGGGTGGGCCATCGAGCCTATTGGGGACCCCATGCGCGGTGGAGGCATCACGTAAGGGAACCCCGCTTCTATTGGGGAGGCATGTTAGTGCTGGATCCTTGGTACCCCTATGGGTATTACGAAGCCCCGCCGGTGGTCATCCAGCAGGAGCCTCCGGTCTATGTCCAGCCGGAGCAGGAGGAAGCCAATTACTGGTACTACTGCCAGAATCCGCAGGGCTACTACCCCTACGTTAAGAGCTGCCCGGGCGGGTGGATGAAGGTAGTGCCGAATGTGACTCCACCCAACCAGTAGAGGATGGGATGGCAGGATGAATTGGCAGCGAGGTCTTCTGTCAGTTTTGGCCGTGATGGCGCTGGTCGGGTGCGCGACGATCCCGACAGGCCCGAGCGTCATGGTGCTGCCGGGTTCAGGGAAGTCCTTTGAGGCATTCCGGTCTGATGACAGTGCCTGTAGGCAGTGGGCTATGCAGCAGACCGGAGGCCCGCCAAATGACACCGTCAACCAGACCCTGGGCAGCGGAGCGCTGATCGGGACGATGATCGGGGCCGGGCTGGGTACGGCGATTGGCGCCGCCTCTGGCAACGCAGGTGCCGGTGCTGCAATCGGTGCCGGAACAGGTCTCCTTTACGGGAGCGCCGTGGCAGCTGGCCCGGCTTACGAGGCCGGGTGGGAGATCCAGAGGCGATACGACATTGCCTATAAGCAATGTATGTACGCGAAGGGAAACCAGATCCCGGGTTTCGTGCGTGCCTCAAGGCGACCTGGTTGGGTGCCACCCCCTCCACCGCCGGGCTTCACTCCGGGGCCACCCCCTCCGCTCCGGCCCGAGGGATATCCCCCGCCACCTTCTTAGCGAATTAGCGCAGTCGCGCTGGGTGGCGGTCGGGCTCATCTTCCGGGGCCATCTTCGGTGGCGTCAAGGGCCACCTCGGTGGACTGCCGCGCCATTCTTTCCCCATTCCGGATGTGAATCGGTGAGACGCCCTTTGCACAAGAGAGGGGCGCTTTCCCGCCGGAAAATCTCGCCTCAGTGGCCATCACCCGATTCCCAAAACCGGGGACGAGGGCGAGCTTCGGGTAGAGCTGGGCCACACTTTCATCATCGACCGTCAAAATTTTGAGCTTAAGGCTGGCGACCGGGTAGAGGTGGAAGGTTCCGCAGTCGGTCATGGCCGGGTCTCGCCCCTAATTGCCTCAAGCCTCAAGAACGGTTCGGGCCTGGTGACTGCCTTCAAAATAATTTTTCCTCTCCTCACGTTTATCTTTTGATCCCAAAGATGCGAATGGGCTTGAAGGCAGGAGTTGCCTTCTGAAGGATTAAGCGCTTAGGATAGCGACATGGCGGCAGGACTGAAAGGCGAAGGGGAATTGCGCTTCGGTACCGCGGGCACCCCTCACAGCGCCAGCCCTCGTGACCCTCTCGGAGCCGTAAGGAGAATCCATGAGCTCGGCCTTGGGTGCCTCGAGCTGGAGTTCGTCTACGGCGTCAGAATGCGGCGGGAGATGGCCGAGCAGGTCGGAGCCCTCGCCCGCGAGCTCGACATCGCCCTGACCGTCCACGCCCCTTATTACATAAACCTTCTCTCAAGAGAGCCCGAAAAGCTGAGGGCCAGCAGGGCGCGGATTCTCTCCTCGGCCCGGGTGGGCGGGGCGGCGGGGGCCAGCGCAGTCGCCTTCCATCCTGGCTTTTATAAAGATTTTTCCGCCCGAGAAGCCTATAATCTCATCCGCAGGGAGCTGGGGGAGCTGGCAACTGCGTTGAGGGATGAGGGCTGTGCCGCCCGCCTTCACCCGGAAACGACGGGCAAGAAAAGCCAGTTCGGTTCCCTGGAAGAGCTCCTCCGGCTATCCGTCGAGGTGGAGGGCTTGAGCCCCTGCGTTGACTTCGCCCATCTTCATGCCAGGGCCTCGGGCGGGCTTAAGGCTTATGAGGACTTTTGCATGGTTCTCGAGCTCATCAAAGGACGGCTGGGCGAGGGGGCCCTGCGGAACATGCACATCCATGTGGCGGGAATTCAGTACGGGCCCAGGGGCGAGCGGCGCCATCTGAATCTGGCAGAATCGGACATGAACTACAGAGAGCTCCTGAGGGCGCTTTACGATTTCAATGTGTCAGGGGTTATCATCTGCGAGAGCCCGAACCTTGAGGAAGACGCTCTCCTTATGCAAGAATATTTTCTTGCGCTGATGAGGGCAGAAAAGGCTCCCCCAAAACCCCTCAGGGCGACCCCTCATGGAAAAGGCTGAAGGAGGGCTGCGGCTTCATATCCTGGCCGCGGGTGACGCCTTCGGAAGCGGGGGCCGGGGGCAACCAGCCTTCCTGGTGGAGGCGGGGGAAACCAACTTTCTTCTCGACTGCGGCCCGCCAGCGCTTCCGGGCCTGAAGCGGGCTGGTTTTGACCCAAGACGGCTCGACCTTATTCTTCTGAGTCACCTGCATGGTGACCACACAGCCGGGGTCCCCTTCATCTTCCTTGAATACCAGTTCAAGAGCTTGCGCCAGCACCCCCTCACCCTCATGGGACCGAGAGGGATGAGGGAGAGAATATCACGCCTCTACTCCGCCATGTTCTCTGAAGTCCCCGAGAGCGGGTGGCGTTTCGATGTGGAATTCGTTGAGCTCCGGCCCGGGGAGCCCGAAAGCTTCAGAGGCCTGAGCATCCTGCCCCTTGCCGTCTCCCACGGGCGCGAAGGGAAGGCCCTCGGCTTCAGGATAGAGGCGGGGGGAAGGGTGATCTCCTACTCGGGAGATACCGAGTGGACGGAAAGCCTCCTGGAGCTAGCCAGAGGGGCCGACCTCTTCCTGTGCGAGTGCTACCGGTACGAGGAAAAATTGACGGGCCACCTCACCTACAGGGAGCTTGAGGAAAACCTAAAGCGCCTCGGGTGCCGGAGAATCCTGCTCACCCACCTCCACGAAGACGTCCTCGCCCGGAAGGAAAAGCTGGCTCTGGAGATAGCCCGAGAGGGAGAGGTTATAGAGATTTAGTCTTGCCGGCAGGAGCCCTTCGCGCCCGGCGCGGGCTCGGTTAGAAGGCCACGCAGAAAAAAGAAGACCCCGGGCCCGTCACTGAAAGGGCCCACGGGGTCTTGGTCTCTTCGGGATTATTTCTTAAGAAAGCCCTTTATGTAGTGCACAAGGCTCTCGGCTTCCTCCTCGTTTATCCTGCCCGCAAATCCCACCATGGCCGTTCCCGGAATCCCGTTCAGGATGATGTGCTTGGCTTCCTCATCAGTCTTGGCCCTTTTGAAACCCTGGGTGAAGTTGGCGGCTTTGACAGCTGCGCCAGCCGGGCCCTTCCCGTCCCCTTTCTCCCCGTGGCAGAGAGCGCATTGGGCTTCGTAGACGGCCTTTCCCTTGGCAAGCGCCTCGGAGTCGGCGCCCTTTTCCTTCGCTCCCACAGCCGCGACGGAGAGCCCAAAAAAGAACAGAGCAAGAAAAAGACTCAGGGACACTGCTTTTCCTAAGCGAGATGGCTTCACTTCGACTCCCCCAATTTCACGGTTTTTGCCACACCCTCAACGGCCCGCCCCGGATTCCCTCAAGGTGGAGAGTCTTATAATAACATTCCTCTCGCCGGCGATCAATTAATATCCAGCATCTCCCCCGCCAGGGCCTCGCTGCTATTCTCCGTCGCGACCATAGAAAGAGATTGGATGAAGATATCGACAAGCCAGCTGTCGAACTGGGAGCCGGCTCCGCGATGGAGTTCCGCCATGGCTTCATCTCGGCTCAGGGCTTCCCGGTAAGAGCGCCTGGAAGTCATCGCGTCGAAGGCGTCAGCGATGCTTATGACCTTGGAGAGCATGGGGATGGCAAAGCCCTGGAGGCCATCGGGGTAGCCCTCTCCGTTCACCCATTCGTGGTGGTGCCGGATGATATCGGCCACGCGAGAGAGGGAGCGGATTTCACCCACAATTTCTCCTCCCTTCTCCGCATGCCGCGTCACCAGGTCATAATCCTTGGGGTTCAGATGGGTGGTTATCTGCAGGATGTAATCAGGTACCCCGATCTTCCCCACGTCGTGCATCAAGGCCGAGAGCTTCAGGATGAAACGCTCCTCCTCGGGCATGTCAAGGCCTTCGGCCAGAAGAAGGGATAATCCTGCAACGCGCTTCGAGTGCCCGGCCGTGTAGGGGTCCTTGGCATCCACGGCCGAGGCCAAGGCCATGATGGCCTCGTAGAGAACCGCCGCCTTATTGACCTCGACCGTGCGATTCTCTGCCCTTTTGCGCTCGATATTCTTTTCCACGATGAGGGGGAGCTCATGGATATCGAGAGGCTTTTTGACGAAATCAATGGCCCCCTCGCGCACGGCTCTCACGGCCAGGGGAAGGGTGCCATATCCCGTCATGATGACCACGGGCATGCTTGAGTAAATCTTGAAGATCTCGCGGGCCAGGTCCAGGCCGGACATCCCCGGCATCCGGTAGTCGGCTATGACCAGGTGAATTTTATCCTGGTGGAGCACCTCCAGAGCCATGGGGCCGCTCTCCGCCTCGTAGACTCTGTAGCCGTGGACGCCGAGGCAAAGCTTGAGGAGCTCCCTTATCTGCTGCTCGTCATCGACGATAAGGATGTTGAGGCTTTCTCTGGCGGCCATTACTTAAGATTCACCCATATCGACAGAAGAGAAGGACCTTGAGGGCATAGAATTCTCATATCCCATTATCGGCAACTCTCGTTGAAGCATGAGCGAAAGGAATAAACCCGGTTCTACTGCATTTCAAATGTGCACGGGGAGCGGTTAAATAATTAGCATTGCTAATTCAAGGAATTAATTAATTTAACTTGGCTTATGCTTGAATCGCGAGTATATTGTTGTAAGAAGGGCGAAACGGCGGCGGAAAGGGGTTTTTTGACCTTTTAACGACTGAGGGAAAAGGAAGTGGCGGGAACAGAAAGAGAGAGGAAGTTCGCCTTCTTCTGGGGGTGCCACATACAGGCACGGTTTATCTTCATGGAGAAGAGCACCCGCATGGTGATGGATGAGCTTGGAATTCCCTACCAGGACCTCGAGGGCTTCACCTGCTGCCCCGAGAAATCTCTGGCGAAGAATCTCGACCAGGACCTCTGGGAGCTGGCCGCCACGAGAAACGTTGCCCTGGCGGATGAGCGCGGCCTCGACCTAATGTCCGCCTGCAACGGCTGCTACAGCACCCTCCGGGGCGTGGCCCAACACCTTAAGGCCCATCCCCTGAGGGCCCAAGAGCTGAATCAACATCTCGCGGAAGTGGGCCTCCGGTTCTCGGGAAGGGCGAAGGTGCGCCACTTCGTCGAGTACCTTCACGATGTTTACGGCCTGCGAAAGCTCCAGGACCATGTGAGGCGCCCCTTAAGGGGGCTCAGGGTGGCCGTCCACCCCGGATGTCATCTCCTCAGGCCCAGCAGCCACATCCACTTCGATGACCCTATGAACCCCAAAAAATATGATGCTCTGGTGGAGGCCCTGGGCGCGAGGGCCCTCGATTATCCCGCAAAGATGGTCTGCTGCGGCGGGAGCCTCGACCGCGTGGGCCAGCACGAGAAGGCCCTTGAGATGGCGGCCCTCAAATTAAAGGAACTCAAGGAGCTCGGCCCCGACTGCCTAAGCACCACCTGCCCCTCATGCTTTCAGCAATATGATAATAATCAATTTCTTCTCAGCAGAAAGGGCTTAGACTTCAACCTCCCGGTCCTTACCCTGCAGGAGTTCATGGGCGTCAGTTTCGGCCTTGAGCCCGAGGCCATGGGTCTCGATTTGCACCGGGTGAGCGCCCGGCCAGTGCTGGAGAAGCTCGGAAAGCTCGAGCGAGGGATTCCCTATGCAAAAGCAATTTGACCTGGCGGCCCTGGAGAGATGCCTCGCGTGCGGCGGCTGCGAGCAGAACTGCCCCATCTATCTCAACTTCGAGAGCTACAGGCCTCAAGAGATAATCAGGGATATCCTCAGGGGAGATGGAGAGCAGCACCTCGCCTCAGAGGAGATATGGCAGTGTGTGGAGTGCCATACCTGTACCGAGATGTGCCCGCAGGTGTACTCCTGGGAGACGGTCATGCGGGGCATTAAAGCCCAGGCCATGCGTCTGGGGGTCGCGCCCGAGCAGGTGGAGCGCGGCATAGAGATGTGGCGGAAGACGGGAAGGCTGGGTGAGCCTAAGCTCCCGGCCCGAAAGAAGCTCGGCCTGCCCGAGCCCGGCAAAGGAGGCCTGGAGCACCTGAGGAAACTGAAGGATCTCCTGAGACGGGGGAAGTAGCCGCCCCCTGCGGGCCGGCGGAGGGAAAGACTTGTTTCCGAGCCTTGTCACCCCGAGATTCAGGGTCAGCGTGGATGAGCGCCACTGCCTTCAGTGCAGGCGCTGCATCCAACAGTGCGGCTGGGAGGTTTTCAGCTGGCAGCCCGACCCCCAAGAGCCCGGGAAGGGGAAAATCGTCCCGGAAAGCTCAAAGTGCACGGCCTGCGGGCGCTGCATGCCTTACTGCGCGGGCGGCGCCATCCTGGTGGAGGAGCACCCGGTGGCCCTCCGGGAAAACGCCAACTGGACACCCCAGACGCTGAAGAACATCTGGAAGCAGGCGGAAACGGGGGGCGTCCTCCTCTCCGGCATGGGAAACCCCGAGGGCCAGCCGGTCTACTGGGACCACCTCCTGCTGGATGCCTGCCAGGTCACCAACCCCTCCATAGACCCCTTGAGGGAGCCCATGGAGCTGAGGACCTTCCTCGGGAGGAAGCCCGACCGCCTGGAGTTTGAAAGGGGGCCCGGAGGGGAGCTCAAGCTAAAGACGCGCCTGGAGAAACAGATAGCTCTTGAGACCCCCATCATTTTCTCCCCCATGTCCTATGGGGCCCTGAGCCTCAACGCCCACCTCTCCATGGCCATGGCCGCCAAGGAATGCGGCACCGTCATGGGAACGGGCGAGGGGGGGCTTCACAAGGAGCTCTATCCCTACAGAGACCACCTGATAGTCCAGGTGGCCTCGGGCCGCTTCGGGGTGCACGCCGACTATCTCAACGCGGGCGTGGGGGTAGAGATAAAGATTGGGCAGGGCGCCAAGCCCGGCATCGGAGGCCATCTTCCCGGGGAGAAGATAGATGAGGCCATCTCTGCAACCCGCATGATCCCTACCGGTACGGACGCGCTCTCTCCCGCGCCCCAGCACGATATTTACTCCATCGAGGACCTCCGGCAGCTCATCTACGCTCTCAAGGAGGCCACCGACTATAAGCCCGTCTCGGTGAAGATAGCCACAGTCCACAACGTGGCGGCCATCTGCAGCGGAATCGTGCGCGCCGGGGCCGACATCATCTACCTGGATGGCTTCCGGGGCGGCACGGGAGCGGCACCCACGGTCATAAGAGACCACCTGGGCATTCCCATCGAGCTCGCTGTGGCGGCGGTGGATGAGCGCCTCCGTGAAGAGGGCATCCGCCACGAAACCTCCCTCATCGCGGCCGGCAGCATCAGGAGCAGCGCCGATGCCGCCAAAGCCATCGCTCTCGGGGCCGATGCCGTGGCGATAGGCACGGCCGCCCTCATCGCCATGGGCTGCCATGTCTGTCACTATTGCCACACGGGCCGATGCTCCTGGGGCATAACCACACAGAAGCCCGAGCTCACGAGAAGGCTCGACCCCGAGGTATTCGGCGAGAGGCTGGCCAATCTCCTCCGAGGCTGGAGCCACGAAATCAAGGAGATCCTGGGCGCCCTCGGGGTCAACACCATCGAGAGCCTGAGGGGCTCCAGGGAGCGCCTCAGGGCCGTGGGCCTCGACGCCATGACCTGCGAGAGCCTCGGGGTGAAGCCCGCGGGGCGGTAGCTCTCCATCTTCTCTCCCCCAAATCTTCTAGCCCGAGGCCCGGCTATTCATTATTCCCAGCCATAAAATCTTAAAGCGCGCACGGCCGCGAGCCAAAAGAACACAAGTTTCGTGCACGGACAGTAGCCTTCCCAAATAGGGCATGAGCCAAAGGGAGGCTTCACGCCTGAGGATAAAGCCCGGACAGCTCTGGGCTCATCCAGGACCGCTTCGTCCTCCCCGGCGACTTCCGAAGAGGGGGCTCAAGCAGATGGAGGGTCTCCTGGGTGAGGGCTTCGAGGGCGCCTTAAGGCGTGCTGCATAGGGTCGGGGACAGAAACCCGTCAAAATTCTGAATTTTTCCCTTTAGATATCTCGAAAACTGACGAATCTTTTTGCGGGGCCTCATTTTCTTCTTTAAAAAAGAGGCCCGGGCTTGAATAAGATGATGAATGGTATCCTATTTGCTTATTATCGCGAAGGCTTATTCGTAAGTCTTTTGTGTCTCTTTGGCTTTTTTTGCAGGAGCGCCCCCTCTCTCACTCAACCCCCCTTAGGGGATGGGGGAAGGTTCTGGGAGGAGCCAAACTAGAAGGGGCTGACTTTATGTCGCAAGAGCAAGGGCAGATGATTCTGGCCGTGGGGGAAGATAGCTCTATTCTCGGTACTCTTGAAAAGCTCTCGGAGGGCCACTGCGCTTTTCGGCTGGCCGATGAGGGGGACAAAGTCCTGGAGATTTTGGAAAGAGAGCCCGTAGATTTGGTCATCTGCCGCCTCAACGGGCTTGTCGGGAACGGGTTGGAGACCCTCAAGAAGATAAAAGCCCTCCACCCCAACATCGTCCGCATAGCCACGACAAGCTCGGCTGACTCCCAGCTTGCCTCCGTCGCCATAAACGAGGCCGCGGTTCATCGCTATTTCGTCGAGCCCTGGGAGGAGGAAGATTTCCTTGCCGCTATCCGCTCAGAGCTCAGGAGCTGCTCCGAGGCCCGGGAAACTGAGAGGCTTCGCCGTGCTATCGAGCTTTCAGAGAAAAAATATCGGCTCCTCTTCGAGCACGTGCCCGACGTAGTCTACTTCCTCACGGCCCAGGGTGCGTTCCTGGACATAAACAATGACGGCTGCCGGATTCTCGGCTACGGGAAAAAAGAACTCTTGGGCAAAACCTCGGACATCCTCCTTCCCTACGAAGACGACTGCATCAGGTGGTGCTTTAAGACACGGCGGACGCGTGAGCGGGCCACCCGAAACATGGAGATAAACCTCAGGCGCAAGAACGGCGAGACCGGCATCTTCCGGATCAGTGCCACCGGGCTCTATGACGAGGAAGGAAACTTCATAGGCACCCTCGGCTTGGCCAAGGACATAACCGAAGAGATAGAACTCCAGCGCAAGCTCGTCGAGACCGAAAGACTCAAATGTCTGGGCGAGATGTCCTCGGGTATTGCCCATGACTTCAACAACATCCTCACGGCCGTCCTGGGTCGGGTCGAAATTCTAAAGCGCAAGGCCCAGGATACGGCGCTCCACCGGGACCTTGAGATTATAGAGAAGGCCTCCCTTGATGGCGCGGCCACGGTCAGGAGGCTCCTCGAGTACACCCGGCTTGGAAAGGACGGCAGTTTTGAAAACATAGACCTGCACGAAGTGGTCCGCGACACCCTGGCCATAACCGAGACCCGCTGGCGAAACGAGGCCAACCTGCGGGGCATCAGGATAGAGATGGAAACAGACCTTGAGGAGATCCCCGCCATCTCGGGCAATGTGTTTGAGATCCGGGAGGCTCTGGCCAATATCATCCTGAACGCTCTCGATGCAATGCCCCAGGGGGGGCGCCTCACAATCATGACGAAGGCCCAGGGTGGAAGCGTCCTCCTTGCGGTGGGTGATACCGGCTGCGGGATGAGCGAGGAGGTAAGACGAAACGTCTTCGTCCCCTTCTTCACCACCAAGAAAGGAAACGGCACGGGCCTGGGCATGAGCATCACTTACGGGATCATCACCCGCCACCGTGGGGATATTTCCATCGAGAGCACTGAAGGGCAGGGAACCCTAGTGAGCATCACCCTTCCCGTCGCCTCCACGAAGGAGGCCCCCCTCCGGGAGGAGGGGCTCCAGGACTCCTCGCCCGCCCGAATCCTCCTCATCGAGGACGAGGAGCATATACTGGAGAACCTTTCCCTCATCTTCCAGATGGCAAACCATGAGGTGGAGGTTGCCCCCAGCGGGTCCGAAGGGCTGAAGCTCTTTGCCCAGAGCAATTTCGATATCGTCTTCACGGACCTCGGCATGCCCGGCATGAGCGGCTGGGAGGTGGCCCGCGCGGTGAAGGAGATGAAGAGCGAAACACCCGTGGTGCTGATTACGGGCTGGGGGCTATCGCTGGACCTCGAAGAAGCGCGGGAGAAGGGAGTGGACTATGTGGTGCAAAAGCCCTTCAAGATGAATCAGGTCCTGAACCTCCTAGCCCGCATCATGAAATCCCCATCCGTTGCCAGCCCCGGCCCTTGAAGCATTAGCCCTTTCTGGCCGGAGGACACACGCCGCCCTCTTCCCGTGGCCGAGCTCGGCCCGCGTTTGCTTGCCCAGGCCGCAGGAGTCCTTACTACCCGCTACCGCCTTAATGTTGCCAGAAGGCGCTTGGGATGGCTCAAGAGGTCAAGGGCCTCCTTTGCGCCGGGAAGGAGGATGTCGGCCCTCGTCAGGGCTGCTGTTGACGTCCCCTCCGGGCCCAGAACAGCAATCCCTATGGCTGCGGCTTCGAGCATCAGGACATCGTTCGCCCCGTTTCCGATTGCAACAGTAGATGTTGCTCCAAGCGAGGCGACGACGCGGCGCTTCTGAAGAGCTTCATCCTTCCCCGCAGAAATCTTGATGAGTTTTACGGGGAGGCCCTCGAAGAGAGCTCCGGCCTTTCCGAAGGTGTCGGCCGTGATTACGCAGATATCGAGGCCGCGGGAAAGCGCACGGATGCGCTCGGGCACCCCGGAAAGAAGCCCTCCGTCAAGAGCAATGGTGCCGTTCAGGTCGAGAACCAGGCTCTTTATTTCGAGATGTCCCCTTCCTGGGATCTCTATCCTGATCATGCGGGGAGAGAGCCGCTTTCGCCGACAGAAGGGGTTTCTCTATATCGAGACCACCTTCTCAGAGCTGGCGATGGTGGAAAGAATCTCATCCATGGTGCTCACACGACCGATTTCAATTCTATCATTAAGCCCGAAGAAATTCACGCACGTTCCGCAGGCGATGAGCTCGACCCCCTTTTCGGCGAGCAGAGAGAGGTCGGCAAGAAATGGCGAAGGCTTCGCCAGGAGCTGAACCCCCGAGTTGTAGAAAATTATGTTTGCGCGGTTAGCGTGGCCCGCGACCTTTCTCAGGAAGCTTCCCAGGATTTTCTCTCCAAGCTCCCGGCTCCCGCTCCCCATTATGTCTGAGCTTACGATAAATGTGGTAACCATTGCACGATCCCCCCTTAAGTTATAAGCTATTTCATGTCCCCTACGTTTCTGTCAAGGACAAGTGCCCTGCTTGTAATTTTAGGCTGAAAAAGAGACCCATAAAAGATTTAAATGATAGATATAGATATTAGCTATTCTTCCTCCATGAACGGCGAGAAGAAGGGGACCCCTTCCGAGGGTCCGGCGACCCTCTACATCGTCGCCACCCCCATAGGGAACCTCGAGGATATTACGCTCAGAGCCCTCAGGGTGATGAAGGAGGTTGCCCTCATCGCCGCCGAGGACACGCGCAGAACGGGAAGGCTGCTCGCTCACTACCAGCTCTCAACCCCCCTCACGAGCTACCACGACCACAATAAAGAGAGAAGGACCCCCCGGCTCCTGGAAGAGCTCCTGAGCGGGAGGTCCATCGCTCTCGTCTCGGATGCCGGAACGCCCGGCATCTCAGACCCCGCCTACTACCTCGTGAGGCGGTGCCTCGATAAGGGGGTTCCGGTCGTGCCCGTGCCCGGTCCCTCGGCCGCGGCGGCGGCGCTCTCGGCCGCGGGCCTGCCGACCGATAGATTCGCCTTTGAGGGCTTTCTCCCGCCAAAGGGCGAAAAGAGGCGGTCGCGTCTTCTAGCCCTCAAGGAGGAGGGGCGCACTCTCGTCCTTTATGAATCCCCATACAGGCTCGGGAGGCTTCTCGCCGAGATAGCTGACGTCATGGGCGAACGCGAGGTGGTCGTCGCGAGGGAGCTTACTAAGATTCATGAAGAGTTCATGAGGGGCGGAGCCGAGGAGCTGGCCGAGAGGCTCAAGGAGAAAAAAATAAAGGGGGAGTGCGTGGTCCTCATAAGGGGCTTATCCTCCAGAGAAAAGCTCTCAGGGGAGCGGGCCTGAGGTCCTTTTGGCACGAAACTGGCACAAAAAAGATGTGTTTCAGCCCAGAGAAAGCCATGAAATTTCATCCAATCCCCTGAGGGAGGTACTAAAGAATGGCGCATCTCAAATCCTCAGGCCTGACGCAAGAGGCCGTAAGAGCGAGGGCCCTTGCGCGGGAGCTTTCCCGTGTCAGGCCGAACCCCACCGGGGAAAGCGTCCCGAGCCCGAAGGCTCAAAGCCTGGGCCTCGGCAAAAAGGCCCTGAGGGCCGCCCTTGAGCTCGATAGGAAAGACGCCCCTGAGCCCAGGGCCGCAAGGGGGCGACCCCTCCGGGGCTCCCGGCTTGACATTTTCATCTAGCTCCTCAGGGGCTCCCGGAGTTGGCCGCAGGCTCATACGGTGAGAATCCTCTCCGCGGAATTCGTCGGCAGCGCTACAGCCCCACAGGGCTTCCCCAAGGGCTCCATCCCGGAGCTGGCCTTTGCCGGAAGGTCCAATGTGGGGAAGTCCTCCCTGATAAACTCCCTCCTCGGCCGGAAGGGCCTCGCCAGAACCAGCTCCGCGCCCGGAAAGACACAGTGTCTTAACTTCTTCCTGGTGAATGATGCGTTTCTCTTTGTGGACCTGCCGGGCTATGGCTACGCCGGGGTGCCGCTTTCGGTTAGGGGCCGCTGGCGGGGGATGGTGGAAGGCTACCTCAAGAATAGGCCGCAGCTGCGTGGGTTGGTCCTTCTGCTCGATATAAGGAGAGGGATTACAGAGGGGGACGAGATGCTTATCTCCTGGCTCTCAAGGGAGGAGATCCCCTTCCTCCCCGTGGCCACAAAGGCGGACAAGCTAAAGAGTGGGAAAAGAAAGGAGGCCCTCCTGTCCATGGAAAAAGCCCTCGCCGCCATCCCCGGCCTTTCTTCCGGAGCTCCTTCCCTGCTTCCATTCTCCGCGCTCAAGGGGTTCGGCAGAAGGGAGCTGTGGAGGGAGATAGAGGGGGTGCTCAGGGAGGGGTCTTGAGAAACGAGATTTTCACCGGTCACGGCAGGTCCGTCTTACAACAGATAAGCGCCGCGAATGGCTCAAAGCGAACTTTTCACTTTCTCTTTTTGGAGCCTACAATATTCGATAATTTCCTTCAGCCCCCCTCACCTTCCGAAAACGAGCTTCCCCCCGTAGTAGCCGAGCGCAGCGACGAGCCCGGTCGCCAGGCCAAGCCCGGCCAGGTTCACTCCAATTCCCACCACTCTCGGGAAATACGGGAAGAGCAAAATCCACCAGAAGCTGAGGGCCAGAGAAACCACGAGGAGGATAAAGCCCAGGCGCCGCTTGCGTCGCACGGGAAGGCCGAGCGCGCTGTCAAAGCGGACCCACCAATCGATAAAACCCGTGATGAACGCCACAATCGTCCCCACCGTGCCCAGGATCGCCGCGAAGTATGCAGCGCGCTCGAAGGAGGCTCCCCCCCGGAAGATGAATATGAGGAACAGCAGCAGGCTCACGGGGAAGAGTGCGCTCGGGAAATGGGTCGCAATGGGGTGGGGATGGAGGTTTAGCACAACCCGCTCAAGCAGGCCCTCCCCGCTTTCGGGCAGGATGAAGCGCTCGCGCGGGGCCCCGCATGCGGGACACTTGGCGGGAGGGGAAGGCCCCTCATGGCGATAGCCGCAGGATAAGCACTTCCAGGGCTGCATGGTTTCCATAATCTTCTTCTCCCGAAAAGGTTAGGCGGAGATTAGGGTCATTTTAGGGGGAATAAACACGGTGGCGCAAGCCTCTGCGCGTTTCTGGCGTCCGCGGGCGCTGGGGAGATTCGGCCTTTGCCTCTGGCCCCCGGCAAGTGCTCAGCGCTTGACGGGAACCCCCAGCTTCCCTTGACGGAGCATGATGAGTTGCTGGCCTATGGAGAGGACGTTATTTATGAGCCAGTAGACGACGAGGCCCGAGGGGACCGGATATATGATGAACATGGCCGTGAAAACGACGGGCATGGCGAGCATCATCTTCGCCTGGCTGGGGTCGCCAGCCGCGGGGGTCAGCCTCTGCTGAAAAAACATCGAGAGCCCCATCAGGATAGTGGAAATCTGGTAGGGGTCTTGCGCCGAGAGGTCCTTTATCCACAGCATGAAGGGGGCCCCCCGCAGCTCTATGGTCTGGAGGAGGACCTGATAGAGGGCGAAAAATACCGGGATCTGGAGGAGCATGGGCAGGCAGCCGCCCATCGGGTTGACCTTGTGCTCCCGGTAGAGGGCCATCATCTCCTGGTTCATCCGCTGGCGGTCGTTCTTATAGATCTCCCTTATCCGCTTCATTTTGGGCTGGAGCTTCTGCATCTCCTGCATGCTCTTCATGCTCTTGTGCGTGAGGGGATAAAAGAGGATGCGGATGAATGCGGTGAGGATGACTATGGCCCACCCCCAGTTTCCCACAATGCCGTAAAAAAATTTCAGGAGATACAGCAGGGGCTTCGCAACGATGTTGAACCAACCATAGTTGATCGCCTCGGAGAGGTTTTGTCCCGCGTCCTTGAGGCGGTCGGATTCTTTGGGCCCGGCGTAGAGATAAAAAGAACTCCTGCTCCCGTATGCAAGGGAGAGACCGATGGCTAAGGTCCCATCGCGCTTCTCGATCAAGGACTCCGTGGCTTTTTCCTTGGGCATGAACGCAGCGAGATAGTACTTATTCTGAAGCCCCGTCCAGGAAAGCTCGCCCCGGTGGACTATCCGTGCGTCCCCCTCCTTAAGCTTGTCCTCGATGCGCTTGCCGTTAACGTAGGAGACGGGGCCCTCGCTGTACCATCCCCTTCCCCTTCCCTTTATTTTTTTCTCCTTGCCAAGACCGGGGCCCCAGAGAACATGATAGTCCCCTGAGCCTAGCTCCCCCTTGGGGACGATCACCTCTATTTCAACATCCATCAGGTAGCGCCCGTAGTGAAAGGTGAGGCGCTTGAGCACGGAAATGCCTTTGCCATCGCTGTAGCGGAAGGTCAGACTCCCCTCCAGCCGCTCAGGGCTTAGGGGGAGCTTTTCAGTATTCACCTCGTAAATGGCGCTATTGACGTTATCGGTCAAGCTCCCGAACTCCAGGTAGAGGGGAAGGATACGCTCCCCATCCGCTTCTTCCGGCACAAGGTTCAACGGCGTGCCGTCGGGATTCCGGTAGTTCTTGAGAAGAAAAGCCTCAAGGGCCGCTCCGCGGGTCGTGAAAATAGCCTCGGCCAGCCCGGTGTCCACCACCACCCTCTTGGCTTGAGCCTCCAGCGCAGTAGGCTCGGCTTTAGGCGAAGGAGCTGCAGGGAGGGGCTCGGAAGGTCTCCGCTGCGCCTGAGGCTGCTCTATCTTCGGAGGCTCCTTGAGCTGCCTGGGAGGACGCTTAGGCACAAAGAATTGCTGCCAGACCAGCAGGATGGCAAGACAGATAAATATAGCCAAAAAAAGGCGTTTTTGCTCACTCATATCTCTGTGGAGGTCAAGCCTCTCGCCCTATCTCGCCGGGTCATAGCCCCCTGCGTTAAAGGGCTGGCAGCGAAGAAGGCGCCAGAGGATAAGCCCCAGCGCCTTGTGTAGGGGGTGTCTCGCAAGGCTCTCTCGGGCGTACTGAGAACAGGTCGGCTCAAACCGGCAGCGGGGAGCTAGGAAAGGTGAGACACCCGCCTGATAAAACCCGATAACGCCAATCAAAATGGCCCTAACGCCTGGCTCTGCCTTCCGGAGAGGGTTGCCCTTGATGGAAGCCCTCTGCAAAAGCTTCCCTAATCCCCCTCTCCAAAAGTGAGCAATTCTCATCTTTAAGGCCCTCTCTGGCCACAGCCACAATGTCCAGCCCCTGCGGGAGGTCTCTCTGGTTTCGCCTGAATGCCTCCCGCAAAAGGCGCCTCGCTCGGTTGCGGCTGACCGCTCCCCCGATCTTCCTGGGAACGCGGATCCCGAGTCGGGTCACTCCCAATCCATTGGGACGGAGGAAGAGCAGAAAGGTGGGTCTTGCTATCTTCCCGCCTTCGCTGTAGGCCCGTCCGAAATCCCGCCTGCTCCTTATGCTGGGAAGCGGCCTCTCCCGGTCTCCCATCGGCTTTCCCGCCGCCTCGCCCCAGACGGGCCATGGGTGCGCTGGGGGGCCGCCTAGACCGTGAGCCGCTTTCTTCCCTTGGCACGGCGTCGGCTCAATGTCCTTCGCCCCCAGCAAGAGCTCATCCGGGCACGAAACCCGTGAGTACGCTTGCGCTTCGAGCGGTTCGGCTGATAAGTCCTTTTCACCGCCCCCTAGCTCCTTAGGTTTTTATTAACAATTCTAAGCCGCACGCATATTAGTTTCAAGAGGTTCAGATGTCAAGTAGTGAATTGAGATGATGGAAACAGGGGCTGCTGGGAGCTATATAGAAGATAAGGATAAAAAAAATTTCCGGGGAATTTGGATGTTTTTCTCAAGAAGCCCTAAGCCCCTTTTGGTCTAAGGAGTTCCCGGCGCGGAGATGATTGGCGATGCCCATGAAAAACTTCTTGCCCGGTCACTACATGGCTGGTATATTTAGTTCTGGCGGTTGCCGGGAAGCTGGGGCAGCTTCTTTGGCAGCGCAACCCTTTTAAACCTTCCTACGGGGCATTTTCACATCATAATAAATTGAAAGATATGGCCCTCCAGTTTTTCAACACCTGTTAATAACCTGTGAGGATTTTTTGCGCTCGGCTTCGTGTGATAAAGCCATCTCTCGCAATAAAGGGGCATAAGGAGCCATGGAGGACATGTGGAATAGAGCCCTAGAGCTCATTCATGAACAGGTTAATACCCACAGCTTCGACACTTGGTTTCGTCCCACAAGACAGCTCTCCTTGGATGGCGAGGAGATAACCCTTGAGGTGCCCAGTCGCTTCACCCGCGACTGGCTCAATGACCATTATTCGGGTCTCATAGAAAACGCTCTCCAGCACCTCGTAGGCCAGCCGATTAAGGTTAATTGGACTATAAAGAGCGAGCCCGCCTCGGGGGTGCCGCCCTCGCCGAAAATTCGGAATCGCACGGTCCAAGAGAGCAAGCCTCCGGTGAAGAGGCCCTCATTCATTAATCCGCGATACAACTTCGGGAACTTTGTCGTCGGAGCATCGAACCAGTTCGCTCATGCCGCCTGCCTTGCAGCGGCGGAGCTCCCCGGCAGAGCATATAACCCCCTTTTCATCTATGGTGGAGTCGGCCTGGGCAAGACCCACTTGCTCCACGCGATAGGGAACTTTCTCTTGGAGCGTGAGGGCGGGGTCCGTCTCTATTACACATCTTGCGAGAACTTCATGAATGAACTCATCTCTTCGATCCAGCGGGACCGGATGGTCGATTTCCGGAATAAATACAGAAACATGGAGGTCCTCCTTGTCGACGACATTCAGTTTATCGCTGGAAAAGACAGAACCCAGGAGGAATTTTTCCACACCTTCAACTCACTGCACGAGTCGAGAAAACAGATAGTTATATCCTCGGACCATTTCCCGAAGGAGATCCCCACCCTTGAGGAACGCCTACGGAGTCGTTTTGAAGGCGGCCTCATAGCTGATATACAAGCTCCCGACCTCGAGACTAAAGTAGCTATCCTCAAGAATAAAGCCGCCGAACATGATATATCCCTCCGCCCTGAGGTGGCGCTTCTCATAGCATCGAAGGTTCGCTCGAACATAAGAGAACTCGAGGGCTGCCTTGCAAAGGTAAATGCTTACTCCAGGTTCACCGGCCAGGAACTCACTGTAGAGCTGGCTCAAGAGGTTTTGAGCCGTATGATAACCGATGCCGAAAGGAGCATCACTATCGAGAATATTCAGAAAGCCACCGCGGAGTTCTTTGGCATCAAGCCCTCTGACCTCAGGTCCTCGGGCCGCCAGAGGTCATTAACCCTGCCGCGCCAGGTCGCTATGTACCTCTGCAAACAGCTCACCTCTGCTTCATTTCCAGATATAGGCCGTCGCTTCGGGGGGAAGGACCATTCCACTGTAATTTACTCCTGCAAGAAAGTAGCAAAAGAAATCCAAGAGAATGACTCCCTCACCAATGCCATAAAACAGATTAAGAAAACCCTCGAAAGCCTCTAGGGATTTCCTGTTCGTAAACTGTGTCCAGAAAGTGGAGACATCTCCGCAGCCCAGCATAAGCCCAAGTTTTGAACATTTTCTTTTTCCTCTTTTTTACATCTTATCCCCACATGATCCTTTTGAGTTCATTGGCTTTTTTTCTCTTTTACCGTTTTCCACTTCACTAATCCTATTACTTATTATTTATAAATATAGAACTAGAAGTATGACTAGAATTCCCGAGGACTTTCCCGTCGCATCATGACCCCAGAGGACCCTTTAGGCACGATGGGCAGGCCTTATCTTGAAACAGAGTGTGGCCAGATTTTTCAGAACTCTGGGAAAAAGGTAGTTGCTGGTTGAAGTTCGCTTCTCGGACACTAGAAGTTGGGTTAATTCCTGGAAAAGCGGAAAGATTCGGAAGTAGAATAAGAAAGGGTGGTTTTTAGGCCGAAAGGCTTCATTTTTCTTGCATTAGTATTAGTTTTATGCTATTTTAAATATACTAATATAGAGGGCGAATGTCTATTTTGAGCCATTAAGTTGGGGGTGAGGATCGCTTTGCACTGGTAGCCTGAGCCTGACTGGCTCTCGAAGAAATGTTCACCTGCTTGAGAGGGCCTCAGAGAGGCATTGAGGGGAAGTATTATGGCGGATGAAGGTGCCAAGCTGTCGGCCGAGCAGGGCTATGATGCTCGTCGGATAAAGGTGCTCGAGGGACTCGAGGCCGTCAGAAAACGCCCTGCAATGTATGTGGGCAGCACGGGCCCGGGTGGGCTGCATCACTTGATTTTCGAGGTGGTGGATAACAGTGTAGATGAGGCGATGGCCGGCTACTGCAGTGAGATACGGGTTGTACTGCATGTAGATGGTTCCATAACAGTCGATGATAACGGCAGGGGTATCCCCGTTGATATCCACCCAACGGAGAAGGTTTCAGCTGCGCAGGTAGTTCTAACTAAGCTCCACGCCGGAGGCAAGTTTGATAAAGGAGCCTACAAAGTTTCGGGCGGACTTCATGGCGTAGGGCTCTCTGTTGTCAACGCTCTTTCAGAGTGGCTTAAGGTGGAGATAAGGCGTGATGGCAACCTCTATAGGCAGGATTATCAACGGGGGAAGCCACTGGAGCCCATTAAGGAGGTCGGGAAGGCTAGGCGGCCGGGCGCCAAGATAACTTTTAAGGCGGACCATCAGATTTTTGAGATCCAGGAGTACAGCGTCGAAACAGTGTGCTCCAGGATGCGTGAGCTTGCCTTTCTCAATGCGGGCCTCAAGATTTCTGTTCATGATGAGGCAACCGATAAGGAGAGCGTTTTTCAGTATAAGGGAGGGATCGCTTCCTTTGTGGAGTTTCTCAATAAAAGCCGAAATACCCTGGACCCGAAGCCGATTTTCATCACAGCAACGAGGGATGGCGTTATAGCAGAAGTTGCCATGCAGTATACGGATGGCTACCAGGAAAATATCCACTCATTCGCCAACAATATAAATACTATCGAAGGAGGTACTCATTTAATAGGTTTCAAGAGCGCCTTGACCCGCAGCGTAAATAACTACGCCCTCTCGCGCGGCCTGCTGAAAAATGACAAGACCGTGCCCTCGGGTGACGATGTCCGCGAGGGGCTCACGGCGGCAATTTCAGTTAAGGTTCCTGAGCCTCAGTTTGAGGGCCAGACGAAGTCGAAGCTTGGAAATAGTGAAGTCAAGGGTATAGTCGAGCAAGTCCTGAATGAGAGCCTCGCGACCTATTTTGAAGAGCACCCCGCAGTAGCTCGGAAGATTATCGACAAGGCAATAACAGCATCACGCGCGCGGGAAGCAGCCCGGAAGGCTAGAGACCTCACCCGGAGGAAGGGTGCTCTGGATACGGCCTCTCTCCCGGGAAAGCTTGCGGATTGTTCGGAAAGAGACCCCGCCCGGTGCGAGATCTTCGTGGTGGAGGGGGAATCAGCGGGAGGCTCCGCCAAGCAGGCCAGGGACAGGGCATTTCAGGCTATCCTTCCCCTGAGGGGGAAGATACTGAACGTCGAAAAGGCGCGCCTCGACAGGATGCTGGCCCATGAGGAGATCCGCGCGCTTGTGACAGCACTCGGCACGGGGATAAAGGAAGAGTTCGATATAGCCCGACTTCGCTACCATAAAGTTATCATCATGACTGATGCCGATGTGGATGGCTCGCATATCAGGGCTCTGCTGCTCACATTCTTCTTCCGTCACATGGAGGAGCTCCTCCGGCGCGGCTATCTCTACATCGCCCAGCCGCCTCTCTACCGAGTCAAAAAAGGACGCTTTGAGCGCTACCTGAAGGATGACCGCGTGTTTGAGGACTTCATCCTGGAGGCCGGGACGGAGAACGCTGAACTCCTGCTAAACGGGAAGAAGCAGGGGAGAATCCTCAAGGGAGTGAGGCTTCTGGAAGCGCTCAAGAAGCTTGTAGCGTATGACAGTCTCCTCCACCACTATGAGCGCCGCGGCTTGGATAAGCGGGTGATAAAAGCGCTTGCTTTTGAAGGATCTTTTGAAGCGCGGGCGCTTAAAGATAAGGGGAAGCTTCCTCGGCTGCTTAGCGATATAGAAACGGGCTTCAGGGCTGAGCACCGAGCGGATGGTGAAATGCGATGCGAGATGCACAAGAGTGAGGATGAGGAAGGCTATGCCCTGAAGTTCAGGACCCGTAGGGGAGACCGCCATCTCACGACGCGCGTTGACTCAAGGCTTCTGGAGTCGCGGGAGTTTAAGGAGCTGCGCTCGGTCATCAGGAGCTTTGAGGCCCTGGGGAGCCCTCCCTTCCTAATTAAGGGCGGAGATCTCGGGACTGAGGTAAAGACCCTGGACGAACTCTTGCTCACCTTCCGGGCAATCGGCAAGAGAGGTCTTGCCATCCAGCGTTACAAGGGGCTCGGCGAGATGAACCCCGATCAACTCTGGGATACAACGATGGACCCGACTCGGAGAACCCTCCTCCAGGTCACAATCGAGGACGCCATCGAGGCCAATAACATCTTCACCCAGCTCATGGGCGAGCAGGTGGAGCCCCGCCGAGAGTTCATCCAGAAGCACTCCCTTGAGGTCAGGAATCTGGATATTTGAGGATTAGGCTATGTGCTCAGGCCCCTGTTCCTTTTTGGGGGAACGACCGTTGACAGGGAGGTTGCTTCTTAAGAGTTAAACCCCCCGGAATTTTCGCATCGGCCATCCGTACGTATGAGATAATTCTGCTGTCTGGGCCAGAAGTTTCCGGAGCCTCGCTTTTACACCTTTAAGGCCTCTTAATACTAAGATTTGCAGCCGGGCTCTCGAGTATTAGAAGAGCCGTCCTGGGCCCCTCACCGAGTGGCGCGCCGCGAGGGCTTCTTTCTCTTTATTCCAGCGAGCTCCTCATAGACTCTCATCACTGCGGTGGAGTCTTCGTCTCCCCAGTCATTGAACATCAGGGTGAGCATCATCTGGTAATAAAGAGCAGTCACCGGGAGCACTACGCCCAACCGCCTCGCGCTCTCAAGCGCCGTTCCCATATCTTTGACCGATATCCAGGCGGAACCCTTTGCAGTAAAATCCCCCCGGAGCATGTCCTTTCCCCTGGCCTCGATTAGATTCGAGCCCGCAGCTCCGGAGACCAGAGCCTCCCACATCGCATGCGGATTGAGTCCCGCCTTGAGTCCGAGGACCATCCCCTCTATGGCCGAGGCCTGATTGAGGAAAAGCGTCTGGTTGACGACGAGCTTCAGTTGGGCGCCGGTGCCGCTCGGGCCCGCGTAGAGGGTTTTCTTGCCGATGTCGTCGAGCACGGGTTTTATCTTCTGAAAGACCTTCTCATCCCCTCCCACCATGAACACCATGTTGCCTTCTCGTGCCTGCGCTTGAGAGCCGGATATGGGCGTGTCCATCCAGATTATGCCTTTTTTCTTGAGGCGCTCGCCCATGGCCTTTGTTTCCCAGGGGGGGACGGTGCTGCTCTCGCATATGATGAGACCGCGCCCGGCACCCTCAAGGATGCCGCGCTTTCCTTCCACAACCTCCTCGACGACGTGCCAGTTCGGGAGGGACGTTATGACCAACTCTACGGCGCTTGCTGCTTCCTTCGGGGAGCCAGTCTTCGTGAGGCCGAGTCTTGCAAGCGCATTCATTTTTTCTTTCACTATGTCGTAGCCGGTTACCTCGTAGCCTTTCTTCAGAAGGAAGGTCGCTATGGGCGTGCCCATGTTGCCGAGCCCGATGACGGCTATCTTGTTCATGGTTCGATGACTCCTCTATCTACGGGTTCGAGGGATAGTGACCTTTACTTCCCCCTCCGGCAAGCGGCACCAGTCGCTTAATCAGCGGGGCCCGGGAGGGCTGTCCGGTTGTAGTCCGCGGCTCGGAGAGCGCGAAGCAGGACAGGGGAAGTATAACAAATCCTCTTCAAGAAAAAAGGGTCGTTCCGCGCTCCTCACACGCCTCCATCTCTCAGCCAGCCCCCCGTAGTGCGGTGGAGACCCACGCGGGACCCAGAAACCCGAACAGGCCTCGGGGCTGGAAAAACAGCTGGAGGGGGGTCGATTTTCTCCCGGCCAAACGCTTGATCCCCAGCAACTGGCCAACAAGGGAGTCTTTTCGGGTAAAGTTCGTGGCGTATTTTTTTTATTTTTCCCTTGATAATATCCCGATAAAATGATGTAAAATTCTCTGGAACGTTTATTGCTTTCCATCAATTAAGGGAGGCTTGCTTGGGAGGCGGCGAGCTGAATCCATGAGAAAGGGGGGATGTCTGGGGGATAGCGTACCGAAGCTGTGGGTCTTAAGGAGCAGAGCAGAAACCGAGAATCCCAAGTCCATCTACGTCAGTGAAGTAGTTTTGGCCTAAGAAGGGCCATTCCGCCCTGGGAGGAGGTGCACGCATGAGCACCAATGCTTGGCTCTGGTGGATCTGGCTCATCCTCGTCGTCACCACGCCGGCGAACCCCCTCATAAATAACGCTTACTTCACCATATGGTGGTACGCGATCCTTCACGCGTACGGCCTGTGGATTCTTGTAAGGGTTATGTACAAGAAGAAGGAAGGGGGTGCGCAATGAGCTGGTACTCATCTCCGACCTTCATCATGGGGTGCATCGTCGTCTACCTGATTGTATGCATCTGGATCGTTAAGGTTTGGGGAAAGGCCAAGGCGACCGAGGAAGATTACTATGTGGCGGGAAGGGATGTCGGGTGGTTTGCCAACTCCATGACTATAATGGCAACCCTGATGTCCGGCGGTATATTCCTGGGCTCGGTCGGCTGGTTTTACCTCAAGGGCGTTAACTTCCTCGGATACGGCCTCGCTTTCTGCTGGACAGGGTTCGTGCTCTGGTTCGTGGGGAAGCGGCTCCATACCGCGGGAAAGCGTTTCCACTACAGCACGCCCCAAGACTTCTATGGAGGGTTCTACCAGAGCGATGTGCTGAGGCTTCTGGGCGCCATCGGCAGCATAATCGCTCTGGTCCCCTACTTCGCCTCTAACGCCGTCGCCATGGGCATCATCCTCGAGAGGTTCGCGGGCGTTCCCTACGTCTATGGAGTGCTCCTTCTGATCGTCATAGGCACCGGCTATACCATTTACGGCGGGATGCGGGCCGTCATCTACACGGACGTCTTCCAGGGGGTGATATCCCTCCTCTTCGGGATAGTGGCCGCGATAGCCCTCCTTGTGGCTGTGGGCGGATACGGCGGATTGATTTCACAGCTTCCGGCAAGCCATAAGTACTACAGCCCAGACGCCGTGAGCTATGGGCTTTTCCTCGGGTGGTTCATCTTCATGATGGCCCATCCGCCGACCCTGGCGGACAGGATGACCCGGATGTACACCATCAGGAACCTCGACCAGTTCAGGAAAAACGTGGCGGTGACCGTGGGCCTTCTGCTGCTGATGACGGGGATATTCGCCTTCATGGGGTACTCCTCGTACATCATCGTGGGCCCCGGGAAGCAGATGGACCAGGCGAGCCTCCTCGCCATCCAGAAGGTCGCCCCCTGGCTGATGGCCTGGATGGCGGTGGTGGTCTGGGCGACGGGCATGTCCACGCTTGATTCGGGCCTAGTCGGCGCGGACGTCATGCTCTCCAAGGACATCATCAAGGGGTACATAAAGAAGGACATCACCGAAGACCGCATGGTGAGGGTCGGCAAGATGTTCATGGCTCTCTTCGGCGCCTTCGCGGTGTGGGTGGCGCTCGCAAGGCCACCCTACATCTGGTACCTCATCGCGATGGTGGTCAGTTACCACATGCAGTTCCTCCCGCTGATGATCGGTGGGATGTACTGGAAGAGGTCCTCCAAGCTGGCGGCCGAGCTCTCCTGGGTCGTGGGTGTGGCATTGGCCGTCATTTTCACCTTCTGGTATAAACCGCCCATCTCGCTCCCTGCGGGAGTTGCGGCTCTTCCTTTCACCGTGGCCGTGTTTATCATCGTCTCCCTCCTCCACAAGCCGGTTCCGCAGGAGCACCGGCAGAAGTTCGAGGATGTCTGGGCGGAAGAGGGAGTCTGAGAAGGGCCTGAGCGGGAGAGAATAACTCCCTTAATTTCGGTCGAGAAGGGGCGACGGAGAAAGGCGTATTCCCCCGTCGCCCCTTCGCTTATCCCTTGGGGTGGAGCATTTCCCATAGGGGAGCTAAGGGACGCACCCCCAGAAAGAAAAGCCCGCCCCTTCAGATGGAGGGGGAGGGCGCGGTCGCGCTGCTGGCCGCAGCACGGCATAAAGGAGAGCGTTGGATGTACACTGAGATCACCTTTTACAGCGACGGCCTGAAGATCGCCGCCTATCTCTATGCTCCCAGGGACTGGCGGCCCGGCGAGCCCCCGCGGCCGGCCGTTGTGAGCCTTCATGGCTACAGCGGCATGAAAGACGTCTATGGGCTCGATGTGCCCCGGCGGCTGAGCGAAGAGGGCTATTTCGTTCTGGCCCTTGACAACCGGGGGTTCGGGAAGAGCGAGGGGACGCGCGGTCGCCACCGGCCGCTGGAGCAGGCTCAGGACATCTACGACGGCATCACCTACCTGGAGACGGTCCCCGGCGTGGACCCCGAGCGCATCGGCATCTACGGCACGAGCTTCGGCGGCGCGAACGCCATCTGGGCGGCGGCCTTCGACGAGCGGGTGAAGGCGGTCGTCTCCTCCGTAGGCGTGCATGACGGCGAGCGCTGGATGCGCTCGGTTCGCCGGCCCCACGAGTGGCACGCTTTCCAGGAAAAGGTGTGGGAGGCCGCGCGCAAGCGAGTCACCTCCGGTGAGCGAACAATCTGGCCTCTGGGAGACATCATGCTCATAGACCCCCACACGCTCAGCGTCATCGAGGCGCACCATCAGAAAGACCCCCGCTGGGTGGGCGAGTACGACCTGGAGAGCGCAGAGGCCTGCTGGCGGTATCGGCCCGAGTGGGTGGCCCCAAGAATTGCGCCGCGGGCGGTGCTGATTATCTATGCCGAGTACGACGGCATCGTGCCGGTCGGGGAAGCGCTCTCGTGCTACGAGGCTTGTGGGGAGCCCAAGAAGCTCGTGAAGCTCCCCAAGGCGCAGCACTATGAATCCTACTATTTCGTGAATCGAGAGGTCCACGAAATCGGCATGAGCGAGGCCGTCGCGTGGTACAAGCGGTACCTATAGCGCATCTGGCCTGGAGACCACTCGAAGGCCGTGGCATAATTGCTGAGTATTTCTGCCTAGCGCGCCGCCCACTTTTGCTAAGATAGCTGGCAGGGGAAAATGGGGCGGGCGCAGAGTGGGAGACCCACCGTTGAGCGTTTCTGAAAGGAACGTTAAGAGAGAGCGATAGCTATGGAACCTGACGCCCAGACGCTCGTCGAGATGTATCGCAGGATGCAGACCATAAGGCACTTCGAGCTCAAGGCCAGAGAGGTCTATGAGCGGAACCTCATGCGCGGGACCCTCCACCTTTGCATCGGGCAGGAGGCGGTAGCTGTAGGCTCCTGCATGGCCCTTGAGCCGGGCGATTGCATCACGAGCACTCACCGGGGACACGGCCACTGCATAGCAAAGGGAGCCGACCTACGCCGGATGATGGCCGAGCTCATGGGCAAGGAGACGGGATACTGCCGGGGTAGGGGAGGCTCCATGCACATAGCCGACTTCTCGAAAGGCATCCTGGGTGCCAACGGCATCGTGGGCGGTGGCATCCCCTTGGCCACGGGAGCGGCTCTGGGGTTTCAGGTGATGGGAGAGAAGCGGGTTGCCGTCTGCTTCTTCGGAGATGGCGCCGCAAACCAGGGGAACTTGCACGAGTCGGCCAACCTCGCAGCCATCTGGAAGCTGCCCGTCATCTACGTATGCGAGAATAACCTCTATGCTCTTAGCACTTCCACCCGTACCGCCTTCCCCCAGCCGGACATAGCGATTCGAGGCGCGGCATATGACATGCCGGGCGTTTCCGTGGACGGCCAGGACGTCCTGGCCGTGTATGAGGCGGTGTCCCAGGCGGTGTCCCGCGCCCGGGAGGGCGAAGGCCCGACCTTAATCGAGACGAAGACCTATCGCTTCGAGGGCCATTACATGGGCGATATCGGGGGCTATCAGCCTGATGGGGAGCTGGAAGAATGGAAACGGCGGGACCCCATAGTCATCCTGAAGCGGATGCTAATGGAAAGGGGCGTCCTTGATGAGGATGGTGACGGCAAGATAGTAGAGAGCGCGGGGCAGGCAATTGCGGAGGCCGAAGAGTTCGCACTCGCCAGCCCCCAGCCGGAGCCCGCCGCTGTCGTCGATGATATCTACGCGAGGATCTGAGGTGCGCGAGCTTACCTTCTCCCAGGCACTGAGCGAAGCCCTGCGCGAGGAGATGCGGGCGGATGAGAGGGTCTTCCTCATAGGAGAGGATATAGGTCCTCCTCTGGGGGGCATCTTCAGGGTAACCCTGGGCCTTCTTGAGGAGTTCGGCGCCGGTCGCGTCCGCGGCACCCCCATCTCTGAGGCGGGGATTGCCGGATGCGCGGTGGGGGCGGCGCTTGTGGGCTGCAGGCCCGTCGCGGAGATAATGTATATCGACTTCATGACAATCGCGATGGACCAGATCGTGAACCAGGCGGCAAAGCTAAGATATATGTCCGGCGGTCAGGCGAAGGTGCCCGTCGTCTTCAGGACGCAGGAGGGCGGAGGCCGGGGCAACGCCGCGCAGCACTCGCAGTGTCTTGAAGCCTGGTTCGCCCACGTGCCGGGGCTTATGGTGGTTACTCCCTCGACCCCTTATGATGCGAAGGGGCTTCTTAAATCCTCCATCAGAGATGACAACCCGGTCGTCTTCATCGAGCACAAGCTGCTTTACTTCACAAGGGGAGAGGTTCCTGAGGAAGAATATACTGTCCCCCTGAAAGAGGCCGCCATAAGACGAAAGGGAGAAAACATAAGCATTGTCAGCTACTCTTACATGGTCCAAAAGTGCCTGCAGGCGGCGGAGCTGCTCGAAGGCCAGGGCATCGGGGCCGAGGTGATAGATTTGAGGACGCTCAGGCCCTTTGACATCCAGACCGTGGTCAACTCCGTGCAGAAGACGCACCGGCTGCTCGTGGTTCACGAAGCCTGCCTGACAGGGGGGCTCGGCGGGGAGATCATAGCTCAGGTCACCGAGCTGGCTTTCGATGAGCTGGATGCGCCCGCCGGCCGGGTGGGCGCGCTCGACTCGCCGATTCCCTATAATGATATCCTAGAGAACACCGTCATACCTAGCCCAGAGCGGATAGCATCCGCGGCCATCGCCACGCTGGGGCGGGGCTGATCCGGGGGGCCGGCCTCCAGGCCCCCGCAGGTATGAGCGGCGAACTTGAGCCGAGAGAGGGTCCTGCGGGCGACTCCCAGAGCAGAAAAGTCCCGCATTCTGAAATTCCACGCCTTCACAGCTTGCCTGGCTTCAGCGCGTCTGAGCCCATTGCTGACACTTTGCGCATCCGGGCCGTAGGGATGATTTCCCTTGTATTTTCAGGTATTTGCTGCTAAAATAGTCTTTTAAATTTAAGATCCTCAGCACCCTTTCTCGTCCGTTCCTTCCAGGAGGAAACCCTATCCAATGGAAAGCCAGGAGAGCCGCATTCCCGTAGCCATAGAGGAGGAGATGAAAAGCTCCTTCATGGACTACGCCATGAGCGTCATCATCTCCCGCGCCCTTCCCGACGTGCGAGACGGGCTCAAGCCAGTTCACAGGCGAATACTGGTCACCCTGAACGACCTTGGCCTCTCCCACGCGCGCGGCTTCAGAAAGTGCGCCAAGATAGCCGGAGATGTCAGCGGTAACTACCATCCCCATGGAGAGGGCATCGTTTACCCTTCACTCGCCCGCATGGTCCAGGATTTCTCCCTGCGCTATCCTCTTGTCGATGGCCAGGGCAACTTCGGCTCCGTGGACGGCGACCCGCCGGCCGCAATGCGTTACACCGAAGCCCGGATGACGGCCCTTGCAGAAGAGATGCTCCGGGACATCGACAAGCAGACAGTGGACTTCTCCCCCAACTATGACGGAACGCGGGAGGAACCGGCGGTGCTCCCGGCCCGCGTCCCCAATCTCCTCATAAACGGCTCCTCAGGCATAGCGGTGGGCATGGCGACGAACATTCCCCCCCATAACCTCACCGAGGTGGTCCATGCCCTGGTGATGCTCCTCGAGAAGCCCGAGGCCACGGTGGAGGAGCTGAGCGAGATCGTTCCGGGGCCGGACTTCCCCACAGGGGGCATCATCAGCGGGAGGGGGGGAATTCTGGAGGCCCACAGGACGGGCCGGGGAATTATCCAGGTGAGGGCCAGGGCCCAGAAGGAGACTTTCCGGCGGGGCGGCCAGGAGCGTGAGGCCATAATAATAACCGAGATTCCCTTCCAGGTGAACAAGGCGAAGCTCATCGAGAGAATAGCCGACCTCGTGAACGAGAGGAAACTAGAGGCGATTGCCGACGTCAGGGATGAGTCCGACCGGGACGGTATCCGGGTGGTGGTGGAGCTTAAGAAGGATGAATCCTACCTTCCGGTGCTTAATTCCCTCTATAAGCACACCCAGATGCAGGAAAGCTTCGGGATCATAAATCTCGCCCTTGTGGATGGCCAACCCCGGATTCTCACCCTCAAGGAGCTCCTGGAGAACTTCCTCACGTTCAGGAGGGAGGTGGTCCTCCGCAGGAGCCGGTTCGAGCTGAAGCGGGCTGAGGAGAGGGCCCATATCCTCGAGGGATTGAAGGCGGCCCTCTCCCAGATCGACGCCGTAATCAGGGTCATCCGAAGGAGCCGCTCCCCCGAGGAGGCGAGAGAGGCTCTCATGCAGAGCTTCAAGCTCACCCAGCCCCAGGCGCAGGCCATCCTGGACATGCGGCTGCAGAGGCTCACGGCCCTTGAACAGGAGAAGCTGGAAGGGGAGCACGGGGAGCTCAAGAAAACCATAGCCCATCTCAGGCGGGTTCTTTCAGAGGAGGGACTCCTCGTGGAGACAATCAAGGGGGAGCTCCTCGAGATTAAAGAGCGCTTCGGCGATGAGAGGAGGACCGAGATCCAGGAAGGGGCACAGGAGATAGCGCTTGAGGACATGATAGTGGAGGAAGACATGGTGGTGACGGTGAGCCGGTCGGGCTACATCAAGAGGAACTCTGTCTCCCTCTACCGGAGTCAGCGCCGGGGCGGCAAGGGAATCAAGGGCATGGGCATGAAGGAGGAGGATTTTGTGGAGCAGCTCTTTGTCGCCTCTACTCATGACTATATGCTCTTTTTCACCAACACCGGCCGCTGCCACTGGCTTAAAGTGCACGAGGCGCCCCAGGCGGGAAGGGCCAGCCGCGGGAAGGCCATCGTGAACCTCCTTCAGCTTCAGGCGGGCGAAAGCCTTACGGCCACGCTTCCCATCCGCCGCTTCGAGCCGGAGCGCTACCTCGTCATGGCCACCCGCAAGGGAATCCTTAAGAAAACCGCCCTCTCCGCCTTCTCCAACCCCCGAGCTGGCGGCATACGGGCGATGCTCTTGGATGAGGGGGATGAACTCATAGCCGTGCGGCAGACCGACGGTGACCGGGAACTCTTCCTGGCGACTCGCCAGGGAAAGGCCATAAGGTTTCATGAAGGGGAGGTGAGGCCCATGGGGAGGGCCGCCCGGGGGGTGCTGGGCATAAGGCTTGCCAAGGAAGACGAGGTCATCGGGATGGTTGTCTTTAGCCCGGGAAACACCATCCTAACCGTCACCGAGAAGGGCTTTGGCAAGAGGACGGAAGTTGAAAATTACAGGAAAACCCGTCGCGGAGGAAAAGGAATAATAAACCTCAAGTTGACCGAAAGGACGGGACCCGTGGTGGGGATAAGGCAGGTCTACGTTGATGATGAGTTCTTGCTCATATCTGAAGAGGGGCAGGTGATAAGGACGAGCGTCCGGGATGTTCCCTCATACAGCCGCGCGACCCAAGGGGTAAGGCTGATGCATCTTGGCGAGGGCGACCGTGTGGCGGCTCTGGCTAGGCTGGAGGAGGAGGAGGGGGAAGGAGAGGCAAATACGGCTAAATAACTAGCGGGAAGGGTTAGAGAAAATTAATCATAGGATAAAATCTCGGATAAATTGTTACTCTTCAGGGAAGCGGAGAAAAGAAACCCATTAAAAGCCTACATTATTATTACTTCTAAGTCCTCTGCCTTAAATTTTTCTTTAAATATTTCTTGAAAGAATTTCTCTAAATGGAGTACTAAGTAATAAAAGAAGACCTGAAATTCAGTTGTTCCTCGTAAATATTTGATGTTTTCCCTTGAGATAGTTAAAATATTATTTTCAACTTTAATAGACATAGGATTTTCTATCGCATCCAATTCCGCCTTTTTTGCATTCAAAACGTCTTTCAGCGTCCGTTCCCATAAACCTCTATTATTTTGGAAGGCGCGGGGTGATTTGTCTTTCCTTTCATCAAGCTCTCTCGCTTCGGGGTTAAGCTTATCTATCTGATCTCGCTTGCCAAATTGGAATTGCCCCTCAAGAATTTCGCCACTCAAATCCTCTTTGTTTATAACCAAGCGCAAATAATTTGAGGACACTAAAACCTTAAGGCGGTGCCTTAATGTAGAGAAGGTGAAATTGTTTGGGAGGGGCAATCTAAAAATCACAGTTGCCATCCGGTGTCATTAAAACAATTGTGTGTCTTGTAGGCCAAGTAAGGATCAAACATGGCCCCTGTACAGGATTGGATGGCATCAACACCGAGGTTCAAATATTGTGCTGCATCATCGGGCGTCATAATGCCTCCGACACCAACGATCTTAAAATCATAACAATACTTCTTTCTGAGATTTAGTAGTTGAGCTACTGTTCGCAATCCAAGTTCTTTAACTGCTGCGCCGCAAACCCCACTACTTTCTCGCCCCTCTCCCGGCAAAGCTGGCTTATTATCAGCATCGACTATGGACATTTTCAGGGTATTTATTGCTACGATTCCTTGAATATAGGGAGCATTCTTGTTGATTACTTGCTCAAGCAAGTTAAAGTCGCTAAAATAACCAAGCTTAATAAACAAAGGGGTAGAACCAATTTGATTTCTGACCATTTTCGATATTCTGCTCGAAAGCTGCGGATTTGAATATATATTTCCTTCCGAGGAGGGACTATTTGGACAGGAAAAATTCAACTCGACTATATCCGCCCCTGCTTGCTTGGCGAGAACCGCACAGTGAACAAAATCGCTAATAAAATCTTCTGTATTGCTGGATTCTGCAAAGGTACCGACTACACTAACGATTAAGATTTGTCCTTCATCTAATGCTTGCTTTGCTTGTCTAACGTCGTGTTGCCATTCTTCGGGATGAGAAGATGGAACTCCAAAAGAATTAGTTATGCTTATTTCTTGAATGCTCTTAGGGCTATAATTAGGGGAGAATATTATTTTCTTATTCAATTCTTCTTGACGTATCTGCCTTCTCAAATCGAGGAACAAGCAGTTGGGATATGAGTGGCTTTGGTTTTGTTCCGTGCGAACAGTTTTATATGTCAAGATATCAAAGCCTAAATCGGAATATAGCCGGACCCATTTTGAATTTAGCAACAAGCCGGCAGGAATCCCTAGGCGTGAATTTAACTCGAAATTCAGGAATTTATGTTTAGATTTGATCTCTCTCTTAGGCAACGAGTTAGGGTCATCTTTGAACAAGGGGCCATTACGAAGATTCCAAACGAAAGACTCATTAATATCATATGTTGGTTGAATCTTATATAAAAAGGGCTCCGCAGACTTTAGTTCTTTGGCAGCTGGCCTTCGGGAAATAGAAACAGCTCTCATCCGCTCGGCCTCCTCCCCTTACGCTCGCCTGAGCGAAAAAGCGGCCTCTTCTGGCCACCGATGGGTTTGTCAATAGGGTAAGAATTCTTTTGCCCTTCCCTAGGATAAACCGATTTTCAATATTTTTCCATTAATTTGTTCAGCAAGAGCGCCCACGCCAATAGCCAAGAGCATTTGACCTCCCCTAAGGGTATCGACTACCGCTTCAGCTTCAGGGTCCCGCATCAGGATCCTTTTCCCGTCGGTGAAAATTAGGAATTCCGCGAATGGATGACCATGGGGCCGAAATCGATCTTTTATGAACTTCAGGCACTTTTTCATTTTCTTTAAGGGGATCCCCTGGTCTTTTAGCTGCTTGGCCGTTCCTAAGGCCACCAGGTCTGAGAATGAGTAAAGTCTCTTTTTCCCCCTGCCGTGTTTCTTTGTGATGCTGGGCTTGACAAGCCCGGCCCTATCCCAGTGGTCGAGCTGCCGGTATGTTATTCCAATGATTTCAATTACTTGCTTGTAATTGTAGGGGCGATTGGTAGGCATAAATGGGGTGACTTTCAAAAATGACTACATTAAATGTAATTATTTTTAAAATAATGTCAAGAAAAATTTTAAAATCTTCAGCCGCGAGTGTTATGATTTAAATGAGCCTCGAATCCAGAGGGAATTCAGCGGATGGAAAAAGGCTACAAGAACCCCCACCTCCTCTTCTCCCCCGAGCAGCTCTGGGAAAGGCTCAATGACCCGAAACTTCATCTCATAGACGCCAGGCCCCCCGAGGAATACGCCCAGGGCCACATTACAGGGGCCGTGAGCTTTGACCCCTACGGCATAAGCCTCCCCGACACCCGCCCGGAGCCGCTCGCCTCCTTCACCTGGATGTATGAGTATCTCTTGGGGATAAAAGGGGTGGACCATGACAGGTGCGTCGTCATCTATGAGGAGGAGGCGGGACTCAGCGCCGCCCGGATTTTCTGGTTTCTTGAGTATTTCGGCCACATAGACGTGCACCTTCTGGATGGGGGCCTCGTGGCCTGGCGGGAGAGGGGATACCCCCTGGTCCAAGACTCCAGGCCGCCCAGGAGAGCCCGCTTTAAGGGGGAGAGAAGGCCCGAGCGGCTGGCAACGGCGGGGGACATCCTGGAGCGTCTGGGAAGGGAAGGCGTGGCCGTCGTGGATGCCAGGAGCGATGAGGAATGGTCGGGCAAGCTCATCAGGGCCAGGAGGGGAGGGGCCATTCCCGGCGCGGTTCACATCGAATGGAAGCTGAACCTCGACAGCAAGGGCGCGTTCAAGCCGGCCCCGGAGCTTGAGAGGATGTATCTGGAAGCGGGCGTTACCCCCGATAAGGAGGTGGTCGCCTACTGTCAGGGCGGCTACCGCTCGGCCCACACCTACCTGGCCTTGAGGCTTCTCGGTTATCCCCGGGTCAGGAACTATCTGGGGTCATGGAAGGAGTGGGGCGATAGGGAGGAGCTTCCCATATTCAAGCCCTGGGAGGAAAGCGAGAAATAGCAAAGCTATGGGGGCTCTGGGTGGCCCATAAAAAAGGGGCTGACCCGCCCCTTCCCGTGGGAGGCCAGCCCCCTGATTTCACCTCAAACAGATTTCTTCTGCTGCGGTCGGAGCCTTCCCTAAGACTCCGCTCCCTCGATGCAGAAGTAGACCCCTTTCAGCTTATACTTCATCCAGACATCACACTCGGGGCAGTAGCAGCCCTTTTTCTCCCCAGGGTTCGCGCTCTTGCTCCTGGCGCAGAAGAGAAATTCCCCTCCCCCCTTGGGGTAAGAGGGGCAGTCACCGCAGTATTTCTTGCAGATATCGGCATTCTCTTGGGTATCGTCCACCTTTGGCATGGCCTTCCCCTTTAAGCGCCGAGGTCGCGCTTTTTCTCGTCGAACTCCTCGCGGTTTATCTCGCCCCGGGCATAGCGCCTCTTGAGGATATCCAGGGGCGAGTCCCCAGCCGGGGGCGGGGTGGACGCCCTAGTCGTCTGTCCCCAGACCCAGCGGATGAGCACCACGATGCCCACGATCACAGCCGCCCAGAAGACAACCATCATGAGCATGGGCAGGAGCCCGAATCCCCCGCCCCAGGGTCCGTACCCTCCGTAGCCGTACATCATGGCAATGGGCCTCCTCTCACCTGAACCTTCTCTATAGCCCCGCCCGCTGGGGCAGTGGCCCTCACCACGGCACTTCTGCTCTCAATCGCAGACGGTGATCTCGTCGATGGGGAACCTGGTCAGAAGGTCGTGGCCGTTCCGCGTCACTACTATCATCTCCTCGATGCGGACCCCGTAGTCGAACATCTCCCCATCCTGGGTCTCGAGCGCGAAGGTCATCCCCTCTTCGATCTCGATGGGGTGGTCCATGGAGTAGATCCTGGACACCACAGGAAGGTCGTACTGGGCGAGCCCAAGGCCGTGCCCCCAGAGGTTGGCCGCGGCCTGGTCTTCCTCCTTATAGGGGTTGCCGTCGAGGTCCTTCCAGATGTGGCACTCGGGCCAGTGGGAGGCTATGTCCCTTGTGGTGACCCCTGGCTTAACCGCATCTATCGAGTTATTGAGCCACTCGAGGGCCCGCTTGTAGGTCTCGACGTGCTTCCGCTTGGGCTTGCCGCCGATGCAGTAGGTGCGGTAATAGCAGGATTTATAGCCGTTCCAGGTAACGGCCGCGAGGTCGATGAAGAGGATGTCGCCCGGCTTGATTATCCGGTCGGAGAAGTTCCGCCAGTTGGGCCAGGTGTTGGGGCCGGAGGAGACGATGACATCCTCTACATCCTCGACGCCGGGGAATTTATAGAGGTAGTACATCCCCTCCGCCACGACCTCGTTCTCGCGCATCCCCGGTTTCATTATCTTGGCCAGCTGATGATGGCAGCCGTCGCAGATGGCGGCGACCGTTCTCAGGCATTCCTGCTCGTCCTTGCTCTTGATGGCGCGGGCCCGCATCAAGGGCGTCATGCCGTCGGTCCAGTTGATGCCCGCCTCCTTGAAGGCCTCGATGAGGTTTATGTCGATGAAGTCAACACCGAGGGGTGCATCCAGCACGTTGTGCTTCTTCAGCTGGGCCTTTATCTCTTCTGTGAACTGTTTCGCCTTGGCCTTGGAGGCGGGGCCGGCCGCGCCCTTGATCCAGGCGTAGGAGTACTTGATGTTCTCCTTCTTGAGCCAGGGAGCCGTCCGCATGAGATGGAAGCCGATGTCTCCCTGCTCATAGACGATCGGCTCCCCCCCGTCGCAGAGAAGCACATAGCGGAGCCCGGGTTTCAGCTTGTTCCAGCCCGGGGTGAGCGTGCCGGTGATGTAGCGCATGTTCTCATCATAGAAGCAGAGCACCGCCCCGAGCTTGTGCTCCTTTATTATCTGCTTGGCGCGGTTCAGCCGGTGCTCCCGCATGCGCTTGAAGTCGATCCGCTCTTGCCAGTCGGTTCCTATAAGCCCGTCGGTGCTCATAAGCTCATTCCTCCATACAAGACGAAATTCTCAAGGCTGAAGCCCCTCGCCCCCGCGAGGACGGCCGGGGCCCGCCCTCTCGATGCCGGCCCACTCTTCCCGGCGGCCCCCTACGCAGAGGCAATGCCTCCCCCCCCTCGGGCGGGGATACAGGCGCCAGAAACCGGTTAATTCTCCCATGCCCCTGGCATGAGGCGGGCTCCCCGTGTCGGGAAACCAAGAATTAATTTAGCCGGGAGGGAGCGAAAAGTCAACGGCAAAGAGCCCGCGGCACCGGACGAGGTCTTTTGAAAAATGCAGCGGGCTTGCTTTCGAATTCTGGTATTCTTAGGCTTGCCGACGCGCTCGGCCTTACCCATGAATTGCGGCCAGGGAAATCCCGTCTCAGGGGGCTGAAGATTTTTCCATGGCTTTTCACTTTCGTTCCGCCGAGGATTCTCAAGAAGAACCCCTCGATAAGGTGTTTGTAAGAAGAAGGGGCTGGTTCAGGCGGCTCTTTGCGTTCGTCGGCCCTGCCTATCTTGTCAGCGTGGGCTACATGGACCCGGGGAACTGGGCCACGGACATCGAAGGCGGGGCGCGGTTCGGCTACACCCTGATCTGGGTCCTTCTGCTCTCCAATGTTATGGCGGTCCTGCTGCAGACGCTTTCAGCGCGATTGGGGATCGTCACCGGGTATGACCTCGCCCAGGGCAGCAGGCGCGAGTATCCACGGCCCGTGTATCTCCAGCTGTGGGTTCTCGCCGAGATCGCCATCGCGGCCACCGACCTTGCGGAGGCGCTCGGGACCATCCTCGGCCTCAACCTTCTCTTCGGGTTGCCCCTGCTTTGGGGCTGCGCAGTGACGGCCTTCGACACTTTTCTCCTCCTGGCCATTCAACGGCTCGGCGTCCGGAAAATGGAAGCTTTCATCGTGACGCTGGTCGGCACCATCGCGGCATGCCTTTTCATCGAGGTGTTCATAGCCGAGCCGGATTGGCACGGGATAATGTCGGGGTTCGTGCCGAGGCTGGAACCTTCGGCGCTTTACATCGCCATCGGCATGATAGGCGCCACGGTGATGCCCCACAACCTTTACCTTCATTCTTCGCTCGTGCAATCCCGCGCGATTTCGAACACTCATACCGGCAAGGCCGAGGCATGTGAGTTCAACCTGATTGACTCGGCCGTCGCGCTGAACGCCGCTTTCCTGGTCAACGCCGCGATCCTGGTGATGGCTTCTGCAACTTTTCACACCCGGGGGGTCCCGGTGACTGAAATTCAGCAGGCCCACAGACTGTTGGAACCAATCCTCGGCAGCCACGTCGCCCCCATCGCTTTCGGCATGGCGCTTCTGGCGGCGGGCCAGAGCTCCACCCTCACCGGGACAATTTCGGGCCAGATTGTCATGGAGGGATACCTTAACTTAAGGATGCGGCCCTGGCTGAGGCGCCTCTTGACGCGCAGCGTGGCCCTCATCCCGGCCGTCATCGTCATCGCCGTTGCGGGCGACCGGGGGACTTACAGGCTCTTGATCCTGTCGCAGGTCATCCTGAGCCTCCAGCTCCCCTTTGCGACGATCCCGCTCATCCATTTCACCTCCGACAGGAGGAAGATGGGCCTCTTCGTCAACCCGCCCTGGGTCAAGGGGCTCGCCTGGCTGGTTGCGGCGATCATCGTCGTCCTTAATCTGAAGCTGGTCTTTGACGAATTGACAGGGCGGCTTACCGGCGGCCCGGCCTGGCTGTGGATTGTGCTGATCCCGGTCATAGTCGTGATGCTGGCGACTCTCGCCTACATCACGTTCGGCGCCCTGCTTGGAGCCGGGCGGACGTGGGAGAGCGGCGTCGTCACGGCCGGCCAGCTCGTGGCCGGGCAGATCAAGCCCTTCACAATCCGGCACATCGGCGTCGCCCTCGAACATGCGCCCGGAGACGCTGAGGTGCTTTCGGCCGCCCGGGCCCTCGCATTGGAGCATGAGGCGCGTTTGACACTGCTGCATATCGTCGAAACGCCGGGCACGATGGTCTATGGTCCGGAGAGTCAGAGCCTGCACAGCCGGGAGGACGAGAATTACCTGGAGGAGCTGGCACGCGAGGCAGAGGAGGCTGAGCTGCGGGTTGAAACCATGGTGCGCTTCGGAAGGCCTGTGGATGAGATCGTAAAGTCCGTGGAGGAGGAAGGCTTCGATATGCTGGTGCTCGGCTCTCACGGCCATCGCTGGATAGGAGATTTCATTTACGGGGAGACGGCTACGAGCGTGCGCCACCGGGCGAGGATCCCCGTGATGGTGGTCCCCACCCCCCCAGGCCCCCCGGAACAACCGCAGCGGACTCCCTAGCCGGGCAGCATGTCTCCTCGCCCCTCTCTACCGCTCGTGACCCGCCCCTGGGGCGTTGAGGCCAAAGATGTGGTCTCTCACGACGGCGTGCCCCTCCGGGGTCGTGGGGAGGAAAAGGGAAGGAAATTTATTATCAAGAAAGGGGGACGATAATATAAGACGCCACCGCAGGTTTGATATCATCGCCCATCTTGCCTAAGCCCCCCGGCGAATAAAAATCTAAAACCAGTGTTTGACCAAGTGAACCCCGGCGGCTCCCCTCACCCGTGTGGTAGGGCTTTCGGGCCGGGCGGCCCGCAGCGAGGGCTTGACCCGCCTCACACCGCTGAGGGGGCCGAAACCCAATGAACCGCCGATTTTCAATAAGAAGGAGGGAAAAGAAATGGCCGAAGCGAAGATGCCCCATGCGGGACACGAAAAACACCTCTGTTATCTTCATAACCTGGGCTATCTGAAATCGAACCTGGGGGACTACAAAGCACTCGTGAAGAACCCGAAGTTCGTCTGCAAGGCTTGTGGGCGGACCGCGGCCAAAGAAGAGAACCTCTGCGCCGCTGAAGCCTTGTGACGGGATAGAGATATATTTTCTTTGCAAAAAGATGCCCCTGACCTCTCAGGGGCATCCTTTTCTGTGCCAGCGGCGAGATGGGGAGTGTTGGGAAATCAACTGGGCGAAGAGGCGGCTATGCTCTGAAAACCCCATAAACCCTCCGAATGCAAGGCCAGGTCCTCCCTGTGGGATTCTTGGATTAGCCGCTTGCACATTGTAACCAATCCGGGTACAATTGCACCCAATATGAGTACGAAGGATGAAGACACTGCCATCTCTGCAACTCTTTTCGGCAAGACGCGCCGAGCGGTTCTCTCCCTGCTTTACGGCCATGCCGATAGCGCCTTTTACCTGCGGCAGATCGTCCGCGCCGCGGGGGGCAGCGTGGGCGCCGTGCAGCGGGAGGTGAAGCGCCTTTCCGAGGCCGGCATCATACGGCGCATGGCGCGCGGCCGGCAGGTGTATTACCAGGCCAATCCTGAGAGTCCGGTTTTCGCGGAGCTGAAGGGCCTCGTTATAAAGACAGCCGGGGTGGGCGATGTGCTGCGGGGCGCGCTGGCCCTCCTGGCCGACCGCATCCGCGTTGCCTTCATCTATGGGTCGCTCGCCCGCGGCGAAGAGCGGGAGGGAAGCGACGTGGACCTTCTCGTGGTTGGCGAGGTGACATTCGCCGAGGTTGTCTCGGCCCTTTCTGGAGCCCAGGAGAAGCTGGGCCGGGAGGTCAACCCGACCGTCTATCCTCCCGCCGAGTTCCGGTCAAAGCTGTTGACAGGCCACCATTTTCTCAAGGCCGTCATCAAGGAAAAGCGGATACTCCTCATAGGGGACGAGCGTGAGCTTGCGCGAGTGGCTGAGGAACGGTTGGCTGATTGAACACCGGGCGAGCCCACGGGAGATAACTGACCTGCTGGGCGTGGCCGACCGCGACCTGACCGATTGCCGAGCCCCTGGTCTTAGTCCGGACTGGCGATTGAATATAGCATACAACGGCGCCCTCCAGGCGGCGGCTGCGGCTCTGGCTGCGGCCGGCTACCGCGCCGGAAGGGAAGCCCAGCACTACCGCCTGATTCAATCGCTTGCCCACACCATCGGTGCGGATGTGGGCCTCATCACGCGGCTCGATATTTTCCGGAAAAAGCGGAACATCAGCGAATACGAGCGGATGGGAGCGGTTTCTGACCACGAGGCAGAGGAGATGTTTGCCTTGGCAAAAAAACTCCGAGACGATGTTGAAAAGTGGCTTCGCGCCAGCCGTCCGGAGCTTCTGTAGGCGGAACCAATGCCAATCCGCTGAGTTATGATGGGCTTCAGAGATGGTTCCTCTTTCGGAGGATGCCCCTGAGAGATCGGGGATATTTCTTTTATGGGCGGACGAAGCCCGGCCCTACCCGTCTGAACAAATTATGGAGTATGTTTTTGATAACTTTTAAAAGCTTCCAATGGCTTCTCCAGGAGGTAGGAAGAACATGCCGAACAGCAACAGCTTCATCCTTGACTTTAAGATTGCTAATATGAGGGAGTTCATCCAGTTCTGGCAAGGCTACTACAGTGAAGGCAAATACCCTGAAAAAGATTATTTATATCATCTGAAAAAAGACGGCACCTTGACACCCGAAGACCTGCTCTACCTGCTAGAATGGAAGAACGCAAACCCTTTGTCACAGAAGAAACAGCTCATATTCGAAAATGCCAAGCAAAATCTTGATAAGCTGATGAAGTACAGAAAGCTAAATAGGTTTAAGGCTGACCATGTGCATGAGCTTTACTCTTTGGTTTCAGAAATCGTAAGGGCAGGTCTGATTTGGAAGATATTTCTGATGCACCTAGCAAGGCCGGACGAGTTCCCGATCTTCGACCAGCACGTCTACAGAGCTTATTTCTTTCTAAAAAGCGCGGAGATTACCGACAGAACCTTCACAAAAGACGACATAAACCTCTACCGGGAATACTTTTCCTACGTCACAAAGCTGAGAAATGAGACGTCACTAGACCTGAGAACGATAGACAAAGGATTATTCGCCTTCGGAAGATTCCTAAAAGAACATAAAGAAGGAATCACAAAAACCCTGAAACAAAAAAGTGTCCTGACCGATACTTGAGTTGACAAGTACCCCCTCGTTGACGGTTACGCCAGCCTCTTATCCTTAGCCAGTTTGATACCCTCCAAGAAAGTCTGCATAGGGATTTTTCCATGACAGCCGGGTAGCTCACAGTCGCGCCGTGATCAGGCAAAGTTAAATAACAGCGAGGCGCAGCCTCGCCCTACCCGACTTGTCCCCATCATTTCAAAAGCGCCTGAGGAAAGGCGAACTCCTCACCCTTGGCCTTGAGAACCCCCTTCTTATCCTCCCCGAGCCCTATCTCCTCATCCGTGAGGTAGCAGGCGGGCTCGGGCGCCCAGGGGTCGCGGAACACGGCCTCGGCCCTGACCCTCATGGAGCCCCCGCAGGCATCTATCCATCGGCAGGCGCCGCATCTGCCCTTGAGAAGGGGCTTCCGGTCTTTGAGCCCGGCCATGAGGGGGTCAGAGGTGTCGGTCCAGATCCGGCTGAAGGGCCGCTCCCTCACGTTCCCGAAGCTGTGGTGCATCCAGAACTGGTCGGGGTGGACGTCCCCCCGGAAGTCTATGTCGGCGATACCGACGCCGGAGCTGTAGGTGCCGCCCCCGTTCCAGGTGAGAAGCTTCAAAACCTCCTCCGCCCGCTCTGGCTCCTTCTCGTTGAGCCTCATGTAGAGGTAGATGCCGTCCACGTGGTTATCAACCGTGAGGATGTCCTTCTTAACGCCCCTCTTATGGAAGTCCTCCGTGCGCTCGAGGATGATGTCGATGGCCTCGCGGGTCTCCCTGTGGGTCAGGTCATCCCGGGCTATCCCGTGCCCCCTTCCTGAATAGACCAGATGGTAGAAGCAGGCCCGCTGGATGCCCTCCCTCTCGATGAGGTCGAAGATGCCGTGGAGGTCCCGGAAGTTGTGGCGGGTGAGGGTCAGCCTGAGGCCCACCCTCTGGCCCTCGGAATGGCACGCGCGGAAGCCCTCCATGGCCCGGCTGAAGGCCCCCTCGACCCCCCTGAAGTGGTCGTTCACCCCTTCCAGGCCGTCCAGGCTTATGCCCACGTAGATGACACCCGCCTCCTTGAGGCGGCGGGCCACATCACCCGTTATCAGGGTGCCGTTAGTGGAAAGAACGGGCCTGAGGCCCAGGCCCCTCGCATAGTTGATGAGCTCGAAGAGGTCCTTCCGGGCGAGGGGCTCTCCCCCGGAGAAGAGAAGGGCCGGTATCTCGAAGGAGGCGAGGTCCCGGGTCATTTCCTTGGCCTCCTCGGTCGAGAGCTCATCGGGATATGCCCTGCACTCGGAATCCGTATAGCAGTGGATGCAGTGAAGGTTGCAGGTACGGGTCGAGTTCCAGACGGTCACGGGCCGCCTCTCGGCGGCCGAGCGAGCGACCGCATGGGCCTGCGCCGAGTGGGGGCTCTCATCGCCGCGGCGGCCGTAGCGGAGGCCATCCGCCGCGGTCAACTCATCGCAGTAAAGCCTCGAAATGCTTATCATTTCCCTCTTCCCTGGTGGAGTTCCCCCGGGGTCGCTTCCCCCCAAGGGGCGCAAGCGGGGGGATTAAAGCTTGAAAAAGCATATAGTTATCATATCAGCCAGCCTCGCTTCCTGTCCAGGCTGATTTTAAGGGAAAAAGGGAAAAGCTGCGGGGCCCCGGCCTAATCCCTCTCCCTCAACACCCTCGCCGCCTCCTCTGGAGGCACGGGGTTTATGTAGAAGCCCGTCCCCCACTCAAAGCCCGCGATGCGGGTGAGACGCGGGATTATCTCGATGTGCCAGTGGAAGTCAGAGCGCAGGGTCTCCCAATAGCCGGGCCGGTGGGGCTCCGCCCCCACGTTTGGCTCGATGTGGAAGACGAAGTTATAAGGGGGGTCATCGAGGGCGTTCCTCACCCGTCCTATGATATCCCTCAGGAAGGAGGCGAGGGCCGTGAGCTCCGGCCGGGACAGGGCTGCAAAGCTGTGGCTGTGGACTCTGGGCGCGATGAAGAGCTCGAAGGGAAAGCGCGAGGCAAAGGGCGCGATGGCGAGATAGCCTGAATCCGCAGCCACGACCCTCTCGCCGCTCGCGAGCTCATCCCTCATGATGTCGCAGAAGAGGCATCTGCCCTTGGCGCGGTAGTGTTCGAGGGCTGAGAGCAGCTCCATGGCAACCGTCCTTGGAGTTATGGGGGTGGCGATCAGCTGGGTGTGTGAGTGTGTGAGGGAGGCGCCCGCCACCCGGCCGTGGTTCTTGAAGATGAGCGCGTAGCGGAAGCGGCGGTCTTTGAAGAGCTCGACCAGGCGTGCCTGGTAGACGGAGAGAACCTCTGCCAGATGCTCAGCGCTCATATCGGCGAGGTGCACCCCATGGACCGGCGTCTCGATGATGACCTCGTGGGCGCCCACGCCGTCCATCACGTGGTAGAGGCCGACCTCCCTCCGCCCCAAGTCCCCATCTGCGGCCAGCGCCGGGAACCTGTTTGGAACCACCCTCACGAGCCACCCCGGCCCGTTCGGGCGGGTGCCTTCGGCCCTCAGGGCGAATACCTCGGGCGGGGTCATGCCCTCGTTTCCCTCGTCAAACGGGCACGAGCCGCCCGCCGCCGGGGAGTGCATCTCAGGCTTGAAATCGGAAGGCCTCTTCTTGCGCTCAGATGAGATTATCACCCAGCGCCGCTGAATAGGGTCATGGCGGAGCTCTGACACGGCTCATCTCTCCCGGGGTGGTTGTGGTTTCCGTTGCGCCAGCGACCTCAGGCGCGAGCCTTGCGAAGAATATAGCATTTCGGCGAAAATGAATTGAATCATAATATCGAGGAGATTAAAACCAGAGAAGAGTCACCGGGGAGGCTCATGAACTCGTGAAGCAAGCCGACACCATAGTCGCAGTAGCAACCCCTCCCGGCCGCGGTGCCCTGGGGATAGTGCGCATGAGCGGCCCCAGGGCTCTTGCGCTGGCGGAGGGGGTCTTTCAGGGGAGGAAGCCCCTCGTGCCCAGGAGGGTTTCCTTCGGGAAGCTCGTGGGGGAGGGGGGGGTGCCCCTGGACGAGGTCCTCATCACTTACATGAAAGCCCCCCGGAGCTATACGGGAGAGGATGTGGTCGAACTCTCCTGCCACGGGGGGAGGGCAACGCTGAGCGCGGTGCTTTCCCTTCTCCTCGGCCGGGGAGCCAGGCTCGCCGAGCCCGGGGAGTTCACGCGGCGGGCCTTCCTCAACGGCCGGCTCGACCTCCTTCAGGCGGAGGCTGTGGCCGATGTGATAGGCGCGGAGACAGAAGCGAGCCTCAGGGCTGCGCTGCGTCAGCTTGAGGGTGGCCTCTCGCAGAGGCTTGAGCCCCTCTGGGAGAGGATGATATCCCTTGCCTCAAGGCTTGAGGCGGCCATAGATTTCCCCGAGGACATCGAGGAGGAGCTTGAGACAGAGGCCATAGCTTGTGAGGCCGAGGGCATCATCGACAGGCTCGCCGCCCTGGAGCAGGGCTTCCGCCGGGGAAGGCTCTTCAGGGAGGGCGCGAGGCTCGCCATTGTGGGGAGGCCCAATGTGGGGAAATCCTCTCTCCTGAACGCTCTCCTCAGGGAAGAGAGGGCCATAATAAGCACCCTGCCGGGGACCACGCGGGATACCATCGAGGAGGATGCAGAGATAAGGGGCCTGCCGCTGACCATCATAGACACGGCGGGCCTCAGGCGGGGAGGCGGGGAGGTGGAGAGGGCGGGCATCGAGAGAACCCGCCGGGCCATCGAGGCCGCAGACCTCGTTCTCCTTGTGCTTGACGGCTCGGAGCCCCTCACAGAGACTGACAGGGAGATTGCAGGGGACCTCGAAGGGAGACGGGCCATGGTCGCCGTGAACAAGATAGACCTCCCGCGGCGGCTTGAAGAGGGGGCTCTTGCCGAGCTCCTTCCGGAAAAACCCGCGCTCTTGCTTTCGGCCAAAGAGGGCACGGGCCTCGATGGCCTGGAGGAGGCCATAGCAAGAGTCCTTCTCGGAGAAGGAGATGAGCGGGCCGGGGCCCTTCTCACCCGCGAGCGCCACCGTCTTGCCGTCTCCTGCGCGAGGGAGCGCCTTGAGGCGGCAGGCCGGGGGCTTCGGCGGGGGCTCTCCCCCGAGCTCGTGGCCCTCGATCTCAACGAGGCCCTCGAGGCCCTGGGGGGCCTTCTCGGAAGAACTCACGGGGAAGAGGTCCTGGACAGGATTTTCAGCGAGTTCTGCCTCGGGAAGTAGAAGAGGCCCCCAGAGCTAGTCGTGTAGCTAGCTGCACATGAATGAAAAAGCCCGGCGACATCCCCGTCGCCAGGCTTTGTTGCAGGGCTATAGTTACATCAACGTGAGGCTTTGCTCCCTGAATGTTTCAGGGGCGGCGTTACTTTGCAATCACCTTGAGGGCTTTTGCCGCCTCTTCCTCGCAATCCCAATAGTTGGCGAGGTTGTGCGAGCCCTTGGCCTTCAGCAGCCATCCCTCAGCTTGCATGCGCATCTCTCTATCCTGCACCTCGGCCAGCTTCGCCTCTGCTCGCTCGATCTCGGTCTTACAAGCGGAGGCCCCTCCGGCAAGAGCCAGGCTTGAGCCAAGGGTCAGGACAACAAATGAGGTGATTGCCAACACGGTCAGAGCCATTCTCATTATTTTTCTCCTTTTTTTGAGGGTAAAGCGATTGACCAAGTGTTAACTACCAGGACCCTAATGCAGGGTCTTACTTCGAATCGCCACTCTTCCCCATGGGAGTCTCCTTATGGCTTTATGAACAACTGGCGGGCGGTCAAAATTCCGGGGAAAAGGCGATTTCATAAATTTTTTTCAGGGGCATGATGGCCCTGAAAAGTGGGATTCTCGGCGGGTGGGCTCCCTCGGGAAAGAGATGAGAGTTAGCCTTCGGGCGGGTCGCGGCCGTGGCGTGAATATCCTTGGTGGATAGGGGTGAGACTCAGCCTCACCCCACCCCGGCTACCCCTGAAAGGCGAAGGTTCCGACGACGAGGCCGGGCAGGCCGCCGAGGAAAAAGGCCATGCGCACGGTCTCAGCGATCTCCCCCTCGGTGGCTCCCTGGGTACGGGCCTCCTCGGCAAGGGCCTTTACGCCTTCGGGGTGACCGAGTATCGCGTCGGCCAGAAGGCACATCAGAATCTTCACCTTTGCCGGGAGGGCACCCTCCTTCATCGCAAACTCGCGGAGGGAGCTCATATTCTTCAACAGTTCCAGGTCATTTTTCTCCATCAGATCGACGAAAAACGGCTTCCCCATCCTTCCTTTCCTCCCTTGTGATATGGCTTTTCATCGGCGTATGCCGAAAGCGGGAACCTCTCTCTCCCGCTTGTGGGCCGCCCGCTAAAAGATTTTTTAGCGGGTTTGCGGGCGCCGGGAATTGAGCTCTTATGTAAACTTGCTACCTCCGAAGAGTGCCTGAGCTATCAGTCCGGCAATGGGCGGGAAGAAGAAGGTGCTCGCAACGCGGATGAACGTCAATCTCCAGCCCAATATCCCCACTTCCATCGGCAACCGGCTGACTCCCCACAACCCCCAAGCTGTCAGAAAAGCAACCAGGGTTCCCACGCTGGCGCCCGAGCGTACGAAGCCGGCAACGAGGGGCAAGCTGACATAGGGGCCGCCGGGGGTAAAACCGCCGGCCACTGTGCCGATGAGTATCCCGCGCATGCCGGATTCCACGCCCACCCATTTGGATATCACTTCTTGAGGGAGAAGAACCTGGACCATGCCGGCCACGAGGAAGGCTAGGACCAGCAAGGGAAGGATTTGGGCCAATATCGTCAGAGCGGACCTCATGCCGGCTATATGTTGGCCCTGTCCCTTGGAGTAGCCCACAAAAAGAAGAATAGCGGCAAGCACTCCCATTATGATCGTTGCAACCAGCATGGACGAGCTCCTTCTCCTTTTATCCATGATGCATCCCTCCGCCCGCTTATACGGGGGAGTATTTCCGTAGACCGCGCCGGGTCTCGGGAGAGTCCATCTGGAACCGAGAGGGGGCACCTCCGCCCCTGGTTCCCCCGGGTCGGCCTCCGGCCTCCGTATGGCGCGAGATGGATTCTCCAAGCAAACCGGGATTATACCCTAATTGCTGGAGGGGGCTAAGGCCTGAGTGCCGAGAGATTATTGACATGGCGGCAGCTGAGTCCGCTTGGAGCACATTCTGCCAAGAGGGCCTCCACTTCCTCATCGCTCTCACACATCCAGGCGGGGATCCAGCACATCCCGCAGGCGGTCGCCGAGCAGGTTGATCCCAAGCACGGTGAGCAGGATGGCCAGGCCGGGCAATGTGGCTATCCACCAGGCGCTGTAGAGGTAGCCGCGGCCATCGCTCAGCATGCCACCCCAGGTGGGTGTGGGCGGGGGGATCCCCAGGCCCAGGAAGGTCAGCGAGGACTCCATGATGATTACACGGGCGACCTGAAGGGTCGAGATGACGATGCATGGCGTGAGCAGGTTCGGCAGGATGTGCCGGAAGAGAATCCGAAGGTCGCTACCTCCGGCGGCGCGGACCGCCTGGACGAACTCCCGCTCGCGCAGCGAGAGCACCTCTGCCCGCACGATCCGCGCGTAGAGCACCCAGCCGGCGATGCCCATGTAGAGGATTATGTTACGGAGGGTTGGCCCCAGCACTGCGATGATCGAGATGGCTAGAAGAATGAGCGGGAATGAGAGCTGGATGTCGGCGATCCGCATGAAGAAGTTGTCTATGCCGCCTTTGTAGTAACCCGCAACGAGGCCGATGAGGACGCCCAGTACAGCGGAGATGCTCACCGCTGTCACGCCCACCAGCAGGCTCACCCGAGCGCCGTAGATGATGCGGCTCGCGATGTCGCGTCCCAGCTGGTCAGTACCCAAAAGATATCGCATCGAGCCGCCCGCCATCCAGGCGGGGGGCGCGGTCCGCGCGAGGAGGTTCTGGGTCAGTGGACTGTGGGGCGCCAGGTGGGGGGCCAAGGCGGCGGCGAACACCATGGCCATCACCATGATCACCCCGAAGCATCCGCCGCGACTTCGCAGCACACCCCGGCCCATCCGCCTCAGCATCCGGCGCCATTCGGCGGGACGGCCCCTCTCGCCGGGCACCTCCGACGCGGATGCGCGCAGTGCTTCCTCGCTCATTCGAATCGCACCCTTGGGTCGAGGTAGCTGTAAAGGATGTCGGTCACCAGGTTGATGACAACGAAGATCAGGGCCAGCATGAACACGTCGGCCTGTACCACCGGGTAGTCGCGGTTGTAGATGGCCTGGATGGCCAGGCGTCCGACGCCGGGCCAGGCGAAGATGGTCTCGGTGATGACCGCTCCGCCCAGGAGCGTGCCCACCTCCATGCCCACAATAGTGATAATCTGGACAGAAGTGTTACGCAGGGCATGGATGCAGATGATCCGCCGGCGCCCGAGGCCCTTGGATTCAGCGGTCCGGATGTAGTCCTGGTTGAGGGTCTCCAGCATCCCGGAGCGCACCAGCCGCGCGATGCGACCCATGGAGAACATCGCCAACGTGATGGCGGGGAGCACGATCTGCGACCAGTCCCCGCGGCCTGTGGCCGGAAGCCAGTGGAGATTCACCGAGAAGACCAGCACCAGCATGAGGCCCAGCCAGAATACGGGCATTGACTGTCCGAGCAGCGCGAAGGCCATTCCCAGGTGGTCCACACTCGTGTCACGACGCACAGCGGAGAAAATGCCCACCGGCAGGGCCACGGCGAGAGCGATGATCATGGCGACCGTCGCCAGCTCCACGGTGGCCGGGACCCGCTCTATTACCAGGTCGATGGCCGGCTGGTTGTGGCGGAAGGAGTCGCCGAAATCCCCGCGCAGCGTCCCCTTGAAGAACCGCCAATATTGAATGTAGAGCGGGTCATCGAAGCCCATCTGCTTGCGCAGGAGCTCGATGTCCTCGGGGCTCGCCTCGGGGGGGAGGAGGAGCAGGGTGGGGTCGCCCGTGAGATGGAGCAAGAGGAAGACGACAAGGCCGATGCCGACGAACACCAGGAGGGCCTGGAGGCATCGCTTAACGAGATACGCGCGCATATCCGCCCTGCCCCTGCTCAGCGCCGGGGGTCCGATTTAGGGATGGGGGGCCGCGCTCAGAACTCCAACTCTGTCACCTTCCGCGAGCGCCCCATCTTGGCAAATTCACACATGAGCGCGGCGGCATAGCGCTCGCCCTCGCGAAGGCCCTCCACGGCCACGTACTCATTGGCCTGATGTGAGCGCCCGCGGTGGCCCATGCCCGTGATGGAGAAGGGCAGGTGCAGGGGGGCCTTGTTGAAGATGTAGAGCGGCGAGCACCCGACCCAGGTAGGCCACATGATGTAGGGTGCACCCAGGAGCTCGGTCGCCTTCACCGCGGCCTGGATGATCTCTGCCTCCGCCGGGGTGCGGCACCAGTCGTAGGAGGATAGCACCCGTACCGTCACCTCCGGAAAGCCCTGCTTGACGAGGTGCGCCTTGATCTTCTCGATTATCACCCCGGGCGTCATGTCGGGAACCAGGCGCACGTCCATCTTGATGAGCCCCGTGCGCGGGAGGTTGGTCCAGATCTTCGGGCCCGTGTAGCCCCCGACCATGCCGTCTATGTTGATGAGGGGGCCTGTGATGTACTTGCCCACCAGCTCGCGGCCGGGCCGGCCTTGCTTGAACTTCTTGATCTGCCAGTTCTGCATCGTGGAGGCTTCATCGAAGGTCTGCTCAACGACCCCTATCTCCTCCCGCTCGGTCGGCGTGAGGGGCCGCACATCGTCGTAAAAGCCCTCAACCAAGATATTGCCGTCTTTGTCTATGATGGTATTCACCGCCGCCAGCAGATGTGGTATGGGCGCGTCCACCCAGGCCGCGTCCGCTGCGAAGAGCGAGCGGCCGGCCGGTCCTCCCCAGTCACCACCGGTGACCTTGAGCTCCAGGTTCACCCAACCCTTGTAGCCGCGCTGGATCATGTGGCGGCCCACCTCGTCCGTGCGAAAACCCTGCCAGTGCACGGCATCGGCCGTCTTCAGGTCATCGAAGCACTTCTGGAAGAACTCGGGGAAGCTCGGGCTGCCCAGCTCCTCTTCGCCCTCTACAGCGAAAATGATGTTGACGGGAATGTCTCCGGTCACCTTCTGCAGGGTCTCCACCGCGTTGAGGAACACCATGAGTTGGCCCTTTTGGTTGGCCACCCCGCGAGCCACGAGCAGCTTGCCGAACCGGGTCGGAGCGCCGATGCGCTTAGGCTCGATGATGGCACCCTCGAAGGGCGGGACCGCCCACCCAGGCTCGTCGACCGGCATCACGTCGTACATGCCGTAGCAGATGAGGGTCTTGGCGTTGGGGTTTTTGGAGTAGAGCTTGCCGAAGACGACCGGGTTGCCCTCGGTTTCGACCAAGCGAGCATCCTCGGCGCCCAGCTCCTCGATGTAGCCGAGAGTCATCTCCGCACTCTCACGCACCCCCTCATTTTTTGGTGAGATGGCGGGGACACGCAGGTAGGCCCGGAGCTTCTCCAGCCGCTCGTCAAAGTGCTCGTCCATGTATGCGAAGATCTTGTCGTATTCACCCATCACCGAGCCTCCCTTGCGGGGAGAGAGGCGCCGAGCTCAGCCCCGCGCCTCTCTCCCTCGGCGTCGATTATTATCGACCACTCACCCGCTCTAGTTTTCTTACTTCCAGTATGCCTCCCAGAACCGCAGCGAGAGGGTGGGGTGCGCCCCCTGAGGCTGCCAGACGAGGTCGCGCTTGGCCGCAAAGATGTCATTCTGGGCATAGAGGAAGATCCAAGGCGCCTGCTCGTGCACGATCCGCTGCGCCTCGGCATAGGTCTTCTCCCGCTCCTTCGGGTCCATCACCGCCTTGCCCTGCATCAGCAACTGGTCGAGGCGCTCATTCTTGATCCGGGCGAAGACCTGCGTGGAGTAGAGGAGATTGTACATCGTGCCGTCGGCGTCGAGAGAGCCGCCCCACCCCATCATATAGGTGCCCAGCTCTTTGCGGTAGATCTTGCCCATGTAGCCCGCCCACTCGTGGGTCACGAGGTTGACCTTGACGCCGACCTGGCCCAGCATATAAGCAACAGCCTGGGCAACTTCCTTGTCATTCAGGTAACGGCCGGTGGGCGCGTTGATTGTCATGCTGAAGCCTTGAGGATAGCCGGCCTCCGCCAGCAGGCGCCGGGCTTCGTCGGGATTGTAGTCAAAGGCCGGCACCGAGGGGTCGAAGCCGAAGTGGAACTGAGTGATGGGCCCCGGCACCTGGGTCGCGAAGCCGCCCAGGACCTGCTTAATGATCAGCTGCTTGTTAACCGCAAGGTTGAGCGCCCGGCGCACCCGGGCATCTTTGAGCGGCCCAGGGCTCAGGGTGTCTAAGGCGAAGTGGACCACCATCCCGGTCGGGACGATGCGCGGCTCAACCGTCTCGCTCTCGCGCAGCCGGGGGACCGAGGTCGGCGAGACATCCCGGATGACGTCCACATCGCCAGCCAGCAGGGTCGCCACACGGCTCGCCTCCTCCGGGATGGGCTTGAAGATGAGATTGGGGACCCGCGGGATTCCGGGCCGCCAGTAGCCGGGGTAAGCCTTGAGCACCAGCTCGTCATCCTTCACCCAGCGGACGAAGCGATAGGGGCCTGTGCCGGAGGGATGCTGGGCAACGTACTTGTCGCCCTTCTCCTGGAAGTACTTGGGCGGCACGATGGAGACGGCGTAGGCCAGGTTCAGCCGCAGTATGGGGAACGGCTCCTTTGTGTAGATCCGCACCGTATAGTCATCCACGACCTCGACACGGTCAACCACCACCACCAGACCCCTATAGCGGGCCTTTTGCTCGGGGTTCAGCATTCGCTCGATGCTGTACTTGACCGCCGCCGCGGTGAATGGCTCCCCGTGATGGAAGGTAACGCCACGCCGCAGCTTGAACTCCCAGGTTGTGGGATTAAGGAGTTTGTAGGATTCGGCGAGCACCGGCTCAAGGAAGAGCTTCCCATCCTTGATGGTACGCGTGAAGAGCTTTTCGTAGATGTGCTGGAGGATCACGAAGGCGTAGTTTTCCGCGTGCATGTGCGGGTCAAGGGTCGTGACATCTCCGCCCTGTGCCACGATGATCCTGTCCCGTGCCGCCCCTGCCGGGCTGGGACCCCAGAGCGCCAGTGCGGCAACGACCACCCAAACGGCCACTGTGACCAGCAAGACTCGCGCGCGCATAAGAGCTCCTCCTCTCGTCACGGCCCCACTCTCTGGGAGGCCAAACATTTGCGCCGCCCCGCCGCCTTCTCCCGGAGAAATATCCGCGGGCGGACGACCGGGCGGTTCCACATGCTACCCCACCGAAGCGACCATTATTAACATAAGAAGGTTATTATTACTATCAGCAGAAATGCGTTATTTGAAATCATATGCGCTCAAAGCCGTCTCTGCAACCCCTTTCATTTCCCCTTTTCCGTCTCCGGCCGCCGGGCCGAAAATCGGCGGAGCACTTAGGCCGCGTGCAGCTCAGGCGACGCCAGCGGTTTATTTCTTCTTTTGCGCTCTGGTCCTCCGGAAGATCCCGTCGTAGAAGGTGTATAACACGACCAGTATGAGGAGCGTCCCGATGGGACGTGAAAGGACGAACCAGAGCGATTTGCCCTCGAAGGTAATGAGCGCCCGGCGGAGGTTCTCATCCGCCATGGGGCCCAGGATGACCGCCAGCACCATCGGCGCCAGCGGGAAGCCGAAGCGGTAGAGCAGATAGCCCACGATGCCGGTGGCGAACATAATATAGACGTCAAAGATGTTCAGGTTTACGGCAAAGGAGCCCAGCACACAGAGCGGGATGATCAGCGGCATGAGCAGCTCGCGAGGGAGGCTGAAGAGCTTGAGCGAAGGTTTCACCAGCGCGATGGCCATACCGTACATGAGGAAGTTGGCCACGATCAGCCCTGCATAGATGAAGTAGATGAGGCCGGGGTGCTCGACCTGGATCATCGGGCCGAGCACTACATTCTTGAGCTCCAGCGCGGCCATGATGGCGGCGGCGGGCGCGTTTCCGGGGATTCCGAGGGTGAGCGTCGGCAGGAGCGAGCCGCCGATATTGGCGTTGTTCGCCACCTCGGCGCAAACGATCCCCTCGTAGCTTCCTTTTCCCCACTTCGCTCGCTCCTCGGCGGAGGCGCGGCGCTTGCCCACATCCCAGGCGACAAACGAGGCCACGTTCGCCCCGGCGCCGGGGATGGCGCCGATGAGAGTGCCCAGCAGGCCGGAGCGGATGGAGGAGCGCGCATACTTCCAGAGCATCGAGAAGGGCGGGACCACCCGGCCGACCTCGCTCGGTATCGCGTAAGGGCTCTTCTGGGGGAGGACCTTGAGGATCTCGGCCAGGCCGAAGAGTCCGATGAGAACCGGGATGTAGCTCACGCCGTCCTCCAGGAGCTCGATGCCGAAGGTGAAGCGCGGGACCCCGTGTATGCTGTCGAGGCCGATGAAGGAGATGAGCAGCCCGAGCCAGCCGGATATCCACCCCTTGACGGGCGACTCTCCCGAGGTCATCGTGCCGCAGATGGCGATTCCCCAGAGCGCAAGCAAGAACATCTCCCAGGACCAGAACTGCAGCGCCACCCAGAGAATGACGGGAATGAAGGCGACCAGCAGCAGGATGCCCACCCAGTTCCCCATGAAGGAAGCGACAATGGCGGTACCGAGCGCGAGCCCGCCCTCACCCTTCAGGGCAAGAGGGTGGCCCTCGATCATGGTGGGCACGGCGGCGGGCGTGCCCGGGATGTTGATGAGGACGGCCGAGATCGCCCCGCCGAATACACTCCCCGTGTAAACGCCGAGCATGAACATTATGGCGACATTCTGAGACATGCCGGCGGAGAGGCCGATGAGGAGCACCATGGCCATGGTGGTCGAAAGCCCCGGCATGGCTCCCCAGAGGATTCCGAGCGTCGTCCCGGAGAGGCAGACCACGAGAAAGTAGGGGGTGAGAACGAGGAGGATTTGGTCCCAGAGCACGGATTATCCTTCAGCCGGAGCCGGGCAGGAGCACCTTGAAGCCGTAGCGGAAGATGGCCGCAAGAAAAATGGTCGTGGGCAGGGAGACGAGAAGACATCTCAGCACGGGCGCCCGCCAGAACACGCGCAATATCAAAGTGAGCACGAGGATCGTTATGAACTCGAAGCTGCTGAACCTGTATTCCAAACCCCCCAGGGTGAGTGGGATCCTGAGGTCGAAGGTCACGATATCGACAAGAAGCACGTAAGCGAAGATAACCCCCAGAAGCAGGAAGAGCCGCAGGTTCTCCTCGTTCGTAAAGAAGGCTCGAAACCCGCTCCCGAAGTCGCCCACCAGGCCCCGAGCGCCCCTATTGCGCACGGCCGGGAGGCCGAGGCCGAAGGCCATCGCGAGCAGACTCAGCCCCGTCAGGAAAGGCAGGAGCCCTGGGGCGGAGTGGAGGCTGCCGGGGTTTGGCATCCTGAGCGAAAGGGCCATCACGAAAAGGGAGAGCGCCGCGATGGCGATGGCGGAGATGAGGTCCTTGCGGGGGGTGGACCTGGCAACGGTCTCCTCCTCGGAGGGGGCCCTGGAGAGACCGGCATGGCCTTCCGGGGGGGAGCCCTGCGGCGGTTCTCTGGGGTCGGTCGTCATGGGATTTCCGCCCCTCCAGGAGCGGCCCTCGGGCGCACCCGGAGGAAGTGAAGATTGCGATCGGTCGCCCAGACGGGCCCACCGAACGGAGCACCCTAACCAGGAGGCCCCGCCCGGCGGGCGATTGATCGGTTATGCGGTCCCTACGTCATCCGCGGCTCATAGCCCTTGGGTGGCCACCAAGCCTCAAATTCCGCGGGCTCTGGAAGGCCGAGCTCCTTGGGGCCCAGCACCTTCTTCCCGATGTACTTCTGCACCCTCACGAAGGTCGCTGCGGTGAGGGACTCGAGCTGGGCGGCACGGCGGTCCGCCGCCTCGCCCCAACGGACATCGACCTCGAAGAACTTGCGCTCGCAGATGGCCTTGAATGACTCCGACTCGGCGGCCGCGATGAAAGCCTTCTTGACCTCGTTGAGGATATCCAGCGAGGCCTCGCGCCTCAGGGCGATGTTGTAGTTCCCGCCCACCGGGAGGATCGGCTTTATGCCAGGAATGAGCTTGCCGACTGAGGTCAGCTTCCCGTATCCAGGGATATCGAGGTCCTGCCTTGAGGTCACCAGGAGGTTGCGCAGCTTGCCCGCGCGGATGAAGTCGATATGCTCGTGGACGCCGCCGCCCGCGATGTCCACCTCGCCCCGCAGGCCGGCAAGCGTGGCGGGTCTTCCGCCCTTGTAGGGGACGAATTTCAGCTCGATGCCGGCGGCGTGGGCCACGATTGCGGCGATCTCATGCCACAGCCCGCCGACCCCCGAGGTGGAGATGGTGAGCTTGCCCGGGTTCTTCTTTGCGGCGGCGATGACGTCTTGGAGCGACTTGAAAGGCGAATCCGCCTTCACCGACCAGCTCGCGAGCGAGTTCGCCGCCTGGAAATACTGCCAGTCGCGCCAGGCCACAGAGTCCGAATGCCCCATCACGCGGACGAACTTGTTGTAGTTCGCCGCTCCGAGCCACCAGTAGCCGTTGGCCGGCTTCTTGAGGACGAACCCCGTCGCAACGCCGCCCACCGCGCCCGGCTTGTTGATGGCGTTGATATCCCAACCCGTCGCCTTGGCCATCGCACCCGTAATAGCGCGGATCACGGTGTCGGTGCCGCCTCCGGCGGCATACATGACGACGGCCGTAATGGGCCGGTCGGGCCAGGCCGCCTCGGCATCACGGGGCAACAGGAGCGGGCTCATCGCCACGGCCCCTGCGGCGCCCAGGCCCTGGATGAAACGCCTGCGCGTTATCCCAGAACCTTCCAGCAGAGAATCGAACCTTTCTTTTCTCCTATCGCTTCGCATCGCAGCTCCCTCCCCAAGGACTGAATGTGGAACAAGTCGCCGGGTTCGAAGATCTTTCCTTCATCGCCGGGAATGCGGCACAGCTTCCTCCCTGGGATGAAGATAGGCTCTCCTTTGGGTGAATATGAAGCGGCTGCGCCCCCCCTTTCACAAGCTTTCTTCAGACCACTCTATAGCTACGGGGCTCTTATTTTTCGAATTCCTCCGGCTCAATCGGAAGGTGCACCGCCTTGCCCCGCTTCGCTGAGAGGTCCATCGCCATGGTGAGAAGGAGGTTCCGGTGTCCGTCTTCCGCGGTGGCGTGCGGGGTTTCGAGCCCCGTGTAGATGCGTGCTAACCAGGCGTTTGTCTCCTCGCGCATCGGCCCCCAGAGCTGGCCGAACGCGATGTCGCCCGGCGGGTAACTCGTCAGGAAGTCGACGTTTCGCTTCACATCCGGGGTGTAGCCCGCAGGCTGGGGCTTCTCCGACGCCAGCACCAGGTCGCGGTGGGTATCGTCTATGGTGAGCACACCCTCCGTGCCGACGATGCCGATCTCCAGGCTGTAGACCGAGCCGGGCCAGACGACCGGCAGCGCCCAGCTTATCGACATGCTCCAGATGGTCCCGTCCTCGAAGGTGAAGACGCCGAAGGTGGCGTCTTTCGTCCCATAAGACGCGCCCAGGGTCTTGTCGACCGAGCGGGCGTAGACCTCGGCCGGCTTCTTGCCCTCCATGAGCCAGAGACTGATGTCGAGGCTGTGGGTCCCGGAGACGACCATCGGGGTGAGGATTGAGCGTTTCTCGGTCCTTTCCACCGTGGCGATAGGGACGAGGCGGTTCATGAAGGCGCGCGTCGTCACTGAGGTGACCTCACCGAGCTGGCCGGTGCGGATCTTCTCCTTGGCCACCAGGAAGCGGCGGCGGAAGCGATTGGTGTAGCCCACAACAGCGTCGATATCCGCCTCCCGGATGGCCTTGAGCACTCTCGCTGAGTCTTTGGGGTCTGTGGCGAGGGGTTTTTCGATGAGCATCTTGTGGCCATGTTCTACGGAAGCGAGAATCGGTGCGACGTGCTCGTTCTCATCGGTGGCGATGATGGAGGCGTTCACCTCGGGTCGCCTGAGCAGTGCGCGGTGGTCCGTCGTGAAGAAGTCGGCATTCACGTCCCCGGCGAGCTTCTTGCCGACCTTCTCTTTGATATCGCACAGGCCGAGCCACTGCACACCGGGGTACTCGCGGGCAAACGCCGCCCTTATGCGCCCGATAGTGCCGCAACCCACAACTGCCAAGCCGATGGGTTTACCTTTTTCTTCCTGCGCACTCATGTGTTTCTCCCCGTGAATTATCTTGCTGCTGGCACGGATGTCGATTTGCTGAATCAGTGGCGGATGTCAACATTTTCGACCCACGCGAGAGCCTCGGCCTGCAGCCAAAGGGTGGGGGCCATTTTCATAGACTTCGATGGGAGCTGTGTGCTGTAGGATACGATTAAATTAAGATAGAATTCAGGTTTGTCAAGGGGAAAAACCCCCTCCTCGGCTTTTTCCGGCTCGAAGCCTCAGCCGTCCATCTGGAGGTTTTGCCGACTGGTAGGGATTTTGGGGAGCATGAAAAAAGGGTCCTCGGCCTTTACGGCCGGGACCTTCTTTATAGCTCGCCCCGGGAGGGCACCCTCTCCCGGGACTGGCTCGCGCGTGGCTTCTGGGCGCCAAAAGGGCCTCCTCCGGGAAGAGGCCTCAACGGGAGGGTTGGGAAGTAATCTCTTGACACCTCCCGGAACTTAAGTTTCTTGAGGCTCGCGGCCCGAGTTTGGGCCGTGTTCCCGAGCGCCCCAGTTTCACCCCCCCTCAGCTTTCATCCGAGACAACGACGCCGGTTCAAAGGCTAATGCTGGGTCCTTCGAAGTCGCCCTCCCTGCACCCGAGTTGAACCACCGCAGGGTTGCCTCAAAGTTTCTTGATCCTCACTATCCAATCCCTCGGGCCGCTCTTCTCATTTTCCCATTCGTACTTTCCCTTCTGCTCCGCCTCATACTGATAGTGCAGGGGTTTAGGGTCGTGGTCGTTTATGATTCTCAGAACCTGGCCGGATTTCAGGCTCTCCCATACCTCAAAGATCTTGTCGTGCCTTTTGAACACCGGCATCGGCCTCAAGTCCATGGTGTGCACTTCATCAGACATGGCGCGTCCCCGTTATGTTATGCCCACTCCTCTGAAAGGATCTCCCCCCTGATCCCCACAACAAGAGACTTGATGGGCACTTTTCTCTTGGATTGCGCTGCGGCCTGCTGGGCAAGACCGAGAAGCCCCATGCAGCATGGAACCTGCATGATCATCACCGTGAGGGTGTTTATCTTCGCGTCCTCATACAAGGACTTGATTTTCTCCACATAGACGTCCTGGCCTTCATCGAGCTTGGGGCACGCGATGGCCAGGCTTTTCCCCTTCAGGTAATCCTTGTGAAAGTCCGCAAGCGCAAAGGGCACGCAATCCGCCGCAAGGATCACATCCGCTCCCTCATAATAGGGGGCATGGGGGGACACCAGATGCAGCTGGATGGGCCACTGCCTCAAGTGCGATTGCCTTTTGGCACCCTCTTCCACGACTTCGGCGTCGGTCTCTTCGATCACCTGCATCCTTGAACCTGGGCAACCTCCGAATCCTTCCATCTTCTAACACCTCCTGTTTTTTTCGGGGCTATGGGCAGACACCTAACCGGAAAGACAAATTCTTCCTCTCTGCGCTGGTAAAATTAATATAAGGTCTCATAGGGAGGGATTCTCTGATCCAGGTCAAGATTTCACAAAAAAGAGAGATTTTTTGGACCCCCGCCCTCCGGCAGGGCCTCGGGGGTCCAAAAACCAGGGGGGCTTTTTGATGGGGAAGTAAGGGTGGCGAAGCCTGCGGATTAAATCTGACCCCGGCCCCAAGAATCTGGTTCACGCAACGAGCGAGGTACTCCAGAGCCCAATACCGGCTATTTTTTTCAGAAAACCCCTCAGAGCTGAACCCTGGTTTCTTCAACCTTTATGACCAATGCCCCTCTTGCCCAGGGGAATTTCGCCTTCGCCATCTCAACGAATTCTCCTGATGTCTGGACCTCCGCCGTGCCGGAGGACCAACAGCCCCGCCCGATGCTTTTGCCTCCCCGGACTTGCTTTGAGGCCATCAGCAGCTCTACGCGGCTATCGTTTCTTAGGTTCTCCTCCGTCTTGTGGTACTCCCCGGCGGGAGCGATGAGTATTTCACCATCCCTTATGCCGAGAGTTCTCACGTAGTCTCCCCACGTGGCCACAAGGTGGGGGCCGTCATCGCCTCTGGTGACAATGGCGACCCACTCTGTCTTTTCCAAAACCTCCCTGCATACTCCTTCGACCTTCGCCATAGGTTCACCCTTTCGATCAGGCCGCCTTTTTCATGCGGTCTTCCCTGAACTCGCTGATTACATCCAGTCCGGCTATTTCTTCCTCCCCATATCCGAGTTCTTTCGTGCGAACTGAAACCCGAAAGAGCCCCACTGGCACGCTCACGTTTCTTTCAGGGCGTCTTTCAGCACGATCGCGTTGTTATGCTGCTCATCCTTGGTCGAAAAGAGAAGAGTAACGGTCCCTTCATCCTTCTCCCTTTGTCTGACCTCCTGGATTAGGTCCGGCTTATGCCTCAGCTCCCCCTTGTACCTCCGGCGGAACTCTTCCCATTTTTTCGGCTCGTGGGAAAACCATTTTCTGAGGCCCTCGCTCGGAGCAATCTCCCGCAGCCAGAGGTCGACCCGCGCTTGCTCTTTGGATAATCCTCTCGGCCAGAGCCTGTCCACGAGTATCCTGAAACCGTCGCCTTTCTCGCGCTTGTCGTAGACCCTCTTCGTCCTTATCATGGTCCCAGAGCTCCCCTTCTGGAGAGCTAATACGGGGCGCTATCCGATCTCGTCGAATCTCTTCAGGATGTCCTTTTTCTGCCCTTCATCAAGGTGCATATCGGCCATCATGAACAGGATGTTGTTCTCCTTGTCTATATGCTCCCTGAGGAGGGAGATGATGTGCTGCCCGAGGCGATTCAGTCCGTCAAAATCGCCTGACTTGAGGGCTTCCATAAAACCCTTTATTGACTGGACCAAATCCTCATGCTCTATGACCATCATTCCGGTCGGACCGCCCTCTCTGGGGATAAATTTTTCGATCTCTGGAAACAGCACCTTTTCTTCCTTGTTCAGGGAGTGCTTTTCGAATTCGCTTTTCAGGAGAGTGATATTTTCTTCCGAAGACTTCAGGTCTTTGCCCTCGAGACTCTTCTCTATCGCATCCAGTATTTTCAGAACCTTCTCATGCTCTTCTCTCAAAAGGTCCAGCGGATTTTTGTCTGCCATAATGCCCTCCCCATATTTGCAGCAGCCGCTCAGCGGTGTGCCGAGTCTCGGCTCTCTCTAGAATCCCCCTGGGAAAGAAAATCGACTATTTTTGTTGAATATAACCCCCCGGAAACCCGATTTCCTTGACCTCAGTTAAGAATTTCAGATAAGAGAAAAATTAGCCCCATCTTGGCTTTCGCCCGGCTTCCTCGCCCTGCAAACGCCCCTGAGCCCGGGAGCGCGTATTTGACTGCAAGAGGTAAATGTGGGAAGGACCCACTACCGAGGAATCCGTTGATATCCCTGGTTTAGCGCGGCGGCGGGGCTCAGGGGGAGCCCTTGAAGGTCTTCCGGGGAAAATTCATGAGCAGGGAGCCCTCGGTAGACCCCTCAATGGGCCCGGCCTGAAAGAGGAGGGGAACATTCGTTAAAACGCCAAGGACCATATCAGCTCAGCTTGCAGCTTCTCGCTATTTCTCCTGAATCGCCACCCAGAAGGGAAATTCCGGGGCCGAGACCTTTTTCATCACTTCGTGGCGTTCAGCATCTATCACGGCCACCTCGTTCTCCTTGGCCACAGCCACATAGACTCTTTCCCCATCGCGGCTGAACCTCACGCCGTGAGGGCCGGCGCCCACCTCTATGGTCTTGACCGGCTCCCATTTCTTGAGGTCGATGACTGTAATCACATCAGCCCCGAAGCCCGAGACATAGGCAAAACCTCCCCGGGGACTTATGTCTATTCCGTGGTGCCCCCTGGAGACGGGTATCCGCTTTATTACCGTTTCGTCGCCCGTCCGGACTACCGCCACATCGTCTGTCATCTTGTTGGTCACGAGGATAAAGTTTCCGTCCGGTGTTACGGCAAGGTTGTGCGGGACTCCCCGGCCCTGAAAAGCGATGTCTCGGATTACAGCTTGCTCCCCCAAGCTTATCTTGCTGAGGCTGTTTGACCCACCGTTGGTGACATAAGCAGAGGAATTCGAGGGGTTGAAGGCCACATTATGGGGGAGCTTTCCTACGGGTATTACCTTGACCCTCTCCCAGGCTTTGAGGTCAAAGACATAGACGTTGTTTGACTTCGGCCCTTCATTAGCCACATATGCGTACCGGCCGTCGGGCGCGACACCGACACCCAGGGGAACATCGCCCAGCGGAAGCTCTTTAATTACCTGAAGAGTATTTGTATCAATGACATATAGCTTCCTCGCGTCGGTTGCCACAGCAAGGGCGTATCTCCCATCCGGAGTCAGGGCCACATAGCTTGGCGTCTTGCCCACGGGGACCCTGGCGACCACCTCGCCCTTCTCCGCATCTATGACCGAAACCGTATCCGATTTTCGGTTGGTGACGTAGATTCTATAAGCACTTCCACCCTCCCCTTCTGCGGTGGTTACGTGGAGGGTTGAGAAAAACGCAGTCGAGATGGTGAAGATTGAAATGAAGGCTAGTATCAGGAGTATCCCTTTTCGCCCGGCTTCCACTTGATTCCTCATGTGTCCGCTCCCGAAATCTCGCAAACCTCTCGCTTGCATGCGGGCCTCAAAAAGGGCCGCGCGTGCAAATCCGGCTGAAAGCCCGCGGGGAGGTAATCCCTGAAATCATAGACGCTCAACCACAGCCTTAAGTTTGGTCCTCACTTGCCCGGCTATCCCTTCAAGGGCTTGATTGTCAATCGCTTGCATGGATGCGAGGGGGTCGATCGCCGCCACCTCCACCTCGCCCTCTTTATTCTCCTGCAGAATGACATTGCAGGGCAGCATGGTGCCGACCTTATCTTCCGCCTGAAGCGCCTGATAGGCGAACGATGGGTTGCATGCTCCGAGGATCCTGTAGTTCCGAAAATCTACGTCAAGCTTCTCCTTCAATGCTTTTCTGACGTCGATTTCTGTGAGAACACCGAAGCCCTCCTTTTTCAGTTCCTCGGTAACTCTTGAGATGGCTTCATCAAAGGAAAGTTTCACGGTCTTGCTGAAGTAATAACTCATGGCCATTTCTCCTTTTCTGGATTAACTGCTCAGGCCTCTTGGCTTTGGCGCTGGCGAAAGGCTCTTACCTCTTCGAATAGCTATAATATCAGAAAAAGAGGCCCTGGCCGTAAGACCAGGGCCCCAAAGGGCCTCTCCCGGAAAGAGGCCTCAATAACGGAAGGACGGCCCGTAACCGCTGAGGGGCTCCTCCCGGAGTTTTATCTTTTCGAGGTCTCCCGCGTAAGTTCGGGTGCTGGTCCTGAAGAGCTTGAATTTAACCCTGTCGCCGAGGATGAGGCCGGCGATTTTCTCGTAGTCCTGAACAAAAAAGCGCTCAACAGCAGGCATCAGGGCATCCTTCTTCCCCTCATGACGGATAATCACGGCCTTTGTGGCCGGAAGAAAGGCCATGAGCACCCCTTCGAGCGTGTAAGAGGCCAGGGGAGCCTCGCTCTTGACCCTTTCTAAGCCGACCGCGGTGAGCCGCTCCTCGGTCTCCTTGAGGCGAAGCCTGACCCTGTCGCCTGGCTTGAGCCCTTGTGCCGGGGAAGGGGGCTCCACCTCGAGCCTCATGAGCATGGCCTTCATGAAGCCCGGTATCTCATCGTGGTCCAGAATGATGAACTCCCCCTTGGGCCCCACCCCTTGGACCACGCCTGCTCCTTCGTGATATTTTGGGAACTCGGAGGCAAAAGCAAGCGCCGTGAGCACGAGGGCCGCCGCCAAGGGGATGAGATAAAGCCAGCTCCTTTTCATCTCAAATTCTTTAGGTTCCATTGCCCTTCATTGAGGATAGAACCTCCTCCTCTTTTTGTTGAAAATCCTTCTCCGCCGGATTTATTCCCTCCCCGATAGAGAGCGCCCCTCTCGGCCCCCCGGGGCTTCTCCCCCCAGGCCGGGGGGCTATGTGCTAAAATTCAGAAATCAGCGGGTTTCACCGGAAAGAGAGAGTTTCTTGTGGCTATGGCGACTTTGTTTGACATTATAGTAGTTGGCGCTGGGCATGCGGGATGCGAGGCCGCGCTCAGCGCCTCCCGCATGGGCCTTGAGATCCTGCTTCTCACGATGGACCCCGGAAGGGTCGCGCTCATGTCCTGCAACCCCGCCATCGGCGGCCTCGCCAAGGGGCATCTTGTGAGGGAGATAGATGCCCTGGGGGGCGAGATGGCGAGGGCCGCGGACGCCTGCGGCATCCAGTTCAGGATGCTCAACATGCGGAAGGGGCCCGCCGTGAGGGCGCTCAGGGCCCAGGCCGATAGGCTCCTCTACACCCGCTACATGAAGGGGGTCCTTGAGCGGGAGGCCCGCCTGAGCTTAAGGGAGGCCGAGGTCGAGAGGGTTATCATCGAGGGGGGCCGCGCGGCGGGCGTCTTGACAAAGGGGGGGGAGAGCTTCAGGGCGAGGGCGGTGATTCTATCCCCCGGCACCTTCCCGAACGGCCTTCTCCATATAGGGCTCAGGTCCTTCCCCGGCGGGAGGGTCGGGGAGAGGCCGTCGGTGGGCCTCACAGCGGGCCTCCGGGAGCTCGGCTTCGAGCTGGGCCGCCTCAAGACCGGAACTCCCCCGCGGCTTGAGGGGAAAACCATAGATTTCAGCTCCCTTGAGGTCCAGCCGGGGGACGTCCCGCCGAGGCCCTTTTCCTACTCTACAAAGGCCATCCTTAAGCAGCAGGTGCCCTGCCACCTCACCTGGACGAACCCCGAGACCCACAGGATAATCAGGGAGAACCTCGACCGCTCCCCCCTCTATGGCGGCGTCATCAAGGGGGTGGGTCCCCGCTACTGCCCCTCGATAGAGGATAAGGTGATGCGCTTTCCGGAGAAGGAGCGCCATCAGGTCTTCCTCGAGCCGGAGGGTCTCGACACGACCGAAATCTACGCGAACGGCGTCTCAACGAGCCTGCCGGAGGATGTGCAGCTCGCCTTCCTGCGCACGATAAGGGGGCTTGAGCGGGTTGAGGTTGTGCGGCCGGGCTATGCCGTGGAGTACGACTTCGTCCCCCCCACCCAGCTGAAGCCCACGCTCGAAACAAAGCTCATCCCCGGCCTCTTCCATGCGGGGCAGATAAACGGCACCTCGGGTTATGAGGAGGCCGCGGCCCAGGGCCTCCTGGCGGGGATAAACGCCGCCCTTGGTGTCAGGGGGGAAGAGGGGCTCGTGCTCGAGCGGAGCAGGGCCTACATAGGGGTCCTGATAGATGACCTCGTTACCAAAGGGACGGGTGAGCCCTACAGGATGTTCACCTCAAGGGCTGAGTTCAGGCTTCTCTTGAGGCACGATAACGCAGACCTGAGGCTCTCTGAGCTAGGCCACAGGGTGGGCCTTCTCCCGGATGAGGCCTACAGCGCCTTTTGCCGAAAACGCGAGATGGTTGAGAAGGAGGTCGCGCGCCTTGAGAGAGAGGGCGTGAACCCAGGCTCGGCCATAGACGAATTTCTTCTCGCCCGCGGGAGCTCCCCCTTGAGGATGCCCGCGACCCTGGCCGAGTTGCTGCGCAGGCCGGAGCTCTCCTATGGGGACATAATCGAGCTCGACGGCGGGGGGGAGGGGGGCCTGAGCGGGGAGGAGGCGGAGGAGGTCGAGGTTCAGGTCAAATACCAGGGCTACATAAGAAGGCAGGAGGCCCAGGTGAGGCGCCTCGCGGCCGCTGAAGGCAGGCTCATCCCGGAGGATTTCAATTTTCAGGAGATAAAGGGCCTATCAAGAGAGGTGGGGGAGAAGCTGGAGCGCATAAGGCCGAGGACCCTGGGCCAGGCCTCCCGCATATCGGGCGTCACCCCATCCGCAATAGCCGTCCTTGAAGTTTATCTGGAGAGGAGGAGGCGTGAGAGGGCGAGAAGCCCCTGAGCCTTCCGGCAAAGATTCGGGGGAGCGGCTCCTGGAAGAGGCCTTCACGCAGGAGGGCCTCAGGCTCTCCCGCCTTGAGCGAGAAGCCTTCTCCCTCTACCTCAGGGAGCTCACCCGGTGGCGGCGGGCAATAAACCTGACGGGCTTCAAGACACGGGATGCCATGGTGAGGGAGCTTCTCCTCGGCTCCCTTCCCTTTCTTGAGCCGGAGCTGGAGGGACTTCCCTGGGGCCTCAAGAGCGGGGAAGAGGCCCGGGGGCTCCGGGTTCTTGACCTCGGCTCGGGCGCGGGCGTCCCCGGCGTCCTCATAAAAGTATTGAGGCCCGAGCTAGAGCTTTTCTTCCTGGAGGCTAGCCAGAAGAAGGCAAATTTTCTAAGGCATATATCAAGGCTCCTTTTCAAAGAGGGAGCGGAGGTCCTCCACGGGAAGGCTGAGGAGCTCGCAGGAGAAGAAGAGCTCAGGGAAACCTTCTCCATCGTCACGGCAAGGGCCCTCGGCCCCCTCCCCCGTGCGGCCTCCCTCTCCCGCCCCTTCCTCAAACCTTCAGGCTACCTCATCCTTCGCAAGGGAAGGCGCTCAAGGGATGAGATTGAAAGGGCGGAAGACATCCTCTCAGAGGAAGGCCTCACCCTCACCGACCTAAAACCCCTCCCGCCTCCGTCAGGGGGGTTTCTGGTTGTAGCGAAGAGCGAGCCATGAAGGGTAAAAGAACCGCGGATATACACTTCCAGCAATATTTTTGCTAATTCCTGTTATTTCAAAGGGTTCGATAATAAAGGGGGGTACTAGCGAAAGCCCTTGCCCTGACAGCCCACTTTCGGTATTATTTCGCTCAGGGTTTTATTCCTCTTCGCCGGGATTGAGCGGGAACTTTCCGAACTTATTGGCAGGAAGGTGGATATGCGCACCCCGGCGGAATTGAGCCGCTACTTCCGGGACGAAGTTATAGCACAAGCCGTCGAGCAGCATGTCAAGGCGTGAGGGAAAAAGTCTAACTGGACAGCTAAACCGAATATAACAACGCTATGCGCGACAGTTGGTTTTGGCAGAATGCTTTTTTGTTGCTTCTTTGTGCGGTGGTGTCCGTTTTGGGAATACTTGTGCTATGGGATCCCTTTGATTGGTTACCAAACGGACTCCAATATGGTTTTGGATCAGCGCTGATTGCCTCCGTTGTAACGAGTGGGCTAATTGGATGGGCGTTTAACCAAAGACTTGCTGAAGATGCATTTAGGGCTTCTATTGGTTACCTCCTTCCGGATGAGCTAAAACCAGAACTCGAATGGGTATATGGTCAAAAAATTTTGGCGACTTCATCAACCTTCGATTATGAATTTGCGGAGAGAAATGATGGAAAAATTCTCATCACTCTGGAAGGCAATAGATGCTTAAGAAACATAGGGAGAAAGGCGGAAAAAATACGCATTAAAATTGGCGCGAGTATAGGCGATGAAATTTTAGAAAGACCAATACTCGAGGTCGGATATAAGGTGGACGATGAGAATGAAGTAAGGCAAATAAATTTGGAACAAAGAAGTTTCGAGAGAGATGTAAATCTTCCCAGAGGCGGGGAATTACGAATTTGGTTCAAAACTCAAACAATAAGAGCAAGTAGAGGGGAAGATTTCCTTTACTTGCTATATGCAACCGTCAACCCGACGGTGAAAGTGAAGCCAAGCGAGAACCTTGACGTTGAACCTAGTTTCGGTCATCGGGAACATTCAGAAAAATTAATAAAACTTTCCGAAGGAACTTATCAGCTAGCGGCTACTTTGTTGCCACTTCAGATTATAGTCGTAAGATGGAAAGCCAAAGGGACTGATTGGTAAGGTGCACGGGGTAGGTCACGGCTGCGCCGTGACCTATTAGGCCGTTAGAAAGGTATGGGAAAGAAGAAAATCCACGATAACTCCTGGACGAAAGACCTCCCATGCCAGACCGACTGAAGGAAATCGTTAGCGAGCTCCTCACCCGTCCGGGGCACGAAAAGGTCAGGACGCTCGTGCATGAGCTGCTCGTTTCCGAAGTCGGCGTGCAGAGTTCCGAGATTGAATTCGAGCGCGCGCTGCCTGAGGTGCGTGGCCGCCTGGACGCTCTTCTCGGCTGCACGGTTTTCGAGTTCAAGCGGGACCTTCGGGCGGAGAGGCGCGATGCCGAACAAAAGCTTTCCCGTTACATGGGAGAGCGTGAAAGGGAGACCGGCGAGCGCTTCCTCGGTATTGCGACAGACGGTGCGACATTCCTTGCCTATGAGCTTCAGGCCGGACGGCTCGCTCCGCTAAAGCCCTTTCAACCCTCCAGAGATGATCCCCATTTACTTATTGTATGGCTGGATACGGCGACTTCCACGAGACAGGACCTCCTACCGGACGCATTCACGGTCGAAAAGCAATTGGGTCGGGAGAGCCTGGCATATCAAAGGGCAAGGGCGCGTCTTGAGACCCTCTGGGATGAGGTTAAAGATAACCCCGAAGTTCGGGTCAAGAGGCAGCTCTGGGAAGACCTTATTCAGAAAGTTTACGGCACACGCATCGGGGCCGAGGGGCTCTTCATCCAGCACACTTATCTCACCATCGTCGCGAAGACAATGGCCGCGCGGGTCCTGGACATCGCCACGGACGACCCAAGGGCCCTTTTGTCGGGGCGCCCCTTTCACGAGGCCGGGATATCCGGTGCCATTGAGTCTGATTTCTTCGATTGGGTGCTGAGCGCGACCGACGGCGAAGAGCTGATTATCCGCATAGCACGACAGGTCGCCCGCTTCCGCCTGAGGGACATCCAGCAGGACGTTCTAAAGAGCCTTTACGAATCGCTCATCGACCCGGAGCAGCGCCACGACCTCGGGGAATACTACACGCCCGACTGGCTTGCCGCGCGCATTTGTGAACATGCTATACGTAACCCCCTCGAAGAGCGGGTGCTCGACCCGGCCTGCGGCTCGGGGACGTTTCTCTTTCATGCTGTGCGGCTTTTTCTGAATGCCGCCGATGCCGCCGGCATGGCTAATCGCGATGCTCTGGCTGAATGCACAAGACGCGTTCTCGGGGTGGACTTGCACCCGATCGCGGTGCTTTTCGCGCGGGTGACATATCTGCTTGCCCTGGGAGAGGAGAGGCTAAAGGCCCGGCCAGAGGGCTTAAGCATACCTGTCTATCTGGGCGATTCTCTCCAGTGGAACACACGCCAATTCTTGGCGGATAAAGAGGTGCTCATCGATGTTCCCGATGGGCCGATATTGCACTTCCCCCCGGCGGTTACGCGAGAGCCGTCTTCTCTTGATGCCGTTATCGGGATGATGCTCAGCCTCAGCGAGCAAAAGGCGAAAGCCTCCGACTTCGCTGCTTGGCTTTCCCGCCAGAGCATAGCTTCCGGGCCGGACGCCGAGGTCCTGAAAGACACCTATCGCCATATTCGCGACCTTCGAAAGCAGGGAAAGAACCACATCTGGGGGTATGTCGCCCGCAACCTTGTTCGGCCCCTCTGGCTCTCTTCCCGTGAGCAGCAGGCAGATGTAGTCGTCGGGAACCCGCCGTGGCTCTCCTACCGGTATATGTCGGATGAAATGCAGAAGCGGTTCCGGGCGGAGTGCCAGGATCGTTTTCTATGGGCCGGAGGCAAGGTGGCGACACATCAGGACCTATCCGGGTATTTCTTTGCCCGCGCGGCCGAGCTTTACCTCAAGGATAAGGGTGTCATTGCTTTTGTAATGCCTTATGCGGCGATGACGCGTGCGCAGTTTAAGGGCTTCCGTAAGGGCGATTTTGCCCTCGTCCGGGTCCGGTTCACCGGCGCGTGGGCCTTCGGCGAAGATGTGCAGCCACTTTTTGAGGTGCCGTCCTCTGTCTTTTTTGCCCGGCGCGTCACAGCCGGAGCATTGCCGAGCCGCATTGACGCCTGCACAGGCCAGCTCCCGCGCCGCAATGCAACTCTGGGTGAAGCAGACAAAGCTCTCTCATGGCGCAAGGAACCCTGGCCGGCGGAAGCCGCGCTCGTAGGTGGGTCCCCTTATAGGAAGGCGTTTCGGCAGGGTGCAACGATGGTGCCCCGTCGTTTCTGCCGCGTAGAACGGGCGGAATCTGGCCGTCTGGGAGCGAGCCCCGCGACGCCTCTAGTCCAAAGCCGTATAAGCAATCTGGACAAGCCTCCCTGGAAGGATTTACCTCCACTGCGTGGCCCTATTGAGAAGCGGTTCCTCCGCCCGTTATATCTGGGTGAATCAATTGCCCCATATCGCCTCCTGGAACCCGCCCTATCTGTAATCCCCTGGAACACGGCTTCAGGACGGCTGCTCGATGCGCGTGCGGCTCAGGCTGAAGGATATCCCCACCTGGCGCGCTGGATGAGTGACGGAGAACGGATGTGGGATGAGTACAAAAGGAGCAACATAACGCTTATCGAGCGATGGGATTATCACAAAGAACTTACAAGTCAATTCCCACAGGCTCCTTTTCGTGTTCTATATGCAACCTCAGGAACCTTTCCAGCGGCGGCAGTCTTGACAGACGAAACGGCAGTTGTAGAGTCCAAATCGTATTGGGCGGCATTAGGCCGATTAGATGAGGCTTGTTATCTAATCGCGATTCTTAATAGCGAAACCGCTCGTAAGAAAGTGGCGCATTTGCAAAGCCGTGGTCAGTGGGGCGCGCGCGATTTCCACAAGGTTATGTTCGAGCTGCCCATCCCTCGGTTTGACGAAAGACAACCTCTACACAAAGAATTAGTAAAAAAAGCCCGAGAGGCCGAAAAGCTCGCGGCCGCCGTCGAGCTTCGGGAAGGATTGCACTTCGTCCGCGCCCGCCGCCTCATCCGCGATGCACTACGGGAAGAAGGAATCGCGCAAGAAATTGACGGTTTGGTTGAAGAGCTTCTGAGGGCGGCTTAGGAAAATAGGCCGTGCCGGTCATGTCCGTGCTGAGATCTCCCCTTCGCTTATATTCGGAGCGTATGAGCATGAAGATTGAGTGTCCGAGGTGCGGCGAAAAACTAGTCCCAATGGAAATAGAAAATTGCCATGAATGTACATGGCCCTTTCGGGAAACCGGATGGGCTAAATGGAGGGGTCGTATTCATCGTATAACGATTGATAGCTCTTGTATAAACGAAAAGCAGAAAGACCCATCTCTAAATACTCTAGAAAGGTGGGCCGAGAAAGGACTAATAAAAATTGAGCGGGCTGACGCGATGCTGGCTGAGTTGAAGGGAGAACAGCGAATTGAAAAGGCAAGAGTTATGCCCCCCCATCCGGGCCTATTCACCTTGGATGTTTCATGCTTAGACGGAGGTGATGTTTTGGCGGGGCCTGAAATTCCTGATGCTGCCTTAAAAGATGTTCTGTTTCCGTCGGCCAAGACCCTTAATGAAAAGCAGAAAGCGGACATTCGACATCTTAAGCAGGTGGTCAGAACTGGGAGTGACTGTTTCGTAACCATTAATACAAGAGATTTTATAAGAGATGGCAGAAGGGAGAAGCTTGTAAATCGATTTGGAATCTGGGTATTTACACCAGAGGAGATAGTCGGGCTTTTAAGAAAGCAATGGCCGGATCATTTCACCTGAGCGTATCTACTTCTCCCCTCCCATAGCCGCAAAGCGAAATTCAAGAGCCGGGTAAGCTGAGGCTCCGCATCATCTTAATTCGCCATAGTCGGTCACGGGCGCAGCTCTAACCTACCCGCCTCCCTCGCTCCCATGATTCTTGACCTCCGAAAGATTCTCCTCTAAGCTTGAGGGATGGAAAAGAAAAACGACCTGAGGAGGCGTTGCCGTGAAGACTTACGTCTTGAGCGTTGAGCTCCAGCAGGAGGATGATGGCCGCTGGAGTGTGTGGGTTCCCGCGCTGCCGGGCCTCACAAGCTGGGGGCATACCAGAGAGGAGGCCTTGCGCAACATCCAAGATGCCGCCGAAGCGTATGTCGAGGACATGCTTGAGGCGGGGGAACCGGTGCCCGTGGAAGCCGGTCAGGTGGAGGTGAAAGAGAAACCGGCTGTGGCCATTACACTGTGACCGAAGAGCTCCGGAACCTGCCGGTCCGGAAGCTCATCCGTGCGCTTGAGCGCGATGGTTTCATCTACCAGCGCTCCAAGGGAAGCCACCGCGTATACCGCCACCCGGACGGACGACGCGCCGTGCTCCACTACCACCATAGCCGCGACACCCTGCCGGTCGGCACCCTCCGCCAAATCCTCGCTGCAACCCGCTGGAGCGAAGAGGACCTCCGCCACCTCGGTTTGCTCAGATAAGGACGGATTGCGAACCCAGAAAGCCGGGCCGAGGCCAGAAGCCCTATAAAATCAATAAATTAAGGGGATTCCCGCCCCCTGCTCAGCCGGACTGGGTAAGGCGCAGCCGTGACCTACCCCGGCTTCACCCACGCCCGCTGGCCTCCTCCTGACCGGCGGGCGGACGCGAGGTCCGCCCCTACGGGCCCGGTTTCCGTGTAGGGGAGGAGCTCGCCTCCTCCCGGCTTGATGACGGATTCAAGGGTTTTGCGCTTCAAATCTTTGCGATGAAAGGGAAGGGACGGCAGGGATCGGCAGGCCGTCTTTTCGCAGGCTCTCCAGGTAGGCCCGGATGGCGTCTTTGGCCATCTCGCGGGCTTCTTCGAGGGTGTCTCCTTCGGTGACAAGTCCCGGCAGAGCGGGGCAGGTAACGACATAGCCTCCCTCCTCAGCTGGCTCAAACAAAACGGTGAAGTTGTATTCCTTTATTTCCACCGCCTCGCCCCTTCTTTTATGGTTAAGGCTGCGTCGTTACTCTACCACATGTCCGGGAAGAAGCCTAACTCTAGGGATGAGGCAATAGCGATTGGCGGTATAAGTTCTTTAAAAGCAATATGTTATAAATTAACCCTCACCCCCCGTACTCCGGAAACTCCATCTCCTTGATCTCCCCCGGCGCGGGAGGCTCGGTGAACTGCGAGAGGGCGGCGAGGAGCACCTTCTTCTGGAGCTCCTTCTGGCCGGGGCCGCCCAGGCCGTGGCCGAGCTTGAAGCCCTTGGGGTAAATGGCCCTCGGGGGCCGCATGGGCTTAGAGTCATCGGGCAGGACCGTGATCAGAACCGTGGGGATACCCCGCATCTCTATCTCGCGCTGGGTCGCAACGACCGTGCGGTGGCAGAGCGGTCAGCCACCCGTGAGTATGACGATATCGGCCTTCGACCTCTCGATGAGGTCGGCCACCTCGGGGGCGCTCTTCTCATACAGGACTTTCAGGTTTTCACTGAACCCTTTCGTGATATTGCGGTTGCCCAGACCCTTTATCACGCCCTCCTCTGCGAGCTCCCTCACCCTGTCTATGGGGAAGACGCAGTTGATATCCCTATCTGCATCGGCATGGTCATAATGGGTGTGGGTTATCATGAGCGCGTCTGATGGGGCGTCCTCCGGGATTATGCGGTGGCTCTCATCCCCCTCTGGGTCGAAGGGCTCCTGGTCCTTCAGGTGAACGCCGGCATTTGTCACAAGGCCCAGGTAGCACTCCTTCAGCTCCTTCTCAAAGGGGGTGAAAGGCACCGCCTTTCGGCTCATCTTGCTGACCATAATCTCTTCCCCCTTAAGGGAAGGGGCGGCCCTTTCAGGCCGCCCCCCCAAAACTTCAAACCTCTCACATCTTCCTCAGTACTTCGAAAAGTTCCTCATTATCAGGCTGGTCGCCTATGGGGTGGATGTCGATGTAGCGGATCTTCCCCCCCTTATCGATGAGGAAGATGGCCCTTTCGGTTATCCCTTCCTCCCTCAGCACCCCATACTTCAGGGCGACATTTCCGTGGGGCCAGAAATCGCTCAGCACGGGGTAGTTCAAGCCCCGCATCCTCTCCACCCATGCCTTGTTGCTGTGGGTGTTGTCGGTGGATACGGCCACGACCGTGGCGTCGAAGCCCGCAAACTTCTCTAGGTCGGCGTTGTACGCGGGCAGCTGGACGCTTCAGACGGGCGTGAATGCCGCCGGCACAAAAGCTAAGACCAGGTTCTTCCCCTTGAACTGGGAGAGGCCGACGGGCTTTCCCTCAGTATCGGGGAGGGTGAAGTCGGGGGCGGTGTCCCCCACCTTCAGGCGCATGGTTTCTCTCATGGTTCCCTCCTTCAGTTTGGTTGCTGGCGTTATGTTAGCCCGCCCAGAAACCCTCTGAGCCGGCGCGGGCATAATATAACCCATTTAGGCAAAGACCAGCGGGTTTAAGTATTTCCTATAACTTTAACCTTTTTTCTCTTATTCCCGCAATAGTTGCTATAATGTCCTGAATCTCGATTAATTTTTTTCGAAATCCCACGCACCGGGGAAGACAGAAAGGGGATGGAGCCGGGGGCTCCTTCGAGAATTCTCTTGGGAAGCATGAAGTATTTATTTAAAAACAATCAATTATAGCGATGTGTTCCACGTGGAACATTACTTTTGAATTCTCTTTTTCCCGTTCCCTTTTCGTGGTAAAATTTAGTGTCTTTCGAGGGACTTAGACTGGAGAGATAGTCCTCCGCCCTGATGAAGCGTCAATGTGTAGGGTTCTGGCCATAGCCAACCAGAAAGGGGGGGTGGGAAAGACTACAACGGCGGTTAACCTCGCGGCTTCCCTGGCTGTCGCCGAGAAGAGAGTGCTTCTTGTGGATATGGACCCTCAGGGCAATGCGGCAAGCGGAGCGGGGGTTGACTCAGCCGGGAATGCCCTCTACAGAGCCCTCATGGGTGAGGCGGGGCTTGAGGAGGCCCTGAGGAAGACCTCCATCGAGCGCCTGGACGTCATTCCTTCCAATATAGACCTAATCGGGGCGGAGCTTGAGCTTGTGTCGGCACGCCACAGGGAGGGGAGGCTGAGGCCCCTCCTTCTGAAGATAAAAGATGGCTATGACTACATAATAGTCGATTGCCCTCCCTCGCTGGGACTCCTCACGCTCAACGTCCTGGTGGCGGCCGACGCCGTCCTCATCCCCCTTCAAGCTGAGTACTATGCTCTGGAAGGGCTCTCAAAGCTGATGCGGACGGTCGAGCTCGTGAGAAGAGTTTATAATCCAGGGCTCGAGCTGGAGGGGATTCTTCTGACGATGTATGACAGCAGGACCAACCTTTCCCAGCAGGTGGCCGAAGAGGTGCGGGGCCACTTTGGCGAGGGGGTTCTCAATACGTTTATCCCGCGAAATGTTCGCCTGGCGGAAGCGCCGAGTCACGGAAAGCCCATAATCCTTTACGATATAGCTTCCGCAGGAGCCAGAGCCTACTTGCTTCTGGCGCGGGAACTAATCGAAAGAAGACGTAAAAGAGAGGGGTTTGGCGATGCGAAAAGTCCTGGGCCGGGGGCTGGATGCCCTTATTCCCGAGATTTCCCACGGGGTCCCGGAGGATCTCGGGCTGAGGGAAATTCCCCTCAGCGAGATTTCTCCGGGGAGCCACCAACCGAGGAAGGACTTTAATCGGGAGAAGCTTGAGGAGCTCTCGCGGTCCATCCGCGAGAAGGGCATTCTCCAGCCCATCGTGGTTAGGAAGGTTGCCGGGGGTTATGGGCTCGTCACCGGAGAGCGACGCTGGCGCGCCGCCCGAGAGGCAGGCCTCGAAACAGTGCCCGCGCTCATCATAGAAGCCGATGAGAGGGAGCTCGTGGAGGTTGCCCTCGTGGAGAACATCCAGCGCGCGGACCTGAACCCCATGGAGGAGGCTGCCGCCTTCCGCCACCTGGTGGAGGAACTTGGCCTCACGCAGGAGGAGGCGGGCGAGAGGGTGGGGAAGGACCGCTCCACAGTCGCCAACGTCCTGAGACTCCTGAGACTCCCGGAGGCCATAAAGGAGAGCATTCGGAAAGAGGAGATAACCATGGGACATGCCAGGGCGCTGCTATCCCTGCCTTCGGCTTCGGCGCAGCTCGCGCTCTGGCGAACAATAAGAGAAAAGGGTTTATCAGTCAGGCAGACCGAGGCCCTGGCGCGGGAGCCCCTGCCGGGGAAAGCGGGGGAGGCGAAGAGGGGGAGCGCTCGTCGCCTGAATCCCTTTCTGAGCGAGATAGAGGAGAGGCTCAAGCAGGCCCTCGCGACCAAGGTGCGCATCAGGGGAAAGGAAAGCCGCGGGAAGATAGAGGTCGAGTATTATTCCCGCGAGGAGCTGGAAAGAGTTCTTTCCCTTCTCGGCTGCGGCTTCTCCGAGAGGCCCGTCTCCCCGAGCGAAGGAGACCCGGGAGGGGCTTATGGCTAAACTCTCTTCTTCTTTCACACGATAAATATGTAGATACGCCTTTGTGATCACACCCGGTTCGAGGGGGGTCATCAATAGTTCAGGGATGGTTCGGAAGCGGGGAAGCTTCCTATTAACATAATGCTTTTGTTTCTAAAGGGTTATAGACCGCCATGACCGAAGAGCTTTTCAAAAAACTCAAAGGTTGGGAGACCAAAGCAGAAGGCCTTGAGGCCGAAGCCCAAAAAGAAATTGAGCAGACCCTCAGGGACGCGCGTGCTCGGTCGAGAGAACTCCTTCAGAAGGTCAAAGCCGAAGCTTCAGCCCAGAGGGAGCGCCTTCTGGAGGAGGCGGAAGCAGAGGCGAACCTTGAGGCAAGAGGTATCGAGGAGGAGGGAAGAAAAGAGAGGGAGAGGCTAAAGGAGCGCTGGGCCGAGAGAAAGGAAAACGCCCTCAGGCTGGTGCTTGAGCGGATGGAGAGCTACAGTGGCGATAGCTAGGATGAAAAAGCTCCTTCTGGCGGGGCACCGCTCCATCCAGGAGGAACTCCTGGAGGAGCTCCATTGGTCGGGCATGGTGCAGATGGCCAGCTTGGTGGAGCGCATGCCAGATGGGGCGGCCCCTCCGGGCTCAAACGAGCCCTCCTTTGAGCGGGCCGAGGAAGACGCCTCCCGGGTTCGCTTCTGCCTTAATTTCATAGAATCCCACGGGAACCGTGCGCATAAGGGATTGTCGGCCTTTCTTAACCCGAAAAAAGTGCTGAGGCGCGAGGAGCTCAAAAGGACCTATGAAGAACTCCCCCTCGATACCATCTATAGTGAACTCAAGGAGACCTCGGATGCGCTCCAGAGAATAACCGAAGAAGAGGAAGGCCTCGGGGAAGCAATGGGGCGCCTTGAGCCCTGGTCTCTGCTCAGCGCTTCGTTGGATGAGTTTAAGTCTTTGAAATATATAGAGTTACAGCTTTGCCGGGGCGTTGATGAGGCCTTCTCCAGTCTGGCTCAGGCACTGGAGGAAAGGGGGCTTCTCTTTCACCTGGAGGTGCTTTCCCCCTCCGAGGAGGGGGGCGAGCTGGTCTCTCTTCTCCTCTTCCTCAATCAAGATGGAGAAGCCCTGAGAGAGGAGCTGGCTAAGGTGAAGGGCCTGAACCTTCTTCCGCCTCCTCCCGAGAGGCCTGAGTGGGGCTCCCTTTCACCCTCTCAGGCACTCGAGGCTATAGCCAGGAGGCGGGAGGAGCTTGAGCAGGAAAGGACGGGTGTGCTCGATAGGGCAAAGGCCTTTCAGGAAATAAAGGCAGAGCTGGCCGCGGCCTCCGACTATCTCAACATCTTGCGGGAGAGGCGGGAGGCCAGGAGGAACCTGGCCGCGAGCCGCGAGGCCTTCCTCCTTGAAGGGTGGATGAGGGCTCAGGATGTGCCTCGTCTGGAGAGCCGCCTCAACGGGAAGTTCAAGACACTGGAGATGTGCGTGGAGACGCCGGTGGATGGTGAGGAGGTACCGGTCTCCATCGTGAACCCCCCCCAGCTCAGGCCCTTTGCCACGATCACTCAGCTCTACGGGCTCCCCCGTCCCGAGGAACTCGACCCCACGCCTTTCCTCGCCCCCTTCTATTTCCTCTTCTTCGGGTTCTGCCTGAGCGATGTGGGTTACGGCCTGGCGCAGGCGGCTATTTGTTTGTGGATGCTGAGGCGCATGAGGCCTGGGCCGGGAGCCAGCCAGTTTTTCAGGCTTCTCATTCTCGGGGGGCTATCTTCGGCGGGCTTCGGCCTTGTTTTCGGCTCATGGTTCGGAAACGGCGTGGACCTCATACCCTGGGGAGGCGGTCCCCTGAAGGCGCTTAAAGATTCCGTGCTGCTCGTGAATCCCGTGGAGAATCCGGTCCCGATTCTGCTCTTGGCTCTCGGTCTGGGGGTAGTGCAGCTCCTTCTGGGCCTTGCGCTCAAGCTTGCGGTTCTATACAAGAATGGGGAGCGCCTTGAGGCTCTGTTAGGCCCCGGGGTTCAGCTCTTCTTGGTCATATCTTTCCTGCTCCTCCTCCTGGTGAAAACCGGCGTTCTGCCCGAAAGCCTGAGTGCCGCCTCCCTTTATCTGGCGGGGGGTTCGGCGCTCCTCACCGTAATCTCCAAGAGCCGGGACTACCGGAACCCCTTCATGAAAGTCGGAGGCGGCCTCTTGAGCCTCTATGGCCTCGTGGGCTACCTGGGGGATGTTCTTTCATACTCCCGGCTTTTTGCTTTGGGGCTGGCCACGGGGGTCATCGCGGTTGTCGTCAATGTCTTCGTCCAGCTCGTGGGCGGCACCCCTTACGTAGGAGTCCTCCTTGGTTTTGCCATCTTTATGATCGGTCATGTGTTTAACCTGCTCATCGGCGCTCTGGGTGCTTTCATCCACTCAGCGCGCCTTCAGTATGTGGAGTTTTTCACGAAATTCTATGTGGGTGGCGGCTCTCCCTTCGCACCCTTCAGGGTGAAGACCCAGTGGGTGGAGGTTGTGGAGTAGGGGGTGGGCACTTCCGGCCCGATGCTCTTGAGAGGAGATAAAACGCTATGATCGACGGGATTACATGGTCCCTTCTGGGAGCCGCCGTAGCCATCGCCGCCTCTTGCTCGGGCTCGGGGATAGGGCTCGGGACTGCGGGTACGGCTGGGGCCGGCATCATGACGGAAGACCCTGGCAAGTTCGGCCTCGTGCTCCTCTTTCAGGCCCTTCCCGGAACCCAGGGCATTTATGGGCTACTCGTGGGCTTTCTTGTTATGATAAAGATCGGGTTCCTCGCAGGAGCTCCGCTCAAGGTGACGGAGCTTCAGGGTCTTCAAATTTTCTGGGCCTGCATTCCCGTGGGGATTGTGGGGTTCTTCTCGGCCATAGGGCAGGGGAAGGCGGCGGCGGGCTCGATCTTTCTCATCGCGCGCAGGCCTGAGGAAACTGGAAAGGCCATAGTGCTCCCCGCAATGGTCGAAACCTATGCCGTCTTTGCCCTTCTTGCTACCGTGCTCATGCTCAACGGAATCAAGCTGGGATAGACCATGTCGCTGGACAACATAAAGAATAAGATCCTCGCGGACGCCGGGGCTAGGGCTGAAGAGAAGAAAAAGCGCGCAGAGGAGGAGGCGCGGGCCATAGTTGAGGCGGCCGAAAGTGAGGCCGAGCGACTGGCGGCTAAGCTCCGCGCGGAGGCCGAGGCCGAGGCCAGGGTGCGGCGCGAACAGGTGGTCACAAGGGCACGTCTGGAGGAAAGGAAAAAACTCCTGGCCGCGAAGCAGGAGGCCATGGAAGCTGTCTTCAGAGGAGCCCTCAAGACCGCCTCAGAGCTCCCCCTGGAGCGCTACCGGGAGCTTTTCAAGGGGTTGTTGCTCGCCTCTGTGGCCTCGGGCGATGAGGTGGTCTTCATCTCAGAGCACGACTTCTCCCGAATCGACGGCTCCCTCCTTGAGGAGGTAAATCGAGAGCTTGCGCGAAGGGGCAAGGGGGCGGCCCTGACGCTCTCGCCCGAGCCACGTCCCATAGCGGGCGGCTGCATCCTCAAAGGGGAGGCCTATGAGGTCAATGCCACACTTGAGCTCCTCGCAAGAAGGGTTCGCGAGGAGCTTGAGCCTGAAGTAGTGCGCGTGCTCTTTGCTCAGGGCTAGCACCCTTCCTTGAAGCCCCTCCTTTCTGTGACCTCTTGAGTGGTAACGTCTCCTATCGCGCTTGAGCCATCTTTGCGTCTTTAGGCCGGCCCCCAAAAACCCCTGGCGGAAAAATAAACCTGCTTGCGCAAGGGGCCGCAATGCGTCATTATTACTTTCTTCCGGTATCCTGAGGCCTTATCCTGTCCTCTCTTCGGGTTAAATCGCACGGGTAGTAGGAGAGCCCAATGGCTGAGATTTTCCTTGTGCTTCTTGTCTTGCTTGCGCTCAGCCGATTCATCGGCGAGTTGGCGGAGCGCATCGGTCAGCCGGCGCTCCTGGGAGAGGTGTGCGCTGGCCTTCTCATCGGAGCCATCGTCTACTCTATGCCCGGCCTTTTGCCTCAATTCGAGGGCCTGGCCGAGGACGCGGGGTTTAAGGTTATAACTCATCTGGGGATATTCTTTTTGATGTTCTACGCCGGTCTCGAATTCAGCCTTAAGGAGATGCGCGAGGCGGCGCGCGCGGGCCTGCCGGTTGCACTGGGCGGTGTGACACTGCCCCTCGTGGGCGGAATCTGGGTCGGATACGCCTTCTTGCCGCCCTCAGAGTATCTCTTTGCGCAGAGCCTCTTCCTCGGCGTGGTGCTCTCAATAACCGCCATCCCGGTGAGCGTGAAGGTGTTGATGGATATCGGGTACCTGAAGACCCGCTTGGGCAGGACGCTCGTTGCGGCCGCGCTCATCGATGACATCATCGGAATAGCGCTCCTGGCGATTCTCGTGGGGTTGCTCGAACAGGCACGCATTCCAACCTTCGCCACCTTCGGCATGCTGGCTCTGAAGGTTTTTTTGTTCCTGGGTGTGGTATATGCCGTCGACCGCTTCGGGCTCCGCGTCCTCTCGAAGCTCTGCGAGATGGCTAATTCGGCGGAGATAGATTTCACCATCGCTCTGGTATTCGCCATTTTCATGGCGTTGATTTCCGAGGCCATGGGCATCCACATAATCATCGGGGCTTTCTTTGCCGGACTTCTGATCAACCGCGAAACGTTCGGGAAGATGGCCTTTGAGGCCATCGAGTCGAATTGCGCGGCCATCACGGTGGGCTTTCTCGCACCCATCTTCTTCGCCTCGATAGGGATGCATGTGGACCTGAGCGCCCTCGCCTCTTCGCTTCTATTTACGGTTGTGCTGCTGGGGGTGGCCATAGCCGGAAAGCTCCTGGGGGCCGGGGTTCCCTCCTTGCTCGCGGGCTTCTCGACTCGCGATTCGCTGGCCCTGGGCTTTGCCATGAACGGGCGAGGAGCCGTTGAGTTGATAGTTGCCGTCATCGCGCTCGAGGCGGGCCTCTTCGAGGTTCCCCAGCCGGTTCCTGCGGTGGTCAGAGATATTTTTTCCGCCGCTGTCATCATCGCCATAGTCACGACGCTCATGACGCCGGTTTCGATGAAGGCGCTTTTGAAAAGTGAAACGGCGAAAGAAAGGCCGCGGCCGCCGGTTTGAGCGCCCTTGCTCAGGACGGAACCGGCAGGAATAGGGGCGATAGAAACTTGTTGCCTCCTCCCGTGAATGAAAGTGTCGGAATTCGAGACAGATGATGAGCGGGTGGGGAGGGTCTCATGGCTGAAATAGTGCAAGCGCCAGAGATAACTCATGCCTTTTCAATAGAATTGCAGATGAGCCTTCTGCTTTTCGTGGCACTTGCGGGGTATCTGCTCGCCTCCAGGATAAACCAGTCTGCGGTCATAGGGGAAATTCTGGTAGGGCTTCTGATCGGGCCGAGCCTGCTCGGGCTCATAACCTATACCGATTTTGTGAGGAGCCTCGCGCATCTGGGTGCCGTGATACTGCTTTTCGTAATCGGGCTGGAGTTCAAGTTTAGGGATATCACCAATGTTAAATACCTGGTAATTGCGATAGCCGGGGTGATTGTCCCCTGGGTCGCCGGTTATTATTTAGCCAGGCTTTTCGGGTACGATTTCGGTGGCGCGCTCTTTGTTGCAACCGCTTTAACCGCGACGAGCATAGCGATCACAGCGAATGTTCTGAGGGAGATGGGGAAGCTCCAGACCGACGCCGCAAAGGCTATCATCGGCGCCGCCGTTTTTGATGATGTATTGAGCCTCATCGCATTGTCAATGGTGAGCCAGATTGTCTCTGGAGAGTTTTCCTATCTTTCGACGTTGATAATAATCCTGAAAGCTGCGGGATTCCTGGCCGTCGGGTCCTTTGTGGGCTATGTTTTTATCAGCAAGATTATAGCGAAGATAGACAAGACAACACTGGCCCAAAAGTACCCGGAGTTCATCTTCATATTTGCGATGATGGTCGCTTTCTTATATGCCATGGCCGCGGAATCGATAGAATTGTCGGGGATTGTGGGCTCTTTTATCGCGGGCGTCTCGTTGGAAGGGGTGGGATTAAAATACAGCAAATCTTTCAAGGAGGGTGCAGAATACCTGCATATCATTTTCGCATCGATATTTTTTGTTTCTTTGGGAATTTTGGCGGATTTTCAGGCTTTAACACTCGGCGTGATTGGCTTTTTGGTCGTGCTCAGCGGTGTCGCGGTTGTGACAAAGGTGCTCGGCTGCGGAATCCCCGCAAGGCTGCAAGGCATGGGGCTGAAAGATTCTCTGATCATAGGCTTCGGGATGTCGCCAAGGGGCGAGGTCGCCATGATCATTGCATTGATAGGCCTAAACCGGAACCTCATAGGGCAGGATATTTATGTGACCCTGGTCTTGATGAGCCTTCTGACCACGATAATAACTCCCATCGTTCTGAGAAATTGGCTCTACAAATAAGATAAGAAGCGCAGGCGACCCGCATTTAAAGGTCGCCGGGACCGATCCGCGTTTCTCGTCTCAAGCAGGCATAAAAAGAATTAAAGAGTGAGGGCTTTTCAGGACAGAAGCAAAGGTGACCCGGCCTTCACATTAATTCCTCGCATCTTCTCTTCTCAAGTCCTCCGATAAAAGTCGGTCTCCTGGTAGCTTTCTATCCATGCCTTGAGAAAGACCTGAATTACCGCTGCAGCCGGCACCCCGAGAAGAAGACCGAAAAATCCGTAGAGATAGCCTCCTACAAGCAGGGCCATGAGGACAATCACGGGGTGAAGCCCCACCCTGTTCCGCATGACGAGGGGAATTATCAGGGAGCCTTCCAGGGTCAGAACCACCGCCCAGACAAGACCCACCCCCAGGGGGTGAAGAAAGTCGCGGTGCTGAAGGAAACTCAGGAAGAGGGAAGGGGCAAGGGCGATCACGAGGCTCAGATAGGGCACAAGGCTCGCCACCCCGGCAACTATGCCCATGAGAATGGCGAAGGGGGCCCCTACCAGCAAGAGCCCTATTGTGTAAAGCACCCCCAGTGTCAGAGCCACCAATAGCTGTCCCCTGATGAAGCTCCCCAGCACCTCATCCACCCTTCCGAAGTGGGTCCTTGCCCATCCGCGGTGGCGGGGAGGGAAGCAGTGCAGGATAGCCTCCTTCATTCGCGTGAAGTCCCGAAGCAGGAAGAAGGTTGCCACGGGTACTATCGCAATCTCAATGATGAGGAAGATCAGATTCGCGAGGCCCGAGGTGGTTGCGCGGATTATGGGCGAGGCTGACTGCAGAAGCTGGAGGGGGAGGTCCCCCAGGCGCAGAAGAAACTGTCCGAAGACATCTCCCCCTGGCTCTGAGCGGGACCAACCCAGGCGCATCATGAGGGGCTCGATCCACGCCTTGAAGGCATCGATGTAGCCGGGGAGCTCCTGGACGGCTGTCTCTATCTGCTGCCTCACAATAGGGCCTATGAAGGCAAAGGCCAGGACAGCGACCACTCCGAGGCATCCCATCACAATGAGGGTGCCGCCCACCCGAGGAATGCTCCCTCTCTCCAGCGCCCGTACCACAGGGTCCAGGAGGTAAGCTAAGATAAAAGCCAGGAGAAATGGAGTCAGGATGGGTCTCAGGAGGTAAAGCAGATAGAGACCCAGAGCCAGACCTGCCCAGAGGCCGATGCTGCCCCAGGGGAAAACCCTCCTGTTCTGGGGACCCAAGCCCTCGGGCCGCTCCATCAGCCGCCCTCTCCTCGGACTTCTCCGTCAGCGCTGCTCAGTTGCCTGGAGCCGAGATAGATGTATTGAAGCCCCGAGGCCGCGGTCACCGTCGCCGTGGCGTACCAGATAAGCCTCAGGGGGACGAACTCCAGCTCCAGAAAACTAGAGACCAGAGAGATGAGGATGGTGGCAATCTGAAATATGGTGCTCAGCTTGCCGAGAGGGGTGGGAGCTGTATGGGGAAGGCGGGACACGAGAAGGAAGAGCACGAGAAAGCCCAAAACTATGATAAGGTCGCGGCTCACCACTATGATGGTGAGCCAGGGTGGCAAGAGCCCCAAGAGGGTTACAGTCACATAGGCGGCCGTTATCAGGAATTTGTCGGCCAGAGGGTCCATGATGGCTCCAAGACGGGTGCCCTCCTTTCGCCTGCGGGCGATGATGCCATCGAGGGAATCCGAGGCCCCTGAGGCTGCAAATACGAGGATCGCTGTGAGCGTCCAGCCGTAGATGAGACAGGCCACGAAGACAGGCACGAGCAGGATGCGAAGGATGGTTATCTTGTTGGCGAGATTGAGCTCGGGGATGGTAGTTAAGGCCACAGAGAAATTTTCCCTTTCCTCAAGAGGACGGCCTCTAAAGGGAAAGCTGAGAATCGCAATTATATCACGTTCCTCGCCCCCCCAAGCAACCCCCTCAGGGCTTCTTCACGCTCCTCTCAAGCCTCAACGCCTCCTTCACCTCCGATTTAATCTTTTCGGCCATGGCGGCTCCCGCCTCCTTGAGAGCAAGAGCGAGTCCCCCCTCAGCGCCGCCGAGGGTCACTGTTACGCCCAAGGTGTGCAGAGCCAACACCTCTCCGGTTGCCACCCTGAGGAGGCGCGCCGTGATTATGGCCTGGAATTCATCGGCTCCTTCACCCTGCTGAGCTGTTGCGCTTCCCAGGAGAGCGAGCGAGATCCCAAGACTCTTTCCCAAAGCCAGAGCGGCCTCGTTGCTTCCGCCCAGGGCCTCACGGGCGAGTTTACCGCTGACCTTCCCCCTCATGCTCAGGAAATCCATGCAAGATATCCCCCCCTGAGAGAGCCTGCCGATGATGGCCCCTTCGCTCATCCTGCGCGCCCCCTCTTTTGCCCGGGAGCCCTCCACCGGGCCGAGGCCCAGGTGGTGTTCCTCCACCAGCACCAGAACCTGCGCCCCGGAAAGATGGGTCTCAAGGGCTTCCATCCGAGAGAGCGCTTCTTTCAAAGCCCGGAGGTCAACCCTGGCCTCAAGCTCAACACCCCATATCCTGCCCCCGAGGACCGGGCCCTCTTCTATTATTCGGTAACCCAGGATATAGGCTTCGCTCTTGCTGAGAACTTCGGTCTCCAGAGCCTCGGTCCGGGAAAGGAGGGCCTCCTCGCCCAAGAGCCACTCGGATGCTCTTTCCAGGGCCTTCTGTAGGGCTTCCCTTGTGGCTCTCTCCCGGGCGGATGCCCTATCCTCCTTGAGGATGACCCCTTTGCCCTCAGCCCTGAGTAGAACCTCTTCCGTTTCGGCGCTGGCCTGAGGGAAAAGCCACACGACGAAGAAGAAGGCAAGAGAAATGACGACTCCGGGCCGTAGGAGACTTGCTCGAGCCATGATTCTTCCTAGACCAGGGGGCGGCCGGAGGCCTCCTCGAAAAGCTTTGCGAGAAAGCGGGCTCTTTCCATGAGAAGAAGGGCTTCTTTCCCCGAAAGACCTCCCGCCAGGCCGAAATGGCCGTCTGGGAGCCTCTCCATGAGTCCGAGCCTGAGGACAAAAACTGCAGGAGGATAGTGGACATTCAGGGGGGCGATATCTGGAAGGGGAGGGAAATCTTGCGGGGGCTGGCCTTCCATTCCCAAGAGCCTGAAGTAGCGCTCAAGGGCTCCGGCCATGGTAGCCCTATCCAGGAGCGCATCGGGACGAAATGTATGGTCTGGAAAGGCCCTCAGCACACGGTGCTGGACAGCCCTCTGGATGTGAGCAAGCGCCCAGTGCTCCCTTACGTCGGTCATGATCACGGGAAAGGGCTCAGGCTCAGGACTCCTGAGGCTCAGAAGGAAAATGTCAAGCAGCGCCGCCGCCTGCCCCCGTGAGATGAATGGGCTCTCGGTAATCATATAGAAGGGTGGGGCAAACTCCCCCTTTCCTTCAATAAAGCCCAGATAGAGCCTGACCTCAGTTTCTTGAGGCCTCTCCTTGGAAAGCTCTTTTAGGAGTTCTCCGGCTTCTTCCGTCTTTCCCTGGAAAAATTTAGCCTTGGCGAGCCCGAGCCTGGACCTAAAGTTTTCAGGCTCAAGCCTGGCCGCTCTCGCAAACAGGGCCTCAGCCTCCGCATACTGGCCCTCATAGAGGGTAATTTCCGCTTTGGCCCGGTAGCCGAGGCCTTCATCGGGATAGGAGGAGAGGAGCCCCTCCAGAGCCTTCAGGGCATTGCCGGGGCCTTCCTTGAGCATGGCGGAGAGAACTCTTTCATAGAGCCTCCGAGGACTTTCCGTGGGTGAAGGGCCCTCTTTCTCCTCTTTGCCCGGGACTTGGGCTTCGGGTTTCGGGGCCTCACGTTCCTCTATCTCTGGGGAGGGAGGGAGAGGGAGCCTCTCAGGAATTGGTCGCCCGGGTATCCCCTCTTCCGCTTTCCCAGGGACCGGCGGCCTAGAGGCGCAGGCGGAAGCTAAGAGAATCAGGGCTGCCAGAAGGAAAAAGCCTTTTCTCTTCATTCCGAAAAACCCGACCTGGAAACAAATTGAAAAATAAGGGCTAAAGGTGGAACCAAAAGGAATCCCTATCTTAGAGAAAAGATAATTCCTATAAAAATACTATCACGAAGTAAGACTTCCGAAAAGCTCTAATAAGCTCCAGCCTCAAAGGCCCACAAGAGCCTTGACTCTTCTGACCTCCTCCGGGGTAAGAGAGCGGTAGGTTCCCGGGGAGAGCCCCTTAACGCCCAAGTGGCCAAAGCGGGTTCTCCTAAGCCTGAGAGCCGGGTGGCCTATGGCCTCACACATCCTTTTCACCTGGTGTGTTTTTCCTTCTGTGAGCGTGATAAGAAGCCATGAGTTTTTCTTAGAGACCTTGAGGAGCCTTGCCCTGGCGGGTGTGGGTGCTCCCCTCTCCTTCCCCTTGGCCCAGGCCCCGCTCCTGAGGCGCTCTATGGCCTCCTCTCCGGGAACCCCCCTCACCTTAACCTCGTAAGTCTTAGGGACCCCGAAGCGGGGGTGAGTGAGGCGGTGAGCCAGCTCTCCATCGTTAGTGAGGAGAAGGGCCCCCTCGGCATCAAAATCAAGCCTTCCCACGGGAAAGAGCCGAAGGGTTCCTTTGCGAAGGAGGCCCGTCACAAGGGGCCTCTTCTTCCCTTTCTCATCCTTGAGGGAGCAGAGATAGCCCGGTGGCTTATGGAGGAGGAAGTAGGCCTTGACTCCAGGCCGCCGAAGCGACTTCCCGTCCACCTTTATGAAGTCGCGGTCTGGGTCGGCCTTGGTGCCGAGTGCGGTGACCACGCTGCCGTTGACCTGTACCCTGCCCTCCCGGATGAGCTCCTCCGCCTTACGGCGAGATGCTATGCCCGCCTGGGCCAGGATGCTCTGGAGGCGAAGCTCCATCTCGGCTCTTCCTCAGGGGGGAAGCCTCCTCAAAAAGAGAAATTTTCCGCCGGTCGGCAAAAGACGAGACCCGCCGGAAGGGACTCCCGCCTCTCTCGTAGCACTTCGGTGCTCGCCCTTTCCCGCCGCGCTCTTACCCTGTAATGGAAGGGCATTGGATTTTTTACCACACTCTCGCGGCGAGGAGGAAGCTATTGATGGGGCTCGCTCAAAGGGGTGGGCCTTCAAGGCCCGCTAAGCTCTTCAAGAGAAAGGGCCCCCGGCCCGGGACTTTGAAGTGAGAGTTCCTCGGGCTTCGGGAGGTCCGAGAGGCTCCTCAATCCGAAGTGCTCCAGGAAGCCTCTCGTGGTTCCGTAAACCAGGGGCCTTCCCACCACGTTGCGCCGCCCAATGGGCCGGATGAGCTCCCGCTCAAGGAGGGTCTTGAGCACCCCGCTGACATCCACACCCCGCAGGGCCTCTATCTCGGGGCGCGTTATCGGTTGCTTATAGGCAATGATTGCGAGCGTCTCGAGAGCCGCCTGAGAGAGGCGGGGCCTGCGCTCTCTCCTGAGATAGCGCCTCACCCAGAAAGAATACTCAGGCCTTGAAAAGAGCCGATACCCTTCGGCCACCTCCTCCAGCTGGAGTGCCCTTCCCCGGTACTCTTCCACGAGCTCCGAGAGGAGTTCCCGGATGAGCGGGGCGCCGGCCCCGCTTTCTCCCCGAAAAACCACGGCCGAGAGCTCGCGCACCGTCACGGGTTCGTGGGCCAGGAAGAGGACAGTCTCGATGACCGCCTTGACCCTCCCCCGGTCAAGATAAGGGGCGGGTCGCCCGTTATCCCCGGGAGGGGGAAGCTCAAGGGCCTCGTGCCTATCTTCTTGTTCCATGCTTTTCCGCCCTGAAAAGTCGAATGCATCCGAATGGGTTTGGCTGCTGCACAAGGACAAGACGCCTCTTTATTAGCTCAAGAAGCGCCAGGAAGGTGACCACAAGCTCGAGGGTCCGGACGACCTCTGTGAAAAGCTCCTCAAGGGAGAGACCATCCTGCTCACCGAGGCGCTCGAGGATAAAGCCCTGCCTATCGGCTACCTCAAGCTCATCCACCTCCACCTGGTGGAGGTCAGGAAAGCCCCTCTCCCTCAGGACTTTCTCAAATGCCCGGATGAGCTCAAATAGGTTCACCTCAAGGGGAAACTCGACGTCTCCGGGGAGAAAGCCGTCCCCGTTGGTGCCCCTCGTGAAAATGTGAAGCCTCTCCCCCTCAGCCTCCCTGAGCTTGAGGGAGAGCTCCTTCATCCGGCGGTACTCCAGCAGAGGCTCCACCAGATTCTCCCTCACCTCCTCCTCGAACTCCTTCTCCTCCTCTTCGGTCTGGGGAAGGAGAGACCTGCTCTTGAGGTAAACCAGGGTTGACGCCATGAGGAGGTAGCTCCCCGCCACGTCTATGTTGAGGGAGCGCATGAGGTCGAGGTAGCGAAGGTACTGGTCGGTGATCTGCGCGATCGGGATATCGAATATATCTATCTCGTTCTCTTTGACGAGGTGCAGCAAGAGCTCCAGAGGGCCTTCAAAGACCTCAAGCTTGACCTCGTAGGGAGTTTCTTTGTGGAAGAGTTCCTCTTCAGCCACGGCGAAAGACTCTTGGGGCGGGGGAAATGAGATGGCTTAAGCTTAGAAGAAATGCCCGCCCCTGTCAACAGCAAACCCGTGAGGAAGCCGGTTGGGAATTTCGGCGGCCTGATTCCCCGGACTTGCACCCGTCGCCCGTGCGGGCTTGAGGCGCATTTATCATTCTGCTATAATTTTCATGGAATTTTCGAGGAGGGATGGCCGAGTGGTTTAAGGCGGCGGTCTTGAAAACCGCTGAACGAAAGTTCCGGGGGTTCGAATCCCTCTCCCTCCGCCAGAGATAGATTTCTTCGGAAGCCGGCGGAGAGATGGCCGAGCTGGCTTAAGGCGCACGCCTGCTAAGCGTGTGGGGTTGGAGACAGCCCTCGAGGGTTCGAATCCCTCTCTCTCCGCCAGAAACCCAAAGGGCCGGGAAACCCCGGCCCTTAATTTTTCTGCAAGACCAGGGGAGCAGAGGCAATAATTTACAGTAAAAACTGTTAGTAACATCAAAGACTTGCTTCAATAAGGTTCAATAAGAGGGGGATAGGCTATGAGCATCTTAAAAGAGTTGGGCGCCCCCATATTCTATGCGGAGGGCAAGGGCGCGCCGGCGGTGGAGAGCTACTCCCTCCGAGTGGAGGGATTGGTGAGGGAGAAGAGGGTCTTTACCTTTGCGGAGCTCAAGGCCCTTCCCAACTCCACCGTCGATGCCCGGCTGACTTCTGTGAGCGGCTGGTCGGTGAGGGCCGCGTGGGAGGGGGTTCTTTTCGGCGATTTTCTCAAGGAGCTGGAGCTTCTGCCGAGGGCCACGCACGCATCCTTCTCGAGCTTCGGCGGCTACTCCACCGCCATCTCCCTCAAGGACCTTGAGAGCCCGCGGGTGCTCCTTTGCTGGGGTGTGGGAGGGGAGCCCCTCGAGCCCGAGTACGGCGGGCCCTTGAGGCTCATCGTCCCCCACCTCTGGGGCTACAAGAGCGTCAAGGGGCTCGCGAAAGTCAATTTCACACATCGCATGGAAGGGGGCTTCTGGGAGGATAGGGGCTATTCCAGGGAGGCGGTGATAGAGCCCGGCTACACCCTGGACATCAACACCAGGGAGCGTCGCAGGATAGCCGGCGGAGAGGTGACGGAGTTCTAGGCGGGAGCGCTCCTCTGGCGGGCCAGCTCCCGCTGTCGCTTGAAGTTGTAGGCGATTATCTCCTCCCGGTCCTGCTCGTGAATGTTAGTGAACCGGACGGCGACATCGTAGGGCTCGGTGCTTGAAGCCGCAGCGGAGGGCCTCGACTCAACGACCTCGGCCAGAGCCGAGACCGTGACTGGATGCAGGGGCGGGAGGGGGACAACCACCCTGAGGAGCCATCCCTTGGTGAGAGGCCACTGGCATGAGAAGCGCATGCCCGAGCCGCTGAGATCCCGGCAGGTGCCGCTTTCCATCTCCCCCGAGGAAGTCCTCTTATCCACGAGCCTGAGGAGCTGGTCGAGCTTCCGCTCTACGAGGCTGAACATCCTCGCCACCTGCCTTAAGAGTTCCAGCTCTTGCGGCCCTCCGCCCTTGGCGCGAAGAGCCTCCAAGAAGCTCTCGGGATTCATCGGGCTTTCACCCCGCTCGGATGTCCTCCAGCGGTCATAATCGGGGGAGAGTCGCGCGTACTCCTCCTTACTCAGGGGGGTATATTCTATTGCGAACTCTTCCTCCGTTCTCGCGTACTCGCGCTTATTCTCTCCGAGGCTCCCTACGTCTTCTGGTTCCTCGAACATGGTTCTTCCCTTTCTAAATGTCCAGGTTCAAAAAAGTGGCCTACACCAAAGGGCATGGAAAACCCGTGCCCCCAACCATGCTCCTAGTATCTCGCCCCTTCGCGGGTTATGAGGATCTCCACCCTGCGATTCTTGGGCCTGTTTTCCGGCGTTGGCTCGAAGCGGGGCCGGTATTGGGCATAGCCCACGGCGGAGAAGCGCTCCGCTGAGACCCCTCCCTGTGTTATGAGGAAGCGGGTTACGGCCGCCGCCCGTGAGGCCGAGAGCTCCCAGTTCGAGGGAAAGTGCTCCGTTCTTATCGGGACGTCGTCGGTATGGCCCTCGACCTCCACCCTGAAGGGTAGGCTGCGGATGAGGTCGGCGACCCTCACGAGAAAGGCCTGAGGGCCGGGAAGCAGCTCGGCTGAGGCGGAGCGGAAGAAGAGGCTTCCCTGGGACGTGATGGCAAGCCCCCTTTCGTTCAACTCCACGGCCATTGTCTCGCTGAGGTCCTCTGATTTGATGAGGGCTTCCACCTGCCGGTGAAGCTTCTTGAGCTCCACCTCCCCGGGGCCGGCCTTCTCAAGCCCTTCTATTATCTCTTGTTCTATTTTCCCCCCCAGAGCCTTCTTTATGCTCTCCATTGCCTTGGAATATCGTTTGTAGTCCACGGTGGAGAAGCCTATGAGAAGGAGGAAGAAGACGAGGATGAGGGTGACGAGGTCGCTGTAAGTAATCAGCCACTCTTCGCTGTCACCGAAAAGGCGCTTATCCCTTCCTCGGTAGCGGGTCCTGATTTGGTGCATGAGAGGCTCTCGCTCTAGGTGGCCAGAGTGCCAGAAGGGGCTACCTTCTGGGAGCGGATGAGACGTTCATAGTGCTGGGCGCGGAGCTCTGGCGAGAGGAAGGCGTTCAGCTTTTGCTGGAGGATGAGGGGGTTCACCCCCTCCTGAATCAAGAGGACCCCTTCGATGATGATGCGGATCTGAAGAACTTCGGTCTCGGAGCGAGAGGTGAGCTTCTCGGCTATCGGAAGGAAAAGTAGGTTTGCCATGAGAGCGCCGTAAAAGGTGGTCACCAGGGCAACGGCCATGGCCGGGCCCAGGCTCTGCAGGCCTCCGCCCAGGCCTCCGATGCCGCGGAGCATGGCGATGAGTCCTATGAGGGTGCCTATGAGGCCGAAAGCCGGGGCAAAGCGCGCCATGATCCGGAATATGTAGGCTCCCTCCTCATGGCGCGTGATGAGGCTATCGAGCTCAGTTTCGAGCACGTCCCGCACCATCTGCGGGTGATGCCCATCCACGACGAGCTCGATTCCCACCCGCAGGAAGCGGTTACCCAGACGTTGAAGCTCGCTCTGGAGACTCAGGATGGATTCCTTTCGGGCCTTGCTGGCCAGGCGTACGAGTAGGGCTATCTGGGCTGAAGGGTCTCCCAGCTCTTTGCGGAAAATGTTCTTCAGGATGGTAAACACCCTGAAGACACGAGGAAGCGGGAAGCTGATGAAGGTGGAGGCAAGGGTCCCGCCGCAGGTGATCATCAGGGCGGGGGCGCTGATGAACACCTCGATCCCTCCCTGTGTGAATATCGCGTAGAAAAGGAGGAAGGTTCCTGCTGTGATGCCCAAGAGCGTGGTCATGAGGTTTCCTCTTGTAAGGAAGCCGTAGTCAATTAATTGACGGAAAAATGTCAGGTACAGGCTGGAAGCTAAAATTGCAAGAAACATGCCCTTGGAGTTCGCTTCCATAGCGCATGATAATGATTTCCTCCGCCACCCCTTCCGGGGGACCGCCGTGGGGCGGCAAGGGCGGCATCCGCCGTGGCGGAAGGGGACTCGGACAACAGAGGCAGTTGTGTGGAGGAGCTCAGCGGCTAGCTTCTTATGAGGCTCAAGAACTCCCCCCGGGCGGAGGGCGCCTCTCTGAACTTCCCCAGCATGCAGCTCGTTACGGCCAGGGAATTCTCCTTCTCGACGCCCCGCATCATCATGCAAAGGTGCTGGGCCTGGACGAGCACGCCCACGGCCTGGGGCTTAAGCAGCTCTTCAAGGGTTCGGGCAATCTGGTCGGTGAGCCGCTCCTGCACCTGGAGGCGGCGGGAATAGGCTTCCACGACTCTCACTATTTTGCTGAGGCCCACGAGCTTGCCATTCGGGATGTAGCCGACGTGGCACTTGCCGAAAAAAGGGAGGAGGTGGTGCTCGCAGAGGCTGAAGAGGTCGATATTCTTCACCAGCACGACCTGGTCGTGGCTCCCTTCGAAGATACCCTCGGTGAGAATCCGGCGGGGGTCTTGCTTGTAGCCGCTGGTTAAGAACTCTATGGCTTCGGCCGTACGCCCCGGCGTCTTCTCGAGGCCGGGTCTTGAGGGGTCTTCGCCTACTTTCAAGAGCAGCTCTCGGATAAGGGCCTCCATCTTCGCTCTCCATAGCTTTCGAGGAAGTTACAGCCGGGCCCGCAGAAGCGCATCCATGCATGCGCCCTCCGACGACTCACCGCAAGAAAGCCCCTGGCTCCCTTTTGATTAACTGTCGCCAGCCTCAGGCATTATAGCATGCACCCCCTGTGCTCCCTTTGCCCTTGATCCCGGGAACCCTCCTCCTTAAATTAGGAGGGGCCGGGAGGGGGTCACTCTATCATCTTTAGGGGTCGAGGAGAATGCCATGGAAGAGCGCATAGGATTCATAGGATTGGGCCTTATGGGAGAACCCATGGCCCTGCGCCTCAAAGAGGTGGGCTATCGTCTCTCGGTCTATGACATCCGCAGGGAGCCCGTCGAAAAGTTCTCCCGTCTGGGAGCCACCCCATGCCGCTCCTGCGGGGAAGTGGCGGAGAAGAGCGAGGTCATAATCACCATGCTTCCCGACGCCCAGGCTGTGGAGAGGGCCGTCATGGGGGAGGGGGGCGTGGCTCAGGGGGTGAGCGAGGGGAACGTTCTCATTGACATGACCTCCAACCATCCTGAGGTGTCAGCCCGCACTGCGGAAGTCCTCCTGAAGAAAGGGGTGGGCATGCTGGATGCTCCTGTGAGTGGAGCTCCCGAAGGGGCGAGAGGGGGGACCCTTTCCATCATGGTGGGCGGTGAAAAGAGCCTCTTTGAGAGATGCCTTCCCATCCTCGAGTGCATGGGGCGCAAGGTTGTCCATGCCGGAGGCAAGGTGGGAGCGGGTGGCTACACCAAGCTGGCCAACCAGATCCTGGTTGGAATAACCCTCGAGGGAATGGCGGAGGCTATCGTGTTCGGTGCAAAGGCCGGCGTGGACCCGGCCCTCTTGGTGGAGGCAATGGGCGCGGGGCTAGCCCGTTGCGGCTGCCTCGAGATTAAAGCTCCCAAGATAATCCGGGGAGACTTCGCCCCGGGAGGGAAGGTGGAGACCCACATAAAGGACTTCGATTATGCCCTCTCGGCAGCCCGGAAGCTTGGCGTGCCGCTTCCCATCACTGCGGCCGTCCGGGAGCTCTTCGAGGCCGTGAGGGTGGCCGGAGGGGGGGAGCAAGACCATGCCTCCATCATCCAGGTGATTGAACGCATGGCGGGCTTTGAGGCCAGAACGAAACACTGAAGAGTCAGGACGTAGTCAGGCATGGGAAGTGATATGGCCGCCTGACCGGCAAGGGTAGCCCCCCGAGAAGCGACATAAACCGAAATCCAGGGACCGGACTAAGAGCCCTCTCTCACCTCCGCAAGAACCGTCTCTTCCTCGATCTCCCGCGCTATCTCGGTGAAGACCTTGGCCGCCTCTTCCTCGGGTACATACTTGGCTCGGGCGATTCGGGCTCTCACGGGAAGGTCAATCACCTGATCTATGGACGCCCCTTCGTCCAGCATGGCTTGCGCCCTCTCATGCAGCTTGAGGATGAGCTGGAGCATGCCGGCCTGTTTCTGGAGGGAGGTGTAAGTGTCCTCCTCATGGAAGGCATTCTGGTGCAGGAAGTCCTCGCGAAGAGACTTGGCCGTCTCCATCACAAGACGGTCGGAGGGCGAGAGGGCATCTATGCCGACAAGGCGGACGATCTCCTCGAGCTCCGCCTCCTTGGTGAGGAGCGCCATGGCCTGGGTGCGCCAGAGGGGAAAATTCTCATCCAGTCGCTCTCTGAGATAGTCTGTGATATGGGGAATATACTGGGAGTAGCTCAGAAGCCAGTTTATTGCCGGGAAGTGACGCATATTGGCGAGTCTATCCTCAAGGCCCCAGAAAACCTGAACCGTGCGCAGGGTATTCTGGGTCACGGGCTCCGAGAGGTCCCCCCCGGGCGGTGAGACCGCGCCTATTATGCTCAGGCTTCCCTCCCGGCCTTCCTTCCCCAGGCAGGTGACCCGGCCGGAGCGCTCATAAAAGGAGGCTATCCTGGTTCCGAGATAGGCGGGGTAGCCCTCCTCCCCCGGCATCTCCTCGAGGCGGCCTGAGATCTCCCGCATGGCTTCGGCCCAGCGGGAGGTGGAGTCAGCCATAAGGGCCACACTGTAGCCCATATCCCTGAAGTACTCAGCGATGGTTATCCCCGTATATACCGAGGCCTCCCGGGCGGCCACGGGCATGTTGGAGGTGTTGGCGATGAGGACAGTCCTCTGCATCAGGGGCTTTCCCGTGCGAGGGTCTGTGAGCTGGGGGAATTCGATGAGCACATCGGTCATCTCGTTTCCCCGCTCCCCGCAGCCTATGAAAACGATGATCTCCGCATCGGCCCACTTTGAGAGCTGGTGCTGCACTACCGTCTTTCCACTCCCGAAGGGGCCCGGAATGCAGGCCACACCCCCTTTGGCGATGGGGAAAAAGGTATCGATGACCCGCTGGCCGGTGGAGAGGGGCTCCCTGAGGGGAAGCTTGCGCAAGAAGGGCCTTCCCCTCCTGACGGGCCATCTCTGGAGCATGGTGAGCTCGTGCTCTTTCCCCTGAGAGTCCTCTAGACGAGCTATGACTTCCTCAACTGAAAACTCACCCGCGCTTACCCCCGTGAGCCTCCCCTTGAGGCCCGGCGGGACGAGGACCCGGTGCTCCACCACGGGAGTTTCCTGCACCACACCGAGGATGTCCCCCGCTTCGACCTCATCTCCTTCTCTGGCTCTGGGCTCAAAGGCCCACTTCTTGTCCCTATTTATTCCGTCCTCCTCCACCCCCCTCACGATGTAGTCTCCGACCTTATCCTTTATGATGTCCAGGGGACGCTGGATGCCGTCATAGATGGAGGAGACGAGACCCGGGGCCAACTCCACGCTCAAAGGAGCGCCCGTGCCCACCACAGGCTCTCCCGGGCCAACGCCGCCTGTTTCCTCATAGACCTGAATTGTCACCCGCCCTCCGGGGAGCTCGATGACCTCACCTATCAGGCCCGCCCGGCCCACGCGCACAACATCGTACATGCGGACATCAGGCATGCCCTCGGCTATCACCACAGGACCGGTTACCCTTACGATCACCCCTTCTTCCATAGAAATCTTCCTCTAAGGACGTCCCTTCTGAATGCGTCAGATATGAATCCCCTCAGGGGCCACCTCACTCTTGTGCCTCGCCTTCCATCCCCTCTTGGAAGAGGGCGTCCGTACCGAGGGCCTTTTCCATATGGCGCCTCAGGCGTTCTCTGCCCAAACGCGCGACCGCTCCAGGTCCCGGCAGAACCGTGAGGGCTGGAACGGGAAGACGACCCAGGGCTTCGAGCCTCTCGCTGAGGCCAGGGGCCAGCTCTTCAGTGAGAAATATGGCGGAAGCCCCGGCTTTTATGGCTCGCTCAAGAGCCTCTCCGGCTTCTTCCACCCCCTCGACCATATAGACTTCAACGCCCAGAGGGGCAAATCCTAAGACGGCGTCCCTTCTTCCTATAAAGGCGACCTTAGACATAAGTCTCCCTGAGGAGGGGGGTAATTTCTGCCGGAGGAAGCCCCGCGCTCTTTCCCGCCATGATGAGCCTCACGTTAGTGACTTCGGCTTCCACGGCCACGAGGTAGGCGGCGAGCGGCTCTGGGCCGAACGCCACGTACCGCCCCGGCATGGCGATGGCCATGATGTAGTCGTCCCTTGACTTATCCAGAAGGCCAAACCCTTGAGGGTAGGCCTCCCCCTCCTTCAAGGCCCTCAAGGCTTCCTCCACAAATTCCCGATAAATGCCGCCTGAGAAAGCAGCCTGCAGAGCCTCAGGTGGGCTGAGCCAGAGCTCCGAGAGGCGCTCCCGGCTGAGAGTGCCCGCTTCGACGAAGAACCCCTCCGAAGAGAGCCTACCCCCTTCCCCCCGTGCCCGCAACCGGATGAAAGCAGAGAGGTTTGTGAGGTCGGCGCGTGCGCTGAAAAGGCGTTTGAGAAAAGCGCCCTCCTTTCTCAGCTCCTGAAAGAGGAAGCTGAACATGTGGCGGTCCAGGAGAAGGTCCAGGAGCGCGGGCCCGCCTTCGGAGACGGCTCTGGACCTGGCCTCTGAAAGGGCCCTCTGGTAGAGGAGGGGCACTCCAGCCGAGGAGTCGCCCCCCAGCGCAAGAACCAGACTCTCAGGGTCGACAAATCCCGCCGGACTGAGCTCAAGCGGCGGGGTCTCTCCAAGAAGCTCTCTCCTCAAAAGAGCCTTCAGGTTCTGGAAATCATAGCCCACGGCAAAATAGAGGGCAACCTCCTCGTGAGGGGTTACCGATGCCACATCTCTTATGGCTTGACCCAGGCGACGGGCGGCGGCCATCTCAACGCCCTTTTGGGAGAGACCTCTATCGGGTGGGTTCTCATAGGCGCCATCTGAGGCCTCTCTCAGGACCTCCCAGGCCCTTCCGACCTCCCTCTCAGAGGTCGCCTGCCTGAAAGCGTCCCTGGTTATCAGGCGGCACTCGAGAGAGCGGATGAAGCCCACGGCGTGAGCCAGCTCTTCCCGCTGGTTGAAATCGTCGTCAAGAAACCCGAAAGGATTCACGCCGTTCCCCCGGGGGAGGAGATAACGTTCCCTCTCCCTATCTTCTCATCTCCGGCTCGCGCAGACCTCCTGGATGTAGCTCGTAGAGCCCAACTGAAGTCCCTCTTTCCTGAACCCTAGCCGGGAGGCCTCCCTCCGAGGCTTATCCGAGAGGAGGACCCCTCGAATGCCCCGGAACTTCCCCCCGCCGCGGCCTATCCCCCTCGGGAGGGGCGGAGGATTCCCCCGAGGCAGACCGACGGAGGAGGAACACCCTGGATGATGAAGAGACCTCCCGGAACTATTCTGGCAAAGTCTCTCCTATAGCCCTTATCGGTCAGGGGGCGAGCCCGCTAAAGCTCCCCGAAACCCCCGTTACAAATCACGGGTGCGGCCAAAAACGAATGCCCGACTCTCAGGCTTCCCCTTCTTGCCTTGCGCCTTCCGGAGCCTTCTTCTCTACCACTTGGTACCCGACCTCTTTTAGGGAGGCCTTTGTATAAATAGTCAGTATCACGGCTGGCTCATCAAAGGGGTTATAGGCCCAGTGAACTTCTCCCTTGGGAACCCAGATGATGTCCCCGGGCTCAAAGGTCCTCTCCTCACCATTTACCCCGCCCACAGCGCGGCCTGAGACCATGTAGATGACCTCCTCGGCATGGGGGTGGCGGTGCCTGGCGTGCCATGAGGTCTTGGGGCCCCAGTGGGTCCACAGGAAGGTTATCTCCCCGGCCCCCACCGTTTTCTCGTCTATCACCACCATGCGTTTCACTTGCTCGAGCATGGGAATGGGCTCTTCCCTGCCCTCTTCTCCTCGCCAAACATAGCGGACCCTCTCGGCCATTTGCATTTCTCCTTGTGAGATAAGGCTCGCATAAGCTCTCGGGCCAGCTTCTTAGAGCCTCCCCAAAGCCATCTTAATCTAGCAGATATCAGTGAAATTGCAAGAAAAAGGGGTTGCCAGCGCCACCAGTGCTGAAGATATATTCTGGGGGCGCGGCTTGGGGGATCTGGGCTCTTGAGCCTTTACAAAGGGACTTTCTGGCCATATCATCAACAAATGGTTCATTTCAAGGCCTTGGGGGGAAAGAGATGATAGACCTCAAACGGTTGAGGGAAGACCCGGAGGGCATCTCAAGGGCCCTTAGCCGAAGGGGTGGAGAGTATATGGCGGGCCTCGCAAGAGTGCTTGATCATGATGCGGTTCGGAGGTCGCTCCTTCAGCGGGTGGAAGAGAGCCGTCACAGGATAAAGACTCTTTCTAAGGATATAGGCTCCCGGATGCGAGGGGGAGGGGTGGGGGTGGAGATTGAGGCCCTCAAAGAGGAAAGCCAGGCCCTCTCGGGGAGCCTCAAGGAGATGGAAAATCAGTTGAGCAAACTTGAGGGGGAACTTGAGCAGGAGCTCCTCTTTCTTCCGAATTTTCCCCATGAGACGACCCCTGACGGGAAAAGCCCTGAGGATAATCCCCTCATCCGCACCTGGGGGGAGAAGCCCCGGTTTTCCTTCCCTCCCAAGGCTCATGATGAGCTCGGGGAGCGGCTGGGAATTTTGGACCTTAAGCGGGCGGCCAAGCTCTCGGGCGCGCGCTTTGCCCTTTACCGCGGCCCCGGGGCCCTTCTCGCGAGAGCCCTCATCACCTTCATGCTTGAGCTCCATATCCGGGAGCACGGGTACCTTGAATGGTGGACTCCCCTCATGGTCACCCCCCCCTGCATGGAGGCGACGGGTCAGCTCCCCAAATTCAAAGAAGACCTCTTCAGCGTTGACGGGGGGAACTACTATCTCATCCCCACGGCTGAGGTCCCGGTGACCAATATCCACCGGGAGGAGGTCCTCAAGGGGGAGGAGCTCCCTCTAAAGTATGTTGCCTACACGCCCTGCTTCAGGAGCGAGGCGGGAGCCTACGGGAAGGAAGTGAGGGGGCTCATCCGGCAGCATCAATTTGACAAGGTGGAACTCGTGAAGTTTACAACCCCTGAGGAGAGCTACCAGGAGCTCGAGGCCCTCACTCGGGATGCCGAGGAAGTCTTAAGGCGCCTCGGGCTTCACTACAGAGTGGTATCTCTCTGCACCGGGGACCTCGGGTTTGCCGCAGCCAAGACCTATGACCTGGAAGTTTGGATTCCCTCTCAGGAGGCTTATCGGGAAATCTCCTCCTGCAGCAACTTCGAGGACTTTCAGGCGAGGCGGGCCAGGATAAGATTCAGGAGGGCGGCCGGCTCGAAGCCGGAGCTTGTCCATACCCTTAATGGCTCCGGGCTGGCGGTGGGGAGGACTGTTGTTGCCCTCCTTGAGCAGTTCCAGCAGGCGGACGGCTCCGTCCTCATCCCCGAGGCACTCAGGCCTTACATGGGTGAGATGGAGGCCCTCAGACCCGAAGGTCCGGGAAATAGTTGAGAAAAAGTTGATTATAGGTTATGATCTTAATCCGATCGTGGGGCAAATTATGACTGCATCAGGTATGGGGAGGGAGACCCATGCGCTCCCTTTCTGAAACCGAAGATTGCAATGCTTCTCTCACAGTTCCAGAAAAGGTGGGGAGTGATGCGTGGGTCTGGCGGATGAGGGAATTTATCTACCGCCATCGGGGATACCTCCCCGTTCCTTTCTTCTCTGCTGCGGTAGTTGTGCTTCTCCTCACCGGCAGCCCGTTTTCGGAGGGGGGCTTTGTCGACGAACTCTTTGACTATGCTGCAATCGCCCTTTGCGCAGTGGGGGAAGGAATACGCGTCTTGGCCGTCGGGTATGCGGGCCGCAGCACCCGCTCAAAGCGCCTCAAGGCCAAGCGGCTTGTGACGGCTGGCCCCTACCGCTACATGCGAAACCCCATTTATCTCGGAAATTTCCTCATCGCCCTAGGGATGGGCCTGATCTTCAAATCTCCCTGGATACTTTTGGGCGTCGTGGTGTATTTTGGGTTTGTTTACTGGAATGTCATCCTCCTTGAAGAGCGGTTTCTCAGCGCCTCGTTCGGAGAGGCGTACCATCGGTACAGGGCCGAGGTCCCGCGGCTCCTGCCGCGCCGGGGGCGGCGTTCGAGCCGGCCCGAGGGCTCTTTTGAGATGAGGGCCCTTCGGAAGGAGTACTGGACCGGGCTCAGCATCGTGCTTTTCCTGAGCCTGCCCGAGCTCGCCGAATATTTCAATTTGCACTTCAACATTCCTGGGATTCTCGGATATGGAGGGGATCTGGCATTGTGGTCATACAATAAGTGGCGAGTTGCAGGAGCTTTTCTACTGACCTTGAGCGGTGTTGCCCTCTTCAACCGCGACCTCTCTTTTCCGGGGCTCGGGGCGCTGATGGTCGGCATGATGATACGTTGCTGGTCGTTGGGGTATCTGAGGAAAAAGAAAGAGCTCGTAACCAGCGGCCCTTACGGTTATATTCGTCACCCGCTTTATGTCGGTAATATCATCATGGCGGCGGGAGTGGGGCTCGGCCTCTCCAATATTCCCCTCGCGGTTGCCCTGGCGGGGGGGGCATGGGTTGTCTTTCGTATAAGAGTTCGTAAAGAAGAGAGACACCTGAGGCTCCTTTATCCCCGAGAGCATGAGGAGTACTGCAGCCGTGTCCCCTCCTGGATTCCGAAGAACATTAGCGCTTCCTCTCTGAAGTCCCTCTCCCAGGGCTGGGACTGGCGGCTTTTCCGTGTGAACCACGGAATAACCCAGATAGCAGGGTTAGTGCTCTTCATCTTCTGGTGGGACGTATGTGAGGACATACTGAATCCGTGGCTCTTTCGCGGCATGTCAGTGGCGGACCTCTTATCCAGATATTTTAGACACATCCTCTAGGCAGGGCTGAACCATAATCGTAGATTCTTAATTTACCTCACCAGTGGCCGCCACACCCAGGACGCGCCTCCGCACGGTCCTCTAACAATCGTTTCAGATCTCCAGAGCTTCATGACCGGGGGAGGTTGTCCGTATGAATCCTGGGGCTCATCTCGGTCAGCCTTACTGCGACTCGACAGAGACCAGTTCGAGGTCGAAGATAATGGTGCGCCCGGCCAACGGGTGATTGGCGTCGACGACGGCGAAATCCTCGCCGAGCTTCGTGACGCGAACCGTGATGGCGCTGTCTCCGATCATTGCGGAGAACCGCTCGCCGACCCGAACCTCCTGGGGTAGCATGCTGCGGGGAACGCGACGTTCGAGTGCAGGCTCGCGCGGCCCGAAGGCGTCCTCGGCAGCCACCTCGACGGTTTTCGACTCGCCCGGGTTCATGCCCAGGACGGCCTGGCTCAGCCCAGGAATCACCCCGCCGCCTCCTGCCGTGAACTCCAAGGGAGCTCGATCTTGCGAGCTGTCAAAGACGGCTCCGTCCTCAAGCCGGCCCGTGTAGTGGACACGCACTTTGTCTCCCATTTTCGTTGCACTCATAAGCTCCTCCTTCTCCGTTCCTAACGGATGCGTTCGTGCAATCCTTACTGCGGTATTCCTTGTAGGGCTCCTCGGGCCACTGAAGGGTTTTCAACTTCAAAATCATCAGTTCCATGCCAATTCCTCCCAAGACCGCTTCCCTGGGCGCTTGCTATTTTCCTGAGCTTCCCATCAGGCTGATGAAGGGCCGGAAGAGGTCTATGGGAACGGGGAATATGGTGGTGGAATTATTCTCTGCGGAAACCTCCCTCAGGGTCTGGAGGAATCTGAGCTGCACGGAGATTGGCTCCTTGCTCATGATATCGGCCGCATCGAAGAGCTTTGTGGCCGCCTGGAACTCTCCCTCCGCGCTGATCACCTTTGCCCGGCGCTCCCTCTCGGCTTCGGCCTGCTTGGCCATGGCCCGCTTCATCTCATCCGGGAGATCCACGTGCTTTATCTCCACATTGGTAACCTTAATGCCCCAGGGGTCTGTGGCCTTGTCCAGAAGATCCTGCAGGTGCTGATTTATCTTGTCCCGCGCCGAGAGGAGTTCATCCAGATCCGCCTGACCCAGGACACTCCGCATGGTGGTTTGAGCGAGCTGCGATGTTGCGAACCTGTAATTTTCCACCTCGATCACAGCCTCCTGGGGTTCGAGAACGCGGTAGAAGAGCACCGCGTTCACCTTTACCGACACGTTATCCCGGGTGATGATGTCCTGCGGGGGCACATCATGGGTGACCACCCTCAGGCTTGTGCGGAACATCTTATCAATGATGGGCCACACGATTATGATCCCTGGTCCCTTGACTTTGTGGAAACGTCCCAAGCGCAGGATGACCCCGCGTTCGTATTCCCTGAGAATCCGAATGGCGCTCACGAGAAAGATGAGAAGTAGAACGATGATAGTTATTGCTGCAACCATATCCAATTTTCCTTCTTAACGGCGAACTTCAGGCCCTCTATTATAAGTCGTGAGGGTGTGGAGAATGAGAGCAGAGAGGCTGAGGGCTCTGGGCATTTTTCTTTTCCCTATGAATGAGTAAGCCGACGCGCGTGGCCTTCGGCTACATCCGAGACCATCTCGCCAGGTCGCCGCCTCTTGCCTCGATGGTTGCGCGGGTTCTCAGCCTGGAGATTCAGTACACGAACCCCCTGACGATCTTGTATTTCCCTTAAACCGAGCGCTAATTAATGGACGCAGGCCAAGGGGTACTTACCGCTTGAGCTCGATAATCCGTTTGGCACATTCATCGGCAACTTCAGGATCGGGCGATTTACTGCGGGGCATTGTCGCCCAACCCGCTTCTTTCACAAAATCGCCCCTCTGCCAGGAGCCTTTTTCTTTCAACTCCTTGAATCGCTCTTCCCTGTTTGGATCCTCCAGAAACTGTGCGACGCAAATCGGTGCCAGGTTTTCTACAAGGGCCGTTTCAGCCATTTCCTCAGCTGTAGCTTGGGCAGAGCGATTCGTCACTACCCATCCCGTCGCGAAAATGACAATAAGCAACGCAACTGCGCCAGCCACCACGCCCCACACAAACGGTTTTATCGATTCTCTTGCCATCTTAGGTACCTCCTTAAGATTAAGACTCTCACATATCCCTGCTTCAGATGAGTATGCTCGTGCCCTCGGTGGGTGTGCTCTGACTCCTCATCATTAACATCATCGATGTCGCCATAGGGCCCTCGGCGCCGTTTGTGATTTCTCCCTCGCCCACATGCTATCAGGCCCCATAATATAGCCGGGCAAGAGCTCTTCCACTACTTCATGGACCGAAGACCAATCTATGTCATGGCCGCAAATCCACCCGCCTTTTCTCACCTTCGGGCTCCAGAGCTTTATATCGCGACGCACGGCTTGGGCGGAATGGTCCGCATCGATGAAGATGAAATCGAGCGAGCCGTCCGGTACGAGGGCGGCAGCATCGTCCGTCCGCATCTTATAGATGATGGCCCTCTCCCCGAATTCCTTCGCTCCCTCTCGCACCCGGCTTTCGTTCTCCTCATGGGGCCACCCCACATAATCCTCAGGCCCTGGATTGCCTGGCTGCGCTGCCCAGAGGTCAACGCCTATCAGGGTCAGATTGGGAACATGCTTCAGAAGATGCAGAAAGGTCCTCCCGGATGAGAGCCCGAGTTCCGCCCCGCGCTTCCATCTATTTATCTGAGCCATTTCGCCCAGGTATTCTTCGCGCATAGCAGCCATCTTAATCCCCACCCTGGGATAACAGGAAACCGCGGTGAAGGTCAGCTCCGAAGGACCGCTAGCGCATATCGGCTCGGAGCTGCACGCCAATCCCTTGCAGGCCCGTGACGCTCGACACGCGCCCGCTTAGGCCATCCTTAGTTTCCGCCCCTCTTCAGTTTCCTCGACATCGAGCGTTTTGTCCGCGAGCGATTGCGAGGCCTTTTGGTCGAGCAACAGCACGGTGCGGCCCTCGTGGGCGAAGGTCGCATCGCCCGGACGCACGTAGTCAAACTTCAGCACCCTTCCGGACCCCTCGATAACGATTCGCGCGGCAACACCCTCAGGGGCTTCGGACTGGTCAAGCTTCTGTGCCAGGAATGCTCCAGCAGCTTCGGTCAGGGTAAACATGGCTCTTCCTCCTCGGTTTGGGAAAAACACGAGGGTCCTCCAGCTTGCCGTACAGCCGGGACTCACGCGAGGGGCATTTCTTGGGGCCGCTGCCAGCGGAAAGGAAGCGCTGAAACCGGAGCAATTGCGGTCGATTCCGAAAAATCCCTCTTCCCTCGCGGTTTCTCTGCTGCGCGGTTTAGTGGAGATTCCCCCAGACCAGATTTCTGTGTATCCATCCCTCATCTCCGTCAGCGTGGCGAACCTCCAGCCATTTTCCTCTGTTTCCTAAGACGAGAAAGGCAACTCCTCTATCAGCCATAAATAGTTTGGGGTAATTCGTCCCAGGCCCCCCCCGGATGTTCGCTCGTTTTACTTTCACCACAACGGCTGGCTTTCGATCGGTCAAGGGGCCATAGACCCACTCTTCATATCCAGAGAAATCGCGTACCTTCAGCCAGCGCCCCTGGCGCTTAATCACCTGGTATGGGTAGTTCTTGGGGGCCCCCCAAACCCGCGTGAAGCGGGTTCCGGGGCCAGTCCGAGCATTGGCCATCTTTACCTTTACCCGGACAATCTCGCCAGCCGCAGCAATGCCCCCGAACCAGGCGAGGAAGAGTGGAAGGCCCAGAATCAGGGCCGTCACTGCGGCGCAATTTTTCAGCTTCAACCCGAGCACCTATATCAGATCCCTGGCCAGCCAGCCCACCAGTACCAGAACCGCCAGGAGGCCAAGCAGCAAGAAGACCAACCACGGGCACCGCCAAAGGAGCTTTCGGCTTTCTCCCAGCCGCGTATCCCCTTCCTCTCCTCCCTTCAGCCCAACCAGTTCTTCGTAGCGTTTGGCCCAAGGGGTGGGATTTTCATCGAGGAACGACAAATAAGACTGGAGATAGCCCTTTCCATAGAGGTATCCTGGAAGCCGCCGAAGGTTGCCTCGCTCGAGTGCTTCGAGATACCTCAACCTCACTTTGGTCGTCTTCGCAACCTCATTCAGGGAAGTCCTTCTTCTTTCCCGGACTCTCCGTAAGAAATCTCCCAATTCCTCAAGGGTATAGGCTTTCTCGGGTCGCGGAATCTCCTCATCTTGGGGGCTATCAGACGGAAAATGAGAGTTT
>CAZNSX010000003.1:0-587492 GCA_964575845.1 uncultured bacterium | reverse complement strand
TCGCTCTCGCGACGACCTTGGGTCTGCTCACAGGGGGCATCCAGAGCACCTTGAACGATATCATTGCGTCCCTCTAGGCCGGCTCGCCGATAGCTCAGGGTCTTTGAGTTAAGGCGTATGAAAGGGAGGATTCTTTTGAGGTGGAGATAGAGCGGCCCCCTGCCCTCCCCTGGGCGGTGGTTGCCGTGGGAATAGATATCCGGCGGGGTATCATCCCGAACTGGCTGACATTTTCCGGAGTCCCTGTGGGTTTTATATGACCTCTCGCTCGAGCGGGATATGGCCTCTCGCTCGGGCGGGAGGGCAGGGATTCCTCTTTGCTATGGAGCCATATTCACGTGGCCGCTTTTTTTGATTCCTTTTCTGCTAGGGGGCGTGAGCGGCGGGGCTTCAAGCTGATGGTAGCCCTCGGCTCATTTCCCAGCCCCTGGAGCGGAATTCGGACTGCAATAGGGCCGGGCGAGGTGGGTAAGAAGGGCTTAAGAGTGCGACGAGAAGAGGGACAGGCCTTAGTTCTTTGCTGCCTGTTTCTGGCAGCGCTCCTTGGAATGGCGTCCCTGGCTGTGGATGTGGGAAAGCTTTACTTAGTCAGCGCTTCCTTTCAGCGGGCGGCCGATGCGGCCGCGCTGGCCGGTGGCTCGGGGCTCGTTGTCAGCCAGGCGGAGGCCACCTCCCGGGCCACCCAGTTCGCCAACCTGAATCTCTCGACCCAGCCGGGCCTCAGTAATGGCACCACCACCACCGTTACCTTCCCCACGGCCAACACCGTCAAGGTGACCATCAGCAACCCGGCGTTGAACCTCTTCTTTGGCGGAATCATCGGCAGGCCCACAGCTCCCGTCAGCGCGCATGCCACCGCCATGATCGAATCTGTCACCTCAATGACAGGAAATCTGGTGCCCTTGGCTGTATATTGCTACACCGAGGCGGACTGCGAGGGGGTATTAGAGGTCGGCCAGCAGTGGGACATGCAACGCTACTGTGGGAATTTCTTCGAAAGCGGCGCCAACGGCAGCACCTGCGGCAATTCGATCGTACCGGGCGAAGCCTTTCTTACCGCTGTGACCTTTACGGGGGAATCAAATAGCACTGATGTGTTTCGCGATGAGGTCTTAAATGGCTATGCCGGTACCATTGCAGTCGGGGATCAGGTGGGCACCCTGCAGCCGGGTAACCGGATCGGCTGGCAAAGCGGGATGAGACAGCGTATCCAGAATGAGGACCGCGAAGTCGTCCTTCCTGTCATCGTCTCGGACCCGGACGTTCCAGGAGGCATTAAGGTATTTGACCTCATCAAAGTCTACATCGTGGATTTCTATAATGAGAGAAATTGGGACCGTCTGGTTTTTAGGATAATCCAGCGCATGACCTCGACGACATCTTTTGCGACCGGAAGCGAGGGCTACAACATCGACTCGCTCGTCGGGGTGCGACTGATCGAGTAGGGAAAAGATCTCAGTCGTCACCTTCCTCTTGAGGCCCGGCCCAGTGTGGTGCGATAATTCGTTGGGCGATCCATTTTTTCTTTGTCTTTTTCGCTCATTGTCGCTTTGAAATCGCCGATTTTCCTTTAACGCTAGCCCGCTAGTATCCTCCTGCAGCCCTTCCTCGATTCTGAGGCGCTGAAGTGGCCCTGAGTCGTGGGTCCTCCTGCTGTGATGCCTTTTGCCCTCCGGGACCTTACGCCCTGTGATATGCTCTCGCCCCTCTTTCTTGCGAAAATTTTGAAACCCTTGTCCTGTCCTTCAAAATAGCGAGGGGGCCTACGCAAGAGCGGCTATCTCTCGGAATGCCTTCCCCTCGTCAAACTCGCAAATGGGATGCGGAGAAGAGATTCTTGATGAAAAAAATTGAACTATTATGGTATAATTCGTGCGCTCCGAGCACCCAATCTCTGTTAACGGTATTCTAGCATCTTCCCCCATTATGCTGGATTCAAGAGGAAACCCTTTCCATGGCCAGAAAGATCCGCATAGATTTCGAGTGGCGCGGCTACGGGCGGGGTAATGTTTTCGCTCAGATTCCACAGGACCGATGGGAGGAGATGGAGCGCATCGGTCTCCGGGTCTGGCAGCAGGAAGCCGGGGGGACGACGGTATCCCGCAGCGAGGGAGAATAGGTCGAAAGAAGAGAGCTTGTTAAGGGATAGCCGCACTCGCTCCTGAGAGGAATTATGGGCAGCCAGGGAAAACTCTCTTTCCGGGTTGGGGCCGACATCGGCGGCACCTTCACCGACCTGGTCTTCATGACGGAGGATGGATGGACCTTCATCAAGAAGCTTTCCTCAACTCCCGAAAATTTCGCTGAGGCAATCATGTCGGGTCTGGGCCAGTTCCTCAGCGAGCGGAAAAGCGACGGAAGCGCCATAGATGAGGTGAGCCACGGCACCACCATCGCCACCAACGCGATACTCGAGCAAAAGGGGGCCCTTACTGGCCTCCTCACCACCAAGGGTTTCAGGGACGTTCTGGAGATCCGAAGGGTCCGCATGCCCAAGCTCTACGACCTAACCTGGGAGAAACCACACCCTCTGGTGGAGCGTCACCTTAGATTGGAGGTGGATGCGCGGATGGGCCGAGGGGGAGAAGTCCTCCGCCCCCTGGATGAAGAGAGCGCCCTTCGCGCCATCCAAAAGCTCCTTGAGGAAGGCGTCGAGTCGGTGGCCATCTGCTTCCTTCACTCCTATGCTAACCCGACCCATGAACGCGCTGTCGGAGCCCTAGTCAGCCGCCTCTCTTCGGGCCTTCCCGTCTCGCTCTCCTCCGAGGTGCTGCCCGAGGTCAAGGAGTACGAGAGGACGGCCACGACCGTGGTTAACGCCTATGTAAAGCCCCTGGTTAGGGGCTATTTGGGCTCCCTGCGGGAGGAGCTGGCACGGGCCGGCGTGCGCGCGCCCCTGCTCATCATGCAGTCCAACGGCGGCATCATGACGGCTCGCGCGGCTGAGGAGCACCCCGTTCATATCATCGAGTCGGGGCCGGCGGCCGGTGTTATAGCCGCGGCGCGCATGGCACACGAGCTCCGGGTCTCAAATGTCATCACGCTCGATATGGGAGGCACGACGGCCAAGGCCTCCATCATCGAGAACGGGGAGCTGAGTCGCGCTGCGGAGTATGAGGTCGGCTCTGAGATCAGCCGTGGAAGTCGTCTCATCAAAGGCGGCGGCCACCTCATCCGCATTCCCGCCATCGGCATTGCAGAGGTGGGCGCAGGCGGCGGGAGCATCGCCCGGCTTGACCGGGGCGGCGCCCTCCATGTGGGGCCCGAGAGTGCGGGCGCGGACCCTGGGCCCGCTTGCTACGGCGGGGGCGGTGAGGAGCCCACAGTAACGGATGCAAATGTGCTCCTTGGCTTTCTGAACCAGGTCCATCTCTTGGGAGGGGAGCTGCCCATCGAGCGGGATCTCTCAGAGCGGGCCATCGCGGAGCGAATCGCCCGGCCTCTGGGGATGACCCCCCTGGAGGCCGCCTGGGGCATTCACCACATAGCGAACGCCAGCATGAACCGCGCCATCAGAGCGGTCTCAGTTGAGCGGGGCCGAGACCCCAGGGACTTCTCTCTCTTCACCTTTGGAGGCAATGGTCCCGCCCACGCGGCGGGGATTGCGGAGACCATGGGGGTCGAAGAGGTAATCGTTCCGCCCGCCGCGGGACTCTTCAGCTCACTGGGCCTTCTCTTCTCCCGAGTGGAACACTTCTACGTTCGGAGCTATTTGCATCCGGTTTCAAAGGCGGACTTAGCTCACCTCAACGACGCTCTGAAGGAAATGGAGCAGAAGGCGCTCGCAGAGCTTTCCCAGGAGGGCTATGAGGACCATCAAGTAGCCTTGATCCGCGCCGCCGACCTCCGGTACCGAAAACAGGTCTTCGAACTCACCCTGCCGCTCCCAGAGGGGGAGCTGAGGAGGGATGGCCTCACGGCCCTTGAGGAGGACTTCCACGAGGAGCACCGGCGCACCTATGGCTACCGCTCAAAGGGCGAGGATGTGGAGATAGTCAATCTCAGGATGACTGGCCGGGGTATCCCTGCTAAGCCCCGCATTCCATCCGCCTTAAGACTAGCCGGAGTGGTGGGTGGCGGAGGAACCGGCGCTCGTGCCGAGCGTAAGGTTTTTTTCGGCCCCGGGAGGGGCTTCCTCAAAACACCCGTCATCATGAGAGCTGACCTCACCGTTCCCCGGCATGGGCCTCTCATAGTTGAGGAATACGACTCTACAATCGTCGTTATTCCCGGCTATAGTGCGGCTCTGGATGAGATGGGGAACGTTCGTCTGAGAAAAAACCACCGGGAGTGAAGCTTGAAACCTGAAGTTCTCGACCCCGTAACGCTCGAGGTCATCCGTCACGCTCTTGATAGCATCGCGGATGAGATGGCCTACACCATCGTCCGGAGCTCCCGCTCCACCATGATAAAAGACTGCATGGACTATTCGGCGGCCGTCTGCGACGCCAAGGGCCAGCTCATCGCTCAAGGCGTCAACATCCCACTCATGATGTGCGCCATCCCAGATGCCCTTGAAGTCCTCCTGAGAAAGTACGCGGGCCAGATCTTCGAAGGGGATGTCTTCATCCTTAACGACCCCTATGACGGCGGCTCGCATCTGCCCGATATTTTCCTCTTCAAGCCGGTATTTTATGAGGGCGCGATGGTCGCCATCATGGCCACCTGCGCCCATCATGCCGATGTTGGAGGCATGGCGGCTGGGAGCGCCGCGAGCGAGGCCACGGAGGTTTTCCAAGAGGGACTCCGCATACCCAACCTCAAGCTTTACGAGCGGGGCCGTCCCAATGAGACCCTCATGGAGGTCATGCGTCTGAATGTGCGGTTCCCGGAAATCCTTATGGGAGATATCCACGCGCAGCTGGCCGCATGCCATCTGGGAGAGCGCGAGTACCTGCGCCTCATCCGCCGCCACGGGGCCGAGAGGCTCGAGCGCTACCTCGAAGCCCTGCTCGACCACAGCGAGCGGCTCACGCGGCGGGAGATCGCCGAACTCCCCGACGGCACTTACACCTTCACGGACTACCTGGATGAGGACGGCCTGGACCCGGGCCCCATCCCCATCACCGTCGCGATCACAATCGCAGGCGAAAGGGTGAGAGCCGATTTCACCGGCAGCTCCCCCCAGGTCCGCGGCTCCCTCAACTGCAGTTTCTCCTTTACCAAGGCCGCAGTCTATACCGCCATCAAATGCCTGACCCGAGCCGACATTCCGGATAACTCCGGTTTTTTCCGGCCCATCGAGGTTTATGCGCCGCCGGGGACCGTGGTGCATGCGGTTTTCCCCGCGGCCACCTTCATGCGCGGGCTCACCGGCTATCGACTGAACAACGTCCTCTTCGGCGCCCTGGCCCAGGCGGCCCCGGAGCGCGTCATCGCGGCCGATGAGGGCGGCACCTCCATCGTTCTCATGGACGGATACGATGAGGAAGGCCGCCGTTTTCTTTACATGGAGACCATATCCGGCGCCTGGGGCGGCCGCGCCGATAAGGACGGCATCGATTGCTGCTCCAATGTCACGGGCCTTCAGTCCAATGTGCCGGTGGAGGTGCTGGAGACGGAGTATCCCATACAGGTGGTGCAGTACGGTTTCGTGCCAGATTCTGGCGGGCCGGGTAAATATCGGGGTGGGCTCGGCCTCGTCAGGGAGTACCGTTACGATGCCGAGGAGGGGACCCTTCAGATGCGGGCCGACCGGGTGCGCTTCGCGCCATATGGGCTCTTCGGCGGCGGGGAGGGGGGCCGCTCAGAGAATATCTTTGACCCCTATGGCGAAGCGCGGCACCTGGAATCCAAGGTGAAGAAGATGCCCATCAAGAGGGGGGACGTAATCCGGCACATCCAGGCGGGGGCGGGCGGCTACGGAGACCCGCTTGAGCGCGACCCGGAGCTCGTATTGAGGGATGTGCGGAACGGCAAGGTGGGCATCGCCCGGGCACGTGAGGACTACGGCGTTGTTATTGAGCCTGAGCCCCTGCGTCTGAATCTGGAGCAGACGGCGGGGCTGCGCCGGAGATTGCGCCACCTTCCCGGAGGAGAACCTCCAAGAGACTAGAGCTCCTCAGCGCCTACATGCCCGGATAGAACCTCCTCGGCTCCTCATCGTGGAGCATCTCCTCGCTTCATAGCCCATTCCAGGACCCTGATGGTCGCCACGCTATTCTCGGAGCCCTCGGGTTTCGTCCAGATGCGGTGGAGGATGCCGGGCGGGGTGATGATGAGGTCTCCCGGCTCCACCTCAAATTCCTCTTCGCCCACAACGGCCCGGCCCGACCCCTCCAGGATGAACCAGTAGTGTTCTTCATCATCGTGTTTGTGCAGAGGAACATTAGAGGGCCCCACAACCCCTTCTACCACGGCTGCGGCTCCCGCCGCCGGGGGCAGGGGGTAAGGAACATCACCCGCGGGAGAGCGCCCCTTAAGGGCAACCTTTCTGAAGATTATAGCCATGGGCCTTCCTCCGAGATGCTTCCCCGGCGAGGAACTATTCCACCGGGAGAACCAGGATCTTAATTCGCTCTTCTTCGAGCTCCTCCTGAGCCCTAAGGGCATCGGAAACGGCTGCGAGGGGAAAACGGTGGGTGATGAGGGGCTCGGCGAGAATCTTTCCCGCGGCCATCAGAGCCAAGGTGGGAGAAAAACAGTTTGGGCTCACGTGAGAGCCAATCAGGGTAACATCTTTAAGGACGAGAGTGGTCATGTCGAAGGGGACCGGACTGCCGCCATAGATCCCCACGACCACTATCTCTCCCCCCGGCCTGATGAGATGCACCGTTTCGGCCATGGCATCGGAGCTTCCCGAGGCCTCCACCACAAGCTCTGCCCCTCCTCCACCCGTCAGCTCCCTCACCCGCTCCTTCAGGTTCTCCTTGCCCGCATGGATCACCTCATCCGCCCCGAGCTCTCTGGCCACCGAGAGCTTCTTGTCGCTCAGTCCCGATAGAAGGATCCGCACGGCGCCGAAGGCTCGGGCCGCCTGGAGAGAGAGCAGCCCCATCGGGCCATCGCCAAGGATCACTACCGGGTTCGCACCGGCGACTCTCGCTTTCTTGAGGGCATAGACGGCATCGGCCGCGGGCTCGGTGAGAGCCGCCTCCTCAAGGGATAGACCAGGTGGCACCTTGTAGAGGTGTCTTGCGGGCATGAGGATATACTCGGCGTAGCCGCCCTCCTTGTTGCGGAGGCTTCCCACCTCTTGCCGCGCGGGGCAGAGGTCGTAGCGCCCCCTGAGACACCAGCGGCACTCCCCGCAGCCAAGGCTGGGCTCCCCCACCACGGGGTCACCCGCCGCGAAACCCTCGACTCCAGCACCCACCTCCGCCACCTGCCCCGACCACTCATGCCCGGGGGTGAAGGGGTAGGTGGTGAGGCCAGCCCTTATGTAGGCAAAATCCCCCTTAAGAAGCAGGAGGTCCGAGCCGCAGACCCCTTCAGCCCGCACCCGCACGAGAACCTCCCCGGTCCCAGGGACGGGCGTGGGGACCTCTTCATAGCGGATATCCTGGGGGCCGAAGATGCGTGCCGCCTTCATGAGATAGCGCTTCTCTTAAGGCTGCTCACGCGGACCTTTGGGCCGCGTCTCTCTCCTCTAGGAACCCCTCACCCCTGATAGCCCATGATAACCCGAGGAAGCCAGAGGGAGATCGGAGGGAAAAAGGCCACAAGCAGGAGTACTCCCACGAGCAGGAGAATGAAAGGTATGCAGGCACGGCTGAGCCTCTCGAGGGACACTTGCGAGATGGAGCAGGCGACGAAAAGGCACAAGCCCACAGGGGGAGTGATGAGACCTATCACCAAGCCTATGACCATGATGGTGCCGAAGTGAACCGGGTCAAAGCCCATGGCCTTGGCCGTGGGCAGAAGGACGGGCACCAAGATAATGAGGGCTCCTGAAGGTTCAAGGAAGGTCCCCACGAAGAGAAATAGGGCGATGATGAGAAATAGGAAAATCACCCAATTCCCGGTGATCGACAGGAAGAGGTTTGTCACCTGCTGGGGGATCTGCTCAAACGCCAGTATCCAGGCCAGAACCTGGGAAGTGGCAATGATGAACATCACCACCGCCGAGATAATCCCTGTTTGAAGGAAGATGGAAGGAAGCCTCGATAGCTTTATCTCACGGAAGATGAAAAACCCGACGAAGAAGGCGTAAAAAACGGCCACTGCCGAGGCCTCGGTGGGAGTGAAAATCCCACCCACTATTCCGCCTACTATGATTAGGGGCATGATGAGGGCCAGGAGGCCATCCTTCAGGGTCGCCATCATCTCCCCGAAGGCTCTGCTCCTCCTCTCAACCCTGAGCGGCCTGTACCGGCCCCCCCTCGTGACGAGGAAATGGTTGAGGAAAATCATTGCGAATCCTATGATAATCCCCGGGATCGCTCCGGCCAGAAAGAGGGCCCCCACAGAGGTATCGGACACGAAGGCGTAGACGAGCATGGGGATGCTGGGTGGAATGATGGGCCCTATTACGGAGCTCGATGCGGTGACAGCGCCCGCGAACTCAGGATCATACCCTTCCTCCATCATGGCCGGGATGAGGACCGTCCCCACGGCCGAAGTGTCGGCGACGGCCGCGCCAGTGATTCCTCCGAAGAACATGCTAGTCACCACGTTCACCTGGGCCAGGCTCCCCCGGAGGTTTCCCACCAGGAACTGGGAGAGCCGCACGAGCCTTTGCGTTATCCCCCCTTCGTTCATGAGGAGGCCGGCCAGAATGAAGAAGGGAAGGCACATGAGGATGAAGACGTCAGTGCCCACGAACATCCTCTGGGGGATGAGCACCAGGGGGAGATCGGTGCGGAAGAAGAGGAACAAAAGGGAGGAGGCCCCCAGCACGATGGCGATGGGCACGCCTATAGCCAGGAAGATGAGGGCAGAAAGAGCGATCAGATGCACGGGGAAACACCCCCTAGCGGGTTACCCTGCGACCCTAGCCTTTAACCCTCAAGGTCAGTATCGTTTCCACAGGCGAGTCGAGGCCAAGGTCGCTCACGCAAATGGCCGCACGCGCGTGCTTTCCCCGCTCCTCACCGTAAAGCTCGACGATGAGGTCGGATTCACCGTTTACCACTTTGAAGGGCTCGGTGAAGCCCGGCGCGCAGTTTACGTACCCCACAAGCCGAATGAACTTGTCCACCAGGTCCAGGTCCCCGATGGCATCTTTTATGGAGGAGAGATGATTCAATCCGCAGAGGCGGGCCGACTGATAGCCCTCCTCGATGGTCAGCTCCTTTCCCACCTTGCCCACATACTCGAGTTCTCCGTCCACCATCCCCACTGCGCCGGCCAGATAGAGTATGTTACCGTCCCTCACCCAGTGGATATAGTTGGCGACCGGTGTTGCGATCCGCGGCAGTCTGAGCCCCATCTCCTTTAGCTTGTTCTCGATCTCCATGCTTTACCCCCTTCCGATCACTTCAGCCCCTTTAGCGTGCCCCATATCCTTTCGACCATCTGCAGCATCATGAGAGAGCAGCCGATGGGGATGCAGAAATACACAATCCCTATGGGAATGCGCAGGGCGGGAGAAAGTTGCTCCATGTTGGTGAAGCCGAACCTTATGCCGAAGGCAATGATAACCAAGAGGGTAACGGAGATCACGGCATAGGCCGCAAGGGTTATTATCTTGAAGGACCTCGGCCTGTTGGAGAACAGGTTCACAATCGCTGTCACATTTATGTGGCCCCCCTTCCTCAGGGCCACGCTTGAGCCGAGGAAGGAGATCCACACCAGGAGATAGCGGGCGGCCTCCGCGCTCCAGATGAGACTCGCGTTCATGACATATCTTCTGAAAACCTGGTAGCCCACAATCAGGGTCATGACGAGGACGAAGACAATTACCACCAGGGTAACCGCAGAATTAATACGGTCATTCAGCCGTGAGAGATGATCCATTCCTCGCTTCCTGGGAGTGGAGCCTTGAAGGCGAAATTTTGCCGAACTCTCACCACCTCTAACCTGAGAAGCCGGAGTGAAGGGCTTGGCTTGAGCATCCGCCGCCCCGGGCGGGCGGAAAAAATATCTGGCTGGTGTATCACTTTCTTGCTCAGATGAGGCTTAAACTAGGAATGTCCCCCTATTCTCCCGTCATGCCAAGCCCTTCACCCCGCGCTGCTTCAGGAGGTTTTCTCCTCCTTCTTATGGCCTCAGCTTCTTGATCTCCTCAACGATCCAGGCGGCGTCAGGCCCCAGCTCCTTGGCATACTTGTCCCATACGGGCTTCATCTTTTCCACAAATGCCTTTTCATCGACGGAGGTGAAGGTTATGCCCTTCTTCCCCAGCTCCTGCATTATGGTATTCTGCTTTTCGATGAAGAGCTCGCGCTCAAATTTCGCGGCCTCCGCGGCGGCCTCCGAGACGGCCTTCTGGATGTCCTTGGGGAGACTGTTGTAGTATTTGGCGGAAATAATTACCGGCCTGGGCTCCGCCAGATAGGCTACATCTATGTTGGTTATGTACTTCACCGACTCAAACAGCTTCTGTGTCTGAACCGAAAGAAGGTCAACGTGAGAGCCATCGATGACCCCTTGCTTCAGGCCCATGTAGATCTCGGGATAGGGCATGGGCGTGGGATTGGCTCCCAGGGCCTTCATGGCATCCACGAGGGAAGGGGTCTCCATGACCCTCACCCTGAGGCCCGTGAGGTCAGCCGGAGTTTTCACGGGGCTCTTGACCGTCTCGATGGCGCTGTCCCCGGTGCTGAACCAGTCGAGCACTTTGAAGCCAGCCTGCTTCTCGATGAGCTCGGCCAGCTTTTCGCCCACTTTGCCCTTGGCTATCCGATGCATGTGCTCCTGGTTCTTGATGAGGTAGGGAAGCTCGAGCACATTGCAGATGGGCGCGAAGTTGGCGAGTGCCCCGGCTCCGATGCCCATATGGACAGTTCCCTGCTGCATTCCCTCCTCGATGTCTCTCTCTCCGCCGAGCTGGCCCGAATGGTAAACCTTTACCTCCACCCTTCCAGCGGTCTTCTTCTCCAGAACCTCCTTGAACTTCATGAGCCCCGGCACATAGGGAAAGCTGGGGGTTGCGATGGTTGCCGCCCTTATGGTGAACTCGGCGGCCCGGGCTTGGGATGACGAAAAGGCTATCAGGCTAGCCCCGAGGAAAACCCCCAAGAGGACAGCCGAAAGGACCGATAATCTCCCATGCTTCCTGAGCATCGTTTCCCCTCCTCCTATTTCACAGAACTATTTGTGGAAAATACCACTCTCACAGCTTTAAAACCAGGGCCTGCTTTCAAGACTCCATAGGCATCCCCCCATATAAGTGAAGCCCTCTCTCAATTACCCTTCTCGCCCTTCCTCTCTTCCTCTTCTAAAGCCATCAAGGCCCCTACCCCGTGGTACATGGTAGGCGTGCCGCTACTATTCATGGCTGTTTCCAGGGCCTCCAGGATCTCCAGCTTCGTGGCCCCGAGGCTGAGGGCCCTCTTCATGTGGGCCACGATGGCCGGGATGGCGAGTCCCCGGTAGCAGATTATGGCTATATGGATGAGCTCTCTCATCTTGGCGGGAAGCGCCTTTCCGTCCTTGAAGGTCACTGGGTAGAGCTTGCTGAAGACCTCGAAGAAGTCGGGGTCCAGCCTTGCCGCATACTCCCATTCGGGAAGGGTGTAGCCCCTATCCTCCCGCATCCTCTCCAGGATTTCTTCCACACTCATCTCTGCATCCCCTTCCTATTAATGCTCCCAATCCGGGCTTCCAAGAATAAGGGAACAGCCCCTCAGCCTTCACTTCCTCTCGACCTCTCGGCCTCTTCCTCATACTCCAGCGGCAGATAGCCGATCTTTACGTTCCCGCCGTCCACAAGAAGGCTCTCCCCGGTGATGTACTCGCTCTCCGGGAGCGCGAAGAAGAGGACGGCCGCGGCCACATCTTCGGGACGGGCTATCCTGCCCAGGGCTATCCTCTTGCTGAAGGCCCGAAGCAGCGCCGGGGTATTGAACTCGTAATTGAGCGGGGTATCGCAATGGCCGGGCGCCACCGAGTTGACCCGAATGCCGTGGGGCGCGAGCTCGAACGCGCAGGCCCGGGTAAAAGCATCAACAGCCCCCTTGCTAGCGCTATAGCTGGCCACCCCCACCCCCGCGTGAGCCGTCATGGAGGTCACATTGATGATGCGGCCCCCCTCGCCCTGCTTCATCATCTGCCCGGCGGCCAGCTGGCAGCAGTAAAAAACGCCCTTCACGTTGACATTAAACATCCAGTCCCAATCGGAATCAGTGGTCTCCAAGAGCCCCAGGTGCTTTATGACGCCGGCATTGTTGACCAGGATGTCAAGGCGCCCCAGCTCGGAGACCACCTTGTCTATCATCGCCTCCACCTTGGCCCTCTTGGAGACATCGGCCGGAGCGGCTATGGCCTTTCCCCCTTTATCCCTTATTGCCCTCACCACTCCCTCAAGGTCAGGGCCGCCGGGCAGGTCGTTCACAGCGACGGCAGCCCCCTCGACGGAGAGCGCCCTGGCGCACGCCTCACCTATTCCCCGACCGCCACCGGTGACAATCGCCACCTTGCCCTCAAGTTTCATCGCCTCCTCCTTCCAGAAGAATTCTAGTGCTCCGCAAAGGGCGGTTTCCAGGCCGGCTCATCGGCATAGCCGAGCTTGGTCTTGATAAGGTCCACCAGGTCCCGGATGTGAGGGGGGCAGCCCGGGATATAGCTCACTTCATCCCTGCCCCTGAGGGGCCGCGTGCATTTTCCCATGGCGATGATGTTTGGGCCGTAGTCCTTCTCCGGGTCCACGTCCTGCCCCATAACGATTGTAATGGGCTTCCCCTTTTCAAGCTTTTCCTCCGGTGCCCAGGTACGAAGGATGTAGGCCGCCTCCGCGATGCAGCTCGTGCAGCCCCCCTCACTCACGAGCTTGATATGCGGAAACTGAGAGATCTCCTCAACGCTTCTGGCCGGCCGGACGAAGTCCTTGTAGATGACCCCCTCGAGCCTCTCCCCCACAACCTCTATGTCTTCAGGGCGGGAGCTCCCCAGTCCCCGCTCCTCGGCTAACCTCAGGTACTCTATCTCGTGGGGGTCGTACCCGCAGATGCGGGCGCAGGTGGCGTCCACCGATAGGGCCTCCCCCCCGCCAACCAGAAGGCCCAGGTTCATGGCGATTCCCGGCCGACCCGGCCCAAAGCCCATCAGGCCCACTATGCCGTCGGCGATGGAAAGGTGGGGCTTGATGAGAGTGTTGAGGTCAACCAGGTGGGAGTGGAGATCCAGGACGTGCATCCTCGCTTTGAGTTCATCCGAGGGCAGGGCCCCCTTCATGTTTTTCATGGAGAGGGTCAGTGTGGCCTCGCAGTGGGTCTTTATCACGGGGACGCTCACCCGGAAGTCGGCTTCCATGACTGCTTTAGCGATGAAGTAGTTCTTCACTACGACCCCTTCTGGAACTTCAACCTCAACCGTCTCCTCTTCCTTGAAATCCCGAAGCGGGATGCCGAGCTCTCGGGCGACGGCCGAGAGGCCGTTGACCTCGAAATGCTTCCGGGTGTTCTTCCCCGTTCCGCAGCCGCCGGCCTCACCGAGGTAGACATCGAGGCCAAGCTCCCGAAGGCTCTTGGCCACCAGGCCAGCGAGCCAGGGATGAGTCCCCATGCCGCTCTCGGGCACCTCTGGAAAGGCGATGGCGGGCTTCACCAGGACCCTGCGCACGGAAGGGGGAACCAGGCTCTTGAGACCGCCCAGGAGCCGGAAGAGCTCATCCAGCCTCTCCTCTACCTCATCCCGCGAAGGCCTGGTGTGTATCTTTACTATCGCTACCTTGTTCTTTGCATTTCTACCATCGGCCATCCGCTATCCCCTACAGGATGCTCAAAAGGAAGGGGGGCTCATGACCCAGATGGCGATGAGTTCGCCCCGGCCCCGGTTCCGCCACCGGTGGGGCACAGTGCTTGGGAACTGGATGGAATCTCCCTTCTTGAGGAGGTAAATCTTATCCCCAACGGAGAGTTCCAGCTCGCCCTTCAACACCAGGGCCGCTTCTTCGCCACTATGATGGAAGCTCTGGGGGCCACTATCGGTGCCCCTGGGGGCACGGACCCAAAGAAACTCGAAGCGCCCCCTGAGGTCGGGGGAGAGAAGCTCGTTCTTTATCAGGGACCCCGGATAGATGAGTCTCTTCCGGCGGTTCCCCCGGACGACTATCTCCTGACGGCCTCCCGCCTCTATGCTGTTAAAGAAATCGGCCACCGTCGTGCCCAGGGCCTCTGCTACCTTCATGAGGGCCGCCACGGTGGGATTCAGAAGACCTCTCTCCAGCTGGCTTATGTAGCTTGCGGAGAACCCCGTGCTCTCGGCCAGGGTGGCTATGGTGATCTTGTGGCCCCGCCTTATTTCTCTGACCCTGCCTCCCAGCTCGTGCACTTCGCTTCCCTATTCTTTCCCCAGAGGCTGCTGAGAGTAAACCCCACCCTTCGTCAGCTTTAAAACTAATCCGCCCCCGGGCGTTACTCCCCCCTTTTTGGGGGTAAAAATCCGATGCTAAATTGGACCAAGGTGGAGTTCACTCATAATGACTTTTTTACCAGGAGTGAATTTTCTCTGTCAATCCTTTTTTCCCTGCGCCACTCGGAGAAGCCCTGATGGAAAGGGGGGTGCAAAGGAATGAGGGGGGCCTCTCAATCCATTAGGAGACCGCCGTTTACGTCGATGATCTCGCCAGTAATGTAGCTGGCCCGGTCAGACGCAAGAAAGAGAACAGCCCCAACGACCTCCTCCGCCAGGCCGAACCGTCCCATAGGGCACTGCCTGCGCATGAGGTCCTTTCTCTCCTCGGACCAGGCATCGGTCATCTCGGTTTCTATATTGGCCGGGGCCACCGCATTGACACGGACCCTGTGGGGAGCCAGGTAGCGGGCTGTGGCCTTTGTGAGGCAGTCAACGCCAGCCTTGCTGGCCGAGTAGTGAGGCGGCACCACGAGCCCCCCCACCTTGCCCGCAATCGAGCTTATGTTGATGATGCAGCCGTGGGCGGACTCCTTGAGGTAGGGAATCGCAGCCTTGGTACAAAGGAATACACCCTTCAGGTTTACGGCCAAGACCCTATCCCACTCAGCCTCCTCAACGGCCTCAAAATCCTGCATGGGGCAGATACCGGCATTATTAACCAAGATGTCGAGGCCCCCCAGAAACTTTGCCGCGTCGGAAAAAAACCGCCTCACCTCTTCTCCCTGGGCCACGTCAACGGGGCAGAAGAAGGCCTGAGCCCCTTCCCTCTCAAGCTCCCTGACCGCAGCGCCCCCCTGTTCCCCCGAAATGTCTCCCAGGGCCACCGCCGCCCCAGCCCGCCCAAAGGCACGGGCAATGGCACGGCCGATACCACGGCTCCCGCCGGTGACAGCCACTTTTCGCCCCTCAAATTCGAAGGGGCCTTCATTAGGCTCTTTCATTGGTTTCACCCCCTGCTCCACCTTTATGAACCATGGAATCCAGAAGCTCCATCGAAAGAGCTTCGCCATCCGAAGGAAACGCCACTTCCGTTATTAGCACAGCGCAAGGGGGGCTGCAATTTCCTTTGTAGTTTGCGCATCCCGCCTCTATCCTGTTCCACCGCCGCTCTTTATCCCAGCTCGCGGCCTGTCCCCATTAACGGAGTCTTGAGAGATTTTCTGAGAGGGAAGAGCCCGCCTCCCTCGGCAGAGGGCTGGAATGGACGGCCCGCTCCGCCTTTGCTAAGATAGCCTCTCAAGAGGGAAGCATAACGCAACCTTTTCCTGGCCAAGACTAATTCAAAGAGGAGTAGAGCATGAGCGCCCGTATCCCCGGCGACCTTCTCAAGGCATATTGCATGAGAATTCTCGGTAAGTTTGACTGCTCCGAAGAGGAAGCCGAGATTACAGCCGACGTCACTGTGGCGGCAGACTTGAGGGGTGTGGACTCCCACGGAGTGGCCCGCTTTCCCTACTTTGTGGAACGCCTTGAGAGCGGGATGATAAGGCCCCGCGTGGAGATGCCTTTCGAGAGATGCGCGCCGACGACTTCCATTCTCGATGCCTCAAATGGCCTTGGACAGGTGGCCTCTGTGAGGGCCATGAAGGCTTGCATCCAGATGGCTCGCGATTCTGGCGTGGGGATAGTCGCGGTGAAGCGCTCGAATCACTTCGGCATAGCAGGGTATTATTCGATGATGGCACTTAAGCACGATATGATAGGAATAGCCATCACAAATGCCGTTCCCCATGTGGTCCCCACTTTCGGAGCGGCAAAGATGCTGGGCACAAACCCTCTCAGCCTCGCGATTCCTTCCGGAGAGGAGCGCCCCTTTGTTCTCGACATGGCAACAAGCGTCGTGGCCGCCGGCAAAATCGAGCAGAAGGTTCGCAAGAGGGAGCGGATTCCCGAGGGGTGGACCTACGAAGGCGTGAGTACGGTCGACCTCGATGAGCGAGGGCTCATTGGCGGGAGGCTCTCCCTCCTGCCCCTGGGGAGCACGCCCGAGGGGAGCAGCCACAAGGGCTATGCCTTGGGTCTTGCGGTGGATATAATCTCTGGCGTCCTCTCGGGCGCGGCCTTTGGGCTGCGGCTGAGATGGGACCTGGCAGAAAAAGAAGGGAGCTATAATGTGGGGCACTTCTTTGGAGCAATGCGAATTGACTGCTTCCGCCCCCTAGAGGAATTCAAAAGGGACATGGATAGCCTCATCCGCGACCTCAGGGCTGCCCCCAAGAATGAAGGAAAGGAGAGAATTTTCATCCCCGGAGAACCGGAGTATGAAGCCGAGGAGGAACGAAAACATCTAGGGGTCCCCCTCAACCCTTTAGTGCTCAAGACGCTGAGAAAATTGGGTGAGAGGCTGAGCGTGCCGGTGGGTTTTTAGGTCCTCCCGGTAAACTCCAAAATTATAGCGACGCTTGAGGGACCTCCCATGCGCTCAACCTTTCCGCCGCCTTCGAAGCGGAGCCTCCGGAATCCGGAAGCGACCCAGGGGGGAGATTCTCTCGCAAAATAGCGTCTCAGCGTCGAAGAGGGAATATTTCTTTCGTCCCTTTGTAATAAGCTATCGAGGCCTCGGCCCTGGCCTCCGGCAAGGAATATCATCTTAAAGTTCTAGGGATTCTATCAGTTTATGTATCCTCTTAAGGCACCATCCTCTAAGTGTGAATTCTCCATTATAATACCCGTATTAGACGAAATCGATAACATACTATCCATCATTGAAAACCTTTATGCCCTGCGCTCCGAGCAACCTTTTGAGATTATAGTCGTTGATGGCGACCCAAACGGGGAAACCATAAAATTCATAACCCATAAAGGTATAAGACAAATTTTATCCTCCCCAGGACGCGCCCATCAAATGAATGCCGGAGCGGCCATTGCAAGCGGAGAAATTCTAATTTTTCTGCATGCAGATACAAAACTCCCTATCGATGCCCTTCAAAATATCAGCTCAGTCATGGAAGGCAGTAAATATGTTGGCGGCGCATTCTCGCTGGGCATCGATTCTGAGAGGCTCATATTTAGAATTATCGCATACCTCGCTTCCCTGCGTTCTCTATTGACACGGGTTCCGTATGGCGATCAGGCAATTTTCATACGAAGCGACTATTTCCATAAGGTCGGTGGCTACATGGACATTCCCCTGATGGAAGATATTGAGCTGATGCGCCGCATAAAAAAGCTTGGCGATAAGATCTATATATTTCCCTATCGCGTGAAAACTTCCCCGCGGAGGTGGGAAAAAGAGGGCGTCGTTTATTGCACCCTGCGAAACCGGATTCTATCGGGCCTCTTTCTTTTGGGCGTCCCATCATTTAAGCTGGCAAGATTTTACAGGAGCAGCAGTGATACTTACACCGAATGAAATACTGCCGGATATCAGAGAAAGAATAAGAAGTTTAAATCCTGACTTCCTAAAGCACCATAAGCTAGAAACCCTACAACTCAACTTGGGCAATATCTGTAATCAATGTTGCGAACACTGCCATATCGAGGCTAGCCCCAGGGGTAATAGAATTATGCCGCGGGAAATTATGGATAAGATTATAAATTATCTTCGCGGCCAGAGGGGGCTCATCCTCGATATAACCGGCGGCTGCCCTGAGCTCAATCCTAACTTTAAGTATCTGATTGAAGAATCCCACACATTAGCCTCTCGCCTCATAGTCAGGACGAACCTAACGATTTTTCACGAAAAGGGAAAAGATTGGCTTCCAGAATGGTACAGGGACAACCGCGTTGTCATAATAGCTTCTCTCCCTTGCTATACTAAAGAAAATGTGGATAGGCAGAGGGGAAACGGGGTCTTCGAAAAGAGCATAAAAGCCCTCCAGAAATTGAACGAACTTGGATATGGAACTTCTCTTGAACTGAATCTTGTGTACAACCCAGGGGGTGGCTTTCTGCCTTGTTCTCAGGAAAAACTCGAGCTCGATTATGAGAAACACCTTTTTGATAGATACGGCATTAGATTCAATCACTTACTCGCTATCACTAATACCCCTCTCGGCCGTTTCAGGAATTATCTTGCATCCAACGGCCTTCTTGACCAATACAATAAACTGCTGGCCGAAAGCTTTAATCCCGACACCGTGGGAAAAATTATGTGCCGAACTCTCATAAATGTCGATTGGCGGGGATTCTTGTATAACTGCGATTTTAACCAGGCGGCGGGACTCCCCATAAGGAACAGAGCCGGCAAAATTCTGGATATCGACCATATAAATGAGGCTATGAGGGGCGGGCATGAGATCGTTATGGCTCAGCATTGTTATTGTTGCACCGCCGGGGCGGGCAGCAGTTGCACTGGGATATTGGTATGATGCGAACCCTGGAAGGGAGCTGTGTCCTTTTTTTCGTTAGGTATCCCAGAAAGGGAAGGGTCAAGAGGCGTCTTTCCCTCGACCTTGATGAGGCTATCACGGCCGGACTCTACAGGAATTTTGTCCTGGACCTCTTAGCTAAATTGGTGGAGCTTTCTCTTGAATTCGAGATATGTTTTTTCCCACCGAGCTCCCCGAAAAAATTCATGGAATGGCTTGGCGCGCAGTATTCCTATATGCCCCAGCGAGGAAAAGACCTGGGGGGGAGGATGGAAAGCGCTTTTATCCGGGCTTTTGAGAGAGGTTTCCGCAGGGTCATTGTCATGGGCAGCGACATACCGGATTTACCGGGTGCATTCGTCAAAGAGGCATTTTTGTCTCTTGAGACTCACGATGTCGTAATAGGTCCATCATTTGACGGCGGATATTATTTAATCGGCTTTAAGGATGATACCTTTTTGCCGGGGGTATTCAGAGGAATTAAATGGGGAACCGATAGGGTGTTCCAGGCATCCCTTGATATTTTGGAAAATGCAGGAATGAGGATTTATACCCTGCCGAAATGGAATGACGTCGATACACTGGCTGACCTGATGGATATGGTCGAGCGAAATCGGGATACGGAATTTCGTTCTTCGAAGACGTTCTCTTTCATTTCGAAATATGAGAATGTGCTCAGGTAAGATACACCGGCGCTGCCCGATGTCTTCGGTGACTCCCTACCCCATGGAACAACACCGGGCCTCTGAATGGAACTCAGGGATGGCGTATATCTATATTCGTGCCCGCTGATTCTGAGGCCGGATTAGGAATTAGTAAAGTGCAAGCCGGCGCAGACCTCACAGCCCACGGGCGCGGGCGTCATCCCCCCTCATAACCCCGCGGCCCATGAAACCTTCCATACCCGGGCTCCACGAGAATCTCCCCCTCCCGCATGACGACTTCGCCCCTCACGAGGGTCAAGACGGGCAGGCCCTTCACCTTCCTTCCCTCATACGGCGTATAGCCTGCGCGGCTGTATTGCTCTTCCTGGGTTATCAACTTCTCCCGTTCCATATCCACCACCACGAGGTCGGCATCGCTTCCCACCTGGATAGCGCCCTTCCGGGGAAAGAGGCCGAAGATGCGGGCGGGGTTCTCTGAGCCTATGCCTACCAGTCGCTCCAGGGAAATCTTTCCGTCATTCGCCTCGGTGAGAAGAAGGGGGAGATGGTCCTGGATCTTGGGCATCCCTGTGGGCGTGAGCCAGACGTTTTCCTTAAGGGCCTTTTCCTTCTCCTCCCGGGTGTGGGGGGAGTGGTCGGGTGCGAGGCAGTCGATTCGGCCGGATGCGAGCGCCCTCAGCTTCTCCTCTATCTCCTCCCTCGGCCTGGGGTACTGGAAGACGAGTGTCTTGAGGCGCTCCAGATCCTGAGGGTACTCTATGGGGATGTGCCCCCCGCAGGTTGTGACGGGAAGGCCTTGGGCTTTGGCAGCATCGATCAGGTCAAGGACTTCGAGGAAGCCGTGGCAGATGTGGAGCCTGACGCCGGTGTGGCGGGCAAAGGCAAGGACCCTCTCGCCTGCAAGCCTCATCCCCAGCTTCATCTCAGGGCTTATCCAGGGCTCCATAAAAGAGAAGACATCGCGCCTCCCCTCCCCCTTGAGGCGCTCCTGGTGGCTCTCAAGGATGGACTGGCTGTGAATGTGGATGAGAAGCGGGAGCCCCGTCTCTTTCACCTTACCGAATATGTGAAGGAGCTCGGCGTCCTCGGTGAAGAAGAGCTCCTTTAGCACTGCATCTCCTTCCTCTTCCACCTTGGCCCGCCACCTGTACATGAAGACCTTGAAGCCCATCGTCCCCTCCCGGGCCATGAGGCGGAGCTCCTCCTCATTCTGGGTGGCACCGGCAATGAGATTGAAATCTATGACGGATTTCCTCTCGGCAACCTTCCGCTTCTCGCGGAAGCGAGCGGCCGTAGTCGTGGGGGGAACGGTGTTGGGCATATCCATCGCGAAGCTCACGCCGCCGGCCGCCGCGGCCTTGCTCTCGGTTTCAAAATCGCCTTTGTAGGAGAGCCCCATGTCCCTGAAGTGGCAGTGGCAATCTACGATGCCGGGGATTAGGAACGCACCGCTTATATCGATGACCTCCCCCGAAGGGGGAAGCGAAGCCTCATCGGCAACGGCCGCTATCCTCCCCCCGGCGATGGCTACTCCCGCCCGAAAGCGCCCCCTGGGGGTTACTATCGTCCCCCCCTTGAGGAGCCTCTCCGCCTTCACCTCCCCTCCCCTTCGGCGACGATTCGGTTTGCCAGGGTTCCGATGGGCTCTATCGTTATTTCCATGAGGTCTCCCGGCGAGACCGGGACCATGGCCCCGGCCGTGCCAGTGGCGATTATGTCCCCCGCCTCGAGGGGCATGAAGTTGGAGATGGCCTCAATGATTGCCGGTATCTTGTGGACCATCTCAGAGGTGTTCGTACGCATGCGCTCCTCGCCATTCACCTTGAGGGTCATATCCAGGGCATGAGGGTCTGGCACTTCATCAGCCGTAACTATGCAGGGGCCCAACGGCCCGAAGGTCTCGAGGCTCTTGGAGCGGAAGACGGGATAGCTTCGTTTCATATCCTGAAACTGGATGTTGCGAGCCGACACATCATTCGCGATGGTATAGCCCAAAACCACGTCCATCGCCTCCTCCCGCCGGACCTTCCGACAGCGCCTGCCGATTACAACCCCGAGCTCCGCCTCGGCGTCCACGCGGTCGATGAATCGGGGAAAGATCACATTCTCCCCGTGACCCACGACACAGGTGGATGCCTTGACAAAGTAAATGGGCTCCTCAGGGGGAGAGGCCGGGCCATGGGACGGGTAGTTCAGGGCCATGGCAAAGAGGGTGGGCGGCCTCGGTATGGGAGCCATGAGCTTTACATGGCCGGAGATGGTGCAAGAAGAAGCGAGTCCCTTCTGCTCAAGGGCCTTGAGGGCCCGGGAGAGCCTTGAGGGGAAATCCCCCCCTTCGACCAGGCTCAGTAGGTCAGAAGGAAAGGGGCCATCGCCAGAGCCCCTCAGAAGGGCGTCAAGCTGCAAGGCCCGACTTATGTCCACCACTCTTTCCTGTAGGAGAACTCCACCCCTGACTTCAGTCCCTACCTTATAGGAGACAAGCCTCATTCTCTTTCCCTCCTCTTGAAACCCCTTTCCCTGACGCTCTCAGGCCACCCCATAGCGCTCAAGCACCTCCCGCCTAACCTCTACCCCCAGACCTGGACCCTGAGGCACCTCTATCACCCCCTCCCTTGGAGAAAGGGACTCCCTCAGGAGCTCATCCCGCAAGGGGTTCACTGATGCGTCCCACTCCACCTGGGGGAAGTAGACATCTTCAGAGGAGACCGGGCTCGGGAGGCTCGCAAGCAGCTGCAAGATCGCGGCCAGCGCTACCCCCGCCCCAAAGTAGTGGGGCACATACCTTATGCCGTATAGCTCCGCCAGGGAGGCTAACTTCAAGCACTCGGTGAGGCCGCCCGCAGCACAGGTCTCGGGTTGGACCACATCCACGGCCCTCAGGCTCAGGAGCCTCTCGAAGCCCCAGCGGGTGTACTCACACTCGCCCCCGGCTATAAGCGTCCGCAGGGAGCGCTTCACCTCGAGATACCCCTCCACGTCTTCGGGCGGAACGGGCTCCTCGAGCCAGAATATGTCATAGGGCTCAAGCCTCCGGCCAAGCCTTATGGCACTCTCCGCATTGAAGCCCCTGTTGGCATCGACCATCAGAAGCGCGTCACGCCCGAGAGTCTCCCTGACAGCCGCCACTCGCCTCACATCCTCCCCGATGTCGAGGAGGCCGACCTTCATCTTGGCAGCCCGGAAGCCTCCCTTGAGGTGGCCCTTTGCCTCCTGGCGCAGGGCTTTAAGACTCTCTCGCTTCCGGTAGAAGAAGCCCGTTGCATAGCAGGAGAGCTTGTCTCTGAAAGAACCTCCCAGAAGCTTATGGGCCGGGAGGCCGACAGCCTTTCCCATGAGGTCCCAGAGGGCGATATCGACTCCGCTCATTGCCGAAAGCACGACCCCCTTCTGGCCGAAGTGGCGGGTTCTGGTGTAGGCCTTCCGCCAGATGACGTCCCTGTCAAAAGGGTCGGCCCCGATGAGGGAGGGCTTGAGGGCATGCTCCACCACCGCCCTCGCTCCTTCGGGGAAGCCATGGCACTCGCCCCAGCCTACCGGCCCCTCATCTGTCTTGAGCTCAAGCAGGAGGGTCTTCCTCTCGGAGAAAAATCCGTAGGAGGAGGCAATGGGCTCCGGAAGCTCATAACGCAGGATATAGCTTAATATCTCAACTATCTTCATGGCAGAACACCCAGCCGGAAAAAGCTCAAGAGGCGAATGAGGAGAAGCCCTCTGGCTCGCCCCTATAGTAGTTACAGCCTCGCCATTCTGTCAATCTCAAACCCGGAAGGGCGGGACTCTATGGCCCATCGCAGATGGGCACTCCTCCGATCCCGCAACCAGCATTAACTTGACAAGATACCCCTGAGAAGCTAATTTTTCGATGTCCTTCGAGGTTCCCATTGCATGTACGCGGGAGAACTGGAGCACGCAGAGTCAAGACTGAGCTCATCCGGCTCCTATAATTTTTTATTGTTTCATCCACTAATGATTTCGGTGGTACTCTCAACATGGCTGTCAACGGACTGGTCCGGGCCACAGGCGGACCGAAGGGAAAGGCGGAGGGGGGCCGCTTCTAAACCTCAAATTCATTGTAAGGGGAGGGTTACGAGATGGTGCTCAAGCGGGCGAGCGAGGCCTTGGTGGAAGCCCTGGAGAAGGAGGGAGTGGAATATGTCTTCGGCTTGCCTGGGGGCCACAGCCTGGACGTCATCTACGATGCCCTCTATGGGTCCGAAGCGGTGAAGCCCATTCTCTCCCGCCATGAGGGCGGAGGGGCCTTTGCCGCCTATGGCTACGCTCATGTTACGGGGAAGGTGGGCTTTTGCAACGGCGCCCCCGGGCCAGGGTTCGGGCAGCTCCTGCCCGGAGTGCACGAGGCCTTCTCGGCCCGGCTTCCCATGATAGCCCTTTGTGCCGGAGTAGATACGCGCTATAACGGCATGGGCATGATCCAGGAATTTCCCATGGCCGAAAGCATGGTCCCTTTCACCAAATGGGTTTTCACGGTGGACCGCCCCGAGAAGGTCCCCTGGATAATGCGCCGCGCCTTCACCTTTGCCCGAAGCAACCCTCCGGGCCCCGTGGGGATAGTATTCCCCCGGGACCTGGGGCAGGCCACAGCGGAGCTTCCCGAATACCGGCCTGCTCCGATGAGCCGCTCAGGAGCTGACCCCAAGGACGTGGCCCTGGCCGCGAGGCTGCTGCTCAAGGCTGAAAAGCCGGTAATAGTGGCTGGGAGGGGAGTGCTCCAGGCGGGGGCTTTTGAGGAGCTGAGGAGGCTCTCGGAACTTCTTTTCATCCCCGTTCTCACCACAAACGGCGGAAAAACGGCCATCTCAGAGCTTCATCCCCTGTCCGCGGGCGGTATGGGTGTGAATTTCACCTCACCCTCCTTCCGGGTCTACTCCGAGTGCGACCTGATGCTCTGGGTGGGCTCCCAGGTTGAGGAGTTCGCCGCAGGCCGCTGGAAACCCCTTCCGCCGGGAAGAAAGTTCATCCATGCCGATGCCGACCCAACCCAGTTTGCCCGAAACTGGATGCCTGACGTGACGCTGGCCGGGGATGCCAAGGTGGTTTTGGCCCAACTCATCGAGGCCTGCCATGAAAAGAGCCCTCGTGGCGTGATGGAGCGCCATCCCAGGGTGCAGGAGCTCAAAAGACTGAGAGAGGAGTACGAAGCCTCCTTGAGGGATGTTCTCGCCTCTCGGGCCTCCCCTGTTCATCCCCTGCAGGTGGTGAGGGCGGTGGAGGAGCTCATGGATGAGGAGGCCATCATCGTTCTGGGCGAAGGGGCGAACAGGGTCTGGACGGCCGCCCACCTTCGTATTCCACGCCCTGGCCACTGGGTCTCGGCCAGCGAGTATGGGTGCATGGGCCTCTCGGTTCCGGCGGCCATAGGGGCAAAGCTCGGAAGGCCCGAGTGCCAGGTGATCTCCCTCACAGGCGATGGGAGCTTTCAGATGCAGATGCAGGAGCTGCCCGTTGCCTTGCAGTACAGCGCCCCCGTTACATGGGTCATCATGAATAATAACTGCCTCGGCTGGATCAAATACACCCAAGATCGCTTCTTCGAAGGCCGGCACATCGCCGTGGACTTCGAACCCAACTGGAGGTTTGACCGGGTGGCCGAGGCCGCCGGCTGCCGGGGCTTCAGGGTGGAGAAGCCCTCTGAGTTAAGGCCGGCTTTAGCCGAAGCCCTCGAGGCTAACCGCCGCGGCACCCCGGCTGTTGTTGACGTGATAGTGGGGCTCGTCTCAACTCCCTTCTTCGACGTGCATCACGGCGTCGGGACTCCCCCCCGCTGAGGGGAGGGATCAGCAAGGAGGCTCTAATGGTGAGGAAGAAGCGTTATCGGCACGACCCCGTGGCCCTCGCCACGGGCAGGAGGCTCGCGGGCGATGACCGCATCGAGGGCTACTTCAATAAGCTTGCCGACCTGGACCCCAAGCTCTCAGAGCTTGTGCAACGTTTCGGTTGGGTTAAGGACGGCATCTACAACCGCACGGTCCTTGACCAGAGGACTCGGGAGCTCCTGGCTGTCGCGGCCCTCACCCTCCAGAGCCAGACGAAACAGCTGGCCTCCCATATCCGCTTTGCCCTGAACGCGGGTGCCAGGAGAGAGGAGGTCATGGAGGCCATCGTCCAGATGCTCACCTACGGGGGATTCCCCGTGACCATGAACGCCCTGGACGTAATGCGCGGGGTGTTTGAAGACCTGGACCGGGAGGAGCAGCAGTAGAGGTCCTCCTGAAATTTTCGAGAGCTATCCCCCTCCCCCGGGGACTTTTTCTGAAACGCGAGAAGAGGTGCTCTTACTCCTCCACTACCCGGAGGAACTCCGGGGGGCTTCACCCCATTACCCCATCGATCTCTGAGAGAAGAGAAATAGTCGAGGGCTGCACCACGACCGCATGAAAGATGAAAATAGCGGGGGAATTTTTGGCTTGACAGCATAAGGTGCCAATGTATATTGCCTACTGTATACGCAATTTTCTAAGTTTTCACCTCGCGCGGGAGGAGGTCAGAAGAGCTCTCAGATGAGAACTAAATCCAGAGTTCTAATCCATCCCAACCTGAGCAGCAGGATTTACGAGTTATTGAAGGAAGACATTCTCCGTGGAAAAGTGTCTTCCGGCGACCATCTCTCCGAGAGCCAGCTGGCCCTAGAATTGGGTGTCAGCCGCATTCCCGTCCGAGAGGCGATCAGCCGCCTTGCGCAAGAAGGTATTGTGGAGGTCCTTCCGCGACGGGGTGCGTTCGTAGCTGATCTTTCTGAAGAGCAGATCATCGAGCTATATGACGTGAGAGAGGTTTTAGAGGGTCTCGCCGCTCGACTGGCGGCGGAAAGGGTTACTGGGGAAGTAATCGAACAGATGAAGAATTACTTCAAAAGCCAGGAGGTTCCGTCGAAAAAAAAGAATTTCAAGGATTACTCGATAGCAGTCTTTTCCTTCCATAAGCTTCTCGTTCAGACGAGCAGGAACGAGAGACTCGTCTCGATCATGAACGGTCTTTTTGACCAGATAAGATTGCTGCAGCTTAAGTCCGTGACCCTGAGCGGTCCGGGAGACAGACCCTTAAGAGAACACCGCGCGATCATAGAGTCGCTAGAACGCCATGACCCAGACCTTGCCGAAAAGCTAACTAGGGGACACATCAGGAATGTAAAATCTGACGTGCTGCTTTTTTTGCAAGAGCAAAGGGAAGGCCGACCCCGGTAATCATATAGTGACCCTCAGAGGGTGGGGAAATTTTCAGGCTTCCGTTTAGAAAGAGAAGCGTCGGCCCAAGGTGGAAAGAGGCGCTGACGGTGGGCCGCCTCGATGAGACGGGGAGAAGAACTCCTTGACTTCCCCCTGTGGGCGTGAGATTTTTCTGTTGGAGAGTTCATCTCCCATTAAATATCATCGAAAGGGGGGTTCCTTCTAATCTATTTCGAACTGGGGTCGTATTCCAGCAAGCCGGGAGGTGCTAGCCATGAAGCTCATCGAAGATATCTACCTTGTGGGAAGCGGCCGGATGCGCCTCTCGCACGAGATTGACCCCAATATCTACCTTGTGGATGGCGGCGAGGAGCTGGCCCTGATAGACCCGGGAGGCGGCCTGGAGCAGGAGCTCATCTTCAAGAACATCCGGTCCGACGGTCTGGATGAGAAGAAGATAAAATACATCCTCGTGACCCACGCTCACTCCGACCACGTGAGTGGTGCCGGGGCCATGCGGGATCGCACTGGCGCAGAGGTGCTGGCCTCGGAGGAGGAGTCTCTCCTCATGGAGAAGGGTACAGATGACGAGCTGGGGCTTGTGCGCGCGAAGCGCGACGGTGCCTACCCCCGAGATTTTGTTTTCCAGCACTCCCGGGCCGACCGCATCCTCGAGGACGGTGAGGAGGTCGCGGTCGGTCGGCACCGCCTCAAAGCCATCAAGACCCCTGGTCACCGCGTGGGGAACATCTGCTATCTCATGAAGCGGGATGGCTACACGGCGCTCTTCTCCTCCGACCATGTGTTCTTCCGTGGGATGATAAGCCTTCTCAATGTGGAGGGCTCGAGCCTCAAGGACTACCGCGAGAACATGCACAAGCTGGGGGGCCTGGGCATTGACGGGCTCTTCCCCGGGCACGGCATCTTCACTCTGTGGGACGGGCAGAAACACATAGACCTGGCGATACAGCGCCTGAGCGCGATGTTCCCGCCACTTAACGTGGGCCACGACCGCGACCTCAGGCCCTTCATGCTGTAGCTCTCACTCCGGCGGAGTGGGCCGGGGAAAACGGGTTTTTTGATGTTTCGTCCACCGAAGAGGGAGGAAGGCATTATGAAAAAGGAAGATAATGTCGGGAAAAACCCAAGCTTAACCAGGCGCAGCTTTCTGAAGCTGACAGCCGGGGCCGGGGCCGCTCTGGCGGGAGGACTCGGGGCTCCTCTTGTCGCCCGGGGTCAGGAAAAGGAGTACGTCCGCCCCGTTGGCGAGCCCATCCACATGTTCGCCTGGTCTTATGCCGTGGACATGGTACGGCTCCACAACCGGAAGTTCGAGACGAAGTACAAGATTCCCGTGTCCCTGGGCGCGCTTCCCACAGGCCCGAAATATATCGACCTCATGATCGCGAACTTCATCGCCGGCACACAGGTCGATATAATGTACTTGCAGGATTTACAGCTCCTGCCCTTTATGGCCTCGGGCTGGGTCGTTCCCTACAACGAGTGCAAATGTTACAAGGAGTGGGAGCCTAAGCTGAAGGAGTACATAGACGACATGGAGGGCTTCTTCAAAGAGATCTGGGTCAAGGATGGGACACTCTGGGGGCTCCCCTACTACACCTCCGCGTGGTCCATGAGTCACAATGAGACCATGTACAAGAAGGTGGGGATAACAAAGTATCCCGAAACGTGGGACGAGGTCAAGGACCAGGGCCTCGAGTTCAAGAAGCAGAAGATCCTCGAATACCCCTATACCTGGGACCTGGGAAAGGGCTGGTGGCTGGACTACCAGGTAACCTCCATGGTGTACTCCGAGGGGGCCGAGATGTTTGACAAGGACCTTGAGCCCGTCCTGGATAAACCCGGCTCCGTCTGGCAAGAGAAGGTCGAGTGGTGCCTGGAGGCGATGCACAACTGGAAGGTCCTCGACCCCAAGAGCCTTGAGCTCAACGAGGCCGAGAACTGGCGCAACATGGCCAACGGCGGTAGCGTCATGACGATGTCCCCGCGCTACCGCATCGCCCAGGTAGCAGACCACGGCAAGTTCAAGGAAATCGGCGGCAAGACGGCCGTGTCCCTCATGCCGGGCAAGACCCACGGCTCGGTCTCCTGGACCAGGGCCTATGTCTTCACCAAGTTCACCAAGCATCCGGATAGCTGGAAGCTCATCGATTACCTTGGCGGCAAGGGTGTTGACGGCGCTTACACCAACGCCATCGACTGGATGAAGGACAAGGGCCTGGACGGCGGCTACAAGTCCCTCTGGAAAAACCCCATCATCATCCGGGAGCTCAACAAGTGGGGCGATGCCGAGGTCTTCAAGGAGCAGAACGCCCGGTCCCGGGGGTTGAAGCTGACGCCCTGGTACACGGAGTGGATCCTCACCTACCGCACCGAGAGCCACAAGGCCCTCATCCGGGAGGTCAAGCCAGCCGCCGCGGCCAAGGCCATCGTGGCCGCCTGGCGGAAGGGACAGAAGGATTTTCCGAAGTTCAAGCCTACCGGCTAGCCCGGTCCCTTTGTGCTAAGCGAGCCCCCGCTCCAGGAGGGGCGGGGGCTCTTTATCCTGTGTCTTTCGAGTCCGGGTGAAAGCCGGCTCTCAATCGGGTGTGCCAAAGTGTTTGCTCATCGTATCCCGCAGAGCATGAGCCTTCCCTGCCGCGGCTCAGCAAATCTCATGCTGCGCAGGTAGACCGCCATGATTCAGCTTCGTCGAGACTCCGAGAAGCTCTTCGCCTATTCCATGCTGGTCCCTACGATGGCCTTCGTGATCCTCATCATCATCGTGCCCATCATCTACTCCATGTACGTGAGCACCCACAAGTGGTACTACATCAAGCCCCAGGATATCGGCAAGTGGGCTGGGCTTCAGAACTACACGGATGTCATCACAAGTCCCACCTTCCTCAATTCCCTGAAGGTAACCCTCACCTTCACCTTCTGGACCCTGGGCCTGGAGCTCTTCATCGGCATGCTCATAGCCCTCATGCTCAACGAGAGGTTCAGGGGAAAGCGCGTGGCCTATGCTTTAATCATCATCCCCTGGGCCATCCCGAACGTGGTCAACGGCATCATGTGGAAATGGATCTATAACCCGAAGTTCGGGGCGCTCAACGGGGCCCTCTACTCCACGGGCATCTCCTCAGAGTACCTGTCTTGGCTCGGGAATCCCGACATGGCGCTGTACATGATCGTTGTCGCAATGGTCTGGAAGCAGCTCCCGCTCGTGGTCTTTCTCCTTTACGCGGGGCTTCAGGCAATACCCGAGGAGCTTTACTCGGCCGCAAAGGTGGACGGTGCGGGCGCCTGGTCCCGGTTCGCGAACGTCACCTTCATCTGGCTCAAGCCCTCGATGATGATAGCCCTCATCATCCAGACCATGAACTCCCTCAGGACCTTCGACATGATCTTCGTCATGACCGAAGGAGGGCCTGGAGACACCACGTCGGTCATCGCCTGGTACACTTACTATGCCGCTTTCCGTTCCTTTAATTTCGGTCAGGGCTCGGCCCTGTCGTATCTTCTGACCCTGGGGACCGTTATCTTCACCATTTTCTACGTGAGGTTCCTCCACGTGAGGGAGCTCGCCTGAGGAGGCCTTGTGATCTTCTCCAGGAAGAACCGTCGGGAGCTGCTCCTCTGGGCGGGGATGGCCCTCGTTATCTTCTTCTTCATAGGGCCCTTCTTCTGGCTCATCATCTCCAGCGTCCAGCCCGAGGACGAGCTTATAGCCGTGCCCCCCAACTGGATCCCGAAGGACTTCACGCTCGAGAACTATCGGAGCTTCCTAGACGCTGATCTCCGCCAGAGGCTACACCTGCCCGGCGCGGCCGACCAGGTGATGCTGGGGCTCAAGAACAGCTTCACCGTGGCCGGGTTCGTCATGGTGGTCAATCTCATCTTCGGTGTGCCAGCCGCCTATTCTTTCGCCCGCTTCCAGTACCGGACGACTTTTTACATGTTCCTTTTTCTTCTTTTCACCCGCATGGTGCCCGCCGTGGCCATCGTTATCCCCTTCTACCTGCTCATGAAGCAGTGGGGGTTGCTGAACACCCTCCTCTCCGTCATCCTGGCGCACTCCACCTTCACCCTTCCCTTCACCGTGTGGATCCTCAGGGGATACTTCATAACCATACCGGTGGAGCTAGAGAAGGCGGCAAGGATCGACGGCTGCGGCCGGCTGGGGGCTATCCTCCGGGTGCTCATGCCGATATCGACTCCGGGCCTCATAACGGCCGCCATCTTCGCCTTCATGTTCTCCTGGAACGAGTTCTTCTTCGCCCTGGTGCTGACGGGGAGCGGGTCCACCGCGCGCACCATACCGGTTGTCGCCTCACTCTTCGTCTCGGACATCATGACAAAATACGGTATAATCAACGCATGCGGCGTCATGGCCGTTATTTTGCCCATCGTCTTCGTCATCTTCTTTAACAAGTACATCCGGCAGGGGCTGGTGACGGGCTCCTTCAGGTGAGGCCTTCCGACAGGGTGGTGATGGAAAGATGGCTGAGATAAGGATAGACAAGCTGAACAAGATGTTCGGAGATGTGGTGGCCGTTAAGAACCTTGACCTGCATGTCAGGGACAAGGAGTTCGTAGTGCTCCTCGGCCCCTCGGGGTGCGGCAAGACCACCACGCTTAACTGCGTCGCCGGTCTTGAGGAGCCGACCTCGGGCTCCATCTTCGTTGGGGGAGTGGACATGAGGGACCAGCCTCCCAACAAGCGCAACATCGCCATGGTCTTTCAGAACTATGCCCTCTACCCCCACATGAATGTTTATGAGAACATGCGCTTCCCTTTGAAGATGCGGAGGATGCCCCGGGAGGAGGCCAGGGAGCGCATCGAGGCGGCGGCCCGTGTCCTGGACATCTCGGAACTGCTGGACCGCAAACCCCGCGAGCTCTCGGGCGGGCAGCGGCAGCGGGTGGCCCTGGGCCGGGCCATCGTGCGGGAGCCGTATGCCTTCCTCATGGATGAGCCCCTGAGCAACCTCGATGCCGCCCTGAGGGTGAGCATGCGCAGCGAGATCAAGAAGCTCCACAACAAGATAGGGACGACCTTCGTCTACGTGACCCACGACCAGGCTGAGGCCATGACGCTGGCCAACCGCGTGGCCTTGCTCAAGGACGCGGTGCTCCAGCAGTACACCACCCCCTATGAGCTCTACCACAGACCCCAGAACATGTTCGTGGCCGCCTTCATAGGGAGCCCGGCCATGAACTTCCTGCCGGGAGAGGTGAAGAGCTCTGGGGAAGAGACTTTCTTTGAGCGGGAAAGGCTGAAGGTGGAGCTGCCCCGCGACTTTCATGAGAGGGCCGGGGCTCTGCCCGATAGGTCCCTCATCCTGGGAGTGAGGCCGGAGGATATAATTGTCACCCCCGCGGCCAAGAGCCCTGAGGGAGAGCGCTGGGAGATCCTCCTGGAGGAGCCCATGGGCTCAGACCTCTTCCTGGAAGTGAATATGGGCGAGCAAATCGTCAAGATAAGGACCGACGGTGACCTCAGGCTCAAGGCCGGCGATAAGATCTGCCTTTCCTTCAAGACCGAAAAGCTCCACCTCTTTGACCCCGCGACACAGAAGACTCTCCTCTGAGGAAGGCCCCCGTGTAAGGGGGAAGTCTTGGGCGCTGCCGGATAGCGGACAAGTCTCTTCTCTGGAGGGAGGAACGAGAGAAGGACGAGTGCACTGCACTCCATCCCGAGGACTTCCACCTCCCCGCGATTCTCCACGGGCGGCTCGCCCGCAGCTCAGGCTGAAGAGCGCACTCGGGAATAGTGAGGAAGGGTCTTTGTTCGGGGCTCGCTCTCAAAGAGGCTTAAGTCAGTGCCCTTCGGGAAGCTCTCGCTCAAAAAGAAGGGCTCTGCTGTGAGATATGAGGGCTCCCTCGGTGAAGTCGCTTAAATAATCATGACGGCAGAGGCCATAGCGGTCGACGGCCTCCAGGACTGTTACCTTCCATCGAGCAAGGTCCCCCAGGGTCTCGCTTCCGAGGACGCCGTTGAGCCGAGGCGCTATGTAGATCACCCACCGAAGGGAAGGGAAGCTGAAGAGGAGCCGGTCGAGTCCCCAGTCGCAGGGCGGCCATGAGACCAAAACGCCTTGGGGGCAATAGCTCTCAAGTGCCTTCCGGGCGTCCACGGGCTCGGCCCAGGAACCCGGTGGTGGTGAGGCATCGGTAGCCACGATGCTCACCCCCATCTCCCGAAGTGCCCGGCTCAGCCCGCCATCTCCCGCACATACCTCAAGCACGGGCCTCGCCCCGAGGCGCCTCATCTCCCCCGCCAGAGCTTCAACCCACTCCCGCGATAGCACCTGAAAGACCCCCCGCCCCTCACAGAGCTCAAGCCAGGAGCCGGGGACCCTCTCAGCCCGGCGAAGCTCTTGCAAGGCCTCCTTGTAAGAGGGAAGCCCGCCGGCTAGATGCTCGGCCCTACCCGGTGGATGGCGAACCCCGCCATCTCTTTCAAGATCTCGCATTTTGTGAGTTTCCCCGAGGCCGTCTCCAGGACCTCCCGGTATATGCGCTCTCCCGCCTCCTCCACGGTGGTTCCCGTGAAGATATCGCTTACGTCGAGCTCCATCGTGTCCCGCATCTTCTCGAAGGAGACCTTGTTGCCCGTTACTCGAAGGGTGACCATGACGGGATGGTTGATGGTGTGGCCCCCTCCTGTTGAGAAGATGAGGATCTGGGCCCCGCCAGCCGCAATCCCCGTTATGGATTCTGCCCCATGGCCGGGGGTGTCCATGACATAGAGGCCGCTTTCCTTAGGAGGCGAAGCCGCGTATTCCAGCACATCCCTGATGGGCTTTGTGCCGCTCTTCTTTATGGCCCCAAGGGACTTCTCCTCGATGGTGGTGAGACCACCCGCTATATTATCTCCTGTGGGCTGAGTACCCCTGATGTCCTCCCCGGAGGCCAGGGCCCGTTCCTCCATGCGACGCACGGCGGCCAGAAGCTTCTCCGCCACCTCACGGTTCACGGCCCTCTCGGCCAGGAGGTGCTCCCCTCCCATCATCTCCGTCACTTCGGCCAGGATAGACCTGCCGCCCGCATCTATGATCAGGTCCGAGCAGTATCCCGTGGCCAGATTGGAGGAGAGCCCTGAGGTGGTATCAGAGGTGCCGCAGTTCAGCCCGAGGAGCAACTCTGAGACACTCACCTCTTCCCGCCTCTGACCCGAAATATCCCTTAAGATTTCCATCCCGAGGCGCATCCCCTCGGATGTCGCCCTGATGGCACCGCCCGCCTCTCGTATATTGAGCACCTCCACGGGTTTTCCCGCTGAGGCGACCTCGTGGGCAACTTCCTCCGCCGTGCAGCCCTCCTCCCTGAAGTGATCTACCACCAGAACCCCGCCCGCATTGGGATTTCTGCCCGTTCCCACAAGGGTGCGGAAGGTCTGCCTGAGGTCGGGTTTCACCTGGCATCGGCCCAGGGGGTGGACTATTGCTATTGCGTGAGAAAGGCATGCGGCCAGGCGCTCGCAGACGGAGTTTGCGTAGATGGTGGCCGAAAGGACGAGGAGGTCATTCCTGATGCCCACGGAGCCATCGGCCCGCGGGTAGCCCAAGAAGGTCGTCTGCATGGTCTCTTCTCCTTACCTTGGACCGGGGCCGAGGTCGCCTCGGCCCCGCTTGCTCTCAACGTTATGCACGTGGACCAGCTCCCCGAGCCCTATGGCGGCAGTGGCGCTGCCGATGGGGAGGCCGTATTTGATCACAGGCTCCCCCGGCGCTATGGGAGAGGTTGCCACCTTATGGCCGATGGGGATGTCCTCAGAGGGGGTCAGGGCTATCCTTTCCCGGCCTCGGGAGAGGGTTATCCTCTCGCCCGCCTTGACCTCCCTTATGACGGTACCCACGTTGTCCCTGGGGTCCACGATGAGACCTTCCATTTCCATGTAAATCCTCCTTTCTCACGACCTCAAGAGGGGGGAGTATTTATCATGAGAAAGACCTTCTAACCAGAGAGGGTCCATTCCTGCGATGAGAAATTCCAGCCACCTGAAGCGAAATCTTATCATAACGACGCCATGCATACGAGTCCCATCAGTTCATCTCTTCCCTGATGAAGCCGAAATGCCAAATCTCCTTTCCTCTCATGCTCTATGGTGCGGATTTGGTCGAGAGAATCTCAGTGCGAGTGGGAAATCGGAATGAACCCCTCAGGCCCGCGGTTTTGTCTTTATTTCAAAACCGGCCGGATATTCCTCATCTGAGAGCAGGGCCGGCCTTCAACGGAAGCTCGGGGGTGATCTGGGAGTTCCCTTGATATTAATAGGGGGGGTCTACAGGTGGCTCGGCGAGAGCATCTCCGGGCGGTTAAATCCCGCCCCCGCAATCTGCAGCTTTCATTCGGACTTTACTGTTCCCGCTTTGCCTTTTCTTTTTCGGCTTTCAACTGAGCCAGGTTCTTCTCTAGCTTCTCATTGTGGTCGGGCGGCAGCCCGAGCTTCTTCAGCATGTCCTGGCTGTAAAAGGCGAGCCTCCAATTCATCGCCTCTTTGACGTCGGCAGCTTCGAAATTGGCTCGACGGAAATCGGCACCCAATAGCTCAGCGCCCGCCAGATCGGCTTCTTGGAGATCGGCCCTCCAGAGCGTGACCCCCTGGAGGTCAGCGTTGGATAGGCTCACGCCTCGGAGGTTCGCACTTGAGAGGAAGGCCCCTCGGAGGTCGGCATCCATGAGCTGGGCGCCATGGAGATTCGCACTGTAGAGCTCCGCGCCTTGGAGGTTCGCACTTGAGAGGAAGACCCCTCGGAGGTCGGCGTCCTTCAGTTGGGCACCAGCGAGGTTTGCACTGTAGAGCTCCGCCCCTTGGAGGTTCGCTCCTGCGAGGTCTGCCTCTTGAAGGTTCGCCCCTGCTAGGTCAGCCCCCTGGAGGTTGGCTCTCATAAGTTTGGCGCCCTGGAGGTCGGCAAAACGCAGGTCGGCATTGACCAAGAAGGCTTGGCGAGCATTGGCGTACCTGAAGTTGCGATGCTGTAGGTGAGCGCCCCTGACCAATGCGATTTCTTCTTTTTCCTTTTCCTTCAGGCCCGTCCAGCCCGGGGGCTTGGACGAAACATCCGCCTCGTCAAGGTCAGTAAACGCCCCGGCGCCGATGTGAGGCAAAACATGCGGAATCCACCCCCCCGGCTTTCCATTGATCGCTCCGTTGGAAACAAAGAAGACAAGGGCGAACACGACCGCCATGCTCGTAAGGAGCTTGTAGTTTCTCTTCACAGTTCCTTTGTAAAGTTTCATCTGCCACCATTTACCGTTCAAGCGAACGGATGCCCTTTCCTCGCCACGAAGTGTTCTCACTGCAAGTCGTTGGAACCAGACCGCACAAAAGATAGTGATGACCAGGAAGGCCATATGAAATCCGGTCCCGACCCAATCGTGCCTGGGCAAATACCTAAGCCAAAAGAGCCCGATGGTTATGGGTACGATCCACCAGGCGAGAAGAACAGAAATCCCCCACTGCAGAAAAGACACCGGTAGGCGGTCCTTCTTCAAGAGCTTGAAATGATGGCGTACGAGGCCGGTCAGAAGCCAAGGATAGGCCCTCTTTTCCAGCGTCCTCCCGTCCGGAAATATGGCTGGCAGACTGCCCAGAGCATCCCACAGCATATAGAGGTGGAGGTGGAAATAGAAATAAATTGCGACAAGGAGAATGGGAGCCACCACAAAGAAGCCCGCTGTGGGAATGGACGTTTGGATGAGCGGCAGTGGGGATGTGGTGGAGTTGGTTAGCAGCGCTGCGTCCTCGGCACTGAATAGGGTCAGTCCAAAGTAGGCGCAGGCCAATAGGATTACAATGAGGAGCTTCCTGGCACTCTTGGACGCCTGCTTGACGGTCGTTAGCCCCTCAAACTTGCGGACATCTGACGGCAATTTGACCCCGGATACATTGGCGCCTGACAGTTGTCCGCCAATAAGGCCCTTTGCGTTCCCAAGCTCGATGTCCTGTAAGTCGGCCTCGTGCAGATTTGCTCTCAGTAATTGGACCTCATTGAAGGAGGCCCCTCTCAAATTGGCTCCCCTGAGGTCGGCCGCCATGAGGTTGGTACGCTGGAACTTGGCATTCTGCAGTCTTGCCCCCACAAGGATAGCTCTCTGAAAGTTGGCCTCGCGAAGGTCGGCCCTCCAAAGACTGGCCCCCCGGAGGTCAGCCCTCTGGAGGTTGGCCGCCTGGATCTTTGCCTCCTGGAGTTTCGCGTCTTGGAGGTTGGCCTCCTGGAGGTTGGCCTCCCGCAGGTTGGCCCCCTGGAGGTCCGCCTCCCGGAGGTCGGTGCTATGGAGGTTCGCTCCCCGGAAATCGGCCACCTGGATTTTGGCCCCTTGAAGTTTGGCCAGCCGCAGGTTGGCCCCCTGGAGATTGGCCCTCTGGAGGTCGGCCCTATGGAGGTTAGCCCCCTGGAGGTTGGCATCTCGGAGGTCGGCTCCTTGAAGGTTGATCCCCTGGAGATTGGCCTCCTGGAGGTTGGCCTCCTCGAGGTTTGCCCCCTGGAGGTCCGCCCCCTGGAGGTTGGCCCTCTGGAGGTCGGCTCCTTGAAGTTTAGCCAAGCGGAGTCTGACCTCGTGGAGGTTGGCCTCCTCAAGGTTCGCCTCCTGGAGGTCGGCCTGTTGCCCTGTCTTTCCTTTTGAATCCAACCATTCTCGATGTCCGGCGAGAATCTCCCTCAGCTTTTCCTCGTCAATCTTATGGTTGCAAAGGGCGTCGATCTCCTCGCCCGTCATGATTTGTTTTATGGCCATTCCTCTGACTCTCCCTAAAATTGGTGGCCCCTCCACATTTGTCAGTTAAGGGCAATTAATACAACTATCTGCAATCCCCATGCCATCCTCACAATATCCTGCAATCCTCATTCTGGCACCCCCGGTATGCTCGTCCGGCCGTCAAAATTTTTTTCAGCCGCAACTTCACCATTTATGCTGCAATATGCAAGCCATCCAGCTCCGATAGGGGAGCAGTCCCGCCTCGGAAGTCATTCTTGGAAAATGGAATTCTAGCCAGAGTCGAGGGCAGAAATCGGCTCGCAGAGAGACGTTTTCCCCTCTTCACCCATAGGGGAACTCCCCTCCGGGAGAAGCGGAAACGCCAAATCTCCTTTCTCTTCAAGCCCTATGGGGCGGATTTGGTTCACAGAATCACATTGCAAAGGGAGGGGAATGACTGCGGGTTTTGAAGAGGGATTCGCCCCTTAAGCCAACGAAACCAGGAGGACATTTGATAGTTCCTACTGCCACTGAAATTCGAAACGAAGAGCCCATCTCACCCCTCCACCAGGGCCAGAGCCCTTGCGGGGGAACTCCCCACGCCTATCAGTTTCAGGGGGAAGGCCATAAGGGTGAAGCGCCTCCCAGCCAGAGGGCCCAGGCCGACCAGGTTCTCGATGCCCACGACCCCCCTCTCTTTCATCAACCCATGGGCTGGGAACTTTCCCCGCCCCACCGCCCCAGAAGAGTCCACCGAAGGCCCATCTATGCCGATGGCACTCACGCCCGCCTCGATGAGCCAGAGGGCACCCTCAGCCCCAAGGCCCGGGAAACTATAGAGATAGGAGGTCGGGTCCTCCCTAAAGAAAAATCGCTCGCTGTGGCCCGTGTAGACGAGGACGGCTTCTGCACCTTGAAGGGAAAGACCTCCCCTCGACAGGGCTTCTTCGAGCTCCCTGGGGTCGATGGCCGAAGGCTCCCCTCCCCTGACGCGCAGATCCATGCAGAGGGCCTGCCATGAAAACATCTCGGGAGGGAGCTCCCCGATGGAGCCCTTGGGGTCATCCCAGAGGGGAGGAAATTCCACCCTCGTCAGGGTATCGTCGGAGAGGTGAAGGGTGGCCTGGCTATAGGGGAAGCCCACGGCCTCATGGCCGAGCAAACGAGTCTTGGGAAAGCCTGGATAACTGGGGGTGCCCTCCCTTACGGGAAGGCTGAGGTCTATTAGCTTCAACCTCTAAGTTGTCCTCTCCCGCCTGTGGTGTAACCCCTGGCCTACCTGCTGGAGATTTGACAGTGAAGAGTCTGCGCCTTGAGCTGGCCCCCCCTGGGGAAAACTTTCGCCCGCCCGGGCCCCCTGCTCAAAGGCCCAGGAGCTCAGCGGCCGTCCCCCCCAAGATCCGCTCCTTGGACGCCTTGGCCAGGCCCGCCCCCTCTACAAAGCCCACCGGGTCATCTTCAGCCATGTCGAAGGGGAAGTCGGTCCCCAGGAGCACGTGGTCATCGCCCACCGTCTCGGCGAGAAAGCGGAGAGTGGGCCTGTAAAAGCTTATGGTGTCAAAGTAAAGGTAGCGGAAATAGTGGCTGGGGGGATGGGGTGTTTTCTTGACATCGGGCCTGGCCTCCCAGCCGTGGTCCAGTCTCCCCCGGATGTAGGGGAGATGCCCCCCCCCGTGAGCCAGACAAATCTTAAGCCCAGGGTAGCGCTCAAAGGTTCCGCTCAGGATCAGGCGGACGGCGGCGATAGTTGTATCCAAGGGGTTTCCTATGAGATTCGTAAGATAGAAGGGCTGGAGCCTGTCGGCACCCGCCACATCGTGGGGATGAATGAAAATAAAGGCCTTGAGGTCCTCGGCCTCCCGGAAGAATGGGTCGAACCCGGGGTCATCCAGAAGGCGGCCGTTGATGTTGGAGGCGATAGCCGCCCCCTTGAGGCCGAGTTCCTTAACCGCCCTCCTGAGCTCTTTGACGGCTTCCTCCCCGTTTTGAAGGGGTACATCCGCAAGGCCGAGGAAGCGATCGGGAAAGCTCCGGCAGATGCTCGCTATGTAGTCATTGGTCATCCGTGCGAGCCTTGTGCCTAATTCACCTTCAGCCCAATAGTAGAAAGCATAGGGCGGGGGAGAGTGCAGGGCTATGTCTATCCTACGGCGGTCCATTTCCCTGAGAACCTTCTGGGGGTCAAGCATAAGTTCGCTCCACCCCTTGCTCAGTCTTCGGTTAATTTCCCTCGATTCTTGAGCGGCGAAGTCGCCAGGGACCGGCCGGCGGGATGCCTCTTTCTGGACCAGCTCCACTGCCTCTGGGGTCAGGGCATGGCTGTGAACATCGATAGCGCGCTTGTCCATTGGCTTTCCCCAATATTCGTCAATACATCACGAGGCCCGCCGATACATTGATATCCTGTCCCGTCATCATCCGGGACTCATCACTGCATAGGAAGACAACCATGGCCGCTATGTCCGTGGGCTCGACGAAGCACTTGAGGACGGAGCCTCCCACGAACTCCTCGGCTGCCTCCTCCCGGCTCTTGCCCGTGTGCTCCATGATCCCCTTGAGAACCCCCTCTATCCTGGGGCCGGCCGTTGCTCCCGGACAGATGGCATTAACCCTGATTCCCGACTGCCCGACCTCAGCCGCCAGGGTCCGCGTGAGGCCAATGACCCCCATCTTGGATGTGGTGTAGGGGGTGCGCTGAGTGAGAACCCGCTTGCCGCTCACAGATGATATGTTGACGATCCAGCCCCGGCGGTTCTTTTTCATTATGGGAATACAGTGCTTGCAGCAGAGAAACATGCCCCGGAGGTTGACGGCCATCGTCCCCTCCCACTCCTCCAGGGTAATATCCTCTATGTTCTTGGTGGGGCCGGCGATGCCGGAATTATTCACCAGTATGTCGATGGTTCCCCACTCATCCATCACCTTTTTCACGAGTTCCTTTACGGCCTCTTCTTTGGTGATGTCGGTAGGGACCACGAGGGCCGAGCCCCCTTTCTCTTTGATCATCCGCTCTGTATCGTGAGAGCCGGGAACATTGATATCGGCTATTGCCACCTTGGCCCCCTCCTCGGCAAGCCTAAGGCAGTGGGCCTGACCTATGCCCTGGCCGCCCCCCGTAACAATGGCAACTCTGTCCTTCAAGCGCATGCTAACCTCCCCGTTTAGCTAAGGCCTTGCGATTAAGGCGGGATCCCCGGTAGGCCCTCTGGCGGCCTACCTCACGGAAGAGAACGCTTCAGAGACGGAGCCGAATATAACACCGGCGGCTCTCCAGTGTCAATCGGCTTTTAACTTCAGGGGCTCCCACTTTCGTCATCTGTAGGCTAAGTTAACCCTTCAGAGGAAAGGCTTTGAGAAGGGGGCCCTTCAGCCCGGAATTCAGAGTTAGCTTCATGCTGTTCATTGGGGCTTTGGACAAGGAGAGAAAGGCTCAAGCGAGTATGGAGCGCCCGCCTCACCATACCCCATCAGGCGGAGATAAGGGAGGCCGTCTAGAGCTCTCCGGGCGGGGCTTGAGTTTTTGCCTCAAGTCTTCAGCCAAAAAGGTCCATTTGTCCGAAGAAGTAAGAGATTTCGAAGGCAGCCGTCTCAGGCCCATCGCTCCCGTGGATTGAGTTTCGCTCTATCGACTGACCGAGCTCCTTTCTTATGCTCCCCTCTTCGGCCTTAGCAGGTTCGGTGGCGCCCATGAGGGACCGGAGCTCCGAGATGGCCTTTTCCTTCTCAAGGACCATGACCAGAGAGCGGCCTGAGGACATGTAGCGGGTCAAACTCTCGAAAAAGGGCCGCTCCCGGTGAACCTGATAAAAGCCTTCGGCCTGCGCCATGGTCAGGTGGAGGAGTTTCATGGCAACGGGGCGGAACCCTCCCTGCTCAAGGCGAGTGAGGATTTTTCCAGCCAGCCCCCGCTCCATGGCATCGGGCTTGATAATGCAGAGGGTTCTCTCCATCATTTCCCCTCCATGAGGACAAAAATAAAAGGGATGGCGGAGGGCACCTCAGTGTCCCCGCCCGCAGCTTTCTCCCTTTTAGCTCTTCTCCTTCAGGAGCCTTGCCTGTTCAAATCCTGCTTCCAAAGCCCTCTTGTTCAGGTTCTCCGTCCCCTTGGGCACCCTCCCAAGGACGGCCTTCTCCACAGACTCTTTCGAAATCAGGCCGGTCAGCTCCGTCATTGCGCCCAGGGCTACGATGTTGGCCACCACCGTCCTCCCCACCGAGCGGGCCGTCTCGATGATGGGCATGGCGTAGACCTTGAAATTCCCCCGGGGAACCTCCTTCACGCGCTCAGAGTCCACCAGAACTATGGCCCCCGCCTTGAGGTCCTTTGAGTATTTGTCGCATGATTCCTGGGTCAAGGCGAGCAGAGCATCTATGTGCGTGGCCTTTGGGTAGTCGATCTCTCCATCGCTGATGATCACTTCCGACTTGCTGGCCCCGCCCCGAGCCTCGGGCCCGTAAGATTGGCTCTGTATGGCGTTCTTCCCGTCATAGATGGCGGCAGCTTCGGCGAAGATCACCCCCGCAAGGATGAGCCCCTGGCCGCCGGCGCCGCTGAACCGCACCTCATACCTCTCGGTCATCCTCCGCCCTCCGCCATGGCCTCTCAGAGCCGCGCCGCGGCAAGGCGCACCTCTTCCTGGGCCGCGGCTATAACCTTCTCATACTGCTCCGTGTACTCGGGCTTATCCCTATCGGCCAGAACGCCGATCACCACTTTGCCCTCAAGCTCCTCCGGGCTCATCCCCTTGGCCTTCTCCACACTCACGGAGATCTCTTTGTACCAGTTCATCATATCTGAGGCCCAGAGCTGGCGGTTCTTTCGGCCGAAGTAGGTGGGGCACTGGCAGATGACTTCCACCAGGGAGAACCCCTTCTTCCGCATGCCCATCTCGAGCATGCGGGAGAGATGCACCGCATGGTGGGTCGTGCTACGGGCCACGAAGTTCGCCCCTGCGGCAACGGCCAGTCCCCCGATATCAAAGGCATTCTCGACGTGCCCGTAAGGGGAGGTGCTGGCCTTGAAACCCTCTGGGGTTGTCGGCGAGTACTGCCCCCCCGTCATTCCGTATATGCTGTTATTGAAGAGGACGACGGTCATGCCGATATTGCGGCGGCACGCGTGGATGAAGTGGTTGCCGCCTATGGCGACGGCATCCCCGTCGCCCGTAACCACAAGGACGTGAAGCTCCGGTCTGACCATCTTTATCCCCGTGGCAAACGCAATGGGCCTGCCGTGGGTGGTGTGGAGGGTGTTGAAGTCCATGTAGCCCGGCAGACGGCTTGAGCAGCCTATGCCCGACACAAGGGCCACCTCGTCCTTCTCCCACCCCACTTTATCCACGGCCCTGGTGAGGGCCTTCATGACTATACCATCTCCACATCCAGGGCACCATATGTGGGGCATCTTACTCATCCGAAGATATTTCTTGTAGTCGAACATCTAAGCCACCTCCCTGACCCTCGCCAGGATCTCCTCTGGGGTTATGGCTTCGCCGTTGGCCTTGAAGACGCCCGATACCTCGGCGGAGGTGCGCCTCACCGAGCGCTCTACCTCCAGCACCGCCTGGCCCAGGTTCATCTCCGCCACTAGGAGGTGCCGGACCCTCTGGGCCAGGACCGAAAGCGCCCTCTCCGGGAAAGGCCAGATGGTTATGGCTCGGAAGAGGCCAGCCCGAATCCCCTCCGCACGGGCGAGCCTCACGGCCGCTTTGGCGGAGCGGGCCGTGGCCCCGAAGGAGAAAATGGCCACCTCGGCATCTTCCAGCATGAACTCCTCCCACCTGATTATCTCGTCCGCCTTGCTGGCTATCTTCCGGTGGATGCGCTCAAGGCAGGCCGAGATGACCTCGGGATTTGCCGTGGGGAAGCCCGTCTCATCGTGCATGAGGCCAGTCACATGGTAGCGATAGCCCTCGCCGAAAGGGGCCATGGGGTTAACGTCTGGGCCCGAGTTGTCGTAGGGAAGATACTCCTCCGGGGGACACGTCGGCCTCACCCGGTCCACCACCTCGACCTCCCCCTGCTCGGGGATCCGGATGGCCTCGCGCATGTGGCCCACGATTTCATCCACAAGGAGCACCACCGGGTTTCTGAAGCGCTCGGAGAGGTTGAAACATTCAACGGTCAGATGCAGGGTCTCCTCCACGGAACTAGGACAGAGTGCCATCATGGGATGGTCGCCGTGGGTCCCCCACCGGGTCTGCATGATGTCGGCCTGAGAGGGCGAGGTGGGAAGGCCCGAGCTGGGTCCCCCCCGCTGGACGTTGACTATCACGCAGGGCACCTCCGTCAGGCAGGCAAAGCCTATGTTCTCCTGTTTCAGGGAGAAGCCCGGACCGCTGGTTGCGGTCATCGACTTCACCCCTGCAAGGGAGGCACCTATGATGGCCGCCATGGAGGCTATCTCGTCCTCCATCTGGATGAACCTGCCCCCCACCTGAGGGAGCCGCATGGAGAGGTACTCGGCAATCTCTGAGGAGGGCGTTATGGGGTAGCCCGCAAAAAAACGGCAGCCGGCCAGCACCGCTCCCTCGGCGCAGGCCTCGTTTCCCTGAAGGAGCCTCTTCACCCCAACTTCAGTCTTCACCCACCCTTTCCTTTTCCTCGACCTCAAAGACCTCGATGGCGAAGTCAGGGCACTTGAGCTCACAAAGGGCACACAGGGTGCAGGCCTCGAGGTTTTTCACGTAGGCCTTATCGCCCCGCATATCCAGAACCTTGGTGGGGCACACATCGACGCAGATGCGGCAGCCCGTGCACCAGGCGTTGTTTATCTCAATCCTGGCCTTCTTCTTTCGCGCCACAGCAAATTTTCCCTCCCTCGGGAGATTGGCCTGCCGGGGAGAAAGATCCCTCCCGGGGGGCGTGTGGTTCCTAGAGGGGATTCATCTGTGGAGACAGGCAAAAATTTGTCATCCTGCGGAGCACAGGATGACACATATCCCCATTCACTAGTATAATTTTACACCAATTACGGGCAAAATGCAAAAAAGGAGCCCTTCCGGGCTCCCGGCTCTGCTCTATCCAGGTTTTTAGCTCACGAGCTCCAGCCCGTAAGCATAGCCCTTCTCAAAGGCCTTGAGATTAAGCTCCTCGGTTCCTCCAGGCACTGTGCTCTCCACCGCATGTCGCATCGCGTCGGCCTCGACCAGCTTCGTCACGGCCGTCAAGAATCCCACCATCACAATATTCAGGACGACCCTCCTTCCCAGCTCCTCAGCGAGTCTCGTGGCCGGAACCCCGTAAACCCTGACCCCCTCTTTAAGGCCATCAGGCTTGACAAGGTCCTGCTCCAAGAGCAGAAGGCCATCCTGACGCATCTCAGGCGAAAACCTATTATAGGCCTCCTGGCTCATGATCACAAGAATATCGGGCGCCGTGACGTAGGGGTAGAGGATCTTCTCATCGCTCACTATGACCTGCGCGCTGCAGGCGCTGCCCCTGGCCTCGGGACCGAAGCTCTGCGTGAGGGTCGAGTGTTTTCCTGCAAAGAGGGCTGCCGCCTTGCCGATGATGATCCCCGCAAGGATGACCCCCTGCCCTCCGAAACCTCCTATTTTTATTTCTATCACGCCCATCGGGCCCCCCTGTACTCGGTATATTTATCTCCCAGCATCTGGCTCAAGCGTTCGTTCATGGAACTGACGTAAGTGGGCCTCTCTTTATCCACAAACTTGCCCACGATGATCTTCCCCTGGAAGGGGATATCGAGTTCACGGGTCTCCGCCCCATTCTTCACTTCAGTATTTTCCTTGTAAAACCTCATCCTGGTGAGTCCATCCCCCAGGCGGTTTCGCCTCTCGAAGAGGGTGGGACAGGGGGAAATTACCTCGATGAAGCGAAAACCGCGTTTCCTCAAGGCTTCTGCCATTGACCTTTGGACTTGACGCACGTGGTAGGTGGTCCATCGAGCCACGTAGACCGCACCACTGGACTCCGCCAAGTAGGGAAGGTTGAAGGGCTGCTCGAAGCAGCCGTAAGGGCTGGTGGTGGCCGTGGCCGTGAGGGGGGTAGTGGGCGCAACCTGTCCCCCGGTCATGGCGTAGTTGAAGTTATTGACGCAGATGATAAGGAGGTCCAAGTTTCGCCGGGCGGCATGGATGAAGTGGTTGCCGCCGATCGCTATGAGGTCGCCGTCGCCGCTATAGACCACCACTTCGAGCTCCGGGTTCGCAAGCTTCAAGCCCGTGGCGAAGGGGATGGCCCGGCCGTGGGTCGTGTGGAAGGAATCCAGCTTGATATAGCCGGCGACCCGACCCGTGCAACCTATGCCCGATACCACGCACACCTTATCCAGGGGTATCTCACAGTCGGTGAGGGCTCTGGCAAAGCAGTTAACCGAGGTGCCTATTCCACAACCTGGGCACCAGATGTGGGGGATTCTGTCCATGCGAAGGAACGCCCCCATGGGGTTCTCCGGCATCATCTCACCGCCTCCACTATGGCCTCGCAGATAACCTCAGGCCGATGCACTGTGCCGCCCCCATGAGGGACGCAAATGGTTTTTGTTCTTCCGCAGGCCACCCGCTCCACCTCCAGAGCAATCTGGCCGTAGTTAAGCTCGGGGACCACGAAGGCCTTGACCCTCCCGGCGAGCGCAGAGATCTTCTTCTCGGGGAAAGGCCACACCACCTGAAGCCTCAGGTGGCCCACCTTCACCCCTTCCCTTTTCGCCATCTCCATAGCCCTGACGGCTACCCGGGAGGTGATCCCGTAGGAGATGACCACCACCTCGGCCCCCTCGAGGCCCTCCTTCTCAAAGAGGGAAATCTCCTCAGCCTTAAGCCTTATCTTGTCGATGAGCCTTCTGACCAGCTTCTCCTGGGCGTCGGCATTCATGACGGGGTAGCCCCTCTCGTCGTGGGTGAGCCCCGTCACGTGGAAGCGGTAGCCCTCGCCCGCCTTCACTAAATCGGGCACCATATCCGGCCCGGACTTAAAGGGCAGGTATTCACCGGGCTTAGCCTTGGTGAAGCGCCTGGGGTAGATCTCGATCTCCTCAGCCGGGGGTATAACTACCTTCTCGGTCATATGTCCCACGCATTCATCCGTCATGAAGAGCACGGGAACCCTGTACTGCTCCGAAAGGTTAAAGGCCCTGATCATGAGGTCGAAGCACTCCTGCGGGGAGTTGGGAGAGAGGGCGATAATCTCATAATCCCCATGGGAGCCCCATCGGGCCTGCATCATGTCCGCCTGCCCGGGCAAGGTGGGCAGGCCTGTTGACGGACCTCCCCGCTGGACATTCACAAAAACGCAAGGGGTCTCCAGCATGGCTGCCAGGCCTATGTGTTCCATCATGAGGGAGAAGCCGGGGCCCGAGGTGACGGTCATGCTCTTGACACCCGCCCAAGCGGCTCCCAGAATGGCTATGGATGAGGCGAGCTCGTCTTCCATCTGGATGAAGACCCCCCCCACGAGTGGAATCCTCTGGGCAAACCTTTCTACAACCTCCGTGGAGGGGGTTATGGGGTAGCCCGCCACAAAGCGGCAGCCCGCGGCGAGCGCACCCTCACAGCAGGCGTGGTCGCCGTCCAGGTATTGGGCTCCCGTGAGCACTCCTTTTGGATCAGCTTTCAATGTCCCTGTCCTCACGATGATGCCCCCTCAGCGCTTTACGGACCAAATGGCAAACTCGGGGCAGTACATGCCGCAGAGTCCGCAAGCGTTGCATTTTTCAAGGGCCACAACTGTCGGCGGATGGTATCCCTTGGCGTTGAACTCCTGGGACATTTCAAGCACGTCCAGAGGGCAGAATTCAACGCAAAAACCGCACCCCTTGCACCAGTCCCTCACTATGTAAACCTCGCCGCGAGGTCTCTTGGTTTTCTTGGAGGGCGGAGCCTCCACTTTCTCAACCATCAGGCCACCTCCCTGAGAATTTAAGCTCAAGCTGCCGAGCCGACCCAGGCTCAGTAGTTAGCTTCCGTCATGAACTCGGGCACATCAAACCAGAAGCCGGTCTTGTTTATGCAATCAAGCTCTGCCCGGAGGAGTAGATAGTGTCCGTCCTCCATTTCCCGGAGCTGGCCTGCCACCTTCCTGGCCAGAGGGTCTTCCAGCTCTCGGGAGAGCGTCTCATAGAATTTCACCGCCCTATCCTCATGGTCGAGGGCTATCTGCAGAGCCTCAGAGTCTCCCGCCTTGGAGGGCGAGCCCTTTCCTCCTCCCCCCTCCACCTTGGGCGCCAGCTCTGCTACCAGAGACTCCTTGACCCGGAATCTTCGCCATCCCTTCCCTCGGGTGATGGCATCGAGTTGCTTTTCAAGATATTCCATGTGGTCCACTTCTTCGCCGGCTAGGGTGATGAACATGTTCTTTCCCGAGGGGGTCTCCGTCTTTCGGGCAAGGTCCAGAAACGCCCTCAGGCCCTTTTTCTCCAGTTCAATACCCGTACGCAGGAGCCTGACTGCCTCCTCCTCCTTTCCGGCGCGACCTGAACCTTTGACCATCTTTATGCTCCCTTAAGCAATGCGAAAGAAAGACCGGCTCTCCCGCTCCTCTCTCGCCGAATGGCCGATAGCTATTTCACAACCGAGGCAACCCTCTCGCCCATCTCAGCCGGACTCCGGCAGACCCTTATCCCCGCCTTCTCCATTGCCGCCATCTTCTCCGCCGCGGTGCCGGAGCTGCCGGAGATGATGGCGCCAGCGTGCCCCATGCGGCGGCCCGGGGGAGCCGTCTGTCCGGCGATGAATCCCACCACGGGCTTTCTCACATTATTTTCAACGTAGGCCGCCGCCTCCTGCTCGGCCGTGCCGCCTATCTCGCCGATCATCACGATAGCGTCCGTGTAGGGGTCCTCCTGGAAGAGTTTCAAGAGGTCGATGAAATCGGTACCGATGATCGGGTCCCCCCCTATCCCGATGCAGGTGGATTGGCCTATGCCCCGCTCTGTCATCTGGGCCACGACTTCGTAGGTGAGGGTGCCGCTGCGGGAGATAACGCCCACTCTCCCTTCCTTATGAATGTGGCCCGGCATGATGCCTATCTTGCATTTTCCCGGGGAGATGATGCCAGGGCAGTTGGGACCTATGAGGCGGGTGAAACTCCCCTCCAGGAATCGGGCCACATAGAGCATGTCTCTGGCGGGAATGCCCTCCGTTATGCAGACGACCACGCCCAGACCTGCGTCGGCGGCCTCCAGAACTGCATCGGCGGCGAAGGCGGGAGGTACGAAGATGACGGAAGCATTTGCCCCCGTCTCCCTCACCGCTCGGGAAACGCTATCGAATACGGGGACATCATCCATCTTGTTCCCGCCCTTTCCGGGAGTGACCCCGGCCACCACTTTGGTCCCATAGGCTATGCACTGACGGGCATGGAAGGTACCCTCCCGCCCGGTTATGCCCTGCACTATAAGCCGGGTCCTCTCATCGACAAGGATGCTCATGGACTCCACCCCAGGTCAGGTCGAGAAAATTCTTTCATCGGAAGTTCACGCTGGCGTCGGCCCCCCATCCCTCAGGCTCCCTTGAGGGCTTCCACCACCTTTTGGGCCGCATCCTGCATGCCGCCCACCAGGGTGAAATCAATGCCCGAGGAGTTCAGGATCTCTCGCCCACGCTCGACGTTTGTGCCCTCCATGCGGATGACGATGGGCCCCTCCACCCTGACCTTCTTAACCGCCTCCACGAGTCCCTTAGCCAGAACATCGCAGCGCAGTATGCCGCCGAAAATGTTGATCAGGACCGCCTTGACGTGGGCATCTGACATCAGGATGCGGAAGGCGTTCTCTATCTGCTCCTGGTTGGCACCTCCCCCCACATCCAGAAAGTTAGCAGGCTCGGCCCCCGCCAGCTTTATTATGTCCATGGTGGCCATGGCGAGGCCCGCGCCATTGACCATACAGCCCACGCTCCCGTCGAGCTTGATGTAGTTCAGGTCGTACTTTGAGGCCTCTACCTCCAGCGGTTCCTCCTCATCGAGGTCCCTCAGTTCCAGAATCTCGGGGTGCCTGTAAAGGGCGCTGTCATCAAAATTGAGCTTCGCGTCCAGCGCCAGCAAGCGGCCATCAGCCGCGATCACCAAAGGGTTTATCTCGGCCAGGCTGCAGTCCTTCTCATCGAATAGCCGGTAGAGGTTCAGGATTAAAGAAATGGCCTCCTTTGAGAGCTCCCGGGGAAGGCTTAACCCGTAAGCCAGCTTGCGGCCCAGATAGTTCCTGGCCCCTAAGACCGGGTCCACCGTGGCCTTCAGGATCTTCTCGGGGCTCTCGGCCGCCACCTCCTCGATCTCCATCCCTCCGGCCTCGCTCGCCATGATGACCGGGCGGGCAATGAACCGGTCCACCACGACCCCCAGGTAGAGTTCCTTCCTGACCTCCATCCCCTCTTCCACCAGGACCCGCCGGACCAATTTCCCTTCGGGGCCCGTCTGGTGAGTGATGAGCCTCATGCCCAGGATCTGGCCTGCGGCCTCCCGGGCCTCCTCGGGCGTCTGCACTAGTTTTATGCCCCCTCCCTTACCGCGACCCCCGGCATGAATCTGGGCCTTGATGACCACCGGACGGCCCAGGCCGCGGGCGAACTCCTCCGCTCCCTCGGCGCTATCGACCACCACCCCTTCGGGAATCGGAACCCCATAGGCCTTGAGAAGCTTCTTGGCCTGATATTCGTGGATTTTCATGAATCGGCTCCGCCTCTCAAACTAGAAGCGTCGGGAGATTATTTTCGTCTTCAGCCTCCCGATGCCCCAGGTAGGGTTCAGTTCCTTGGGACAAGCTTCGACGCAGTTGAAGATGGTGTGGCAGCGCCAGACCTCCTCCTGGCCATCCACCATGTCAAGCCGCTCGTCTGTGGCCTCATCCCGGGAATCATAAACATAGCGGTAGGCCCACAGCAGGGCGGCAGGGCCCAGGAACTTCTTATCGGCCCAGTAGGAGGGACAGGAGGTGGTGCAGCAGGCGCATAGGATGCACTCGTAGGAGCCGTCCAGGAGTTTCCTGTCCTTGGGACTCTGCAGCCGCTCCCTCTCAGGAGGCGGGCTCTTGGTGAGGAGATAGGGCTTTACGACCTCGTACTTGGCGAAGAAGTCGTCCATGTTCACTACCAGGTCCCTAACCACGGGAAGAGAGGGAAGGGGCTCGACTGTTATCTTCTTTCCCGCCTTGAAGTCCTTCACGAGACTCTGACACGCCAGCCGGTTCACGCCATTTATCTTCATCCCGTCCGAGCCGCACACGCCGTGCATGCAGGCTCTGCGGAAAGCCAGGGTCCCGTCATGCTTCCATCGGACCTCGTTGAGGCAGTCCAGAATGCGCCACTCCGGCTGGGCATCCACAGTGAATTCCTGGTAATGGGGAGCCTTGTCCTTCTCGGGGTCAAAGCGGTATATCTTTAGGGTGACATTCATCCTCGCTCATCTCCCTCCTAATACTTCCGCTCTACGGGCTGCCACCGGGTGATAGTGACGGGTTTGTAGCCTATGCGGATACCCTCGGGGGTGCAGTAGGCCAGAGTATGTTTAAGCCAGTTTGCGTCATCCCGCTGAGGGTAGTCCACCCGGCTCTGAGCGCCCCGGCTCTCCTTGCGGTTCAGGGCGCAGACGGCCAGCACCTCGGCCATCTCCAGTACATAGCCCAGCTCCAGGACCTCTACAAGGTCGAGGTTAAACTTCTTACCCTTGTCCGTGATGCTCGCCTCATTATCGTACTTTTCCCGGAGGCGCTTCACATCCGAGAGGGCCTTGGTGATGAGCTCCTCGTTTCTGAAGACCGAGCAATTATCCATCATGGTGTCCTTGAGTTCCTCGTGGATGATACCGGCGGAGACCCCGTTCTTCCTGCTCTTTATAACCTCGATTCGCTCAAGGCTCCTGGCCTCGGGCTCGGGTGGAAGCTGCGGGAAATCGGCCCCGGCAACATATTTCACCATGTGCCTCCCCGCCCTCCGGCCAAAGACCACGAGGTCGAGAAGCGAATTGCAGCCCAGCCGGTTTGCCCCGTGCACACTGGTGCAGGCAGCCTCCCCGGCGGCGTAAAAGCCCTCCGTGATGGTGCCCTTATCGTCCACGACCACGCGCCCATCCTTATCGGTGGGTATGCCGCCCATGGAGTAGTGGGCCGTGGGCGTCACGGGCACGGGCTCGCGGATCATGTCCACCCCCACATAGGTCTGGGCAAACTTGACCATCTCGGGAAGGCGCTCCACGATCTTATCTTTTCCCAGATGGCGCACGTCGAGATAGACGTGATCTTTGAGCTCCCCCACACCTCGGCCTTCCTTGACCTCGGTGTAAATGGCCCGGGAGACCACATCCCGCGAGGCGAGGTCCTTCATGGTGGGCGCATAGCGCTCCATGAACCGCTCGCCCTTGCTGTTAATGAGGAAGCCGCCCTCGCCCCTCACCCCTTCGGTAATGAGGATGCCGAGGGGATAGAGGCCCGTGGGATGGAACTGGAAGAACTCCATGTCCTCAAGGGGGACTCCCGCCCGATAGGCCAGGGCCATGCCATCTCCTGTGAGGCCCTGGCAGTTGGAGGTCGTCCGGAAAACCTGGCCGCAGCCCCCGGTGGAGAAAAGCACCGCCTTGGCCTGGAAGGTGTGGAACTCGCCGTCAACGATGTTAAAGGCCACAAGACCGCAACAGCGCCCGTCCTTCACGAGGAGGTCCGTGACGAAATATTCCGAGTAGAAATTGACGTTGTGGTGAAGGCACTGCCCGTAGAGGGTATGCATGAGCACGTGCCCCGTCCTGTCCGCCGCGAAAGCGGCCCTGGCGTGGGTGTGGCCGCCGAAGGGCCGCTGGTTTATCTTGCCGTTATCGAGACGGCTGAAGGGGACCCCCAGGTGCTCCAACTCGATGATGGCCCGCGGGGCATCCTCGCACATCGTCTCGATGACGTCCTGGTCTCCAAGAAAGTCGCTCCCCTTAATAGTGTCATAGGCATGAATCTCGGGCGTGTCATCGGAGACGTTTCCGAGAGCAGCCGCTATTCCCCCCTGGGCGGCCACCGAGTGGGCGCGCGTGGGGAAAACCTTGGATATAACCCCCGTGTCCACTTTGCCGCAACATTGCATGGCAGCCGTGAGGCCTGCCAGGCCAGTGCCCACAATGAGGACTTCATGCTGTATGGCCATGACGAACCCCTTCTCCCCTAAGCCCTGGCGAAGGGCAAGAGAGTCACGGCACCGTAAAGGAAGATGACCAGCGCCGCGACCCAGAAGATGCTATAAAGCGCCAACCGCTGCCAGTCCCTATGGACATAGTCCAGGGTGATCATCCAGAGGCCATAGAAAGCATGGAAGAGGAGGATGGCCAGAAAGAAGAGGTCAAGCACCCTCCAACCCGGCATGTCCAGGCGCGTTGCCACCTTATCGAAGGTAACGAACCCGCCGGGGAAGTAATGGGTCACCCACAGGTGAACTATGAGCAGGACTAAGATGCCGATGCCGCTCACCCGCTGAAAGAGCCAGGCCATGGAACCGGCCCGATTCGACTGCCTGTATTGCCTGTATTCCATCTCTCCTCACCCCCTCTATTTTCCGATTGCCCTTAAGAGCTCGGGCGGCATCTTGGCCGTGGCGAGATGAAGTATCGGGTAGCCCCCTATGATGAAGACCACCACACCGGCCGCCATGAGTGCCCAAAAGATCTTCTTGTGGGCCCAGTAGCCAGTCCCGAAGTCCACGGCGGTGATTCGGATGCCGTTGAAGCTGTGGTAAATGAGGGCTATGAGAAGCGTCAGCTCGGCCAGAACAAAGATGGGCCTCTGCATCAAAGCCATTGTGCTGTTGAAGCCCTCGGGGCCGGCCGTGAGGTTCCGCATCACGAAGACGTGCAAGATCAAATAAAGCACGATCGCCGCACCGGAGATTCGGTGGAAGAGCCAGGCGATGAATCCTAGGTGCCCCCGATAGCGCATTGAGCTACCTCCCTACAGTCAAAGGAAAAGGCCCCTCCCAAGGGAGCGGAGAGCGGAACGAAGGCTTCTCCTCAGGCACGGGCATACTTCTTCTTGCCCTCCTGATAGAGGTCGTTACCGTAGATGTCATTTACGACGATGACGGGAAAATCCTTCACCTCGAGCCTTCTTACAGCCTCGGGGCCCAGGTCATCATAGGCCACCACCTCTGCTGCGATAATGCGTTTGGCGAGCAGGGCTCCCGCCCCGCCTGTTGCCCCGAAATAGACGGCCTTATGCTTCTTCATGGCCTCGATGACAGCCTCGTTTCTGGAGCCCTTGCCGATCATCCCCTTCAGGCCCTGCGCGATGAGCCGGGGGGAGTAAGCATCCATACGGCCGCTCGTCGTCGGGCCGGCAGACCCGATAACCTGCCCTGGCTTGGGAGGGGTGGGGCCAACGAAATAGATAACCTGTCCCTTGAGGTCAACGGGAAGCTTTTCGCCCCGGTCAAGGGTCTCGACGAGGCGTTTGTGGGCCGCGTCGCGCCCCGTGTAAATGATTCCGCTAAGGAGAACCGTGTCGCCGCTCTTGAGCTTTGAGACGCTCTCATCCGTGAGTGGGGTGGTAAGCTTTATGGACTCGCTCATTACGCTCTACCTTTCCTCCTAGAGGGTGGCCTCCGCATGGCGTTGGGAGTGGCACTGGACGTTTATGCCCACCGGCAGGGCGACGAGGTGGCAGTTAGAGATTTCCACATGGACGGCCAGGCAGGTGGTTCTCCCCCCCATGCCCATCGGGCCTATGCCGAGCTTATTTATCTCCTCCAGAATCTCTTGCTCCAGCTGGGCCACCTGAGGGTCGGGGTGAGGCTTTCCCAGCTCCCGCGCAAGGGCAAACTTCGCCAACTCGCCAGCCTTCTCGAAGGTACCCCCCAGGCCGACCCCCACTACGACGGGGGGGCATGGATTGACGCCAGCTTCGCTGATGCGCTGCACCACAGCCCGCTTAACCCCCTCCTTTCCCTCAGAGGGAGAGAGCATGAGAACACGGCTCATGTTCTCGGAGCCTCCCCCCTTTGCCAAAAAGAGGAGGTGCAGCTTATCCCCGGGCACAACCCGGTAATGGATGACAGCAGGGGTGTTATCGCCGGTGTTAACCCGGTGGAGAGGATCATTGAGGGAGCTCTTCCGGAGATAGCCCTCCTTATAGCCCTGGCGCACCCCTTCATTGATCGCCTCCTCGAGAGAGCCCCCCACTATGTGAACCTCCTGGCCCACATCGGCAAAGACCACAGCCAGCCCCGTGTCCTGACAGAGGGGCACCCGTTCCTTCTTGGCCAGTTCCGCATTCTCTATGAGTTGGCGAAGCACCTCGGCCCCCGCAGGGGACTCCTCTCTGGCCAAGGCCTCCTCCAGGGCGCGCCGGGTGCCCTCATCGAGGTCATAGTTGGCCGATATGCACAAATTCTTTACGGTTTCAGCTACTTGTGATGTTCTGATCTCTCTCATAGCTCAGCTCACTCAATTCCGCCGCGCGGGCCAAGGGAAGACGCCAAAATCCCCTCTTCCAGGGGAGTCCCTTCCGAAAAGGCCGCGCCAGCTCAGAGTTTCAGAGTTTCACCTCAGCCACGGTATTCCTGACGTGCTGGGCCGATTTTTTGAACCCCTCCAGGTCGGCCCCGGTGAGCTTCAGGTCGATGACCTCCTCCAGGCCACCCGCGCCCAGCTTCACTGGAACACCCATGAAGATGTCCTTCTCCCCGTACTCCCCGTCCAGATAGGCACAGCAGGGCAGGATTCGCTTCTTGTCGAAGATTATGGCTTCGATCATCTGAACCACGGCCGCCGCCGGCGCGTAGTAGGCGCTTCCCGTCTTAAGAAGCGCCACTATCTCCCCTCCGCCCTTCCGGGTTCGGTCAACGAGCCGGTCGATCGTGGCCTGGTCAAGGAAGTGAGATATGGGGATGCCGGAGACGGTGGCATATTGGGGCAGGGGGACCATGGTGTCACCGTGGCCTCCCAGGACCATCGCCTGAACATCCTCCACCGATATCCCCAGCTCCATGGCGATGAAGGTGCGGAAGCGGGCCGTGTCCAGGATGCCCGCCATGCCCATGATGCGGTTTCTGGGGAACTTGCTCACTTTGTGGGCCACATAGACCATGGCATCCAGGGGGTTACTGACGACGATGAGGATGCAATTGGGGGAGTATTTGACGACCTGCTCGGTGACGGGCTTGACGATGGCCACGTTTTTCTCCAGCAGGTCCTCGCGGCTCATGCCGGGTTTCCGGGCCAGACCCGCTGTGATAACCACGATGTCGGAGTCAGCCGTTTCGTCATAAGTGTTGCATCCCTGGAGCCTTGTGTCGAAACCCTCCACCGGCCCCGATTGCATGAGGTCCAGGGCCTTCCCCTGGGGCATTCCCTCAACGAGGTCCACCAGGCAAACATCCCCCAGTTCTTTCTCCGACGCCCAGTGGGCTGTGGTAGCCCCGACGTTGCCCGCCCCCACGATTGTGATCTTAGGCCTACTCATTGCCTCTCTCCTCAGAGCGCTTGGTTTAGAAATGGGCCTCGAGCCCGATGCGCCATGCCTCGCCGGGAGTCATACTATCAGCCCATATTCTTCACGATGTTCTCGGCAAAGACCGATGTGGGAACTTTCGTAGCCCCCTCCATCTGACGCTCCAGGTCATAGGTAACGGTCTTCTGCTCGATGGTCCTCTCTATGGCCTCCTCTACGAGCTCCGCCGATTTATGCCACACGAGGTAGCGGAGCATCATCACCCCTGAGAGAATGAGGGAGCCCGGGTTGACCATATCCTTTCCGGCATACTTGGGTGCCGTGCCATGGGTAGCCTCGAAGAGGCCCACGTAGTCCCCGATATTAGCTCCCGGCGCCATGCCGAGACCTCCCACCTGGGCTGCCGCTGCATCGGATATGAAGTCACCGTTGAGGTTGGGGGTAGCCACGACATCGTACTCGTCGGTGCGGGTGAGTATCTGCTGGAACATGCTGTCGGCGATGCGATCTTTGAGGACGACCTTGCCCTCGGGCTGCTTGCCGTCATACTTGCTCCAGAGCTCATCCTCGCTGATGACGGTATTCGAGAACTCCTTCTTGGCAAGGGCATAGCCCCAGTCGCGGAAGGCCCCCTCGGTGAACTTCATGATGTTGCCCTTATGCATCATGGTCACCGATGAGCGCTTGTTATCGATGGCGTATTGGATGGCCTTCCGGATGAGGCGCGTGCTGCCCCGCACGCTGATGGGCTTGATGCCGACCCCTGAATCGGTACGGATGCGGGTGCCCATCTCCTTGTTCAGCCATTCGATCACCCGGCGGGCCGCCTTAGTCCCCTTCTCCCACTCGATGCCCGCGTAGACGTCCTCGGTGTTCTCCCGGTAGACTACGATGTTCATCTTCCAGGGCTCCCGCACCGGGCTGGGCACACCCTTGAACCATCGCACAGGTCGGACGCAGGCGTAAAGGTCCAGAACCTGCCTCATGGTCACATTCAGGCTGCGGTAGCCTCCCCCAACGGGCGTGGTGAGAGGGCCCTTGATGGCGACGTAGTAATACTTGATGGCATCCAGAGTATCCTTGGGCAATACCTCGCCGTACTTTTCCATGGCCTCATCGCCTGCATAGAGCTTGAACCAGACGATCTTCTTCCCGCCGCCGTACGCCTTTTTCACGGCCGCATCCAGCACCTTCTGGGCCGCGGGGAAAATGTCCACGCCGGTGCCATCGCCTCTGATGCACGGGATGATGGGGTTATCGGGAATGACGAGCTTTTTATCTTTGACCTCGATTCGCCTACCCTCTTCGGGCACCTCCAACTTTGCGAACCTTACCATGGAAAACTCCTTTATTGAAAGCTAAGAGCTCCCGCGAACAAAGCGAAGGGCTCACTCTCCAGGGGCACATTTCAAACCTTGGCCCGCGTTTGACCCCTGGCTCCCTAAGAAATATCCTGCGAAATTTTTCCTCCTATGCCTTTGCCACCTCCTGCTTGACCCACTCGGTGCTGACCGACTTGGGACGGGTGATGGGGAGCATCAGAGCCCGGTTCACGAGCATCTGGGAGCAGAAGCCCAGACATCTGGAGATGCCGAAGAGCACGGTGTAGTAGGGAAACTCAGTCATGCCGAAGTGGTAGAGAAGGGCCCCAGAGCCCGCATCCACGTTGGGGTAAGGGTTCTTGGCCTTGCCATGCTCTTTCAGGATGTCAGGGACCAAGGCATAGAGCCGGTCCACGATCTTAAAGACATCATCATCGGGACAAACGCGCTTTCCGAAGGCATTGAAGGCTATGAAGCGGGGGTCGGTAGCCCGGAGAACAGCATGTCCGTACCCCGGAATAACCTGGCCGCTATTTAGAGTATCCCAGGTGAACTTCTTGAGCTCTTCATCCCCGGGAACTCCCTTGTACTTCTCCCTGATGTTCAGGACGAACCCGAGACACTCCTGGTTGGCCAAGCCGTGCAGCGGGCCGGCCAGGCCGTTCAACCCCGCGGAGGCGGCGTAAAAGGGGTCGGAGAGCGCAGAGGCCACGGTGAAGGAGGTGAAAGCACTGACGTTTCCGCCCTCGTGGTCGCAGTGGAGGGTGAAGTAGAGTCGCATGAGGTTTGCAAACTCGCCCTTTGGGTCGGGGATGCCGGTCATGCGGGCGTAATCTCCAGCCCAGTCGAGCTTGGGGTCAGGGGGTACCAGGTCGCCCTTCTTGAACCGAATTCGGTATACGCCCGCCCCGAGCGAGGGCAGCCTGCCGAGGAGATTGAGTGAGTCCTCAAGGATGTACTCCCAGTACTGATCCCTCTTAACGCCCTCATCATACTTTTGCCTGAAGACAGACTCCCGCTCCATTGCGAGGATGCCCATGCTGAACATGGCCATAGGGTGAGAGTCTTCTGGCATCGCTCTGAGCACATCCCAAACGTAGGAGGGGACCTCCGAGCGGGCCTTGAGTTCCTTCTGAAGAGATTGCAAGGCGGCCTTATCGGGAAGCTCCCCTGTACATAGGAGATAGAAAATTTCCTCCGGGATCTTGTCGGTCAGCTTGGCAATCGGAATTCCCCGGATGATGAGACCATCCTCAGGCTCTACCACAGAGGTGTCGCAGATCATGCCCTTGACGCCCCTCATGCCGCCGTATGCCTGAGCCACTGTCACATCTGAGAGCTTCTTAGCGCCATGTTCCTTGACCAGAGCCCTGACTTCCTCCCTGAAGGGGGGTATCAGCTGAGCCAGTTTCTCTTTTAATGTAGCCATGCTGGACCTCCTCATTCGCCACTTGCTCGCGGCAGAGGCTCACCTTAAATAACAAACCCATAACGCCTCAAGCCTAAGTCCTTTTTTTAGCCCTCCTCAGTATGCAGGATGAAGATATTTTGAGGCAAAGGCTGAAACCTCCCTCTCAGAACCTCAAGCCGACTGTCGTTGAAGAAATATTTTGCCTAGAAGTTCTCATCTGCCCTGAACGATCAAGAAAGTATGGATGGGAACTGATTCGGTGAAATGCCCTGCTCTTGACATTAAGTCCATATTTTATGAGGGAGTTAAACCCCTTCTCCGCCCGAGCTCAGAGCAGGTCTGATTCCTTGTGCGGAATTTCCTCCCCCTTGAAGAGGGAAGAGAGCGCAGGTTCAATGATTAGATGAACCCACGAATTCATATTGTATAATTGTATTACATAAATTATGTATAGCCTCCTCCTGCATATGTCAAGCTAAAAATGCATCAAAAGTCCAAGGCTATTTCTCGTTTTTGAGATAACTTCGGGCAACTTGAAGGCCACGGACCAAGGCCGGGGAGAGGGGACAGACGAGACGGGCCACCAGAGCCAGATTAAGGGCACCTCCCGAGAGCGCAGCCCTTACCGCCCTCTCTAGCTCCTCCGGGGGGACCTCCTCTCCGGTTGCCCAGTCGAGGGTTTGAACCTTAAGGAGAATGCGCTCCCTCCCCCGCACCCCGAGCGCGCCCGAGGAGGCCATCTGCCTGAGCAACCCGAGGGACTCCTCCAAAGGAATGGCCAGCTCCCGGGAAATCTGGCGGTGATATGCCATAAGGGCAAAATAATCTACCGGAAGTCCACTCGCCCTCTTAAGGTCGAAGGCCATCCACGCGAGGGCATTTCGGGGGTCCAGCACCGCCTCATAGAAGACGTTCAGACAAATTTTTGCTTTCGGGTTAAGTGCCCTAAAGGTACCCATTAGGTCCTCGGCCAAAAAAAAGAGCTCGCGGTTCCGCCAAAGGGTCCATCGCCAAAATTTATCAGTATAACGGGCGACACGAAAAATTCCCTCGGAGTCAGGATGGATACCCTGGTACATGGCTTCAGGCTCGATGGCAGCGCCGAAGGTATTTCTATAGAGACGGTCAGCGTGGGGCCCGTAACCTTCTGTGTGGCGGAGTATAAGGTCATCCTGGATCAAGATTCCGTCCAGAGGGTAGCGGGCGAGATCCCGGAAAACCCCCCGCAGATACTGCCTTACACCCGGATGGAAGGGGTCGAGGCGCTCGTTCCGCTCAAGGTGCCTCCTCCTCAGGGAAAAACGATAGCCGGCCATATCGGGGTTTTTCTCCAGGACCCAGTCAGCGTAGAGGGTACTCATCCAGGCAAAGAGCCTGAGTCCCTCACTACGGGCGGCATCGAGGGCAAGGCCCAGAATATCACCTAGAAAAGGAGCCTCTTCAGTCTTGAAGTAGACTCCCGCCTCGGGGCCAGATGGTGAGGAGGAGGACAGAAGGGGAGAGTCGTCTTTGTTCTTAAAGACTCTGAGAATTATCGTGTTAGCCCCCAGGCGGCGAAGATCCCGGAAAGTCTGTCTCAGTTCCTCAGGGCTATCCCCCTCAAGGTTCAGTAGCTGAACAGCAAGAAGGGGTGTAGGATAATGTGAGGATGAAGGCTCTTCACTGGAGACATATGACTCAGGCCGGGAAGCAGGCTCCTTCCTCAGGGGGAACTTCTCTAGCCCGGCCCCCCTCGGGGGAAGGACCTCGCTGCTCTCCCCAAAGGAGGGCCGCGAGGGAGTGAGATTGAGGAGGGCCAGAAGAGCCAGAAAGGCTGCAGCAAGATAGAAGACTTTCTCGTAGGGGTCTCTCATGGCTCCAGAGCGGGCGGCGCTAGACCCCTTTTAGAGGAGAAGGCGGGTCTTGTCAAGGACCGGGGGATATAGCCATGGCCAGGAGGCGTCTCGGGCAACACTTTCTGAGAGACCTCTCCATAAGGGAGCGAATCCTTAAGTTAGCGGCCCTCTCTCCCGAGGACACCGTCCTTGAGGTGGGAGCGGGAAAGGGCGTCCTTACTCGGGCCCTGGCCCGGAGGGCGGGTCGGGTGGTGGCCCTGGAGATAGACAAGGGGCTGGCTGATCTTCTCAGGAGGTCTTTTGCGGAAGAACCTCGGGTGGAAGTTCTTAACGAAAATGCCCTCGCTTTTGACCCACGGAAACTCGGCCCAGGGCTTAAGGTTGTATCAAACCTACCCTACTACGCCGCATCCGCTATCATCCTACACCTGTTGAGATACCGCTCTTTCATAGCCGACATGATCATCATGATACAGAAAGAGGTGGCCGACCGCATAACAGCGCTGCCCGGAGGGAAGGATTATGGCTCCCTCTCCCTCACGATCCAGTACTGGGCGGAGGCTTCCCAGTGCCTCACCGTGCCCGCCAAAGCCTTCAGGCCTATCCCCAAGGTGGAGTCGGCCGTTCTGAGAATAACCCCCTTGCGGGAACCCAGAATCGAGGTGCGGGATGAAGGGTTTTTTTTCCGCACGGTTAGGGCGGCCTTCGCCCACCGGCGGAAGACACTTCTCAATAACCTCAGGCATTTTCTCAAGACAGGCGTCACCCAGGAAACCTTGAGGGAACTCCTTACCCTGGCACAGATAGATCCCGGCCGCCGGGCCGAGACTCTATCCCTTTCTGAGTTTGCTCGCTTGAGCGACCTCCTCTGGGAGGGGCTTTCGGGGAGGGAGGAGCCCTGAGGAGAGCTCTCATTGTGAGGGCCGGTGGCCTCGGGGACACTCTTCTCACGCTTCCGGCCCTTGCAGCCCTGAAGGAGCGCTTTCCTGGAGCAAGGTCCGAGATGGCGGGCTACCCGGAGAGGGTGGCTCTGCTCAAAGCAGGGGGCCTCATCCAGGAGGCCCACTCCGTGGAAGCAGGCCCCATGGCCCCCATCTTTCGTCCCGGAAGGCTCCTTAGCAAGGATTCGATGAGTTATCTTGAGCCCTTCGATACCCTTATAGCCTGGTGCGGGGCCGCGCTCAGGGAGCACCTGAAGGGGCTTTTCCGAGGGGAGTTCATCGGGGCCGACCCCCACCCCCCGCGAGGGTCTTTAACCCACGCCTCAGAGCATCTTCTGCAGGCCCTCTCCCCCCTGGGCCTTAAACCCTTGCCAAAAAAGCCCGGCCTCACGCTCTCAGCAGCGGAAGATGCCGATGCGAGGGCATTCCTCGAAGAGAGGGGCCTCCTTGATGAAGCCTTTATCGCCATTCACCCCGGTGGGGGAAGCCGCAACAAATGCTGGGCCGCCGGGCGTTTCGCCGCACTTGCCCGCTGGGCCCGAGAAGCCCTTGGCATAAAGGTTATTCTCATCTCTGGCCCTGCCGATGGGAAGAGGGCGGCAGAGGTCTTAAGCCGGCTCAGGCGGGAAACGGTCAGCCTTCTGGAAGAGCCACCCCTTAAGGTGCTGGCAGCTCTCCTGGCGCGCGCATCCCTTTATCTGGGAAATGATTCCGGTGTAACCCATCTGGCCGCCCTGCTGGGCATTCCCACCGTTGCCCTATTCGGGCCCACGGACCCGCGCGTCTGGGGACCCATAGGAGAGAGGGTCAGGGTTATCTGGCGGGGCTATGAGAAGCTATCAGCAGGGGAATCTTTTGATAACGAAAGCACGGGTAGGGGGTGGCTGGAAGATATAGATGAAGGAACGGTCGCCAGTGCGCTTTCCGCCCTCTGGTGGGAGGGAGCCCTCAACGGATGATCTTGCCCAGCCTTCCCCAACGCACCCAACCCCGCTCGCTGTTCCATGACCAGTAGATGAGGAAGGCAACGCCCTTTATCTTTCCAATTTTCAGGGGACCCCAGGCGCGACTGTCTAGACTGTTGTCGCGGTTATCGCCCATCATGAAGAGGCTATCGGCTGGCACGCGAAAGGGTCCGAACTGCTCCCGCCCGGAGAACATGCCTTGGGGCCCCAGGCGGTTATGGATGGCGTAGGGCTCCTTGAGGGCTCTTCCGTTTATCAATACCTCGCGGCCTCGGACCTCTACCATCTCCCCCGGCAGGCCTATAACCCGTTTTATAAAATCGCGGCTCTCATCCCTGGGAAACTTGAAAACAATTACATCCCCTCGCGCGGGCTCTCGGAACCGGTAGATGAACTTGTTCACGAGGATGTGGTCCCCAACTAGAAGGGTGTTCTCCATGGAGCCCGAAGGTATCTTGAAGGCCTGGACTACAAAGGTGCGCACCACCAGGGCAAGCACAAGGGCTATGATTATGGCTTCCGCATATTCTCTTATGAGAGATTTCTTCTTGGCGGGGGCGGCGGGAGCCTTATCTTCGGGGGGGGCCTCAACCCTCTTGTGGCGCTTTGCCAAGTCTTACCTCCTGTTTGGGCCTTCCTTTCATCATGGCCTTAATGGCCTCTATAGAGGCCACGGGTGTGGGGTCAACACCATTTAAGAGGGCCAAATAGAAACTCACCCAATCTCCCAGGTAAGTGAGGGAGAAGAGGCGGGCCAAGGGGCTCCCGCTCTTGGAGCGGATGGTAGTGCAACCAGCAAGGACGGGAGCGAGGAGCCTTCGGGTTATTTCCATGCGTTGCTTCACCCTCGGGTGGTCACCCCGGTCGGCAAGGAAGACCCCGAAGAATGAGCGGCTAATGGAACGCTCCCCTCTCTCCCACCCCATGACCTCATTGTGGGTCATCTCAGGAAGCTCACCGCTCGCGGCCCAGACCTTGCTGTTTTCAAGAAGCTGGGTTTTCCACCTGAAAGCTATGGCTGCGGTGCCGAGAGCACTTCCCCAGATGAGCGGAATCTTCCCCTCAAGCTTCTCGGCCAGGTCTCGGGCGGAGTTTCCCTTCCTTCTTTCCGAGAGCCCGTAGGCAGCCCCGAGCCGGTTCAGCAGGTTGACGCTCTCCTCCAGCGAGGCCTCTTGAGGCCCGACAAGGCCAAGACGCTCCAGCATGAGAAGCAAGGGCACCAAGAGGTATCCCAGGGCCGCGCGGGGAGGAAGGCCGCCGGGGATAACGGTGAGCGGAAGGCCCTCCCTCAATGCGAGACTCTTCATAACCCCGCCGCTGGTTATAACGGCCACTTTGGCTTCGCGGCTCAGGGAATCCCGCAAAGCGCTCATGGTCTCCTCAGTATTGCCGGAGTAGCTCACCGCTATGACCAGGGTTCGGCTATCAACCCAGGCAGGAAGGTAATAAGAGCGGACCACCACAAGGGGAACCCTCAATTGCCCCTGGAGGGAGTTCGTCAGAAGCTCTCCCCCGATTGCCGAGCCTCCCATCCCCGCCACAACCACGGCCCGCACCCCCCTGACCCGGGAAGGGAGGCCAGAGGAGCGGCCGATATCAGCCGCCTCCTTCAGCTGCCGCGGAAAGTCACCCAGGCAACGCGACATGCCCGAGCGGTCCAACGCGGCGGCCGCCCGGACATAATTGAAAAAATTCACGGGCTTAGCCCATCCGTTATCTCAAAAAAAATATCCCCTTGCGCTCCGGCCAGGGGTCGACGCACTAAAAAATTTAATTAACATCCGAAGCCTCCTCTGTCAAGATCCTTTTGGCGAAGCCTGAACGGCCTTGAGAGATGGATTCAGTAGTGATAATATTTCTATGGTTAGGTCACTTGAATTTCTCAAACTCTCCACCAGGAGGACAGGTGGTTAAGGAGGAACCATGAGGTACCGCATCTTTCCGCGTTTAGGGTTCAGTTTGGGGCTGGTGTTCGCCTTTGGAACAGCTCTCATCCTGGCTGCTCAAGCTACTCAGGCGGCAGTCTCCGAGAGTCCCGTGGGCACACGGATCTTCGTAGATATCGCGAAATCTCAAAAGCCCACCGTGGTCAACGTCTCTACCACTCAGGTGGTAAAGCCCCGCCTTCCCTTCCAGAGTCCCTTCGGGGAAGACCCGTTCGAGGACTTCTGGGAGTTCTTCCGCCGTCGCTTCAGGGGGGCGCCAGAGCGGCCGTTCCAAAGGCAGAGCCTCGGCTCGGGATTCATCATCGACAAGGAGGGCTACATTCTCACCAACAACCATGTTATCGAGAACGCCACCGAGATAAAGGTCAAGCTGGCCGATGAGCGGGAGTTTGAGGCCAAGGTTGTGGGCAAAGACTCCAAGACGGACATCGCCCTCATAAAGGTCGATGCCCCGGAGGAACTCCCCGTGGCCAAGCTGGGGGATTCGGACGAGCTCGAGGTGGGCGACTGGGTCATGGCCATAGGGAACCCTTTTGGCCTCTCCCATACAGTGACCGTCGGGGTGGTGAGCGCGAAGGGACGCGTCATCGGCTCGGGCCCCTATGACGATTTCATCCAGACCGATGCTTCCATAAACCCCGGAAACTCCGGCGGCCCCCTGCTGAATGTCCGAGGTGAGGTTGTGGGGATAAATACGGCCATATTCAGCCGTTCGAGGACCCCCGGGAACATAGGCATCGGCTTTGCCACCCCCATCAACATTGCCAAGGAGATCCTCATTGACCTCAAGACAAAGGGCAGCGTTAACAGGGGACGAATCGGGGTCACAATTCAGAGGATAACCCCCGCTCTGGCCGAAGCCTTGAAGCTGAAGGACACTAAAGGAGCTCTCGTAACGAACGTGGTCAAAGGAGGGCCGGCGGATAAGGCCGGGGTCAAGCGGGAGGATGTCATCATCGAATTTGACGGAAAGCCCATAGAGTCCGCAAGCGAGCTCCCAAGGGTGGTAGCTGTACACAAGCCGGGCTCCACGGCTACCGTGAAGGTCATTCGCGAGGGCAAGACCCTGACCCTTACTGTTACTCTCGATAAACTCACCGAGATGGCCAGGGCCGAAGAAATGGAAGAGGCTCTCGGAATGGAGGTGGAGGAGCTGAGCCCTGAGCTCGCCGGGCGCTTCGGAATTGATGTGAAAGAGGGGATTGTCGTTACAGAGGTGCAGGAGGGCAGTCCCGCTCATGAGGGAGGCATTCGGCAGGGCGACGTCATTCAGGAGGTGAACAAGAAGCCCGTTAAGAACCTGCAGGAATTCCAGGATGCCCTCGAAGAGGCCAAGGCCGATGAGAGCATTCTCTTTGTTGTGCGCCGCCGGGGCGGCACATTCTTCGCCGCGGTGAAAAATAAGTAGGGGCTCGCCCGAGAAGACAGGCCCATGGTGGGTGCAAAGTTAAGACGGGCCTCGGTCGCGGCCTTGTTTCTGGGCTCGATTTTCGCTTCCGCGGCATGGGGTGCCTCCTTTGAGAGGCGAAACGCCGTCGTCCAGGCTGTGCAGAAGGTGGCTCCGGCTGTCGTTAACATCAACACCGAGGAGACGGTTACACGCCGAGTGAACCCATTCAGCCCTTTTGAGAGCCCCCTCTTTGAGGAGTTCTTCCGAGATTTTCCCTCCCCCTTTCCCGAAAGAACCTTCAAGCGCCAGAGCCTTGGCTCGGGGGTGGTCATCCACCCCTCCGGCTACATCCTCACCAACGAGCATGTGGTGTCCCGGGCCACCAAGATCATGGTGTCCCTGAGCGACGAGCGGGAGTTTGAGGGACGCCTCGTGGGGGGCGACCCGCGCAGTGACCTGGCGGTCGTCAAGATCGATAGCCCCGAGCCACTTCCCCACATTCCCATGGGGCGCTCCGATGACCTGCTCATCGGCGAGACCGTTATCGCCATCGGGAATCCCTTCGGGCTTTCCCATACCGTCACCACTGGCGTCATCAGCGCACTCAACCGCTCGATCCGCACGGGGGAGGGGCGGGGCCGAGTGTTATCCAATTTCATTCAACTCGATGCCTCCATCAACCCTGGAAATTCCGGCGGGCCGCTTCTTAACATAAACGGTGAGCTCATCGGCATCAACACGGCCATCTACCAACAGGCCCAGGGGATAGGTTTCGCCATCCCCATCGACAGGGCCAAGCGCATAGTGGACGACCTCATAAGCTACGGAAAGGTGAAGGAGGCGTGGCTGGGGATCTCTGTCCAGGAACTGACACCCAGCCTAGCCCGACATTTCGGCCACACAGGCAAGGGAGGCGTGCTGGTGGCCCATGTCATCCCGGGGAGCCCCGCCGCCGAGGCCGGGCTCAGGCGTGGAGATATCATCCTGGCCATCGGCAATAAGCAGGTGGAGGCCAGGGATGACTACCTCGCAGAAGTGTCCTCCTTCACCATAAATGATGAGGTTCCCCTGACCTTCCTCAGGGGAGGAAAGAAGCTATCGCGGGTGCTTGTGGCGAGGGAGCTTCCGCTGGAGCTGGCCCCAAAATTCGCAAGGGAATGGCTTGGGCTCAAGGTGGGCCCTATAACGGAGGGGGCCATCCGTCGCTACCGCCTCCACACCCGGAGCGGTGTCCTGATAGAAGAGGTATATAGGGGAAGCCCTTCCGGGGAGGTGGGTCTCCTGCCCGGCGATGTTATCCGCCAGATGAACCAGCAGGTCATAAAAGATATGGATGATTTCAAAATGGCCATGGTAAAGGCCCGCCTCTTCAGGAGCGTGCTCCTCCTCGTTCAGCGCCGGACAAATGGTTACTATCTGACCCTGGAACCGTGAGTCCTAGGTCCAAGAATAAAGGGCTTGCGCCCTCTTTGAGCCTTAACAGAAGGTCAGAGGAGGAATAGCTACCAAGAAGCTAGCAATTCCCGCTCCCGCTATTTTCTTTGATAGCAGGAGTCCCTCCTGCTCAGTTGTGGTTTCCCCCCGAAGAACATGCCAGTATTCAGCGGCTCAGGTTTTTTCCCTCTCTCAGTCGGTAGTTCCGGTGAATTCAAAGCCATCTATGAGAAGGGCCGGGACGAGGCAACTTCCTCCCCAAAGGGGCACTAGCTCCCGCTCCCGTGAGAGAGCCTCGATGCGGCTGAAGGCTTCAAGTATACCCTGGGTGAAGCGAAGGTTCCTTACGGCGTGGCTTATCTCTCCCGCCTCGACCCAGAAGGTGCCGTCGCGCGTCATGCCCGTCATGAGGCCTGAGCGCGGCTCCAGGAAGCCGTTTACATAGTGGAACCGGCTTATGAGGAGCCCGCTCCCGAGAAGGGAAAGAAGTTCCTCCCGCGGAGTATCACCACCATCCATAACAAGGTTCATGGGCATGGGCCCGAACGTGTGGCCCGGCGGGGGGGCGTGGCCCGTGGAGGGGTGACCGCCTCGCGCTCCCCAGAGGCTATCCCATACCACATCGCGCATGACGCCCCTCTCGATGAGGGTCACAGGCCTTCTCCTCACTCCCTCAAAGTCAAAAGGGAAGGGAAGGCCGCGGGGCTCCAGGGCATCATCCATTATGGTCACCCTCTCGCCCATGAGCCTCTCCCCCAGGCGGCCCGAAGAGAATGCCCTCCCCTCCAGGTAGGCCTTGGCCCCGAAACCGATGAAAGAAAGCCAGATAAGGATTTCGGCCACCGCCGGAGGCTCAAGAACTACCCGATAGGAGCCGGGCTCAAGGGGCCGAGGGTCACGGGCCAGGGCACATTTCTCGAGCGCGCGTCTCGTGTACTCAAAAAAATCTATTTCCTTAACCTTACGCGAGGCCGCGCAGGCGAAACCTGATGAGGAGCAGTCCCCGGCTTCCATGATGAGGCTGAAGTCGGCAAGGCTGAAAGCGCCGTAGCGCTCAAGGCCGCGGCTATTGACCAGGGCTATCTCACCCTGGGAGGTCGTCAGGCAGCCGGTTGCCCTCCCCCCTCCTTCCTCCGCCCTTCCGAAGACCTCCGAAATAACCCGTGCCCTTTCTTCAGGCCCCCAACGCCCCGTCTCCTCATCATAAAGCTCTTCCAGGTCACCCCTTTCCAGAGAAGAACCCGCTTCCTGGGGAGAGGGCAGGCCCGTGAGGTCTGACACCGGCTCCCCGGCCTCGGCTAAAGCACGTGAGCGTTCAAGAGACCTTCTCAGGTTCTCCCTCCCCAGAGAGTGAAGGCTGACCACGCCCACCCGTGAGCCTCCGTGGCCGGGAAGGATGGTGCGCAAGAAAAGGGTCACATCCTCCACCTCCCCTCCCTGGTGTGGATTGGAGCGATAGAACCTGCTCATGCCCCGCCGCTCCCCCATATAGAGCACTTCCACTTCCCCGCCCCCTCCCCGAAGGAGGGCTCTCAGCTCCTCCAGCACCCCTTCCCCCCTCAGCATTTCGTCCTCCCCACCTCGATATCCCTAAAGCGTGCGGGTGCAACGCCGTGGCCAACCCGTGCGACCTGCATGGGCTCGCCTTTGCCACAGTTGGCAACCCCCCAGACCCGCCACTCCTCAGGGCCGCAGACGGCATCGCAAGAGGCCCAGAAGCGGGGCGTGATTCCGGTATAAATGGGATTCTTGAAAAGACGCCCGAGACGCCCCCCCTCTATCTCCCAGGCGGCCTCACAGCCGAACTGAAAATTGAGCCTGAGGTCATCTATGCTCCAGCTCTTGTTAGTTGAGAGGAAGAACCCCCTGGGAGTATCCGCGATTAGTTCCTGGAGGTTCCCCTTGCCAGGCTCCAGGTTAACATTGGTCATCCGGATAAGAGGAAGGTGGCGCCAGCCCTCGGCCCTCATGGCGCCCCCGCTTTTCTTGCCCAGACGTCCCGCTGTCTCCCGTGAGGAAAGAAAGTCAAACAGGATGCCCTCCCTCACGAGAGCGACCCGCTGGCCCGGCACCCCCTCATCATCAAACCCAAAACTTCCCAGGCCCCCCGGAATGGTGGCATCGGCCGTGAGGTTGATGAGGGGAGCGCCGAAGCGATAGGAGCCCAAGCCCTCCGGCTTGAGGAAGCTCCCCCCAGCGAGGCCGACCTCAAAACCAAGAGCCCGGTCCAGCTCCAGGGGATGCCCGCAGGACTCATGGACCTGAAGAGCGAGCTGGCTTCCTCCAAGCAGGAGGGTGTAGCGGCCGGAAGGCAGGGGAGGCGCCTTAAGCAGGGCCAGGGCCTCCTCCCGAACGCGCTCGGCGTTTGCCCTCAAGGAGAGAGCCCTTATGTGCTCGTAGCCTCCTGTGACGTAATCCCCACCCTGCGCAGGGAAAGAGCGGCGCTGAGCCTCGCCGTCAGAGGTCGCAGTGGCCGTCATGCCGCCGCCGCTCTGCAGAATAACCTGTGATATGAGGGCCCCCTCGGTGCTCATGAAAAGCTTCTCCGTGCGGAGGAACTCAAGGAAGGCCTCAGCCTGGGTCACCCTGGGCGGGCGGGAGAGCTCTTCGGTGACGGCGAACAGAAGCTCCAGCTTCTCGCTCAGGGGAACTCCAAAGGGGTCCTCAGCGTAGCCGGTCTCAAAGGAAGCCACAAGGGGCTCTGCATGAGCCAGAGAGACGACTTCTCGGTTTAAGGACGAGGCCGCCCGTGCAACCGAAAGGGCCCTCCGCGCCGCCCTCTCCACACCCTCAGCCGTGAGGTCGGGGGTGGCCCCGAAGCCCCAGGTCCCCTTAAAGATCACCCTCACGCCCACCCCCTCGTCCTCCCCTGAGGCCGTTGCCTCCACGGAGCCGTTACGGGCTGAGAGTCTCTCGTGGCGCTCGGAGACCCAGCGGATATCAGAGTAGTCTGCCCCCCGGGCTTTGAGCCAGCCGAGAGCGCTCGCCATGGCCTCCCTCACCTCAGACTCAATGCTCAAGAACTTTCCTCCCCCTTCCAGCACAAAGGCAGAAGCCCCTCAAACACGCTCGTGAGGGTCAAAGAGCTTCTTATACTCATCCTGCGCAAATCTATCCGTCATGCCCGCAATGTAGTCGCAGATCATGCGCTCAAGCCCCTCCTCGGAAGCCCTGGCATATACATGGGGGGGAAGCTGCTCGGGGCGCCCCACGTAGGCTTTGAAGAGCTCCCTTATGATGCGTTTGGCCTTGTCCTCCATTCTCACAACCCGATAGTTCTTGTACATATACTGCATAAGGAATTCTTTGAGCACCTGGTTACGCTCGGCCATGCGGGGGCTGAAAGCCACAAGTCCCCCTCCCCTCCCCCGCACGTCCTCAATACTCCTTATATGCCTCTCCCCTATTCTCTGGGACGTTGTTTCGATGACGTCCTCAACCTGCTCGTTGATGATATGCCTTATGGTCTGAAACTGAAGGAGCCGCGGGGAAGAGTGCGGGTTCTCCGAAAGAAGTCTCCTGTAGTTATCCTCCCAGAGCTCCACCCCCTTGAGCTCAGCCGCAGTGAATAGCTCTGATCGCAGGCCATCATCTATGTCGTGATTGTTATAGGCTATCTCATCGGCCGCGTTCACCACCATGGCCTCGAGGCTGGGGAAGGGGCTCTGCGAAAGGTCGGCCCAGCTTGGAAGGTCATAGCTTCCCGAGTGTTTGATGATGCCCTCCCGGGTCTCCCAGGTGAGGTTGAGACCACGGAAACCGGGGTAGCGCTCCTCGAGATGCTCCACGATCCTGAGGGCCTGCCTATTGTGCTCAAAGCCCCCGTGCTCGGCCATAAGCTCGTTGAGCACCGTCTCGCCCGAGTGGCCGAAGGGTGCGTGACCCAAGTCGTGAGCAAGTGCGATCGCCTCGGCCAGGTCCTCATTGAGCCTCAGGGCCCGGGCTATGGTGCGGGCCATCTGGGCCACCTCCAGGGTGTGGGTCAGCCGGGTTCGGTAGTGGTCCCCTTCGTGGTTGACGAACACTTGGGTCTTGTACTCCAGGCGGCGGAAGGCAGTGGAGTGGACGATGCGGTCCCGGTCGCGCTGAAAGGCTGTTCTCAAGGGATGCTCGGCCTCAGGATGCTCTCGCCCCAGGGAGTGGCGGCTCTTCGCCGCATGGGGAGCCAGGATTTTTTCCTGCCAGCCCTCATAATCCTCTCTTCTCTGCATCTCCCATCCCCTTCTAGACCATCCCCTCCTGAAGGGCCCTCAGGAGGTAGATGGCAGCAAGTCCGCTGTAAGCGCCCCATTCCCGGCCCCATGCCCGAGCCTCATCGGTTGTGGCTATCTGGCGCTCCAGGTAGAGACGGCCCACCGCCTTCCTCACCCCCAGATCTCCCGCCGGAAGGGCATCGCTCCGCCCCAGGCCACGAAAGAGGGCCGTCTCGGCCGTCCAGGCTCCCACGCCGGGAAAGCGCGAGAGGGCCTTTACGGCACAAGGGATATCCATCTCCATGAGGTCTTGAGGGTCAAGCTCTCCCGAGGATGCAGCCCTGGAGAGGGCCAGGATGGTGCGGGCTTTGTTGCGGCTCAGCTTGAGAGCCCTGAACTCCTCGATGCTGGCCCGGCCGAGCTCCTCCGGTGAGGGGAAGGCGAAGTGAGCCTCGCCGTCAAGGAGGATCGTCCCCCCGAAAGACTTCACCATGGCTGCGCGCACGCGTCCAGCGAAGGCAAGGTTCACCTGTTGAGCGGTGACCGCGGTGACGAGCGCCTCAAAAAAGCAGGGATAGCAGGGGGGCCTGAGACCGAAGAACGCTTTGGCCAGCCCCGCCATGACCCTGTCCTCTTTGGCCCTAAGGTAGAAGCCTTTGAGGTCAAAGGCACTTCCCAGGGTCCACTCCAGCATCTTTCTTATTTCCTGAAGGGCACGCCCTCCGGGCCGGGGTCCCCTCACGGTGAGCTCAAGAAGGGGCTTTCTCCTCGGGCCCGTGGCCTTGAGTTCCGCCAGATACACCTCCCCTCCCACACGGAGGGCTCTCCGGAAGGAGCTCCCGTCGAAGCGGTTGACGGGCTCCTCGGGCGCGAGTCTAAAGCGCTCCAGGGTCCTCCTGAAATCCAAGGGCCCCGGGAAGGCGAAGGAGAGCCTCCTCAAGCCGCCCCTCATTGGATCATCTTTCTCGCCACAATGCGATGGGCCACGAAGAAGAGGGCCGCTGCAACCGCCAGAAGCCAGAGGCCCTCCCCGAGGATAACACCAACGCGGCCCTCTGTTATGAGGGCTCTTGAGATGTTGACGGCATGGGTCAGGGGCATCACCCACGAGAGGGACTTGACCCAGGCGGGGTACTGGGTGAGGGGGAAGAAGATGCCCGAGAAGAAGAACATGGGAGTTATGGTCAGGGAAAAATGAAAGTTGAAGAAGAAATAGGAAGGAGCGATGGCCGCCGCGATCATCCCCATGGAGGCGAAGAGCAGCCCCTCTAAGTAAACAAACGGAAATACCAGGAGGGCCAAAGGGGAGTGCACCAAGCCGAAGCCCACGAGGATGACCATCATGATGGAAGACCCGATGGTTGCCCGGGTGGCCGCCCAGAGCATATCCCCCAGGACGATATCCCCTATGGAGCAGGGCGTAGCCAGGATGCCCTCATAGGTTCTCTGAACCTTCATCCGCGTGTAGACCCCAAAGGTGGCCTCGAAGGTGGAGGTCCACATGGCGAGCGAAACGAGGAGCCCCGGGGCGATGAACTGAACATAGCTCATCCCTTCGATCACCCTGAGGTATCCCCCCAGGCCGAAGCCCATGGCCAAAAGATAGAGAAAGTGCTCACCCAGGTTCCCCACAAAGTCGGCGATGCAGTGCTTCTTGTAGATCTGCCAGCTGCGGTTCCAGACGCTAAGGGCCCGAAGGGATACATCGGGGAGAAGGGCCTCCTTCATTCCTTCAGCTCCCTGCCCGTCAGCTTCAGGAAGACATCCTCCAGGGTCGCGGGCCGGTGCAGAAAGTGGCTTTTGCGGGCGTTCAGCAGTACCTGAACCAGGGGCGCCCCATCATCACAGAAAAAGTAAAGGGTATCTCCCGCCCGCTCCCAGGACTGAGCAAGAGCGCCAACCTCCTCGAGCACCCGGCCATCGGGCCTCTCTTCCAGTCTCAGCTCCACCACCTCCCTGCCCACTTCAGCTCCCACCAGCTCGGAGGGCTTTCCCTCGGCCAGCACCTTTCCCTCATCCATAACTATCACCCGGTCGCAGAGCTGGGCTGCCTCCTCCATGTAGTGGGTGGTGAGGAGCATGGTCACCCCTTCCCGCCTCAGGAGCCTCAAGCGCTGCCAGATGAGGTGCCGGGCCTGAGGGTCGAGTCCTGAGGTCGGCTCATCCAGTATTATCATCCGGGGCCTGTGGATGAGAGCCCGCGCTATGAGCAGCCGCCTCTTCATCCCGCCCGAGAGCTCCCGGATGGTGCTCTCCGAGCGCTCCTCGAGCTGCATGAGGCGAAGGAGTTCCCAGATCCTCTCCTCCACCTCCCCGACCCTGAGGCCGAAGTAACGGGCATAGACGGTAAGGTTCTTGAAGACAGAAAGGTCGGGGTCCAGGTTCTCCTCCTGGGGGATGACACCGATCAAGGATTTGATTGCCCGAGCGCGACGGCGCACATCCCATCCGAAGACTTTGAGGGAGCCGGCCGTGGGTGGGGAGACACAATAGACCATGCGCATAGCGGAGGTCTTTCCCGCACCATTGGGCCCCAAAAAACCGAAGCACTCCCCGCTTCGGATCGAGAAAGAAACATCGTCCACAGCCGTTATGGGACCGAAACGCTTTGTAAGGCCCCGGGCCTCAACGGCCCAGTCCCCCTCTCTCATCGTGAAACCTTCTCTCAAAATAACCGTAAAAGCCCGGGTCCATCCCCGGGCTGCTTCTGGCCATCCCTAAACCGGGCTCCTTTGGCCCTGAGCCAGAAAATCTGGCTTCGGACTCAGCGAGGATCCTCAGATGGCCTTCCTAGGGAAGACTTCAGGGTTCTCCTCCCTACCGGCAGGTGCGGCAGGCTGAGGGAGTGGCTGGGGAACAGCCGCTGCAGGACCCGCCCCGGGAGCCGATGAACTTATCCCCGCTCTTGGTGCCAAAGAGGGACATCTTTTTCCGAACCCTCTTGGAGCCGCAATCGGGACAGACTACCTTGTGGTTCCCTGAAGACAGGAGGAGCTTCTCAAAATCGCTACCGCAACGGGTGCAGCTGAACTCGAAGATGGGCATACTCTCTTTTTCCTCTTTCGCCCGCGGTCGGGGCACCCACAAGCTAGGGCTGCGGAAGGGTGTCCCGAACGCTCCGCCAATCCCTGAGGAATCGCTCGATGCCGATGTCCGTCAGGGGATGCTTCAATAATTGCTGAATCACGCGGAAGGGTATGGTGGCTATGTCGGCCCCGACAAGAGCCGCCTCAACCACATGGAGGGGGTGGCGAATGCTTGCCACGATGACCTCCGTGGGGAAGTCATAATTGCCGAAGATGGTCAGGATTTCCTCAACCAGATTCATGCCCGTGTGGCTCACATCATCGAGGCGGCCGATAAAGGGGCTCACATAGCTGGCGCCCGCTTTGGCCGCGAGCAAGGCCTGGCTTGCGGAGAAGACGAGCGTAACGTTCGTTTTGACCTCGTCCTCTCCCAGCCGCTTCACCGCCTTGAGCCCTTCAGCCGTCATAGGGATCTTCACCACAATGTTGGGGTGGAGGGCCGCGAGCTCGCGGCCCTCAACCACCATACCCTCGAAATCATCCGCGACCACTTCCACACTGACGGGGCCATCCAAGATGTTGCAGATCTCCCTCACCAGAGGCTCAAATTCCTTTCCTTCCTTGGCAATTAGGGAGGGATTGGTGGTTACCCCGTCGATGACCCCGAGAAGATGGGCCTCGCGGACCTCCTCCACATTAGCCGTATCGATGAAGAATTTCATTGCCTTCTCCCTAGAGCGCTGCCCTTCTGGGGCAAACCCAGAGAAAAAGAGAGCCCATCAGCCTCAATCTCAAACCATATCCTCCTTGAAGGCACGGGCGCACTCCTCACTGCAGAAAGCCTGCCGTGCACCTTCCACCTTCCGGTAGAGGGCCATGGACTGCGGCAGGTAAACCTTGCACTGGGGACACTGCACCATAACGTCCCGCAGGGGCTTCCGGGCACGAGGCGCCGCTGAAGTCCAACCCCTCACTAACCCTTTTATCAAGAAATATAGAGCCGCAAAAAGGGCTAGGTAAAATAGAAGGCGTACCACCCGCTTTGAGCCCCTTGACCGAGAGGAAGTAGCGCTTTGCGCACCCACCAGCCACTTATTTATAGTAGCATCAAGCAGGAACCTAAGTCAATGAAACCCTCCCGGATGGCTCTATATTCCCCCGCCTCACCGGTAGAGACGGCCTTGGTGGAGCAACCATCCTCCGAGCCCCTGGCCCCCGGGGTCGCGGTGGGTCCAGTGAATCAGTCCTCCCTTCTTGTTCCACTCATATTTGCCGCGGACCCCCACCCGGTCTCCCACCCTAACGGGCACCCTGGGGGAGAGGCTTATGTTATGGGAGATGAGGACAGTTTGCCCCTCCTGGGTGCGAATTATGAATCGCTGATGACGCCTGCCCTTTAGGTCATCCCGGAGGACCTTGACCACCTCCCCCTCGGCCTCAAGAAAGAGGCCCGAGCGCTCCTCCCTGAAAGCCTGACTGAGAGGGCTTAAAGGGAGGACTTGACCCCAGAGGGTGGGGCAAGAGAGGAAAAGTGTGAGGAGAGCTCCGATGACGGGGAGGACGAGAAGGGGTTTTCTCCTCAAGTCGCTACCTTCTCGACGGCCAGGGGCATCACCTCGTAGCTGTAGTAGCTCTGGAGGGGTTTCACCTGGAGGCTTCGCTCCTGGAGGGCGCTTATCCCCCTTATGGCAGCAAGGGCCCCGGGGATGGTTGTGCAATAGAAGATATCGCGGTTAAGGGCCGTCCTGCGGATGGAGTAAGAGTCCAGAACGGAAGAGCGGCCGAAGGTTGTATTGATGACGAGGGCCACCTCGCCGTTTATCATGCGGTCCACGATATGGGGGCGCCCCTCCTTCACCTTCCTGACAAGCTCGGCCTGAAGCCCTGCGGCCCTTATGGCATCCCAAGTGCCCCGGGTTGCAAGAATCTTGAACCCCTGGTCAAGTAGCTCTTTAGCGATCCCCACGGCATACGCCTTATCGCCATCCTTGACGCTCAAGAAAGCCGCTCCCCCCAGGGGAACGGAGACACCCGCCCCCAGCTGGGCCTTGATGAAGGCCATGGGAAAGTCGACGTCTATTCCCATGACCTCGCCCGTGGATTTCATTTCGGGGCCAAGCAGGGTATCGACACCGGGAAATCGCTTGAAGGGAAAAACGGCCTCCTTCACAGCCACATGGGAGGGGGATGGGTCTTCCACTATGCCGAGGTCTTTGAGGCTCGCCCCCGCCATGATCCGGGAAGCCACTTTGGCGAGCGGCAGTCCTGTCGCCTTGCTCACGAAGGGCACGGTGCGCGAGGCCCTGGGGTTCACCTCCAGGACATAAACCTTCCCGCGCTTAAGTGCGAACTGAATGTTTATGAGGCCGACGACTTCGAGCTCTTTCGCGATGACGCGGGTCTGGCGCTTCAGCTCCTCCACCATGCAGGGAGATATACTGTATGCGGGAAGGGAGCAGGCGGAGTCGCCGGAGTGGACCCCGGCCTCCTCTATGTGCTCCATGACGCCGGCCACGACTATTTCCCGGCCATCGGCCACGGCATCCACATCGATCTCTATGGCCCCTTCAATAAACTTATCCACGAGGATGGGCCTTTCGGGGGAAGCCTCCACGGCCCCCGATATGTACTCCCTAAGGCTCTCCCCGTCATAAACGATCCGCATGGCCCTTCCGCCGAGCACATAGGAGGGCCTCACCACCACGGGATAACCCAGGCCTTCAGCCACCTCCCGAGCTTCCTCATAAGAGGTCGCGACGCCGTAGTCGGTGTGGGTGAGCCCCAGGTCCCGGATGAGCTCCCCGAAGCGCTCTCTGTCCTCAGTGCGGTCTATGCTCTCGACACTGGTCCCCAGGATATTCACCCCTTCACGAGCGAGAGGTTCCGCCAGCTTGAGAGGGGTCTGGCCGCCGAACTGCACCACTACCCCTTCGGGCTTCTCCACCTCCACGATGGCCAGCACGTCCTCCAGGGTCAGGGGCTCAAAATAGAGGCGGTGCGAGATATCATAGTCAGTGCTCACGGTCTCGGGGTTGCAGTTGACCATGATGGTCTCGAAGCCCGCTTCTGCAAAGGCCAGGGAGCCGTGAACGCAGCAATAGTCAAACTCTATCCCCTGCCCTATCCTGTTGGGGCCGCTGCCGAGGATCATGACCTTCCGCTGCGCCGTAGGCTTGGCCTCACACTCCTCCTCATAGGTGGAGTATAGATAGGGTGTGAAGGCCTCAAACTCGGCAGCGCAGGTGTCCACACGCTTGAAAACAGGCCTGACCCCATGGGAGCGGCGCAACCCCCTCACCTCACCTTCATCGAGGCCGGTGAGCCCCGCAATCGAGGCGTCAGAGAACCCATGCTCCTTTGCCCGCCTGAGGAGGGATGGGGTGAGACCTCGGGCCGCTTCTCCCCTCAGGGTCTCCTCAAAGGAGACCACCTCCGCGATCTGGCGCAGAAACCAGGGGTCTATCGCCGTGAGTTCATAGCATTCATCTATGGACATTCCCGCCCGCATTGCCCTTGCCAGCTGCCAGACGCGATCGGGTCCGGGGCGCTTGAGGGCCTCACGCATGGCCCTCTCCCGGTCGCGGCGCTCCATGAGGGGGAACTCCCTATCCGGCTCCTCGAGCCCATGCCTTTCGGTCTCAAGCGAGCGGATGGCCTTTCCCAGGGCCTCCCTGAAATTCCGCCCTATGGCCATCACCTCACCCACCGAGCGCATCTGGGTGCCGAGCACAGGCTCAGCCTCAGGGAACTTCTCGAAGGCAAAGCGCGGGAATTTGACCACACAGTAGTCGATGGCCGGCTCGAAAGAGGCCGGGGTCTTGAGCGTTATGTCATTTTGAATCTCATCCAGGGTGAGGCCCACGGCGAGTTTAGCCGCTATCTTGGCTATGGGGTAACCGGTTGCCTTTGAGGCCAGGGCTGAGCTGCGGGAGACCCTCGGGTTCATCTCGATGACGAGCAGGCGGCCATCTTTGGGGTCTACGGCAAACTGAATGTTTGAGCCTCCGGTCTCCACCCCGACGGCCCGGATTATCTGTAGCGCCGCATCCCTCATCCGCTGGTACTCCCGGTCAGTAAGTGTCTGGACGGGGGCAACGGTGATGCTATCGCCCGTATGTATCCCCATGGGGTCGAAGTTCTCGATGGAGCAGATGACGGCCACGTTATCCTTCTTGTCCCGCATCACCTCGAGCTCAAACTCCTTCCAGCCGATGACCGACTCCTCGACCAAGACCTCCCCCTCGGGGCTCTCCTTGAGAGCCCACTGAACGAACTCCTGGAATTCCTCTTGGTTATAGGCCACGTTTCCGCCCGTCCCCCCAAGTGTGAAAGAGGGACGCAGCACCACCGGATAGCCCAGCTCCGCCACTATCTCCCAGGCTTCCTCCTCCGAGCGAGCGTAGCCGCTCCTGGGGAGGGCGAGACCGCAGGACTCCACGACCTCCTTGAACTTGTCCCTGTCCTCGGCCCTCTCTATGGCCTCCTGATTAGCCCCTATTAGCTCGACCCCGTAGCGCTCGAGGACTCCCGCCCTCGCCAGGGCCACGGCCACATTCAATGCCGTCTGACCGCCCAGCGTGGGAAGCAGAGCGTGGGGCCGCTCCTTCTTTATGATGGCCTCTACGCTCTTGGGCATGATGGGCTCTATGTAGGTCCTGTAGGCGAGTCCTGGGTCGGTCATGATGGTAGCGGGGTTGCTGTTGACCAGGATAACCTTATAGCCTTCCTGGGTGAGGGCCTTGCAGGCCTGGGTGCCCGAGTAGTCGAACTCACACGCCTGCCCTATGATGATCGGCCCTGAGCCTACGATCAGAATGCTCTCTATATCCTTTCGCTTGGGCACGGACTAGTTCTCCCTCGCCTCATCCACAAAGCGCCGGAAGGCATCGAAAAGGGGCTCTGAATCCCTGGGACCGGGAGAAGCCTCGGGATGGTACTGCACGGAAAAGAACGGGGGCTCGAAGCACTTCATGCCTTCAACGGTCTCGTCATTTAGGTTCATGTGGGTGACTTGAACGCCAGGGGGAAGGGAGGCGATATCAACTGCAAAGCTATGGTTCTGGGCCGTTATGGCCACGTGGCCTGTGGCGAGGTCCTTGACGGGCTGGTTAGCGCCGTGGTGGCCGAACTTCAGCTTATAGGTCCTTCCCCCAAGCGCAAGCCCCAGAAGCTGGTGTCCAAGGCATATACCTATTACGGGCAACTTCCCAAGAAGCTTCCTTACGTTCTCGATGGCATAGGGAACACCTTCGGGGTCGCCCGGGCCGTTAGAGAGAAAGACGGCCTCAGCTCCCATGGAGAAAATAGACGCAGCGTCCCACCAAGCGGGAAGAACCTTTAAGGTAAAATAGCGGCTCAGAAGCTCAAGGATGTGGCGCTTGACGCCGAAATCGTAGACCGCGAGGAGAGGTCCCTCCCCTCCAAAGTCATGGGGGGCAGGGCGGGTAACATCCCGCACGAGGTCCCTTCCCTCAAGGCCGGGGCTATTCCTCGCCCTCTCGACAAGGCTCTCGGGGTCGAGGTCTTCAGTGGAGAGAAGAGCCCTCTTGGCGCCCCCTTCCCTGATGTGGCGTGTGAGTGAACGGGTGTCAATCCCCTGGATGCCCGCTATTCCCCACTCTTTGAGATAATCCTCAAGGTTCCCTCTTGAGCGCCAGTTGCTGGGGACGAGGCAGCCCTCGCGGACGACAAATGCCTCTACCCAGGGCCTTCCCGACTGGATGTCCTCAGGGTTGACCCCGTAGTTTCCCATGAGGGGATAGGTCATGACCACCATCTGGCCCCGGTAGGAGGGGTCGGTGAGCACTTCCTGATAGCCCGTCATGCTGGTGTTGAATACCACCTCTCCCTGGGCCTCACCCTGGGCGCCGAAAGAGCGGCCCCTGAAGGTTCGACCATCTTCAAGAGCAAGCAGGGCCTCCATGGCTACTCCTTACGGCTCAAGCGGTAGCTTCGCCCGTCGGTTAAGACTCTCAAATCCCCATCCCGGTCCGCCCGGTGAATCAAGGCGCCCTCCTCCTTAAGGGCTCTTAAGGTTTCGTTCCCGGGGCCTTGCCAGAGGGGGTTCCCCCTCAGTATCACAGCCACCTGGGGCGAGACCGCCCTGAGGAAAGGCGGCGATAGGTCGCCCCCCTCTCCGTGGTGGCTCACTTTCAGTATCTGACTTCTCAGGCCCTTTGGCCCGAGGGGCAGGAGCTCTTCCTTTTTCTTAGCGTCGATATCACCTGTGAAAAGAAAGGAAATAGCCCCTAGGTTCAACTTCACCACAACCGATTCCCGGTTGGGATTATCACTCAAGGGCTCCCAGGGTGAGAGGACTATGACCCTCGCGCCCGCCTCCTCCCAGAGGACCATCCCCCGCCGGGCAAGTAACCGCTCCCTTGCCCGAAGCCTGCGCCGGCTGTAAGCCTCCCAGGGCGCCTTCTCACCCTCCATACCGTTCTCCAAGAGCCTCTCCACGGGCATATCCTCGAGTACCGCTACGAGCCCCCCGAAATGGTCTGGATGCGGGTGAGTGAGGAGCATGAGCTCTAGCCTTCTTATGCCCTCCCTCCTGAGAGTCCTCAGCACTTCTTTCCCCGCCTCAGCACACCCCCCGTCTATGAGGAAGCCAAAAGGACGGGGCAGAGCCTCAGAGGAATATTTTACCAGGATACTCTCCCCGCAGCTGAGGGCGGGGAAGATTACCTCAAGCCGTCCCTTTTCCCGTGAGGCCAGGACCAGAAGCAACAGAAGGAGAAAGGCCAAGGCGGCGAAAGAGAGGTAAGATAGGGCGCGGGAGGGTGCCGGGGGAAGCCCCTCTTCGCTCACTCCCACCTCTCCGCCACTATCCTGCCGCTCACAACTGTTGCCAGGACCCTCCCCTTGAGCCGCCAGCCATGAAAGGGACTATTCTTACCCTTGGAGCGAAAGGCTCCTACGTTCACTATCGTCTCTGCCTCAGGGTCAAGTATGGTTAAATCCCCATCCGCCCCGGGCCTCAAGGTGCCTTTGGCGAGCCCCAAGGTGCGGGCGGGATTGGTGCTCAGCTTTTCAACAAGTTGCCCAAGGGTGAGAATCCCCCTTGAGACCAGCCGGTCGAGCATGAGCGAGAGGGCTGTCTCAAGGCCCACTATACCAGGTTCAGCCTCTTGAAATTCTACCTGCCGCTCGCCCACGTCATGGGGCGCGTGAGCAGTGGCGATCATGTCTATGGTTCCATCCCTCAGGCCCTCAAGAAGCGCCTGCTGATCCTCGGCTCCCCTCAAGGGCGGCCTGACCTTGGCATTGACGTCATAGCCCCTCACAGCCCCATCGGCGAGGCAGAGGTGATGAGGGGTCACGCTGCAGGTTACCCTCACCCCCCTCTCTTTGGCCTCCCGCACGAGTTTCACGGTTCCGCGGCTGCTTATATGGGCGAGGTGGAGGCGCCCTCCCGTGAGTTCCGCCAGCTTCATATCCCTGAAGGCCATGACTTCCTCGGCCTCCCGCGGTATTCCTGGAAGACCGAGCTCCGTCGAGACAAGACCCTCGTGCATGAGCCCTCCGGCGGCCAGGAAGGGGTCCTCCGGGCAGGATATCACGGGAGCCTCCAACATGAGGGCATACTCCAGAGCCCTGCGCATGAGCGTACTGTCCCTGAGAGCCCGCTCTCCGTCAGAGAAGGCTACCGCTCCCGCGGCCCTCATATCTCCCATCTCCGAGAGCCCCTCCCCTTCGGTTCCCTGGGAGAGGGCCCCGACGGGGAGCACATGGACGCAGCCCACCTCTACGGCGCGGCGGAGGATGAACTCCGTCACGGCTGCATTGTCATTCACCGGGCGGGTATTGGGCATGGGGGCCAGGGCCGTGAAGCCTCCGGCCGCGGCGGCCCTCGTGCCAGAGGCTATATCCTCCTTGTACTCGAAGCCCGGCTCCCTGAGCTGCGGGCCGATATCTATGAATCCCGGGGCCACGACCTTCCCCTTGGCATCGATGACTTTCACTTCACCCGGAGAAAGGGGGAGGTCCTTTCCCCTCTCCGCGACCCGCCCGTCCCTGATGAGGAGGTCCATAGCCTCATCTATATCTTCCGCCGGGTCCACAAGGCGGCCGCCCTTAACTAACAGGCACATCCGCAACTCTCCCCGCCAAGAGATAAAGCACAGCCATGCGGACAGCTACGCCGCTGGTCACCTGGTCAAGAATTATGGAGAACGGCCCGTCGGCCACCTCAGGGGAGATCTCAACGCCACGGTTTATGGGGCCAGGGTGCATGATGAGGACATCATCCTTGGCCGCTTTCAATCGGTCTATATTCAAGCCGAAAAGCCGCGAATACTCCCTCAGGGTAGGAAATAGTGTTCCGCTTCCCCTCTCAAGCTGTATCCGCAGAGCCATGATGACATCGGCCCCCTCGATGGCCTCTCCCACCCGGTGGCAGACCTTCACCCCAAGACGCCCGACCTCGGGCGGCATCATGGTGGGTGGTCCGCAGAGGGTGACCTCCGCCCCCAGCTTGGTCATCCCGTAAAGATTTGAGCGCGCGACCCGGCTGTGGGCGATATCCCCCACGATAGAAATCTTGAGCCCTGCTATATGGCCCTTGCGCTCCCGGATGGTGAAAAGGTCAAGTAGCGCCTGGGTCGGGTGCTCATGGTTGCCATCCCCCGCATTGACCACGGAGCCCTTCAGGTGCCGGGCCAAGAATTCTGGGGCTCCCGAGGCGCTGTGGCGCACGATTAGGATGTCTGCGGCCATGGCCTCAATGTTCCGGGCTGTGTCCCTCAGGGTCTCTCCCTTGAGGGCACTGCTGGTAGAGGGGGAAATGGTGAGGGTATCGGCCGAGAGGCGCTTGGCGGCTATCTCAAAGGAAGCGCGCGTGCGGGTACTGGGCTCGTAGAAGAGGGTTACGATGGTCTTCCCCCTCAGGGTGGGCACCTTCTTTATGTCCCTCTGCGAGACCTCCTTGAAGGAAACCGCCTGGTCAAGGATGAAATTGATCTCGTCGGGTTCCAGTTCCCTGATCCCCAGGAGGTCCTTTCGCTTAAATCCGTACCCCATGGTTCAGCCGCCTCCTGAAACTACCGACCGGTCCTCGCCATCCACCTCATTGAGCCTCACTTCCACCTTTTCATCTCGAAGGGTGGAAAAGGTCTTTCCCACAAAGTCGGCTCTGATGGGAAGCTCTCGGTGCCCCCTATCGACCACCACGGCGAGTTGTATTGAGGCCGGCCGGCCGAAAGACGTCAGGGCCTCAAGAGCTGCCCGGACGCTTCGACCCGTAAAAAGGACATCGTCCACCAGGACAACCTTTTTGCCTTGACAGGAAAATGGAATCTCCGTCCTCTTCAGGATGCCACCCCTGCCAAGCCGCCCCCGGTCGTCGCGATAAAGGGTTATGTCTAAGGCGCCCACGGGAACCCTCACCCCTTCGATGGCCTCCAGATTGCGCCCGATCCTTTCGGCCAGATGGAACCCCCGAGTGTGCAGACCCACTAGCACAAGGTCCTTAGCCCCCTTGTTCCGCTCCAAGATCTCGTGTGCTATCCTCATGAGCGCGCGCCCGAGCTGGTTTCCATCCATAATTTCTCTCATCGTGTCCTCACTCCGAGGTACCACCTCTTCGCTCCATAAAAAATAAGCCCTCCGCCCATTCCGGGCGTGAGGGCCAGCCTGCTTCGAAACCGTGTGAACCCTTCTTTTCCTTGGTCATCCCAGGACCCCTTAATAGCCTCACTGGACTATCTTAAAGCGGGTCGGCTATGAGAGGAAAGGCCCTTCCTCTTCCTCCTCCAGCTCTTGCCCTTTCTTTTCCTCGATAATGCGGCAAAGCGACCCGGATTCCCCTGATTTTAGGGAATGGCCCGAGAAATCAGCTACCTCCACAAGGACATGCCGCCTCCACAGTCGGACCAAAACCCGGTCGCCCGCCTTGAGAGCCCTTCCGGCCTTGGCGGGACGCCCGTTAACCTCGATGGCACCTCCTTCACAGAGGCTTTTGGCCTGACTCCGCCGCTTGACAAGGCGGCTCGCCTTCAGGAAGCTATCCAGCCGCACCCTCCGCTCATCCCGCCAGCCTCTAAAAGTTCCTTCCGGAAACTATGCGTTGGACCAGCCGTCGCTCAAATTGTATGACAATCTTGAGCTTTTTGCTATCCGTAAGGAAGCCTCGCTCCTTCAGGGTGGGGTCAGCCTTGAAGGCCTGGACCACCTCCTGAAATGAGAGGGACCCCAGGTAGTCGTCAGGCCCCCAAGTGTCCTCTTCATAAAAGAAGAGCCTGTAGCTCCCGTCAGGCTCCTCGAAGAACTTGAATTTGTTTTCCACCTCGGCCAAATCCGCCTCATCCAAAGCCATCAGCTCATTGACGTGGATGGGCTTTCCCCACCAGAGGGGTTTTCGGCGCGTCTTGCCAAAACCCCAGTAGATCTGCTCCTTCCCTATGGGGTCCTCGCTTTCGAGAAGCTGTATTTTTCTCAAGACGTAAGTTTCGACAAGCTTCTGTCCGTCGCGGGATGTCACCCCCAGGGAACCCCTTTCCTTGCCCTCCTCGTCGTAATTCACCTCCAGGAAGGCTTTCTGCTTAAGCTCGGCTATCCACTCCCGGTAGCGCTCCTCTCTCTTTCGCCTGTGGACCTCAGACCTTATGGCATCTTTGACCTTCTCCAAGGGAACGGGGAGGCCACCTTTTATCTCATCCAGCTTGACGATGTGAACACCCGCCCTCGTACGAACGGGCCCGCCCACCTGCCCCGGCTTCAAAGAGAAGAGGAGGCGTTCGAACTCAGGGAAAACTTCGTCCTTTTTGATATAGCCCAGATCCCCACCCTTTGACGCAGCGGGCCCCTCGGAATACTTGCGGGCCAAGTCCTCGAAATTGGAGGGGTTCTGAAGCTTAGCCAACGTTGCCCTGGCCCTACTCATCACGCGGTCAACCTCACGGCGGTCGGCGTTAGGCTCAAGGGCAAAGAAGATATGATGGGCCTTCCGCTGCTCGTCCTTCATGTATCGGCTGATGTTATCGCGGTAGAAGCGGACCAAATCGTCGTCGCCCACGACGATATGAGCGTTAACCTCCCTTCTCTCTACAGCCCCAAGGAGCAACTCGCGCCGGATGCGCTCCCGGTACTGCTCATAGTCTATGCCGTCGCGTTTGAGGGCCGCCTTAAGGGCGGCATCGCTCAACCGGTTGCGCTGCTTTATTAACTCTATCGCCGTCTCCACTTCTTTATCAGACACCGTAATTTCCAGCTCCTTGGCCCGTTGAAGCATCAGGGTCTTCTCGATGAGCTTATCGAGGGCCTTCAGTTCTGCCTGGCGGGACTGGAGGCGTCGGTCCTCCCCTTGGAATTGCTCCCTTATTTTCTGGAGCTCTCCCTTGGCCTCTTCCTGAACCTCGCTCAGCGTTATGATCTCATCGTTGACCTTGGCGGCGATCCGCTCGATGGTGATCTTCTCGCCCAAGGCCTCCCCCCCCATCAGGCAAAGGGCGAGCAGCAGAACAATTGGGAAGCTCAGGAGGCTTCTAGCCATTGGATAACGCCACGTCCGAGCCAGTTTTTGAACCATAAGCCGAATGCGGGCCTTGCATTTTAGGGTATATCTCTCAAGAGCTTAGATAAGGGCGGTGCCCTCCTTCTCGGGTGGCAAGCTAGCACATCTCTCAAAAGCCTGCAATGTATTTTTTATAGTACTGAAGACCTCCCTCCAGTCCCCCCCGGGGAGGTTCACCCGAAAAGAGAAGCTGTCAATGAATTCGATCCCCGGTTGGGAGAGAAACTCTTGGGTGAGGTGGCGCCCGCCCGGAGCAGCCCGGAAGAGCGCCTTCCCATTCTCCACAGCAAGGCTCTCCACGCGGCATGCGCGGGATAGCATCCTTATATCGGCGGCCACCAGAAGGCGCTCGGCAACTTCGGGCATGGGGCCAAAACGATCCTTGAGCTCCTTTGCAAGCTCCGCCAGCTCCGCCAGGCTCGCAGCGCTGGCAACCCGGCGGTAGACTTCAAGACGCACCTCAGCGGAAGGAATGAAGCTCTCGGGAATGAATCCAGCGCCCGGAAGCTTGAGTTCTGGCTCGGGCTGGGGGGGTATGGCCTCGCCCTTGACCTCCCTCACCGTCTCCTCCATGAGCTGGCAATAAAGGTCGAAGCCCACGGCGGCTATGTGCCCGGATTGCTCCCTCCCCAGGATGTTCCCGGCACCGCGGATCTGCATGTCTCTGGCCGCAAGCCTGAAGCCCGAGCCCAACTCGCTCAGCTCCTCCAGAGCCTTCAAGCGCTCCCGGGCCTCAGAGGTGAGAATCCTGGTACTGGGAATTAGCAGGTAGGCGTGGGCCTGATAGCGATCGCGGCCTACCCTGCCTCTCAGCTGATATAGCTGGGCCATGCCAAACCTATCGGCCCGGTTGATAATGATGGTATTGACGGCTGGAATATCAAGACCTGACTCTACGATGGCCGAGCATAGGAGAATGTCGATATCCCCTCTGCAGAAGTCCAGCATCACCCGCTCAAGACGCCCCCCGACCATCTGGCCGTGCGCGATGCCTATCCTCGCATGCGGCACCAGATGGCTGAGGTAGCGGGCCATCGCGCCGATGCTCTGAACGCGGTTATGGACGAAGAAAACCTGTCCCCCCCGGGAGAGCTCCCGGTCTATGGCTTCCCTTATAACCTTGGCGCTGAAGCGACAGATATAGGTACGGACCGAGAGTCGCTCCTTGGGCGGCGTCTCGATTACGCTCAGATCTCTGATTCCCAGCAGGGAGAGGTGCAGGGTTCGGGGGATGGGGGTGGCTGTCAGGTTGAGGACATCCACTGAGGTTTTGAGACTCTTGAGCTTCTCCTTGTGCCTCACGCCAAAGCGGTGCTCCTCATCTATTATCAGGAGGCCGAGGTTGGCAAAGGCTATATCCTTCTGAAGGAGCCGATGTGTCCCGATGACTACGTCCACGAGCCCCGCCCGGAGGCCCCCCAGAACCTCCTGTTGCTCAGCACGGGAGCGGAAGCGGGAGAGAACCTCCACCCTTATGGGGAAGGGCTCAAAGCGTTTCTTGAAGGTGGCATAGTGTTGCTGCGCCAGGATGGTAGTGGGAACCAGCATGGCAACCTGCTTCCCATCCATCACGGCCTTGAAGCTCGCCCGCATGGCCACCTCGGTCTTGCCGTAGCCCACATCGCCGCAGACGAGCCGGTCCATGGGCCGGGGTAGCTCCATATCGGCTTTGACATCCTGGATGGCCTGAAGTTGGCCATGAGTTTCCTCGTGCTCGAAGCCGAACTCAAACTGCCGGCTCAAGTCATCATCAGCCGAGAAGGAGTGACCTCTGGCCACTTGCCGTTGGGCAAAGAGCTTGAGGAGTTCCTCCGCCATGCTCCTCAAAGACTCCCTCACCCGGCGCTTCACCCGCGCCCAGGCAGTACCTCCAAGCTTATCGAGCCGGGGTTTCAGGTCCCCTGCGGCCAGATAGCGTTGGACGAGGTGGGCTCTCTCTGTGGGGACATAGAGCCTGTCCCCTCCGGCATAATCCAGCAGCAAGAACTCGCCCTCTCCCCCACCCCAGTCCAGGAAGCAAAGACCTCGGTAGATGGCGATGCCGTACTCGCTGTGAACGACGAAATCGCCCTCCTTGAGCTCGCCGAGGCTAGGGCGGAGCTTCTGGGTGGGAGGCTTGCGCCTCGGGGCCCCCATGGCGGCGATGAAAAGGTCCTCTTCCCTGAAGAGGACAAGATTGGGCTCTTTCAGGCTGAAACTTGAAGAGATGGAGCCTATGGCGATGGACAGGTCAATTTCCTCCGCCCTTATGGGACACCCCTCTTCCAGGAGGGATGCGCCAAGCTCATGCTCCCCCAAGAGCCCCTTAAGGCGTATGGCACGGGTCCTGTCGGGGCTCACCAGAACCACCGCCGCCCCAGACCTCCTCCAACTCTTGAGCTGCTCAGCAAAGGCCGAGAGCCTCCCCTTCAGGGGCGGAAGCGTCTCGGCCCTCAGCTCCAAGGTCACATCATCCTCCTGGGGGTAAAGGGGAAGAGAGTTAAAAAGCAGAAGGGGTAGCCTCTCGCCCAAGCCATATATGGTCTCGGCCTTGAGCCAGAAGAGCTCGGGGTCGAAGCTCACGAGCCCCCTTCCCGGCGCCAGTGCAGCCTCTTCCGCCAGGCTCTCCCAGAGGTTCCTCCCCCATTCGGCGATCTCGTGTGGCTCATCTAAAACCACCGAGGCCTCCGGCGGAAGGTGGTCGAAGAGGCTCTCGAGTTCCTCGAGAAAGAGGGGCAACATCCCCTCTATCCCTGGGAAAAAACCCTCCTCCTCAAGACGCTCAAGAAAGTAAGAAAGATGGGCTTCCTCCAGACCTGCCTCCCTTCCCTTCGCCTCCAGGGCCCGGGCTCCCCGCAGACGGCTCTCCTCGTCCAAGACGATTTCGCGGGCTGGCAGGAAGGTTGCCGCGGTCAGGCTCCTCAGAGAGCGCTGGCTCGATGGGTTGAAATACCTGATGGAGCAGACCCTCTCGTCCATAAATTCCACCCGCATGGGGTAGGGCTCCTGAGGGGAGAAAGCGTCGACAATTGCTCCCCGCACGGCCAGCTCACCCCTCTCTTCCACCATGGCGGTCCGCTGATAACCCATCCGGGCCAGGCGCACGAGAAGCTCATCTCTATCGAAGCTAGCCCCCTCGAAGAGCTCCACCGAGGCCTTTTGCAAGAGGGCCATGGGCAAGACCCGCTGAAGGGCGGCCCCCAGGGAGGCAACGATGACTCCGCCCCTCCCCCTGCGCAAAGAGTCTAAGACGGCAAGGCGCTGCCCCGCGAGGAGGGGGCTTGGGGAGAGAAACTCAAAGGGGCAGACATCCCAGGGAGGGTAAAGGTAGAGGGGGTGAGGGGAGGAAAGCCCCGGGGCCGGCTCTCCCAGGAAAAAAGTCATATCCCGAAAGAGGCTCCTGGCCCCTTTGGAAGAAGGGGAAACAACCAGTAGGGGTCTTCCTGTGCGGCGTCTTAGCTCCGCCAGAAGGTAGGCCTTAGAAGGACTCGCTACTCCTATCAGGCGGACCACCCTCCGCCCCGGGGTGCGGACGGCTTCCTCGATCTCTCTCAGCACGACTTCTCACAGGCACCCAGGCTCCACATCGCCCTCGCCTGAGAGCGTGCCTGCGAAAGAGCTCGCATAAGGCGACGGCGAACCAGCTGGACGGGCAACTCGCAGCCCGTCCAGCGACGAAACGCCTCCGCCCCCTGATAGACGATCATGCCGAGCCCCGTCAGCACCTTTGCCTTACGGCGCTTGGCGGCGCAAAGGAGTGGCGTGAGGAGGGGGTTATAGACTACATCACAGATCAAATGGTTGGGCATGATCAGTTCAGAAGGAAGGAGAGAGAGCTTTTCCGGAGGCTCGCCCTCCTTCCACATGCCCACCGAGGTACAATTGATGATAATATTGGCTTCCTTTGCGCAGCGAACCACCTCGATTGGCTCAAGGGCACCCCCCTCCATGTCGGAGCCGGGAACCTGGGTGGCGACATGCCTGGCCAGCTCCAGCGCCCTTGAGGGAGTGCGGTTCAGGATCGAAATGTGGCCCGCACCCTCTTGGGCCAATTTCACCGCGATGGCCCTGGCCGCTCCTCCCGCCCCCAGGAGGAGGACGCGCTTTCCCTTGGGGTCCTGGCCCGCATCCTTTCGCAGGGAGGTAACAAACCCTATGCCATCGGTGTTATGACCGACGAGCCTATTTCCATCCTCCAGGCAGACTAGATTTACGGCTCCCATGAGTCGAGCGTCTTCGCTCAGCTCATCCAGCAGTGGGGCGATAGCCTCCTTATGAGGGATTGTGACGCTCACACCTCTGATACCCATAGCCCTTATGCCTTCCACTGCCGCCGCCAGATTCTCGGGCTTAACCTCGTAAGGCTGAAACTGAAAATTAATGCCCAGGTGCTTTAAGGCTGTTGAGTACATCAGATGGGACACGGAGTGGCCCAGGGGGCAACCGAAAATGCCCAGGGCTCTTACAATTTCAGCCACTAGAAAATCCTCACGGCAAGCTCGAGAGGCTTCAGGACTGAGGCCTCTTGGTGAGCGTGAAGTCATGAATGACGTTGGTGGAGGTAGGCGGGAAGGTTACCTCTTGACCATTGAGGGAAACCCTGGTCCCCGCCACATTGCCAATAGTTATGACGAACTTTTCCTTCGCCTGCCACTCGCGGGAATTGCCTGCGGAGAGAAGAACCTCATACTGCGAGGTCTCATCCGCTACCACCCTGAGCCAAGTGTCCTCGATGGCCTTCACCGCGAGCACCATAGGACCCTTAGGAGGGGAAGGTTTCTTCGGAGGAACTACTTCCGGCGTAGGAGGGGAAGGTTTTCCCGGGGAAGCTGCTTCAGGAGATGGACTCGCTGCGGGTCTTGCAGGTTTGGCCGGAGAGGGGGTGACCTTTCGGTCAGAGGGGACACCCGGCGCTGCCACCTCCGTCTCCGTTCTTCCACCGCTTGGGATGTCCGGCAAAGAAGGCTCCTTTGAGGCAGGAACCCGGACCTTAGCACGGGGCTCCTCGGCGGGCTGAAGGTCCCGAGCAGGAGGAGCTTCCTGCTTGGTCACTATAATTGGCTCGCGACGGAAGTAACTTTGAACGAAATAGAAGATGGTGCCTGCAACGAAGAACAAGAGGATTGCCAAAACCACCTTAAGCCGGCCACCGCCTCTTCGTCCGCGCTCGATAACATCCCGTCCCAAACCCTGGACATCAAGGGAGGGATGGCCGTGAAGTTTCGCGTAGCGCTCCACCACAGCGTTGTCATCGATGCCGATGTGCCGGGCATAAGCCCTGAGGAAGCCCTTAACGATGGGGTCAGCCGGAATCTTGCCGAACTCCCCTTCCTCGATGGCCTCGAGATACCTCAGCTTGATCCTGGTGGTATCGGCCATCTCTTGGAGGGAGACCTGGTGGCGCAAGCGTTCCTCTCGCAGATAAGCTCCCAGCTCTTTATCGGCTTTGCTCGCCTTCTCTTCGAAGAGAAGCCCTTCGTCCCTGCCCTCATCACCCATCACAACTACCGCCCTCCCTGGGGATTAATACTGTGGGAGAAGAGGTTAATATTATCATTTAAATTTTAAACATTCTGTTCTTAGCATGTCAAAGTAAAAATGAGTTTCCAAGTGCAAGCTCTTTCATGAAAGATAGGCTTCCTTCTACGGCCTCACGGCTGGCCCCCTCAAGGATCATAGCCACCCTTTCGGGGAGGGCCAATATAGCATCAAAGGTTCTTTTCCAGTCAATGTTTCCCTGACCCAGGGCGAGGTGCCCGTCCCGCCCTCCGTCATTATCGTGGAGGTGAACAGCTACCACAAAGGGCCCCAGCGCCGAGAGCCAATCCTCCAGAGAGCAGCGAGCGAAAACATTCCAGTGGCCAAGGTCCAGACAATGCCTGAAGCGAAGAGAGCCAATTCTGTCGATAATCTTCCTCAGAGGCCCGGGCTCTTCCTCGAAAACATTCTCCAGAGCCCATACTGTTCCTGGCCCCTCGGTGGCCTCGAGAAGCCTCTCCCACACCTCAAGGCTTCTCTCCGCCCAAAGCTTCTGGTCCCCATCATAACGCCAACGCCAAGGGTCCCAGCCAGAATGAATAACCACCTGCCTTGCCCCGAGAAGCCTGGCGGGCTCAACTACTTGAAACAGGCGCTCCAGACTCACTTCCCTTATACGGGCATCAGAGCTTCCGGGCGCCAGGTCCACATAGGGTCCGTGAAGGCTTACCCCCAGGCCCTTCCCTCCTATTAGCTCACCCAACTCCTCCAGCTCCTCCGCCCTGCTGGTATCGAGAGTCTCGGCATCCAAAAGGAGGTCCAGGCCCAGGCCCCTCTCAGTTGCCTCCTCAAGGTAAAGGCCAAGCAGCCGGTAGGGGATATGGACAAAAAGCCCGTTCAGCATAGGGGATTCTCCCGTCCTCTCTCAGCCCGAGCGCAGAGCCTGGCCCAGCGCCGGAGTTATATGGATTATGGAGCTTACGGAGGGGGCCAGAACACTGGCCCGAGCGCCCCACAGAAAGAGAGGGACCTGGTTTCGGGTATGGATGTGGGAACTCATATCTTCCAGGTTTCCATGGTCACTGGTGAGAATGACCGCCGTCCTTTCCAGGTCGATTGAGCGGAGGAGGCCTGAGAGAAAGCGGTCCAGCTTTTCTACCTCTTCAACGGCGACTGCCAGTTCCCCGCCGTGGCCGGCAATGTCGGTTTCGAAGTACTCATAGAGCAAAAGGTCATACTCAGGGGCAAGGCGAGCCAGTCGCACTCCCGCCTCCTCAGGGGAGAGGGCCTCAACTTCATAGCCCCTCTCGATGAGTATCCCATTGGTGAAATCCCGATAAAGGGCGCGACCAGCCCTCAGGTCATCGAGGGTCATGAGGGGAAGGCCGGCCGAGAGGGTGAGAACCGTGGTTACCGAGTGCGGCTTCCGGCCGTTGGGGTCGAAGAAGGCGGGGGTATAAGCATTGGCAAAGCAAGCCCTTCGGTCGGCCGCCAGAGCCCTCTTGAAGAGGCCCTTCTCTGTGAGCAGTGCCCGAAGCCTCTCATCGGGCATCCCCTGAAGGTGGCGGCCCATGAGCCGGGCGGCATTAACCCCGGTGAAAAGAGAGGCTCCTCCTGTAGCGCTTTGGGGGAGGCCCGGCATCCCCAGGGTGGCATCAATGGGCTTAAGGACCCCACCAAAAGGGATAGCCCCCCTCTTCTCCCTCCCCAGAGGGGCAAGCACTGAACCCTTGGCCAGGGTGAAAGGGTTTTGCTCTCCGGCCGGGGCGAGCCCTATCCCATCGATAAAGAGAAAGAGATAACCCATATTGTCTCCTGGGAAATGCCTCCGCTCAGAGCACCCTTCCCGCCGCCTGCGCGAAGGGGCGTAGCTCCTCCATCAACTTTCTGAAAGTATCGGGCTTGAGAGATTGGGCCCCATCGGAGAGGGCCTCCGCCGGGTGCGGATGAACCTCGACCATGATGCCGTCGGCCCCCGCCGCTACAGCCGCCTTGGCCATGGGGCCCACGTAGCGCCAGTTGCCCGTGGCGTGGGAGGGGTCGATGAAGACAGGAAGATGGGACTCTTCCCTGAGCACGGGCAGGCAGCTTAGGTCCAGCGTATTTCGGGTGGCTGTCTCGAAGGTTCTGATGCCCCGCTCACAGAGGATGACCCGATGGTTTCCCTCAGACATGATGTATTCTGCCGACATGAGGAGTTCCTCGATGGTGCTCATCATGCCGCGCTTAAGGAAGATGGGCTTCCCCGCCCTTCCCAACCGCTTAAGGAGGGCAAAGTTCTGGACGTTGCGCGCCCCTACCTGAAGGATGTCGGTATATTCCGCCACAAGCTCCACATCTTCGGGATTCATGATCTCGGTAATTATCGGCATCCCCGTCTGCTTCCGGGCCTCGGCCAGAAGCTTCAGTCCCTCTTCTTCCATCCCCTGGAAGCTATAGGGGGAGGTTCTGGGCTTGTAGGCGCCGCCCCTCAAAATATGGGCACCAGCTTCCTTTACCGCACGAGCGGCGGTGATGATCTGCTCCTCGCTCTCAACAGAACAAGGTCCGGCTATGACGACAAGCCTGCTGCCGCCGACCTCAACCCCGCCCACCTCAAAGACTGTCTTCTCTGGTTTAGCCGCGCTGCTGGCTAGCTTGTAAGGTTTGAGTATGGGGACCACGCTCTCCACACCCGGCAGAACCTCCAGGTACTGAAGGCGGCTCTTCCCCCTCTCATCCCCCACAGCACCCACCACGGACCTTTCGACCCCGCGGATAACATGGGGCTTATAGCCCATTTCCTCAATCCGCACTACCACTCGCTCCAGCTCCTCCTGAGTAGCACCCGCCTTCATTACGATTATCATCTACCCCTCCTCCCTCCGACCGAGGTCGGAGACTAATCAAAAAAAGCCATGGGGCTCGCCCCATGGCCTTTCATTTCTTATCTTCTTGTAGCCACGGGCGGCCCCTTCTATCCGCACGTAGCCGGGCACCCCTAAGGGGAGGCCCTCGCCGGGCGGACGCTTCTAAAGTACCAACTAAACCAACCCCAGCGGCCCATCCGCCCTCCCAACATCTACGCCTCCCTCACGAGGGAAAGATTACCCTTGCCCCCGGCACAATCGGCCACCGCCGTCCCTTGAGGCTAAGGGTAAATAACAGGGTTGTCCTAATTTGTCAAGAATTTTTTCCTGACTCATGGCAGCCTCCACCACATCCAAACCACCCGGCCAACGATTAAGTCTTCAACTTTCTCGCGAGGGGCAAGGTCTATGAACTCAAAGCGGGCGGCCGGGTTTTCCTTGATGAGCCAGAGGCGGCCTTGGACTAGGCTCAATTTGCGGATGCATTCAACGCTGGTCTCGGGCGGGGGCTTTCCCTTCACCCGGGTGTTCAAAGCATAATAACCCTTGGGGTCAATCTTCTTATCATCCTTGTCAATAATGACCTTCACACCGGCATGGAAGATGGGCTCCATATCCCGGACGTGATCCTCGCTCAACTCGATGGCCACGAGGTTCTCACGGCCGGTAATCTCCTTCACATGGACGAGTTCCCATTTCTCCACATCTTTGCCCACCATCTTTCCGGGATAGGCCGCCATGCTGGCATCCAGAAGGGGGATCCCCACAAAGTCATAGCTGGAAGGTCCAGGCTCCCTCTCCCCATAACTCACGAGCTTGACCTTCATCTCCTTCTGCTTGCGCTCATAAGGGGAACGGCCAGAGCCGAAGATGAGCCAATCGCCCGAAATGCCGTAATTCTCGGCCAGGAATTTGATGAAAAAGAGGCTGGGCTCTGTTAAACCCTTCTCGTACTGGCTGATGACGGCCTGTGAGACTCCTGCTCTGGAGGCGAGCTCTCCCTGCTCCAGCTTGTAGAAGCCGCGCAGCTCCCGGATTCGGCTGCCTATGGCCAAGCGCTCATCTTTTGGTAGCCTGAGCTTCATCTCTCACCCATATCCCTTGAACCGACACTAATCCCACAAGTTATTTCAAAAGGGCGGTTAGATGTCCGCCTTAATACAAAGGGCAACCCTTATCTATTATATTAAAAAATACCCGAAAGTCAAATCCACCCGCGAGCCCCTAAAGAGTCCTGGCCACAGTGTAAACCCAAACTTCACCCGCCCCCGCCTTCCGGAGCGCATTGGCGGCCTCGCAAAGAGTGGCTCCTGTTGTGAAAACGTCATCTATCAGTAAAATCCTGAGGCCTTTCACCTGAGCTCCCGGCGCCGGTGCAAATACTCCCTTCACGTTCCGCCTTCTCGCTTCTCCCCTAAGTTCCGTCTGAGGCTTTGATGCCTTGACCCGCCTGAGGGCTTCGAGCACCGGAATTCTAAGGTGCCTGGCCAGAGCTACCGCCAAAATCCGTGTCTGATCATAGCCCCTCTCGCGCCACCGCACGGGATGGAGAGGAACGTAGTCAACAGCATCTGGCTGCCCTTCATTTTCGAAGGTTAAGCTAAATAGCTTTTCATAATTCTTAAACATTAAATCGGCCAAAAAGATTCCCACGCTAGCTTTTTCCTGAAACTTTAATACATTTATGGCTTCTCGGAGTTTCCCCCGATAGGGGCCTAAGGACCTCGCAAACTCAAAGCACCTCTCCATCTCCCCACAGTGGCTGCAGGTGTGCGCGGGGCTATACTCTAGGGTCTGAGAAGAAGGAAAGGGCCAGCCGCAGCGATGGCAAAAGGGCGGCTCTATGAGCTCTATGCCCTCAATGCAGGAGCGGCAGAGGGCACAGGAGGGAGCTTCTGGGGAGGGGGCTCCGCAAAGCTGGCACCGTCCCGGAAGGACGACATCTACCAAGGTCAGGAAACCATCCCAGAGCCCCATTTATAAAAGACCGCTGTGGAAACAATGACTTGAGCTAGGCGCCCCCCCGGAGAGGGCTCTCCTGCTTACCGATAACGGGCACCCCTTTCGCCGTCCTCTCCCTCCCCCGGCGCACCTGGACCATCTGAGCCACGATGCTCACAGCTATCTCTCCCGGGGTTTCAGAACCTATGTCCAGGCCTATGGGTGCATACACCCTATCTTCCAGCGCCTTTCCCGGGATCCCTTTCTCCGAGAGCCTTCGAAAAGCGACGAGCACCTTGCTCTTGCTGCCTATCATTCCGATATAGCGTGCATCGGTGCCCATAGCCCACTCGAGCACCGTGATATCGTGCTGGTGGCCTCTGGTAACCAGTATGAGATAGGAGCTATCGTCCACTCTTAGCTGGGAGAACACCTCGGGAAAATCACCGAGAATGCAGCTATCGGCCTCGGGGAAGCGCTCCTTTGAGGCAAACTGAGGCCGGTCCTCCACCACAACCACCCGAAAGCCGGCAAGGGTTGCTATGCTACATAAGGCAAGGGAGATGTGTCCTCCGCCGAAGATAAAAGCCGTCGGGCGGACGAGAACAGGCTCGATGAACACCTTGAGAGGCTTCCCCTCAGGCTCAAGGGTGGTGAGAAGAGGCTGTTCCCCCTTCATAACCCCGGCCGCCTGCTCCAAGAGGCTATCCTCGATACCGGAAATAGTGCCAAGAGAGCCGCCCTCCCGCAAGATGAGCACCTTTTCCGACCGCAACGGTCCTCCCCCGTAGGTTTCGATGACGCTGGCCAGGGCCGCCCGTCCGCCTTCAGACCTTAGCTTAATTATGGAGCGCAGTATCTCCTCACTCCACCTGGATATGGGCTCGACAAAAATATCCACCACCCCTCCACAGATCAGCCCGCTCTCGCCAGCCTCTTTCTCCGTAAGGGTGAAGCTCAGGGTGGTGGGCTCATCCTCCTTCATGACCTGTATGGCGGCCTGCCAGACCTCGGCCTCAAGACATCCCCCACCAATAGTGCCGGAGATGGAGCCGTCCTTCCGAACCAGCATCTTGGCGTCGCCCGCCATGGGGGCCGAGCCCTTGCGGGCTATCACCGTGGCGAGCGCTCCCCCTTCGCCCTTCTGCCTGGTGGCCAAGACCTCTTCAAAAATGTCGTTCATGGCCTTGAACCTCCTCGAGGAGCCGTGATCAAACCCCGCCGAGGATATCTCTATGTATGATTTCCACGACCGGATCTCGGGCTCTTGCTTTGCCTAGGAGGACGATTTCGATGGGCCGTTCCTTAATCCCAAGAATACTATAGGCCAGCCCTCTTCCCTTTTCAATTAACTTTTCTGAATCTACCTTATTAATAAAAGGGATGATTCGGGCCCCCGGCGGGCTCCCCTTTGCCAGGCCTTGGGGATGGTGAAAGAGCGTTGCAACGGCCTCCTCTGTGAGGCGGCTTCCCAGGGGAAGGCCCGAGAGAGCTGAGACGCGGTCTGGGGCAAAAACCCTCTCCTCGCTTATGGGAAGGCCAAGGGCGTCCAGGCCCACAACGGGAATAAGAAGGGTTGTCGAAGGCGGTATAAGGGGCTCCCACTCCCGGGGAGCCTTTACGGGAAGACCTCGGGCACCATCGGCCTCGACAATGGTATAGGCCACCCCTTTCTTGGCGGCTATCCGCCCTACAAGTTCTGGCGAGAGGCCCTGGAGCTTCGGCCGTGAGGAAGGTGCCCCCTCAGAAGGGGGGAGCCTCTTGCTCGCAAGCGTGCAGTGGCGCAGCCTCCCCGGAGCAGTGTCCAGAGCCTTCAGAAGAGCCTCTTCCTCTCCGAGGAAGAGCTCTTCTGTTTCCTCAGGCGAAGGCTCATAGATCTTGGCCGTCGTGGTGCTCACCACGAGCCCCTCGCCTCCCTTTGCCAGCTCCCGGGCGAGAGTGAACATGAGGGTTGTCTTTCCTCCCGCGCCCGTGAGGCTCACCACCTCTCCCGCGACCAGGCCCAGGGCCTCTTTGAGGCTCAGAACGCCCAGCGTCTCCATATGCTCCTTGGGACCGCCTCCTGAACCCATTGGAAATCCTTCCGCCTTTGCTCTAACCTCTTGCGTCACCCATGAGGCGCTCGGACCAGGAGCGCAGGAGCTCCCGTCTCAAGATCATCACCACCTCTTCGGTGAGCTGAGAGAGATTTTCCACCACGATGGCGTTGGGGTATATCTTTTTGACAAAAGGGTCCACCACCCCCACTCCCACTATCTTGATGCCAAGGGAGGAGAGCTTCTCTACAGTTGCCACCAGGTGGCGCGCGTCTCCATTGGGCTGGCCATCGGAGATGATTATGATGACCTTCTCCTTCTCCCTGCGTCCCAACATCCTCCTGTGGGCAAAGAGCAGGTGCTCCTCATCCCAGTTATTGAACCGGGGGCAGATGTTGACCAAACGGGTCTTCACGGGGCCGTAAGGCTCATCGAAGGTCTTATAGAGGCGGTGGAGCAGCGATGAATGCCGGATGTGGCGGTAGCGGAAGGCGGGAACATGGCCCAGCGCGGCGGCCATGGCCGCCTCAGAGTGCTCGGTAGAGTAGCCGATAATCTCAAACGGGACCCCCACCTGGTCCAGAACTTCGGCAAAAAAGATGGTGGCCTCCCGCGCGGCGAGGTATTTCCCCTCGCGGTTCATGCTCCCGCTCTCGTCCACAAGCAGGGTGAAGGCCACGTCAAGCTTCCGGGGCTCAACCCGCCGCTGGAAGAGGCGATATTTGCGAAGCCTCTGCTTCCAGAGTTTGGGGGTATTGAGCTTGCCAGAGCGGAAGTAGCCCCCGTAGCGGGTGTAGGAGCGCTCCTTGATTAGCTGAGTGAGGCGATAGATGAGAACCTTGATTTCGGAGCTGGCGCCTCGGATTATCTTCTCATACTCTGGATCCTTCCCCGGGGGAGGTATCACAATAGTGAGCTCATCGGGCAAAAGGGCGCTCGGGTGAACCCTCTTTTCCATCTCCCCCAACTCAAACCAGGGGGCTGCCCAGTGGCCGAGTGCGGGCTTTCCTTCAGCCAGCTCCTCAAGGGTCTCAGCCGCTTGAGAAGCCTGGGCTTTTTCCTGCGAGGCTCCCTCCTGATGCTCAGCCTCTCCATCGGGAGGCATGCCCTCTGGCCGGGCTTCTTCCATCCGGGAGGCGCCCTCAAAAGCCGAGTCCTGACCTTGCTCCTGGACCCACTCCCGGACAAGTTCGTATATCACCTCGGCCTGCCGGAAGGCCACCATTGGGTCATCGGACCCTGCCGCCTCCCGTATTTGCTTCTCGGCCCTCAGGAGGAGCCGCCCCACACCATCCGAGAGCCAGGCCAGGTCCTCGGCCTCGGCTCCCCAGCGGCCCAGTATGTAGAGGCCCCACTGGCACTGGTCAAAGGGGGAAAGGGCGCCCGCGCCCGCCAGAGCCCGGCAGTACTCGATGGCTGGGGCCAAGGTAGCCACGAGGTTCTTTTCCGCCCCGGGGTATTGACGGGTGAGGAGGTTCTCCACCCGGCTATCCTCCAGGGCATGCCATAGCCGAAAGAAGCCGGGCCTCTCGGCTTCGGCCTTTCCCGCGAAGAAGGCCACCTCCAGGCTCCCATGAACTATGTGGCCCGACTCATGGATGGTCATCCCCTTCTGATAAGGCAAGAGTCTCTCGGACCCCTGGCCCGTGCTTCCCAGGAGGTCCAGGCTTCGGGCGGGGTCCTCGATGACGATTCCCTGTCCGTCGCTTTGCCGGCGCTCCCCGTACTTCAGCTTGAGGTCAAATTTTCTCGTGACCACCTGGGCAAGGGCCTCAAGCCTGGCTCTGCGGCGCTCCATGGGACCTCTCCCCTATAAAAAAGGCGGGACTTCATTTCCCCGCCACTCATCCGCCGCTCCCCACCCCCCCGAGGAGGGGGCACCCTTCAGAAGTAATTATCTATTATGTCCTCAATAACCTGCGCATCAAAGGGGCTTACCTTGCTGAGCACAGTGCTCCTAGTGCTCTCCACAGGGTCGAACGTAGTCGCCATACGGGCCCAGTCGATAAGCCTGCGGGTGCTGAAAGTGCAAAAAACCTTGTCATTGGCCATGGCAGCGCGGACATCTTCGGCCACTCTGACCATACGCTCCACCACCGATTTTTCAGTATTTCCGCTCTTGGACATCACCACCTGGACCTCCACCTCCCGGGGCAGATAGTCCATCCTTATGGTCAGCGGGAAGCGGTCGAGAAGCGCCTCATTGAGAGGCTTCGTTCCGCCATAGCGCTTGTCCTCATGGGGGTTCATGCTGGCGAAAAGGCGAAAATTAGGATGGGGCTTTATGATACGGCCATCGTATTCGGTGAGAACGATCATTCGGTCATCGTCCAGAAGGGAGTGGAGGCAGAACGCTATCTCCGGAAGACAAGCATTTATCTCATCGATGAGGAGCCAGTCGCCAGCCTCCATGGCCTCGATGAGAACCCCGTTCACCCAGTAGGTGCCCCTCTCGTTGATCATCAGCTTGCCCACGAACTCATCCACGGTCGTCATACCGTTGAGATTGACCCTCCGAAAGCCATTATTGGTCTTGTTGGCCAGATGCCGCACCAGAAGGGTCTTCCCCACCCCCGTCTCCCCAATCAAAAGGATGGGCAGCCCCTGGGCTACACCCCATACGACCTTCTCCAGATAATCTCCGGACTGGATGTAGAACTGCCGGGGCGGCACAAAATGATTATCGCCGTCGGGATTGACTGGAAGCTCCACATTCCCCACCCGGAAGACTTCCCTTCTACGGGGACTGGCTTTGTTCATGGACTCAGCTCTCTGGCACCCGAGCGGGCGTCCTGTCCTGAAATACCATGAGGGCCTCCAGAACCCCGCCTCCCACGGCTCTAGCTTTATCGGAGATGGTGAAACAGTGCTCACGGCTTCCCCGGGGGTCGATATCCCCGACTTTAAAGCCCTGGCTCACCCGGAGCTCCCCCCGGAGGAGGCCCCGGAGAATGCCTGGAATCTGGGCCTCAAGCGGCACCTCTCCCACCATCGCGACGACTTCGCCCGCCTCAACCCTATCCCCTATGCTCTTGAGCGGCTTGAAGACCCCGGAAGCAGGTGCCCTGAGGAGGCGCTCTCTGGAGAAACCCATCACCTCTCCGGGAACCCCTGAGTTGGGGGCCGTCCGGCCCTCGGTGATAACCCTGCCCAGATTGTGACCCCGCTGGGTCTCTATCACCGCATGGGCATCCACGCCGGCCTCAAAGCCAGGACCCAGGGCAATGACCACTTCTGCATCCGTGATGAGCGTTCCCAGATTGTGTTTAGCCATGATGGCATCCACCAGAGCCCAAGGCTTAAGCTCTCCCACGACCCTGGCCTCGGGGTCCACCACGATGGGCACAGTACCCCTGGCGATAAGTTGGAGAGCCCTCTGAGCCTGGCTCCCGGGGTGGCCTTCGGGGACGGCTTCGGCCCTCACCCCTTCCACCAGAGTCTCCCCTTCATAGACGGCTTCAGCGAAGGATACCGTCCTCCTCACCACGGTCGGCTCGGAAACTTCGGTGTGAAGCAAGGGGAAACCTGCGCGCCAGAGACGGTGGCCAACACCCGTGGCCAGATCCCCTGCTCCTTTTATGATAACGAGTCTCTCGCGCCTGAGCACCAGCCTTCCCTCATCTCTCCCAGCCGAGTATCAGGAACCCTTCCCCTGATACTTTTTGGTCAAATAGAAAGTTATCATAAAAAGGGAACTCAATCAATATTGGGCGTCTTTTGGTAAAAGCTCCGCTCATAAAGAGAGAGGCCCCCGGCATCCCGAGGGCCTCTCTTCTTAGGCTTGTGCCTGGGACTAGTACATGCCGCCTCCCGGAGGCATGGGCGGCATAGGCTTCTCTTCTTCTGGCTTCTCGGTCACAAGAGCCTCGGTCGTGATCATCAGGGCCGCCACGCTGGAAGCATTCTGAAGGGCTGTCCTGGCCACCTTGGTGGGGTCCACGATGCCCGCCTTGACAAGGTCCTCATACTTATCGGTCTCGGCGTTGTAACCAAAATTGGTCTCAAGCTCCAGCACCTTCTGGACCACGATTGAGCCCTCTGCACCGGCGTTATTGGCTATCTGCCGGAGGGGCTCCTCCAGGGCCTTGTAGAGGATATCGATTCCCACCTGCTGGTCTCCGCCGAGTTTCAGCTTCTTAAGAGCGGGGCGAGCCCTGAGGAAAGCCACCCCGCCGCCGGGGATGATCCCCTCCTCCACGGCAGCCCGCGTGGCGTTCAGAGCGTCCTCCACCCTCGCCTTTTTCTCCTTCATCTCGGTCTCGGTGGCGGCGCCCACATTTATGACGGCCACACCGCCCACGAGCTTGGCCAGTCTCTCTTGGAGCTTCTCCCGGTCGTAATCGGAGGTGGTCTCCTCGACCTGGTTGCGGATCTGCTTGACCCTGCCTTCCAGTTCCTTGCGGTGTTCCTTGCCCTCAACATCCGCTACGATGGTCGTGTTGTCCTTATCTATGGTGATGCGCTTGGCCTGGCCCAGGTCATCGATGGTGACGTTCTCGAGCTTGATGCCGAGGTCCTCGGAGATGACCCTGCCGCCCGTCAGGATGGCAATATCCTCCAGCATTGCCTTTCTGCGGTCGCCGAAGCCAGGGGCCTTAACGGCGGAGCAGAAAAGGGTGCCGCGGAGCTTATTGACGACGAGAGTCGCCAGGGCCTCCCCCTCGACATCTTCCGCCACTATGAGAAGAGGCTTACCCAGCTTGGCGATTTTTTCCAGCACGGGGAGAAGGTCCTTCATGCTGCTTATCTTTTTCTCGTTCAGGAGGATGTAAGGGTCTTCGAGTACGCACTCCATCCTGTCGGCATTGGTGACGAAGTAGGGGGAGAGGTAACCGCGGTCGAACTGCATGCCCTCCACTATGTCCAGGGAGGTCTCCATGCTCTTGGCCTCTTCGACGGTGATGACCCCGTCCTTCCCTACCCGGTCCATGGCCTCGGCGATGAGGTCGCCGATGGTGGAGTCGTTATTCGCCGAGATTGTGCCCACTTGGGCGATCTCTTTCTTATCCTTGATGGGCTTGCTGAGCTTCTTGATCTCCTCCACAACCGTCTCAACGCCCTTCTCTATGCCCCGCCTCAGGTCCATGGGGTTGGAGCCCGCGGTCACGTTCTTGCTCCCCTCCCGGAAGAGGGCCTGAGCCAGAACAGTGGCGGTTGTAGTCCCGTCCCCGGCCACATCGGAGGTCTTGGAAGCCACCTCGTTAACCATCTGGGCGCCCATGTTCTCGAAGGGGTCCTCGAGCTCGATCTCCTTGGCCACGGTGACGCCGTCCTTGGTGGAGGTGGGAGAGCCGAACTTCTTGTCCAGTACGACGTTTCTCCCTTTGGGGCCAAGGGTTACCTTCACTGCATCAGCAAGCTGGTCAACCCCGGAGCGAATCTTCCTCCGGGCTTCTTCACCGAAGGTCAATATCTTTTTCGGCATACTTGCCCTCCTCTGGCAAAAGCTTTAAAAGCTTCTCACTTAGTGATAATTCCCAGGACGTCATCCTCGCGCATGATGAGGTATTCCTCATCGTCAATCTTCACGTCAGTACCGGCATACTTTGCGAAGAGGATGCGGTCGCCCCTTTTCACATCCAGGGGCTGGCGCTTTCCGTCTTCCAACACCTTGCCGGCACCAACGGCAATCACCTCGCCCTCCTGGGGCTTTTCCTTGGCTGTGTCGGGGATGATGATCCCTCCCTTCTTGATCTCCTGTTCCTCAAGTCTCTTAACCAGGACCCTGTCATGTAAGGGTTGAACTTTCATAGAACCTCCTTTCCCTTAAGCCTTGCCCTTTCGGCCTACGGCAGCAATTTGATCTAAGAAGAGTCAAGGACGTTACTAGCACTCACTTGAAGAGAGTGCTAATAATATAACCTTTCCATTCTCGCCAATCAAAATCCTTGACTGAGACAATTTTGCGAAAATAGAAGGCAGTAGCACCAAAAGAAAGAATTAGGAAAGAAAATCGCCAATAAATGGTTTTTTTCGAAATTTTTTGCCCTATTAGGGGCAGCCTTTTCCCTGAAAGCTTTCATCTGTGAGGGAAGAGGCCATCCTGGTGAAAGATAATGGCTGGGAGAATTTGGTCAAAATGGGAATAGTATCTATTTACCTTGGGGCGTGCTTATCCGCGCGGTCATTGACGGATCTTTTTTTGCCTGTTAAGCTAGAATAAAAAATAGGTCTGAAGCCGCCTTTCGCATCGAACTCCGGGGGGATATAAGGTTGAATAGCTACCTTAAATTTGTGGGAGCCATAATGCCCGCCGTCGTGAATATCCACGCTCAGATCCCGGTAACTAACCCCTCAAGCTCCATCCTGGGCACTGAACGCATGGGAACGGGGACGATCCTTGACCGGGAAGGCCACATCCTCACCATAGGGTACATAGTTCTGGGAGCTGACCGCATCACCGTGAACCTCCACGACGGCCGTGACTTTCCGGCCGAGGTATCAGGGCAGAACGTGGAAAGCGGCCTGGCCGTCATAAGGGTTCTCGGGGGTCCGGAATTGGAAGAGCTTCCCACCGCCCGTTTGGGCCAATCCCAAGACCTTAAGGTCGGGCAATCGACCCTTATCATAGCTGCTACCGATAAGGAACAGCGTCAGGTCAGCACAGGCATCATAACCTCCCTCAAGCCCTTTGACGCCTATTGGGAGTACATGCTCGACAGGGCCATCCTCACCACCGCCTCAAACCCAGGGTTCGGGGGAGGCCCCCTCTTGACCTATACCGGCCAGTTAGTGGGCATAGTTTCCCTGAACCTGGGCCCCTCAGGGGGGCTTAGCCTGGCCGTCCCTGTGGACCTCTTCTACGAGGCTCGGGAGGAGTTGCTGGGCCTTCGGGAGGCACCGCGCGGCGCCAGACCCTGGATCGGCTTTTTTGCTCAACCTCAGGAGAATGGCCTTGTCATTGCGGGCCTCGTGCCCGGCTCTCCCGCAGAGGAGGCGGGCCTCCAGACGGGGGACATCTTACTCACCGTCAACAACGAGGAGATAACCAGCCGCCGCCAGCTCTATGAGTGCATGTGGCGGGGAAGGCCGGGCGACATCTTCACCTTCACCGTGCAGCGGGGGGAGGAGGAACTGACAATTGTTGTGGAGAGTACCGACAGAAAAACCTTCTACAGTCAAAGCTGAGGCGAGAGAAGGAGGCGGGCATATTTTTTTGCCCTGAAACTACCCCACGTTATTGTACTCCCTCAGGCGGAAGCTTACCCCTAGCTCCTCTCGGGCGATGCGCTCACACTCTCCGATATCAATGTAGCCCGGCATGTCCACCACCGTGACCCCTACCTCGGGGATGTAGGCCTTGGCTTCCCGGATGAACTCTTTTACCTTCGAGTAGCTCCTCTCGCCGAACTCGGGGTTGCAGACCTTGAGATATTTGGCCTCGTTCTCGGCATTGAGACTGACCGAGAGGGCGTCTATGAGCCCCTGAAGCTCGGGCAAGATGTTTCGGCCGTGGATGAGATTGCCGAGCCCATTCGTATTGAGCCTTACCTTCCCGGCACCCCTCTCCTTGAGCCTGCGGGCCACCTCCTTGACGACCTCCAGCCTCAGGGTGGGCTCACCGTAGCCGCAGAAAACTATCTCCCGATATCCAGTGGGGTCGCCCACGGCCTCCAGCATCTCCTCGGCCGAGGGCTCGCGCCCAAGTTTCAGGTTGTGTCCCTTGACGTAGTCGGTGAAGAAACGGGCGCAAAAGAAACAGCAGTTGGTGCAGCGGTTTGTAACATTGAGGTAGAGGGAGTCGCGAATCTTATAAGCTATCTTGCCCGCCTTCTCAGACGGCCCGAGGCCAAGGAGGGCTCTTGCATTCAGGGTCGTGACACGGGCCACATCCTCTAGCGAGAGGCCTTTGAGTTCAGCCAGAGACTGAGCCGTGTAGCGGAGATAGGCGGGCTCGTTGCGGCGGCCCCTATGAGGGTGGGGTGCGAGATAGGGGGCATCGGTCTCAAGCAGAAACGCCTCCAGCGGGAGGCGTTTCACCGCCTCGCGCAGCGCGGCCGATTTCTCAAAGGTAAGAGGACCGGCGAGGGATATGAAAAAACCCAGGTCAAGAAACTCCTTGGCCAGCTCGTAGTCCCCCGTGAAACAGTGGATGATGCCCCTTATTTCCCAGGCATTCTCTTCCCTGAGGATGCTGAGGAGGTCGCGCTCGGCCGCCCGGTTATGGACTATGACGGGGAGGGATAGGGTGCGGGCGAGGCCCAGCTGCTCCCGGAAGCGGTTCTGCTGGAGGTCGCGGGGAGAGTAATTTCGATAGTAGTCAAGGCCGATCTCCCCCACGGCTACCACCTTTTCGCTCTTGGTCAGCTTGGAGAGGTGGCTCACCGTCCTCTTTCCCATGGCCCTGCTCTCATGGGGGTGAACCCCTACAGCGGCAAAAACGCCGGGGTGCCGCCGTGCAATCTCAATGGCTCGGCGGCTGCTGGGAAGAGAAGAGCCCACCGTGAGGATATATTCCACACCCGCGGCCAGGGCGCGGGCGACGACAGCCTCCCGGTCCCGCTCGAACTGACCCATCTCCAGGTGAGCGTGGGAGTCAAAAAGCCCTAAAGGTGCCCTTCCGTCATCGTCAGCAAATCTTCCCCTATCTTTTTCTTCCGCTATCATTGCAGCTTATCTCACCTTGCCTGACCGAGGCAGCGGTCCCAGCTTAGCGAACGACCGCGCCGGGCTTCACCTCACCCTCAAAGGAAGCCAGGACCCAGCGCCCCTCCCCTTCGGCTGCCAGGACCATGCCCCTGGACTCAATTCCCATGAAGCGGGCCGGCTTGAGGTTAGCTACCAGGATCACATTCATTCCTTGAAGCTCCTCGGGCCGGTAGCTCCCGGCGATGCCCGCCACTACCTCTCTCGTCTCCTTCCCGATGTCAATCTTAAGCCTGAGGAGTTTATCCGAACCCTCCACCTCCTCGGCCGAGAGGATGAGGCCCACCCTGAGCTTAAGACGGGATAAGACCTCGAGGTCCAGTTCTTCTTCCTCCTCCTCTTCTTTCACTCTGGATTCCACTTCAAGCTTAATTTGCTCCGCGCTCTCCTTGCCTATTCTCGGAAAAAGCTGGGGGCCGGGTGTCGCCCTCGTGCCAGGCTTAAGTCGCCCCCACTTTTTCAGGTGCAAGAGTCCGGGCCTCTTCTCTACCTCATCCGCTTCAAATAGCCTGAACTCTCCCTTCAAGCCCAGCTGCTCCGACATTTTCAGGGCGGCATCGGGAATGAAAGGATAGATGAGGGTTCCCACAAGGCGCAGTGCCTCGCAACAGCCATAGATGACCGTAGAGAGCGGCCCTCTTGCGCCGCGCTTTTCCAGAGACCAGGGGGCCCGGACCTCGATGTACTTGTTGGCATGGGCCACAATTTCCCAGATGAGCTTCAAGGCATCCTGAAATTGAAGGCCCAACATGAGCCTTTCATAAGCCTCCGCCCTATTGCTGCATTCATCTCTGAATTCCTTATCTAGAATCTCTTGGGGCTCTTCTTCGGGCTCGGGAACTATGCCCCCGAAATAGCGCTCCAGCATGGTCAGGGTACGGCTCAGAAGGTTTCCCAGGTCGTTCGCAAGTTCGCTGTTTATACGGTGGATGAGCTGAGAGTGCGAAAAATCTCCATCGAGCCCGAAAGGAACCTCCCGCAAGAGGAAATAGCGCACGTGGTCCACCCCGTAGCGGTCTATCAGCCAATGGGGGTCCACGGCATTTCGGAGGGATTTGGACATTTTCCGCCCCTCCACCGTCCACCAACCGTGGGCAAAGATCCGGGATGGGAGGGGAAGGCCAGCCGCCAGAAGGAATGCGGGCCAGTAGACAGAATGAAAGCGGAGGATGTCCTTTCCGATGAGGTGAAGGTCAGCGGGCCACCATTCGCTGAAACGCTCGCCATCACCCTCCTCTCCATAGTCCACCGCTGTCATGTAATTTACAAGGGCATCAAACCAGACATACACCACATGCTCAGGGTCACCGGGCACCGGGATGCCCCAGCGGAAGGAGGTGCGGCTCACGCTCAAGTCCCGGAGGCCTCCCCTCACGAAGCTCAGGATCTCGTTCCGCCGCGAAGGAGGCTGGATGAAACTGGGGTTTGCCTCTATGTGCCGAAGAAGAGCCTCCTGATAGCGGGACATGCGGAAGAAATAGCTCTTCTCCTTTAGCCTCTCAACGGGCCTTCCGCACTCGGGGCAGCACCCCTCCCGGAGCTGCATGGAGGTGAAAAAACTCTCGCATGGGACGCAGTACCAATCCTCATACTCTCCCGGATAAATATCCCCTCGCTCCTTGAGCTTCTCGAAAAACCTCCCTACAGCTCGAACGTGGCGCTCTTCCGTAGTGCGGATGAAATCATCATTGGAGATGTTGAGCCTCTTCCAAAGGGCCTTGAAGCGCTCGACATTGCGGGCGGCCAGCTCAAGGGGCTCGAGTCCCTGCTCCGCGGCCGCACGCTCGGCTTTCTGGCCGTGCTCATCGGTTCCCGTGAGGAAAAAGACCTCACGGCCGCAGAGCCGGTGGAAGCGCGCCATCACATCCGCCGCCACCGTAGTGTAAGCGTGGCCCAAGTGGGGGACATCGTTGATGTAATAAATGGGGGTCGTGATAAAGAAGCGCTCCCTCATACTCTCACCGACCTCTTCCCCTCACTCTCTGAACTTTATGCACCCCTCATCGACCTCCAGACTGTCCAGGGGCACCTGAAAACGTCTTCCGTCCTCCAGCTCGAGGGTCACCTTCTCATCAAGAAAATCCGCCTTCACCACCTTGCAGGGCCCTTCGGGGCACGTGACCTCCCGACCACACTTGGGCATCCTGGCCCGCAGCTGCTGGTAGGCCCCGTGCTCATAGACGAGGCAGCACATGAGGCGGCCGCAGACCCCCGAGATCTTGCTCGGGTTAAGGGTAAGGTTCTGCACCTTGGCCATGCGGATCGAGACCGGTTCGAACTCGTTGAGGTAGACGCTGCAACAGAGCCGCCTTCCGCACTGGCCGTGTCCTCCGAGCATACGGGCCTCATCCCGCACCCCAATCTGTCTCATCTCGATGCGGACTCTGAACTGCCGAGCCAGGCTCTTGACAAGGTGACGGAAATCCACTCGTCCCTCGGCGGTGAAATAGAAGATGGCCTTCTTGCCGTCAAATGTGAACTCCGAAGCCACTAGCCGCATGGAAAGCTTCTGTTCGGCCACCTTCTGATGACAGACCAGGAGCGCCCGTCGCTCAAGCTCCATGTGGCGGGCCACCAGGCGGTGGTCATCGGGGGTGGCAATCCTGAGCACCTTCCTCAATGGATACTGGAACCGGTGCTCGTCGGCGAGGCGGGGGCTATCGGCCACTCTCCCAAAGCACTTTCCTGCGTCGGTTCCAACAATGACGGCACCGCCGACCTTCAGAGCAAGGCTCCCGGCCCGAAAATATTGGAGCCTCGCCCTCTGACGAAGACGAACCCCTACGGCCCTTATCATCTCTCTCCCTACCCTTCCCCCTGCAATTCCCAGCGAAGCCTCAGAAAGAGGCTATCCAGGGTGAGACCGGGATGAGCGTTTCGCCTCAGCGCCTCCAGGCTCCCTCTCACGGCATCAAAGCAGCTAAAAAGCCCCTCGGTGCCGAGGCCGCGGGCCTTCATGGCCAGCCGCTCCCTCAGGTCGCCATTTTCAAGGGCTTCCTCAGGAGCTCCATTCCGCAACGCCAGAAGGTCCCTCACGAGGCTGAGGAGCCATTCCAAAAGCTCCCGGGCACTTTCCCGCGACGGCCTCTCGGGAATCACCATCCCCAGGGCCTCCCCACGACCCGAGCGAGAGAGACCCTCCAAGATTTGCAGGGCTTCTTCCCTCCTTTCAAGGAACTCGCCCGCCCTCTCGCTCAGAGCAAGGTCAGCCCGCCCCCTGGCCAGGGATATCCCCAGAGCCGCATCTCCGGCGCCCTTGCCCCTCTCCCGCTCGACTATCTTACGCAGGGCTTCTTCCCCGAGCTCGCAAAAGCGGACTCTCTGGCATCGGGAGATGATGGTAGCGGGCACAGCCTGAAGGTTATGGGTTATGAGGATTATGACCGTCTCCCCAGGAGGCTCCTCCAGGGTCTTGAGCAGGCTGGGGAAGGCGTCGCGGTATATGGCGTGGGCATCATTGATTATGAAAACTTTCCACCGTCCTTCAAAGGGGCGCAATTGGGCACGACGGACGAGTTCCCTTATCTGTTCGATCCTTATGTAGTCGCCATCCCGTTCCACCACCATCACGTCGGGGTGGTTTCCACGGCGCATCTTCAGGCAGGAGACGCACCCCTTGCATGGAGACTCCCCTCCGGAGAGGCAGTTAAGATACCGGGCAAGGCCCAGGGCCGCCAGGCGCTTTCCCACGCTCTCGGGTCCCACAAAGAGGTATGCGTGGGGTACACGTCCCCGCTCCAAGGAGCGCCCTATAACCGCGAGCGCACCCTCCTGGCCCAACACTTCCTCAAAAGCCATCAAAGGGCTTTCCTTACTATCTCCCAGACCCTCCTCTTTACCTCCTCCACGCTACCGCCGCCATCGACGACCTTTATGCGCTCGGGCTCCCGCGCGGCAAGCTCCCGGAAGCCCCGGAAGACCCGCCAGTGAAACTCTAGCGCTTCCCTCTCCAACCGGTCCGGGCTTCCAAGGCGGCCCACCCGCTCAAGTCCCAGGGGGGGCTCGACATCCAGCAGAACCGTCAAGAGGGGCCTGCAGCCCCCTGAGGCCAGGTCGTTCAAGGCGACTATCCGCTCTCGGTCGAGGCCACGCCCAAAGCCCTGATAGGCAAGGGTGGAGTCTGTGAATCGGTCACAGAGGACGATCTCGCCGGCGGACAGGTGCGGAAGAACTACCTCGTGGACGTGCTGAGAGCGACAGGCCTGGTAGAGAAGGAGTTCCGTCAGAGGGTCGATATCGGTGTTTCTTGCATCCAGAAGAAGGTGCCGCACCCGGTCCCCCAGGGCCGTTCCTCCGGGTTCCCGGGTCAGGCACACACTGTATCCCTCAGACCTGAGTCGCTCCCCTAGGAGATTGATCTGGGTAGTTTTGCCGCTGCCTTCCACCCCTTCAAAGGTGATTAAACGGCCTGCCATCTAACTCTGCCGACGGCACCCCCTAGACCAACCCCTAACGGAAACGTAAATAAATTTTAGCACGAAAGAAAAATTTCACCAAAGACTATTTTAGCGCGGGTTCTCCATTTAGAGAGGCTATCCCGCTAAGTCCTAGGCTGGAGCCATTGAGCTGGCCTCTCCATTAGGGCAAAAAGGGAGACTTCTTGTTATCTCTCAGCGGGCTATGACGGAGATACTGCCGGAAAGCCTGTCGTGAAGAGCCCTGCCCTGCCTGTCGGCGAGGGCCATGAGAAGGCCCAAGAAAAGCGGAAGACAGCTCAGAAGGAAGCCCAGGTATCTCAGCAGCGCACGCTTATAGCCCAGGGGAGCACCATCCCCCCTCACCACCTCAAAGCCGAGAACCATGGCCCCTATGGTCTGGCCTCCACCTCCGAGGAAAAAAAGGGTGTAGAGGAGGCTGAGGAGGAAGAGAAAGCCCAGGTTCAGGGATGAGAGAACCAGCATTGCCCTCGGGTTTTCCCCGAGGCTCATGAGGTCAACGTTGAGGATGACGAAGGTTCCGGCCGCAAAGAGAAAGGTTATGAGCAGGAGGAGCGTTAGGTCTATGGCGCCTGCGAGCACCCGCCGCCCCAAGCCAACCCGCCCTCCCGGCAGAGACCAGGCTTCATCAACCCCCGGCTGGGCGGGCTCTGAAGGGGCATAAGCTTCCCCCTCCCAGAGGAGACGCTTTTCTTCAGTGGCCATTTCCTCCTGGAGCAGATTCACTCCGGCCTCTTGAATACCTCCCTCTGCTGAAAGGGGCTCTGGCCCCTGAGCCTTCTCATCCTCTATTATATCCTCCCTCCTTTCGGCTGCCAGAGGAGGGGGCACCTGGGTTTCTGCAGGAGGCTCTTGCCTCTTAGGGGCTGCCTCTTCACCCTCCTCCTCATCCACAGGCTGCGCCCAGAGGGCCTGGAGGTCTTCATCTGGAGAGAGAGCCTCTTCCTCCTCTTTCTGCTCTAAGGAGGGAGCCGCCTGCTCCGGGGCTCTTGCCTCAGGCTTTTTCTCGCCTGGTGTGGCTCCCTTAAGGGAGAGGGGCTCCTCCTCCGCCTCCTTCAAGGGTTCACCCGCCTCCAGTTTTTCCGCTGCCTCAAGCTCTCCCTCCTCGGGTGGAGCCTCTTTCAGGGAGCGAGGCTCTTCCTCCATCCCCCCCAGGGGTTCTCCATAGACCACTGGAATCTTTAGGTCAGGGCCGGGAGAGATATCCAGAGCACTTTGGCCGAGATACAGGGGAGTCCCGCCCGTCGCCGGGAGATTAAGGAGCGCCCCACAGCCGAGGCAACTCTCCAGGTGGGCAAAACCCACATAGCCGCACTTAGAGCATCTCACAGAAAACCACCTCTAGGAGAACGGGCCCTCGAGAGGTCAGCCCTCAGGATACCGCCGCCCGAGCCTCCCACAGGGATGAGGGTGGAGCCGGCTAAAGGATTCAAACCTCCGACCCACTGATTACGAATCTAGCTCCGCCCCTATCAATGTACTAAGTCTACCTAAGAAACCCAAATATTTCAACGCCCAGGAACACCCTTGCGTGGCGGGCTTATGTATGTGTCCGCACTAGGACTCGGACAGAAATCGGACGGGGAGGGGCTGTGGAGGCAGGATTCCTTCTCGCACCAGATGAGATGCAATGAATAGAGGTGGAAGCCACCGGGCGGACGTGGGCAACCCCATAGAGGCAATGGAATTGCTGCTGGCTTCTTCGCCCTTGGTTCGGAGACTGTCGAAGTGCCGTATTACTGGAGGGGACGTCAGGAGTGACCCTCTTTAAGAGCTCTCTTGAGGTTGACCCCAGGAGAGAGGTGCCAAGGAATACTCTCCTATGCTTTAGTGGCTAATGCTCGTTCTCCCCACCTGACTGTCAGGGGCATCTGATCTTTTCCCATGTGGGGGGGCTGAGGGTCCCATTACCTAATCTCTCTTAGATGAAGAGTTTGACAAACACATCGAAGAGCCTGTGGTCATCCAAGCACTCCATCCCATCTCTCATATATGTGAGGACATCGTAAGCGGGGAGGCCCTTTTGGTAGGGGCGGTCTGTGGTCATCGCATCAAAGATATCAGCGAAAGCGCATATTCTGGCGGGAGCACCCATCGCATGACCCTTGAGCCCCGAGGGGTATCCAGAGCCATCCACCCTCTCGTGATGATGCAGGATGACATTGGCTACGTCGGGCGTGAGCTCCTTCATGTTTTCCAAAATCCTATAGCCCCACCAGGCGTGCTTCTTGATATCTCGCCACTCATCTTCAGTGAGTTTTCCGGGCCTCTTGAGGATAGAAGCGTCTAGCTTGGTCTTGCCTATATCATGCATGAGAAACCCGAAGGAGAGCTGCTTTATCATCTCACGGGCTTTATCGGGATAGATCCTTAGGGCAGTGGCTGTGCCATAGAGGCAAACGTGGAGGGAGTGTGTGTGGGTGTAATAATCATGAAGGGTAAGGTCAACTATGCTGGAGAGCGCTTCCTGATGTCCGGCGAAGAGGTCTACGATGTTCGAGACCAGATTCTTAGCCCGGTAGATATTCTGTTTATCGTGGTAGTTAGTGAAAACATCATATACTATATGCTTGGCGGATGCGTAGGTAAGAGCAAGCTTCCACCAGGGGGAAATATCCATCTCGAGCAGCTGCGGAAGCTGCGATTCCGATGGAGGAAGCTCATATCTTGGCATCGGACTCTTCTTCCCTACGATGAAGGGCCTCCTGGGTCAAGGTCTCCACCTGCGCAAAACATCTGGGTTGTGGCTTCGTCTCCGCCATTTTGAGCACTCACTCCTCTTTCTTCTGGAGGGCCTCCCTCTTTCTCATGGAGCCCGTCTTGAACTTAAGCTTCTTAGTTGCGGCTGGAGCCTTCGGTTCCGCACCCACATCAACATTCTATTTACTGCTTCCAGCCAAAAAGCCTCACGAGCCTGCGAAGAGCGCTTTCCCATTTTTATCGTCAAATTTCGGGATCCCCTTTAGTTTGGGGCATAAATTCATTTGGGGGGGGAGAGGGTCTCAGGGAGTTCCCCTAAGACTTCTAAAGAGGGAAACAGGGACTCCCGAAAGGCGTGAGGTCGGGTCTTAGGGATCAGGGCGCTCGGTGGACACACAGGAGTCAAAAAAACAACGCACTTGCTTCTGAAAATGCGACCTTGGGCTTATAGTGTCTAAGCTAGCATAAGGTGAATCCCCTTTTCCGGGTAAAGGGCCCTTTATAAGTGAAGTTTCGCTAAAGGCCGAGGCGAAGCTGGCGGAAATACATAAATCCAAGAAGAAGAGAGGAGCCTTCGGGCTGAAGAAGACTCCTCTCACCGGTGGATCGACTTCTCTCCCCAATACGGCCCGTGGAGGAGGGACACAGGTCGCAACAAGGAGGCTCCTCCACCGCGCGTATTTATCGACAGGAAGTTGCTATGAGATGAGGGTTTTTCCTTTTTTGGTGAAATGACGGGAAGTGCAAAGGGAAGCTAATATTGGCCAAAGAGGGGTGCTCCTCCGCCCATTAAGGAACACCCCTCTCCGCAAGACGGAGGAGAGGAACCTCGGGGTACCCTCTCCTCCCCGATAGAAGGAAGTTCGAATATTTTGGTGAAGTTTGCAAGATACATGCCGCTTTTATCGGCGAGTCTGACCGCAACCTCCGAAAAACAGGTTGCCTAGAGCAGAGAGGCATCAAAAGAGGGGCCAGTGGCCCTTCTTTCAGGGCCACTTCAGCGCCTCAGGAATCGAAGAAAGGTTTCAAGGAGGCAATAGAGGGGCGGAGAAAGAGGCGAGAAAGTAGCTTGAGAGCGCCACCACCGAGAGCATGAGCCCGATGACGAGCTTTGAGTGGTTGGCCGAGGGGCTCAGCGGGGGCTCCCCTGACAGCCTCAGTGAAGCCGCGACGGAACGTCTCTTGATTGCGGCTATGAAGAAACTGGCCTGGAGCTCTCCCCTACTCCTGGCGGGCAAGCAGCGGAATGTTCACCACTTCTCCTATTCTTAGTCTACGCGGCTCCAAGTGGCTATTGAGACTGAGGAGGCCCAAGAGTGGGACATCATAGAGGCGCGCTATGAAGCTTAAAGTTTCTCCTGGCTGGACTATATGCTTCTTCGCTATGGCACGGGTTGTAGTTGGCGTCCGGGTGAGAGCAGCTCTGAGCTTCTCCCCGCTCCCCTCGGGTATCCTTAAAGCATAAGGCTTTTTTGACGGAGGGGTGAGGCCGCGCTTGAGCTCGGGGTTTAAGGCTTCGAGCTCGTCCACCGAGATGTCCAAGGAACGGGCAACCTTCCTGAGGTTCTCCTGACCGGACAGGGGAAAGACCTCATAGCTTAATGGAGCCTCCTCCCTCACTCCGCTCAGGCCAAAGGCCCCGGGTCTCTTGGCCATGAGAAGGGCGGCCAGATACTTAGGCACGAACTCTTTGGTTTCCCGGGGAAGGTAGCCCGGGTGGGAGATCTTCCAGAAGTCCGAATTCTTCATCTGGCGGATAGCGCTCGCAATTCTGCTCCTCCCGGCATTATATGCAGCAAGAGCCAGAGGCCAGGAGCCGAACTCTGCATATAAGTCTCTCAGAAAGCGGGCGGCGGCGCGGGTAGCTTTCTCAGGGTCCCGCCTCTCGTCCACCCAAAAGTTAATTTCCAGGCCATAAAGACGGCCCGTTGACCGCATAAACTGCCAGAGGCCAGCGGCACCCTTGTGGGAGCGAGCACTAGGGCTGAAACCACTTTCGACCAGAGGAAGATAGACCAAGTCGAGCGGGAGACCTTCCTCCTGGAAGATGCGCCTCATCGTTTCGATATATCTACCCGAACGCTCCAGAGCGCGGATAATTTCATTTCTTCCCGGCCCTTGATAGTACCGGATAAAGCGAAAAACCCGGCGATTCAGGGCCAAGGGGATATCGTACTGGGGCTCAGGAAGGGAGAGGATTGTCCGGGGGGTCTCCTTGAAGGGCCTATCAGCCGAAGGGAGAGCCACCGTTGGGCCGGGCCTCATCCTGAGGACCGGCTCAGCCGGCACGGGAAGATTAGGCCTTGGTGCCTCCCGGGGAGCAAGAGACCGCGGCGGCACAGGATAGCTTGCGCCTATCACCTCCTGGGGGGGTAGAGATTCTTCTGAGGGAAAGCCTGCCTTCTGGGCTTCCATGTAAATGGCGACCTTCTGCCAGGTCTTGGCGCAGCCCAAGGGAGAGAGGATAAGGATGAAGGCCGCGAGAGCTACTTCGATTCTTTGCAAGAGGGTAACTCCTGCCGGCAAATCCATCACAAGGCAACGAACTACTTTGCGGACGAAACTCGCTACAACTTCCTCCTTCACCCGCAGCAATATTTGTGCGAGTATCGTACCTATCACCGGCAGTAGCTCTTTATAACGGGCAAAATTGAAGCAATCTTCATCTCTGTTTCTCTCAGTCATGCCGTTTCTGTCCTTTCTTTTTTTTCTGGAGGGGCGACAAATCACCCTCGGTAATTGCATGGATCGCACCAAAGACCACTAGGCCATAATACTTTGAAATTTATGGACTTAACGAGGTCGCCGAGTCATCTTCAAAAATGGCCTGTAAGCTTCATTTGACAGCTCCGAAAGCCATCTCAGTAAAAGGCCATGTATCAAAGGGAAACGAGTATTAGAATATGTACACTTGGTTTAAAAAATAACGACACAGTGGCAGGATCTTTAATCCGGGAGGTGGAGGTGCACCTCCAATTCCACCAGTTCCCAAGGCAGGGGAAAGTTCCTTGACTCTTCGAAATCGTATCTGCACTCATCCTTTTCTCTTTTCGCTCGACAGGGCCTCTCCCGGTTGCACCTGGCGGGTGAGAGCTGCACGTTGCCGGAAAGCTCTCTGGAGGGCCTAATGGAAGAGTCAAAGTTTTGAGTTTGATTAGAGAAAGTGTCTGGATTTCGCCAACTCAGGTCAGATGCCGTTAGCCGGAGTGTATCAATTGGAGGGGCTGATACGCGAGGCGCGATGCGACCCTAGCCCCACAAAAAATAACTTCCCCTTCTCTGGAGTCTCATAATAGGTGTCGAAGGGCGGGGCCTCCCCGCGAAGTCTTAAACTCCGAAACTACCCCCCCGAAAACCCGCGATAGTACAGGGCCAATTCGTGGAAAAAATCGCTTCCCGGGGGGTCCTGTAGGGTTTGAACAACAAGGGGGGAACATCCTCCTACCCCCCTCAAAGCCAGCTAGAGAAGTCTCCAGAAGAGCTCATGGAGTCCTTGAATGAGATCTGCGCCTTGGAAGGGCTGACGAAAGTCGAAAGCCTGTCGCCAGAGCCCAGACGTAAAGTCCAAGCCCGCCTTTCCAACTATCCGAAAAAGGTCATCAAATCGCCATTTCTTACTGTGGCGACATGGTTGATTGGAATGGATTTTGCTGGCATTGCCAAGAGGTGAAGGGAGATTATCGCACTGTTGAAGAAGGGCATTGGATTAGCTAAGGACAAGATGCCGCCGCAATAGTGGGATAACGAGAAGACGAATGCAGGAGCGGTTTCTGCTTAAACACAGGCGTTGCTCAAGAAGAGAATTAAGGAAGATGGTTGGGAGGTGCTTTGGGAAGGAATAGCAGAAGGACTTGAAAGGCCAGAAGGTGTTCTGGCGATGCTTAGAGCGAAGAAGCTGGGCATGGCTGGCAAGAAGCTGGTGGCCGAGAAAGAAGAAATCCTATTCTGATGGAGGGGAGGAAAATGAGTCTTGATATCACGCCAAACACAAAGCTATGGAGCGAATCTCAAGACGAAATCGACAATTGGCCCCCAAAATGGGAAGACATTAAGCAAGAGGAAGTTCGCCGCATTTTAGCGAGCGAGGGAGAGAAAGCGTTCATAGATTTCCGCAAGACCAACCGTGGGCCGCTTCTTCGGCGGATTCGATATAGCGGCAGAAAAGAGAAAATAGTCTTAACCCGTGAGTCGGAGCGTAACCTCAGGGTGCGTATGGGCTTGGAGCTCAACTCTATGCCCTTTCCCATAAGATAGCATGCTTTTCTGCTCGCTCCCCTGCGATAAGCCTCGTGCTTAAGGAGGAGTGCGCTTCAATAGAGAGCGAGGCATAGCTTATTGATGTAGTAGGACGGACTTGACATAGTTTTCGTTTTTCCCCCCAGAAGGCCCATTGTTGTGGCCCTGTCGAGCTTGCTCAGGGCAAGGCAGAAGCAGTATAAACCGGCGCCTGTCCGCGCTAGGGCATACAGGAGGCGCTGAGACGGCCAAGGCTGGACGATTCCCTCCTCCCATGACCGGATAATATTGCCTTAACCCTCGCTAAGAGTTCCTCAAAATAGAAGATTAACACGAGGCTATGAGCTTTTTCTCTTTTGTGTCCCCGGTAGGGCTTTCGAGAGCGGCGGCCCAGGGGGGGGCAAATTCCTAGAACCGACCCCCCTGAGCGAATGGGCGGCCACGCGGGAGATGCCGCGAATTAGACTAGGGGGGGGTAGGGGTAAAGGGAGAAAACCGATTTTAGCCCCCTATAGAGGCCTGAACCATGCTCCATTCATTAAGCACCCTGGAATCGAAGAAAGGGCTCAGGGTAAGGGGGGGAACCGCGATTTCAGAAAGGCTTTCGCGCCCTTTTATGCGTCCAGAGAACCTCTCAGAAAGCGACTCCGCAGGGCCAGAGCCCAAGCAGAGCTCTCATTTTGCCTGAATTAGCTTCAATTCTTATGTGGATAAGGTCAATACCATCTCTCTTATTTTGATTAACTCCTTCCTGTGCTTATCTTCCTGTTTCGCGAGTTCCGTGGCGACTGAAACCGCGCGACCAATATCCAGTGCGGGATTATCCAGGATTTCCATCAACTTTTTTTCCATCAAGAGATTTTCTGTCAGCTCTCGGTAGAACTTGCCGCCTTTCTCTTCTAACTCAATTCCCAAGTCGATAGCCTTTAAAGGGTCCGGTTGGCCAGCCATTTTTCCTGTTAATTCCTTGGCCGCATGAATTAAGGGCATTTCATCTATTTCGCCTACCTCCAGGGGACCGAAGCACTTTAATAACAGATGAGCATGCTTCGATTCTTCATCTATTAAGAATTCCAAGAGAATCTTGACCTGAGGGCTAGCTGCTTTTTCCGCGGCGGCTTTATAGAGCGCAGAAGCAGTTTTCTCGAAGTCGACGGCGGTTCTGGCCATTTTGCTTATGTCCATTTTTTCACTCCTAAACGTGGTCCCCTTTTATCCATACCATCTCCTTCCCCCCGGGAGACCCTGGATTCTAAACGCGTTATCTGTATTTTAGAGGGTTAATTTTATAGCCGATAGTATGCAATTCTGGTGCCCGGGCCTAGGGGGCGCACCGGATAACATTCTCGTCTCTATCAAAGATCACAAGTGAGGATGCTGGCCGCTGCCGGACCTCTGCCGTGCGCCTCACTCTCAAGGAATGGCGTGGCTGATCGGTACGTGAAGGGGGCTTTCATGTAAGAGCTCTCGGGTCGGTTAAGGAGAGAACCGCGTGGGGCTGAGGTTTAGATAGACGTCTGGGGAAGGCGCGAAATACCCCTTCATCGCACCAACCCGAACAGCTAAATAAGGGCCTTCCTGGCCCTGCTGGGGTATCTCGGCCGAGGCCCCCTTGAGGGCCTGTGACTCATTGAGCCCAAGATATTTCGAAAACAAAAAGGGCCTTTTCGCGTATTTGGGTAATGGTGTCGCGGTACGCCCGATTGCGCCGCGCATTTATTTACCCGACTCGCGGCGAAACGAGGCTTCGCGCCCGAGGAGGCTTGGGGAAAGCGGCTTTTTTCTTCGCACGGCCATTGCACGTCATCTCAGATTGGTCCCCCGCCTTTGGTCTTCTTAATCTCCAGCCGCCTCATAATACCGAATTGGTATTTCCCCTCCCGCATCTCGCGAGGTTCCACAAGCCAGAATCCCTTGAGCTCAGGCGGTTCGAAGATTTCCAGTGTCATGAACCTGGGAAGGGGCGTCTGCTTTGCCATCTTTCTTGTTGCTATACAACTCATCAGAAGAAGGCTCGCGACTATCAAAAGAAGAGATAGCCTGATCATTATTCTTCCCTGACGAATTCGGCGAAGAAGACGGGTCCCGCTCCTTTCTCTTACAACAAATTGAGAAACCTTCTTCACATCTCTTCATCCTCAGAAAATTCTCCCGAAGGGCGACAAGACCACTTTAGGGTGTAGAAGAATAGAGAGAGCGCTCATTTCATCTTTTCCCGGCTTTCTCGCACAGCTTGAGCCTAGGGAAATATAATATTCGGCACCTTTAGAAGTAATAAGACCCTGGTGGTTCAGTAACATTGATAATAGCCATTATAATAACGCCAAAGGCTGTGCCGATAAAAAACCCTATTATTAAAGCTAACCAAAACATTTATGGCTCCAAAGCAGTTCCAAGAGTAAGCGGGATTGAATGTTAAAAGCAACCCGTATGCCAAGGGTGAATTTATGTGATAACTCTTATATTTTCAAAGTATTAGTATGAGCAGGCGAATTAGGTCAAATCCAAGAATGTATATTATCTTAAACACTTCATTAAAAAATGATGACCCTAAGGCCAAAAAGACATGGAAATAAGACAAGAATATAATGTCCAGGATTCTGGACACCTATCCGCATGAATTCTAGGGGTGATTATATGAAATAGCGAAAAATAGGTTAACATGGTATCTAGAATTTTAGATATTTCTCTATGATGGTAGAGGCAACTCGGTAATCCAAGCTGAGAGGTAGCAAGAACCCCAATTATGTTCTTTGGTATGCGGGGGGTGGCAATCGCGCGTAGAAGGGCCTTCTGAAATTTCAGCTCCTGGCACTCAAAAACGAGAGGGAGGGAGAACAGAAGTCCTGCCCAGCTTGGAACGTTCTTCCACCTCGGAGCGCTGAAGGTGAACTGACGGGGGAGGTCAAACTTTCAGGGCCACTTTAGTTCGAAAAGTCTCATATCAGAGCAAGTTTCTATCGGGGTAAGTACCCCTCGACCAGGCGCAGAGAGACAACGGCAATTCTAGAAGGGTTCTTAGGGCTTTGGGTACTGGCAAGTGCAGCGGCAACATCGATCCCAAATAAAATCAAGCCCGTAAGCCCTATTTATTGATATTAATAATATTCTGCTAACTGCCTAAAAAAGTATCAAGACCCTTAATCCCCATATGTGAGTGTTTCATTATCGCAGTGGTTTATCCAAAGCCTGCCCTCTGGAGGAGGACCCTTGCGCAGCGCCATCGCCGCACCCATTGCCGCTGTCGTTCTCGGACCATCATTTCTTTCCTTTCACTTTCTCGGGAAAGCGCAGTGGCCACCGAAAGGAGGCTTGCGATGCCATGGGCGGGCTGTAATATAATAATACTGGGCGGGTCGTCTGGGCATGGCAGCTTTTTGTATGGAGTGAAAGAAAGGAAGAAAAAATGAAAAGGAGTCATGGAGCATCGAATGTCATATTGTTTTCCCTCAGCACTTTGTTAGTTGCCGGACTCTTCGCGCTGGCAACTATGCCGGCAGCGGCGGCGGACGCAGCCGAGCAGCAGGCGCTAGTCGATAATGCCCGCATCACCGTCGGCAACTTCCTCGTCGACCCCGACCTCGGCTGGTTCCGCAACCACGTGAAGGATGTCAAGGGGCTATTGATAGTGCCGGCATTGTATAAGGCGGGGTTTGTGTTCGGCGGTTCGGGTGGCAGGGGCGTTCTCCTTGTGCGCGATGAAAAGACGGGTGAATGGAGCGAACCCGCCTTTTACACCATCGGCTCTGTGAGCTTTGGTCTGCAAATCGGCGCCAAGAAGTCGGAGGTGATCATGATGGTGATGACGCGGAAGGGCTTGGAATCGCTGTTTGCGTCAACCATCAAGCTCGGGGGCGAAATCTCCGTGGCCGCCGGGCCGGTTGGTGCCAGCGCAGAAGCGGCGACGACACCGACTTTGAGCGCCGATTACCTTTCCTTCGCGCGGGCCAAAGGAGCCTTTGGTGGCTTCTCGCTCGAAGGGGCTGTCGTAAAGACGAATGACGTTTGGAACATGGCCTATTATGGCGAGTCAGTAAGGCCGGTGGATATTTTCGTAAAGCGTGATGTCAGCAACGCCCAGTCGGCTGGGCTCCGCGCGGTGCTGACCAAAGCCACAAAAAAGCCGTAACTCACAGCGTGCGCTTTCGAAGCTAGGCCTTCGCACCCTCCCCGTGCCCAGGGAGTACGGGGGATACGCCCTCCGGCGCTTCATATTCCGGGGAACCGCCGAGCTGGTTGCCTGCAACAAGGGCCTTTGTCGGGCCCTATTCAACTTCTGCCACCAGCACTCAAAGGAGCGCATCCAGGGAGGCAAGCCCATAATCGAGCACCCGACCGTTCGGCTCGCTGTGCGGGAGGGAAAACTCACGGCCGACTTGGGGGGAAACATGGGAACCCGGGCGGTGGGGGAGTTCCTCTGTGAGGCGGTGGCTCAAATTTCCGAGCGCCTCGCCTAGCCCCCGTGCGGGCCGGAGGAACGCGTTCCCATCCTTCAATCGGCGTTGACGCAAAGAGGCAAGAAAGGGTCCAGGAGCGTCAAAGGGGAATTCTCAAGGCGTAGATCCGAGGAGTAAGAGCCATGCGCCAACTGACCGAGCACCTCTTTGTGGAGACGGGGTTTGACTGGGCGAACGTGGGGGCAGCGGTCTCAGGCGAAGGGGTGGTCCTCATAGACTGCCCGGTTCGGCCCTCGGACTCCCGCCGCTGGCAGAAGGAACTCCAATCCCTGAGCCCGCTTGGCATCCGCTACCTCATCTCCACCGACTACCACGGCGACCATATCACGGGCACCGCCTTCATCGAGGGTGTGACCCTCATCGCGCCCCAGCTCGCGTACGAGGAGATCGCTCGGGTGAAGGGAAAACACCCATTTTCCAAACAGATCTTCATCGAGACACTGCGCGATCTGGGCCACGAGGAGGATGCGGCCGAGATCGAAGGAGCCGTCGTCCCGCCACCGCAGGTCTGCTTCGAGGAGAGCCTCATTCTCCACCTGCCTCCCCTCACCTTCGAGGTCCGCCGCCTGGGCGGCCATACGCCCACGTGCAGCGTCGTTCACGTCCCGGAGGAAAGAGTTCTCTTCCCGGGCGACTTGGTGATCGAAAGCCCCTGCCCGGGCATGCGGGATGCCAACGTGGGCCAGTGGATCCAAACCCTCGAGTGGATCGAAGACCTCCCCGTTGAGCATATCGTCCCCGGCCACGGGGAGGTCTGCGGCAAGGAAGGGGTGCGAAGGCTGAGGAGATACCTCATGGATATCAGGGAGACCATGGAGAGGCTGGTACGTGCGGGCCGGCCCAAGGCCGAGGCGGTAGTGGACGGCTCTTTCGAGAAGTTCTTCTGGGCGGATACCTCGCGCGGTACCTACTGGGTGGAGCAACGGAAGGACACCTTCCGCCGGGGGCTCGAGACATTGTACGAAGAGGTTAAGGGAGCCCTGAGAGCTTAGGATTTGGAGGGGGGTCCTCGTTGGGGCTCGCCTGACCCGGAAGAGGGAGGACGAAGAGATGCATGTGATGGAGCGGAAGCTGGGTCGAGTCTTCCACCTGTGGTTTGGCCGGGCGAAGATTTCTATGGAGAACTCAACCGTTTCGTGAAAGAGAAGAACATCCGCGCTGGTTCGGTCTTCCTCTTTGGCGCGTTGAAGGAAACCCACATGATCACGGGCTTCCGGAGCGGGGAGGGGTATGACTATGTTCGTGGACCTTTACGAGCTTGTGTGAAAAAGAGTTGAAACGCGCGAATCCCCGTCGCTTCTAATTAAGATTAAGATTTCGATGAGCGGTTTACGGAGGGAAAAGATGAGCCGAGAGTCTTCCGCTTCCTGCACGATGCTTACGGGTGGAGATGTTGCACCGAACCGAAAGGATGCCCGGGGAATGGTCGGGCGCCTGGGTCCTTTGTTCCAGGAGGCCGATTTGGCGTTTCTTAACCTTGAACATTCCCTCTCCCGGGGTGGACGCCTGATGCCGGGAAAACATCCATTCCACCGCGGAGCGCCCGAGATGGTCGAAGGCCTGGTGGAAGCCCAGTTTGACGTCCTCACGATCGCCAACAATCACATTCTTGACTTTGGAGATGAGGCCCTATTTGAAACCATGGCCCTGCTTGAGGAAAATTCGCTCCCCTTTGCCGGCGCGGGGAAGAACCTCTCCGAAGCTCGGAAACCTGAGGTAGTGGAGCGAAACGGCCTCAAGGTCGGTATTCTTGCCTATTCCACGACATTGCCTCAGGGATTCGCCGCCGGCCCCAAGAACGCGGGTGTGAATCCCCTCCGGGCCAGAACGGCCTATCATGCGGCGTACAGCGGGGATGAATATCCCGGAAGGCCATTGGATATTGTCACCTGGGCCGCTCAGGAAGACCTGCGCCGCATGAAGGGCGATATCCGTAGGCTCAAGAAAAAGGCCGACGTGATCCTCGTCTACCAACACTGGGGGACGAGCATGACCCACCGGGTGCATGATTTCCAGTGTGAGATCGGCCATGCCGCCATCGATGCCGGGGCGGACGCGGTCTTCGGCGGCCACCAGCATGTTCTCTCGGCAATCGAATACTACAGAGGAAAACCCATCGTGCATTGCACGGGAAATTTGGTCTTCGACATTGTGGAACCCTTCTTCACTGAAGCCACTCTCCAGACGTTTCTCTTCGGGTGCACTCTGACAAAGGGAGGCGTTCGGGAACCCTATATCCTCCCTTGCCGGTGCGGGGTGGACGGGCCTCCCGTGCTCCTCTCGCCCCATCGCGGCGCAGGGCGGGAGATCATCCAGATGATGGAGCGTCTCTGCGAGGAGTTCGGCACACGCCTTGAGCCGAAAGGCGATCGGGTTCTCCTGATCCCCCCCGAGGGGTAAATCAGGAGAACTCCAGGTCGAAATCCAAATTGAGGGAAGAGCAGGCCGAGGCCAAAGGGAGTGTTCAGGAACTCCAAGCCGAGACAGGGAGCCTTTTCGTGGACAACCAAAAAGTGGCAAGAATCGTTCGAAACTTCGGCGAAAATTTCCACAATGGCTGCCTTGAGAAAAGAAGAGTCTTCCTCTCGGAACTCTTCGCAGGCTTCGAGCCGGGCCAGAGGTGGGGTGGGGAAAAATGGAGGCGGAACCTGGCGATCCAGCTGAAAACGCAAGCAATCTCGTCAGGAGATACTGTGGGTAAGCTGGCGTCCCCAGGGGGATTTGAACCCCCGTTGCCGCCGTGAAAGGGCGGTGTCCTGGGCCTGGCTAGACGATGGGGACGCCCTTTGGTGAGCCGCCCAGGACTCGAACCTGGCACCCCCTGCTTAAAAGGCAGGTGCTCTGCCGGATGAGCTAGCGGCTCACCATGAACCGTCAAAAAATCAATTATTACCAGAGTTTTCTGCCCGCGTCAATAGGACCCAGGCAAACAGATAATCCTGTTGACGGGGAGCCCCTCCTTGCTGCAAAATCAGGGCGATATGAGCCGTGAGACCTTATCCCCTGAGAGCCGGCGTAGCTCAGTGGTAGAGCAACTGATTCGTAATCAGTAGGTCGGAGGTTCGAATCCTCTCGCCGGCTCCAGTAAAATCAAGCGATTCTGATGCTTCCGTCTCGCCGAAGCTGGCGGTTGCTACCATTTTGCTTCCACTTAGGTCATCGAGCCGGTCCTCGGCGGCCCTGTCTCCCTTTGCGAGACACCCGCCATTGGAACATGTACTATTCTCCCTTTCTCCTCACTGCCCGCCCGAGCGCATGATCCTAATCACAGCCTCGTGATTTCGATGTGGGGAAGGATTTCTTCCACGTCCTCCCTGTGGCAGAGCTCGGTCCCCGGTGTCTTGGCGGTTGCCGTGCCGGCCGCGCAGGCGAGCCGCAAGCACTCTTCAATGTGCTTTCCGCGAGAGTGGGCCAAGACAAAGCCCGCGACTGCCGAATCGCCCGCGCCAACTGTGCTCTCCACTTCAACCGGAGGGGCAACAGCCTTTATCCTTCCCTCTTTTGAAGAGAGGAGCAGTCCATCTCTCCCTCTCGAGGCCAGGACGGATGGAATTCCCCTCCGGTGAATCTCATCGCATGCGGCGATGATTTCGGAGTCGCTCTCGACCTCTCTTGCCACAAGGCGGGATAGCTCGAAGCGATTGGGCTTGATGCACGTCGGCTGGTAACCGATGGACTCTTTAAGCGGCTCGCCGTCTGTGTCCAGAACGATGCAGGCTCCTTTCTTCTTTCCCGCCAGGATGAGCTGCCCATAAAGATTGGGGGTGACCCCTCTCGGTAGGCTCCCGCTTAAGACCAGGTAGTCCATGTCCTGGACCTGAAGGATCTGCTGATAGATCTGTCCTATCTCCGCGGCACTGACCTCCGGCCCGGCCGCGCCTATCACCATCTGGCGACCCGTGGCCTGCTCCTTAAGAATGATGTTCGTGCGAGTCTCGCCGCCAATCCTGGTGAAGTCCGTCATCACCCCCGCGTTGATCAAAAGGCCCTCGAGCTTGAACCCGTCATAGCCTCCGACAAGCCCCAGGGTTACGCTTTCCCCGCCAAGCTCTCTGATGACGCGGGAAACATCGATGCCCTTTCCCGCGGCATATAGGTTCTCGCAAAGAACCCGCGTTGTGTCGAACTCGAGCAGCCGCTCCACGACAATTGCGCGGTCAAGCGCGGGGTTCAGCGTGACGGTGTAAATCATTTAACGTTCCCCCTTGGGTTCTCCGTGACAGTATCATGGGGCCGGCGCCGACATCTTCGGCAGTAGAGACGACCGTCCCTTCCGGGTCAGCGGGAAGAATCAATCGAAAATCAATCTTTTCAATATGCCATAGGAAGGCGTCTATATCCAAAGCAATTATGATAAGGTACTCAAAAATTGCAAGCAATTCCAGGGCTCTTCCCAGAGCTCGGCAAAGCTGGCCTAGGCATGGTTCGGTTTATCGGGAAAATAACTCAGCTGCGGAAACGCGGGCGGTAAGGAGATGAAAATCGAGATTGTCGGAAGCGGACTGGTCGGCTCCACGGCGGCCTATGCCATGGTGATGAAGGGTATCGGTTGGGAGATTGTGATGGTGGACAGAGACTCCTTGCCGTGGCCGCGAAGAAGGTGGTGACTTCTTGGGGGATCGATGGTTAAATTTATTCCGAGCTGAATAAACGATGAATATAGGTTCCAGGAGTTGTCACTGTGGAAGGGGGTATGGGTTTGACGCTGCCCAGCCATAAGACCAAGATAGTCTGCACGATAGGGCCCGCCTCCCGGTCGAGGTCCGTCCTGAAGGAACTCATAGAGAGCGGGATGAATGTCGCCCGGCTAAACCTCTCGCACGGAAGCCTTGAAGAGCACAGGGAGGACATAAGGCACATTCGCTCAGTTTCGGCGGGGCTTGGCCGTCTTGTCTTGATCCTCGTCGACCTCCCGGGGCCGAAAATTCGGGTGGGAAGGCTGGACCGGGAGCCCCTTGAGCTCAAGAAAGGCGACATCGTCACCCTCACGACCGAGGATGTCCTCGGGAGGAGCTCACTCATCCCGGTAAGCTACGAGAGGCTTCCGGAGAGCGTCTCCAGGGGCAGCACCGTCTATCTGAACGACGGCTTCATACAACTCAGGGTTCAGGGGGTCGCAGGGAGTGAGGTGAGGTGCAAGGTTATGGTCGGTGGGGATCTCCTCTCCCACAAAGGGCTGAACCTTCCCAAGGCGAGGATATTCGCCGAGCCTGTGACGGAGAAGGAGCTCGCGCTTGTCGATTTCGGGCTCAAAGAAGGGGTGAATGCCTTCAGCGTTTCATTCGTGGAGAAGGCGGAGGACATCCTTAAGGTGAAGGAATTCGCTAGAAAGAAGGCCAAGCCCATCCATGTCGTCGCAAAAATCGAGCGGGCGGAAGCGGTCAAAAACATCGGCGGGATATTGCAGGCCGCGGATGCCATAATGATCGCTCGAGGGGACCTCGGGGTTCAGATCCCGATAGAGCATGTTCCCGCCGTTCAGAAGAGCCTCATACGTAAGTCGAACCTCCGGGGGCTTCCCGTCATCACGGCAACTCAGATGCTTCATTCGATGACGGATAATTCCCGCCCGACGCGGGCGGAGGCGGCAGATGTGGCAAACGCAATCCTCGATGGGACAGACGCCGTGATGCTCTCGGAAGAAACAGCCATCGGGAAATACCCCGTAGAGACGGTTAGAATGATGGCCAGAATCGCGCGCTCAATCGAGCGCCAGAGAAGGACGCTCGGGCTTTCATCGGGCCTTGAGGGCTACTTTAAGGACGGCTCCAAGAAGGGGGGGGCGGGCATCGAGGATGTCATATCCCTCAATGCGGTAGAAGCCGTCCGCGCGCTCCCCGCTCGCTTCATATTGACGCTCACCGAAAGCGGGAGCACCCCCCGACGCATCTCGAGGTTCAAGCCGGACTGCTGGATACTCTCCTTCAGCAGAAACGAGGCCACCCACAACTTTTCGGCCCTTTCCTATGGCGTCCACCCGTTCTTGGTCAAGAACGAAGTGGATGACTGGCATGAAGTGATAATGAAAACCCTCAGGGAGCTGAGACTCATAAGGAAAGACGACAAGCTGGTACTTGCCGAGAGGGCTCCTGGTGCGGAGGCGGGCACAACGGATTCGCTGAGGATAATCACGGTCAGTTGACTGCTGGGCAAATTGCTTCTTCCAGGATTCGACCGAGGATGGACCGCCATGAGGTCTGTTACCTGGCTGGCCCGATGCCCTGAGCACCCCAGCCCCGCAATCGCCTCCCTGCTCACCAACAACTGGTAACACTCGTAAGATAGCGTTGCGCAAATAAAATTGCCCCCAAAGGGCTCGAATTTCTCATGGCGGGACATGAACCCTCTATTGCGGGAAAGTTCTTCCTTTGCGGGATTCTTTCTCCCTCATCGATTGTGTCGTGGTAAAATCTCGCAAGTTACGGCAGAACTGAGGGGGGTTCGGGAGCCGGATTCTTGTCTCAGAGGGGGAAAATCCATGAGCATGAGCCATCGGGAGCGGGTGCTCGCGGCCCTGAATCACAAGGAGGCCGATCGTGTGCCTCTCGATTTCGGGGCTAGCTGGGCTACAACGATAACGGCCCCGGCCTACGAGCGACTGAAGGTGCATCTGGGCATTGAGGCAGAGACCCGGATTGTGAACAAGATAACTCAGGCTGTAGCCGTTGATGAGGCCATCCATCGCCGCTTCGATACCGACGTGCGGCCCGTCTACCTGCGGCCGCCGGATGGTTGGAAGGATGAGATGCTTGAGCCCGACGGCTATAGGGATGAGTGGAGGGTGGAGCGGCAGCGGCTTCCGGGAACCTACTATTACGACCTCGTGGGCTCCCCTCTCAAGGATTGTGACGATGTGGAAGCCCTGAAGGATTTCCCCTGGCCTGACCCCGAGGACCCCGGCCGCTTTCGCGGCCTCAGGGAAGAGGCGGAGACCCTCTACAAGACGACCGACTTCGCTGTCATCTTTTCCCCAAATTTCACTTTCTTCCTTCTCGCAAGCCTCCTCAGGGGCTTCGACAATATCTATGCCGACCTAGTGGTTAACCGCGAGCTTGTCGAGGCCATAATGGACCGGGTCGTGGAGATCAACCTCAAGATAGCCCTGAAAGGGGTGAAGGAGGTGGGTGACCTCGTCGATATAGTAGGTGTCACAGAGGATATGGGTACCCAGCTCGGCCCCTACATGTCACCGGCCATGTACCGGGAATTGATAAAGCCGCGCTTTGCCTACTGCATAAGGGAAATCAAGAAGCTCACGCCCGCCAAGATCTTTTACCACACTTGCGGCTCGGTCTATGAGCTGATCGGGGACTTCATCGACGCCGGGGTTGATATCCTGAATCCCGTTCAGGTATCCGCTGCGAATATGGAGACGGCGCGCCTCAAGCAAGAGTTCGGCGACAGGCTCGTCTTCTGGGGAGGCGTCGACACCCAGCGGGTACTACCCTTCGGAAGCCCCGATGATGTCCGTGCCGAAGTGAGGCGCCGTATCGATGATCTGGCGCCGGGTGGGGGCTATGTGCTGGCTGCGGTACACAACATCCAGCCCGAGGTGCCTACGGAAAACGTCTGCGCCATGCTCGAGGAGGCGCTGGAATACGGGCGCTACGGAAGGGTGGTAGTCTGAGGGCTGCCCCGGTGTCAGCGTAAACGCTCATGTCCGGGTGCAGGTCTACCGGATGGCGGCTAGAGGGAAGCAGTGCAACAGGGTGGGATTAGTGACTCCCAAGAAATGTCTTTTAGCTAGTTGACGTGGCTATAAGCGGCTCAGAGAGAGCCCAGAATCGCTCCCTGCCAAAATGATACCTAAGGTACTTACCCCCTAATTTTCCTATGAATCGGCCAGCTATTCATGCTGGTTTTCAGGCGGCGATCCGGGAGTTCGAGACCTTGCGAGGGCATCGGTACGGGTTAGGCCCTATCGTCGATTCTAGGTCGTGAACGGCGCCTGAGAGAAGAGAAAAAGTGGGCATCAAGGATATCCTCAATGCCCACCCCGCTGGTGCCTCGCTATGCGTTACCGTACCTTAATGGCACGGCAACGTCGGTTGCCCGGTCGGTAAGTAAAGTAACTCCCCGGAGGGAGTCTCCAAAAGACGGGCCACGAGACGGAGGATAATAGGCTCCTCTGGGCATTTCCCGTTGTTTCACCGAAAAGGAAAAAACCCTCATCTCAAAGCACCTTCCTGTCGATGAAATACCTCAGGAGGGACTTAAAATGCGGTGAAACTTCCTCACCGGACCTAAACCCCTTCCATCGGTGAGAGGGGTCTTCCCCCGCTGGAATAAAGCAGAGTGGCTAAGGGAATGAAGATTGGTTTTGGAAATTTCGGCGGAACCATTATTGAGGTGCTGCGGGACTTAGAACGCGCTATTGTGGATGCCGACCTTGAGCAATTAATAGAAGTCACCTTGGCGGGCAAGAAACCAGAGGGTGAAGATGATTTCCTTGTTGAATCCTGGCTCGAAGAGCTAGAGGAACGATTCAAAAGGGAAGCATTCTAATAGCTGAAACCCCCAGTGGTGGTGATCGATACCCCCATTAGGCGGGCCGAGGGAAAAAGCGAAGGGCCCCGAAGACATCGAGGCCCTTTCTGCCTAGAGCTGGATTCGGCTAACTACAGTCTGACTACGTTGGCCGCCTGCTCGCCCTTCTGTCCTTCCATGACATCGAACTCAACCGACTGCCCGTCAGTCAGGCTCTTGAATCCGTCGCCCTGGAGCGCCGAATAGTGCACAAAAACATCGGGACCGTCCGGTCGCTCGATGAATCCATACCCCTTGGCGTCATTGAACCACTTCACTTTGCCAGTGTGTCGCACGTTCTTTTTTTCCCTCCTTTCTCTTCAGGATCCCTGGGGAGTCCCCAGGGGCGAGGTCCCGTCCCAACGGGACCTGACACCATAATAAAAAAACCGCACGGGCTTCATTCTGGGCCCTTGCGGTTTCACTTTCCACAACAAGCCAATCACGAAAGCAACTAATAATTTAACTCTTCACTCTCTTCTTGTCAAGGATTATTTTTATGTTGGCCCTGGCTGAAGGATAGAGCATGCGCACCGAAAAGCCCCTTTTGTTTCTCAAGGTTCCTGGGGTTAAGGAATCCTAACTCGATGCCCCCAGGGGGCTTGCCCCAGTGCCCTGGCCCCCAGATGCGGTCCCCCGCAGGCCCAGACCATCAGCGCATCGTTAAAGGCCACATAATGAGGCTCCTTCTTGCTACCCCGAAGGATTCACCATTAGGCATTCTTCAATTCTAGAAGCGTGAGACAGCATTTACAGGAGCAAATGGGCTGTATTTTTGCTCATCTCAGCCAGTCTCTGACGCTCTCCCTCATCAACCCTTTTCCTTTTCCTGGCTCCAGCCCTTTTGGCCACCTTCTCAAAGGCCCTAGGCTGCACGGCCAAGATAATGGCATCTTCCGCGTCCACCAGAAGCCTTCGGGGCGCTGAAAAGTGGGCTCGGGTATTAGGGCGCAGTGGATGCACGCCGGGCGTCGGTTTATGGGGATTCGAAAGGCTGTTGACTTCCGCGGTGAAAAGGATTAAATATAGTAAAAATGGCTAGGGGGCTGACTATGCCTCCATCAAGGCTTGAAATTGGAAATTCTCACTTCGGGGGCTCGTCCCTATCCGGTTTAAGGGTGCGGGTCTGTGGAGGCGGGAGAGTGTGAGGCTGCGACTGGCGTCCCTAACGGGACGCTTTTTGTGTTTTTGGATGTCCACAGAAGGGGCTCAGGCTGAGGGTTGGATCCGTACGTATGGGAGGGAGAGGAAATGAAAAGAAAATTGCGGTTGTATGGACTGTTTTTACCCTTCTTGCTTATGGCCAGTTTGATTCTTGCTGGTCTTCAGGTTCCATCCCTACTGGCGCAAGCAAAGCCCATAAAGATAGGGTTTAGCATGCCCCTGACAGGCGGTCTAGCAGGGGGTGGAAAGCCCGCGTTGCTAGCCATCAAAATCTGGGCTGAAGACGTCAATGCGAAGGGGGGGCTGCTGGGCAGGCCGGTAGAGCTGGTTTATTATGATGACCACACTAAGGCGTCCGATATCCCTGCGATCTATCTGAAACTAATCTCGTTGGACAAAGTCGATTTTGTCGTCTCCTCATATGGCTCGTTGCTGATCGCGCCCGCGATGCCCACCGTTATAGAGCATAAGCTGGTTTTCATGAGCCTATTTGGCAACGCGATGAATGCGCCGTACAACTACAAATATTACTTCCAGATCATGCCAGCAGGACCGAGGGCTATGCTTGACCAGTTTGGGGGTTTCTTCACCGTGGCGAGCCAACAGAAGCCAAAGCCTCAGACGGTGGCATTGGTGGGTGTAGACCATGAGTTTGGTGTAAGGGCCCTCGAAGGGGCTAGAGAAGCCGCCGCGAAGTATGGTTTCAAGGTGATCTACGATGATAGATATCCCCCCGGTACGGTAGATCTCACCCCGGTTGCCAGGAAGATCAAGGCGCTGAATCCGGATATCGTCTTTGTGGGATCCTATCCCCCCGACTCTGTGGGCATGATCAGGGCGGCAAAGGAGGTGGGGCTGAAACCGAAACTCTTCGGGGGAGCAATGGTTGGGTTGCAGTTTACTACTATTCAACAGAATCTTGGTCCAACTCTGAATGGGATTTTAAATTACTGGTTCTGGGCGCCCGAGCCCACCTTGAAGTTCCCGGGGATAGATGAGTTCTTGAGGAAGTATCAGGCCAGGGCCGCAAAAGAGGGTGTGGATCCCCTGGGATATTACCTGCCCCCGTGGGCCTATGCGTATGTCCAAATCCTGGGGCAGGCCATCGAGGCGACAAAGAGCCTGGACCAGGCGACCGTCGGGGAGTATATCGGGACCCACGAGTTTGAGACCGTCGTGGGCAAGGTGAAGTTTGCCCCCAACGGCGAGTGGGCGTATCCGAGAACGCTCATGGTCCAGATTCAGAATGTCAAGAGCGGCGACCTGAGTGAATTCAGCACGCCCGGCAAACAGGTGGTGATTTATCCGGAGGAATTTAAATCAGGAGAGTTGATTTACCCGTTCCCTGGTTGGCAATAAGAAGGAGTAGCTTTCCAGCGAGGAACAGGGGCTCATGCCCAGAGCAGGGTCTGAGCCCTTGTTTCTTGTTGGGAGGGGATAGCTGCCCTTTTATAGTCGTTCTACCTGTGTACTCAAGGGTCTGAATTGCATTCGGTCCACCGTGCCGATTCTTCAGCTCAAGTTTAGCCGGATTCGAATATAGCTTCTCGAACCCCCTTCCAAATAGTTGGGAAAGGTTGAACTCATCGCAGTCTTCCTCGCCAACTGTCGGGTCTTCCACCCTTAAATTGGTCCACACCGAATGTTAGAATTTTCGGCCAGGAGCTAGGATAAAAGGGGGATTGAACATGAGCAGGAGGCCTAACACTTGCCCTCACCTGCAAACTAGCGAGGGGGCGGATGCACCCGCCGCTGATGCGGAGAACACCCCTATGCCCCTCTACGGGAGCCCCCGCGCGGCGTGAAACTAGAGAGCCCCGAGATGAAAAGGGCCGGAGCCGCGCCTGACCGCAGTATTAGTGCCCTGCCTCAGTAAAGCTCGCGACGCATTTATTCTGCGTGACTCGGATTGCCCTTGTCGGCGGCGGCGTATTACGGCTCATGCCGATTAACCGGGGCACACCAGCGGAGAAAACCGCTGCGACCGCCGGTATATCGCCGTTGCGTAAGCTCTCAAGCGCACTCGGTTTGCTGGCGCCGAGTGGCGCATCTATCACTGTCAGGTCGGCCGCTTTGCCGGGTGCCAGGAAGCCGGAATGGAGCCCGTAGACCCTGGCGACGTTTCCGGTCGCGGCTGCGATAATCCGTTCCGGCCTCATGCCGCAAAGCGCCGTCATCTCCGCCAGCGACTTGATCACGCCAAGTGGCATCATTCCCGTGCCGGTCGGTGTATCGCTGGCGATCAGTACACGCTCGAAATGGTCGTAATTTTCGGCCAGTTCCACTGTCTTCATTGCGGTTCGGATATTACCGGCTTGCGCGATCTGCAGCGCGATGTCGCTTTCCTCGACGACGCGCACGAGGTCGCGATCCGGCATGGCCACCGGGCCTCCATTTACGTGGCCTGCTACGTCGGGCTTCATGGTCAGCAGGTCATCGGCGGTAACCGGCAACGACCCAGGGATGGATGCGCCGCCGGTGTGGCACATGACCTTGAAGCCGTGTTTCTGAGCAGCGCGGACTGAATCTGTTGCGTCGGCTGGCTTCTTGAAGGCGCCGAACCCGACCTTGGCCAGCCACACCCCTTCTTGCGCCAACTCGGCAAAGTCTTGCTCTGTCAGGCCGGGTTCCACGATCACGGACCCGGCGTAAACCCTCATTCCGCCCGGACGATAGGTCTGGAAGCAGCGTTGCGCGGCCAGCGCCAGCGCCTTTATGCCGGGCCGATCTTTCGGCCGTCCCGGCACGTGAACCTCACCCGCGGAGATCACGGTCGTAATCCCGCCATGCACGTAACTCTCCAGATAACCGACGGTTTTCTGGCGCGGTGTGTAGTCGCCGAAGGTGACATGGACGTGCGAGTCGATAAGGCCAGGAATGACCGCCATTCCGCCCACATCGGCCACAAGGTCCGCCGCCGCAATGTCCTCAGACCTGACGGAGCCAACCGCTTTAATAACCCCGTCGTCCATCAGCAAACTGTCGCCTTCAATGAATGGAGACCGCAAATCGCCGCTAACGAGGGTGCCGATGTTGACAAGCGCAATTTTCATGTCCGGTACCCCTTCCGCCAAGGATGCAGGGCAGCTGCTCAGCGGAGGCCATCCTCTCCCTTGATATCTTCTTTGCGGAGGCCGCCCACCCGGTGATTGAGGCGGCCACGGTTAGCAAAGCAACAGATCACAGCGATTTCGTCCGGCAGGGGCGCATCGTGCAGCGTCACGAACATGCCATCGTAATGTGAGCGGACGAACAATGCATCCTTATGAGCCAGCGGGATATCGACCGTCACCCCTGGGCCAGCGCGCTTGGTCATAGAAGAAATCCAGGCTTTGCCGCCGCCAACAGCCTCACGCATGACGTCTCCGTAAACGGTGGTCAGCATTGCCACGCCGTGTTCCTGTTCGCCCGCCGTGCCGACCACGGCTGCCTTACCGTAACTCTCTATCGGATGATCTTCCATGGCCTTTACGGCCAGCCGGGTAATCATCCGGCCAAGGCCTTCGCTTGCCTTAGTGAGTTCGCTCAAGTCCTCACTGTACTGCCGGGCGAACTTGTTCTTGATAACCGCGACGACGGCGACCTTGCGCAAGGGTGGCTCTGCCACGCGGCCGGCTTCGCTCCGCGTCTCCTCGATGAATGTTAAAATCCTTCTAACTTCCATTTTCTGCAATTCCTTTTATTTAGGAGGGCAATCTTGAATCCGCATGGACGCAACACAAGGACCCGTGGATTAGCTTTCTGGCATGCACTTTCCTGCCGTCGACGCTCGGGGAAAACTACCGCCCCCCAAGTTCAAGCGGCTACGCCATACCTCGCCAGCCCTCTACCTCAGATAAAGGGCAATTCGCACCTATCGTCATGGAGGTAACTGAGTCCAGCACCCCAGGACCGGCCGCAAAGGGCACTAATCCTCATTGCACAGCTAGGGCTGCAGGGCCCATCCTCTTCGGTCTAGGCCCGCAAATCCAGAGAGAGTGACGGTGACATGGCTCCGCCAGTCGCCGTTACCGGTGCTTTTCGACGAACTTGGTTAGAATGTCGTATTCCGCCTTTACACCGGGGTCCTTGGACAATACCTCCGCGCCGGCGCGGGCCATGTCCTTCATCATCTTGGCCTGCTCATCCGCCGACAGATGGATTAGTTCCCCGCCATTATCGGTCCAGACCTTGTAAGTCCGCTTAAGGTTCCAGAGCGCCCACTCGAATATCTCTTGGTCGACCTTGCTCCCTTCCTCGACGATGGCCTGTTGCAGGTCCTTGGGCAGGCGGTCGAACCAGATTTTGCTGAGGTAGGTGACGGAGACAAGGAGTGTATGATCCGTGACAGTCACCGGTTTAGCCGTATCGTAGTACTTGAACGCGCTCATGATCGTTATGCCGGCCAACAACCCGTCGATGGTGCCGCTTTGCAGGGCGGGCAGGACTTCGATCAAGGGCATCGGCACCGGCGTCGCGCCGAGCACTTCCATGGGCACTGTTTGCAGGGGTGATGAGAACGTCCGGATCTTCTTGCCCCTAAAATCGGCAAGCCTGCGGATGGGCTTGCGGGACAGCACGTTCAGCCCGCTGTTGAAGAATATGCCGATGGGCTTGAACCCCTTGTCCTCGCCGAGCTTTAGGAAATGCTCGCGAAAGTCTTTATCCGAGACAACCCTGTTAACATGCTGGGGGCTATCGAAAAGCCCGGGCGCATCGAAGATCTGCCACTTCGGAGCACTCCCGACCACGAAGGATGGCGGGCTCGTAAAGGACTCGATGGTCCCGGTGAGCAAGCCATCGACCTGTCGTGGGATCGAACCGAGCTGACTCGCCGGGTAGATTTCAACTTTAAGGCGGTCGCCTACACGCTTCTCTATCCTCGCTTTAAAGCGCTTTATCCATTGATGGTTAACGTCATTGATCGTGGGGGTCGACATCTTCATCTTGAAGGTCTGGGCGAGCGTCACGCGCGCCCCGGCTGCAAGCGTAATCGACACCGCAAGAACGATGAGACACAAAATCCATTGCGAAATCACCTGGGCCTTTGCACGCATTGTCGTTTCCTCCTCAGCTAGGGAAAATTGAACGACCGTGGCTTCAACCGCGCGCGGTCCTCATCCGAAAGTGTTCCATCACCCTAAGTACCTCGTCATTAAGAGAGAAAGCTCGGGGACGTATGTGATGATGAGCAGCGCAAGGGTCTGTATCGCGATGAAGGGCAAAAGGCCGCGATAGATCACCCGTGCCGGCACTTCGAATAGCGACTGCGCCATGAAAATGTTAAGCCCGAAGGGCGGTGTGAACATGCCGATGCTGAGGTTCACCGTCATGATGATCCCGAAATGGATGGGGTCGACGCCAATAGATCGGACAATCGGCAGCAGTAGCGGTGTCAGCACAAGGATTGCGGAGGTTGGGTCGATAATGCATCCGACGAACAACAAGAAAATGTTGATTGCCAGAAGCATCATCCAAGGCGCTACATCAAGGCCCCCCACGTAGGCTGTGGTTGCCTGGGGGACCCCGCTGATCGTGAGCAACCAGGAAAAAACCCCGGCCGACGCTGCAATGATCATGATCTGCGCTGTAAGGAACACCGAAGACGCAGCCATGTCCAAAATCTTGCGCCAACTGGCCTCACGATAGGCGAATTTGGACACCAAGGCGGCATAGACACAGGCAATGCCGGCGGCCTCTGTCGGGGAAAAGAAACCGGCGTATATACCACCAAGTATGATCACTGGTGTCCCGAGGGCCCAGACGCTGTGCTTGGTCGCTGCGAGAAACACGTCCCAACGAAAGCCGGCAGACTTGCTGAGCCCGTGGCGATGCGCCTGGAAAACGATAAAGAGGGACATCACGGTGGCAATGACAATGCCCGGGAGAATGCCCGCCGCGAACAGCTTCGGCACCGACTCCTCCGCCGCGACGCCGTAGAGAATCATCCCGATACTCGGAGGGATCACGATCGCGATACTGCCGGAAGAGGCGATGAGGGCGGTGGAAAAGGACTTGCTGTAGCCGCGCTCAAGCAGCGAGGGATAGGCCAGCCGCCCCACGGCCGCGACCGTCGCCGGACTTGACCCCGACATCGCCCCAAAGATCGTAGAGCTCCCGACTACCGTCAGGCCGAGGCTCCCGCGCTGGCTGCCGATGACCGACAACACCCAATCCAGGATACGTTTGGAAATCCCACCCTGGGCCATGATCTCGCCGGCAAAGATGAAAAAGGGAATCGCGAGGAGGGAGAATTTGTCGACCCCGCCGAAAAGCATCTGGTGCAGGGCCATGAAAGGGATGTCCATCTGGAAGACTAGCACGGCCGTCCCCGTCGCCAGCAGCACGAGGTAAATCGGTAATCCCAGCAGCAGCAGAGCAACCGGCAGCACGACCATAGACCAGATCACGGAACAGCCTCCCCGCCAACCGCAAAGTCGATCCCCCTCATTGGGGCGTGGAGTGGCTTTCACCGTCAGGCGCCGGCTCGAACTTACTTTCGGCCGACGCCTCGTCCGGCATGCTTTCCCGGGGACCCAGCACCTCGTTACGGAGCCGCAGCAAGGTGATGAGGATTATCAACCCGAACCCGATCGGTATGGCGCTGTGTGGGATGACCATCGGAATCCCGGCGGCTATGCTCGTTTGGCCAATCCGGTTAATGAGAGAGAGAAACTGCAAAGATTGCGAGAAGGTAAATGCGAGGACGCCAATCAGGATCACGAGGCCTCCAACGCTGATGACCCGGCGCAATCCAACGGGCAGAATCGACGAAAGCACTTCTATCTTCAGGTGCGAGTTCTTCCAACTCACCACCACCGCTCCGAGGAACACGGTCCAGGCCCACATAAAAATCATGATTTCGTCGGTCGCCTTGATCGGCCTCAGAAAGACATAGCGGCCGATGACATTGACCAAATTGATTGTGACCGCTGCGATAGTGACGAGCCCCAGAGCCAGCCGAAGCCAGTTCATGAAACGGCTTATGAAATCACGATTCCCCACGATTGCGCGCCCCGCAAAGGTTCTGGAGAACCCATCCTGACGGTCGGACCAGCCTGCGCTCACGAGAACACTTCTAGAACCCGGTGTGCTAAAGCCGCTCGGCGAGCCAGTCCATCATGAAGGGGATGGAGATCGACCAGTTGTCGTAATTGACGTGGACGGTCCCGCCTTCCTCGCCCTGCCAGATCTTCAGCTCTTTGTCGGCACTCGAAATTTCCTCGAAGAGCCGCACCGCCCCTTGCGGGTTCATCAGCGTGTCGCCTGCGCCGTGGGAAACAAGCGTGGGACACGTGATCTGTTTGGCCACACCCGCCAGGTTAAAGTCTTTGAGCTTCTCGCGTGCTTCGGCATCGTTTTTGGCGCCGAGGAGCCACTGTATCTGGCCTTGGAGGGGCGGATAGAAGTCGTACAGGTCGTCGAGCACGCTGTAACACGCGCACCACAGCACCATGGCCTTGATGCGCTTTTCGAATGCGGCCGCGCGCGGAGCATAGTAACCGGCCATGCTGACTCCGATGAGGCCTATCCTGTCAGGGTCCACCTCAGGCCTTGCGGCAAGGTAGTCGATGACCGCCTTGACCGGCACTTCATAATCGTAGCGGCTATAGATGTTTTTGAGCCGGAGCGAGGAGGCGCGGCCTGGTGTATCCACGAGGAGCAAGGCCATCGACCGCCTGCCGAGCTCTATGCCGCCAAAGAAGAAGATCTCCTCCGCAAGAGAGTCCGCTCCCCCCAAGAAGAGGACGGCGGGCCATTTTTCCGCAGGAGGGTTGCACGGCGGGCAGAAGTAGCCGGCATACCGTTCGTCGGCGCAAGGAACCTCGATTGGCTCGATGACGGGGGAGTGAAGCTTCGCCCCAGCCTGAAAACACGCGTTAGTGCGAAGGAAAAGCTCGCGCTTGCGCGGGTCGCGCCCCGGCAAGAAGAAATCCGACTGGCGGTAGTATGCGCTCGCGAAGAAGTAATGCTTCATCGCCGTCGCTTCGTGACCGTCGGCCAGCGCCGTCTGTGCCCGGGATTCGGCCTTTTCGGCAAGCTTCTGCCATTCCGTCTGCCAGCTTTCCCCATCGCCCGGCTGAATCCGCTCAACCGCTGCCATGCAATCAAACATATCGGCGCCGCCATAGGGCACCTGGGCGATGAGCCGCATGGTTTGGATGTTCCATTCTGGCTTTCCAGGAAAGAAATCGAACATTTGCGCCTCCCTCCTCTTCGACCGTATGCCAGGTTCCCGGCGTCAATGCGTCAGAACTTTCCCTCCTCCAACAAAGGGAAAGAGGAGGCGGGCTCTCTTGGAAATAGGGCCCTACCTTCCCAAGGCCAAAAAATTGAGGATGGGTTTTGAGATTGAAAAAATACCATCTCAAAATAGTAATTGAAGTTATAAGATATAAAGAATATTGTCAAGCGCTCTCCTTAGTTAGAGCTTTATTGGGGAATCTCCATTTGACCCGGTGACGTCTTCTGGATAGAATTCCGGCGGACACAGGGGGGCTTGGCACACCACCGGATCCCGCGCGATCAAGGAGATTTTGACTCGTGGAAATTCCCGGACTTCTCGTTCCCCCTCTCACGCCCTTCACGCCCGACTTGCGGGTGGATGACTCGGCCCTGGAAAGAGAGATCGATTACGTCGTCGAGACCTGCAAGGCTTCAGCCATCGAGGCGGCCGCAGTAGAGACCCAGGAGTATCAATACCTCTCCCATGGAGCGAGGACGGACCTCATCCGCCGCACACTTCAGTGCGTGGGCGACCGCCGTCCGGTGATCGTGGGTGTCTCCCACCCCTCATTTCGGACAGCCGTCGAGTTGGCCCACCTGGCCGAGGACCTTGGGGCGGAGGCCATCCAGGCGCTGGCTCCGCTCCGCCCTTTCGGGGGTCCTCCCGGACTTAAGGACCTCCTCAGCTATTTCGAGGCTATTGCCCGAGAGACGCGTCTTCCCATCGTCGTGTACCACAACCCCGGCCCCGGGGCGGAGGTCCCGCCCGACTGGATGGTGGAACTCGCCCAGCTCGACAGTGTCCGCTACTTTAAGGAGAGTTCCAGAGATCTTCGGCGGGTCTCGCGGCTTATTGTGGAGATCGATCGGAGCGGCCATGCCCACTACTTCACGACCATGGAGATGCTCCTCATCTCTCTCCTGCTGGGAGGATCCGGAGCGACGATGCCTCCTCCGGGGGCGAAGATCGCCTTCGAGCTGCTCCAGGCCTTCAGGTGCGGCGATCTGGAACGAGCGGTCGATATCCAGAGGCAATTCGCACTGTTTCCAGCTCTATGGATCCGCAAGGGGCTGGCGCCTGTGATGAAGGCGGCCATGAAAGTCGTCGGCATTGATGTTGGAGACCCCCACCCGCCCTATCAGCCCCTGGACGCGGAGGAGAGGGAATCCCTGGAGGGTTACCTCAGGGAAACCTGTCTTTTTTCATGAGTGGGAAGGGCATGCTCTCGATAAAGCTTACCGCCGGAAGGACCGAGACGGGTGAATGACCCCCCATTTGGCGCGTCCGCATCTGCGGGCAATCACGCATGATGGGGAAACCGTGAACGAGTCGACGATGCAAAGCATGTGGCACCGCCTAGAGCGGATGGAATAGCTTTCTTGAAGTTTGAGTGAGGGGGCTGGGGAAGGAGAAGGAAAAAACTCAAACCCCAGGGGCGGCTCCGCATGCCCAAATCCATGATAGCAAAAAATATTTTGCCGGGAAATCAAAGGAAAAGGCGGGAAAAAGGTGACGTGTCCCCCTCAGGTCGGTCCACAGGGAATGTGAGTGATTTCGGCCAGGATGGAGTATGAAAGGGGGATTGGATATGAGCAACACACGTCACACAGCGGAGCGGACCATCGGCAGGCTGCGCGACGCTGAGCTGGAGATCGAGCCTTTGCAGATGAGCGTCTCTCAGCTTCGACTAATGTGTAGTAGGACAGACCTGAGTTGACAGTTAGCCACCTCGTGTGGTTGGGCACCCCCTCAAGAAGAAGACCAAGAAAACTTCAAGAGGAGATACCCGATGACCACACAAGAGAAGCTGGTAAGATGTAAGATGAATCTACTGGAGTTGGCCGAGTATCTCAAGAGTGTTTCTGAGGCCTGCCGGGTGATGGGAGTCAGCCGGCAGCACCTCTATGATGTGATGAGAGCCTAAGGGAGAAGAGCAGCAGGACGCGCTGCTCACGTAAAGGAAGCCGCTTCGCCCGTTTTTCTTGGCCTTCAGCTCTTCAATCAGCTGCAAAGCCTCTTCGGCGGTCTCTATTCTTGCGGCATCCTCCTAGCTTCCCGTTTCCTCCGCCAAGACGGCAATGTCTGCCGCAGCCCCAGCGCCCTTCCCTTTCTCGCCGTTACTTTTACGAGCCTCAGGCTCCTTCAGGATCTTCTCAGCCTGCTCTACCCTTACACTGGCAATAAGGGCTTCGCCAGGTACCAGGGCCATGAAGCCAGTCGGAGTCTCTTCTCCCAGGGCCTTGAGCCTTTTCGCTATCCAGCTGGCATCTATCTTCCATGTTTATTCATGAGAGATACAGTAGTTGGCGGCAATGGATGTTCAATCTCATTTTCTTCTCTTGAGGGGAGGCTAGAGACTGGAGGGGGTTCACTCCGGGGTGTACTCATCGCGCTGCTCGCAAATGTCCCCGCCCGTACGCAGAGGGTTCTGGAGATTCTCATGCTTCAGGGCATTGGAATATCCCTCGCGGATGGCCGGGTCCACTTCATCGCAATAAATTAGCCCGATGTCAGCAACACCCTGCTGCTCCCAGAACTTCCAAAAGGGGCAGAAACTTATCCTGGAGTGACGGTGGGTGGCTGTCTCCTCCCGTTCGGCCCGCCAGGCTCGCTTCATGGGGAGATTATAGTGGGCCGTAAAATTTTCCAAGTCGGGCTGGAGGCCCAGCTCCTCCACTCTCGCTCTGAGTGAGCGCCCGCGCGCGAGTCCAAACTCCCGGCAGCCCTCACGCAGAAGAGCCTTGCCTTCCTCCCCGTACCGCTCTATGAGCCTGCGGCCGATGATGGAGAAGAAATTGGCGAAGAACTCCGCAGATTCCTGGGAAACCCTCTTGAGCTCCTCTTTCATGCTTGCCCTCCTTTCAGTGAGGAAAAAAGGTTTTTCAGCTGGGCCCAAGCCGCGATTATCCGATAGTACCCCTCCTCGGAGTTGGTCATGTGGTCTCCTAGTTTATGGGCGGAGCCTTCCCCACACAGGTCTAAGGCCGGGAAAAAGACCCGTGGCCAGGTCAGACCCGCTCCAGGGGGAAGAAGATCTTGACTTGAAAAATCTCACTAGACCCCCTTATATTGCCTCTCAATGAAAGATGCTGAAGGGTGGCGCTCAGTCTCGGCGCGCGTCCCTGATTTCGAAGTATTTTAGCGGGGGATGGCTCTTGCCTCAAGAGGTTGTCTCCACAGATGTTCTCGTCCTGGGCGGCGGTGGGGGTATGCGGGCTGCACTCGAGGCGGCCCGTGGTGGAAGCCGCGTCGTTCTGGCCGTTAAAGGCCGCACGGCCCGCTCCGGCGTGACGCCCATGGCGGGTGCCGACATCATGGTGGACAGCCGCACCGCCTGCGAGATGGGGTTCAAGGGTGACCCAGCCGACAGTCCCGAGCAGTTCGCCGAGGACATAATCACCGAGGGCCTCTATCTCAATAACCAGAAGCTCGTCGAGGTCTATGTGCGGGATGCACCGGAGAGGGTTCGCGAGCTCCTCGGTTGGGGTCTCAAGGTTCATACCTTCACCCGGGCGCACGGCGAGCGCTACCCCCGAGGCATCATAACGCCCGGAATAGAGATCGCAAACGCCCTTCGCCGTGGTTTGCGGGAGAAGAAAGTCCAGGTGATCGAGGACTTCATGGCCACAGACCTCCTCACATCCCGCGGTCGGGTTGTGGGTGCCGTTGGTCTTGACCTGAGGAGAGGGCGTTTTCTGGTGGTGAGTGCAAAGGCCGTCGTGCTGGCCACAGGCGGCTGGCCCCAGCTCTACCCTTTTACGAGCTGCTCCGATGACCTGACGGGCGATGGGCAGGCCATGGCCTTCCGGGCCGGCGCGGAGCTCGTGGACGCCGAAATGGTCCAGTTCTGCCCTAACGTCCTCATCTGGCCTCCCATCCGGCGCGGGAGCATCTTCATCTATGTGATCCCAAGGACGGTGTCCGGCCACCTGCTCAACAGTGCCGGTGTGAGGTTCATGCACCGGTGGGACCCCGTTCACCTGGAGAACAGCACCAAGGAGATAGTCTCCCTCGGCTCTTTCTATGAGATCCAGCAGGGACGCGGCACACCCCACGGAGGGGTATATTTCTCAGCCAAACACCTTCCCCATGAGGTGGCGGACCGCCTGAGCACTCGAACCCGCGATGGAAAATGGCAGGGCGACGATTTCTCCTCCTTGATTGAGCGGCTTCGGGAGGGACATGCGGTTGAGGTCGGGCCTGCGGCCCACTTCTTCATCGGTGGCATTGCCATAGATGAGAGCTGCGCGACGAGTCTTCCGGGCCTCTTTGCCGCGGGCGAGTGCGCAGGGAACCTCTGGGGTGCCAATCGCATCGCGGCAGCGACCACCCAGATCGTAGTCCAGGGGGCGGTCGCGGGCAAGTCCGCGGCTCGGTTCGCGGCCGAGGTTGAGGAGGTCCCCATGGATCAGGCCCGGGTGAGCGCGCTCGAGGCCAAGGTCTTCGGGCCCTTTGAGAGGGCTAAGGGACCGAGCCCGATAGACCTCAGGCGCGAGCTTCGGGAGTTAGCTTGGAAACACGTGGGGGTCATCCGGAACGGGGCCGGGCTGGAGCAGGCCCTTTGCCGAACGCAAGAACTTCGCACGGGCGAGGTGCCGGCCCTCTCTCTCAGGACAAAAAATCGGAGATACAACCGCGAGTGGATCGACGCGCTCCAGGTCGAGAACCTTGCGACCATGCTCGAGGTCTCAGCCCGCTCGGCCCTTCATCGGACCGAGAGCCGGGGCTCCCACTACCGAAGCGACCACCCGCAGATGGACAACGACCGTTGGCTCAGGAACATTTTCATCAGAGGGGCCGAGGGTGATGGGCTGGCCCTGGAGGAGCGGCCCGTGGTGGTGACCCGCCTCGAGCCACCTCAAGGGAAGATGTCTTATGAGGACGCTGTCAAGATGACCGTAATGTCCCTTGAGTGAGCACCGGTCGCCAACGGAGGTCTTGAGGGTCCGAAGAGAGAGGCTGGGAATGAGCGAGGAGCGTCACATCACCGTCGAGTGCTTCCGGTTCGACCCGGACACGGACTCATCTCACCGCTTCGAGCGCTACCAGGTCCCTTTAGAAGAAGAGATGAGTGTGCTCAACGCTCTTGAGCACATCTATGAGCACCAGGACAGCAGCCTCGCCTTCTATAGCTGCTGCCGACGGGGCCTCTGCGGGCGCTGCGCAGTCAGGGTGAACGGCAGGCCCGTCTTCTCCTGCCAGGCGCTCCTTACCGGTGATGTGAAGGTCGAGCCCGTGGCGGTCAAGAAGGTCGTTCGGGACCTGGTTATAGAATGAGAGGGGCCTCTGAGCGCAAACTAGCCCGGCTTGAAAGGATAACGCTGGATGGGAATGGGCTCCAGCTGCGAGATTATCTTTCCTCCGCGTCCCCTCCTGAGCACAACCCACTTTAACCACTTCTCATCATCCCGCGCCGGGAAATCATCCCGGTAGTGATGGCCGCGGGACTCGGTGCGAAGGAGGGCCGAGCGGGCGAAGAGTTCCGCAGTGAGGGCCAGGTTCCAGGCCTCAAGGGCCCTCACCTGCGCCCGGGGGTCAGCCGCCCTCATGCGAGAGAGCTCCTCCCTTCGGATGCGAGCCAGCTCATCAAGCGCGTGCGCAATACCTTCGCCGCTTTTCAAGATGTGGAGCTTCGCCTCGGCCAGGGTGCGAATCTCTCCCGCCACTTCATGGGGGTCACTGCTCCCCCGCTTAACACTCACACGGCCCCTCAGCGACGCCAGCCGCTCCCCCTCGGCGCGGACCTGCGCTCCCGGAGCCACCGCTCGCCTCCTTCCAGCGGCTTGGGCGAGCCGGGCCGCGTGCCTTCCGGCCCGCTGCGCGAACACGTGACATGCGATGAGGGCACCCCCCACCCGGTCGGCTCCGAAAGCGCCTGCGAAGCCGGCCGCCTCACCGCAGGCATAAAGGCCCGGCACGCCCGTCTGGCCCCAGGAGTCGGTGCGGATGCCACCAAGAGAGTTGTGGATGACCGGTCGGTAAGGGATGCGCTCCCGACGCCAGTCAAAACCCATGCGCTCAACCCTGGCGATGTGAGAGTAGGGCTCTTTGAAGTGGCGGACATCGAGGAGCGCGTCACGGCCTGCCCGGACCTCCTTGGCCGCGGCCAACACCAGCCCCGCCCTGGTCGTAAGCTCCATACGCACCGGGTCGTAGCGCCGCATGAAGCGCTCCCCTCTATTGTTATAGAACTTGGCACCCCGGCCGGTCACGGCTTTGATCTGGCCCGTGCGGATGACGCGGCCGAAGGGCGCGGGGACCAGGGTGAACTCCTGAAACTCCATGTTCATGAGGTGAGCGCCCACCTCAAAGGCAAGGGCGAAGGCGTCTCCCGTGGTGGTTAAATTGGCGCTATGCTCCAGGTAGAGGCCCGTGGCGCTCCCGGCAGCCAGCACCGTGGCCCGTGCCGGGAAGACACGGAGGGCCCCGGTCCTCACATCCAGCCCCATCGCCCCGACCACAACCCCACGGCGGGTCAGCAGGCGGGTCACCATGGTATTCTCCACGACCCCGACCCCGCGCCTGAAGGTCTCTTTCACCAGCGCGTCCATGAGCGCTCGGCCGCCGCCCCGGACGCGACCCACTCGTGGGTAGGATTCCCCAAGCGTCCGAACAGCCACAAACCGCCCTTCCCTTCCCTTCTCGAAGGGAACCCCGAAGGCGTCGAGCTCCCTCACCCTGAGGGCGCCTTCCTCGGCCAGAAGCCAAGATATGTCCTGGTCCGAGAGAAACTCGCCCCCCACGACCATGTCGCGTAGGTAAGCCTCGCGGCTATCGGCTGGGTCGCCCCCGAGCTGCTGGGGAAGAAGGGCATGGGGGGAGCCGCCCGAGGTGGGGGTGGAGCCGCTCCGTCCGAAGCGGCCCTTATCTACGAGCACCACCCGCAGCCCATGCTTTGCCGCCTCGATCGCAGCGTGAGCCCCGGTGCCGCCGCCCACGATGAGGACGTCAGCCGAGAACTCCTCCAGCTCAGCGTGCATGATCATGCGCTTTGGCCCTTACCTCCGGGGCAGCAGAATCTTGATGGCCTGGCGGGGACAGCTATCCTCGCATATGAAGCATTCGACGCACTCTCTGGCTCGGACGGGGTGGGCCTTATAAATCCCGGGACGGAAAGTGAAGACATATTTGCCGCATTCAAAAAGGCAAACGCCGCAACCGTCACATCGCTTCTTATCAACCCTGGGTGGCAGCAGACTGTCCTCCCTCTTACCTCCCCTCCTCTCCCTCGGGCCTCAACGCGAGTTCCTGCGCCAGGGCCAGCCGGCGCCTGGCCCGCCCGCGCATGAGCCGCGCCAGGCGAGGGTCCAGGGAGTCGCGCAGGCCCTCACCCATGAAGTTGAAGGCCAGCACGATGATGACTATGCCCAGCCCCGGGATGAGGGTCATGTGGGGGTCACTCCTCATGTACTCATAAGATTCGTAGATCATGGAGCCCCAGCTGGGCGTTGGGGGCTGGATGCCGATACCCAGAAAGCTAAGCACAGACTCCGAGATTATGACGCGGCCGATGCGCATCGTTTCCGCCACGATGACGGGGTTGATGAGGTTGGGCACGAAGTGCTGGTGCAGAATGCGCCGGGTTGGCACGCCCACTGAACGGGCCGACTCTATGAATTCCTTCTCCTTGAGCCTGAGCACCTCCCCGCGTACGATCCTCGTGCCCTCGGGCCAGCCGGTGATTGTGAGGGCCATGAATATGTTAAAGAGGCTGGGGCCCAAGGTGGCCACGATCAGGATGGCGAAGAAGAGGGGAGGGAACGCGAAGGTCACATCTGCGGCCCGCAGGATAAGAGTGTCGGCTTTTCCGCCGTAGTATCCGGCCACGAGTCCAAGGAACATCGCGATGAGAAACTCAAGCACCACTACGGAGACGCCCACCAACATGGAGACCCGCGTGCCATAGATCATCCGGCTCAGAAGGTCGCGTCCCAGGAGGTCCGTCCCCAGGAGGTGGTCGGGGCCCGGGGGCTCCTTGACCCGCGTGAGGTCTTGTATGTCGTAGGGGTAAGGGGATATGAAGGGCGCGAAAACGGCGATGATGACGAGGAAGACGATGACGCTTGAGCTGAGCACAAATTTGTGGCTTCGCCGCAGCGTGGCCCAGAGGACCTCCATCCTGCTTTGAGTATCAAGGGCGGCCTCAGCTTCCATCCCCACCTCTCGGCCTACTCATAATGGATGCGGGGGTCCAGGTATGCGTAGGAGATGTCCACGAGCAGATTGACTATCATGAAGACCACCACCATGGTGAGAATGATGCCCTGAAAGACGGGGTAGTCCCGCTGGAAGATCGCCATCACCGCCATGCGGCCCAGTCCGGGAATGTTGAATATGATCTCCACTACGAAGTTCCCAGCCAGGAGGAACCCGAACGAGGTGCCGACAACGGTCACCACCGGGATGAGGGCGTTCTTGAGGGCATGGCGGAGATTCACGGCCCGCTCCGAGCAACCCTTGGCACGGGCCGTGTTGATGTAATCCTTGTCCAAAACCTCAAGCATCGCCGACCTTGTCAGCCGCGTTAGTATTGCGGCGGAACTGGCTCCCAGAACAACCGTGGGCAGGGGGTAGTGTAACCATTCCCCCCAGCCTGCTACCGGCAGCAGGTGCAGAATGAGGGCGAAGAGGAGAACCAGAACAGGCCCCATGACAAAACGGGGGAGTGAGACCCCCAGCATGGCCCCGAAGAGGCAGGTGCTATCAAGCCAACTCCCCCACTTGAGGGCCGAGATGATGCCCAGGGTCACACCCGTAAGGATGGCAAAGACTATTGATGCTGAGGCCAGCCTCACGGTCACGGGGAACCCTTCGGCTATCATCTCCGCGACGGGCCGACCCGCCTGGTAGTAAGAAACACCCAGGTTTCCCCGCACCGCCTGGGAAAGCCAGTAGCCATACTGGACGAGCACCGGCTTGTCCAGGCCATAGTCGGCTTTGACCTTCGCTATATAGGCCTCGTCCACCGTCTCCTCCGCCAGGAGGATGTCGATGGGGTCGCCCGGCGCCGCATGGCCCAGGATGAAGATGATGAATGAGACAACGAGAAGAATTGGGATGAAGAGCAGGAGACGCCGAATAATGTAACTGGTCATGGCTTCAAGGAAGGACTTTCTTGTCTTTCATTATGTGCAGAGCGGGGAGAGCATCGCCCTCCCCGCCCTGCATTAAGTGAGCTCTAGCCGAGGCTATTTCTCAATCCTCGCGCTCCAGAAGGAGAGGAATCCGTTCGAGGTCGGCGACCATTCCACATTCTTCACCCAGGGCTTAACCAAAATGGCATAGATGTCATAGTAGAGGGGAATGACGGCGCCCTCGTTGATGGTGTACTCTTCGGCCTCGAGATAGAGCCTCATCCTCTCCTCTTCGTCGACCGTGGTATCGGCCTTTGCGATGAGGGAGTCGTAATATTTGTCGCTATAGTTCCAACGGTTGCGTTTGGCGCCCGTGGTCATTATGTCCGAGAGGTGATACTCAGGGTCAAGGTAGGCCGCCGTCCAGCAGTTGAGGAAGAAGGCGTGGATGTTCTTCTGGTTTACCTCACGGATGAAGGTGCCGAACTCCTTGGGCTTCACGCGCACCTCGACGCCCAGGTTCTTCTGCAGCATGCCCGCCGCGGCCTCGAGCGCCCGCACATACATGCTCTGCGGCCTGGAAAGCAATGTCAGGGCCGGAAACCCCTTTCCACCGGGATAGCCCGCCTCAGCTAGAAGCCGCCGGGCCTTCTCCGGGTCATACTCCAGGGCTTTGAGCTGCGTCGGCCGTCCGTATGAGATGGGCGGCTGGCAGCTACGCGCCGGTTGAACCATGCCCTCGAGCGCCACCTCGGCGATTGTCTTGGTATCGATCGCGTGTATGAAGGCCAGGCGCACTTTCTTGTTGTTCCACTGCGGCAGCACCTTGTAGTTCATGGCGATTATGCAGGCACGACCCCGGGGCAGGATGAGAAGCTCTTTGGAAAGGGTCGGGCTCTTGCGGATGCGAGGCATCTGGCTCACCGGCGGAGTCACGAGGTCGAGCTCGTTGTTCTCATACATGTCCATGGCCGTCATGAATTTTTGCGCCACAACGAGCTCCAACCGGTCCAATGAGAGAGAACCGTGCCAGTAATCCTTGAAGGGCTTCAAGGTGTACTTGAAGTTTCGCTTCCCCTCCACCAGGATGAAGGCTCCCGTGCCCCCCGCCTTCTCCATCGGGAAGGATTTACGCATGTCGGGGATGTTATCCCGGTTGACTATTGCCATCCTCGCCGGAGCGGTCTGCTTTGCAAAGGCGGGGTGGGCTCTCGTGAAGCGAATGCGGAAGGTGTGTTTATCCAACACCTCCATTCCCGTGACATGCTCTGTCTTGCCTTCGATGAATTCTTTCCCTCCCACAACATGCTCGAAATACCCGGAGGCCGTGGTGCCCTTCACCACAAGCGCCCGCTCAAAGGTATACCTCACATCCTCAGCCGTGAACTCACGCCCGTTGTGGAACTTGACGCCCTTGCGGAGCTTAAAGGTGTAAACCTTGGCGTCCGGGCTGACCACGTAGCCTTCGGCCAGAAATGGCACCAATTTGCCCTGGCGGTTGTAAATGAAGAGATTGTCGTAAAGCTGAAAATTAATGGCGTTGCTGGCCAAGTCGGCGCTGACTGTGGGGTCGAAGGTGATGGGGTCGGCGAGGATGGCCACCCGCAGGGTCCCACCGGCCAGCGCAGGAGGCGCCAGGATGAGGGCCACGAAGGAGAGGACCAGGGCCAACACCAGAAGAGGCAGCCCCCTCAGTCGGTATTTAGAAATAGTCATGGCAAATCCTCCTCTTGGGGTCTACGAAAGAGTCTTCGGATGTCTAGATATGTAAAATATATAACATCGCCTTCTTTTCTTTGCAACTCCTTCGCTTTTTGGATATAGTTTGCATGGACTCTCCCCCAGGGGCTCGCCGGAGCGTCCTCCTTCATAAAACCGGAGGTAGCTATGCAGAGCAAAAAAGTCCAGACCATCTGCGGTTTCTGTCACACAAACTGCGGGATGGAGGTAGAGGTTGCGCGCGGGAGGATAGTCAGCGTCCGCGGTGCTGCGGGCCATCCAGCCAACCGCGGCTATCTCTGCCCCAAGGGTTATGCAGCCGCCGAGGTGGTCCATGCCCCGGACCGCATTACCCACCCTTTGAAGCGCACCTCTTCCGGGAGCTTCGTCCGAGTAAGCTGGGATGAGGCCCTGGACGCTATTGCCCAGAAACTCACATCCATCAGGGCGAGATACGGCCCAGAGAGTCTCTTCCTCGCGACGGGCGCGCCCGTGACCGAGGCCACGCGGGACGGGTTCAAACAGTTTCTCGCGGAGTTCGGATCACCCAATTCGATCACAGTCGGCAACATCTGCCAGTTTCCCCGCATCACGGGGTTGAGCTCGGTCTACGGCCGTCTTTCCGAGCCAGACCTGCCCCGGGCCGAACTCATGATCTACTGGGGGGCCAACCCCCCCGCCTCCATGCGGCCGGGCCGCTACGCGGCCTACGGCCAATTCGACACGGCCATCTCGGAAGCGCGGGACCAGGGGGGGCGCCTCATCGTCATAGACCCCGCACGCACGCGCTTTGCCGCGGAGGCCGATGAATGGGTCCGGATCCGGCCTGGCACAGACATGGCCCTGGCCCTGGCCATGCTTCACGTGATAATCGGAGAGGGGCTGGTGGACCAGGACTTCGTGGATAACCACACCGTGGGCTTCGAGCAGCTGGCCGAGCATGTGCGGGCCCACTCCCCCGAGTGGGCGGCGACTATTACAGGAGTGGAGGCCGAGACCATCCGGAAACTGGCTCGTACCTATGGCTCCGTAAAAGCCGCGTGCATCCAGGACGGAAACGGCTTCGACATGTACCCCAATGTGGTTCAGACGGTGCGCGCCGTGGGCCTGCTCCAGGCTGTGGCCGGTAAGGTGGACGCTCCCGGCGGCAATGTCTTCTATCCCTGGCCCAGACAGGCACCCTATCCGACAACGAAGGTGGAGGCAAAGAGGCTGAGTGCCGACAAATATCCCCTCTTCCCTTTTGTGCCTTTTCAGGAGTTTGTGGAGGCCCTCCTGACCGGGGAGCCCTACCTGCCCGGGGCGCTCATCTGCAGCCACACAAATCCCCTCCTGATCTATGCCGACGAGACCCGAACCCGGCGGGTTCTGGAAAAGCTTGAGCTGCTTGTGGTGTGTGACCTTTTCATGACAGCCACGGCTGCGGCCGCTGACTTCATCCTGCCGGATGCCTCTGATTTCGAGCGTATGGGGTATCGCGCATATGCCAGCTCCGAGGGAGGTGTTCTGGCCCTGCGACAGAAAGCTATCGACCCGCCCGGAGAGTGCCGGTCCGTCTTCTGGGCGGAGCGGGAGCTGGCCCGCCGGCTCGGGTTCGAGGGATATGCCTGGGAGACGGAGGAGGAGTGGGTGAACTACCGCATAGGGCCTTCGGGCGTGAGCGCGGCTGAGCTGAGCCAGGTGTCAGCCAAGGTCGTGACCCCGGCCATGAAGTATTACAAGCATCGGGAGCGCGGCTTCTCGACCCCTTCGGGAAAGGCCGAGCTTTATTCCGAGCGCTACCAACAGCACGGTTACGACCCGATGCCCACCTTCCGGCCTCCCTCTGACGGGAGCTATCCGAGCGAGACCTATCCACTGGTGGGGTCCTCCAGGCGTCCGGCAGAGTTCGTGCACACCAAGTTCCGAAATTGCCCTAGCCTTCGCAAGCTCATGCCCGAACCCCTGTTATGGATCCACCCGCTGGACGCGTCCTCGAGTGGCGTCGTGGATGGGTCCCTGGCCGAGGTCACCTCGCCCCAGGGAAGCATACGGCTTAAGGTGCGGGTGAGCGAAGAATTTCAGGAGGGCTGGGCTCTGATCGACTTCGGCTGGGGGAATCCCGGAGATGGTGGGGCCAACATTAACTTCCTGACGCCGACCCATCCAAACGACCCCATCGTGGGGGCCACGCCCAACCGCCACTTTCCCATCCGTGTGAGACCTTTCCAGGGGGACTGATGCTGGAAATAGGCCATATTCTGGGTCAAGACCGGATAGATGGCGACCGGTAAGAGATGGCCAAGGAGGCCATACCCTGCTCTAACTTGATAGAGTTCATGTCCAGGCTCCTGATAGACGGCTACAATCTGATGGGGGTAATGGCCTCTCTCGGCCCGACGCGCAGAAAGAACCTGGAACAGGCGCGAGGAGAGCTCCTGGCCCTTCTTGCCGACTACCGACAAAGGGCTCCTTCTTCCCATTCAATCACGGTTGTCTTCGACGGCCAGGCCGGCCTGGGAGAGTTTACCGGATCTCACCAATACGGGATTGAGGTTCGTTTCTCCAGGGGGGAAAAGGCCGACGACCTCATTCTGAGGCTCCTCCGAGGTGAGAAAAGGGGCTTCATCCTGGTCACTTCTGACAGAGCCCTGGCTGATGCCGCCAGAGGACTTGCCCGAAGCGTTCTCCGTTCGAGAGAATTCGCCTCTCGGGTTATCGCACGCACAAAGATGGATTCAGAGCAAGGATTCCCGGACAGGACCGAAGACGAAGAGGATTACCGCCCTTCAACACCCAAGAAGGGAAACCCCAAGCGCCTTCCCAAGAGGGAGCGTCTTCGAGAGAGGTTGCTCAGGAGGCTATGAGACCTGGCTTCGACCACAATCAAGTTAAGTCGATAACTCTTGCTTCATTGGCCCCGATATATTGAATACCCCACCTTTGAATGCCCGGTTATGTTGGCAATTGCAAAGGGTTACTTTGAGTATCTTGTTTTCCTCGGCCTAAACTCTCATTTTTTTGGCCTGTCCTGGGTTTAAGCACATTTCCTAAGCGGGGCGATGAGGCTTAGATAGGATACCTCGGGTGGGGGAATACCTTCCATCCATACGCCCAGGACCTCCCTTAGATGCAGCCAGGACAGAATTCGGGGCCATCCATGATGGATTGCACCGACGATGGATTTTCTGCATAATTTTTAAGGGAAGCGATAACAGGCGGGGAGAAACCTCAAGTGTCGAACCAGGCAGAAAATGCTCGGCAGGCCTCCCGGGAAGGCGTGCTAGAAGAAGTCCTGCATTCTTGCGCAGTCGCCCTGAATTCATCTGTTTCATCCGCCGTGCAAAAAGCAGTCGGCCTGGCGAGGTTTCTTCAGGAGCGCGCGACCGCGCTGCGGACACCGGAGGAAAAAAAGCAGCAAGAGAGGTTCGAGCGGATGATGCAATACTTGGGGGACAAGGCGACTCTGACTCAGATGACCGATGAGGCCTTCCGCTCAAATAATCCAGGTCGCACGGTTTCTCAACTGTCACACATCCTCCACGTCCAGGGAGTGCCGCGCTTCTTCAGCCCCGCGGAGCGAGCCCTTCTCAAAGGGTTCCGCGCCTTTGGCCGCTATCTTTCGGGTATTGCAGTCTATCTGGTCAAAGAGAAGATGCGAAAGGAGGTGGCTAACTTCATCCTGCCGGCGGAAACTGAACTACTCGTCAAGCATCTTGAGGCTCGCAGAAGGGCTGGAATCCGGATGAATGTCAACTATATCGGTGAGATCTTGCTCGGGGAGGATGAGGCTCAATCCCGCCTGGAATCTTACCTTGCGGCCCTTCAGTTGCCCGAAATAGAAGTCATCTCGGTTAAGGTCTCGACGATCTACTCACAGATCTCTCCTTTGGCCCGCGAGCATGCTGTCGCCGTTATCTGCGACAGATTGGAACTTCTCTACCGAGCCGCCGCCAAGATGAAGTTCACGAGACCGGACGGCAGCGTTGTCCCGAAGTTCGTCTATCTCGACATGGAAGAGTACGGTGACATGCACGTTACCGCCGAGGCCTTCATGCGCGCCCTTGACAGGAAAGGGCTCGAGAATGTGAGGGCGGGCATTGCACTGCAGGCGTACTTGCCGGATTCCTATGGTATTCAGCAGCGCATCAATGAGTGGGCGCGCAGGCGGGTCGCGTCGGGTGGCGCGCCCGTCACAATACGCCTTGTCAAGGGCGCCAACATCGAGATGGAGCGTGTAGAGGCATCGATCCAGGGCTGGCCTCAGGCTCCCTTCAAGACCAAGCTCGAGGTGGACGCGAATTACAAGCGCATGCTGCATGAGGGCATGCGGCCCGAGAACATCGAGGCCGTTCATCTGGGTATCGCTTCCCACAACCTTTTCGAGCTTTCCTACGGCCTTGTTCTAGCGAAGGAAAAGGGTGTTCTGGATAAGGTTCAATTCGAAATGCTAGAGGGCATGGCAAACCACCAGATGCGCGCCCTGTTTGAACTCACCCCGAATATTCTCATGTACGCACCAGCCGTCAAGAAGGAGGAATTCATTTATGCTATAGGTTATCTGATGAGGCGGTTCGATGAAAATACCGGGCCTGAAAATTTTCTCAGCCATTCCTTCAAACTCGCCGTCGACAGTCAGGAATGGAGACAGCTGGAGGATAACTTCCTGAAATCTTTCGACCTCGTCGAAGAACTTCCCTCAGAGCCCCGTCGCACCCAGAATCGCGGAAGCCCTTCAGAAAAGGAGCCCCCTGCGGGTGATTCCGCGGAAATATTCGTCAATGAACCGAACACAGACTTTTCCCTTCCTGAAAACATCGCCTGGGCGAAAGGCATCATTGAGAAGTGGTGCCCCCGAGCTGATAGGGAGGCTGTGGAGGTCCCCCTCGTCGTGGCCGGAGAGGAGATTATCGACCACCGTAAGGTTCTGGCCTGCCTTGATCCCTCACGCCCCGGCGTGGTCGTAGGGAGATATCGCGAGGCAACCAGCGAAGACGTTCAGCGGGCGGTTGAGTGCGCCCGAAGAGACCCTGACCGGTGGCGTCAGAGGTCCCCCGAAAGCCGCTCGGAGGTTTTGGAGAAGGTCGCGCTGGAGTTGCGTCGCTCTCGGGGAGGCCTCTTGGGAGCCGCTCTGGCGGACGGCGGAAAAATCTTGACCGAGTCCGACGCCGAGGTCTCCGAGGCCATCGACTTTCTCGAGTTCTACAGAAGAAATGCCGAGCGGTTCCATGGGATTGAAGGCCTGCGGGCGAGGGGCAAAGGCGTGATCGCCGTTGTCCCCCCGTGGAATTTCCCTGTTTCCATTCCCTGCGGTGGGATGGCGGCGGCTCTCGCCGCTGGCAACACCGTTATCCTCAAGCCGGCGTCAGACGGCGTGCTGGTCGCCCATGAGCTCTGCCAATGTTTTTGGCGCGGTGGAATTTCGCGGCGCACGCTCCAGCTCCTCCCTTGCTCCGGCTCAACCGCGGGTGCCGAGCTTGTCTCACATCCTGGAGTGGACGTTGTGATTCTCACCGGAGGAACGGCGACGGCCTTCAGCATTCTGCGAAATAAGCCGGACATCAATTTGTTGGCGGAAACCGGGGGGAAAAACGCCACCATCGTCACCGCGCTGTCCGACCGGGAGCAGGCGATCAAGCATGTCCTTCACTCCGCTTTCAGCCATAGTGGTCAAAAGTGCTCGGCGACCTCTTTGCTCATCCTCGAGGAAGAAGTCTACGAAGACCTCAAATTCAAGAAGACCCTCTGCGATGCGGTAAGGAGCCTGCGGGTCGGGCCCGCATGGGAACTTCACACCAAAGTGGGCCCTCTGATTCGACCTCCCTCGGGAGACCTCGAAAATGCTTTGAAGGAGCTCGAGCCGGGAGAGTCGTGGGCCGTCATGCCCAAGAGGGTCGGGGACAATCCCAACCTTTACTCCCCCGGAGTCAAATGGGGTGTACGGCCCGGAAGCTACACCCACATGACGGAGTTCTTCGGACCCGTGCTCGGAGTGATGAAAGCGAAAAACCTTGAGGAGGCCATCTCCCTGGCCAATCAAACAGGCTATGGGCTGACCTCGGGTCTGGAGAGCCTTGACGAGCGCGAGCATGAGATCTGGCAAGAGGGCATCAGGGCGGGAAACCTCTACATCAACCGTGTGACAACGGGTGCCATTGTTCTAAGACAACCTTTTGGGGGAATGGGCAAATCAGCCTTCGGACCGGGAATCAAGGTCGGCGGTCCCAACTATCTCGCCCAATTGATGGATTTCGAAGAGATCGGCCATCCCCAGACCAGCCCAACCATCGCGGACCCGGAACTCAGGGGCCTGAAAAAGCGGTTGGCCGACCTCCTCGATTCTCCGGGTGGGCTCCCGCGGGACGAAATCTCCCGTGTGATTCTCGCCATCGGGAGCTACGACCTGAACTTCACGCAAGAATTCGGGAAATCCCACGACCACTTCCGTCTGGTGGGGGAGGACAACGTCAGGCGCTATCTCCCAGTGAAAGAGCTCCGCATTCGCGTTCACTCGGATGACACGGCCTTTGACCTGCTGGCTCGGGTTTGCGCGGCCAAGACCGTAGGGTGTCGTATTACCGTGAGCGTTCCGCCGGGTTACAGAGCGACAGCGCTCGAGGCGCTCGAGGAACTGACGAGAGCCTGGGCCGAGGGCATCGAGTTTGTCGAGGAGTCCGACGAAACACTGGCGCAGGTGATTCGAGACGGCCAGGCTGAGCGCGTCCGCTATGCCGCCCCGGACCGTGTGCCTCCCGTCATTCTTGACGCGGTGCGGGAAACCGGGTCCTACGTAGCTCGCGTCCCGGTCCTCGCAGAGGGTCGGGTCGAACTGCTGTGGTATCTCAGAGAACAGAGCATCAGCTACGACTACCATCGCTATGGCAACCTGGGTCCTAGAACAGATGAGGAGAGGGCGGCGGTTTTGTGAGAAGAGATAAGGTAAATAAAAATCGACGCCTTCGCGATTCACATGGGTCTTGAAACAGGGAATGGAGGCGGAGGAGGATTTTTCTGAATGCGAAAGAATGGCCCACTTGACCTTTGATTTCCGCTTCTTTTTCAAAGATTTCTTTGATTTATCAAGAGCTTTAGAATCCTCCCCTGACTGGGAGCGGGTCGCGGCAGGCTCGCTCTTGCTTCATTCCGAGGATAATGAGATTTGCTGCGATTATCCCTTAGGTCCTCAACTGGAGCCTCTCGCAGAGAAACCAGATGCTTTCCCAAGGCCCTTCAACCTCAGCCAGATGGGCCCGACCGTGCAGCTCGGTGTGCCCTCAATCCGATGGAACAGAACTAGCAAACTGCTGAAATGTCCCCAATAGGAGCGCGGCTTTGAGATTGCTTCTGGCCAAAAATATTCGGGGAAGATTCACTCGAAAGCCATAAAAAAACCTTGCTTCCCGGCCAAAATCCGGGATAAGTAAAATGGTTGATAAAATATTCTTACACGGAAAAGTTTGCGTCTGCTTTAGAGTAAGAGAGCCGTGGCTCTTCGTCGAAGGGGGGAATGATGTTTCTTAACGTGGATCGTGCGCGGGACATGATGAAAGAGCATCGAATCGACGCCCTCATCGCCAGCACGCCAGAGAACGTTACCTATCTCGCCGGGACGGTTGGTTGGTCCGGTAAGGTCTATGTCTATTCCGTCCACATGTTCGCGGTTTTCTCCTCGAACGAAGGGATTCCTCCCGCCTTGATCGTTCCAGCCCAGGAGGTCACATATGTGGCCGCCCAGCAGTCCTGGATCAAAGACCTTTACACCTTCGGCAGCAAGATCGCCTTCGTACAGCCCCCGGGGTCGGTGGCGCAGAACCCAGAGGAGGAAACCTTCCTGGGTATGATGAACGACGATACCCGGCGGGAGAAGAGCCCGGCCGCGGCGCTGGCACAGGCGCTCCGCGAGCGTGGGTTAGTAAGAGCGCTCCTCGCCCTCGACCAAGAGCGCGTTATGCCGAACGTGCGGAGGCGGCTCGAGGAGACGCTCCCAGAGGCGACCTTCGTCGAGGCAAGCGATCTCTTCCGCCTGATCCGGATGGTGAAGACGCCGGCCGAGCTGGAGGCCCTTCGCGAGGCCGCTGCGCTTAACGAGCGGGCCTGCACGGCCGCCTCAAACGCGGTGGCGGAGGGTGCGACCGAACTGGAGGTGGCATCGGTTTACCGGCGCGAGGTGGCCGGTGGCGGGGGCATGTGGCAGTGGTTCCACTTCGGCTCGGGCCGCCGTTCGGCGGCGTTCTCCCCCCCGACGGAGAAGAAGGTCCGGAAAGGCGAGATGTGGAAGTTCGACGCCGGGCTCACGCTCAACAACTTCCAGGCGGACACGGGCGGGGGTGGCGTAATCGGCGAGCCCACGAAGGCGCAACTCAACCTCTGGCGGGCGAGCGAGGCGGGCTTCAAGGCGGCGCTTGGGAAGGTCCGGGCCGGCGCACTTCCTTCTAAGATCTTCCGCGCCGCGCTGGAGGGGACGCGTGCGGGGGGCGTGCCGGAACACAATAGCAGTCACGCGGGACATGCCATCGGCCTCGAGGCGCGCGAGGTGCCCTACCTCCTCTCCGACCCATTCCCGGTCGACAGCGCGTTCCTCCCCCCGACAAGCGATGTCCCGCTTGAAGAGGGGAGCACCATCTGTGTGGAGAACCCCTGCCAGATCTTCGCATTTGGCGGCGCGCAGGTCGAAAAAACGTTCATAGTGACGCGAAACGGCTACGAGCCGCTGCTCCCGCAGGAGCGAAAGCTTCGGATTGTCCCCGCATAGGGGTCGTTCGCTCGGGAGAAGCGCCACCGCCGGTGTGTTCAAAGGATTCTACACAGCTAGAAACCTCTATGGTAGCTTTTGCGAAATCCGTCCCTTGCCGAAAACCGGTCCAATCTCTCTGGAGGTTCAAGCTATGCCGAAAATGACGGGCGGGCGGTACATGGCCGAATTTTTGGTGGCCTATGGAGTGAAGGCCATATTTTTTGTTCCATCCATACTGGACCATATGCTGGTGCAGATGGACGACATGCCCATAAAGCGCGTGCTGACGCATGGGGAGAAGGCCGCTGGCTACATGGCCGACGGCTACGCCCGGGCCTCAAGGAGGCCGGGCGTGTGCGCCGCGCAGACGGTGGGAGCGGCCAACCTGGCATCGGGGCTTCGCGATGCGTGCATGGCACATAGCCCTGTCATTGCCCTTACGGGAGGACGTTTTGGGTACTCCAAACACAAGTTTCCTTACCAGGAGGTCGATGACTACCCCATCTTCGTACCGCTCACCAAGGCCAATTTTCAGGTTGATGAGGTCGGACGGTTTCCGGACCTTATGAGACAGGCCTTCCGCGAGGCCACCTCGGGAACGCCCGGGCCGGTAAACCTCCAATTCTTGGGGAACCACGGCGAAGTCGAGAATAATGTTGCCGAACTTGAACTTATCGTCGAGGAACAGCACACTCGGGTTCCCGCCTACAGGCCCCATCCGGATATGGAGCAGGTCAGACGGGCGGGGGAGCGACTTTTGAAGGCCGCCCGACCGGTTATCGTTGCGGGAGGTGGAGCGAGGGCTTCCGGAGCTGGGGGAGAGCTGCTCGAACTGGCGGAAAAGCTCTCGATTCCGGTTGCAACCTCGCTGGGCGCCCTGGCTCTCGTGCCGGAAGACCATCCACTCTTCATAGGCGTCCCGGGCACTTACTCGCGAGCCTGCACGAACAAAGCGCTTATGCAGGCTGACCTCGTCCTTTTTGTAGGAAGCGAAACGGGAGGACAGGTCACCCACTTCTGGCAGATCCCCCGGCCCGGGACCGAGGTCATCCAGGTCGGCATCGACCCGCGTGACCTGGGCCGGAACTACCCCAATTCTGTTTCAGTTCTCGGCGACGCAAAAGTTACGCTGCGGGCGCTTTTGGACTCCCTGGAACCTATAGACCGGAATGGCCCCTGGTTATCGGACGTAAAGAAGCTCGTAGCCGACTGGCGCAGGGAGGTGGAGCCCCTGCGTAACTCTGACGCCGTTCCCATGCGCCCTGAGCGCATCCTCAAGGAACTCGGTGAGTGGCTGCCGCAGGATGTCCTTCTCGTTTGCGATACGGGGCACTCCGGGGTGTGGACAGCGCAACATCTCTGGATGAAGGGGAGAAACTGGGACTTCATCTGTTGCGCGGGGTCGCTCGGATGGGCATTCCCAGGCTCTCTGGGGGCCAAATGCGCGTTGCCGGAGCGGCCGGTCCTCTGCTTCACCGGTGACGGCGGCTTCTGGTACCACATGCAAGAGCTCGAAACAGCCGTGCGATGCGGTATCAATACGGTGACGGTCATCAATAACAACAACTCTTTGAATCAGGAGATCAACATTTTTATGCCTGCCTATGATAACAAACCCTCGGATAAGTGGGGTGAGATGTGGCAGTTCACGAAGGTCAACCTCGCCAAGGTGGCCGAGGACATGGGAGCACTGGGGATTCGCGTGGAGAAGCCGAGTGAGCTCCGCCCAGCCCTCGACAGGGCTCTTTCCTTCGGGAAGCCAGCCGTGGTTGAAGTGATGAGCGACATCGAGGCTCTGGCTCCTAGGTTGGCACCTAAGGTGTGAGTGAGATAGAATTTCGCTGGCGGAATGGAGGGCACCGCTTCCACCGGAAGGGCGATCACGCGGGTTAAGAGGTCTGCGCCACATCCCCTCCGGCGCGCCGGCATTCCCAACGCCCGGAGTACCAGCCGGGAGCCCTTCTCGATGAGTTCTCAGGGGAAGCACTATCGGGCGTCCGGCCTGCGGCCATATTCGAGTGCCACGGGCCGGGCCTCTCTTTCGGGGAAATCCCGGCTGAGGGGCTGAAGCGCTCGCCGCTCCTCAGTGGGGCAAATTCCGTCGCTCGCTCCATGCCCGGGCGCGCTCACACGGCCAGCTCCTTCGCCCTTGCCAGCCGGCGGAAGATTTAGGTCCCGCCACGAAACGGGATGCCCTCTATCAGATCGAAGGCGGCCACCACACCCAGGGTTTCGTTCTCGCTGATGATGTTCAGCGCCACGTCCATAGGCGTGCTTTTCTCGGTCGCCAGAAGGATCGAGAAGGACAGCTCCCGGATGAACACGACGAAGAGCGTCAGGTGGGCGGCGACCATTCCCGAACGGAGTGGAGGGACGGTCATCCGCCGCAGCGTCCTGAGGAAGGAGGCCCGGCAGCGAGACCCAGGAGCCGCGGTCGAGGAGGACCGCGCTCATGCACCATAGGCGCTGGGCATGGTGGATCGGGCACAAACAAGGCCGCCGTGGGGCTGTTGAGTCCTGCGCTAGTTAGAGCGAAATTTCGCTTGACGAAGCTCTCTTGAAATTGATAAGTGAATAGGAAGTTCATGGCCTAGTGCTGGGGCAAAGGAGAGGAAACATGGTTGGTGAGTGTGTTCTGAAAAGGGAATATCTTCCCTTTGACCATCCCGCCGAGTGTGGAGAGATAAGAGAATTCCCCTGCACTCCGGGCGAGCCTCAGCTCATATACAACGAGCGGCATTGCGCCATTGCCCAGAGATTCCCCGAGGCGGTTGCCCTTCTTACCTTCACCCGGAACTCCCGCCATGAAGAGCCCCCAGAGCGCAAAGCCAGGGGAGGGCTTTGCGCTCAACAGCTAGCGCCTTATTAACGGGGGCAAAAAGTTCGTCCACCATAAATCTCTTGTGGGGGTGGGCGTGCTCGGAGAGAAGGCCGAGAGGGTTGAGATATGTGGAGAGGAGGGGATGCGGGGCATCCCATGACCTTAATCGTCACGGAGACCACCGTAGAGGACCATGAGGGAGAGGTGGTGCGAGCAAGCCGAGGGAGCCCTCATCGAAAAAGGCGGGGCGCCCGCGGAGTTTCTAGGGCTTCGGTGGCGCAGGGGGTTCACCCTGAAGAGCTATTTTCGTTCGATTTCGGTTTCAGGGCCCCATCAGTAAGAACGGGGAAATGAGAAGTTATATTTTTCGCAGGCTTTTGCATTCGATCGCGGTACTGTGGGGTGTGACCGTCGTGGTGTTCCTCATACTCCACCTCACGGGAGATCCCGTAACGCTGCTGGTGCCCATTGACGCCACGCAGGAAACCGTTGATATGATTCGCCGCGAGATGGGGCTGAACGATCCGATCTACATACAGTACGGACGGTTCATAAAGGGAGCGATTCGAGGCGACTTCGGATTCTCTTACAGGCAAAACCAGGAGGCCCTTTCACTGGTGCTGGACCGTCTTCCGGCAACTCTACAGTTGAGCTTCGTAAGCCTGGCCCTGGCTCTTGTCGTCTCGATTCCGGTCGGGATCATTTCTTCGGTCAAATCGAACACCTTACCCGACCGAGTCGGAATGATATTCGCGCTTCTGGGCCAGGCAATTCCCGTCTTCTGGCTGGGGATCATGCTTATTCTTATATTTGCGGTCACTTTCCCTATCTTCCCGGCGGCTGGAAAGGGCACACTCCGGCATCTCGTGCTCCCTTCGATTACACTCTCCATGTTCCTCATGGCCAGGATTACGAGGGTGGTCAGAACATCGATGCTTGAGGTATTGGAACAGGACTATGTGAGGACTGCCAGGTCCAAAGGCCTGAGGGAGCTCGTGGTGATCGGGCGGCATACTTTAAAGAACGCGGCCATGCCCATCGTAACCATCGTGGGACTGGAGCTCGGAACGCTCCTTGGCGGCGCTGTTATAACCGAGACGGTGTTCGCATGGCCAGGTGTCGGGAGGCTCGCCGTGAAGGCTATCTACAACCGCGATTTTCCGGTGGTGCAGGCCACTGTGTTCATGCTCTCGTTGATCTTCATAGCGCTGAACTTCATGGTGGATATACTCTACACGTACATCGACCCCCGGGTGAAATTCGATTGATGGTAACGCACGGTCGGACGGGCTTGCGATGACTCTAGGAGAAAGGTTCTCCTCCGCAGTGATGGAAGAAGCTGTCGAAGAGAAAGGTACCGAGAGCCAGGCCGCCTATATTTTCAGGAGCCTGCGCTCTAATCCAACCTCTGTCGTTTGCGTGGTGATCCTTCTCATGATCGTCTTCGCCGCCGTCTTCGCCCCTTACATCGTGCCCTATGACCCGACATATCAAGATGTACGAAAAAAGCTCATCCCTCCTGTATTTTCCCCTGGGGGTTCGTGGGAGTTCATTCTCGGCACCGACCACCTGGGAAGGGATATGCTGAGCCGTTTGATTTACGGTTCGCGCATTTCCATGTTGGTGGGTGTGCTCGGCGTGGCCATATCAGCGCTGCTGGGGGGGATAGCGGGCCTTCTGGCGGGATACTACGGCAGGTGGGTGGACAATGTCCTCATGCGGCTTGCGGACGTACAGCTCTCGTTTCCGCTCATCCTCCTCGCGCTTGCGATCGTGGCCGCCCTCGGCCCGAGCCTGCCCAACATCATCATCGTCATGGGGCTCGCTGGATGGGTCCTTTACGCGCGCATCGTGCGCGCGCAGGTTTTGCAGATACGGGAGATGGAATTCATCATGGCGATAAGGGCAGCCGGGGGCGGGGCGATGAGGGTCATAATGAGGCACGTACTGCCGAATGTGGTTGCTTCCTGCATCGTCATAACAACGCTCCAGGTCGCAAGAGTGATAATAATGGAATCCTCGCTCAGCTTTCTCGGGCTCGGGGTACAACCCCCGACGCCGACCTGGGGGGGAATGCTCGCGGACAGCAGGAACTACATATATATTTCATGGTGGATGCCCACCTTCCCCGGGCTGGCTATTCTCTTCACGGTGCTGTCGATCAATATCCTGGGCGATTGGCTGCGCGATACATTAGACCCGAGGCTCAAGATATAGCCTGTTCTCGGAGTTCGATGGACACCCGAGGTTCTGGAGACGATGACGGCTCGATTTTTTGAAAGCTGAGAACACAAGGGCCAGCCGCGAGGCCCTCGGCTCAGGCTCGAAGGCTCAAGGTTCCCCTAGGTTTCGGAAAGGACGCCATGGAAAATTTCACGACGATAGAGACCGACGTCCTCGTCGTGGGCAGTGAGGCGGCGGGGGCGAGAGCCGCCATCGCGGCGGCCGATTGCGGCGCGGATGTCATTCTCGTCACCAAGAACATAATGGGCAGGAGCGGCGTCACGCTTAAGGCCGTCTTCTCTTTCAGTGCTGCGCTCGGCCTCGCTGACCCCGAGGATAGTCCCGAGGAGCACCTCAGGGACATAGTGCAGAAAGGCCGGTGGATAAGCGACCAGGGGCTCGCGGAGCTCGTCGCGTACGGAGCGCAGGAGTGCGTCGAGGAGCTTTCCCGGTGGGGCCTCAACTGGGATAGGGAGGGCAATAGGTACAGGCAGGTCAAGATGTACGGCCACAGCCACGCGAGGGCGCTCTCCATCGGTTACCGCCCCGGGGTTGCCATTATGCGCGTGCTCAAGAAGGAGGCGCTCGGGCGGCTGAAAATAAGACTTATGGACGAGGTCTTCGTGACAAACTATCTGGTCTCCGCATCAGGGCGGCTCACGGGTGCCTTCGGCATAGACATCAAGACAGGGGAACTCCTGTTATTCAAGACAAAGGCGGTAGTTGATGCGACGGGCGGGGCGATGTACCTCTATGAGCATCAGTGCGGGACGCCCGAGAGCACAGGAGACGGGTTCGCCATGGCACTGCGAGCGGGGGCGGAACTCGTGGACATGGAATTCGTTCAGTTTCATCCGACGGTGTTGCTCTCCCCTTTGGCTTTGAAGGGAAACCAGGGGGTGGCCCACCTCGCCCGCGTGTTGCTCCGGGGAGTGATGCTGAATGCAAAGGGAGAGCGCTTCCTTGAGCGCTATGACCCAGAAAGGATGGAGCTCACGGACCGGGACATAATGGCGAGAGCCATACACAGGGAGGTCACGGAGGGGAGAGGCTCCCCCAATGGAGGGGTTTGGCTAGACGTCTCTCACATGGGCGATAAAGAAGTGGAGGAGGGGGTCCGCAAGTTCGCCCCGAAATGGCTCTTCAGGGGCATCAATCTTCTGGAATACGGCCTGGACCTGCGGAGGGTCCCGGTAGAGATTGGGACGTTCGCCCATTTCTGGTGCGGCGGCATCAAGGTCGGCCCTGGAATGGAAACCAGGGTCCCCGGCCTCTTTGCCTCTGGTGAGGCCATAGGGGGGGTTTTCGGAGCGAACAGGATGCCGGGGGATGCACTCTTGCAGGCGGCGGTGACGGGAAAGGTCGCGGGCATCTCGGCCGCGGAACATGCAAAGGGCTCCTCCTCACCCGGAGTCAATGGTGAGAGCGCAAAGGCGGAGGCCCACCGGGTAATCTCCTTCCTCCGGGAGGGGAGGGGGACTCGGCCTCACCGGGTAAGGAAAGACCTGCAGCGGCTCATGATGCAGAAGGTGGGCGTGCTAAGAAATGAAGGCGGCCTGAGGGAGGCTCTCGCCGAGCTCGCTCACATCCGCGAGCAAGGCCTCCCCAACATCGCGCTCAGGACGAAAAGCAGGAAGTACAACAGGGAGTGGGTCGAGTCACTGGAGTTGCAGAATATGCTCGAGGTGGCCGAGATGACGGCCAATCCAGCGCTTCTCAGGAAGGAAACTCGCGGGAACCATGAGCGCGAAGACTATGTGGAGCCTTGCCGCGATTGGCTGAAGAACATCGTGGTCAGGTCGAGCGGGGGAAAACTGGAGCTTGAGGAGATACCTTGCTCCTTCTCCAGAATAGCGCCGGAGTAAAGCATTGGAAGAGGTGCTTCTGAAAGTTTTGCGTTATGAGCCCGAAGGAGGGGGTGAGTCTCTTTTCGAGACTTATCGCGTTCCGTTCGAGGGGGTGGTGAGTGTCCTCGATGTCCTGAAGGAGGCCTACGAGATGGACGGCGTCGTCTGCAGGCACTCCTGTAACATCGGCTTCTGCGGCCTGTGTCAGGTACTGGTCAATGGGAAAAGGAGGCTCGCGTGCAAGAGTCTTGTGAAGGGGTCGTGTGAGCTGGTCGTCGAACCCGTGGACAGGAAAAGACTCTTGAGAGACCTTGTCACCGAACTGTTTGCAAATGTATAATGCCGCTTGCAAATGTAATATAGTTCTTTTTGACGGGGAGTGGATGGCATGAGCGAACTTTTGGTGGAAGGTGCCACGGTCGTCACGATGGACCCTGAGGGCACGATCCTCACGGATGGCGCGGTCGCGGTTCGCGATGACCGGATAGAGGCTGTCGGGCCGACATCTGAACTTGCCGGCAAATATGCCGATTACGAGAAGTTGAACGCCTCCGGAAAGGCGGTCTTACCCGGGCTCGTCAACATGCACGGCCACATGCCCTGGAGCGCGGGCCGCGGGCTCACCGAGGACGTTAACGACGGCTACTGGGCCATCGCTTCTCCCATAAACGACCACTTCACCGCCGACGCCGCAGAGGCGCTCAGCCGATTGAGTTGCGCCGAGCTCCTGAAGGCGGGCTGCACCACGATCAATGACGCCTGGGACTTCGCCGACCGGGTGGCTGTCGCCGTGGAGGATATGGGCCTGAGGGCCTGCTTGAACTACCGCATCCGGGGCGTCAATCTTGGGGAGGTCAGGAACCGCCGCCATATCTTCACCCCCGATGAAGGAGGCCGCATACAGAGGAGCGTCGATTTCATCGAGAAGTGGAACGGGCGGGCCCCAGGGCGCATCACCTGCAGCGTCGCCCCCATGGCTCCGAACCTCTGCTCGCTGCAGGCACTCAAGGAGTGCCGCAAGATCGCCGAGGGGTACGGCGTCCTCATCCACACCCATGTCTCGCAGACTCGGACCGAGGTGGATTACATCCGGGAAACCTACGGCAAAGGCTCTTTCGAGCTTTTGGATGAGCTCGAGCTGCTCGGAGAGGGCCTGATAGCCGCTCACTTCCCGTTCTTGCAGGAAAACGAGATAGACCTCATCGAGGCGACCGACACCTCACTGGCCCACTGTCCCGTCATCATGTCGAAGCGCGGAACTTTCCCGCCGATGGCCGAGATATACAAGCGAAAGATCAGGGTGGGCCTCGGCACGGATAACTTCAACCTGGACCCCTGGGACAACCTACGCTTCGCCATCTGCGCCGTGCGCCTTCAGGCGGAAAGGGCGGATGTCATGACGTCCGAGAGAGCGCTCAGAATGATCACGATTGAAGCCGCCGACATCCTGAGGCTCGGTGAGGAGATCGGCTCCATCGAGGCCGGCAAGAAGGCCGACATCACGGTCATAGACATGAGGCGGCCCGGCCTTTCGCCCGTCCACAGGGATTACGTTCTTCCCACCATCGTCTACAACGCCTGCTCTGGGGACGTGGACACAGTCATGGTGGACGGCAAAATCCTGGTTGAGGGCGGGGTGCTCAGGGTGGCCGATGAGAGGGAGATAATTCGCGAGGCCCAGAGCGCGGCCGAATCGGTTTGGAAGGCCGCCGGAGTCTTATAGGGTTTCAGTTCTTCCTGTATCGAAAGCGTTTTCACCCCTCATCGAGAGAAAGGAGGTGTTGTGTTTGAAGGTGGTATAGTTTGAAGATGAGATGGGAGGTCTGACATTTTCTGAATAAGGAGGAGAGAGATTATGAAGGGAAAATGTGGTTTTTCAAAGATAGTTATTCTCTTCCTGATAGTGGCATTTGGGGCCCTCGCCCTTGCATCCGGCCCCGCGTCCGGTGCCGCAAAAGATACCATCGTCGTCTCCCAGGGTTCAGACCCGAGCACCCTTGACCCTCAGCGGCACCGCGAGAACCCCGCCTGGATCATCATCGCGAACATCTTCGACCCCCCCTATGCGCGCATGACGGAGGGCGATGACGTTGTGTTAAGGCCCGCCCTCGCCACATCCTACAAGAACATCAGTCCCACCGTGTGGGAGTTCAAGCTGCGCAAGGGGGTCAAGTTCCACAACGGCGAGCCTTTCAATGCCGAAGCTTTCAAGTACACGATCTTGCGCTTCATCGACCCCAAGATAAAGTCCCAGCGCTACAGCCAGTACAAACCAGTCAAAGATGTGCAGATCGTTGACGAGTACACCGTTCGCGTGATCACCCATAAACCGTACCCCGTTTTGCTGGCCAACCTCTCCTTCAGTGCGGCAATGCTGGCGCCCAAGTACTACAAGGAAAAGAGCCTGGATTACCTCGCAACCCATCCCGTAGGGACAGGACCCTACAAGCTGGTGAGCTGGAAGAAAGACGAGGAGATGGTCCTCGAGGCGAACGAGAACTACTGGCGCGGCGCGCCGAAGGTCAAGAGGATCATTTTCAGGCCGATTCCCGAGACCTCATCGCGAGTGGCCGCCCTCCTGAGCGGTGAGGTTGACGTCATAAAGGACGTCTCGCCGGAATTCTTCGGCCCGCTGGAGAGAAGCCCGAACGTGAAGCTCTATAAGGCCCCCAGCATACTCAACATCCACATGCGGATGGATACCATCCACGGCGGCCCGCTCGCTGACAAGAGGGTCCGGCAGGCGCTGAACTACGCTGTCGATGTCCCGGCCATAATAAAGAACGTCCTCGGCGGCAACGCGAGGCGGCTGGCCAGCGCGGCGACTCCGTTCCATTTCGGGTACGACCCAACCATTAAGCCCTACACCTACGACCCCGAGAAGGCGAAGGAGCTCCTCGCCGAGGCGGGATACCCCGGAGGCAAGGGCCTGTCGCTCACCCTGACCACGCCCATCGGAAGATACCTCAACGACAAGGCCGTGGTGGAGGCCATCGCGGGGCAGTTCAGGAAGCTCGGAATAGACGCAAAAGTGAGGGCTTACGAGTTCTCCTCCTACATGGGGGTGCTCAAGGACCCGAAGGGGGACGGGACTATGCTGGGCCTCCTGGGCTGGGGTGCCAACCTCGACAACGACGGCGTTCTTGTCCCCCTCCTGCACTGCGGGACAATTTACTCCAGATACTGCAACAAGGAACTTGACGATTTGCTGGAAAAGGCGAGGTCGACCGTCGTCACCGAGGAGAGGATGGGGTACTACGCCAAGGCCCTCAGGTTGATAAAGGAGGAAGCAGCCTGGCTCATCCTCTACTATCAGATCGACACCTACGCCGCCAACAAGCGCGTGAAAGGCTGGGTGCCGTCTCCGAGCGAGCCCTCAGCATTGTGGATGTGGCCCGCGGAGCTGACCGATTAGGGGAGCAACATGGAAAACCTCAAGAAGGCGGTGCTTGATAAGATAGACGAGGAAGGGGTGGTAAGGCTCACGAGCGAGCTGGTCAAGATCCCGAGCTTCTTGGGAGAGGAGACCCCGGTCGCCCTTTTCCTAGCGCGCGAGTGCAAGAAGCTCGGCTTCGAGCCCAAGCTCCTCGAGGTGAGGGGCTACGGGGTTCCGGCACCCGGCCGGCCGAACGTGGTCTTCACCATAAAGGGGACCGGCGGGGGGCCCTCCCTCATGTTCAACGGCCACCTCGACATAGAGCCCGTGCCACCCGGCTACGAGGAGATAGGCGAGGACCCCTTCAGCGGACGCATAGATTATGAGGACGGCCACATATACGGAATCGGCACCATGAACATGAAGTCCGCCGTGGCCGCCTACGTCTATGCCATCAAGGCCCTGCGCGATGCGGGTGTCGAGCTCAAGGGGGACATCATCTTCGCCGGGGTCATAGGGGAGATGGAGTACAACCTGGGCACCCGTTTTCTCCTCCACTGCGGGTACGAGCCGGACATGGTGATCTGCGGGGAGCCATCGGACCTCGGCATCGCGCCCATGTCTTCGAGCTCCTATGACTTCAGCATCAGGCTCAGGGGGAAGCCAGCACACATGGGCTATCCGGCCAGGGGCGTCCACGTGGCCCCCAAGCTGGCGAAGCTCATCGAGGCCATAAGCGGGATGAAGGTGACTTACAACGAGAAGAAGTACAAGGACATCCTTCAACCCCGCGTGAACATCAACTACCTCAACGGAGGCCTGGAATACAAGACGGGCCTCTTCATAGACGAGGCCACGATGAACTTCTGCGTCCGGACGCCGCTGGGACCGACGCTCAAGACCGTGATGGCCGACGTCGAGGCCGTCCTGGACAGGCTCAGGAGCGAGGACCCCCAGTTCATGGCTGAACTGCTCCCCCTCAATCCGCAGTACCCCTTCTGCCCGCCCTTCGAGGTGCAGCTGAAGGAGTACGTGGTGCAGGCCGTGAGGCGCGCCCACCTCGAGGTAAGGGGCAAGGAGCCGCACCTCATGTTCAAGGTGGGATACAACGACGCGAGCGCCATACAGTACCTGACCGGAGCGCCCTCTTGCGTCTGCGGTCCGGCCGGGATGCTTGGGGGCACGGGCTCCTTCACCCCGCCCGAGAGAGCGCTCATAAGCGAGGTCGTAGACGCCGTGAAGATCTACGCCCTCGCCGCGCTGGATATATGCTCCAAGGACATGGAGGAGATCAGACCCCACTACAGAATACCGCCGGACCCCGATAAGTACGACACCTCTTTCTGACCTGCGTCACGGCAAAGGCGGGGGCCCTCTAAGAGGGCCCCCGCAAAGTTTATGTGCGCCAGATGGTCCGGTTGCGAATTTTGGAGGGAATTCCATGCATGCGTCTCAGAAGGCTGTGCTTGAGAAGCTAGACCTGGATGGCTTGATGCGGCTCATCAGCGGGATGATCAAGATACCGAGCGTTACGGGCACGCCGGGTGAGACGAACGTAGCACTTTTCCTGGCCCGCGAGGTTGAGAAGCTCGGCTTCAAGCCCAAGCTATATGAGGTGAGAGGTTACGGCGTCCCGGCGCCGGGCCGCCCGAACGTGGTCTTCCGCCTTGAGGGAAGCGGCGGCGGGCCGACCCTCATGTTCAACGGCCACCTGGACACCGAGCCCATCCCCCCGGGCTACGAGGAGATCGGCGAGGACCCCTTCAGCGGCCGCATAGATACCGAGGACGGACACATGTACGGCGTGGGCGCCATGAACATGAAGGCCGCGGTGGCGGCCTATGTTTACGCGATCAAGGCTCTGCGGGATGCGGGCGTTCCGCTCAAAGGTGACATCATATTCGAGGGCGTCATAGGCGAGATGGAGTACGGCCTCGGCACGAGATACCTTCTCCATTGCGGCATAACAGCAGATATGGTGATCAACGGCGAGCCCACCGACCTCGGCATTGCGCCCATCCACGCGAGCTCCTACGACTTCAGCATAAGGCTCAAGGGCAAGCCCACGCACATGTCATTCCCCGAGATGGGAGTCCACGTGGCTCCGAAGATGGCCGACCTCGTGAAGGCTATCATGGGCATGAAAGTGACCTACAACGAGAAGAAGTACAAGGATATCCTGCCTCCTCGCGTGAATATCTCCTATGTGAAGGGGGGCCTGGAGTTCAAGACCGGCCTCTTCATGGGCGAGTGCACAATAAACCTCTGTGTGAGGACACCCGTAGGGCCCACGCTCCAGTCAATAACCGAGGATATTGAGGCTGTCCTTGACAGGTTCAGGAGTGATGACCCCGAATTCGTGGCGGACCTGCTCCCCCTCAATCCCCAGTATCCCTTCTGCCCCGCGTTCGAGGTCTCGCTCAAGGAATATGTGGTGCAGGCCGTAAGGCGCGCTCATCTTGAGATGAGGGGCAAGGAGCCCCACCTCATGTTCAAGTACGGCTATCTGGACTCCGGCGTCATAAGGCACGCCACCGGCGCTCCGGCGGCCATCTGCGGGCTGGGAGGCCCTAAGACCGGCACCGGCTCCTTCACTCCTCCCGAGCGGGTTCCCATAAAGGACATCGAGGATCTCGCCAAGGTCTACACTCTGGCTGCGCTTGACATCTGCACCAAGGACATCGAGGAGATAAAGCCCCATCACAAGCTTCCGCTTGACCCGAATAGGTTCGACACTTCGTTCTGATTATGACCGACGCGAAAAGCTAAGGACGGCGGGGGAGGTCATATGGAAAACCTCGAGAAAATTTTCAGGCAAATAGATAAAGACTTCGAGGGGCACATAAGGGCACTCAGGGACTACATCAGGCAGCCGAGCATCTCCCTCGAGGAGGGAGGCGGGGTGCTGGAATGTGCGGAGATGACCCTTGACTTCATCAGGGCGTGCGGCGCGCAGAAGGCGGAGCTCGTCCCCCTCAAGAATGGGAACCCGGTCGTCTACGGGAGGCTCGACTCCAAGAACCCGAAGGCCAAGACCTTTATCATGTACGGGATGTACGACGTCATGCCCGTCGTGGGTGAGAAGTGGATAACGCCGCCCTTCGACGCCGAGGTCGTGGATGCCAAGAAGGCTGGCACGCCGAAGATGTTCGGCCCCGTGGTGGTCGGCCGGGGTGCCAGGAATCAGAAGGGCCCATTCATCGCGTTCGTCAAGGCGGTCGAATCCATGATGAGGGCCGTCGGCGACGTACCGGTGAACATAATCTTCGCCATCGAGGGCGAAGAGGAGCTCGGTAGTCCCAACTTCTGGCGCTTCCGCGATGCCTTCATGAAGGAGCTGAGGAATGCCGACGCCGCCCACTTCCACAGCGCGACGGTGGATGAGGTGGGAAGGCACCTCATCCACCGGGGCATGAAGGGCATCCTCATGTGCGAGCTCGAGGTCAAGGGGGGCGATTGGGGTGGCCCTGCGGAGAGGGCGCTCTTCGCGGCGGACATCAAGTGGGTCGACCCGCCGATATGTCATCTGGTGGCCGCGCTCCGAAGCATGCTCGATGAGGACGGAAACGTCCTCGTTGAGGGATTCTTCGACAAAGTGAGACCCATGGACGCCTCCGAGAAGAGGGAGGTCGCGAAGATAAGAAGGACCTTCGACGAGAAATCCCTTAAGAAGGCCTGGGGAGTCAGGAAGTTCAAGCGTGGAAAGCCCGCGAAGAGCTACGTCAAGGATTACATAATGGACCCCCTCATAAACATTGACGGGATCATCGGGGGCTACACGGGGCCCTTCGTCAAGACGAATCTGCCCTGGGGTGGAGTGGCGAAGCTGGACGTGAGGATAGTGCCCGACATGACCCCCGAGGACGCGGAGAAGAAGATCCGGAGGCACCTCAAGAAGATGGGCTTCGGCCACGCGGACTTCCGCGTGCTTTCCTCCTATCCATGGTCGAGAACCCCCTCAGACTCGCCCTTGGTTAAAGCCGAGATTCGCGCCACAGGGAGGTTCAAGAAGGAAGCCATCGTCTGGCCGACGCATCCCGCGGTGGGACCACTCTACCTTTTCAATCGCCCGCCCCTGAACCTCCCCATAACACTCTGCGGCCTCTGCCACGGGGGGAACATCCACAGCGCGAATGAATACATTGCGGTGGAGGGGATGCGTGAGGGTGCTAAGTGGGTCGCAGCAATGCTCCACGATTTCGCGGCGTCGGATTGAGGGCCGGGAGCGCGATGGACCAAGATGTCTTGAATGTGGACGGTTAAACGGGGGTGAAGAAATGCAAGATCTCAAGAAGGAGGTTCTGGCCGCGGTCGATGAAGAGGGAGTCGTGAGTCTCACGAGCGAGCTCGTCAAAATAGAGAGCATCACCGGGAACGAGACACCGGTGGCCCTCTTCCTCGCGCGCGAATGCGAGAGGCTGGGCTTCGAGGTGGAGCTCTTGGAGGTGAGGGGCTACAACGTCCCCGCGCCGGGCCGTCCGAACGTAGTCTTCCGCCTCAAGGGCACGGGAGAGGGCCCCACCCTCATGTACAACGGCCACCTCGACACCGAGCCCATCCCCCCCGGATACGATGAGATAGGGGAAGACCCCTTAAGCGGCAGGATTGACGATGACGGCTTCATCTACGGGGTCGGGACAATAAACATGAAGGCCTCGGTGGCGGCTTCCGTCTATGCGATAAAGGCCCTCCGCGACGCCGGGGTGAAGCTCAAGGGCGACGTGATATTCGCGGGCGTTATAGGCGAGATGGAGTACGGCTTGGGCACGCGCTTTCTCATGGAAGCCGGGGTCGTGCCCGACGTGATGATCTTGGGGGAGCCGAGCGACCTGAGGATAGCCCCGATGCACGTGGGCATCACGGACTTCAGCATCAGGCTGAAGGGTAAGCCGACCCATATCGGAAATCCTTCCTTGGGCATCCACGCTGCCCCCATGCTCGCAAGGACGATAGACGCTATAGGCGGGATGAACTTCACCTACGACGAGAAGAAGTACAAGGAGATACTCCCCCCCAGGTGGAACATCTCTTACATCTGCGGAGGCTATGAGTACAAGACAGGACTCTTCATGGACGGGGTGGCTCTCAACATGTGCATCCGAATGCCGCCGGGGGCGACGCTGGAGTCGATCATGGGGGACCTGAACAGGGTTCTAGATGGGCTCAGGGCCACGGTTCCCAATTACAAGGCCACCCTCCTGCCGCACAATCCGCAGTGGCCGACTATGCCCGAGTTCGAGGTCTCGCTCAAGGAGTACGTGGTGCAGGCGGTCAGGAAAGCGCATGTGGAGGTCCGGGGCGATGAGCCCGAGCTCATGTTCAAACACGGCGGCACCGACGCGGGCTGGGTTCAGTACATGAGGGGTGTGACGACCGCCATCTGCGGGCCGGGGGGGCTCAAGGGAGGGACTTGGACCTTCACGCCTCCCGAGCGGGTTCTTATCAGTGAGGTCGTGGATTGCACCAAGATCTATGCCCTCGCCGGGCTCGACATCCTGACCAAGACCCGGGACGAGGTGAGGCCATATTACAGACTTCCGCGGCAGGCGGGTGAGTACGACACCTCATTTTAGGAGAAGAATGCATACAGGATGGCTCACAGGTCTTTAAGATAGTGGCACGGCGGGTCATTTCCGGACAGTGAATCGCCTTTCTTTTCGGGGGAGGCGCGGAATATTAAGAGTGGTTCTCTGAGGGGAGTGAGATATGAAAAGGAGCCGATTATCATGAACGAAGCGCAGGAATTCACGAAAGAGATGGCGTCGGAGAAACTGAATAGAGCCAACGCTGATAAGGTTTGGTTCATCACGAGGTTGATGCTTGCCTTCAGGGATAGGTATGGAGATGAGGTCTTCGACGTTCTGAAGGCGGTCGGCACCGCCAGAGGAGAGAGGGTGGCGGAGAACGTGGACAGGATGCTCGATGAGCGGGGACTTGACCGCAATGACCCCAGGAACTTCAGGACCTGTCTGCGCGATTTCAATGGCGTCCTGGAGGTGGCCAGGCACGGAAACGAGAGGGTCATCCAGAAGGAAGACGGGAAGGTCCGCGTCGAGTATGAGCTCCAGCACTGCCCGTGGGTGACGGTTTGGGATGACATGGGGGTTCCAAAGGATGTCCAGGAGAAGCTCTGCCTCGGCATCGGGAACCAGAGCGATATCACATCGACAAGACGCCATGGGATCGAATACACAAGCGACCTGGGCCTGGTCAAAGGCACAGGACCATGCAAGATGATAATGGACAAGGCACGTTGATCCCCACCCTTATGGAAAAAGGTGTCGAAGAGGATTAAGAACACGGGACTCGCCGATGCCGCGAGCTCTTCGTTGACACGTATCGAACTCTCTGCTTGACGCCGACGGCCGAGATCAAAAAGGTCTTCGAAAACCTTCGTCAACTGGCCCTAACCGGCTGAGGCCGCACTCAAGGCCTTATTTTGCGTCGGCCTTTTCCAAGGGGTGATCGCCTACCGAGGCTTGGCGGTCATCACCGCTCCGAAGGCCGGGGGAAGTGAATGCCCTTTTTATGTGTTTGCCTTCCATGCCATTAAGGGGTCTTTCTCCCGCCCGGAAGCCCCAGCAAAATAGGGCGCTTCGCTGAAGCGGGCCTTTTGGGCCGGGACAGCCTCCCTTCGATTGAGCCCGGAAGCACCCAAATCCTCAGTCAGTATGTCATCCGGGCCGATAGGCGCCGCGAGCTTCGGGCCCAGCATGACGCTTGGGGCATTTCCACCGAAATTAACTTTCCCATTCCCCTCCACCTCCGGGAGTGTTACTCTTTTCTGCGGCTACCGCCCGGGGGATTTTCCCGAGGCAGAGCGGGGGCCGAGAACTCGCCCGCTCTCCTGCTCTAGGGGAGCAGAAGCATGTCTTGGGACCAATCGGGGGGTTAGCGAAAGGGGTGAAAATGCGGGCGGCCTGAGCCCCAGAGTGAAGCCTAGGCGTTTATCTGAATACCTCAATTTTTCCCCAGCGGGAGATGGGCGATGACAAAGGTCATGGCAGGAGAGGAAGCCAAGGAATGAGAGGAGCGGGTCTCTCCGGCCTGGCTAAAGATACGGCCGTCTATGGACTGGGCAACTCCCTCTCGGTGCTGCTCTATATGGTCTTAGTGCCGCTCTTGACGCGGATTTATACCCCCGGGGAATACGGCCTTATTGAACTGATAAGTGTTACCGTAATTATTTCTATGGCATTTGCGGGGCTAAATCTGGAATCAGCCCTGGCTAGATACTATTATGAAGGTGACGCCGATTATAAGCGCACCATTGTTTCCACCTGCTTGGCTGGATCTTTAGCTTTCTCCCTGCTCACATCTCTTGCTCTTGTGGTCCTCGCGCCATGGCTGAGCAGTGTCTTCCGAATGAACTATGAAGCCATCGGCGCTTTGAGGATAGCCTTTTTAACCATACCCGGCACCGCGGTCCTGACGGTGGTTTTGTGGCTCTATCGCCTGGAGAGGCAGGCTTTTCTCTCGGTTGCCACCACGCTCTCGGCGCTGGCCCTCACACTCCTATTTACCATTTTTTTTGCTCGTTACCTTTCCCTCGGTCTTGCCGCCCTTTTTTGGGCAAGGCTCTTGGCCGAGGGGCTCTGTGACCTTTCTTGCCTTTTTCTACTTCGGCACCGCCTGGCCCTTCGTTTTTCCTCATTCTGCTTCAGGAAAATGCTCGCCTTCAGCGTACCCCTTATACTTCCCGCTCTCATGCTCATTGCTTTCGCACATATCAATAAATACTTTCTTCAGATTTTCCATGGTCCCAGCTTGGTGGCAGTGTATGGGGTGGCTCATAAAGTTAGTCTAGCGGTGAACGTTCTGATCTTTTCATTTAGGCAAGCGTGGCTCCCCTTTGTCTTCGCTCATAAGGAGGAGAAAGGGGCCAGGGAGCAGTTCGCCAGTGTCTTCAAGGATTTCATAGTTTTCATGTTGGCTGCTGGTCTCGTCGTTAGCCTTCTGGCCCGGTCCATTATCGGCACGTTTGCCACAGGGCAATATCTGGATGGCGCTCCCCTGGTAGCGTTTCTGGTGGCTGGCATGCTGTTAAGGGCATTAGCCACCGAGTTTGTTGGGCTAGGTATCCTCATTGCAGAAAAACCCATATACTCCACCCTGGCCTTTGGCCTTGGAGGAGCTCTGAATATAATTTTGAGTCTGACTCTCATCCCCGCTTATGGTCTGATGGGCGCGGCAGTCGCTTTTCTCTTAGGTTATGTGGCTGTATTCCTTTTCATGCATATCTTGGCCGAGAAAACTTACCCTTTGCCTTTAAATCAGCGGTTTACAGCTATTGCCTATGGTCTTTTTTTTCTCAGCATCTTCCTCGTCAGAAGCTCCCTGCTGGCTGTCAGCATCAAGGCTATTTTTATGGCAGGATTAGTGGGTGCCATTAGTCTATATGGTTATCGGCGTCTGGGGGAACTTCGCTCGGAGTTATTTGGCCGGGGGAGAGAAAGGATTGGGCTGGAGCGAGAAAAACTTCCCGGGAATTGAGGGCCATTCAATGGCCAGGGTCGCTCTCGAGGTGGTCCTAACATGCCCAAGTTTGCCCCCGAGGGATCATTTTCCAAGTTGTAGTACACTTTATCGCAACCAGAGGCAGGCCCAATGAATGAAAATTACCCATGGATTATGGGGGTCGCTCCTTCGGATGGAGCTAACCATGAGCGTGAAAGTGATGTGCAGAGGATTTGAATTGAAAGAGAGGACGGGGAACGTCAAGAGTTTTCCGTCAGTGGGAAAGGTGTGGCTACACCCTGTCTCAGGTTTTAGTAGGTGAACAAGGATAAGAGAATTCTCTCCATACTGGTGCGATCGGAGAAGATCCCCATAGGGCGGGCTCTCCTGCGAACCGCCAGGGTGGTTCCCCGCTACATCAAGGCGGCTGACCTATGCCTCATCCCCTATAGGGTCAGTGCCTTCACGGCGGGCGTCTCGCCCCTCAAGTTCTATGAGTATATGGCCATGGGAAAGCCCGTGGTGGCAACGGCCCTGGGAGACCTCTTGCGTTTTAGAGACTTTCTCTATGTGGCCGAGGGGGCTGAAGAGTTCTGTCACAAGATTAAGCTGGCACTCGAGGAAGATGACCCTAGGCGACGCTCCCAGCGCGTCTCTTTTGCCCGGGAAAATAGCTGGCAGAAGCGCCTCGAGACGATAGCCGAGACCTTGGAAGAGCGCATAGGGAAGGGCTCCCGCATTTAGCATCCATGCGGGTGGAACCTTGTCAGGACAGATGGCCAATGCGATAAGCGCAATCGGAACATTGCTGTGTTCCTTGTTCCATTCTTTATTTGCTTGCAATCAGAAAGGATGAACAAAGGCGCAGCTACCGTGTCTTTTCCTTAATAATTCAGGCCCATGGAATAGTGGCCTTTGTTCTGTTTATGTTTGTCAGTGAGACTCAAGAGTCAGCCTCGCCACATTCGATTTTTGGAGCGTTTCAAAGATTTTTCCTGGGGATTTATTATATGTTTTTCGAAGTCATAAGCCTCAAGCTGATGTGTTTGGCTGGATCGAGGGGCATGAACGGATAAGACTGTAAGGTAGGGGAACGAAATGGCAGGACTAACCGCAAAACAAATCGTCATCGTACTCTTGTTTGCCTTCACTGGCTGGGCTGCCTGCGGGGCGACTATAGGCATCGGCATGGCTGTGACCAATCTTAGGACTGCTCTGATCATGCACGTCATAGCAGCACCAATCTATTTCGTCTTAGTTTCTCTCATATACTTCAGGAAATTCAACTACACAAGCCCTTTCACCACGGCAGCGATTTTAATCGCCTTCGTGATAGTTGTTGATTTTTTTCTCGTTGCCTTGGCGATCAATAGAAGTCTCGAAATGTTTCGCAGTCTCCTCGGCACCTGGCTGCCCTATATTCTTATATTCACCGCCACTTGGATGACGGGAAAATTGACGGCCAAATAGTTCTGCTCACGTGATTGCCACGGGAACTGAAATGGCAAATAGGCAGGAATTCCATGGCCTGGTCAAAACATCAGTCGCTTTGATAGCTGCCACGGAAATCTGTTATTAAGAACTCAGCCGTACACGCAGCCTCCTCTCAGAATCTTTCCGAATCTCTTTCGGGTCATCCAGCCCTGCGAGAAGCGCTTGCATCTCAGTAGGCAGTTTCAATAAATTCATAATCTGCGTAACCCTCGCCTTTGCATGACATCTCATTCCAGGCTTGTTCCGGCTTTTTTTCTTGGAGAAACCCTTCTTAAAAGGGAGGCTTCTTGAGTCCACGGTCAAAGAAGTCGGCCGTATACGCAAAGGAGACGGGATTATAGGGCTCGATATTTATATCTATCTCTCCATCCACGAGGAAGGGCCTTCCGGCCTCAAGCGCTCGCTTGAGAGTGGGCTTTATGTCTTCTGGCTTGTTTAACTTGAGGGCCTCGGCGCCGAGGGCCTCGGCCATCTTGATGAAATCGGGGTTCCAGAGCTCGCCAGTCCTCTCTATCCGGTAGTCGCAGAAGACCTCCTTCCCGTAGATATTCTTCATCCTCCTCTCAAACTGGACCGAGCGGTTATTGAGTATGACCCAGACAGCCGGTATATCATATTCCACCGCGGTGGCGAGGGCCGTTCCCGTCATCATGAAGGAGCCATCGCCCACAAAGGCTATGGCCGGGTGGGAGGGATTGGCCAGCCTTGCGCCGATGAGGCCCGGGATGCTCCAGCCCATGCGGATAAAATGGTCGTTGTTTGTGCTTATGAAACGGGAAGGTGCCTTCAGGAAAGAGGGGGCAAAGCAGAGGCTGCTGCCTGTGTCTATGAGGATCGAAGTCTCGGGGTCCACCTCCCTTATGGCCTCACCCGCCTCATGGTAGAGCCTCGCGTAATGCAGCGGAGATGAATCAGATTCGCGCATGCCTTTCACCCTCTCGCGCCACTCCCTGCGCCACGCGTTTATCTGAGGCAGCCAGGAGCTTTCGGCCCCGCCCCTGAAGCCCCTTCCCTTAAGCTCATCTATGAGGGCCCTGAGAGCCAGGTGAGGGTCAGAGACGAGAGCAACTTCAACCGGGTAAACCCTGGCTATTTCCTCAGGGTCCAGGTCAATATGGATGAGCTTGGTCTTTTCAGGGATGTTATAGATGGTCCAGGCCGCGGTGGTGAGGTCGGTGAAGCGGTTCCCTATAGATATCACGAGGTCGCAGGTCTGGGCCGTCTTCACCCCGTGCTCATCTCCGAAGCGCCCCGGAATTCCCACATAAAGGGGATGGTCCTCGGGGAAGGCGCCCTTGCCCGCAAAGGTTGTCCCCACCGGCACCTGAAAGCTCTCGGAGAACTTGAGAAGTTCCCCCCAGGCTCTTGAGTTGAGGAGCCCCGTGCTCACGAGCGCAAAGGGCCTCCTGCTCGCCGAGATGAGGTCCGCCGCGCGACTCACCCCGTTCGGGTCAGGGCCCGGAGGATGGAAGATGGCCCACTCCTGAGGGTCCGGGATCTCAAGCACCTCGGTCTCAGTATTCTGGATATCAAAGGGCACCTGGACCACAACGGGCCCGGGCCTCCCGGTGCAGGCCGTCTTATAGGCCCTGACGAACATCTCGAGGGTGGTATCGGGGCGGTTCACCATGAGGGCTTTCTTCGAGATGGGCTTCACTATCTGGACCCACTCCTCCGGCCCGTAGCGGTAGCTCTCCTGGATTCCCCCCCGGTCAAACCACTGGGAGGGTCCGGCCCCAACCAGAACCAGCATTGCTGAATCCTCATAGAAGGCCTCCGCGAGAGGACCCACGATGTTGGTTGCGCCAGGCCCTCCCGTTACGCACACCACGGGGATTGGCCCCCTCCTGCGTATGCGATAGAAGCAATCGGCCATGTGCATGGCGTGATCCTCACACCTGGCCCTTATGCCCTTTATCTTCGTCTCAGAGGCCAGGGCATCGAGGAGTGCCCAGTTGCCGTGGCCCACGTAACCGAAGAAATACTCAGTTCCCGCCCGCTCCAGGAATTTCGCGATGGCAGTGGAGGTGCGCATCTTGACCATTGGCTATTCCTCCGACCAAGAGGGGGGTAATCCCCTCAGGAAGATAAGGTCCTAACCAGAAACTTCACCTTGAGTCTTCTCTTTTTCATGGCAGTCCTACCGGTAAAATTCGAGCATCTCCTTCAGGGCATCCTCCCTGAGGTGCACCGGGACGCTCACCCAGACATTCCTCTTTCCGGCCTGGAAGAAAAAGTGAGCCTGCCCCTGGCCATAGACGAAGTGAACCTCCCTGCCCCCAACCGTTCTTGAAGAGTACTGGCGGAAGGTGGAGTGCCCTCGGGCTATCTTCTCGACCATCCGCTCCATCTGGTCGGTGGCCGCCTCAAGCGAAGGCGCTTCCGAGACCCACAGAAAGGCGGCTTCGTCCTCACGCGCGAAGTGCGCCATGGCGGCTTCTGCCATGGGAATCTCCTTTCCGTGAAGCCGCCTCACCCGGGCCTTCGCCTCCTCCCCCGTTACGGCGAACACGGAAGGAATGCCAGCCAGGACCTCGGGCACCTTGAGCTCCTGCGCCCACCCGCGGGTGGGGAGGAACAGAACGGAAAACCCCAGCAGGAAGAGAAACCCCCACAGGGCACCCGTCTTCTCAGCCTTCATTCCTCCAGCCACCCGGAGAAGGGGAGATTTATGGGGGGGAAGTGAAAATCTCTTTGCGGTACCTTTCATGACGCTCCATATTCCCAAAAAGGTTGGGGGAGAGACTATCCCTAAAGGGCTTGCCGAGCCCGAATGCCGAAAAGGCGGGAATCAGGCTCCAGGGGGATTCTCAGGGATGAAGGGGTTCAGGAGAATTCTCAGCTTCGGGTTTTGGAAAAAGATGAAGCCAAAGAAGGCGAGAAATAAAGAAAAGAGGAAAGGCACATAGTAAGAAGGGCAGAGGGCATGGTGAGAGGTGACGCCGGGATTCATCTCAAGGGCTTGCCCGCTGCAAACGGTAAGGGGAATAAGGAAAGCCGCCGCGGCAAAAAGAAGCATAATCTTGACGGCCGGAGGTTTCAGTCTGAAAATTTTCATCGTCTCTTCACCAAATTATTGCCGGTCTTTAGCTTGTGATTACAATCGCATAAGGGATAAAGGGATGTCAACATCAAAGAATTTTCAGAAATCCTCTCCCCATACTTATCTCCCTAAACTCCTTGACGGCCGACGGGCATTAGTCGGATAATTGTGCTCGTTTTATTGTCATCCACCTAAGAGCTTCGTGAAAGCAAAAGCCCATCATGTACCAGGCCTTAAAGAGCACAAGGGAGGCCCTGGCTAGGGCGACGGGCGATAGGGTGGTCAGGACCGTTTGCCAGTCCTGCCATGCCGAGTGCGGCGTGCTGGCGAGAGTCCGGGAAGGCCGCCTCCTAAAGGTGGAGGGCGACCCCGAGCACCCCTTCAACAAGGGGAAGGCCTGCGTCAAGGGCCTCTCCATCGCGCGCATGCTCTACCACCCGGCCAGGCTGCGCCACCCACTCAGGCGGGTCGGAGAGAGGGGCGAGGGCAAGTGGCGGCGCATAAGCTGGGAAGAGGCCATGGAGATAGCCTCTGAGGGGCTCCTCAAGGTGATGGAGCGCCACGGCCCCGAGAGCATTCTGGTCTCAACAGGCACTCAGCCCCGGGGGAACTTCGTAACAACCATAAGGCTCGGCCAGGCCATCGGCACGCCCAACATCTTCTCCCCGACGCACATGTGCTTTCTCCCGGCGATAGCGGCGGGAAGGATAACCATAGGTGGGGAGATAATGCAGGAGACAGGGCCCGATTACCTGAACAGCCGCCTCATCGTCATCTGGGGCGCCAACCCCGTCATCTCCCATCCCCCCCGTGGAAGAGATGTGCTCGAGGCGGTCATGGACAGAGGGGCGCGCCTCATCGTCATAGACCCGCGGATGACGGAGCTTGCGGCCCGTGCCGACCTCTGGCTCCAGGTGAGGCCCGGGGCCGATGATGCGCTCGCGCTCGCCTGGCTCCACGTGATAATCAACGAGGGCCTCTACGATGAGGCTTTTGTCGAGAGGTGGTGCAAGGGCTTCCCAGAACTCAGGGAGAGGGTTCAGGAATACGCGCCCGAGCGGGTAGCCGAGATAACCTGGGTTCCCCCCGACCTCATCCGAAAGGCGGCCCGCATGTACGCTACAGTGAAGCCCGCCGCCTTCCACAAGAGGGTCGCCGTCGAGCAGCACACGAACGCCTTTCAGACGCTCCGGGCCATGATAGGCCTCATCGCCATAACCGGAAACATAGATGTTAAGGGCGGAAACCGCTTTCCCCAGTACCCCGAGGGCTTCACCTCCCGAAATGCCATCGCCTATGAGCCGAGCCGCTCCCTTCCCCCTGAAGTCATAGCCCGGCGCCTCGGAGCCGAGAAATTTCCCTTTCTTCTTGACCCCGGGGTGGGCTGGATAATGGCCCACACGCCCTCCGCCGTTGAGGCCTTGGTTTCCGGGCGCCCCTACCCAGTGAGGGGTCTCATCGCGTTCAATAACATCGCGCTCAATTTCGAGAATTCCCGTGCAGTATGGGAGGGCCTGAGGAAGCTCGATTTCTCGCTTGTGTCAGAGTTCTTCATGACGCCCACGGCGGAGATGGCCGACCTCGTGCTCCCCTCGGCCATGTGGCCCGAGAAGAGTGAGACTTGCTTTGCCTATTATCCGAACTTCATCGCTGCCAGGGTGAAGGCGGTCGAGCCTCAGGGCGAATGCTGGGATGACAAGCTCATGGGGATGAGGCTCGTGAGGAAGATGGGAATCGACCCCGAGGGCTTCTACTTTCCCTGGAACTCGGTGGAAGAATATAACGACTACCAAGTCCGGGGGATGGGTATGAGCTTTCGCGAGTTTGCCGAGCGCGGCTATATCGCGCAGGAGAGGGGCGAGAGAAGATATGAGAGGTCGGCGTTTGCTACACCCTCTGGTAAGGTCGAGCTCTACAGCGAACTCATGGCTCGCCACGGCTTCGACCCCCTCCCCTTCTACAGCGAGAACCCTGAGACACCCGTGAGCTCACCGGAGCTCTTCAGCCACTACCCCCTCATCGCCATCTCGGGCTCGAGGCCCTGGGCCTATTATTTCTCCGAGATGCGGCAGGTCGAGCCCTTGAGGGCCATTGAGCCAGACCCCTACGTTGATATCCACCCTGAGACGGCGGAGGAGCTCGGAATCTCAGATAACGATTGGGTCTTCATAGAGAGCCCCAGGATGACGGGGAGAATCCGCCAACGCGCGAGGCTCACCCGGAGCCTCCACCCGAAGGTGGTTCACCTGGCAACCCACTGGTGGTTCCCGGAGAGGCCAGGGCCCGAGCACGGCTGCTTTGACTCTAACCCGAATGCCATCTTCACCCACGAGGGCCCCTATGACCCCGCCTGCGGCGCCACCCCCATGCGGGGCTTCCTCGTGAGGATAAAAAAAGCTGATGAGGAGTGAGCTTTGGATCGGCTGACGCTTCTCTTTCACGAAGATCGCTGCATCGCGTGCAAGACCTGTGAGGCGGCCTGCCGTGAGGAGAATGACCTCCCGCAAGGCCTCTCCTGGATAGAGGTCTTTCGCTTCGGCCCCTTTGAGAGAGACGGGAAGCTCCAAAATGCTACATATGCGAGCCGCTGCGTCCACTGCCAGGACCCGCCCTGCCTTCCCGCCTGCCCTGTGGGAGCCATAAGTCAGACTGGGGAGGGCATAGTGAAGATATCGGAGGAGCTCTGCATAGGGTGCTTCAAATGCCTTGAGGCCTGCCCCTTCTCAGCGCCCAGGTGGAACCCAAGGACGGGGACCTTGGGGATCTGCACCCTCTGCGAGCACAGGGTGAGAGAGGGCTTAGAGCCCGCCTGCGTCAAGCACTGCTGGGGAGGGGCCCTCAACTTCGGCCCGGCCGGAAGCCTGATAGAAGAGCTCCAGGAGGCGAGGGCGAAGGCTGAGGCTTTGAGGGAAGGGGGCTAGGAGACCTTTTTCCCCACTTTCAGGATGTACCCGCAAAAATTGGTGGGCCGCGCTTCCCGGAGCGCCCTTTGGGGAAAGAGGTGGAGTTCAAGCCTGAGCCCACATGAAACCCTCACATCCGTAGCCAGCTTAGCTCTCTCTTCAAGCCTCATCTCATCAATTTCGGGTGAGAAGACGGCAAGGTCTATATCGCTTCCCTCCCGGGCAGTGCCATGCACATGGGAGCCGAAGAGAATGGCTTCGCTGATAGAGATTCTTTCCCTTAGAAAAGAAAGGGCAGAACTGATAAGTTTATCTATTTCAACACTTTTTTTAGCCATTCCAAAAATTCCCTGGTTTCGTGCAAATATCTGTTACAAAGCTCCTCACTGGCGGCTTCAAGGGCCTCTCTATTATAGCTGCTCTCAATATAATAAAAAGAAAGATTGCCTAAGAGCTCTTGCTCGGATTTCCCTAAAGATACTTTCCCCTGCTCGGCAAGGCTCAGCAAATCGTGAGTCCTCGGCGGGAACTCCCCCTTCCTCTTTACCACATGGGCTTTAAGCATCTTTTCAAGGGCCTGCTTGGCAGCAGAAGAGCACATAAATATACCTCCCCGGCTGGAGCATCGCCTCAGCCGTTTCCAAATCATAATCCGAAAGCTCTACCCAGCGCCTTACGTCCTCATCCATTTCAAGCCCCAAAGGCCCTTACCCTTTTTAGCCATGCCTCCACGAGCCCCACCACCGCCCTCACAGCTCCCCACGAAAAGCCTTCGATAAAATTGCGCCCGTCGCGGCGTCAAGCTCGGCCTGGGTCTCTTGCTGCAAGCGGCGGAGCTGCTCGACCTTGGCCTGAAGGCTCTCCAGGTAGGCGACGATGCGGTGTTGTTCTTCGAGGGGTGGGAGGAAAATTTCAAGTTCCAAGAGCATAGTAGGATTATAGCCCGCTTGCCCAATCCAACGACGGCATCCCTTCGCAAATACACCGTTACACCAAAGCATTCTTAAGCAGAAATGTAGCCATTTAGAGGCAATAACAGAGCTTCTTCCTCGAATTCTTGTGATATGGTTGCTAAAAGCATAGTTCAGGTCTTGCCTAACCAAGGCAGTTTTCCCGACAAGCTCTACACTGTTTGTGTTATTGAAAAGGATATCGCCAGATCGAAGATTATACTTTTCTGTATCTACAATTTCAGGTGGCAAATAAACCTTCGCAGAAAGGTCTAGTTCGCCATTTATGCCAATGTTGTTAGTTCTTAAATGGACAATCCCTTCCCCAGAAGCGTTCTTTTTTGAGCAAGCAAAGCCAGTTAGAAAATCTTCAATTAAATCACCAAGCCGCTTCCGCTGCCACCCCTCCTCTTCCGCCCTTCCAAAAACCTCAGCCATCGCCGCCGGCATAAGGCCCTCGGCCTCCTCTCTGGCCGCGCGGCGGAGGCGCATCGCCTCCTCGATCCGGCCCGTCAGCTCCTCGATGCGGGCAACGATGCGGCGCTGTTCTTCGAGGGGTGGGAGGGGGATTTTAATGTCCTCTAGATCTCGTCTGGTTATCCGTTTTCTCGTTGACCCCCTGGCAAAGCCTTCGGCCTGCTCTCGCACGATAGCCGAGTTACAGAGAGCTGCGACAAATCTTGAGTCAGATAGATTGGGGTCGACTCGTACAATTGATATGTCAACGGCCGCGATTGCTTTTTGGTTTAACTCGGGGACTAGACATGCTCTGGCAATTGGGTCCGCCATGCGAGAGATAAGAATATCCCCGGGTTTAACCCGCGTACAGCCAAGTTCTCTGAACTTTTCCTCAGTTATGAATTTTGAAGACTCGTCAAGGAATGAGCCGACCCCTATGTCCGCGAGCTGAAGAAGTCTTACGGTTCCATCTTGGGCCATATTCCTTGAAACAATCCAATCACCATCTGTAAAGAGACCCGATGTTCCGGTGACATCCACCAGCCGCTTCCACTCCCACCCCTTCGGCAATTTATGCCCTGGCATTATTTCCTCCAAGCAGGCCCTGCACTTCTTCCACTATTGAGGCTATCCGCTGCTCCTTCTCAAGGATAGAGGAAATCAATTCCTCTGGCTTTCGGTGCTCAAATGCCTCTTTGCGGTTGGGGTTCCTGGCGGTGAGGTCATATCCGCGCTCGATTATTTCTTCTACAGGCACTACCCATGACTGCTCAGATAGCTCACGCTTCTCAAGCTTCTCACGGCAGTCCTTGAAATGCTCATCCTGGATGGGCTTTCCTTTGGTGAAATTCTTCCCCGGAGGGGGGAGGAGCTCGTAATACCAGATATCCTTGGTAGGCCCTGGGCGGCTGAAGAAGATGAGGTTTGTCTTGACGCCTGAATAGGGAAGAAACACGCCGCCGGGCAGGCTGACAATGCGTGGATGTTATAATTTTCAAGGAGATCCTGCTTGACCCTCGCAAAGGCATCCCCCCGGAAGAGGGTGCCTTCGGGCACAACCATCCCGCAGCGGCCATTGACCTTAAGCTTCTTCAAGACGTGCTGAAGGAATAGAAGCTCTGTTGCCTGGCTCTCCACGATGAAGTTGCGCTGGATCTGGCGGTTCTCCCTGCCGCCGAAGGGGGGATTGGTAAGGACCACATCGACGCGGTCGCTGATGTTTCTTATATTTTCTTCAAGCGTGTTCCGCCGGGCGATACTGGGAGTCAGCACGCCGTGAAGAACCATGTTCATGAGTCCAAAGAGGGCCGGAAGGGACTTCTTCTCCTGGCCGTAAAAGGTATCCCCCTGGACTCTTTCGTAATCCCTTGTGTCCTTTATCTGGCCTTTCATGTGCTCATAGCTCTCGGCCAGAAAGCCGCAGGAGCCGCAGGCTGGATCATAAACGGTCTCGCCTATCTTCGGGTCCACCACATCCACCATAAAGCGGACTATGGGCCGGGGCGTATAGAATTCACCCGCCACCCGGTTCTCTGAGCCCAATCTTCTCAAGAGGTCTTCATAGACGAATGACACGGTGTAGATGTTGTCCTGATTATGGAAATCAATGCCATCGATGATATCCAGAACGTCCTTGAGATTGTAAGGAGAAGCCATGACCACCACGTTCCGGTCGGAGAAGACGCTGCGTATAACCTCTCTCTCGCGTGATCCTGCGAGGCTCGCGAGGTGGGTGAGCAGGTCCCCGCGGACAAAACGCATGAGCTCATCTGCCTTCCAGTCTTTTTTTGCCCAGGAGGACCAGCGATATTCGCTATCTATGATGCGAGTATAGGTGCGCCCTTTAATCTGAGCCTCGCTCTCGAAGACCTCCTCCTGAGCATCGAGGAAACGCAGGAAGAGGAGCCATGAGAGGTGCTCAACGTATTCCATGACGCCTGTGCAGTTATCATCGCGGCGCATGATGTCGCAGGCGCGCCAGAGGTCGTTAGCGAGAGCTTCTTTATTCATGCAGCCTCCTCGACCGGGTAGAGTCGCCTCTGCATCTCGCTCATCGCAGCCCGAAGGGCGTTGACATCGCCAAAGCGACGGATGACGCCGGGGGCCATGCCCATCGCGTCAAAGGGAGGAATCCTGAACACCTCGGGCCTGCTGAGCTCATCCACGCCTCCCAGGCGGTATTTATCGAGGAGAGCGAGGATTACTTCCCTCGCCTCCTCACCATAGGATTTTATGAATTGCCCTTGCCTGTTGACGAAAGCATCGGCACGCTCATCTCTTGTATGGATTGGCCTACCGAACGCGATGTGGGCAAGTATGTCGAACTGGTCGCCCTGCCGCTGGTCGAGCACTTCAGCCAGAATCTCAACGCGGACGCTCTCCCGCTCAAGAGCATCCAGGAAGGCACGGCGCTTGTCAGCGTCCGTCCAGATTTCTCTCAAGGTATCCGGAGAGGGGCTCTTCAGAAAAATCATCTGCCGGGTATAGTCCTTGTATTGCTCAAGGTTCATGGTTTGGCCGGTGTTTTCGATTATGAAGAGGGCCTCATCCGCGATGACGACCTCCAAACCTTTTACCCGGATTTTGCCCACTGGAACACCTTCAGGGCGCAGTTCGATAGAAATTTCCCTAACCGTATCCTCCACAGTTTCAACCTTGAGTTGCTTCCGCCTGAAGCCACTGGCGTTAACGATTACCGTCATTGACCCTTCAGGCAATCCTTTGAAACTGAATTGGCCGAAGAGGTCGGTCCGGGCCTGAACCTGCTCATTAGGCCGGGTGATAACGGTTACCAGTGCTTCAGGGATGGGGTCTCCCGTCTCGATATGGACCACCTTTCCATTCAAGCCACAGATACGGGGGCCTACATCCGGCTCGGGCGGCGGCCCCGGAGGCCGGTCCCAAGAATCGAGAAGGCGGGTGGCATTAGTATAGTCAATTATCCGAAACCAGAGCTTTTCCGTAGCTGAGTCAGTCCGGCTCCCGCGGCCCAATATCTGCTTGAATACAACCGGGGAGGAGACCGTCTTCATGAAGACGATATTCTTCGCACTCGGCACGTCAACGCCCGTGGTGAGAAGGTCTGCGGTTGTGGCCACCACTGGAGTCTGTCTGTCGGAGTCCTGAAACTGCTCAAAGAGTTCCCTGGCATCGGGCTCCTCTGAGACGATGCGGACAGCATAGTTTGAATGGCCCAGGTGCGCAAAGTGGTTCTGGAGATGGTGGGCTACCTCCCGTGCGTGGTTCATATCCACACAGAAGACCATGGTCTTCTGCATGGGGCCGAAAGTGCGGAGCAGCCCCGCAAGATGCTCGCTCATCCTCTCAATTCGGTCGGGCAGCGTTATCTCGCGCTCGAACTGGGGAGTGAGATAGACGTCCCGTAGCTCGGCCCCCTCGGGAACATAAATTTCCGCCCCCTGCACGGCAGCATCGTGGATGTGAAGCCCATCCTTATCAACATTTGTCCTCACCAGATGGACCTTATATGTGGCGAGAAAGCCATCTTCTATGCCCTGGCCCAGGCTATAGGAATAGGTTGGCTCTCCGTTGTTTTCCCGGCAGAAATAGTCATAAGTGTCAATGTTATCGGTCCTCTTGGGAGTTGCAGTCATGCCGAGCTGGATTGCGTTCGGGAAGTGCTTAAGGATCTCATTCCAAGTGCCAAAGCCCGATCGGTGGCACTCGTCTATTATGATAAGGTCAAAAAAATCAGACGGATATTGTTGGAAGAGGCGCTCCCCTTCCTCCCCGCTCCACATGGCCTGGTATGTGCTGAAATAAATATCCCGGTTAAGATTCACCTTGCCCTCGGTTATAGGCAACCGGGCATCCTCGAAGGGGCCAAAGGTATTGTAGGCGTTATCCCGCAGTAGGTTACGGTCGGCAAGGAAGAGAACCCGGCGTAGCCATCCCGACTTAACCAGCTTCCAAACGATCTGAAAGGCCACAAAGGTTTTCCCTGTCCCTGTCGCCATATTGAGCAGGAGGCGCCTTTGCCCCTGCATGATGGATTGGATCGTGCGGTTTATGGCAATTTCCTGGAAGTAAAAAGGCTCCTTTCCGCATGAACTCTTTGGGCAATAGCCGGAGAGGTATGGATTGGACCGCTCTCCTTCGCCGGTCTCCAGCCCATAGCGCGCCCTGGATTCCCTGACTCTTTGGGGGAGCTCATCAGGCCGGATTTTCAGGGCCATCCCTAGCCTATTCCATAGCTCCTCTGGGGAAGGAAAGCCTGCTAGCTCCCGCTCCCCGTTGGTGATGAAGTCAAATTCAACGATTCCGTGGCCATTGCTTGAGTAGGCGAAGAGGACATCAAGGGTCTTGGCATAACCTTTAGCCTGCTGAATTCCATCACCTGGGCTATGGGATTCATCCTTGGCCTCGATGACCGCGATGGGAAGGACGTCCGAATAGCGCAAGAGGTAGTCAACCTTCTTAGGCTTTTTGCGTCGCCCTTCATCCCCCACCGTGTATATGCGGCCTCTGGTGAATTCCCGGTCTCTTTGGACGTAGTGTTCGCGTGTGATTCGGCTTTCGCCCCACCCCGCCGCATGGAGCTTGGGGTCGATGAGTTTCGCCCTCGTATCGGCCTCGTTAAGCATGCGAATACCGAAAGCGGGCTGGAGGAGAGAATTAATTTCGCCGCAAGATTGCCGTTGCAGACGCGTGAAGGTTTGAATCAGGGGATATTTTAGCAGATTGGATTTTTTTGAGCGGGGTTATTTGCGAGCGAGGGTTCCATTACTCCGCACAAATTCCCTGGAATCCTCTTAAAGTGCTCAGGGGGTTCAGGCTCTGCACCCTTTTTTCATCTCTTCCACACCCCCCGGCGCCTCTTCTTCGCCTCCGCCTCAAGCCGCTTGAAGAGGTCCCGGTATTTTGTGTCAGGCTCCTGGAAGGAGGCGCGGGCGAGGCCCTGTCTTATGAGCTCGGCGTTCACGAAGGTGAAGTCCTCAAGATAGAGGTAGCGGGGAAGCCCGCCCCCCTCATCCTTCTCAGTCATGTCCTTCTCAAGGCGCACCCTCTTCGCGAGGAGCTTTTTCTTGAGATAAGCCTTTGCCCTCCCTTCTGCCTCAGGGCTCGGAAACGCGAGGGCGAGTAGCCTCACCCTCTCTTCAGGGCCTCCGGGCGGCTCCAGGAGGATGGTCTTCCCATCCAGGACCTCCAGCACCCGGTAGTAGGGGAAGGAGATGCTGGGGTTTCCGGGCTCTCCGCGGATGGAAGGCTGTCGGCCGCAGGCGATAAGAAAAAGAAGAAGAGCCAAGAGGAAGAGCGCCCCCTTGGGAATGAGGGGAGGAGTCTTCTTGAAAGGTCCGGCCTTAAGGTTGAGTTTCAGCTGACCCTGCGGCATCCCGAGAGGTGTCTCAGTTCCGACGGCCGGTAGCGACCCTTTGCCTCACCGTAGGCCTTCAGGAATTTCTCCTCTGCCAGAGCCCTTTCCTCCATACCACGGGCCCGGGCAAAGCGAAGCGCGTAGCAATAGTTGGTGGCCGCCGAGAGGTAGCGTTCCTGCACCATACGCATATTACCTAGAGCCAGGCGAAAGTCAACCCAGGCCCGACGGGCCTTGGAAAGGGCCCCGGGCACCAGCGAACGGCGGGCTTCCCTGATGAGCTCCCTGAAGGAGCGGTCGAGCTCTATGACGTCATTGCCCTCGATGGGGCAGCTTTGGAGCTGGCAGGATCTATCAAAACGGTCCCAGAGCGCGTCGATTTTCCCGTAAAGCATGAGAGAGGGAGCCTTCTTCGGGGTGGGCACTGCGGGCTCTTTGTTCGGCCTGTCCACCTGAATCCCGAGGGGCGGGGAATATATGAGGGGGATTTTTTCCGTCGAGGCCATTGCCTTCTCGGGCAAGGGCTCATTACTATCAAGAGCTTGGACCTTCTTCCCCTCCCCCTTCTCCCTCATCTGCGCCTGGGTCAATTTTTGCTGCGCCGCCAGGAGCTTGCGCCGCGCAAGGAGCCCCAGGTCAGGCCCTGAAATATTTTTAGTGTACCAGCGAAGGAACCTGGATTTGCCCGCCTGGCTGCATGTCGTGAGGGTAAGAAGGAAAAGAATGAGAGCAGAGAGGCTGAGGACTCTGACCATCTTTCGCTCCAACTGATGAAGGCGGAATAAGATGGTTTGGTATTATTCATTAAAATATGCAAGAATTATGCCTTGTTTAGGGTTTAGATGACCAAAATATGAGATGCCCTGGACCAGAGCAATTCAGAGAGAGTGGAGAATAAGGTTCTCGTTTGGGGGGCCTTGGAAGAAGAGCGAGGGCTGCTCGCTCCATCCTCCCTCAGAGTCTTTGCCAGAAGATGGGCGAGATTCTTCCCCAGCTCCCCAGCCGCATCTATCCCCTTTCCCTCGAGTTCACCCGCAAGGAGGAGTTCCCCATTTGCTGTATCCCATACCCTGAAGCGGAGCACGAGGGACCCTCTTTCCTCCCGAGTCAGCAAGGTGAGAACGAGACCCGCCTTGAGGCGCTTTCCCACCCTTAAGGCTTCTTCTCTCTTCAAGGGAAGGGCCTCTTGAAGGCCCTCCATCCTTAAGGCTTCCCTGACCTGTGACGATTTTAGTGGAAGATAGGGGCCTGCCTCTGAAAGCTCCTCCCTAAGGCTTCGGCTCAGAGCCTCACCCATCTCCCCCGAGGGAACCCCGGCCCTCAGGTTAATAACTGCCACCTTGATCTCAGAGGGAGGCCTCGTGTAGGTCCAGGGCGAGAGGACCGAAACGATGTAAAAGAAGAGCATGAGGATATAATTCAACAAGATGGGGTCCCTTAAGCTTACAGTTTATCTTATTCCCCTGAGCTATCCTCGACCTCAAAAAAACCGCTCGGGAAGGGCCTCCAGGCTGAAATTCCTTACCCAACTTGAAGAATCGAGCAGCCGAAAAGGTCTCTTTTCCCACCCAGAGCTATCATGTGTTCCCAAGAAATAAACAGCATGGCACCCGATCCTCTTCCCCTTTACAGGGCCTCAAAAGTGAAAGGTCGCCAGGACAGCTGTCTTACCCCACGGCCCTTTTGACCGAAGAGCAGGTGTACTCACTCAGGGCCGCTGTCCCCACGACCTTTCAGATGACCGGGTCCTGCCACCCGGCCATATCATCTAACCTTATACCACAAGTTTTCCATTTCGAGCAACAATTTTTTATGGAGAAAAAAAATTCATCTTTAGTTATTCTTTGGATTTGGCTGTGAGCTTTTTCTCGTTCTCGGGAGAAGGATATGAAAGAGCTTGAATTTCCTTACGGAAAGGAGACGCTAAGGGTCAGGGTCCCCAGAGAGAACCTGGCGGCGGTCTTGGAAAGCAGGGCCGAGCGGGCGAGCGGAAGCGAGGAGGAGCTCATCGAGAGGGCCCTCGAAAAGCCCATAGAGTCTACCCCCCTCTCGGAGCTGGTGCGGGGGAGGGAAAGGGTTCTTATAATAACGAGCGATGTCACCCGTCCCGTCCCGAGCCGCCTCACTCTTCCTCCGCTTATCCGAGAGATGAAAAAGGGGAGCCCCGGGGCTCGGCTCACCATTCTCGTGGGCGGCGGCCTTCACAGAAAGCCCACGCAGGAAGAGCTCCAGGAGAAGCTAGGAGAGCAGCTTCTTGATGGCATAGAGGTTGAGCTCCATGATGCCGCGGAGGGGGACTCGCTCAGGCACTTGGGGCGCCTCAAGAGTGGCCTCGAGCTCTGGGTGAACCGGCTTCTCACCGAGGCTGACCTCATCGTGGCCGAGAGCTTCATCGAGCCTCACTTCTTTGCGGGCTTCACGGGCGGGAGGAAGAGCGTCCTGCCTGCTGTGAGCGGCTATGAAAGCATCATGCGAAACCACTCGCCCGAGCGGATAGACCATCCGAGGGCCCGCGCCGGGATACTCGCGGGGAACCCCATCCATGAAGAGATGGTCGAGGCCTCAAGCAGGGTTCCCCTGCGCTTCATCCTCAACGTGGTTCTCGATGGCGAGCGCCGGGTCATAGGAGCCTTTGCCGGAGACCCCATCAAAGCCCACGAGAAGGGCTGCCAATTCTCGGGCTCTCTCGCGCGGGTAAAGGCCGTGCCCGGGGATATAGTCCTCACCTCCAATAGCGGCTTTCCCCTTGACCGAAACCTCTACCAGGTTGTCAAGGGCCTGGATTCGGCTGAGGCAACGGCCTCACCGGGGGCCGTTATCATCCTGGCGGCCAGGTGTGAGGATGGCGTGGGGCATGAGGGGTTCTTCAGGATGATGGCTGACTCCGGAAGCCCCGAAGAGGTACTCCGGAAGATAAGAGAGGGGAAGATCTGGGAGGAGGACATGTGGCAGGCGCAGATCCTCGCAAGGATTCTCTCCCGCCACAAAGCAATAATTGTCACCGAAGGGGTAGAGCCGGAGAGGATAAGGGGGATGCACATGGAGTGGGCACCTTCTGTGGAAGATGCCCTTGAGATGGCCTTCAGAGAGAAGGGAAGACGGGCCAGGGTCACAGCCCTCGCCGAAGGGCCCGCGCTCATCCCCGAGGCTTGAACGCATGGCTGGGGAGTGGGATGCAATAATCGTGGGGGCGGGGCCTGCCGGGCTATTCACCGCACTTGAGCTCTCGCACCTGGGAGGGGCCAGGGTTCTCATCCTGGAGAAGGGCCCTGACCTTCACGAGCGGAAGGCTCGCTCCCAGATGACGAGCGGGTGGGGCGGGGCCGGGGCCTTCAGCGACGGGAAGCTTACCCTGAGCCCGGAGGTGGGAGGCTGGCTCTCGGAGAGCGTCAGCCTTGAGGAGTTGCAGGCTCTCATCGACCACGTGGACTCCCAGTACCTCGCCTTCGGCGCGCCGGAAAAACTTTACGGAGGAGATAGCGAGGCGGTTGAGGCTCTCAGGCAAAAGGCCGCCAGCCACAGCCTCACCCTAATCCCCTCCCGAGTGAGACACCTCGGAACGGAACTCTGCTTCCAGGTGCTCAGCCGAATCCGCGAGCACCTGGAGGGCCGAGTGGAGGTCGCCTGCGACCGCCCTGTCGCCGGGGTCATCACCAAGGAGGGAGAGGCCGTAGGGGTGAGGACTGAGGACGGAGAGGAGCTGAAGGGCCGTTTCATAGTCCTGGCCGTGGGGAGGCAAGGGGCACAGTGGCTCGCGGAGCAGTCCCGGATCCTCAGGCTTCCCACCAGGATCAACCCCGTTGATATCGGCGTTCGGGTGGAGGCTCTGGCCTCGGTTCTGGAGCCCCTCACCTCAGCCTCCTACGAAGCCAAACTGCTTTTCCGCTCCAGGCGCTTCGGGGACAGGGTGAGGACATTCTGCATGTGCCCGCAGGGGGAGGTGATCCGCGAGAACGTCAACGGGGTCTCCACCGTAAACGGCCACTCATACGCACGAAGACTCTCTTCCAACACCAACTTCGCAATTCTGGTGAGCACCACATTTACCGAGCCCTTCAATGACCCCGTGGCTTACGGCCGCTCGGTAGCCTTGCTCGCGAACCTTCTGGGGAGAGAAATTCTGGTTCAGCGCCTCGGAGACTTGCTCTGGGGGCGCCGCTCCACCCCGGAGCGCATCGCCTCCGGCGTCGTCAGCCCTTCTCTCCATGATGCCACCCCGGGAGACCTGAGCTTTGTCCTGCCCTACAGATATCTCACCGACATCCTGGAGATGCTCGAGGCCCTCGATGGGCTTGCCCCGGGCCTTCATTCCCCGGACACGCTTCTCTACGGGGTCGAGGTCAAGTTCTATAGCCTCCAGCTCAGGGTGAGCTCCGGGATGGAAACCGGGGTGAGAAACCTTCTCGCCATAGGCGATGGGGCGGGGATTAGCCGGGGTCTCGTGCAGGCTTCGGCCTCGGGCGTGCTGGCGGCACGGGAAATAATGAGAAGGCTGGGTTAGCACTGAGCCTCTTCTCTTCCCCTTCTCATAAAGAGAACTCCTAAGAGAAAAGCCGCCAACGGAAGGAGGCAGACCCACTTGAGAGTGCTCTCGGGCCCTATGGCATCCGCGAGGCGTCCGACTGCTATAAAAGCCACGCCCGCAAGGCCCATGGATAGGCCAATAGCAAGCGAGCTGGCTGTCGCCAGCCTCTCCGGAACAATCTCTTGGGCAAGGACGATCGTCAGCGGGAAGCTGCAGTTGAGAACCCCCCCCGCCAGGGCCACGGCGCTATAAAGGAAAAGCGGCTCTCTTACCCAAAGGGACAGGAAGAGGGTGAGGGGTGCCAGCACAAGGGAGCCCCAGATAACCCTCTCCTTTCCCACCCGACTGCTCAGCCACCCTGCCAGGATGCCACCTCCGGCCCCGCCCAGACCAAGGGCCATGACAACCAGAGCCCCCGCCTCAAGCCTCAGGCCCCGGTCGTGGATGACGATGGGCATGAGGTTGACAAAGGAGGTATAGGTGGCCGACCGGAAGATGATAACCCCCATCACGCCCGCCATGGAAACAGACGCCAGGCTCCTCAGGAGGGGCCGCTCGGGAACTTTCTGCCTGGACTCAGGGGCAGGAAGACGGTGGATGAGCCAAATGGCAAAGGCGAGGCCTGGGAAAATGGCAAGCCAGGTCGCGGAAAGCCCATATGCTGCTACCAGGGCTGCCATAGCCACAGGGCCTGCCGAGTAGCCTATGATTCCACCCGCACCAAAAATCGAGACCGCAATTGGCCGCTCCCGAGGGGGCACGGCAAGGCTGACTGTTGTGACGCCCGCCGGGTGATAGCAGGCAATCCCAAAACCTCCAAGCATCAGGAGCAAGAGGAGGAGCCTATAGCTGGGCATGAGGCCTATGAAGCTCAAGGAGCTGGCCGAGAGAGCAATGCCTCCTATGAGCAGAACCCTTCTATCGAAGCGGTCGCATAGATAACCGAAAACCGGCTGCGAAAAGCGGGCCGAGAGGCTCAGAGTTGCGACAAGGGTGCTTGCAAGGGTCAGCGAGAGGTCAAAGCGGCTGACGATTAAAGGGAGCAGCGGCGGCAAAAAGCCGTGGTAAGAATCGGTAACGCCGTGGCTCAGGGCAAGCCAAAGAGTAAAAGAGCTACCTCCGAGAGGCTCTTTCTCGGCCCCGAACTCTCTCCCCTTCACCTTGCCCGAGGCTTTATCTCTCATGGATTGCTCTATGGCGGCTCCTGCCTCAGGGTCATTACAAAGCCACTGATGCAAAAGCGCATAATACCATATTCACCATCCTCTCCATCCCTGTCAGGGCACTTCCTTTTGCGCAAAGGGGGACAGCATTGTAAATTCTTGGAAGCTACGGTCGCTCAAGCCCTTACCACAGAAGGCCGCTAGCCGCCGGGGAGAAGTACGCTAGGACACATGTTGAGATTGGCCTCGGGCGTGCTGGAGGCGCGGGAAATCAAGAGAAGGCTCGATCAGGCCTGAGCCTCTCCCTCTTCCCTCGCCCTCCCAAGAGAGAGAACTCCTAAAAAAAGAGCCGCCAGCGGAAAGAGGCAGACCCACCATAAAGCCCCCTCCGGCCCGATGGCATCGGCCAGCCTCCCTACAGGTATAAAGGCCAGGCCGGAAAGACCCAGGGAGAAGCCCGTGGCAAAGGAGGTTATCGTCGCGAGCCTTTCCGGCGCAATCTCCTGCGCAAGCACAATCGTCAGGGGCACGCTGGAGTTTATAACCATCCCCCCCAGGGCCAAGGCCCAATAAAGGAAGAGGGGCTCTCTCATCCAAAGTGACAGGGAGAGGGCGAAGGGTGAGAGGGCAAGGGAGCCCCAAATAACCCTCTCCTTTCCCACCCGGCTGCTGAGCCACCCTCCCAGGATGCCCCCGGCGGCCCCGCCCAGGCCAAGGGCCATGACCGCCAGAGCCCCCGCCTCGAGTCTCATGCCCCTGTCGTGGATTATAATTGGCATAAGGTTGGCAAAGGAAATATAGGCGGCAAACCGGAAGATGATTACTCCCAGCACCCCCGCAAGGGGAAATCTCACCAAGCTCCTCAGCAGAGGTCGCTCGGGCACCTTCTGGCGGGGCTGAGGGGCAGGAAGAATGTGGAGGAGCCAAAGGGCCAGTGCCAGCCCTGGGAAAATGGCAAGCCAGGTTGCGGAAAGCCCATAGGCCGCCACCAGCGCCGCCACAACCACTGAGCCTCCTGGGTTGCCCACGGATCCACCCGCGCCAAAAATCGAGACGCCCAGGGCCCGCGCCCGAAGAGGCATAGCGAAGCTTACTGTAGCGAAGCCAGCCGGGTGAAAGCATGCAACCCCAAGCCCCCCGAGTGCTAAGAGCAAGAGCAGAAGTCCATAGCTGGGGATGAGGCCTATAAAGCTCAAAGCGCTTGCCGAAAGGGCCAGGCCTCCTATGAGCATAAGCCTTCTATCGAAGCGATCGGTTAGATAACCAAAAAGGGGCTGCGCAAAGAAGCTCGTGAGGCTTAGAGCGGCAACTAGGGTGCTAGCAAGGGTGATGGAAAGGCCGAAGCGGGCGATGATAAGGGGGAGCAGCGGCGGCAAAAAGCCCGGATAAGCATCGGTAACACCGTGGCTCAGAGTAACCCAGAGAACAAGAGAGCGGTCCCCGAGAGGCCCTCTCACCGCGCTGAGCTCTATACCCTTCACCCTACCCGAGGCTTCATCTTTCATCGGTGCCTCCAAGCTGTCTCCCGCCTCAGGGGGTCATGCAAAAGCCACGAATGCCAAGCCGCATGATAGCACATCCCATTATCCCCCTACCCCCGCCCGGGTAGTTCTCCTTGCGGAAAGGAGGATAATATTATAGATTCTTGGAAGCTTCCCTCGCTCAAGCCATCACCTTAGAGAGCCGGAACCTCCGGGGAAGGAGGACGAAACCATGATAGATGTCATCGCCATGGGAAGGGCCACCGTGGACCTCTATGCCAATGAGCTCGGGAGGCCACTCTCCCAGGTTGAGACCTTCAGCAGGTATGTGGGGGGCTGCCCCGCCAATTTTGCCGTTGGCGTCGCCCGCCTGGGGGCCAAAACGAGCTTCATTGGCCGGGTGGGCGATGATGAGATGGGACGCTTCGTACGGAATTTTCTGGAGAGCGAAGGCATCGATATCTCCCACATATCCTCTGATCCCCATTACCGGACGGGCCTGAACCTCGTATCCATAACCCCTCCCGATAAATTCCCCATCCTCTACTACCGCCAGCCCTGCGCTGATGAATACCTCACGAAGGAGGAGCTTGAACCCGAGCACATAGCTTCGGCCAGGCTCCTTTTCACCAGCGGGGTTTCCATGGCGACTGCCCCCTCCCGTGAGGCTACCCTGAGGGCCCAGGAGTTGGCACGGGAGGCGGGTGTGAGGGTGGTCTTCGATGTGGACTACAGGCCCATGGTCTGGCCCGATAGCCTTGTAGCAAGCTTCTATGAAAAGATGGCCCTCACCAGGGCTGACGTCATAATCGGCACCGAGGAGGAGATATCTATAATCGCGCCTGGCGAAGGGCCTCGCGCGATGGCCGAGGCCATCCTGAGGCAGGGGCCCGGGCTCGTGGTGGTGAAGCGAGGGGGGTTGGGTTCTTCAGCTTTCACCGGGGATGAGGAGGTACATGCACCGGGCTTTCCTGTTGAGATCCTGAATACACTCGGCGCGGGAGATGGCTTCGGTGCAGGCTTCTGCTTTGGGCTTCTTCAGGGGTGGAGCCTGGAGCAATGCTGCCGGTTCGGGAACGCGGTGGGGGGCATCGTGGTCACCCGCCACAGCTGCTCGCTGGCCATGCCCAGAAGGGCTGAGGTGGAGGAGTTCATTGCGAAACACTCTTCATGAGCAGGGCTCTCAGTTAGACGCAATGAAGGAGGTTAAGGCCATGGGAAAGGAGCTGGATGGAAGGGTGGCTTTCATAACCGGAGGCTCCGGCGACATCGGCCGAGCCATAGCCCGGGAACTCGGGGAGGCGGGGGCCATCTTAGTAATAGGCGATATAGAAGATGAGAGGACCGAAGAGACAGTGGAATTGCTCAGGCGCGATGGCTTTAAGGCTCATCCAAGGCGCCTTGACGTCAGGGATTTTGCCGCCTGCCACGAGGCCATAGACTCAATCGTGCGAGAGCATAGGGGCCTCCACGTCCTCATCAATGGTGCCGGGGTCTATAGAGAGGCCTGGGTCGCGGAAATGAGGGAAGAGGAATGGGATGAGGCCCTGGATATAAACCTCAAGGGCGTTTTCAATTGCTGCCGGGCGGCGGCAAGGCCCATGAGCGAAGCCAGCTGGGGCCGCATAGTGAGCATAAGCTCCATCTCGGGCCTTCGCCCCTCCCGGGAGCATGCCCATTACTGCGCCTCTAAAGCCGGGATGATCGGCTTCTCCCGGACCCTTGCACAGGAGCTCGCCCCTCATGTCACCGTGAACTGTGTGGCTCCCGGCATCATAGCTACAAGGATGTCGGAAGCCATGATCAAGGTCCGGGGAGAGGAATGGTTGAGGGCAATCCCCTTGGCCCGCTTCGGCACGGCAGAAGATGTGGCTCATGCCGTGGGGTTCCTCGTGAGCGAGAAGGCGGGCTACATTAGCGGGGTAGTGCTCCAGGTAAATGGCGGCATGTTCATGGATTGAGAGGAGACGAGATGAAGGCAGTCGTAAAGACCAAGAGGGGCTATGGCAACATCGAAGTTATCGATGTGCCCGAGCCGGGGGTCGGTCCAGGCGAGGTGAAAATAGAGGTGAAGGCGGCCGGTGTGTGCGGCACCGATATCCACATCCTTCACGATGCGGTCAAGTTCCTGGGCCGCCTCCCCCTGGTCCTGGGCCATGAGTTCAGCGGCCTCATCGCAGAGGTGGGCCCCGGAGTGAAGGGCATTGAGGTGGGCGACAGGGTCACCTCGGAGCCTACCTCCTCCTCCTGCGGGCGCTGCCGCTACTGCTCCTCCGGGGCCTACAACCGTTGCCCCGAGCGGATGATCGCAGGAGTCCGAAGAGACGGGGCCTTCACGAACTTCGTGGTCATAAGGGCCGAGAGCATCCACAAGCTACCCGATAACGTGAGCTTCGAGGCGGCCGCCATGACAGAACCTACAGCCGTCTGCGTGCACGGCCTCACAGAGCAGGCAAGGGTGAGCGCCACCGATGTCGTCCTCATCTCAGGCCCAGGCACCATAGGGCTCCTTGCCTGCCAGGTGGCAAGGGCCGAGGGGGCCACCGTCATCGTCTCGGGCATGAGACCCGACCAGGAGAGGCTTAAGCTGGCTCTGAAGCTCGGAGCGGCGAGGGTCGTCAAAGTGGATGAAGAAGACCTGCAGGAGGTACTCTTGGAGATGAGCGAAGGCTATGGCGTCGATATGGCCGTTGAGGCCGCAGGCGCTCTTGCCTCGGCCCGTGCCTGCCTCAAGGCCATCTGCAAAGGGGGAACGGTGGTTCAGCTCGGGCTTTTCGGCGAGGATGTCCCCATGGACCTCGATGACTTGGCTTGGAAGGAGGCCCGCTACGTGGGCTCCTTCGCCCAGAAGAGGAGCGCCTGGCAGAAGGCCCTGAAGCTAATGGGCCAGGGGCTCGTGCGCCAGCAACCTCTTGTTTCCAGCATTCTCCCCATAACCGAGTGGCGGGAGGGCTTCGAGAAGACCGAAAAGAAAGAGGCCCAGAAGGTACTCCTCACTCCCGTGGATTAGGTTATAGAGGTCTTCTACGAGGTCGTCAAGAGATTGGGGGATGAGCCGGCCCCCACCCTTCACTTGACTTCGAGCTTTGGCTTCCTCGGGATGAGTAGCTCCCAGCCCGCTTTGGTTACCACTACCGAGTGCTCGAGCTGCAGCCCTCCCCAGCCGAACTCACATGTGGGAACCTCGATGTTGAGAACGGTATTTGCCTCCAGGGGTGGGTCCTGGGGGCTTACGAGCATCCCCGGCGCCGGCTTCGGCACGGGCGTGACAACATCCGTTTCGGCGGCAATTATCGGAAGGTCCCTCCCCTCGATGCCTATCCCGTGACCGTAGGTCATTATCCGCTCGACACCGTTTTTCCTCAGGGTCTCAGTCATGAGGCTGAAAATCTCTGAGGGCCTGGTCCCGGGCTTAACCATATCGAGGGCCGCCTCCACCGTCAGGGTCTGCGCCCGGTAGAGCTTTTTAGCCTTCTCCGAGGGCTCCCCCATGGAGCAGCTGCCGCCGGTATCGGCATGGTAGTGATTCCAGATGCAGCCGCAGTCAAAGAGCATAACATCTCCTGGCACGAGCCTGTTATCGCAGGGAGGATACCAGGCCCCAGAGCGGCTTCCACAGGGGGAGTTGTAGAACTCGAATATCCCCCCCTCATGGGCAACAGCCTCAAGGTATGCCTGCCGGAGCTCCAGTTCTGATACCCCGACCTGGGCCGTACTTACGACCGCTTGGTATCCCGCCTCATTTGTCTGTGCCGCCCTTCTCAGGCGCTTGAGCTCCTCCTCGGTCTTGACTATTCTTATGTAGCGGAAAAGGTCGCAGGCATCCTGAAAATCCGCTTTCGGGCACTCCCGCCTGAGTAGCTCCACGGTGTGCGGGCTCATGTTCTCCCAGTCAACCCCGATCTTCCCATTATCAAGGCCCTTCTCCTTGAGGGCCTTGACGAGCTCCTCTCCCGCCGTCGGGCTATTCAGGTGGCTCGCATCGAGAATCTCCTCAAACCCCCTCTCCTCGAGGCGCCGCAGCACGTTCTCCGGGTTTCGGATGATGTTATAGGAGCCGAATGTCCTCACCTCTTCCATCCAGAGGGGGAACATGCTCACGTAGATGCCTTCCTGGAGGGGGATAATCACGCAGGGAGCCATATCCTCCCTGCGAGGCAGAACGGCGTAGTTCTGGAGGCCCTTCTGAGTCGTCTGCCCCTGATACATGCGCGTCGTCCAGCCGCCAAAATCACTGAGGTAGGTTACGTTATTCGGGGTTGAGGCAATGAGGGCATCGAGCCCGTAGTCCGCCATGACGCCCAGCGCGCGCTCCTTGTTAAGCAGCATGCTCTCTATCCTCCCTGAAATCCTAACTCGCCTGAGTTAAAGTATCACCCTTTCCTCGAAGAGAGCCCCCTCAGGGGAAGACGCCGCCCCTCTTTATCAAAAGGAGCCCTTCCATGTCAAATGAAAAGGAGGGGAATGAGAGCCAAAAAAGCATGCCGCAGTCGAAGTGCCCACTTACCCCCAGAGCTTCCTATGACCGGCCTCAGGAGTGAGCCCGATCCGGGTTAAATTTTGGACTTGACAAAAATTACGAAAAGTAGTAACTGAAATCGTCAATCAACGGGGCAAACTGATTAATCCGCAGAGCGGATCAGTCCACCGGAATGGTGTCCGCTCGCAAGATGCAACATCTAAGCGCTCACGAAAGAAAGCCTTTTTCTAAGAGTAAGGTTCTCTGGCAGCAGTGGTTATTCTCAGGTCAGCCATAGCTGAAGGGAGGTGATGCCGCCCGATAGTCCTTCTTTAGTGGTTCTATTTAACCAGGAAAAACCACTGCTATTTGAAGGGAGGAGGGTTCAATTCATGAGTAGAAAGTTCGGCTTTATCGGCTTGGCAGTGGCGGTGGTCATCCTCTTTGCTGCGGGCTCGGCCCTCGCGGCAGTGTGCCCGGGCGAGACCGTTGATGAGCGGGCCGTCAACTGCGCCAAGGAGTACATCCAGAAGAAGGGCCTCAAAGACGTCACGATGGTCCACCTGCTTATCTCCCTCTTCGCCAAGGGACAGCCAAAGCTAGATGCCAAATGGAAAGAGCTCACCGGCGTCACCATGAAGAACATCGAATACGGCTACACGGAGATCCCCTCCAAGATAATGGCCGAGGCCGTGGCGAAGAGCGGACAGTACGACATCTTCAACCACTTCGCCCACATGGTGCCCGATGCATACGAGTCCGGGGTGATCACCGCCATGGATGAGTGGGCGGCGCGAGGGAAGCCCGATTTCAGCGACATCGCCCCGGCCCTCAGGGCTCAGCAGTACTATAAGGGCCATCTTGTATGGCTCTTCATGGATGGGGACCATGCGGTTCTGGCCCTCAGGAAGGACCTCATCAGCCTGCCCAAGGCCCGGAAGGCCTTCTTCGAGAAGTTCGGCTGGTATCCCCGCTGCCCGAATACCTGGGACGAGTGGTATCAGCTGGCAAGCTTCTTCAACGGCAAGAAGGACGAGGACTTTTACGGCATGAAGCTCGACAGGGACCTTTACGGCGCCCAGGAGTACCGCTCCCGGAACTTCTCTTACCGGTGGTGGCAGGGGCGCTTCATCTCCAAGGGGAAGCTTCTCTTCGATGAGAACATGAAGCCTCTCGTCAACAGCCCGGAGGGCTGGGAGGCAACAGAGGAGTTCCTCGCCATTACCAAGTTCATGCCCAAGGACATCCTGGGCTGGGCCACCCCTCAGAACTATCCCTTCTTCGCCGGGGGAAACTCCTTCTCCATCAGCACATTCCCCTCCATCGTGGGATATGCCAACGGCCACCCCAAGAGCCTGATCAGGGGCAAGGTCTTCAGCTGTATGATCCCGGGCTCGATGGTCAAGGGGAAGCTCAACAGGAAGTCCACACAGACGGCGGGAACGGGCTATTATGTGAGCTCCTACGGCAAGCACCCCGAGCTCGCCTACTGGTTTCTGCAGTGGATGACCTCACACAAGATCGGCGATGAAGCGGTGGCCGACGTGGACGGCTTCTGGGACCCCTTCCGCAAATCGAATCTCACTGATCCCGCGATCCAGAAGAAATACGGCAAGGAGTTCCTCTCCATCACCATGGCGGACGCCGATTGCGCGATTCCCATGCTCCTCATCCCGGGCAACCGCGAGTACTTCAACGCGATCGACGTCCGCCTGGGCGAGGCCCTTCAGGGCATGAGCACGGCCAAGGAGGCCATGAGCCGCCTCGAAAAGGACTGGGAGCGCATAACCGAGGACATCGGCAGGGAGAGGCAGATAGAGGCCTGGCGTTCCCTTGTGAAGTCGGGCGCGTATGAGACGCCAAATTGCAAGGACTGGATCCCCGAGTCAGACCTTGGTATCAAAGATTACTAGGCTGGATTTGATCGTCTAAGATAGGGGGATTTGAACTCGGCGGTGCCGGGCGCGTTAAGCTATTGGAGTGCGCCCGGCACCGTTGTGAAGTGTTTTTTCGAGGGGGCAAACTTTTTGGCCATAACTCCTGAGGTGAAGCCGGAGACTAAAGAAGGGGAGCTTCTCGCAGCAAGACCCAGGCGCATGGGGTTCAAACGCTGGGTGGAGCAGGAGAAGGTATTCAGGTGGATTCCCTTCTGGCCCGTGGAATCCCTCTTCCTCTTCCTCCTGGCGCCGGGCTTCATCTTGCTCATTTACATAAGCTTGCTCCGGTGGCGGACGACCTTCGGCCCATGGTGGCAAGCGTCGTTCGGGGGTTTTCGAAATTTTACCCACGTGTTCCGAGACCCCGAGTTTTTATACTCCATCGAACGCTCCCTGGCCTTTGCGGGAATAGCCGTTGCCCTGGAGATGCTGATCGGCTTCATTCTGGCCTTCCTCGTCTACAAGCAAATTCGGGGCCAGAAGTTCTATATAACGATATTTCTCATTCCCATGATGATAGTTCCCGTGGTGGTGGGCTACAATTTCTCCATGATCCTTATAGATACCGGGCCCTTAAACCAGATCCTTGCTTGGCTGGGGCTGGGGCCCCTGGCGGCTAGCCTCACCGGGATGGAGTTTCCCATTAGGTGGATCTCCGCCTACAGGTCGGCCCAGGCGGCCGTAATCCTGGCGGATGTCTGGCAGTGGACTCCCCTGTGTTTTCTCATATTCGTCTCGGGGCTTTCGGCCCTGCCGCCGGAACCCATCAGGGCCGCCCAGGTGATGGGCGCCTCAAGGTGGCAGCTCTTCCGCCACATCCAGCTGCCGCTCTTGAAACCCATCATCGTCATCGCGTTCGTGGTGAGAAGCATGGAGGCTCTCAAGATATTTGACCAGCCCATGCTCCTAACCCTGGGAGGCCCCGGAAACGCCACCCAGACTGTGGCCATTTTCCTCTGGCGGCGCGTGTGGGAGTTCAATAAGATAGCCTATGGTGCGGCGGCGGCCTTACTGCTTCTAATTCTCTTCTCCTTCATAATCTTCTTCAGCATAAGGCTTCTCCTCAGGGAGCGGGCGAGGCTAGAGGAGGAGGCTGGGCCAAGACCTTAAGCCGGAAAGAAGGCCATGGCAACCGAGACCTATGAAATGGTCACAGCACCGATGGAGACTCTTGACAAGCGGAAACTCCGGATTCAGCGGAGGAGGTCCACCGCTCTGCTCAAGCACGCGGTCCTCATTTTTTGGACTCTGGTCGTTCTCTTTCCCATCTACTGGATGGTCATGACCTCCTTCAAGGATACCTACGAATGGGTGACCTGGCCGCCCCACTGGTACCCCCATGACCCGACAATATATAACTACCGGCAGATCTTCCACTTCGGCGGGACCGGTGCACTCAGGCGGGAGGCCTCTGAGCAGCCTTATACCATCTGGAAGGGCATCGCGGACAGCAGCTTTATCGCGGCTATGGCCTCAGCGCTTGCGGTTATCCTGGGCTCATCCCTCGCCTATGCCATAAGCCGTTTCAATGTGGGGGGCAAGAAATTTCCTGTAGCGGTTTTGACCATAAGAATGCTCCCGCCCATAGTGATAGCCGTGCCGTTTCTCATATGGTTTCCTCTTATCGGGCTTTTTGACACCTACACGGGCCTCATCCTCGTTTACATCGCCACAATCATACCCTTTGTCATCTGGATGATGCTCAGCTTCATCGAGGAGGTTCCCAAGGAGCTGGAGTTTGCGGGAAGGATGATGGGCGCGGGGAGGATTTATACCCTGAGGAAGGTGGTCTTCCCCCTTGTGGCCTCTGGGATGGTAGTGACGCTCCTTTTCACCTTCATCCTGTGCTGGAGTGAGTTCCTACTGGCCCTCACGCTCACTCAGCCGAGGGTCTCGACGCTCCCCGTCTTGCTCAACAAGTTCCAGTCCGCGGTTGAGGGGCGACTTTACGGGCCTCAGGCGGCCATCGGCACGGTTATCACGATTCCTGTCGTAATCTTGGGTTTTCTGATCCAGAAGCACCTGGTCAAGGGGTTCAGCTTTGGCATGATCAGGAAGTAAAACTGAACCAGGAGGATGAGTTCATATTATCAAGTGAGAGGGGGTATTAGGAGTGGCGACGAAGATAAAGCTGTTTGATCTGGTTAAGGATTTCGGAAAAGTGCGGGCCGTGAACCACATACACTTGGACATCCAGGATGGCGAGTTCATGATCTTGGTGGGCCCATCGGGCTGCGGCAAGACCACAACCCTGAACTGCATCTCGGGCCTGGAGACCCCTACCGAGGGCCAGGTGATAATCGACGGCCAAGTGGTCAACGACGTGGAGCCCGGTGACCGGAACTTGGGCATGGTCTTCCAGAGCCTCGCCCTCTTCCCCCACATGAGCGTTTTCGACAACATCGGTTTCGGGCTCATGATCAAGAAGGCGGCCCGGGGAGAGGTTGAACGCAGGGTCAAGGAGACGACCGAGACCCTCAAGATCCCCCATCTCCTCTACAAGAAGCCCGGTCAACTCTCGGGTGGCGAGGCACAGCGCGTGGCCCTGGCAAGGACCGTCATCACCCAGCCCTCCATCTTCCTCATGGATGAACCCCTCTCCTCTTTGGACGCTAAGCTCAGGATAGAGATGAGGACGGAACTCAAGCGCCTGCACGAGAGCCTGAAGCGTACCTTCGTCTACGTGACACACGACCAGGCCGAGGCCATGACCATGGGGGACCGCATCACGGTCATGCAGCTCGGGGTCATCCAACAGATAGGAGCGCCCCTTGAAATCTATAACGACCCCAAGAACCTCTTCGTTGCCGGCTTCTTCGGCACTCCCATCATGAACTTCATCCCCGGAGTTGTTACCCGGAAGGACGGGGACTTTGTCTTCGATGGGGCCAACTTCCATATCCGACTGGATGAGATATCGCGGGAGAAGCTAACCCCCGTAGAGAACCGTCCGCTGGTCTTGGGGGCGAGGGCGGAGAACATAAGGTTAAAGAGCGATGGTGTGGGGGCCAGGGTGGAACTCACAGAGCCCCTGGGGGATGAGATCATCGTGCACCTGGACCATGGCGGGGAAAATAACATCATCTCCAAGGTAGAATCCTCGGTCAACATCCACAGTAATGACCAGGTAAAGCTTGCCTTCGACCAGCATAAAGTGTATCTCTTTGACCGGGAGAGCGAGGAGAGAGTGGTTTAGAGAGAGAAAATTAAAAAGAGGGGGCACTATGTAGGCGCCCCCTCTTTTTTCTGGTGCTCAAGGGGGGTAGGCCACCGTGTAAAGATGCTTTCCCCCTTTCTTGAAGGGCCCCTTAAGCAGAGCGTCCACCTCATCCTTATCCCTCATGGTGAATAGCTCCGTGGGCGGGAGCTTCCCCACGGGGAAAGTCTTGAGAATGTCATCATGGAGCTTCACCATGTAGTCAAGGCAGGCCTCGACGCCCGGTCTCGCCTTTTGGGCGTCCGCCAGGGTCCCGCTCCCCACAATCCCCTCCGGAAAGCAGATGACCTCCATGCCTACGTTCCCCACATGCTCCCACCAGAGGAGGGGCTCATCATAGGCATCGGCCGAGAGGTTAAAATGTCCCTTGGGAAGAAAGCTCTTGGGAACGGTGTCCACGGAATCCTCCATCTTGATCATCTCGGGAAAGAGGGCGAGGGAGGCTGACGTCTCGCACTCGTCGGCGTGGATGAAGGGAGTCTCGAAGGTACCGCCGCGGGCCCTGTCCCTGATGTGGGCCTTTATTGTGTGCCACCAGTCCACGGAGATGAGAAGACAGGGCACCTGGTAGCGCTTGGCGAACTGGTGAATGGCGGTGGGAATGACCCATTCCTGCCCGTGGCCGTTAAGGAAAATCTGCTTTCTGAAGCCCATGTTCCAGAACCCTGCGATCATGGCCCGAATGAAAGCACAAAAGGCATCCTCAGGGATGAGCACCGTGCCAGGCATGCCCAGGTGATGGTATGGGTGGGAGCCATACCAGAGAGGCTGGGCCACGGTGCAGCCCGTCCTTTCTGCCACGGCCTCGGCCAGTCGGGTGACGAGGAAGGTATCCTCCCCCGAGGGCGCGTGGGGCCCATGGGCCTCGGTGGCGCCTATGGGAACTATGAGGATGTCATTTTTATTTAGGCGCTCCTGAACTTCCTTGCCGGTCATGTTCTGCAGGTATATGCCCGTGGCCCGGTCCATGTGGCCAGAGCCCGGAAGGTTCCAGCTTGCCATGGGGGTCTCCTTTCTGATAGGACTTCCCGAATGTAAACCCATCTAGCGCAAGCCCACGCTTGCAACCACAGCCCTGAATATTCCCAAGGTCGCAGGGGTATTTAACTCGAAGAAAATATTCAGACCCACCCACCCCGCCACCGGCAAAGCCCAATACGGCCTCGAGGCGACTCGCCGCGCCATCCACACGATGCCCAGGGCCGCCAGGATTATCAAGGACCCATCGGCGGGGAGACGGAAGCGGGGATAGCCGTAAAAGAAGAGGGCAATCAGCTGGAAGTAGATGATGGGCAAGAGGATGAGCCAGAGGCCCGGATTGCCGGGAGCGGCCCTGAGAGCTAGCACAAGGCCCAAGAGGAAGAAGGGGAAGAGAACCGCATAGGAGAAATGATAGTCCTTATCGAGGGGATTCCAATGCATGAGAGCCTTTCGCAAAAGTAGCTTTGGAAGGCGTCCGGGATGAGAGCGGAGGTAATCGAGCCCCATCCTAAAATACTGCCTGTCCCTTTCAACCTCCGAGAGCCCCTCCAGGGGATAACGGGAGGCTATCCTCTCTACCTCGGGCCTCTTGGCCTCTAGCCAGGCATCCAGGGCCTCGTTATAAGCCCGCTCTGCGGGCGGCAGCTCCGAGAGCTTCCTGCCGAATTCCTCCTCAAATGGCCTCAATCTAGCCCAGCCTCCCCGTGCGGCGGGGTTATTGGCCACCCAGAAGGTATGCCCGCCCTTTGTGCTCATGACCAGGGTCCCGTGAATGTAGTAATTCCGGAGGAGCCAGGGCGAGAGACCCAAAAGGAAGACCCCTCCAGTGAGGGCCAGAGCCTGAGAGGCCTTCCGCCACCCAAGAGGTAGAAAGATGAGAAGGAAAAGGAGAAAAAAAAACGCAAGCATCGAGCCCGATCCTTTGATTAGGGAGGCGGCGGCCATGAGGGCCCCGCAAAGGAACTGATAAGATAGAGAAAACCGCTGCAGAGCTTTCCAGACCGTCCACATGAGGAGCAGGAGGACGAAGATGAAAATGGTCTCCGTGAGGATGGATGCGGGGCCATAATAGGTTACGAATAACCCGTACAGGGAGGCTGAGGTGCCGGCTATGATTCCGGTCCTTCTGTCAAAGATGGCCGTCCCTAAGGCATAGATGAGAAGGCAGCTCACCGCCCCGAGAACCACCTGCACCCCCCTCACGACCGCCAGGGAGTGGCCTGCGAGGCTATAGATGCCAGCCAGGAAAATGGGATAAAGGGGCAGCCTCTCGGACCGATACGAGCCCTTGGGGCCCTCATAGCGGAAGCCCTCGCCCCTCAGCACGCTCCGGGCCAGGGCGTCATACTCGCGGCCATCCCCCCCCGCTGGAGCCCTCCACTGGCCCCCCACAGCCACAATACGCACCGCCAGGGCCAGGATAAAGATGGCAAGAGCGGCCCGGGAGAGAGGCAAGGGCCTGAGGGACGCTCTCATCGCACGCTCAACCAGCGGATGGAGCGGGCAAGAACAGCCTTGAGATGGGACGGCGAGCGGATGCCCGTCGCCATTTGCCAGATGATCCTGGGGCGAAGGTAAAAACGAAGAAGGGCCCTCTTGCGAGCCCTGCGCAGGTAGCTCATGCCCACGCCCCGAGGCGCGTAGGAGGTATCCTGGAGGGAGAGCCGGTGCCTCTTCCAGATGTCCTCCTCTACCTCCCCACTCTCTACCAGCCGGCAAAAATCCTCGGTGCCGGGAAAGGGCTGGTAGCTGGAAAACGTAGCCCTGATCAGGGGGAGCTCCAGCGCGAAGCGGATGGTCTCCTCGATCTCCTCCCGCGTCTCCCCGGGAAAGCCCAGGATGAAAAAGCCGCATACCCCGATGCCATTCCGGGCTATCATCTCCACGCGGTTTCTGATCACTTCCTTCGTGAGACGCTTTTTTGCCGCCCGGAGGATTCGGGGGGAGCCCGACTCTATCCCCACGGAGAGCACATAGCATCCCGAGCGCTTCATGAGGGCCACGGTTTCTTCATCAAGGCTGTCCACCCGCACACCGTTGGGACAGGTCCAGGCGAGCTCAAGGCCAGAGGCCTCGAGGCGGCGGCAGAATTCTTGAACGTAGCGAGTGTCCAGCGTGAAGTTGTCATCTTCTATATGAATCTCCCGAACGCCGTGCCTGTGGTAGAGGTCCTCTACCTCAGCCATAACGCTCTCCAGACTGCGGCGCCGTATCTTCCTTCCCGAAAGTAAGGGGGCGGCGCAGAATGTGCAAAGATATGGACACCCCCGGGTGATAAGGAGGGGGGCAATGGGGAATTTCTTGAAGTAGGCGCCATGGGGAGCCTCCGGGTAGGCCTCGGGCGGGATAAGGTCCCAGCTGCACCGCAGGTGGTCCAGCTCCTCCGTGAAGTGGAAAGGGTTTACCCTCACCCCATCCCCCTGCCTCCAAACAAGCCCCGCAATACGCTCCAGGGCCTCAGGCTCAGGGGGACCCTTCTGCAAAGCCCTCAGGAGGACCGGGAGCCCCCCTTCGGCCTCCCCGGCGAATCCAAAATCAAGCACCTTTCCCAGATATCGCATGGTGGCCTCGGGGAGGGCTGTAATATGAGGCCCCCCGAGCAGGGTTACCGCGCTTGGGGATATCTCCTTTATCAGGCGGAGGTAATCCACGACAGCGGGCATGTCCTTGGTGAAGGCGGTTATGCCAACGGCCTCGAAGGAATTCCCCCTGAGGTAGGAGGCCAGCCGTTTGAGGGAAAAGTTCTCCTTGAGGCAGTCCAGGATGGAGACCCGGTGCTCCTCTCTGATGGTCGTGGCCAGGTAGCCGAGGCTTATGGGGGGTATGACTTCGTCGGTGACCCCGTTAGGACGGATGAGAAGAACGTTCATCAAATGGAAAGGAGTAAGCGCATTTTCTCAGGTCTCGGCTTTTTCCCGAATCCCCCCATGGGAGGTAATTCTAGCTCAGGAGCGAGCCCTGTCAACGGCTAATTCTCCGTGGGACCTCATAATATGAAGCTTAAGAGAGTGGGTGGGAATGGGGATGTTTGCCTAGGATCCTCTGGAAGACCATGGGCTTAGCTAGGCCCCCACCTCATGGCCTTTATCCGGGCAGCACAAGCCCTCTCTCGACCTGTGCCCGAGGAGACATTTCGCGCTCAGAGACAACTGCAGCGGCAGAGATCAGAAAAAATAGGGGCGAACTCAGTGCCCGCCCCGCCCATCATCAGCCCAGAATCTTTTCTGCTTCCTCCTGGTCGGCCTCCATTACGTAAGGGATGCCCGAGACCTCCGAAGCCTCTCGCGTGAGGGCCACGAGGTCTTCCCTTCCCATATGAGGAAGAGCAAATTTCCTGGCCCCGGCCATCAGCTGCTGCAGGCCTGCAGAGATGCGGTCGAGGTAGGTGTACATGCCGATTGCCGCCGGGGGAATCCGTTCGAAATCCTTCCCGAAACGCTCCCTCAGCTTCTCGACGGTGACGAAGATGGTCTCGATGTGGTCCCCATATTTGGCCACCTCCTTGGGGAGCTTTCCCTCCTTGAGCCAGCAGCCGATGTTCTTGCCAACCATAGCCGGGATCATGGTGGCCCTACCCATGCAGACGGCCTTCACATAGGGCGCACCCAAGGCTATAACCTTGAAGATATGATCCTCAAGGGAGAAGCCCCCTGCCATGGCGAGGCTTGGGATGAACGCACCCTTCTCATCCAGCCTCTTAGCATAGCGGTAGAGGAGACACTGCAGGTAGAAAGTGGGGATACCCCATTCGTTCATCATACGCCAGGGGCTCATACCAGTGCCGCCCCCCGCGCCGTCCACAGTGAGCAGGTCCACCCGGGCATCGGAAGCAAACTTGAGGGCCCGGGCAAGGTCCGGTGCCCTGTAGGCCCCGGTCTTAAGGGAGATGAATTTCGCCCCAAGGCTCCGGAGCCTTTCCACCCCGCTGTGGAAGCTCTCCTCATCCACCATGCCGAGCCGTGAGTGGCGCTCAAACTCCTTGAACTCGCCTTCCTTATACGCAAGCTGAACCACGGGGTCCTCAGGGTCGGGAATAACGATGTAGCCCCTTGATTTTAACCGGAGCGCTTTCTCGAGGCCACCCAGCTTCACCTCTCCTCCTATATCCTTGGCCCCCTGGCCCCACTTGACCTCGATGCCCTCCACACCCAGCTTTTCTATCGCGTACTCGGGCACTCCCAGCCGCCCGTCCTCCACATTGTGCTGCACCAGCACGACGCCGTGCCCGTCATACCATTCCTTGAAGATCTTGACCCTTCTCTCGAGCTCCGGGGAGTGGCCGACACGGCCATTCTTGAACTCCGCCCCGGGGTCCATCCCGCATACGTTCTCACCACATATGAGCGCAATGCCACTTATGGCAGAGCCTACGGCCATCCCCTCCCAGTTGACCCGTGCGATATCTGTTGAGCCCAAGGCTCCGGTGAAGACGGGCACCTTGAGCTTGACGGTGCGGCCATTGGGGCCACCTATCTCCGATGAGACATCTACCGCGGGGAAGGTTGCCTTATCCGGGTCAGCGTCAACTCCCACCGCACCCACACAACTGCCCATGATGCTGAGGTGGGAATAATCGACGGGGTATTCCTTCGTGGCGCCAGCGGTAACCTCCCCAAAGGGCTGGGGATAGAGGACTTCCCTCCCCCTGAAGGAACTCTTGGCCACCTCGCAATATCCTGGGCAGCCATCCAGACAGGTGGCGCAGATGCCCGAGTAGGATACTACATGAGGAATTCGGTTTCTGGTCTGCGTTGCAAGACTAGCGTTCACATGTCGACTAAAACCCATAGTTTCACCCTCCGCGTATGAACTCAATGCCCCCCAGCGAGGAAGTCATCCCGTTGCACAAAAAAAGCCCCTCTACCGGACCGCTGCGCCCGGCCCCGAAGTTTTTGACCCGCATTTCCCCTTCGAGGCCATCTCCTCGGCCGCCCGGTCGAACTGGAAGTTTGCAGTCTGGAAGATACTGACCTGTTCGGCGAGCGTACCAAAAAATGGGGTCCTCCCCCGAGGGAAGGAGTATCCCCGAAAACACTTATCGTAAGAAAATACGCGATAATTAAGCATAAGCCAAGTTAAATAATTTAATGTCTTGAATTAGAAATACTAATGTCCTATAATTGATCGCCATGAACATCGAGACTCTTCAGCTCTTTTGTCACGTGGTGCGCCTGCGCAGCTTCTCCCGGGGGGCCTCCGAGGGCTGCGTGACCCAGTCGGCCGCGAGCCAGGCCGTCCGCCAGCTTGAAGAGGAGCTCGGGGTGCGCCTTCTGGACCGCAGCAAGCGCCCGCTCGCCGTCACGCCCGAGGGGGAGAAGTTCTATAGGGCCTGCCGCGAGATGCTGGAGTGCTTCGAGCGGGTACGGGACGAAATCGCTAGGGACAAGCGGAGGATCGGGGGCACGGTCCATGTGGCCGCAATCTACTCGGTCGGCCTTCATTCCATGGGCGCTCCCATGCAGCGGTTCCGTTCCATGTACCCGGAGGCCCGGGTGCGGTTGGAGTGTCTCCACCCGGAGGCGGTCGTCCAGTCGGTGCTGGATGACGTGAACGACTTGGGCGTCCTCTCCTACCCGCCCCGGAACCGGGCCCTCACCGTGCTCCCCCTTCGGGAGGAACCGATGCTGTTCGTGTGCAACCTTTCCCACCGCCTGGCGGGACGCAAATGGGTGCGCTTCACCGATTTGAGCGGAGAGCCCTTCGTGGCTTTCGACGCCGACCTGGCCATCCGCAAAGCCATCGACCGCACCCTTCGGCAGAAGAACGTCCGGCTGGAGGTGGTAATGGAGTTCGACAGCGTGGAGAGCATAAAGCAGGCCGTCTCCATCGGGGCGGGGGTGAGCATCTTGCCCGAGCCCGCCATTCAAAAGGAGCTGGCCATGCACACCCTGCGGGCCATTTCGTTCGAGGGAGGAGCCCTCACTCGGCCCATCGGCCTCATCCGCCGCCACGGCAAGGACATCTCCCCCACCGCGGCCCGCTTCATCGAGGTACTCAAAGAAACCTAGAACGAGCCTTTCCCTCCCCCCGCGTCCGCCACAATGTGTCGCAATACCTTGTCCCCTCTCGGACTGAATGCCCCAATCAGAGGAGCGGGCGATGCCCGCTCGGGAAGAAATCTCTCCAAATAGATTGATTCAGCATGGATTAGAGAAATCGATTCGACCTCTGATCTTGGAATGCAATTTGCGCAATTTTTTTGATTTGATGATGATGGGGAAACCCGTGCCTCAAGAGAAATAGACCGGAATCCGGGAAAACGCCCCCATGCCGTCCGTAGGACTTAAAAAACATCAACACAAACACAATCAGCCCGATCCTTGCCAATAATATTTTTAAAAGAATGAATCTGTTTCCTCACGGGGCTCAATTTTTCTTTCATGAAAACGAGAGGAGTGATATCTAAAGGGGAGAGGTTAGCCCTTGAGCGGTCAGGAGGCTCCCCTTATAAGAGAAGAGATGAGGCTCAAGCACTTAGCGAAAATCAGGATGGTATGGACCCTTCTCGCCCTTGCCCTTCTCCTGGCTCTCCCCTCCCCTGCATCCTGCCGGCTTCGGGTTATCGCCCTGATCTTTCCCATCTACGACTGGGCCCGTGAGGTGGGAGGTGAGCGGGTGGAGGTGACCCTTCTCCTTCCCGGCGGCGTGAGCCCTCACAGCTACGAGCCGACACCCAGGGATGTGAGAAAGCTGAGCCAGGCGGATATCTTCCTCAGGATGGGCCTGGGGCTCGATGCCTGGTCAGAGAAGCTGGTTACGGCGACGGCCAACCGGGAACTTCTGGTTGTTACCCTCTCAGAGGGCCTTCCCCCCCTGAGGCTTCCCAAAATCATTGGCTTGAGGTATGGGGAAGAACTCCATGAGAAGGGCGATGACCCGCACATGTGGCTTGACCCTCTTCTGGCCAGGAGGATGGTCTTGAGGATAGCCGAGGCCTTTGCTCGAAAAGACCCTGAGGGTCGCGACCACTACGCCCGCAGAGCCCACCGATTCAGGGAGAAGCTCCTTGGGCTCCACAAGGAAATCGAAGCCGAGGTGAAGGGCTTCAGCAAGCGCTCGGCCGTCACCTTCCACAGCGCCTTTGCCTACCTCTTTCGGCGCTACGGGATCGAGCTTGCTGCAGTGCTGGAACCATTCCCCGGGAGGGAGCCTTCACCGCTCTATCTGAAAGAGCTGGTCGAGATCATGCGGAGGCTCGACCAGAGGGTCATTTTTACAGAGCCCCAGTTTAGCCCCAAGGTGGCGGAAGTCCTGGCAAAGGAGCTTAATGGTCGGGTTGAGACCTTAGACCCCCTGGGAGGTCCGGACATCCCCGGCCGAGCTAGCTATCTGGAGCTGATGCGATATAATCTTAAGGTGATGAAAGAGGCCCTCAAATGAAATGGAAGAGGACTTGAAGGGCTCTGAGGGAAAAGGCCCGGTTGTGGCCATAGAAGACCTCTGGTTTTACAGGGGCGACAAGCTCATCCTCGAAGCCATAAGCCTTTCCATTAGTGAGGGAGTTTTCATAGGGCTCATCGGGCCCAACGGCGGCGGAAAGACCACTCTCATCAGGCTGATTCTGGGCCTCCACTGGCCCCAGCGGGGAAGGGTTCTCGTATTCGGAACCTCCCCCTCCCGTCTGGGAAAAAGACGGAGCCTCATAGGCTATCTCCCCCAGCGACACAACATAGAGACCAACTTCCCGGCCACTGTGCTGGATGCGGTCCTCATGGGGGCCTACAGCGCCCTCGGTCCCATGAAGCCAATAAACAAAGAGCTTAAGGAAAGGGGGCGGGAGCTCTTGGAGCTTGTGGGGCTGGGGGAGCTTTGGCGCCAGCCAATAGGGAAGCTCTCTGGGGGCCAGCAGCAAAGAGCTCTCATAGCGAGAGCCCTCATAGCCCGGCCCCGCCTGCTTCTACTCGATGAGCCCATCGCCGGGGTCGATACCGCGGGCCAGCGCCAATTCATCGAGCTCATCCTTCGCCTTAAGCAAGAGCTAGGTCTCACCGTCCTCATGGTCTCCCACGATGTGGGGCAGCTAGCCTTCTTCGCCGACACCATCGCCTGCCTGAACGTCCACCTTCACTGGCACGACCGCTCGGAGCTCTTGAACGAGGAGGTGTTAAAGGAAGTTTATGCCTGCGAGCTCGATGCCTTCATCCAGAGGCAGGTCGAGCGCAAGCACCTGGGAGCCCCATAGGAATGGGGGAGTTCCTGAGGCACTTTTTCCTCACCAACCTTCAGGATATAGCCTCCCTGCGCTTCATGCAGCATGCCCTCCTGGCGGGCGTGATGGTTGGAGCCTCATGTTCCGTCCTCTCCGTTTTCATCGTCCTCAAGCGCATGGCCTTCATAGGCCAGGGCATATCCCACTCTGCCTTCGGCGGCTTGGCCCTGGCCCTGCTTCTCTTCCAGGAAAGTGCCTACCCGGGGGCTAAGGTCTATCTCGTCACGGCCCTTTTCTGCCTGGGAATGGCCATGATGATAGGCTATGTGGGCCGAAGGCACCGTGTCTCTGAAGATACCGCCATAGGGATATTTTTCGTGGTGAGCATGGCCCTGGGGGTAATTTTCATAGCCCTGAGGAGACGCTACACGAGCGAGGTCTTCAGCTACCTTTTCGGGAGCATCCTGGCCGTGAGCCCTGCAGATGTGAAAATTATCGCCATTCTGTCGGCCTTTGTGGTGGCGGTCGTGGTGGCTTTCTTTAAGGAGTTTTATTTTTTTACCTTCGATGAAGAGATGGCCCAGGTGACGGGCCTTCCGGTGGAGAGGCTGAGGTACGGGCTTTTGGCCCTTCTTGCCCTTACCATCGTGGTGGCGGTGAAGGTGGTGGGAGTGATCCTGATAAGCGCCTTTCTTATAATTCCCGGTGCAGCGGCCCTGGCCCTGACGGCCAGCTTCAGGGCAATGATGGCGGTGGCCGTAGCCATAGGCGTCTTCTCCTCCCTCGTGGGTCTCATGCTCTCAAACACACTTGACATCCCCTCTGGCGCGACCATCGTCCTGACCCAATTCGTAATCTTCATGGTGGCTCAACTGGCGAGGCTCAGGAGGGCGGACTGAGAGGAGCCCTCTGGCTCAATGCAGCCTCACCCTAGGGTCGAGGTAGGTGTAGATGAAGTCCACGACGAGGTTCAGGGTGACGAAGATGAGGGCCATGATGGTTACGGAAGCCTGAACCAGGGGAAAGTCTTTGGTGTAGACGGCCTGGATCATCAGCCTTCCCACCCCGGGCCAGGCGAAGATAGTTTCAATGATGACGGCGCCGCCCAGCAGGTGGCCGAACTCCAGCCCAATGATGGTAACAACCGGAATGAGAGCATTCATGAGGGCGTGGCGGTTGACGATGATGAGCTCCGAGAGCCCCTTCGCCCTGGCTGTGGTCACATAATCCTGGCGCAGCACTTCCAGCATGCTGGAGCGCACCACCCGGGCGTTTCTGGCCACGGAGTAGCTGGCCAGAGCCAAGGCCGGCAACACCAGGTGCTCCAGCCCTCCCCGCCCAGAGATGGGGAACCACCGCAAATACACGCCGAATATGAGGATGAGCATGATGCCCAGCCAGAAGACGGGAATGGACTGTCCCAAGAGCGCACCGAACATCCCCACATAGTCATAGACGGAATTGCGTCTGACGGCGGAAATTATGCCGACCGGGAAAGCCACCACTACGGATAGGAAAAGTGCCGCCACAGCCAGCTCCATGGTGGCCGGCAGGCGCTCCATGATGAGCTGGAAGCTGGGGACCCCGTGTCGCACGCTCTCCCCGAAATCCTGGTGAAGGGCGGCCTTACGCACGAAGTCCAGATACTGTTCATACCAGGGGCGGTCGAAGCCCATCCGGTGGCGGAAGGCCGCCACCTCCTCCTTGCTCCAGTCCTCCCCTATCATCAGGTCGGCCGGGTCTCCCGAGATGAAGAGAATGGCAAAAGAAATGAAGCTCACCCCCACTATCACCACTACGGCCCTGACGGTTCGCCTCACCAGAAAAGCTGTCATCTTTCCCTAACGTAGTTCACGCCCCAGAGGTAAATGCGCTCATCCGCCCGAGGGCGCCAATCGATGCGGCGGCTCACGCCATAGAGGTCATACTGCTTCCAAAGAAAGATCCACGGGGCATCCTGCAAGACGATCTCCTGGAGGCGCTGGAGGAGCTCTCGCTGCCTTTTCTGGTTCATAATGCTCTGTAGCTCCTCAAAGCCTTCTTGAAAATCAGCGTTTTTCCACCTGGTGAGGTTGGCCTGGAGGTTACGGTCCAGCACCCCCAGGTCCGTGATACCGTTGAAGGCTGAGCTGAAGCCGAGGAGGTAGAGCGGCGCGACCTCCCCCTGTCGGTGGCGCTTGGCGGAATAGACGGCCCAGTCCATGGGGTTTGCCCTGACGTAGAGGCCGACCTTTCTCAGGTCAGAGGCCACCGCCACGGCTATATCTTTATCCCTCAAGTAGCGCCCCGAAGAGGTGTCGAGCAGAAACTCATACCGCTTGCCATCCTTATCAAAATACCCGTCACCGTCAGAATCCCTGAGACCCGCCTCATGGAGAAGCCTCTTTGCCATCTCGGGGTCATAGTGATAAGGTTTCAGGTCTTTGTTTTCATGGGGGGGATTCACCACGGTAGCCATCCGGCCACCCATGCCTGAGAGCAGGTGGCGAGAGATGGCCTCAAAATTCACCGCATAGTTGAGTGCCTGGCGCACCCGCCTGTCACCAAAAGGCTCCACGTCAGAGCGTATACCGATGAATATGCGCCTTCCGCCCTGGACGGCCATTAGCCTTGCACCCCTGGCCTTCTGGATAACAGGAGCGAGGTCCAGGGGGACGTTGACGATGATATCGGCACCCCCTGTCTCAAGCTCCGCCACCCGGGAGGACCCTTCCGGCACCGGCCTGAAGAGGACCTTTTTCAGTTGTGGCTCCCCTCTCCAGTAATCCTTAAAAGCCTCCAGCAGGAGGTAGTCATCCTTTATCCACTCCTTCAGGCGGTAGGGGCCGGTACCCACAGGCCGGCGGCTCGTCCGCCGGGGGGTAAAAGAGGTGTAGTGCTTTGGCTCCAGGATGAAAGCGTTAGCCAGATAGGTGAGGGTCGTTGCCACAGCCCTCCTCGTATGTAGCTTCACCGTGAACTCGTCCACAACCTCCACCCTCTCCAGCTCTATGCGCCTGGCTATGGTAGCGGTGGCGCCGACCCTCTCATCCATCATCCGCTCAAAGGTGAATTTCACCGCCCCGGCGTTGAAGGGCTCCCCGTTATGGAAGCTGACCCCGCGCCTTAAGAAAAAGGTCCAGGTGCGACCGTCTGGGGATACCTTCCAGGAGCGAGCCAGCGCGGGCTCGAGCTCCATCTCGTCGTTGCGGAAGAGGAGGGCGTCAAAAATATTCTGAATGAGGGACAGCTCCACGGTGGAGCTATAGAACTGGGGGTCAAGCTTATTGGCGCCAACCCCGACCAGCACCGTGACGGGCCTCTCCTCTCGCGAGAGGAGCCCGCAGCCAGGAGAGATGCCGAAAGAGACTCCGAGCAGCATCAGTAGGGCCACTGCCCTGCACGCCATCCTCCTCCTTCCCTCCGAGGCCACCTCCTTTCAGTCCTCCTTGCTTATCCGGGGGTCCAGATAGTCCCTCAGCCAATCCCCCAGCAAATTTATGCTCAACACCGTCACCATTATGGAGAGGCCCGGGAAGGTGGCGAGCCACCAAGCCCGCCTGAGATACTCCCTTCCCTCCGCCAGCATCCCTCCCCACGTGGGAATGGAGGGTGGAATCCCCAGGCCGAGGAAGCTCAGGCTAGCCTCCGAGATTATATTTCCCGCCACGGCGAAGCTCCCTATCACAATCACAGGAGCCATGATGTTGGGGAGGATCTGGACCACCATGATGCGGAAATTCTTCTGGCCGATAGCCCTTGCCGCCTCGACGAACTCCAGCTCGCGGGTAGCCATTACCTGACCCCGGACCACCCTCCCGTAAGAGACCCATCGGGCTATGCCCAGGACCAGTATGATGTTCATAAGCCCTGCGCCGAGGACCGCCATGATGGTTATGGCAAGCAGGATAAAGGGAAAGGCCAGCTGGATGTCGGCGAAACCCATGATGAGATCATCGGCCCTCCCGCCGTAAAAGCCGGAGACGAGGCCTAGAGCTATTCCCAGGAAGCCTGAGACAAGGACAGCGCTGAAACCCACGAGGAGGGAAACCCTGGCGCCGTATATCAAACGGCTGAGTATATCCCGGCCCAGGGAATCGGTGCCCAGGGGATAACGGGCGCTTCCTCCCTCCTGCCAGTAGGGGGGGAGAAGGCGTAATTCCACGCTCACCCTGTCTGGCTCGTGCGGGGCGAGAAAAGGGGCTGTAAAACCTACGAGGGTGATGAAGGAGAGGATGACGAGGGCGGCCAGGGCAGGCTTAGCGTTGATGAGGCTTCGCCCCAGGCGGCTGCGACCGATGCGCTCAAATGGCCCCTCAGAGGGGCCAATGGCTGTCTTGCGGGTGGCCTGAGCTTCAGGCTCCCTCTCCATTACTTCCTCATAAAGCGACCTAATGCAAACCGATATTTCTCCCAATTAATTTATGCTAACATAAAACCTTCCTTCATGGAATTGAAGGCACAGTTTTGGGGTTTAATTCTTAGCTAAAATTTCAAAACCACTTTCGGAGGTCGGTCCTTGCGGATGGAGTCATGGCGGTGGAGACCCCTTTAAAGCTGACTACTGACACCTGGGATGCGGAGAGTCTTCGCAGAGCCCTCCTTTCGCCCTTTGGGGGTGAGACCTGCGAATTCGGATACCAGGGTCTCAGGGCAACGGACAGCATAGCCGTATCGGCCCTCCTTCCCCTTTCCTTCATCATCGCCTGCGATTTCGGCACGGATACCGCACACTACGACCGAGAGCTCCGCTTCTTCTCCCTGGAGAGGGGAAAGGGAGTGCGCTCCCTTTGGACCCACGGCGCGCTCCTGGATAGCTTCTCCGAGTTCTGGGGTCGAGAGGTGAAGGACTATCTCACGAGCCGGCCTCATCCTGTGTACCTCATCCCTTATCGTGCCACCCACTATATGGAGGATCTCTCAGAGGGCGAGGGCGGAAGGGTTAAGATCTTGGCAAACCCCGTTCACCTCAAGAACATCCTGGATGATAAGCGTCGCTTCCGGGCTGCCATGGGGGAGCTGGGGCTGAAAGTTCCGCCGGGATATGTGAGCCTGGCGGGCGATATCTCCTTTAAAGAGTGTACACGCCGTCTGGGAAATCCCTTCGTTGCTCAGCTCCCGGTCGCTTCCTCGGGGAACGGAACCTTTCTCGTGCGGGAGGAAGGCGAACTGAGAGAGCTCCTGACACGCCTGGACTATCATGGGGACATCATCCTGAACCGCTACATTCGGGGATACTCCTTGGGCATGACGGGCTGCATCTACCGGGGGCAATTTTACATGGCCTCGCCCTCCGTCCAGCTCAGCGGCATCCCCGGCTGTAATTCCCATCTTTTCGGCTACTCGGGAAGCGACTTCGCCGCCTTCTCGCGCTTTGTCCCGCCCGTCATTAAAGAGAAACTCCTCCCTCAGGTTGAGAGGGTGGGAGAATGGGCGGCCTCTCAGGGCTACAGGGGCATCTTCGGCGTGGACTTCCTCGTGGAGGGGGATGAGCTTCATGCCATCGAGATTAACCCCCGGCTCTTGGGCACGACCCAGCTCATGACTGAGGCTCAGCTTCTGTCGCGGGAGCTATTGCCTTCCATTTTTCTCCACCTGGCTGAGTTCCTGGGGGTAAAGGTGGATGTGGGCTCAAGGGAAGAATTCAACAGGGCCACTATCCACGCGGAGCTATCGGGTTTCCAGCTTTTCCTAAGAAACACTTCCCCCACCCCTTGCCGCATCGAGGGAAAACTCGACCCAGGGATTTACAACCTCGAGGGCGAAAACCTGAGGTTCCTTCGCTTCGGGCGCTTCCAGGATGAGCTCCGGGATGATGAGGAATTCCTCCTCACTTCTTCCGTTGTCCCAAGGGGGAAGGTGGTAGTGCCAGGTGGTGTCTTCCTGAAGATCCAAAGCCGGCCCCTCTCGACGGACCCCAACCTAAAGGATATAGATGAGAGAACAAAGAAACTCGTCAAGATTATCCGGAAGGCCCTCGACATAAGGCCCCTGGAGGAAGTGCCTTCATGACCCCGTATGACCACCTCTCGTCGACAGCCCGGGGGCTTCTCATGGTGGGGGGCCTTAAGGCTGACTCAAAACACCTTTCCCTCACGCGGGAGGGGCCTTTCAGGGTGGGAGATGTCCTTCTCACGCGGGTGCTCTCTCTCCCCCCCGAGCCCCTTTACCGGAAGGTCGAGGTTATCGAGGTGGACCCCACGCAGGGGTACTCCACCCGTGAGGTTGAGGTTCTCACCGGGGCCGCCCTCGTCATGGTCCTGGGCGGGCGCTATTCAACTAAAGCCATCTGGGGTACTGTCCCCGCTGAAGGGGTGGTCGCTGGGCAAATCATATATCAGCTGAACGTGGGCGGTGTCTGCGGCTGCTATGCCGAACCGATTTCTCCATCCTCCTCAAGTGTGACGGCGGAGCTCCTGGTGGAGGGAGCGGTGGCCTTGGAAGGTAAGGTTGCCAACCTCGGGGCATTCAGGTTGGTTGAGCCGAGGGAGTCTCTGGGTCACTTCGAGAGCACATTGATAACGGTGCTGGGCACCGATATGGATGTGGGCAAGACGACGGTGGCCGCCGCGCTCATGGCGAGCCTCAGGCAGAGGGGCCTCGGGCCCATCTACATAAAGGGGACGGGAACGGGCCGCTACAAAGACCTCCTGCGCGTTGACCGGGGCCAGCATGAGGGCTCAATCGGCTGGGAGCGCTCCGCCTATGACTTCGTGGATGCCGGGCTTCCAGCCACGGGCTCTGCGAGTGCCAAAGAAGTTTGCGCTGCTGTGAAAGGACTTCTCGCCTTTGCCTCGGACCGCTCACCCTGGGTGATCCTTGAACTCGCCGATAGCCCCTTTGATGAAGACAGCTTGAAGGTCCTCTCCGACCCGGAGCTCGCCCACCTCATCGGAGGCCAGGGCTTCACGGTCTATGCCTGCGACTGCGTGGCCTCCACTCTTTCGGTCGGAGCCCTTGAGAGGCGGTTCGGCTTTGACTTGAAGAGGTGCCTCATCTCGGGCCCTCTCGCCAACACCCCCCTCTCCCGCCTCAAGGCTGAAGAGCTCACCGGAAGGCCCGCCGCTCCAAGCGTGAACACCCAGGCGCATCTCGCTGGAAGGCTGGAGCCCGAAGGAGAGGCCCTTCTTGAGGTTCTCGGTGGGCTCGGGATGCACCTGGAGGAGAAAGCCCCTTGCTAGATGCCACGAGCCTCAGGGGGAAGAAGCCCAGCACTAGCACGAAAGCGAAAGTCCCCTTCTCCCGATCCCCCGAGCTCTACCACCAGGCCTACCACAAGTACCGGGCGGTGATACCACCGCTTTTCAAGACCGCCCAAGAGGTTGACGGGCCCGCCGGCGATTTCAGCGCTCACTTCATCGAAGAGCTGAACCGGAGCGCGGGGGAGGCAGGACCCTGGAGCGAGCTTCGTCTGGAAGCGGGCCCTCTGGGGCCTCTTCCACGCCAGATAATCCTCATAGACGCCTCACCCAATCAGCTTCCCCTGGGTGAGGAAACCTTCAGGATTCTGAGGAAGCTCTGCCGGGAGCGGGGGCTCAGAGCCGAACTCAGTATGGTTCATACGAGGGAGGCCCTTTGTTCCCGAGTAATGGAGTACCCTGAGGAGACCCTCCTTCTCAGTCAGTGTGCTGACCGCCGCACCTATGACGTGGAGTTGGCCGAGAGCCTTGAGCGCAGGGGGGTTGCCATCGTGCCGGGAAGCCTGACTGCCCCGGGGGGCCTTCTTTCCGACAAGCGGGCCACCTACAGCCTCCTCTCAGGGGGCGGAACCGACTGGAGCCTGATTCCTCCCTATGAGACGGTGGACTCCGGGCGGGGCGACTCAGCGCTAACTGCAGAGAGAATCCTTTCCACTGCCGACCGCATCGGTGCGGCTCTTGGCACGAGGGGTTTTTTTGTGAAACCCCCCGCCGGGGGCGCCGGGAGGGGGATATTCCGGCTGGAACGTGTGGGAGGGCGCTATTTCATCCCTGACCTCAGCATGCTCCGGGGCAGCGGGTTTAGGAGTACACCCATTCCCGTGATCATACCCCATGAGAACGAGGAAAGGGTGAAGGAACTCCTCTGGGTCTTCAAGCGATTAGGCTCGAACGCTGACATGGCCGCGCACTGCTTTCCCCTGAGCTTGAGAGACCTCTGTGTCATCTATGGGACCCATTCTGAGGAGGAGGCCCTCCGGCTTCATCTGAAGATAGCCCGGGACGGTGCGGCCGCCCTCAAAAGCTCCTTAAGCCTTCCCCGGAAGGAGGCCCGGGAGGTACTGGCCTCCGCCATAGAGCGCTACCAAACGTTGCGAGGAGAGGTATATGAGCCCCTCGTAGTCCAGGAGGTGAAGGTTGGCCTCTGGACCCTCAGGTTGCACTTGAGGCTAGGCCGGATGGGGCCTATCGTTGAGGCCCTTTATGCCCGCCTTTTCAAGTTGGCCCTCACCCCGAGGGGGGTGGGCCTCCTGGGGTTCGACAGCATATCCAATCCCTTCAGCACCATGGCCGAGCCCATCCGCTACACCCCTCTCACCCCCCTGATGGTAGAAGCCATCGGGGGAAAGGGGAGGGTGGCGGAAGCCGTGAGCCTCGCCCGAAAGGCCATGGTAAAGCTTCTCGGGGAGCTTCCGCCGCACGAGAGGTGCCGCCGTCCTTTAAGGGTGGAATTCGACATGGCCCCACTTTCGGCCAAGATCATGGAGGGAAATGCAGACCCCGTCCGGGGCCATGAGGTCAACAGCCGCTGGAGCCAACTCGTCCGGAACACCGAGGAGTGGCTTGAGGATTCACTCTCCTATTTCGCCTGGCGAAAGACGACTGAGCAGCCTATAATAATAAAAAATTAGCTTTCCCTAATTTCCGCCCTAGTTTCAGTTAGCTCCCACGAGCGTCATGGTACGAGCCCTCAGCCAAATCTTCGATATCAAAACCGGAGAATGGCCTAAGTTTCTCTGGATGTTCTTTTTCTATTTCCTTTCGGGCACTCAGTTCGTCGTGGGGATAAGCGTCTCGGAGAGCCTCTTTCTAAGGGAGATAGGATTCCAGTATCTTCCCTATATGTACATCTTCAACGCCGCGGTGGTCATGGCCATCTCCACCTTTTATGTCTCCTTTGCCGACCGCATCGATAACGCCAAGCTCTTCGTTCTCATCCTGAGCCTGTACTTGGTGATTATCCTGACGGTGCGTGGCCTCATCTTCCTGGACATAAGATTTCTGGGCGTGAAGATTGCCTACCCACTTCTACATGCAACCTACGTTTCCTTCGTGGCCATGGTGGTCACCCACTTCGGCGCCTTCATCGCCGACTACTATGACACTCTGGAGAGTAAGCGTCTCTATCCCCTAATCTATTCAGGGGCCCGGATAGGGGGCATTCTTTGCGGCCTGGGCCTCCCCTTCATCGTGGGAGCCGTGGGAGGAAGCAACAACCTCATTTTCTTCTGGGCCGCATCTATGGGTGCCTCCATGCTGATCGTGGGGGTCATCCGGGCTCGATTTGTCCCGCTGACGGAGGCCGCCGCCCGGCCCCGGGGAAAGAAGCTTAAGGTCTCGACCGCGGAGAACATGCGAGAAGGCTTGCGCTATATCAGGCAGAGCCGCTTCCTCCAGGTTTTTGCCATCTTCACCCTCGCGCTCATCATCCTGCGTTATTTCATGGAGTTCGAGTACAGCATCATCTTCCAGGCCACCTTTCCCGAGAAGGATAGGCTCACGGCCTTCTACGGGGTCTTTGCAGGCGTGGCCAGCATCTTCGCCCTGGGCATCCAGCTCTTCCTCACCCCACGCCTCATCCAGAAGCTGGGTGTGGGGCTGAGCAACATCGTCTATCCCTTCAGCACCGCGGCCAGCTTCCTGGCCCTTGCCCTGAGCTTCAGCTTCCTGCCCGCGCTCTACATGCGGTTCAACAAGACATCCCTTCAGGAGAGCCTCCGGAACCCGCTTCACAACCTCCTCTACAATGCCGTACCCCTGAACCTGAGAGGCCGCTCCCGCGCGTTTATCGTGGGCTTTGTAGGCCCCTTAGGAAGCGTTATCGGGGGGCTCATCCTCATCGTCTCCCGGAGCGAGGTCCTTGGCTCAAGCCTATCGCCCGTGAAGCTGGCCTACCTGGGCCTGGGCATATCCCTGGGTTACATCTTCTTGGGCTTCCTCCAGAGGCGTCAGTACACTCAAGCCCTCCTGGGCATGCTGGAGCAGCGCCAGTTCGGCCTCTTCCGGTTTGCCCAGGGAGGTTTCGGCACCATGGAGCCAGCCACCTACGAGCGCCTGGTCAAGAGCATGCGGGAGGATGAGGAGGACGTGAGCATCTTCGCCGCGCATGTGCTGGCCGAGACAGGAGTCCCCGGGGGAGCCGAGGCTCTCATGGAGGTGGTCGAAGCGAGACCTGGCCCTGTTGCAAGGGAGGCTCTGGCCCTCCTGGGGAAAGTGGAGGTGGAGGATGAGGGACGCTTCTCCCTTTTCCGGCACTATCTTCAGCACCCTGAACCCGCCATGCGCAGCGCCGCCCTGAGCGCCGTCGCTGAGAGCGGGAGCTATGGCCGCCTGGTGGAAGAGGTCCATATGCTGGTCGATGATCAGGACCCCACCGTGCGCTCCTCGGCTATAACACTCATGGTGAAGGGGGGCGACCTTTTTTGCATGGCCGAAGCTCTCACGGCCCTGAACGCCATGCTTCGCTCTTCCGACCCGCTCCTGCGGGGGGAGGCCATCAGCACAATAGGTGCTCTTGGAAACAGACGCTTCATCAAGACCCTGCTACCTTATCTTCAGGACGAGGAGCCACCGGTGAGAGTCTGTGCGGCCCGGTCAATAGAGCAGCTCGAGGACGGCCTGGAGGAACCCGAGGAAGGCTATCTGGCCGCACTGACCGCGTGCCTAAAAGACCCCTCTGAAGGCGTGCGCCTCCCCCTCACGAGGGTTTTGGGCCGCCTGGGAACAGAAGCGGCCGTTGACCATCTGGTGGAGGCCCTTCTTGACCCGAGCTTCCGCGTGAGGGAGGCGGCTATGGAGGCCCTGGAAACCTTGGGCCAAAAGGCGGCGCTGCAGCTTGAGAAAAGCCTCTCCCACAAGGCATTTGAGGTGAGATGGCCCGCCTCCCTGCTTCTGGGACGGATAAGTGGGGAGAGCTTTCGAAATAGGCTCAACCAGTTTGCCATGGAGGAGCTGAAGCTCGCCTACGAGAATCTCTTCTCGGTCAAGAGCCTACTGGATGCAGGCCTCGCCTCAAAGGCTTCCATGATGGTCAAAACCTTCATGGACCTCAATGGCCGGATCGCCGAGATGATCCTCAGGCTCCTGGGGGTTATGGGGGATGAGGAAGCTGTCAAGGTCATCTACAGGAGCCTGGGGAGCAGCGATAGCCTCCTCAGGGCCAATGCTCTGGAGACGCTGGAAAACGTCACCTCTCGTGATGCCCGGGATATCGTCCTGGCGCTTGAGCCCATCCTGAGCGGCATCGCCCTTGAGGATAAGCTGGAAGTAGGGAGACGCCGGTGGGGCCTCAAGGGTTTGAGATCCGAGACGGTTATGGCAAGGAGCCTCGGGAGCAGCAATAAGTGGGCAGTGGCCATAACCCTCTTCTCCCTGGGGCGGGTCCTTGAGGGCAATGGAGGAGTTTTAAGCAAGGAGCGATTCGCTTCGGCCCTTCTGGCCTGCGTGAAGGATGAAGACCCCTATGTGCGGGAGGCGGCTGTGGAGGCCCTGGGGAAGCTATCCGATGGTTCCCCAGCTTTCCTGGAGGCCATCCGCTCAGCCCTCACAGACCCAAACCCTCTTGTAGTTCGCCAAGCCATCCGTTCCCTGGTCGAAACCCCTGGAGAGAGGGAACAATTAATCCTAAACGTCACTGATGAGGGAGTGGTTTCCACTATGCTTTCGACTATCGAAAAGGCTATGTTCCTCAAGCGGGTCTCCATTTTTGAAAACATGACCAGCGAGCAACTAAAGATAATAAGCAACATCTGCAGTGATGTGCGATTTGAGAAGGGGAAAGTTATCTTTGAGGAGGGAGACCTCTGCGACTACTTCTACATCATCGCAGACGGGAAGGTCGACATCGTGCAGAACCTGGGCACCGACAGAGAAAAGCGGCTCGTCACCCTGGAACGGGAGGCAAGCTTCGGGGAGATGGCCATCTTCGGCGATGAGACACGCTCAGCCTCGGCCGTTGTGTCAGGGGATGCAACCCTTCTCACGATCGATAAGGAGCACCTTAAGGAGCTCATCCGCAACTATCCCGATATTTCCTTCCAGATAATAAGGAGTCTCACCGAGATCATCCGCCGCTATGAGGGCAAGAGGTCTTCCTCGGAAACCCAAGAGCTCTCAGAGGGTCCCGCACGTTCTTAAATTTCATCCTCTCCAACGTCCTTGAGAACGTAATCCCCCTGCAGCCTGGAGGCCGCCTCAGAGCTAACGAAGATGGTTCCCCGAATCGGCGGCCGCCAGAGCCCATCCTATACCCATAGCTCCCCACCCGCCTGGATTAATAGATTCCATGATTAAAAATTTCCAATCTCTTATTATTTTAGTATGTGAAAGGCCTTTCAGGGCCAATCATGCCGGTATCCGGGAGGCAATTCGAGAGAGCTGCTGCAATGAAGATCGGCCGGGATATGTCCTGGGAAGTCTTCGGAGCACTCAGCCTTTCGGTCCCTCTCGAAGGCGCTGGTTCAGATAGATGAGGACGAGAAGTCCCAGGCCACCGGCGGCGGGGAGGCCCCCGGGCCAGAGAAGAAGCAGAAGGGCGCTCAGGAAAAGAAGGAGCTGCTCCCAGGGGCGGGTCCTTAGCCTCAGGTAGGCCGTCATCCCCGCGCCTAGGGCAATGACCCCCAGGCTCGCAGAAATGGTCACCCTCAGGAGTTCCCCCCAGCTGAAGCCCGCCCCTGGCTCCAGGAGCCAGGGCAAGAGCAGAAGTGCCGGGCTATAGACAAAGGCGAAGGGCACGATGGCCTTGGCCGAGGCCAGACGAAAGGCCGTGAAACCCGTCCTGAAGGGATTGGAGCCGGCGATCCCCGCGCCGGCATAAGCGGCCAGAGCCACCGGAGGCGTCACGTCCGCCAGGACTCCATAGTAGAGGACGAACATATGGGCGACGAGCAGGGGCACGTTGAAGGTCATGAGCGCGGGAGCCGCGATGATGGAGAGAATGATGTAGGTGGCCGTCGTTGGAAGGCCCGAGCCCAGGACGGTGCAGGCGATCATGGTGTAGAGGAGGGTGAAGAAGAGGTCGCTGTTGAAAAGGGTGAAGATGCCAGAGGGGATGAGGTAGCTTAAACCCACGCCTGTGCCGTGGGCGAGCTGCACGGTGGCCTGGGCAAACTTCAGCCCAAGCCCCGTGAGGGTGGCCGCCCCCACTATGAAGCCCACGCAGGCGCATGCAGCCCCGATGCTCAGGGCGCTCCTGGCTCCCCACTCAAGCGCCGAGAGCGTCCGTCTCAGGTCCAGGCGGCTCCCGCCCGAGAGCCACCCCAGTCCCACAACTGCGAGATTCGCCCAGAAGGCCGAAAGCAAGGGAGTAAGACCCCCGGAGCTAAGAGCAGGCATCAGAAGGCTGACGCCTATGGAAGGAAGGAAAAGAGCCCCGCCATGGAGCCTGAAGAAGATCGCTCCACCCGCGGCGAGAGCCCCAAACCAAAAGGGGGCCACCTCGCCGAGGGGCTCCATGCCGAATGCCACGAGCGGGAGGGAGAGCAATATGGGGAGCAGGAGCGGAGCCCTCCTTCCCCCAACCTGCCCCAGGGAAGCCGAAAGAATTATCCCCCAGAAGGCGGCCAGAAAGGGGCTATGACCCCTCAGAAGGAGGTGGACGATCATGAAGAGCGGTATCAGCATCAAGCCCCTCTCCCTGAGGGCTCCCCCCAGGCGAGGGATCTCCTCCCGAGGGAGGCCCCTCAAGCCCAGCTTTGCCGCCTCCAGATGGACCATGGTCCCCACTCCCAGGTAATGCAGGTAGGCGGGCAGAATGGCGGCCGCGGCTATCTTCACATAAGGGATTCCCAGGAACTCGGCCATGATGAAGGCGGCAGCGCCCATTATGGGAGGCGTGATCTGACCCCCGGTCGAAGCCGTGGCTTCCACCGCTCCGGCGAAGTGGGCCTTATAGCCTATCCTCTTCATTAGGGGGATCGTGAGGGAGCCCGTGGTGACTGTGTTGGCTATGGAGGAGCCGTTTATGGAGCCCAGGAGCCCCGAAGATATCACAGCCACCTTGGCCGGGCCTCCGGTGCTCCTGCCCGCAAGGGCAAGTGCAATCTCGATGAAGAGCTGCCCGAGGCCAGTTGCGCTGATGAAGATGCCGAAGAGGACAAAGTGGAATACAAAAGTAGCCACAACCCCCAGGGGGATCCCGTAGATGCCCTCTGTTCCCATGTACATGTGCTCTATTATGCGCTTGAGCGAGTAGCCCCGGTGGGCAAAGAAATCCAGAAGCGGCACCCCCAAGAGCTGGGGACCGAAGTAGCCGTAAGCAAGGCAGGCCAGAGCAAGGAGGGGGAGGTCCGGGCCCATGGCCCTCCTGGCCCCCTCCAGGACGAGCAGGATGGCCATGCCTCCCACCAGGAGGTCTCTCTCAATTGGAAGGCCCGCCCGAGAGACCAGAGCACCGAAGTCCGCGATCAAGTAGGTTGAGAATGAAGCGGCCAGAATGGCCAGGAGAATATCGAAGTAAGGGATTCTCTCCTCCGCTGCGCTTGCAGGCCTCCCCCTGAGAAGCGAGAGCGCCGCCCCCCCCGCCTGGAGGGAAAGGACGAAGAAAAGGGCGCCCAGAACGACAAAGAGCCAGAGCCTGAACCCCGTGCCCGAGGTCCCGACTATCTCTGGAAAATGCGAGAACACCCGGTTCGTGAGGTAAACCAGCAGGGTCAGGCCAAGACCTCCGGCCAAGAGGTCGGCCCCTGGGAGGAGGCTCAGGCCCAGGCGGTCCCGCCTCCGATAGTAGAATGAAAGGAAAAAGGTGAGCAAAAAGGGAAGCGCGGGCCTGAATCCAAAAGCCTCCCTGAGGCCGAAGGCCACGAGTCCTGCTGCTGTGAGGGAGAAGAGCCCTTCATAGATGAGAGCTGCCCGGGGTCCCTCCTTCTTGCGTCGGGCGGGATAGAGGAGAAAAGTGAGGGCCAGAACAAGACTCAGGTGCACGGCCCGGTGCTTCATCTCGAGGAGCACGCCGAAGCCCGCCGTGTAGATGTGGAAGAGGGAGAGGGCGATGGAAAGGAGGGAAACGGCGAGGGCGGCCAGGCCCGCCACCCGCCTGAATCTCAGCTCCGGGTCCCAGAGGGCGAGATCCTCAGGCGTTCCCCCGAGGAGAGGGGGCTCCTGGGAGCGCATCTCAAGCGCCTCAGGGGAGAGAGTTCATGAGGGAAGCAAGGGTCAGGCGAAGAAGAACCCGGCGCCTCACCCGCACCCCTACGAGACCGCCTGGGGCCAGCTCCCAAAGGGCGAGGCTCACCTCACCGGCCTTCAAGGAGTTCCGGGCGTTCTCATCCACCCTGAGAAGAATCTCTCTCAAGGGGCGGTGGATTCCATCTATAAGGAAGGCTCCCTCCTCCACGATGAAGCGGCCCCCCGGCGGCGGCGTCAAGGGGAGCCCCGCGCCGTGGGAGCGGAAGCGGGTGGCCTCCAGATAGATCCTCCCTTCCTCTCCCACGCGGTAGAATTCCTCCACCAGGGAGAACTCAACCGAATGGACCCAAGATGTGCTGAACTCCGTTCCCCTCTCGGCCCCCATCCGAAAGAGAATCTTTCCCCCCTCTGGCTCCACCACCTCAAGGAGCGGAACGCGAATGGAGAGAAGGAGCAGGGCCGAGACCCCCAGAGCGGCTATGAGAGAGGCCATCCGCATGAGGGTAGGGATTTGCCCGAGGGCCCCCTTGAGGCCTCCTATTTAATGAGGCCTTTTTCCCTGTAATATTTTTCGGCTCCCGGATGCAGGGGAATCCCCATCCCATCCAGAGCCGTATCGAGGGTCACATCCTTCCCCTTGGCGTGGATCCGGGCCATGTGCTCGGCACCGCTCATAAGGGTCTTCTCGGCTCTCCTTAAAACTACCTGCCTCTCCCAGAGGGCCTTCGTGACCTTATAGACCAACTCCTCGGGAACCTCTGAGTCCACAAGCCAGAGCGCAGGGGTGGCGACAGTTACGGCCGGCTGATCCACCCCGGGATAGGTTCCCCCTGGGATGATCGCCCGCGCATAGTAGGGGTAGTCCTTGACCAGCTCCTTCAGCTTATCTTCGGAGATGGATACTATGGTGGTGGCGTGGGTTGTGGCCAGGTCGATGATGCTCGAGGTGGGGAAACCCGCTGTCACGAAGGCGGCATCCGCCTGATTGTCCTTGATCCTCTGGACGGCCTCGGAAAATCCCAGGAAATCCTCCTCGATGTCCTCGTAGGTTATGCCATGGACGCCCAGGATTATCCTCGCGTCAACCTCGGTGCCGCTTCCGGGAGCGCCGACCACAACGCGTTTTCCCCTGAGGTCAGAGACACTCTTTATCCCCGAGGCCTTGGTGGCCACGATCTGGATGGCCTCGGGATAGAGCGACGCGATACCCCTCAGGTTCTTCACGGGCTTTCCCTTGAAGGCTGCTATCCCGGTGCCGCTGTAAGCCCAGTGGGCCACGTTGGCCTGAACGAAACCCGATTCAATCTCGTGGGTCTTTATGAGGTTGCAGTTGGCCGAGGAGGCATTTCCCGACTGGGCCGTGACGACGAGCTCTGGGATGGTATCCGAGAGGGCCTGGGCCAGGGCGCCTCCCAGACGGAAATTTTCGCCCCTAAAGCGCCCCCCGTCAAGAGGCTCTTAACGCCCTGAGCCTATCCCCTGTCCTCATGTGGGCCTGCCGCACGGGCTCGGGAAGCCTGAAGCGACCCGTGCATTTAAGCGTTAAATCCAGGGCAAAGGGAAGGTCAGCCCGGTGGCCGGGAGAGACGAAAACGGGCTTTACACCGCTTCTCGTCCTTAGGGCGGCCCCGATGACCTCCCCTCCCCTTCCCCTCAGGGGAGACCAGGCTCCACGCTCGGGACCCGGCTCATGCCACTCTCCGAAAAGATGCGTCTTGGCACATCCGACGGAGGCTATTTCCAGGAGGAGGCCCATGTGAGAGGCCAGGCCAAGACTCCTGGGATGCGCTATCCCCTGGCCATCAAAGATGATGGCGTCGGGTATCAGCTCCAGTTTCTCAAATGCCCCGAGGAGCACCGGTCCCTCTCTGAAGGTAAGAAGGCCGGGAATATATGGAAATGAAAGCTCGCCCACATGGTAGCGCTCCTCAACCAGCTCGATCTCAGGAAAGCGGAAGATGAGAACTCCCCCTACGGCCAGCCGCAGCGAGCGGACGCATGAGATATCGGCTCCGGCAACGAGGCTGAGCTTGCCTCCGGGAGCCTTGAGCGAGAGCCGGGGCCGGAGTTTCTTCTGAAGATGGAGGGCCTCTTCGGGAATGATATCCCAGGAGTGAAGAGCTCTCACCCTCAAGGGGCCTCACCCTCCTTCGCAGGACGAAGCCAGAAGAAAAAAGAGCTTTTTTCGCCCAAGATTATGGTGGCCCGCTCGGCCCGGTAGCCCTCCTTTATGAGAAGGACCTCAACACCCCGGATGAAACTTCGGCTCCCAAGGGGGATGCTTGTCTCAATGGGCGTCAGGCCACGGTAGCCGCCATTCAGGTAAACCATGGCCCCCCTGGGATAGGAGTCCAGCCGGACAGTCTGGGAAAATGAGCCGCAGGCCCCCAGCACAAAGACCAGCGGCGCCAGCACCAGCCACCCTTTAGCGCCCATGCTTGAACCGACAAAAAAGAAGCTTCAGGTATTCGTCATTAAGAGCCACCAGCCGGGCTCCCGCCGTCACCAGCCTCCGGGGCCGAAGCGGCTTCCCGCAGCCGGGGAGGAAAAGAGCCTCACGCCCCCCCTTTGAAGGCGCGGCTCAAGGTGCAGGAAGCCTCCCTCATTTGGCTGCTGCTGAAGGTTATGAGGCCTATGAGGCCGCGCCTTGGGGCCAGCATGCGCCCCGAGGCTCACGTGCCTCCACCCGAGTGCGACTGCCTCCTTCGGACGAACTCCCGCAACTCCTCGACGAGCTCCTCAGGGTCGACACCGTGGGAAAGAGCTCCCAGGCGAAGGGTCTCGGCCCCAGACCCTTTGCAGTCGAGGCATTCCAGATGGAACCGCTCAAGCACCTCGATAGCAGTGGGGTAGGCATTTATGAGCTCGGCTATGGTGGTGTCAGCAGTGATCTCCATAGCAAAAAGATGTTGCATCCGAGGGTAGAATGATGCTAAAAAATATTTTTTGAGGTATTTTCAGAAAGATCCTGCTTTATGGAGAAAACCCTTGTCCCGAATATGCGATGTTTGCGGGAAAGGCCCTCGCTCGGGCCACCGCATAAGCCACGCACATAACCTCACGAAACGCCGCTGGAACCCAAACCTTCAGAGGGTCCGGGCTCTGGCAGACGGGCGGCCGCGCCGGCTTAAGGTCTGCACCCGGTGCCTACGCACGGGGAAGGTGGTCAAGGCCATCTAACCCGTCTGCCTGCGGCCTTCGGCCGAGGGATCCTTCACCCGTAAGGCCCTGGAAACACCCCTGACCTGCTGGATGGCCTTCAGCACCTGCTGCAAGTGCCGGAGGTCTCGAATCTGGATGCAAAGGTCAATATGGGCACGCTTATCTTCGGTGGTGGTGGCGTTAATGCTGGAGATATTGGCATTGTGACTCGCTATTGCGGAGCTCACCCCCGCCAGCACGCCGGGCTCATCCACCGTATCCAGAGCCACCGTCACCCGGTGACGACACTCCTGGTCATAAACCCAGGTCACCTCCACCCTGCGGTCCTCGTCATAATCGAGGTCGCGCATGTTCGGGCAGTCTGCGGCATGGACCGTGACGCCCCGACCGCGCGTTATAAAGCCCACGATTCGCTCGCCGGGAACGGGGCTGCAGCATTTCGCGAAGCGGATGAGCATGTCGTGGTGGCCGTCGACCCTGACGCCGCCTTCACGTGTCCTTCGGGCAACCTTCTCCACTATCCTCCTGAGGGGGGATTCATGCCGCCTCAGGTAAGCCTCCACCACCTCCCTCGGAAGGAGCTTGTGGGCAAGCTGTACAGCCGAGACCTTTCCGAAACCTATAGCCGCCAGGAGATCGCGACCCTCCTGGTAGTTTAAGTTTGCCGCCAACTCCTCCAGCCTCTGCCCTTTGAGAACCTCCGCTCGGTCAGCGCCGTAGCGCACCAGCTCCTTCTCCAGGATCTCCCTCCCGAGGGCCACACTCCGCTCTCTCTGCTCAGTCCTGATCCAGGCCCTAATCTTGGTTCTGGCGCGGGAAGTCTTGACGAAGTTCAGCCAGTCGCGGCCCGGCGTGCGATTGGGGGAGGTGAGAATCTCAACCACATCCCCGTTCTTAAGCTCATATTTCAGCGGGACGATGCGCCCGTTGACCTTGGCCCCGACGCAGTGGTCCCCCACCTCCGTGTGTATGTAGTAGGCGAAGTCCACAGGGGTCGCACCCCGGGGAAAGCTCTTCACATCGCCCTTTGGAGTGAAAACGTAAACATCCTCGGGGTAGAGGTCAACCCTGACTGTGTCCAGGAACTCCCGCGGGTCCTTGAGGTCATGTTGCCACTCCAGAAGACGCCTGAGCCAGCTGAAGCGCGCATCGGCCTCATCGCCCTTCCCCCCCTCCTTATATTTCCAGTGTGCAGCGATACCTTCTTCCGCCGTCAGGTGCATGTCCTCGGTTCTCACCTGAAACTCCACCCGGTGCCCCCGAGGGCCGATGACCGTGGTGTGAATGCTCTGATACATGTTGGCCTTGGCGAGCGCGATGTAGTCCTTGAACCGGCCGGGAACGGGAGTCCAGGTGGAGTGGATGATGCCGAGGATGGCATAGCAGCTTCGCACGGTATCGGTAATAATCCTGAGGGCTATGAGGTCGTGAACGTCCGAGAGGCTTATGTTTTGGTTACGCATCTTGTTGTGGATGCTGTAGATGTGCTTGAGGCGACCCTCCACCCGCGCCGGGATGTTGGCCTCCTCCAGCCGCCGCATCACCTCATCTGAGACCTCCTGGATGTAGACCCGCCTCTCCTCAGCCCCTGTGGCCAGTCGCTCTTTAATGTCCCGGTAGACCTCGGGGTTAAGGTGGCGAAAGGCAAAATCCTCGAGTTCCGCCTTGAGCCATCCTATGCCCAGACGGTTGGCAATGGGGGCGTAAATGTCAAGAGTCTCCTGAGCCACCAGACGCTGCTTCTTTGGGGGGAGACTCCCCAAGGTTTTCATGTTGTGAAGGCGGTCAGCAAGCTTTATGATGATCACGCGGATATCCTTGGCCATGGCCAGGATCATTTTCCGGTAATTCTCAGCCTGCTTCTCTTGGGAGCTGATGAGCTCGATCCTGCCGATCTTGGTCACCCCGTCCACGAGTTCCGCCATCTTATCGTCAAAGGCTTCCCCTATCTCCGAGAGGGTGGCGTAGGTGTCCTCCACGGTATCGTGCAGGAGACCGGCGGCCACCGTATCGGGGTCCATCCGTAGGTCGGCCAGGATCTTAGCTACCTCAAGCGGATGGGAAAGATAGGGCTCTCCTGAGCGCCGGCTCTGGCCCCGGTGCACCTTGGCCGTAAAGACATAGGCCCGCATGATAACGTCCAGGTCTGACCCCTCATGGTAGGAGGATACCTGGCGAAGGATGTCCTCCAGATGCACCGTCCTGCGGGGTGGGCTCAAGCTCTCGATAACCATGGCTCTTAGGGGGATGGAAGAAACCCTAGGGTTCCTCTTTTTTCTCCCCGCTCTCCTTGGTGGGCGTGACGTCTATATAATCGGGCTCCTTGAGGCCTTTCTTAAAGCTTTTTATCCCCTTGGCCAGGTTCGAACCCAGCTCGGGGATGCGCCTGGCCCCGAAAATGAGGACCACGATGCCCAGGATGATGAGGAGCTCGGTTACGCCAAGACCACCAATCACAGGCCCTTTTTCCCTCAACCTGCAAAAAACGAGCTGGCAATTTATCTTTATGCTAAATATAACATAGAAAGGGGTTTTTCGCCATTAAGAGGAAAGTTGCCCGAATTATACGCCCTATTTGGGTACTCTTGGATAGAAAAACACGATTCAAAGCTGACCGGTACATGTACCCATGAGGTTTTCATGAGCATATATGATAGTTATGAAGTCCCCAAGAGAATGTGAAATCGGGGGGCACTCACGAAAGACTCTTCCCCCCTCTTTTGTTGCGCCTGTTGGGCTGTCTTGACTTATAGAGGTCGGATAGGAGGCCCCCATGCCCATCCTCGTAGACGGAAACTCAAGAGTTCTGGTTCAAGGGATCACTGGGAGGGAGGCCGGCATGGTGGTGGCTCATTCCCTTGCCTACGGAACCCCCATCCTCGCAGGGGTAACTCCGGGAAAAGGGGGCGGGATGGTTCACGGGGTTCCGGTTTACGATACCGTGGAAGAGGCCGTGAGAGAGCACCCCTTGAACACCTCCCTGATATCTGTTCCGCCGGCCTTTGTCCTGGATGCGGCCCTGGAGGCCCTGGAGGAGGGGATACCCCTGCTTGTCGTGGCCACAGAGAGGGTCCCCGTGCACGACACAGCAAAGATTCTGGCCTACTCTCGGGAGATAGGGGCCACCCTAATAGGGCCTAACTCCGTTGGCATCATAAGCCCTGGGGACCGGGTCAAGGTGGGGGCCATAGGGGGCGACAGGCCCGAGAGATGCTTCTTCCCCGGAAGAGTGGGCGTCATCTCAAGGAGCGGGGGTATGACGGCCGAGTGCTCCTGGATGGTGAGAAGGGCTGGCCACGGGGTATCCACGAGCGTCAGCACCGGCGGAGACCCCCTAATCGGCATGACGCCCGCTAAACTGCTGCGCCTTTTTGAGGAGGATGTCGAGACCGACGGCGTACTTCTTTTCGGGGAACCCGGAACGACGTTCGAGGAGGAAGCGGCGAAAATGATTTCAAGGGGAGAGTTCAAGAAGCCGCTCATCGCCTTCATCGCGGGCCGCTTCACCGAAGGACTTCCTGAAGGAACCGTCTTCGGCCATGCGGCCGCAATAATATCAGGGGGAAGGGGAAGGCCTTCGGATAAGGCGAGAGCCCTCAGAGAGGCCGGAGCCCTTGTGGCCGAAAGCTTCAATGAGCTCATCCCCCTGCTTAAGATCGCCCTCTCGCCCTAGGCTCGGGGGAGGACTTCAGTGGTTAAGCCGCCCTCTTGCGTTGCTCATCCCAGCCCGACTTTGCCATGGGGAAGGAGTGCCGGGCCTTTCCGGGGAATTCACTCTTGGAAGGCTGAAGGTTATCCTTCCATTCAACCCCTCCCTTTGCCCTCTCAACGGAAAATCTGACCGTTCGCTGAAAATTAGTTCCCTTTTTTTTAAAAACTCTCTAAAACGCATCCATGAAAATTTTGGATTTATTCTCGGTTTGATGATTTTTTCTCTTGACCGGTGTGGCCCTGGGTGGAGGGCGGAGCTTCAGAGAAGACAGGCTGTAAGAGCGGCAACTTCGGGTAGGGCGAAAGCTTGAGCATCTATCTCGGCATTGATGTAGGCTCTGTGAGCGCCAAGCTCGCGGTCGTTGCCACAGGGGGTTCAGCCCCCCTTCTCAAGAGGGCCCTTGGCACGGGCACACTTAGACTCGTGGCCGAGAGAGATTCCCTCGATAGCCTGAGCCCTTTTCTCATCGCCACGCTCCCCTATCGGCGAACCCTCGGAAAGCCTCTTGAGACGGCGGCTGGCCTTCTTGAGGAGCTTTATCAGGCCCTGGAATCGGTTGGAGAGCCTCCCGAGGGCCTCATCGAGGGCATAAGGGTCACGGGCTCCGGGGGGAAGCTCGTGGGAGAGTTTTTGGGTGCCCCGCGGGAGAACGAGTTCAAGGCTGTGGTCAAGGCCGTTGAAGTCCTCCATCCAGAAGTCAGGACCGTGCTCGAGATGGGGGGGGAGAACTCGAAGTATATAAAGCTAGATGCCGACGATGGTTCCGCAACTCTGGGCATCGTGGATTATGGCACGAACGGCGATTGCGCGGCCGGCACGGGCTCCTTCATCGACCAGCAGGCGACCCGCCTGGGGTTTCGGGTTGAGGATGTGGGCGGTGTCGCCCTCTCGGCCAGGGCGGCGGCCAGGATTGCGGGGCGGTGCTCTGTCTTTGCCAAATCGGACATGGTCCATGCGCAGCAGAAAGGGGCGGGGCCGGCCGAGATCCTAAGGGGGCTCTGCATCGCCGTTGCTCGAAACTTTAAAGGTGCAATTGCCAAGAGCAAGGAGGTGCAGGCGCCTTCCCTCTTCATCGGTGGGATGCCCGCCAATGAGGGGGTTGTGGCCGCCATGGAGGAGGCTCTGGAGCTGGGCGGTGATGAGCTTCGGGTGCCCCCTGAGCATGCTTTCATGGGCGCAATGGGCTCCGCTCTGCTGGAATCCCTGGAGCCGAGCCGCCCCATGAGAGTGCATCTCAAGAGCCTCATCCCAAAGCTGAGACTCTCCCAAGAAGAGGGGGGAAATGAAGAGTTTCCAGGAAATGAGCCCCTGGACCTCAGAAATGTTCTGCTCCTGCGGGAGAGAACGAGCCCCTATGAACTTCCCCCGGGGGAGAAAGCGCTGGGCGTTTACCTGGGGATAGATGTGGGCTCAGTGAGCACAAACCTCGTCCTCACGGACGAGGCGGGGGAGGTGGTAAAGGAAATCTATCTCCGCACCATGGGAAGGCCGATAGAGGTGGTGCACTCTGGCCTCCAGGAGATAGAGCGGGAGCTCGGAGAAAAGATAAGAGTTCTGGGCGTGGGCACCACGGGGTCAGGGCGCGAGCTCATCGGGGAGCTCGTGGGTGCTGACACGGTCAAGGATGAAATTACGGCCCACAAAACGGGCTCCTGCTTCATAAGCCGCAAGATGCTCGAGGAGCCCGTGGATACCATCTTCGAGATAGGCGGCCAGGACAGCAAGTTCATCAGCCTCGAGGACGGGGTTGTGGTGGATTTCGCTATGAACGAGGCCTGCGCCGCGGGAACCGGCTCCTTCCTGGAGGAGCAGGCCGAGAGACTCGGCGTGGAGATAAAGGAGGAGTTTGCGCGTCTGGCCTTGAGCTCCGGAAGGCCTGTCCGTCTGGGAGAGCGGTGCACGGTTTTCATGGAGATGGACGTCAATGCCTACCGCCTCAAAGGGGCTCCACTTGAGGATATCGTGGCGGGGCTCGCCTACTCCGTTGCCCTCAACTATCTCAACCGGGTCGTCAGGGGAAGAAAGATAGGCGATTATATCTATTTTCAAGGGGGCACGGCCTATAACGATGCCGTCGCCGCCGCCTTCAGCAAGGTCTTGGAAAAGCGCATCATCGTCCCTCCCCATAACGGAGTCCTGGGAGCCCTGGGAATGGCGCTTCTGGCAAGGGAGAGGCGCCGGGAAACAGCGGGCGAGACCAAATTCAGGGGCTTCGACCTTCACGCAATAAACTATTCCATCAGCGAGTTCGGCTGCCGTGGCTGCACCAATTACTGCGACGTTCAGGAATTCAACGTCGAGGGGGTGAAGACCTACTGGGGAGACAAGTGCTCGGAGCGCTACCGAAAGCGCTCCAGAACGGAAAGGGAACCCCTGCTTGAGGACCTCTTCAAACTTAGAGAAAAGCTTCTCCTTGAGGACTATGAGGGCCCCGAGCGTTATCCCGGAAGGCCGACCATCGGGGTTCCACGGGCCATGTACTTTTACGACAGGTTCCCCCTCTGGAGCAGGTATTTCACCGAGCTGGGGTTCAACGTCGCCATCTCCCCCGAGACCAATAAGGCCATCTCGGACCTGGGGCAGGAGCTTACTGTGGCCGAGCCATGCTATCCCATCATGATAGCCCACGGCCACGTGAAAACCTTGCTGGATTCAGGGGTGGATTATGTCTTTCTCCCCAATACGGTCCACGTGCCATCTCCCGAGAGAGGGGTGCAGCCCTACCTCTGTCCTTGGGGCCAGACCCTTCCCTTTGTGCTGAAGAGCGCTCCCGCCTTTGAGGGGGAGAGGGAGCGCTTCATATCCCCCAACATAAGCTTCAGGGAGGGGCTTCAGCTCCTGAGGCGTCAACTCCGGGAGGTAGCAAGAGGGCTGGGGGTCTCGCCCAGGAAGAGTGACAGGGCCCTTGAGCGGGCCCTCCTTTCGCAGGCTCACTTTCGGGGTGAGCTCCTCAAGGCGGGCGAGAGAGCCGTGAGGGCGCTTTCGGAGCGGGATGAGCCCGGGATCATCCTCCTTGGGAGGGCCTACAACCTGAACGACCGGGCCGCGAACCTCAATGTGCCGGGCAAGCTCAGACATTACTACGGGATAAACCTCATCCCCATGGATTTCCTCCCGCTGGATGAGGAGGATATCTCAGGCATCAACGACAACATGTTCTGGAACTACGGGCAGAAGATCCTCGCGGCCGCACGCATCGCGGGCCGAAACGGGAAGCTTCACCTCATCTACATCTCCAACTTCAAGTGCGGGCCGGACTCCTTCATAAAGCACTTCACCCCAGAGGCCTCTGGCAAACCCTTTTTATCACTTCAGTTTGACAGCCACAGCAATGACGCAGGCATCCTCACCCGGTGCGAGGCCTATCTCGATAGCAAGGGATTTCTTAAATGGAAGAGAGACGCGGAAGCAGCCTAGCGGGAAAGAAGCTCTACATCCCCCGGATGACTTATGCCGGGGCCAAGTGCATGGCCGCGGCGTTCCGCTCTGTGGGGATAGATGCCGATGTGACCCCACCCTCGGATGAGCGAACGCTCGAGCTGGGGGCCCGCTACACCTCTGGCGACGAGTGCTATCCCCACAAGGTCACGCTTGGGGATTTTCTCAAAATAATCGAGAGTCCGGGGTTCAATCCCGACCGGGTGGCCTTTTTCATGCCCACGGCTGACGGGCCCTGCCGCTTCGGCCAGTATGCGCCCTTCCTCAAGACGCTTCTCAAGCGCCTGGGCTGGGGGGATGCCATGGTGGCCTCTCCCACGAGCGCGAACGGCTATGACGGCGTGGGAGAACATGCGGGAGAGCTCATGAGGACCGGCTGGCGCGCAATCGTGGCGGGGGATATCCTCAGAAAGCTCCTCCTCAAGACGCGGCCCTACGAGATAAATAAGGGGGAGAGCCTTGAGGTTTTTGAAGAGTCTCTGGCCGAACTCTGCCGCGTGGTCGAGGTCCAGGGGATAGAGCACAAGGAGAGGCTCGGCCGCATGGTGGAAGCCCTCACCCGGGCGCGGGATGAGTTCAGGGCCATCCCCGCCAATTACAGCCGCTCGGTTCCGCTCATAGGAGTTGTGGGCGAAATCTTCTGCCGCCTCAACTCATTCAGCAATGACTACCTCGTTCGCCGCATCGAGGAAGCGGGAGGCGAGGGGTGGCTCTCGGATGTCTGTGAATGGGTCTGGTACACCAATGTCGACCACATCCGGGAACTCCGGATGAAAAGAAGGACCTACTCCCGGGAGATGCTGGGAGCTCTTCTCAAGAAGCACTTTCAGCGGAAGGATGAGGAGGCTCTGCTTGAGCCCTTCCAGGAAGATTTCAGAGGATATGAAGAACCCCATGACGTGAGGGAGGTTCTCAACCTCGCAAGGCCCTACCTCGACCCCTCAGGGGCGCTCGGCGAGATGGTACTGAGCGTGGGCAAGGCCATATACCTCTACCACAAGGGAGCCGACGGCATAATCGACATAAGCCCCTTCACCTGCATGAACGGGATAGTCTGCGAGGCTGTCTACCCGCGGGTGAGCCGGGAGCACGGGAGCATCCCCATCCGCAATTTCTACTTCGACGGCACCCACTCGGATATGGAGCGGGACGTGGGCATTTTCATGGAGCTTGCCCGGAGCTACGGGCGCCGGAAGCCCCGTGCGAGAAGATACCCCTCCTATTTTACTTAGCCACAGCGATTACTGGAAAAGTTCCCGCCGCGGCCGCGCCGCTCTCCGCCTCTGCAGCCTGAAGGCAAGCTACATTACCGGCGTCGCTCCCGACGTAAGCGGGGAAGCGAGGGTGCCGCAAATTGACATGTTCGGTATGATCTTTCTTGACAAAAGGGAGCGATCCCCATATGAATAGGGGCTGTTGTCCACTTTGGGGCCCTTGGGTGGTGGAAAGACCGGCCGATGGCCCGCTTGAGGAATAATCCCCCATAAGTGGGCTCGATTCGGAAGACCGTGGGCATAATCTCCATTGAGCCCCGCGAAAACGGTCGTCCGTAATCCCCTGGAAAGGAGCTGGAAAATTGCATCCCCGCAAGACTCTGTGGCATTGGGTGACATTGGATTGGATGGCGGTGGGCATGGCCATCATCTTGGCGTTGCTCGTGAAGCTGGGGATTATCGCTCACGTCCCATGGTAATTCAGAAAGCCTTTTGAAGGTTTCCCCGCAACGCCGCAGACACTCATGGGGGTTGAAAGGACATGACTCGCGAGAATAAGATTATGGTTTCCCGCAGGCGAGCTGCCGATTCGTCATCACTAGCGAGTCTCTTCTATGAATGGAGTGGCTATCTTCCCGGTCTCGCGTTGCTAGCGATACTCGGATACCTCTCGAAAACTATCGCTTCTTATATACCCTATGTGAATTTTATTATTGTTTCTATCGTTATCGGAATGATTTTACGGAATACCCTCGGTCTTCCGAAGATATTCGAGCCAGGCGTTTCAACGTATGAATTCTGGTTGAAGACGGGCATCATCCTTCTGGGAGCCAGACTGGTCTTCCAGCAGGTCTTTCGATTGGGGGGCCTCGGGCTGGCGTTGGTAGTGATCGAAATCATCGTTTCTATCGCTGTTGTCCGGCTCATGACCCGCAAGTTTCGGATTTCCGATAAGCTGGGTAGTCTATTGGCCATTGGCGTGGGTATTTGCGGCGTATCAGCCATCATAGGCTGCGCCGGAGCTATCGATGCCGACGAAAAGGACCAGGGTTACGCTATAGCGACAATCATTATATTCGGGGTAGCTGCTCTTTTTTTCTATCCGCTTGTGGGATACGCACTTGACATGGGACATAAGAGCTTCGGGATCTGGGCGGGCTTGGCCGTTCACAATACACCCGAAGCGGTCGGCACCGGTTTTATCTATTCCGATCTGGCTGGCAAGTACGCTACATTGGCTAAGCTCTCCCGTAACGCCTTGATGGGCGTTGTAATCCTGGGATTTGCTGTCCACTACGCCCGCCTGAACATAACCAAGGAAGTGGAGCGCAAAGGGCTGTTTCTCTGGCAGAAGTTCCCCAAGTTTATCTTGGGCTTTGTGCTCTTCTCAATCCTTTCCACCATCGGCTTTTTCACGCCGGAGCAGATCACATCCCTCAAACATCTTTACAATTGGTCCTTCATGCTCACCTTCGTCGGTGTCGGTTTTGCGATAAAATTTGACGACATGAAGCAAACTGGGCTGAAACCCTTCGCGATAGGCTTCGGGACATCGGTCGCAGTTGGGGTTCTCACTCTCCTGATGGTCCTACTTATTTTCGGTCATGCGTGAACGTGAGCCGTCCAAAGGAGGCCGGCCCATAAATTGCAAGGTTGTCCCATCTCCTGCCGGCTCCTTCCTACCGAGTCAGGAGAGACCATAAGGTCGGTTGAGGCTGGGGCAACTGTCTCGAACCTTCCCCACCCCGCAAAAGCCTCACGGGATCGGAAATCATTTCTTAATCGGAGACTTCAAGGATTCAATTTAGCTCGAAGGGAAGATTTTATCTCGGGGGATGTCTCAGGGGTTTTATCATTGATACGCTGGAATCACCGCGGACTCTTAGTGCTCTCCTTACTCGTGCCGCATCCGGATTGTTTGATTCATCGGAATGACCCCGGTCCAGCTCGGGATAAAGTCACCTGTCACAGTCTGAAAGGGAAAATTGATCGATACCACGGTGGTTGAGCCAGGGGGGGCTGCGCTTCCGGCATTTGTTATAGAAATTGTCATCCCCCCCGGACAGGACGCTGCACAGAGGCCAGCATTTGTGAGAACAGCCACTGCGGTCACTCTCGCATCGGCCTCTGAGCCGATCGGCAAGATCGCTGTTCTTGCCCCTTCTCGTGCCGCATTAAGAATGGAGTGGTTAACGAAGTATCCTCGCCCGATGTCCAAAAGTCCCAGGGCCAGGAAGAAAAGAAAGGGTATGATTAGTGCGAACTCGATGAGAGCCTGCCCTCGCACTCCCATTTGGCGAAACCGCCACGATGGGTGAATTTTCTTCTCAGAGTGCATAGGTCTACTCGATCGGGTGGATGAGAATCGAATACCTATTTCATCAGTCGGGCTGGGATTCGACTACGGACCTCCTTGAAGACATCAGAGAGGTCTGCCCCTCTCGCCGCGAAGAACTCATAGCCGCCGGTTCTCTGGGCAATATCCTGCATGAGGTCCCGGTCAGCGTTTGTGCCCAGGCTAATCGTATAAATCGTTATGTTCTGGCTGTTCGCCTCGTCGGCTTTCTGTCGGGCATAGGCTCTCCCCGAGCTTGCGATGAACGACCACGGGCCACACAACCCACTGGAGGTGCAGGTGGGCTGGCCGTCGGACAGAAGAACCATGACCTTCAAAGCGCTCACCCGTGACCGGCTCGATGTCAGCTCTTGGATGGCCTTATCCATCCCGTCACCGATGTGCGTGTACCAGATGGGGGAGTTACTCGGAGGGCTGGGGCAATGACCTTGGGCTGATACGGGTGGATTCGGAATCGCCTCTACGGCGGACCTCGCGAGTCCAAAATCGGAAGTCAACTGCCTCTCGATCGGGTTTGAGGCTGTCGAAGCGTAGGAAATCACAGCGATGCTGTCTACTTCGGAGTCGAAGTCGTCGATGAAGGCTTTCGCGGCGCTCCGCATCGTATCGATCGGCTGAATGCCGTTCGCGTCTACCCGCCACCGCCCACCCACCCTTTGACATCGCGTATCGTCGTCCATTGAGGAGGAACGGTCGAGCACCAGGGCCAGGTCCAAATGATTCAACATCGCGATAGCGCTCGCGGTCACATTGGCCGTTTCGAGACCGATGATACGAGCAAAATAAAGAGGCAGGGGGCCGCCCGGGGAGTCTGCGCTCCTCCTAGCGGTAACCCGCATAGCGTTAGGTGTAGATGAATCCGGCGTGAAGACGTTGTTTTGCCACCTACCAAATTCGATGTCCTGAGCCGGGTCGAGGACAATGGGGCTTCCCGCAACGGAATTGGCCTGGGCGATATTGACTGCTTGGGTTCGCGCCGCATCAAAATCGTTCGCCACGAGATCCCGGATTCCGGCGAGCACTGCAGCGTCCGCCGCCTGTTGCAGCTGGTTTTTTGCCATATATACGTAACCAGTTTCGAACGCGAGCGCGCCTCCGGCGATCAGAACCGGCATGAGCAGACCAAAAAGGAGCAAAAGCTGACCATTTTCTTCCTTACCCATCGGGATCGAGAGTCCGAGGCGAATTTTCTTTCGGAGACCCATCTCTGTATTCACCCCCCGTCTCTACTGGTGCCTCATGGTAACGGTTGCGGAGAGCGGCACCGTAACTCCCGAAACGCCCGGCAATCGAAAGTTAGAGAACAGGGTTAGATTATGGTTGACCGTCACGGTCACCTGAGAGTTGAAATCTGCCTCTGCGCTGACTCCGCTGATGGTCCTGGTGTAGCTAGTTCCCACTTCTGTTGAGGACAGGTAAGTGGATAGGGCATTATCGACGTCGGCTATTGCGCTATTCCTGATGGTTCCTGTTCTTGCACCGAGTCGAGCAGCTGAGATCAAATGCTGCTTGACTACAACTATCCTGGCGAGTTCTAAGGAAGCCAGTACGACCAAAACAAGAATCGGGAGAACCACGGCGAACTCCACAAGAGCCTGACCGTTCTCAGATATCCTGCATCTAGAATTCGGGATGGTTCGGCCCATGGACTAAATCTTCCTCGCTGGGCTGGGGACGACCAAGGCCATCACAAGAACCTGGATATTGAGGCGCCGTTGCAAGTGGGTAGGCACAAGGAATCGCAGCTTTACCATTCCGTGAAGCCAGGAGCCACTCTGACAACCCCATCCACCAGCGAGACTTCCCACCGCGAGACCAGGGATGATACCTATGGCGGCCGAGAAGGCTCCTCCACTAATCGCCAGGCCGGTCAGAGCCCCCATTGCCTCGGAAAATCATCTTCATAAGATGGCAAGAAGTGCCAGTGGGCCCGAAACATGCGCCTGGCAACTCTCAAGGATGACCCAGAGGCATAATTTCTATCTGACGGATGACTCGACTGCTCTTGAAGAGTCTCGACGAAGCGGGACTCGGCATATATCATTTGCAGATCTTGCCTATATCTAAAATCACTCTCGCGGGCTTGTCCTGGGCTACGCCACCTTTTATGCCTGCAGCGCTTCCGAATAGGCACTTCCCCATAGCGTAATATCGGCAGAACCATCTGCTAAATTTAGTTTTTCGCGAATTTTGATAGGAGGAAGACCTGCGAACATCGGACTGAAGAGGTCAGCGGGATGGTCTGATTCATGGGCTGCCCGCCCTCGTCCCGGCTTCTCGTCTCAGGCGATTTTGTAATGGGAGCCAAAGGGCTCCTTTGGGTTTATAAAGGGTCATAGGCTTTGCACCAGCCATCCTTGAGCCCTCCAACGAACCACTCACGCGGCTTCATGACTTGCTCACTCAATCCGCCGGAGGGGTTTTCCAGGCTTGTAAAGGAATCGGGTTAGGAAGGAGTGGGATAAGGTTAAAGTCCCTCTGGTGACATGACCCCGCTGAGGCTGTATCACCCAACCGGAATTCTCGGGAGGGGATAATTGCAAATAAAATAAGAGGATTGGTCATGTTCCATTGATCAAGCCAACCCTCTCAAATCTTCTTAATATAGCTCCCGAAGCCACAAGAAGATGTCCCCTCTTTAGTTGAAAAGTTAGATAGTGGCTCCTCCACCCGGGGTTTAGGGTCCGGGCGGTCGATGGGTTCAGCCAGAAGTCGGAGAGCACAGAGCCCTTGAGGTGAACGTCTCCCTCGCCCAGGCGACCCGAGCCTCGGGCGTTTCGAAGACCTCTTTCGGAGCCTCGTCAACGCGGCGGAGTCGTCCCCAGAGCCCCGCCCGGTTTGCAATCTGGACAGCGAGCCCGGGGCGTGCATTCAGCTCGAGAAGGAGGGGGCCGTGGTTCCGCTCGATCACCTGGTCCACCCCCGTGTAGCCTAATCCCGTCATCTCGAAGGAAATTGCCGCGGTCAGGAGCATGCGCTCCCAATGGGGTACTTGTATGCCGCTCACCGGATTTCCCGTATCGGGATGATGGGTAATTACGTCGGACCGACAGACTGCCGTGAGTGTTCTTCCCTCGGCAATGCTTATGCCGGCGCCTATGGCCCCTCTGTGAAGATTTGCCTTACCTTCCGAGGCGCGCGTGGGAAGGCGGGTCATGGCCATCACGGGCACGCCTCGGAAAACCACGATCCGGATGTCTGGCACGCCGTGGTAGGTGACGGCCGAAAAAACCGGGTCGGGATGGATGAGCCTCTGGATGATGACCTGATCCGGGAGGGCTGCAAGAGAGTAGATCCCGGAAAGGATGTTAGAAATGTGGTGATAGAGGTCTTCACGCCGGATGACTTCACCGTTTGGTTCGAGGAATCCTTCCTCCGTGCGGTCCGCTACCAGGACGATACCGCTCCCGCCGCTGCCCCGGCCCGGCTTCACCGCGAATTCGCGCACTCCGCCCAACCTTTTCTCAAAGCCCGCGATTTCGCTGTGCCTCTGAATGACCCGGTAGATGGGCGGCATGGGGATACCGAGCTTTTCGGCCAGATGGCTCGTCAGCACCTTGTTGTCCACGAGGGGGAAAGAGGAGCGGGGGTTGTGGCGCATGATGTACTCGGCATTGCGGCGGTTCATGCCCAGGACGCCGGCTCGCCTCAGCTCCCGGAGGGCCCGGAAGATCATGACGAGCTCCTGACCTCCCTGAACCTGAGAAGTTCCGAGAGTCGGTAGCCCGTGTACCGGCCAAGGACCACCTGTAAGGCTGCTATAGCGAAAAGAAGCTCCGGGAAGATGAAAAATGTGAGCTGGAGTCTTTCCCACTGAAGAATGCCGTAGCCTATAACGGCGGCGGCGGCGCTTCCCAGGCCGGTCTTGACGCCCTCTCGCACGCCCGACTCCTCGATGAGCACGAAGAAGCGTTCGATGACCATGGTGAGGATAACGAAGGGCAGAAGCCCCACCGCCATGAACTCTCGCAGGCCGAATTTGTTTCCGAGAAGTGCGAGGAGGGTGAGACAGGCGATAACCAGTGTCAGCATTAGCGAGAGGCGGGGGACGAGGAGAAGGCGCATTCGATCTAGCGCCTGGCGGATGAAGTATCCGATGCCGACCACGAATGTGAAGATCGCCAGGCCATAGGCGAGCCCTGTGTTTCGGAAGGCGAGCGCCATGAGGACCGGCATGAAAACGCCGAAAGTGGGAAGGCCCACGACATTTCTCAAGGCGCTCATCAGGAGCGCGCCGATCGGAACCAAGAGAAGGATCCGGAACGTCTCCTGAAACTCCTGAGGGAGGTGAAAAAGCGACCAGCGGTCGAGCAGGTGTCCCGAGCGCATGATGTGTTCGTAGTGAATGTGCCAACCGCCGAGCGCGCTCCGTCTCACGGCCCAGCGCGTATCGGTAAGCTTCCCTTGGGATACGCGTATCGCACTTACGCCGTCCACAGTCAACGGGAGGATTTGCCTTCTTATCCGGACAAACTCTCCCGTTTCAGGGCGCAGACGCTCCCATCTTTGTCCTGACCACACTTCCACCACTCTCAAAGGGTTGCTCCTCACGCTCTCGACGAGGGGAAGTCCCTCCAAAGCCCGCGCATGAAGGCGGGCGGCCCTGAAAAGTGCAAGAAGCGCCGTGACACTCCCGTGCTTACCTTCCAGAGCCCACCACGCGCGGAGGTCCCGCGCCTTTGGAGGAGGAGTCCCCCACTCCCCCCCCAGCGTCTGCGCCACGGCCCTCAGCCGGGCCGCTGGGGGGAGCTTCCGCCATTTACTTACCAGGCGAACGGCCAGAGCCTCTTCCGGTTTCTCGAAGCCCGCGGGATATGGCCCCAGCGCGAGGGGAGATCGCTTTGAAGCCGCTCCGGGATGCACCGCAAGGGTCGCCCGGTATGCGATCCTTTCCCCTTCTTCTCCTACCCGCCCCCACCAGGCGCCGAACCGGTTCGGGCCTTGACGTGCAACATGAACGCTCAGGATCCCCGAAACGAATTGCTCTTGGAAAACCGTAAGCTCAGGCTGGTTATCCGGCAGCGCCACCCAGACAAACACATTCGGGCTGTCGCTTTTGGAGATGCTCGCCCCCAGCGAGATCTGCCACCTCTCGCCCGGAGCTGTAGGAAAAAGCGGATACCCTAACCCGACCACACGGTAGGTGATGAGCGCCGCTGGGATGAGCAGGAAGAGGGCGGTGAGCGGGAGCGGGGATCGTTTCAACGCCGCCGCACTCCCTTGCAGTTAGGCGCGAGGGACATATAGCGGCTCACGTCAACGACGAACCTCCCCCTCAGGAGGTCGCGACCGATGAGGAAGGGATATTTCAGTTCCGAGCGGTCGTTGATGTTCACCTTCGTGCGAATGCGTTTTGTGCCCAGACAGATGACCACCTCCACAACCGGCCTGCGTTCGCTCCCCTGCGAAGTCTTGTAATCTCCCCACTCGATGATTGGAAAGCGAAGCTTCATGCCGCCGAATTCTTTTCGTAGGCGAATCTCGACCCTATTCCCGTCTACCTTCATCTCTGGCGCGCCCAGAGAGGATTTTGCCGCACCGGTATCGACGCGTGCGGGGAGCTTAATACCCCACGGCAAGAGGATAACCTCTTCCGCCCGGCCGATCGTGATTTTCTCCTTCCCTTTTCCGCTCTCCTGAGCGTTCACCTCCTTCGGTCCTATGAGCAGCAGGCCGGTGAAAAAAGAGAACGCCAACCATGCCGTAGGCTTCATCTTTTCGATTTTCCTCTTCAAGATCTTATGCCCCGCTCTTGCAGAAACAGTCTGGCTCTAAGGAAGAATCCCGAGAAGGGGCTCCCTATGACTACGACCTCCTCACCGACCCGTGTCGCGTCCGAATCTCCCAGTGTGGCTGCTGGAAGTCCCGCGGGTGGGTCCGATACCCGAAAAGGAAGCCCCGCTAAAATCTTAACTCTCTCCTGAGCTTCTTCGCCTGAGCGCGGCTCAGGGGGACCTCTTCATCCGCACCCCTTAGCTTTAGGCGAAATGTGCCGCCGAAATGGGGGATTATCTCGGCAACCTCCCTCAAATTGACGAGATAGCCCCGGTGGGCCCTGAAAAACTCCCTCGGGTCAAGTTCCCCTTCAAGCTCATCCAGGGTTCTGAAATTGGTATCAAAGGCGCCGGCCACAGTCTTGACCGTGACGATTCCCCCTTCCACCCGGAAGTAGAGGACATCCCTCACATCTATGAGCAGGTGCTTATCCCGTCGGCGGGCCGTGAGCCGGGAGATGTAGCCGCGGCTCCTCGCCTCAAGGAGCCTCTCAAGCTCCTCACGGGTGAGGGCCGGGGCCACGACGCGGCTCACCCGAGAGAGCGCCGCCTTCAGCCGTTCCCCATCTATTGGCTTGAGCAGGTAATCCACGGCGTTCACTTCAAAGGCCCTTATCGCGTACTCATCGTAAGCCGTCACAAAAACTATGGCCGGGGCTTCCCCCGCCTTCAGCAGGCGCTCCACGACCCCGAAGCCATCCATCCCCGGCATCTGGACATCGAGGAAGACGAGGTCCGGGCGGAGCCTGTGGACGAGGTCCAGGGCGGAGAGGCCGTCTCTGGCCTCCCCAATCACCTCTATCTTTCCGCCCAGGGATTCGAGGTGGTAGCGGAGTTCCTCCCGGGCCAGCTTCTCATCATCGACTATGAGGGCCTTAATGGGCTCAGCCACTTCCGGTCGTCTCCCCCTCAGGGGTCAGGGGCGGGAGTAGGAGGGTGGCTCTCGTGCCGCCCTCGGGGCGGTTCTCCACGGTGAAGCGATAATCGGCGCCGTAAACAGCTCTCAAGCGCTCATCCAGGTTGCTCAGCCCGATGCCCAGGTCCATGACCCGCTCCAGTCGCTCGGGCGAAATGCCGGCCCCGTTATCCTCCACGGTGATGAGAACCTTGCCATCCTTTAGGACCGACTTTATTCGGATGAACCCACCTCGAACCATCCCGCCCAGGCCGTGCTTCAGGCTATTTTCCACCAGGGGCTGAAGGAGCATGCTCGGCACGTAGAAGCCGAGGCTCTCGGGGTCTATTTCCTTCTCCACCCACAGCTTCTCGGGCCCGAAGCGAACCTCCTCTATGGCCAGGTAGCTCTCGATGAGCTCAAGCTCCCGCTCCAGGGTTTTGAACTCCCGCTGGCTTCTGAGAAGGGAACGCAGGAGCTGGGAAAGCTTCAGCACCACGAACCTCGCCTTCTCGGGGTCCACGCGGATGCTGGCCGAGATGGTATTGAGGGTGTTGAATAGAAAGTGGGGGTTGACCTGGTACGTGAGGGCCCTGAGTTTGGCCTCGGTCAACCGGGCCTCCTTCTCCCCCAGCTCGAGCTCCATCCAGGTGTTGTTCCAGATCTTGAGCGGGATGCCCAGACAGCTCGCCGTGGCTGCCAGGATACAGATGAGCACAAGAGGGTTCTCCGTCCTCAGCGCAAAGAGAAAGCCCCAACGGTAGGCCAGGGTCAGCCTGAGCCCCTCCAGGCCCACACACAGCCCGAGTGGGATGATGTTCCAGTTGGCCCTTTGGTATTTTACCCAATCTTTAGAGAAACGGTAGAGAACGAGAAGGGGAAAGGGGCTCACTTCCATGCGCAGGCGCTTGGAGGGCTGGAGGTTGTGGAGGAAGCCTCCCGACAGGCCATAGAGAACCCCCATGGGCAGGGCCAGGTATTCCCCCCCGGCGAAAGCCGCCCCTCCCACCATGGCCCCTATGAGGGAGCCTGCGAGGCGCCCTCCTATGAGGCCACCCAGGAGGGTCCCCGCGAGGCTCAGATCCGTGGCGTCGTAGCGAATGATGAGGCGTATGGCGACTCCAATGGTGAGGAGGCCCCCGAGGAGGAGCACGAGGTTCAGGCACCGCCTCCCGCCCAGCGTCTCGCTGAAGAGGATGTCCCTGAATGCCCCGAAGCGCACGAGCACGCTCGCAAGGGCGGAGACCACCCCCAGCTTTATCAGCAGAACCACCAGAACGAACTGGTCTGGGGAGAGAAGGACGTGCACGTGCGTGACCCCCTGCCTGCTATCTTGCGGGCTGCTCTGATTATCACATATTTCTTGCGATTTTGGGACTAGGGGAGTGAGGTCCCATATGCCTTTAAGGAAGGACCTCGCAGTATTAAATCAGAAGGGAAAGCCTCTCAAATAATAAAGCCTACTATGCGGTATATCTAGGGGCAGGCTCCGTGATCTGCTTCATCAAATCCAAAGCTATAAGTGGAAGACACTCTGGGCCAATCTTACAGAGGCCAGCAGTCTTGAGTCAGGTGCATGCCTCGGCGACTGGCAAAGCTTTAACTTTTTCAGCAAAATGCTCTATGCTGATCAATAGCTCCCTCTTTTCTTTATCGGGAACAGCCGAAGCTTCCAAGTCTAGCCTCAGCTTCTTCAGGCCCTTTTCCATTTTAATCTGGGCCTGCTCCGTGCCTATGCAGTCTTTACAGATATCCTTGGAAAAGGCCTGGAGCGTAACGAAGACCACATTATAGCCTCTAAGTTGGTTTCCAACATAGGCATTCATAATTCTTTCCTCTTTCTATGTATTTGGTGATACGGGCTTAGCGACCCGTTTCAGTAAATCCATCGCCCCGGTCACAAAACAGCCAGAGCCAATGGTACAGTTGCCGGCAGTCTTTTGGCAGGGTTTGTCCTTATCTTCTGGGAATGCCTTCAGTCTCTCCAAAAAACTGTCTATTTCATCCCCAACGGCCCGCTTCTTCTCAGAGGGAATAGCCGAGTTCTCCAGGTCGGCCTTTAACTTTTTCAGCTTTTTCTCTGTGGAGATAACTGCTGCAGGAAATGTGCAACCATTATTGCAGATATCTTTAGCGCAGGCATCAAAAGCCGCGAAGACACCATTATATCCTCTCAGTTGATTGGTAAAGTTTTGCAATACTTCATCTTCTTCTACTGCTAACTCAGCGTCTTTCAAGACAGTTGCGGTTAGTTGTGCGGCCCCCTGTTTATCTAACACTTTTTCCGCCTTTACCGATACCTTGGGCTTTTCTACAGATACACCACAAAGTTCGGCAATGTCAGCAAGTTCCTCCGAGATCCTCAAGAGTCGCCTGCCTATAAAAGTTATGATCTTGGGCTCAATTATTTTTTCCCGAGACTCCTGATCCAATTTCACGGGTTCGCGCCCTAACCTCTCGGGGGCTTCTTTTAATCCCTTGTCCTCCTCAATTTCCTTCACAAGGTCGTCAATCTCCCATTCCTCAACGCTCTCCGGATGCCTGACCCTCCAGGTAAGGGGACACGATATGGGCGGACCTGGATAGGCCCCTGGGTCATAAAGGGTATAGTCTTTGAATTGGGTTGGCTTCTCCTGATAGCAGGTCCACACCGCTTTTCTGACTAGCTCGACATCCATCTCCCCCAACAGGTCCACCAAGGTCACTTGCTTCCTAAACCTTCTTATGGCTTCCAGGGAAATGTTAAACAGGTAAGGAGTTACAGCCTTTGAGCCAACAATAACCCTCCTTCCATCTATTCCCTTAACAAGCAAATGTCTAAGAGCATCCCCCGCACCATGTCCTTCCACTTCATTCCCGCAGAGGACCAGGAAGCGGATATTGGGGTTTCCTGCCACGTTACAAACAATCTTTTCTATTCCAATGTTCTCGGTTTGCAGGGTGCCTGCTATTGCTGCTCCACTTTCGATGCCAGCCCTCACCAACCTCTCGATTTCAGAGGGAATACCCTCTACCGCAGATGGTTTGGTTCCATAAGGTGCATTTAATGTGACCACCACGCTTACCGGGGAGCGGTCGTTGCCCCGCAGAAAGCATCCCCCCTCAATGGGGTAGTCCGCTGCGGGGTCAACCTTCAATATTTCTGAAGGCACAGGAGCCTTTTTTGCGATTGCCGCCTTTATGGCTCCATCTTCCTCATCGAGTTCCAAAATCTCGCAATCCTCCTTTGTCACGACCTTCTCCAGCTCTTCCTTGAGCGGACTGTCAAAAATCACTATCAAGACATTTCCAGCTGGTAAATTTTCCAGGTGTTGAACAACACCAGCGGACTCCAGTCAACAACTTCCCTTAACATCTAATAGCTCTTCTTCACCCATTTTAGGGCCGCCTCCACATCTTCAAGTTTTTCTTGGGTTTCTTAGTCTAAATGCCTCCCCCTGTTATATCTTCTGAAGTTTGACCCTAAGCACTCTTTCCTCTCTGCCTGTTTCTAAGAAGTCACAGTTTTTCTCTTCAGCTATTTTGACTAATTTGTCGTAGCATTCATCGTTTAATACAATTTCTAAGATTTCACCACTGGTAAGGTTTTGGAGGTTGTCCACAACCTCTGTCTGCGTTATTCAGCGCGCCCACCGAACGTCCATCACTTTCACTTCAGCCACCTTGATCGCCTCCCTTCCCGTTTTTAAGGCCCGACCCTTTCTAATCCTAAATGTATTACTCCCCATTGTCAAAACAGATCAGGCCCTCCCCTTTCCTCGAGCCGCTCGGCCACCTCCTCCACCAGCTCCGCAAGCGTTTGCCGCATGGCCTCGGCCATGGCCTTGACAAAGGCATCAGGGGTCTTGGCCCCGGCCTTCAGGGTGAGGTCCTTGCGAGTGGCCAGGATCACTTCCAGATTCTCCCGCTTGATAAGCCTTGCCTCCAGAGAAAAGCGGGCAAACCAGCCATCCTCCCGGTCAAGCTCTTCAAATCTCCTCACACGTCCCCTGAGGATATAGGTAGCGGGACCGTCATAGGGGTAGCTCTGCACCGCCCTGAAGAGGCCCGAGCTGGAGAAGTGGTCCACCACCTTGTCGGTGATCATCTCCTCGGGACGGACGCCCCAGCGGCGGTAAGTATAAAACTCAACCTGGTGCGGGACTTGGCGGTAGACGATGCGGTCCTGCCGGTAGATGCTGTCGGCCCGGAACATCTCCACCCCCAGGGTAGCGGGAAGAGAGGCGGAAGTATTGGATGGTGGCGGGAGGGGATAGTCTATTATGTAATATTTTGTTTCTGTCAGGCTCCCGGCCACACAACCCGATAGGAGGAACGGGAGAGCCGCCCGCAAGATGGTCCATCTCTTCAGCGCCATCTCACTCCCCCGGTATCTCTTTCTGCCGGCCCGCCGGAGCAAGGATGATGGAAGAAGGTCGCTCCCTCAGGGTCCGGCTGAACTCACTGATGTTCTGGGAGGCCTCCCGCATGTTCTGGATGATGATGGCGATGTCCTCCCGATTGCTTACCACCGTCTGATCCATGTGAGCCGCCAGAGTGCGGGCCTGGTCCAGGGCCTGGCGAATGGAAAGCAGGGTCTCTCTCAGCTCCCCCCCCTCGGGGAGCGCACCTTCGAGCTCTTCCACAAACGCTTTCGTCTTGTCCGAGGTTTCCCTAAAGTTTCTTATGAGCTGCCGCACATCATCCGTATTTCCCTTGAGGATGCGGTCGGCCCGGAAGGCCACCCGACGAAAAGCCTCGTTCGTGCGCCGGAGGTCTCCCGTGAGAGCCTCGAGGCTCTCATCCACCCCTCCCTCCAACCTCCCCGCTCCCTCCCGGATTTGCCTCAGGGTGGCCATCATCTCCCGGTCCAGGTTGGTGAGGAGCTGGTTGGAGCGGGTGAAGAGAGCGTCGAACTCCCGCTGGTTCTTCTCACTGAGGACGAGGTTAAGCTTATGCATGATGACGTTTGCCTCTTGAACTGTTTTGTCCATTCCTTCGATGATGCTCTGGAGTTCCACCCTCCTTCTCTCATCGAAGACGGCACCAAGGTTTCCCACGAGCTCCTCGGCGGATCGCGTTATGCTCCTGAGGCTCCGGTCCAGCCCCTCCGTCATCTCGCGGCTCTTTTCCACAAGTGAGACGAGACTCCCGCCCAACTCCTCAAGGATGCGGCCCGTGCGACCGGCTACACCCCTCCACTCATTTAGAAGGTCCTGGAAGCTCGCGGCCTCATCTCCAAGCAGGGTGCTTCCCGGAGGAAGGAGGGGAGCATCCCGGCGGCCCAGGGAGACCTCCAGGTACATTTCCCCCGTGAGGCCGATGGCCGTTATGGAGGCGCGGGCTCCCTGCCTTATCGGGGTGCCTGGCTTGAGGTGAACCACGGCCTCCATGAGAGAAGGGTCGTCGCGCGCGACGGCTATCTCCTCAACCCGGCCCACCCTGAGGCCGGCCAGACGGACAGATGAGCCCACCTCCAGGCCCGCCACGTTCCTGAAGCGCACCCTGTAGACATCCACCTTCCGCCCCCACCTGGTTCCGGTGATGAAGGAGACGAAGGCGAGGAAGAGGAGCAGGCCCAGGGCAACGAAAATGCCCACCTTCACCTCTGCGCTTCGGTATTTTCCCGCCCTTGCCATCTTCTATCTCGCCGTGAGCCGCTCCAGATAGCTCCCGGGGTCAACCTCCTCTGGGTCGGGCTCACGCCTCAAGAACTGCTGGACCCGGGAGTCAGGAAGACCCTGCAGTTCCTCCTTTCTCGCCACGGCCAAAATTTTGCCGCCATCCAGCATAGCCACACGGTCGGCGACCTTGAAAACGCTGGCCAGCTCATGAGTGACCACAATGATGGTCATCTTGAAGGCATCCCTGAGCCTCAGGATGAGCTCATCCATGCCGCCCGCCACGATTGGGTCCAGGCCTCCCGAGGGCTCATCGAAGAAGAGGATCTCCGGGTCCATGGTTATGGCACGCGCAAGGGCCGCCCGCTTCTTCATCCCGCCCGAGAGCTGGTCGGGCATAAAATCCTCAAAGCCCGAGAGTCCCACGAGATTCAACTTTATCCTTATCATGATATTTATGGTGGACTCGCTAAGCTCCGTGTGCTCTCTCAAGGGCAGGGCCACGTTCTCCCCCACCGTCATGGTGCCGAAGAGGGCCGAACTCTGGAAGAGGACCCCCATCTTCTTGCGGAGCTCGATGAGTTCCCTCTCGGTCAGGCTTGTGATATCTTTCCCCTTGATGAGGATGCAGCCCGAGGCTGGCCTCTCAAGCCCCACCAGGTGTCTCAGAAGGGTACTCTTGCCGCAGCCGCTTCTTCCGATTATGGCGAAGATCTCGCCCGGCAGAACCTCAAGGCTCACCCCGTCGAGGATGACCCGCTCGCCGTAATAGACCACCAGGTCCCTCACCTCTATAATCGGCTCCCGGCTGGAAGAGAAAGCGTGGTTCAATTTTCCCCTCATCCGGTAAAATAAAAAATGGCCGTAAAGAAGAGGTCGGCCACTATGATGAGGAAAATGGAGGCAACCACTGAGGCCGTGGTATTGCGTCCGACGCCGCCGGCTCCCCCCTCTACCCCCAGGCCCTGATAGCAGCCCACCTGCCCTATGATCAGAGCGAAAACAAGGCTCTTCACGAGCCCCGTAAGAAAATCACCGAGCACCAGAGCTTCAACTGTCTGGTTCAGATAGCGGGCCGAGCCCAGCCCAAGCTGGGTCACGGCCAGGACCCAGCCGCCGAAGATACCCATGAAGTCCGAAAAGACTGTGAGGCAGGGAACCACCAGCACCAGGGCCAACATCCGCGGCACAACGAGAAACCTCACTGGGTTAAGGCCCATGGTGTTGAGGGCGTCCACCTCCTCACCGACCTTCATGGTGCCAAGCTCCGCCGCAATGGCAGAGCCCGACCTTCCCGCCACTACGATGGCGGTTATGAGGGGAGCCAGTTCCCGGGTCATGGCCACCCCCACAAGGTTTGCCGTGAAGATGAGGGCGCCGAAGCGCCTCAGCTGGTAGGCCGACTGCATGGCGATGATGAGGCCTGTGGAAAATGTGATGAGAAAAATGATGGGGACGGCCTCAACGCCCATCTTGACCGCCTGGTCCAGGGCGCTTCCCCAGCGGATGGCCCTTCGCCACCTCAGGGGGGCCAGAAAGGTCCAGTAGCCGGTTGAGGTTATGAGCCCCCTCACCCTGCCGGCGCCGGCCAGAAGGGCAAGGGTCTCCCTTCCCAGATAGCCCATGAACCTCCCCATTCCTAGTGCCCCCTCAGGGCCTCGGCCTCATCGGCATAGATCTCGAAGGCGTCGGTGAGCCGTGCGAGCCGAAATACCCGCCTCACATCGGGCTTGAGCTCCGCCAGCCGGAAGCTTCCCCCATATTCCCGGCATCTCTGGAGCCCTTCCACCAGGGTCGCTATGCCAGAGCTATCCATGTAGCTGACGCCCTTAAGGTTTATGATGATGGCCATTGCCTTAGCCCTTACGAGCTTGAGAAGAGCGTTCCGCATGGTGGGCGATGAGTAGAGGTCCACCTCCCCCGAAACCTCGATGATCGAAGCCCTGTCCTGTTCCCTCTGTCGGATCTCCACCCTAACCTCCGCCCTGGGAATGGCTCTTCACAAGCCTGAGACGCGTTCCCAGGGGAAAACCCCTCTGATAGTCCACCTCGTCCATCACTGACCTTATGAAATGGAGGCCCAGGCCACCGGGCCCGAGGGTGGCGGACTCGCGCGGAGCCAATTCCTCGTGCTCCACGGGCCGGCCGAAGTCCTCCAGCGTGAACTCCAGACGGCCCTTCTCGAGCTCGCAGGTGATGATGATAGGCTTATCGGTCTCGCCGCCGTACCCGTGGCGGATGATGTTGCTCAGAGCCTCATCCACCGCCAGGGTGACCCCCCAGGACTCCCGCTGGCTCAACTCCGCTAGCTCGCAGAGCCCTCGCACCAAGCCCCGCACCGCTCTGAGAAAGCGGGGGTCGCTCCTGAGCGTTAACTTAATCTGACTTCCCATCACAGGCCCACTGGAGGGCCAAGAGGGTGATATCATCCCGTTGGGGCACAGGCCCCGCGAAGCGATCCAGGTCCTTCACGATGGCCTGCAGAAGCTCGCCGCCCCCCCCTCCCCTCCTGCACAAGACTCTCTCGAGGCGGCTGCGGCCGTAAGCTTCTCCCTGGGAGGCCCCGGCATCCAGGAGGCCATCGGTGCAGCAAAGGAGGAGGTCGCCCGGGCCGAGCAGGAGCTTCCCTTCTCCATACTCGGCATCGGCGCTTATGCCCAGGGGAAGTCCCGTAGCTTTCCCCCTCCGACTTACTTTCCCCTCTCTTCGCCTCAGCCAGAAGAAGGGGGGATGGCCACCGTTGGCGAAGGTCACGGCCCCGGACTCCGCCTCCAACACGAGAAACTGAAGCGTGACGAAGATGCCCCGTCTGCTCCGGCGGAACAAAGTTTCATTCAAAGCTTCCAGCACCTTTCCAGGACTGGGGTCCCGCGCGGCCACCACCCTGAGCTCACTTATGAGCCTAGCCATCAAGAGGGCGGCCGGCACCCCCTTTCCCGCCACATCCCCTATGGCCAACCAAAGCCGGTCCTCCCCGTACTGGAAGCAATCATAAAAGTCGCCCCCCACCTGGGCAGCCGGTCGGCTGTAGGCTTGGATGGAGAAGCGGTCCTTGGGGCACCGAGGAAGGTCCTGAGGGAGGAAGCTCCTCTGGATGATGGAGGCCAGACGCAACTGCTCATCCAGGCGCTCTTTCTCCAGAATCGACTCATGAAGTCGGGCATTCTCCACCGCAACGGCCACCTGACGACAGTAAGCGGCGAAAAGCTCAAGGTCCTCTCCCGTGAAGGAAGCCCCCTCCAAAGGGTTAAGAACTTCGGCCACACCCACCACCCGGTCTTTGACTTTGAGGGGAGCGGCCAGGATGGAGCGGGTTCTGAAACCGGTTGCCCGGTCAACACCCCCGAAGAAGCGGGGGTCATCGCTCACGTCGGCTACAAGAGCGGGCTCCCCACGCTCGGCCACCCAGCCGGCTATCCCCTGACCGGGCCTGAGCTTAAAGCGCTTCAGCGCCTCCTCCCCTGCTCCTCCCAGGGTCACAGCAAACTCCAGTCTTCCCGTTTCCTCATTCATGAGCATGACGCTCGCGGCCTCCGCCTTCATGACGGCCTTAGCCTTCTGCATAACAAGCTTCAGAACCTCGTCCAGGTCCAGGGTGGAGGTAATGATGGTATTGATATCGATTAGGGTGGAGAGGCGCGAGATCTTCTCCTTGAGCGCAACGATCTCCTGCGAAAAACTCATCCCCTTCTCCCGGGGAGCTTTCCTCCCGGCCTTCACCGCCATGGTCTAGCCCTCGTTCCTTATCCCTTCAAGCAATACCCCTCTCCCCAGCTGAACCACCTCTCAGCACCGCCCAAGGCCCCGGATAGCCGCAATAGCCTACCTTCTCCAAGGCTCCCCCGAGACCTCGTGGGAAATGGGTATGGCGGCCGCTTCGGGCGCCAGCCCTTCCCGGCGAAGAAGATAAACAAGACCATAAACCACAGGAGTATCCAGAAGGGCGATGCAGAGCTTCGCGAGATACTGCCCCATGATGAGAGCGCCGATGGGCATGATGCCGTAAAAGGCAAGTGTGATGAAGATGGTGGTATCTATGAGCTGGCTCGCGGCCGTTGAGAGATTGTTCCGAAGCCAGAGGAAGCGCCCCGAGGTCACCCTCCTCCAGAGGTGAAAGGCCCATACGTCGTGGTACTGGCTCACGAGATAAGCAACCAGGCTTGCCAGGATGATGCGTCCAGTGGCGCCCAGGATAGTGCCGAAAGCCTCTTCCCCCCGCCAGAATGGAGCCGCCTTCCAGCTCAATGCCGCCTGGACTAGAAGGTATGCGAGCACCAGGGCGATAAACCCGCTCAGCACCACTCCTCTTGCCCGCTCTCTCCCCCAGACCTCTGAGACCACATCGGTGACGATGAAGGTTATTGAGTAGGCCAGCACTCCCGCCGGAATATAGAGCCCGAAAAAGATGATTATCTTGGCCGCCAGCACAGACGCTATCACCAGGCTTCCCGTGAAGGAAGCGCTCAGGATGATGAAAGCAAGCTCGCCTCTTCGGGAGATATCCCCCCCCATGGCTCCTAGCCATCCCGAGGATCAAAAGAGACACACACCGGCACCCCTTGTGAGAAGGCCCTTTAGACGAGGTGCCCTAAAATAAAAAGATGGTATCAAAATATATGCCCCCCGCCAAGAGGCTACCCCTGAATGCCATTGACACCTGCTGCCGCTCATTCTTATACTAATTTCAAGAATTGAGGGATTTATTTCTTGGATTAACAGACAATCTTTCCCAGGTATTTCATCTCTCAGGGAGCCAGGAGGGGATGCTGGAGAGGAAGTTGAGAGGAGAGCTCGAAGAAATATTCGGCCCCGAAGCGGTCCTGGCCGAGCCCCAGGACCTTATCGTTTATGAGTACGATGCGAGCTTGGCGCGGGCTCTTCCCGATGCCGTGGTTTTTCCGACGAGCGGGGAGCAGGTTTCAGCTGTGGCCCGGCTCGCCCACCGGGAGGGCATTCCCCTCGTGGCCCGCGGCTCGGGCACGAGCTTCAGCGGGGGTTCCATTCCTGTTCGGGGGGGGATAACGCTTGCTTTTAACTGCATGAACAAGATCCTCAAGCTCGAGCTCGAGAATCGGCTGGCCCTTGTGGAGCCCGGCGTTATAAACCTTTCCCTCTCCCAGGCGGCGGAACCCTTGGGATATTTCTATGCGCCGGACCCCGCCAGCCAGAAGATCTGCACCCTGGGGGGCAACTTTGCCGAGAACTCGGGAGGCCCCCACTGCATTAAATATGGCGTAACGACCAACCACATGCTGGGGGCGGAGGTTGTGCTGGCCGACGGGGAAGTTCTCTGGGTAGGGGGGAAGGCTCTCGACTGGCCCGGCTATGACCTGATGGGGGTGCTGGTCGGCTCCGAGGGCACCCTTGCCATCGCCACCAAGCTCATCTGCCGGCTCCTCCCCCTGCCCGAAAGCGTTCGAACCATGATGGTGACCTTCAGGGAGGTGGAGGACGCTGGCAGAGCCGTTTCCGCCATAATCGCCTCGGGGATAATTCCCGCCACCCTGGAGCTCATGAACAAGGTGGTGATGAGGGCCGTTGAGCAGAATATCGACGAACCCTATCCCCCGGAAGCAGGAGCCGTCATGATAATAGAAGTCGATGGCCTGCCTTCCGGGATGGACCTGCTGGTTGAGAGAATAGCCAAGCTCTGTGAGGAGAAGGGTGCCCTCGGGGTGGAGGTGGCCGAAAGCCCCGAAGGGAGGGAGCGCCTCTGGGCGGGAAGGCGGGAGAGCCTCGGAGCCTTGGCGCGCATCGGAAACAGCTACTATGTTATGGACGGCACCGTGCCGCGAACCCGCCTCCCCGAAGTGATCCGCGAGATAGACCGGCTTGCCGAGGAGAGAGGTCTCATCGTGGGCAACGTGCTCCACGCCGGAGACGGAAACCTTCACCCCACGGTCGTCTTCAACGGCCTCGACCCCAGGGAGCGGGAGCGGGCTCTTGAGGCCTGCATGGACATCCTGGCCATCTGCGCCCGCGCGCAGGGCACCATCACGGGCGAGCACGGCATAGGGGTCGAAAAGCGGGCCAGCATGCACCTCATCTTCAGCCCGAGGGACCTCGCCATAATGCACCGGGTGAAGGAAGCCTTTGACCCACAGGGAATACTTAATCCCGAGAAGATTTTCCCCGAAGAGCCTGCTCCGGTCGGTCCCACCTCATGAACGCCCACCCAGAAAGGCTGAAGGGGTTTTTCAGCGGGATGAATTTAGTTACCTCTGAAGGGGAGCTCTACGCGCATGAGCTCGACGGCCTGAGACCCAAAGCTCTTCTTCTCCCTGGAGAGGAGAGGGAGGTGGTTGAGGCCCTCAAGGTGGCGGGCGCAGAGGGGCTCTCCCTTCTTCCCCTTGGCTCGGGCACGAAGCTCACCACCGGGGGCATACCCAAGGGGGCGGACCTCCTCCTTTCGCTCAAGGGGTTTAACCGGCCTATTGAGCACGACGCCCCCAACCTCACGGCCACACTCGAGGCGGGCCTAAAGGTCGGGGAGGCCCAGTCCATGCTCGAGAAAAGGGGCCAGTTCCTGCCCCTAGATACCCCATTCGGCGAGGAGGCCACTCTGGGAGGAACCCTTGCAACGGCGGCAACGGGCCCGAGGCGGCTCGCGTGGGGCGCTCCGCGGGACATAGTCTTGGGCCTCAAGGTCGCCCTTCCCGGTGGCGAGGTCATACGCCCCGGCGGCAAGGTCATAAAGAATGTGGCAGGATATGACCTCCTTAAGCTCTTCATAGGCTCTCTCGGCACCCTGGGTATCATCCTGGAGGCCACCTTCAGGCTTCTTCCGCTGCCCGAGGCGAGGGCTACCCTGGGGGCAACCTTCGGGAATCTTGAGTCTTCCCTTTCGGCCTCGCGCCAGATCCTCTCCTCAAGGCTGGAGCCAGCAGCTCTGGCGCTTCTGAACCCCGAAGCATCGAAAGAGCTCCCGGGGAATAATGAAGGGGGAGTACTCTTGCTCGTGGGCGCCGAGGGGCTTAAGGCTAATGTGGAGCGCCAGGTGGAAGAATTCAGGGCAATGGCCCTGGGTAAGGGGGCCATCAGCGCAGAACCCCAGTGGGAGGGAGTCTGGGAGGGGCTCTCCCCCCTCATGGCCAAGTCCCCAGGGGAGAGGCCCTGGGAGAGGACCATCCTCAAGCTGGGCGTGAGCCTCTCCGGCATGGAAGGGCTCCTCAAGTCCCTTCCCGCTGCTTTAGCCTCAGCTCCCCTCCTCTCCCTTCCGGGAAGCGGCCACCTCTACCTGAGCCTGAGACACGGGGAGGATGAGGGCGAGGTGGACTGGGCTCTTGAGCGCGAGCTAATCCTTGAGCTCGCGGAGATAGCCGAAGGTCTTGGGGGCCACTGGGCACTCCTCTCGGCAAGCCACCGCCTCAAGAAGATGCTCCCCAGCTGGTCGAGCATCCCTCAGGGCCTCACCCTCATGCAGCGGCTCAAAGATAAATTTGACCCCTTGAGGATCCTCAATCCCGGACGGTTCGTGGGGGGGATTTAATTCAGAGAAAACCCTGCTTTGGAGAAAGGCGGTCTTGCCTAAAGGGCAAGCTCTGTTATGGAATCGAAGAAATAAACCTTATCTTCCCGCAGGCGAGCCGGGGCCTTCTCGCCCGGCGCTATCCTGAAGTGGGGGCCCGTCCGCACCATCCAGCCCATGCCGCCAACGTCTATCTCAAGGAATAGGTCAGCCCCCATGGGCTCCACCACCAGGACCTCGGCCTCTAGGTGTGGGCTCCCCCCGGCCTCAGCGCCAACAAGAATGTCCTCCGGCCTCACTCCGAGCCAGACCTCCTTACCCGCATGGGCGGAAAGGCGCGACGCGAGAGCCTGAGGCGGAGAAAAATCTAAGGACGGGCCGTGGAAATGAAGGCCGCGCTCGTCCCTGAGAACCCCTTCGATGATGTTCATGGGCGGGCTTCCGATGAACCCGGCCACAAAGAGGTTCTCGGGTCGGTGGTAGATATCATAGGGGGAACTCATCTGCTGAATCTTGCCATCTTTCATCAGTACCACCCGGTCGGCCAGCGTCATGGCCTCGGCCTGGTCGTGAGTGACGTAAACGACCGTCGTGCCCAGCCTCTGATGAAGCTTCTTCAGCTCCCCCCGCATTCCCAGCCTCACCAGGGCATCCAGGTTGCTCAGCGGCTCATCCATGAGAAAGGCTCCCGGGTTCCGCACGATGGCCCGGCCCAGCGCCACTCGCTGGCGCTCGCCCCCCGAGAGAGCCGAAGGCTTACGGTCCAGCAGGTGGACGATGCGGAGCGTGCCGGCCGCTTCCCGGACCCTCCGGTCCGCCTCAAGCTTCTCTATACCCCGCATCCGCAGGGGAAACCCTATGTTGTTATAAACGCTCATGTGAGGGTAAAGGGTGTAACTCTGGAAGACCATGGCGAGGTTGCGCTTGTGGGGCGGCACGTAGCGCACATTTACCCCGTCGACGTAGATGGCCCCTTCTGTCGGCTCCTCCAGTCCCGCGATCATGTTCAAGGTGGTAGTCTTGCCGCAGCCCGATGGGCCCAGGAGCACCAAAAACTCCTTGTCAACGATCTCCAGGTCTAGAGAGTTGACCGCAACAACATCGCCAAAATGTTTGCTCAGGCCTTCCAATAGAATCGTCGCCATGGTCTCTCCGCCAGCTCCTCTTCACCCAGATAGCCCCGATAACAATTTCACCCCTTTACGGCACCGGCCGTGAGCCCGCGGACGAAGTATTTGTGGAAGATCACCACGAGGATGACCGGAGGAATCGCCGCCATCATGGACGAGGCATTTTGCCGGGCATAGCTGATGGTGAAGCTGGAGGCGAAGTCCGAGATCACCACCGGCAGGGTCCGCACCTTGATGGTGCTGGTGATAACCAAGCTGAAGAGGAACTCGTTCCAGCAGGCCAGGAAGGCGAAGAGGGCCGCGGCCACGATGGCCGGCGTCGAGATGGGCACGATCACCTTGCGCAATGTCTGGAACCTGCTGCAGCCGTCCACTTTGGCCGCGCGGTCGAGGTCTCGCGGAATGGTCTCGAGGTACATGACCAGGATGAAAATGGTCAGTGGCAGGGAGAGCGCCATGTAGGTCAAGATCAGCGCGAAGTGAGTGTCGAGCAGCCCGGCCCACCGGATCATCACGTAGAAGGGAATCACGATGGCGATGTCGGGCACGATACGGGAAGCCAGAACAAAATAGAAGAGCCACTGTTTCATCTTAAAACGGAAACGAGCAAAGGCGTAGGCCGCCAGACCTCCCACCGCCAGATTCAACACAACCACCGAGAGACCGATGATGACGCTGTTGAGCATGCCGGGCAGGACATCCTGAGTGGGGAAGGTGGAGTAGCCCGCCATTTTTTTATCGAAGCTCACGTCCACATCCATGGGCCTGCGCAGAAATATCTCCTTGTAGTTACCGAGAAAAGGATTTTCAGGAATCCAGTGGGGGGGAACGGACAGGATCTCGCTCTCCGTCTGGAAGCTCGAGATGGCCATCCATATGATGGGCGCGATGGCGAAGGCCACCATGAAAAACACCACAGCCGCCAGCCCGACCTTCTTGCCGACCTGGGCGACTACGTAAGCCCGCCGCGAAGCCTCAAGTTGTTCGGCAGCCGTCGCGTGCTCCATGGGCTGGCTCCCTATACCTCCGTCGGCTTATACAGGAACTTGATGTACCAGTAAGAGAGCACGAAAGTCGTGAACGCGATGACGTAGGAGATAGCCGCACCGTAGCCCATCTTGAGGTTACGGAAGGTCTCGGTGTAGGTGAACCATGACACCAGCGAGGTGGCATCGCCCGGACCGCCTTGGGTCAACACGTAAACGAGGTCGAAGGTCCGCACCGAGAAGATGGTCTCGTAGACGAGCACGAGCAAGAGCGCGACCCTGAGACCCGGCAGGGTGACGTGGAAGAAGCGCTTAATCGAGTCGGCCCCATCAACCCTGGCGGCCCGGTAGAGCTCCTCGGGGATGGCCTTCATCGCCGTCAGGAAGAGCACGGCGGCGAGCGGCACCTCCTTCCAGACGTAGGTCACGATGAGCACCCCAAGCGCACGACCGGAGTGAGAGAGGAATGGTTGATACTTCTCGAACAGGCCCACCGTCACGAGAAACCCGTTGAGGGCACCGTACTCCGAGTTGAAGATCCACTTCCACATGAGGCCGTTGGCAACGTAGGGGATGGCCCAGGGGATTATGATGATGCCAAGGACCCATTTATTCCCCCGAAATTCGGCGTTGAGCACCAGGGCGTAAATAAGTCCGATGACCGCCACCAGGGCCACGCAGATGACTACGAAAAAGGCGGTGTTAAGGATAGAAGTCCAGAAGTAGTCGCTTTCAAGGAATTTCAGGTAGTTTTTGAGCCCGATGAAGGGCGTGCGGTGGGGCCGCTTGAGATTGTACCTGAGAAAACTGAGGTAGAGGGAATAGAAGATGGGATAGGCATTGAGCGCCAGCATGAAGATGAGAGCCGGAGCCAGGTAAAAGGGTGCCGCGCCCGAATCGCGGTAGGCGAACCTGCGGAACCACCCACGGATGCCCCCCTCGTCCTCCTGCCAGCCGGCCGCCATGAGGACCTTCCCCTTCTATAGAATAGGCGATAACTCTAAAAGGGCCGCAGGGGGCAGCCTCCGGGCCGCCCCCTATGCACCCGGATCTCTAGCCGTACTCCTCCTTCAGATCATCCCACTTCTTTCGGGAGGCCTTCAGCACGTCCAAGATGTCGTCCTCGCCCAGGACCGCCTTGATGAACCGCGGGCGGGAGTAATCATCCCACTCCTCAACCCAGGTGGCCTTTGACTCGTTTCGCGGCACCGTCAGCGCCTGTTGGGTCTTGAGGAGCTGAGGGTCGGAGTGCTGCTTGATCTTGCCGATCACGTCAGGGTCATCGAAGAGCGGGGCCATGCCAAAGCCGAGACCACCCTCCATGAACCAGTGTTTCGCCGTCTCGTAGACCCCCTGCTCGTTCTTCCCGCCGAGGAGGTCGATCAGCTTCCAGGCGTAATCCCGGCGGTCCTTATCCTTGTAAGCCTGCGAGGTCATGCTGTACATGCGGGTCCAGCCGCAGGTGTACGGCTTGCTGCCCCTTCCCACGGGCATGAGGGCTGGCTTGACCTTGCCCGCGACCTGCGAGGCCTTGGGGTCGTTTGCATGCCACATGCGGTAGCTGGGGCCGATGAGGAAGGCATGCTTGCCAGCCCGGAAGGACTGCAGGGCCTCATTTTCACCCGTTTCGATGACGGCCCGCGGCACGACCTTGTGGACGTTGATGGCGTCCTTGATCCACTTCAGGGTCTCATAGGCCGCCGAACCCTCCTTGTCGAAATCGGTGGAGTTGAGATTCTTGTCGATAAAGCGTTCGCCCCGAGAGTAGACCTGGGCCGCCAGCTGCTCGCTCTGCCAGAAGTCGGCGATGAAGGAGAAGAAGAACGGACTGTCCGTGATACCCTTCTCCTTGAGCTGCTTGCCCTGGCTGACCAACTCGTCCCAGGTCTTGGGAGGCGCGCCGATGCCCGCCTTCTCGAGCATCTCGATGTTGTACAAGAACATCATGTGGCCGACGTAGTAGACCAGGCCATACAGCTTGCCTTTCACTGTCATGGCCTCCAGGCTGGGACCGATGAGCTCGCTCGAATATTCCTTCACCCGCGGGAACTCGTCTATGGGAGCCAGCCAGCCGGCATCCACCCACTCAACGAGATGGGTGTCAATAACATAGACCACGTCAAGTGGAGTACCCCCCGCGAACTTGACGTTCATGGTCTCGTGATACTGGGCCCCCGGGGTGTTGCCATAAACGATTGGAATGCCATACCGGCTCTCGTACTCTTTGATGCGCTGCTTGACATAGGGGATGCCATAGGTCCAGCTGTAGAAGTAGAGATTCTTGGGTTTCGCGTGGGCCTTGCCCCAGCCGCTGAGCGCCGTGACGCCCGGCATGGCCGCCGTCGCCAAGCCGGCAGCGCCCAGGCCCTTGAGGAACCTCCTGCGACTAAGTCCGCCGTCTCTTCCCTTTTCCATCGGCCTCCTCCTTTAAGAAGAATGGGCTCCCCCCTCTGACCAATGGAACTCTCCGACCGCTCCAAGGAGGGCGGCATCCATCAGCCAGAAGGGAAACTGCTGAATCTTATCACCACAGCCCGTTGTTCAGATAACCCGGGGAGTGCGCCTTGGAAAAACACCTAATCCTCAGCATATCGCATCAGACGGGTTGAAACTTACCCCCATCCCAATTCTTAAACCCCTGCTAGCTTATCGCTCCTCTCTCCGCTCACCCCCCTTCCGTATGGACCAAAAAACTCCCCCTCTTTCCTTGCCAAAGGCAAAAAAATCGCTCCGAAGAGATGCAGACGATCTTATGGGCCCCACCCCCCGTGGCCGACTAGGGCGCCAGTAGCTCGCAGCTAAACCGATGCGCTCAATAGAATTTGGGAGAGAATCAAGATGGTGTGAGCTTTGGTAAATTTTTATCTTTATTTCCCGAGCGTGTCAAGACCCTTCCAAAAAAATTCTTAAGGGCTCTTTATTGAACCCACAAGTTTGATTTTATACCGCAATTGCTAGCAATATATTGAAAACATAGGGCTTATTCCTGCACGGAGCGTTCTCTTATGATCACTTTCTTGTTCGGCGAACGAGAGCGTTCAAAGGGCATGAGCGAAAGATTTATCCAGGATTGCAATTGCAATCTGGTGCCCGCTCTGATATAGGAGGGTTTCGGAGCCCGCGGGAAAAACTCTTCACCTAGATTTGCTTGGGTAGCTCCCAATCTATCCTTTCGAGTTTCCGTTGTGAGGGGGCTTCTTTTCTTCGAGTCTCCTCCGAGCTTTCGAAGGCCCCCGAGCTACCCCAAGAGGCACCGAGGCGAGCGCAGCCGGGTGCATGAGGGCTTTTATTTGCTCTGCTGACAGTTGGTGGTTCGTGGCTGGGCCATGAACTTGGGATCTCTCCTAGCCACCTGCGATTTAGCTCTTGAGATAATGGGGTTTAAGGTGTGCTCTCAATACCGTTAAGGAGTTAGCCATGCTGCTGAACGAGCTTACCTGGCCGGAAGTGAAGGACCTTATCAGCCCTACACAGGTGGTAATTCTACCCACAGGCTCCACCGAACAGCACGGGCCGGCGCTACCCCTGCAGATGGACATAACCGGAGCTTATGAGGTGGCCAAAAGGGTGGGAGATGAGACCGGAGCCCTGGTGGCGCCTCCCCTCAACTTCGGCTACTCAGAGCCGTGGCGGGATTTCCCGGGAACTATGAGCCTTAGCGCCGAGACCTTCCAGAAGGCGGTGGAGGAGCTTTGCGGAAGTCTGGTGAGGGTCGGCTTCAAGAAGATATTTGTGCTCAACGGCCATAACGGCAATATCCCCATGCTCCAAACCCTGGGCTTTCTCATGGCCGACCGTCACAGCGACATGGGGATCAGCTTTGCGGTGGCCACCTACTTTAGCATGGCCGCCAGTGAACTGAACGAGATGGGTCCCAACTTCAGGGACGGAACCCACGCCAATGAGTTCGAGACTTCTCTGATGATGGCCCTCCGCTCCGACCTGGTGAAGTTCGACAAGGTCAAGGACTTGGGCGACCGGTACGCCGGCCGGCTGATCGTTGCTTTCAAAGGCGGCGCCATGATCTCCACACGCTGGGCCAAACCTGCGGAGGGGCCCGGAATATGGGGGAGTCCCCATCTCGCCACAGCCGAGAAGGGGCGGGCCTATCTGGAGGTTATCGTTAAGAAGGTCTCGGAGTTCGTGCGCGAGTTTTCCACCGGCAAGCTCGACCCCATGTAGTGGGGAGAAGCTCCGCCTGAATGGGCTGGAGGTAAGGACCGGAAAGGGTTTTTGCAACGGGCCAGGGCTCACTGAGGCCAGCTAGACAAAGGGCAGACGTAAGAGGGGAGGAGGAAGATGGCTGACTACACCCTTCCAGAGGAACTTATAGCTCTGCAGAGATTGGCCAAGGATTTCTCCGAGAGGGAGCTTAAGCCGTATGCGGCGGAGTGGGACCGGAAGGCTGCTTCCGACCCGGCCGGCTGCTTCCCCATGAAGACCCTCGTCAAGGCCTCTGAGCTTGGCCTCAGGTCTATCACTGTCCCTGAAAAATACGGCGGCGCCGGACAGGGGATCTTCGGCCACGTGGTCATCCTCGAAGAGCTGATGGTGGGAGAGCCGGGCTTTGCCGCCGTCCTCCACCAGGTATGGAAGATCGTGAAGCTACTCTTCCACTTCTCGACCCCCGAACAGCAGCAGAAGTTCATCCCACCCTTCCTTGAGGATCATACCTTTGTCATGGGCATAGGCCTCACTGAGCCCGACTACGGCACCGATAACATCCTGCCTTACTCAGACCCGAAGGGGGGTCTCAAGCTCTCGGCCACCCGTGACGGAGACGGGTGGGTGCTCAACGGAACGAAACACTTCATCGCCTGCGCCGCGTTCGCGAAACTATCCTACGTAGTCGCGCGCACAAACAGGACGGCCCCTGTTAACGAGGGGTGCACCATGTTCATGGTGCCGAGCGACCAGCCGGGCTTCTCCATCGGCCGCGTCCATGACAAGATGGGCGCCCGGCTCTTGATGAACGCGGAGCTGGTCTACGAAAACTGCCGCATTCCCGACCTCTACCGGGTGAGCGAGGTGAATGACGGCCTTCCCTTCATGGCCCGTACCTTCAGCAAGCACTCACCGACGACAGCGGTCTTCTCCATCGGGATCGCCCGGGCGGCCTTCGAGGACACCATGGAGTACGCCAAGAACCGCATCCAATGCGGAGTCCCCATCATCGAACATGACCCTGTGAAGATGCGCTTCGCGGATATGGCCGCCAGCATCGAGGCCGCCCGCTCCCTCGTCTGGCGTGCGGCCTGGTGCGCGGACAACATGGACCCTTACGACCCCAAGATCGGCCTCATGGCCAACCTCTTCTCCTCGGAAGTTGCACCCCAGGTGTGCACAAGCGCCATGCAGGTTTACGGCGGTGCGGGCTACATGAGGGACAACCCCATCGAGCGCCACACCCGGAACGCCCTCATGTGCTGGCACATCGATGGGCTTCAGGATGTCTCACGGATGAAAGTGGGCGCCTTGCTGGCGGGGAAGGCCCCCGCGGGCGCACTCTAGCACTGAAGGGGAGAGGGCAAGGGCGCTCCACGCGGTACTCAGGACTTTTTGGGGACAGACTATCCCCTGGGGAGGGCCGAGGGTGGGAGAGCCGGAGCCCGGGGCGCAAGAGGAACTAGCACCCCTGCTTGAGCTGAAAGGGGAGAGGAGCTTTTGAGGTTTGCCCGCCCCGCAGGCCAGACAGGAAAGCTTCCCTACCTTTTCTCCCGCCTTTAGTACTACCTCGAACCTCTCGCCGCATTTCCTGCACTCAAACTCATAGATGGGCATCTTTTGGAATCCCCCGAGCCAAATTCACACTCAACCGCAAAGATCAAAATACCGGTAGCTCGGCCTGATTTATGCTCTTCCCTGGCCCGCGTCGAGGGCGCGTGGGGCCACCGGCTTGCAAAAAATTACGGAATGTCCTAGTTTAAGGTAGTGGTCAAACTGACATGAAATCCAAAACGATAATTCCTATTGATTTAAAGCGTACTGCCGCCTCAATTGCGGCCAATTATGGTGATAAAGGAGCAATCGTTATTTCAGTAGGCGAAGAAGGAGTTCGGATTGGCATTCACGGCCTATCCGATAGAGATATTCAGGACGCCCTCTGTGTGGCTATTCATTACAATTTTTGTATGATGGAAAGCTAACGCTTATCTGCCTTTCTCCGATTGGCTTTTGTTTGAAGCGCTCGGAGGTTGCGCGGATCATCTGTGCCGCCTTTTGCCTTTGGGTTCTTATGATCCACCTCCCACCCATGTTCGCCTTCGTTACCATAGGCAGGTTTATAAATGGGATTACCTAGTTCATCCCTTCTCCAAAGATTGGGATTGCGCCCACGTATGTTGCCGGCATTTTCCCACGCAATCTCCGCCTGTTTTTTCGTTGCCATCTTAAATCTCCTCTTGATTAATTCTCTTCGAGCGGAAGCTCTAATGTATCGCCATATTTTGGCGCGGCCCTTTGGAGGCCACGATAAAATTGCTGCCAACCAGAAGAAGCCTCCATTAAAAATATTACATTTGAGATATGCTCTCTAAGGTGTGGATGACCAATATCTTCGGTAAACCATTGATGGTGGCGACCTCTTCTTCGACCTGGCTTTATCGTAGGATTTCTCTTTCTAAGTTCTTTTAATATGCCTGGGGCTAGACGAGCATATACAACATCGTTTGTCCAATGGCCGACAACTCCTGGTCTTTTGACATCTAGTGGTCTAAATTGCCATCCTTTTAATCGAAACAAATGTTTATAAAACTCATCGGGAAATGTTTTAGCCCATATTCCCCTAAAATCCCGAAGATATTTATCTAAAATTTCTTGAAGGGCTAATCTGTCTCGAACTTCCTGATAGCCCGTGGCCTCATCAACAAGCGCGATAATTCCGACCGTGGAAAAAGCCCGAGTCAGAATTTTTGCTTGTTTGGCCATTACGTTTTGGTGAGGACGCAATAATCCTTGGTCGTGTGCGTCAATTACCACATTGCAAAGTTCTGGAAGTACCCAAGCTTCATAACCATGGGTGAGGCGGTTTCCTACAGAACCCCTAAAAATTACAGGATTTTCGATGGCCACGACTAATTTCTTGTTTACAAAAGGCTTAAGCGATTTGGAGGTTAAAAAGCGGGTCATTCCCTGGCCACGCCCTCTCAGCCCCATGGCATTGGTAACTGAGCGCCCCGAAAGCAATCTTCGGGCATCTTCTAGGACGTGGCACCGAAGAACCATATCGCCAATCGGAAGGTCTCCATTATAGGTGGCTCTAAGGATATTTTGTTCTTTGCTCATTCTTAAACTCCTAATCCTCGGGCGATGGTTAATCCAAACAAATCTAAATGCTTTCGGTTGTTATGTCGATAGCAGAATTCATCTATATAGCGAGGAAGGTGCCTAACGCTTACTTTATGATATTGTCCCACAATTCCACGCTTGAGTAACGCCCAAAAACTGTCAATCGTGTTCGTATGAAATTCGCCATCTACATACCAAATTTGATGATTCACGGTTTTATGTTTCATAAAGCGAGAAAGTCCAATATAGCCGGTATATTCATCGGTAATTACCACAGCATTCGAGATATCAACGCTTTTCCTTACCAAAGTGGAAAGGTTCTTGGCTTTCAGCTTGTCGGGCCTGAAAACCTTTGCTCTAATTTTCCCGCCCCGCTCCACGATACCCACTACTGGAATCTTCGAAGTTCCGCGCCCCCGTTTGCGTGGAGGTCCACCTGAGCCTCTACGCGGTTTGCCTCCGATATAAGATTCATCCATCTCGCAAATACCTTGAAGCATCTCTCGTTGGCCCAGTTCAGCCATTGCCTTTCTTATCCGCATGGCTAGATACCATCCTGTATTTTTATTCACTCCTAAATCGCGGGCTAACTGGCGGGCAGAAATCCCCTTCTTAGCATTTAGAATGAGGGATATTGCCAAAAACCATTTTTGAAGCGGAAGATGGGTTTGGTGAAAGATGGTTCCGACCGTAACACGGTAGCTTGTGTTACAATTATTGCAATGGTAGCGCCGTTCCTTGGGAGCTGGCGTTGAGCGGGTGGATTTACAATATGGACAAGTAGGAGTATTTTTCCAGCGGGCTTTTTCGATGTGGGCTAGGCAATCGGCCTCTGCTGGAAACAGCTCATAAATTTGGGTGATGTTCATGCTCCCTACCTCCTACTGGTACAATATAATCCCCTAGAGGAATTTGTCAAGCTTTTTTTAGACTACCCCAAACTAGGACATTCCGAAAAATTATTCAAAATCTTATCCCTTAGAACCAACCTTCATTCAAGAAAGGCGAGGCTCTCAGGCCCTTGCAGCGCTACCCGCCCGTCAGGGCAAAGACCCGCGCCACGGCCTCCGGGGCACCCTCAACCAGAAGCGGTATGGCAAAGATGAGCGCACCCGAGGGCGGAAGCAGCTCCAGGTTTGCCATATTCTCCATCTGGAATTTCCCCGCCTCAAACATGATGCAGTGGACGGGGAAATCACTCGAACCCCCCGAATCAAGGCTCAGAGTATCTATTCCAATTCCTGCCACGTGCCGCTCACTGACCAAAAACTCTGCGCTCTCCCGGGAATATCCGGGAAAGTGCATGACCCCCCTCTCATCCATATTGCGGTAGCTTTTGGTATTTCCCCACCGGATTCCCCAGCCAGAGAGCATGACGATAATGGCCCCTTCGGGTATGGGGCCGAACCCCTCCTCCCAAGCTTTGAGGTCTTCTATCGAGAGGAGGTAGTCCGAGTTCCGCGCCGCCTTCTCCCTCACATCCACCACCACCCCGGGTCCTATGAGGTCCCTCAAGGGGAGCATATCGATTGTGGCCTTTCCCTCGAAGAAGTGGGCGGGGGAGTCCACGTGCGTTCCAACATCCTCTGCCATCTGGAACATGAATTTTCGGTAGCCCCTGTCATAATCCACAAGGAGCCGCTTGCTGAAGGGAACCCCGCCGGGCCAGTGCTGGGCTCTTTCTGAGAGGGGATGGGTGAGGTCTATTAGCTCAAGCTCCCCCTCCTTGAGCCTCTTCAGAAATGCCTTGAGGTAGGACGGGCCTTCTCTATCCATCGAGCTTGTCTTCCTCCCGCGAAGTTTGAAGCTTGGCCTGAAGCCTCTTGAACATGGCGGGGAGCGATAAGCTCAACGCCCTATTCACCATGAAGCGCGGGGTAAAGAGGCCGAGCTCTATCTCAACGCGGTAGGTCGCCTCTGTCTCCGCAGAGCTGAGGGCCCTTAGCTCCCAGCTCCCCTCGACACCCCAGAAAGGTCCCTCCCTCTGCTTCCAGTGGACCCTCCTGAAGGGCTTCTCCTTGATCTCCAGAGTATAGCGGAACTTCTTTATGAGGTGAGCCTCAAACTCAACAAGAGCTTCACAGCTCCCCCCGGCTTAAGACCTTGACTCTGGTTATCTCAGGAGCCAGTCGGGTGTAAAGGGGGCAATCGGCGATGATAGAGAAGACCTCTTGGGCTGTGGCGGGCAGGATTGGGTTCTTTCAACGCTGAGCTGCATGGCTTTGAGAGCTGGCCGAAGGGTCAGCCCCTGCCCTTCACCAGGGGCTCCAGCTTCTGCTTGAGGAGGGAGAAGTCTACGTTCCGCTCCTCACACGCCTTCCTGAGTGTGATGGCCCGACCCAGGGTCTTCCGGAGCATGGGACTCGTTATCTTCTCAAAGCCCACCTCTCTCAGGATGGGGATGCTCTCTGGGAACTGGTGGGTGAGGGCATAGACCGTCTCCCCACCGGTGAGCTCGCGGATCTCCCTTTCTTCATAGCTCTCCTCACTGCGCATTGTGGCCCAAATGTTTATGCCGAAAAGAGCTATGGCCGCGACCTCGGCAAAGCCCGTGAACCCCACGAGGTTATGGAAGAGGGGGACGCGGCCTGCGGAAAGCAGCTCAAGCCCTATCCGCGCCCCGTTGCCCAGGTTTATGAGCCAGAAGGTCCAGAGAGTGAGCCGGGGGCTCCAGATGCGGCTCCCCGAAAAGACTGGGATCATCTTCATGGAATATCCCATTATCATGATGGTGATGAAGCCCACGGTGTAGCCGTGATTGGCGGCTCCCCGGATCATATGCAGGGCGTAGGGGTCTCGGGTTGTGAGCTGCAGGAGGGCTATCCCCAGGGATACGGCAAGCCAGCCGTAGCCCACCCGGATGAACCTCTCGTGGCTTCTATCCATCTCCACATCCGCGAGCTCACCCACCTTCCTCTCGAACACCCTGAGTCCCCATATGAAGACCCAGGTGAGGGCCGCGATGATAACCACGGTTGTAAAGTAGACGGCTCTCCCCCGGCTGAAGGCCGCCACCACATAGCCTATGAGGGCGAGGTTAAATAGGTAGAAGAAGGCGCGGACGACCCCTTCCCGGACCGGGGGGGTATCGAGAAAAGAAGGCAGGGTTTTTGAGGAAATCCCGAAGATAAAATTAAAGACAAAGCCCATGAGGAGGAGGTGTACCCATGCGCTGAAGAGATAGGGAGGGATCGCTCCCTGAAGCAGGGGGTCCGTGGCCTCGAAAAGCCCGAGCCTGAGATCTGAAGCTAAGACTATGTAAACGACCCCGCTCACCAGAAACCAGACCATCCCGGCAAGCAGGAAGTTATCCTGGATGCCCTTTGGCTCGGTGCTTGTCGCAAGAGTCCTCAGGCAGACCGTCAGGAAGATAAGGGCGGCGGCGGTATCAAGAGCAGCGGCAACAAGGGGGTAGGTGGGCGTGGGCGAGGCTTCCCAGTAGTAGAAGAAGGCCCTCACGATAAGACCCGCAAGGACGAGATAGAAGCTCAGGTTCGCCCACCCTCTTCCCACAAGGCTCGTGCTCTTGAGGCGGGGGAGGATGAAATAGAAAAACCCCATTATGTAAAGGCCCAGCCAGCCAACGAGCTGGCTTGAGCCGTGCATCTGTATCGCCCTCTTGCTCAGGACATCGAAAGACCCGGCCAGTCCCACCTGAAAGAGCTTCCAGGCCCCGTAGGTGCAGCCCGTGGTCACCGCCACGATCAGGGCCGTCTTCACGAATTTCTGGTATATCGTGTCTTGAATGAGGGCGGGGTCTATTTCCGGCTCATCACCCGGTGGAGCAGGGGCCTCTATTGCAGCCTTGAGCTCTTCCAGGAATACCCCATAATCCACCCCGTGGGCCTTGGTGAAAAACCCAAGGGGCTCATTGGGCCCGCAGGATTTCCCCACGATCAGAAGGTTATGCTTCTGGAAGACCTTTGCCGCGGAGGGGTAGGTCTCAAGGACCTCCCTCACGGTCATGTTCCGGTGGATGGGCTCGGCCATGGAATCGCCTCCCAAGGGCTCAAGAGGTTCTGGACGCTCTATTACCTCTCCTCTCTTTTATATGCCCCTTTCTCCCCACTTTCCTTGACTGAGGTCAGGTTTACCAAGGATTATATGAGACCGCAACCGATGAGCTCTTTGCAGGGGAATTTGGTCATTACCCTTAAGCCGGCGGCGGTCACCACAAGCTCCTCCTCTATGCGGGCGCCGAAGGAGCCATCAGGGGCCCCGGCATAGGTCTCAAGAGCAAGCACCATATTCTCCTCCAGGGGAATGGGCTTCTCAAAGGAGAAGGCACGGCTCATGAGGGGCCGCTCCCGGTGGCTCAGCCCTATGCCATGGCCGTACTGAAGGAGCATGGCCTCCTGCTCATCCCTGAACCCCAGCTCCTGGGCCGTGGGCCAGCGGGAGGCCACATCGGCCGTCGTGGCGCCGGGCTTCACGGCTTCTATCCCCGCATAAAGCCAATCATAGGCCCTCTTGTAGATGGCTCTCTGCTCGGCCGTGGGCTCGCCGCACATGAAGGTGCGATAATAGCAGGTGCGGTAGCCGTTATACATGTTCAGGATGTCTATGAAAACGAGGTCGCCCGGGCGGATGATGCGGTCTGAGAAATCATGGGGGTGGGGGTTTGTGCGCGGGCCCGATACTACGTTCATCGCCTCAACGAAGTCCGCCCCCTGGGAGAAGAGAAACTCATAGGCCAGGGCCACAAGGTCGCTCTCCCTCACCCCTGGCCGGATCGCCTGCACGATCTTGTCGTAGACGGCATCCACCATACTGGTAGACACTTCGATGAGGGCGATCTCATCCTCAGTCTTGATCATTCGGGCGTCCAGCATGGCGTCCTGGCCGTCTGCTATCTTGATCCCCTCTTTCTGGAGCGCCTGCAGCAGGGGCACATCCAGGATGTCCACGCCCAGCGGCTCATCCATCACGCCGTGGTCGCCCAAAACCTCTTTCAGCCCCTTCATGAATAGCTCAAGCGCCCTGGCCTCAGGCGGCACCGTCCCCCTGACCCATGCCGTAGCCGTGCGCACCTTCCCCTTGAGCCAGGGGCAACGAAGGTTTCTCACCTTGGCCGCGCTCCCCACCTCGAAAAGCACGGGCTCCGCGCCCCGGGGAAGGATGCAGTAGCGGCTCATCTTGTCCCTCGCCCACTCCCCGATGTGGGTGCTAGTTATGTACCGGATGTTATCCATATCGAAGCAGAGAAGAGCGCCCAGCCCGCGCCGCTCCACTTGCTCCCCTGCCCGCGCGAGCCGCTCCCTTCTCAGCCGGTCGAAATCGACTCTCACCTCATGGTCAACCGCCATCGTGCCGAGCGTCATCTGTCCATCTCCCTTTTAGTGGCATGCCATCAAATTACCGGTTCCAGAGCGCCAAGGAAATTTCCATAAGTATTTATAGCATCACTTTATTCTAGCCAATTGGGAATTTTGAGCTTCTTTTTTCCGGTGCGAAAATCCCAGACCCCTCAACTCCATCGGGGATGAAAGAATAAAAAACTGGCGGCGCGCGGCAATAAGAGCGAGCACCCCGCCAGTTCAGTAACGATGGTTCCCTATTTGAAAGGACTATAGAGCCCAGCCTTCAGCTATTCCCGCAGAGACTCATATTTTTCATGGCCTCTACGACCGTCGGCTCCGAGACCCAGCGCGGACCTCATCTGAGGGCATGCCTGAAAGTAAGTATATCCATGAGCTCCTGAAGGTCCTTTGCGTCCTCCAGGTGCATGAGCATCTCGAGGGTCCGCTCCATGTGATCCTCTGAGAGGCCCTCCCGGGCATACTTCCTGTAGAGCTCCGCATTCTGCTCGGGGGTGAGGGGGTACATGGGCCCCCCGTAGCTCTGCTCGAGCTCCTTGGAGAGCTTCTTGCCATCCTTAAGCTTTAGCTCCACGCGGGCAACCCCGGACATGTAGCGCCTGGGCCATCCGGCCGGGTAGCTCACCTTGACCTTGGAGCGGGCTTCAGCCACTTTGGGGTCCGACAGGCTCTCCTCGGTGAAGGTATGGAGCCCTATTTCGCGGCCGAGCATCCGGGTGCCAAGTATGTAATGGTAGCTGAACTTGCCATCTTCAGGGGATTTCGGCTCGGGGCGGTCGCAGATCTGGTCAAGCGGGCCGACAAATATCTCTACTGCATCTATCTTCTCGTAGGGTGCCGGGTTCTCCCTCAAGAGTGTATCCAGGGCATCTATGTAACGGTGGGTGAAAAAACAGCAGGGATATTTCTTTATCCAGACGTTATTGGTGTAGTGGGGGGAGTCTCCCAGGCCCTCGACTATCTTCTCGAAGTCAACCACTCCCTCGCCGACGAGCATGTTGAGCCAACGCCTGAAGTCCGGGTTGCTCGTCATGCCCTCCTTGGCAAGGACCGCCGTTATGATCCCGTTCCTGCAGACACATGCCGATTCAAAAAAGTGGGTGTCGGTGCCCCAATCGAGCATGTATCCGATCCCCTGGGTCATGGCTATTCCCAGGGCCCTTTCCATCTCCTCGGCGTCAAGCCCGTAGGCTTTGGCGCAGGCCGCCGTCGCGCCGAAGGCGCCGTAGAAGGGAAGCCCCACGATTCCGGTGCCGTCCGTTCCGGCAGAGCCGAAGTAGGCGAGCCGGTTTTGAACCTCAGTGCCCACGTACGCGGCCTCGATGAACTCCTTGCCCGAGAGCTTAAGCTTTTCGGCAACGGGGACCAGAGCCGGCCAGACGGTTATGTCGCTCACGCCTCCCCCCGGAAACTGGTCATCCTCTAGCTCTGAGGCATGCGCGAAGAAGCCGTTGACGAGAGCCGCATCCTCGACCGAGGTCCTGAACCCGCAGCCTATGACCCCGGCCTCGGGCATCCCCCTGCGGTCCTTGACATATTTGATAACCTTTTTGCTCGTGGCGACTGTAGAGCCCGCCACCATCCCAGCGACACACTTAAGGGTGAGCTCCTTCGTGAACCTCACCGTTTCAGGCGGAATGTCATTGAATTTAGTCTCCACAATAAACTCAGCGAGCTTCTTCGCAATGTCCACAGCAGCGTCCTCCCGTCGAGTTTGATTTTAGGTTGAGCTGGCCCCGCCTGAATAAAGTAAATTTTATACCGCTAACGCGTATTTAGGGATACGAAACTTAGAAAGATAAGTCAAAAGATAACTTGCCACCAATTTGGTTAAGTCAACGGAAGACGTGACCCCTTTCTCAGCGGCTGCACACCCAAAGCGGAGCGGCGGGTATGCGGCCAACGCAGCGAGATATTAGATGAAGCGCAAACGATCTTTCTCTTCCACCTTCTCACCGCACAATCGGTGCCTCACTCACAGGGGTGATCGCACAGGTGCAGCGCGTCCAGCCCGGATCGAGGAATTTGTGGATTGCCTCCATGCTATCCGCTTCCACGATGTAGTAGATCGCGTGCTCGGAAAACGCACCATACATCGCCTTCAGCTCAATCCCCTCCGCGTTGGGGTTTTACAGTGTCTTTGAACCTCCCACATCTTTGGGACAACTCTCGCGAGTGTGGGTCTGTGTGATATGGAACAGCATCTTTCACCTCCTTCGGAAGAAAGGGGGGAGCCGAGGCTGACTCCCCCCTTCGCGCTCATGCCTCCTCGATCACACCGCGATCGCCTTCTAGCTCCAGTTGCGTGATATATTCATAGGGCATCCCCATCTTCTGGAACCAAGCGGCCACAGCCTTCTTGTTAGAGGCTTCAAGGATGCAAACCGCCTTACCCTCGGAAAGGTTAGCGAAGCTCCGATAACCCCGCACCGATGGATCCTGCTGTGCGGCTTGGGTAAACTGATTTAGCTGTTCGCGAGTGAAGCCCCCAGGTGGCAATGTATGGCCAGCCATGAACTTCGGCATAGTGACTCACCTCCTTTCTCCTTTACTCTCGTGGGCATTTCACTCAACGCCAAGCATAAACGGTTTATTCCGAAAAAGATACTATTTCGCAAGGAGAGGAGCCTCTTCGAGTAATTGCCCTGAGGCAGACTCTTTCCGACCTCCCCCCGGCCCTCTCATCCCAGGAGCATTGACACTCCCCTCCCGGGGGCCATAGAATAGACTGGGCCTTTCGGGTTTCCCCGCATTGAGGAGAGCATTGCCATGGCCGAGACCCATAAGCTCTTGATTGACGGGAAGTGGGTTGAAGGCTCCTCCGGGAAGACCTTCAGGAGCATAAATCCTGCGAACACAGAAGAGGTTCTGGGGGAGTTCCAGAGAGGAACGGCGGAGGACATGAAGCTCGCCCTTGATGCGGCCGAAAGGGCACATCAGGGGTGGGCCGAGAGGCTTCCCCACGAGCGCGGGGCCTGCCTCACCCGGGCGGCCGAAATAATAGAGAGGAGGGCGGAGGAGCTTGGTGAGCTCTTGACCCGGGAAGAAGGCAAGACCCTCCCTGAAGGCAGGGGAGAGGTCCTGAGAGCCGCCCAGGTCTTCCGCTACTTCGGCGGAGAGGGTTATCGCCTCTGCGGCCAAAGCATCCCTTCTGTGAGAAAAGACGTCTTCATCTACACCTTCAAGAAACCTCTGGGGGTCGTCGGGATAATCACCCCTTGGAACTTCCCGATAGCGATCCCCGCCTGGAAGATAGCCCCCGCTCTGGTTTCGGGAAATTGCTGCGTTTTCAAGCCGGCTTCCAATACGCCCCTGATTGCAACGAGGCTCGTGGAGGTGCTGCAGGAGGCCGGGCTCCCGGCGGGGGTGCTGAACCTGGTCACGGGCCCAGGAGGGGAGCTCGGCGATGCCCTCCTCTCTTTCCCCTCCCTCAAGGCAATATCCTTCACGGGCTCAACCGTCGTTGGGATGGGCCTTCAGGACAAGGCCGCGCGTCGGATGATAAAGACCCAGCTTGAGATGGGGGGAAAGAATCCGACGATAGTGCTCGAGGATGCGGACCTCGATGCGGCCATGGCCATGGTGACCGACTCCGCATTCTTCTCAACCGGCCAGAGGTGCACGGCCACCTCCCGGGCGATCCTCCACGAGAGAGTGGCCGAGCCTTTCATAGAGGGCTTGCTCAAGCGGGTGAGAACGCTCAAGGTGGGAAACGGGCTCGAGGAAGGAGTGGAAATAGGTCCCCTTGTGGACGAGAACCAGTACCGGACGGTGCTGGGCTATATAGATGTGGGAAGAGAGGAAGGGGCGGAGCTCCTCTTCGGTGGAAGGTCCCTCAAGGAAGGCCCGCTGGGGAAGGGCTACTTCGTGGAGCCGACCATCTTCGACCATGTGGAGCCCGGGATGCGGATAGCCCAGGAGGAGATCTTCGGCCCGGTGCTATCCATTATCCGGGTAAAGGATCTTGAAGAGGCCCTGAAGGTTGCAAACAGCGTAGAGTACGGCCTTTCGGCCTGCCTCGTGACGAGAGACCTTTCGCGGGCCTTCAAATACATAGGAGAGATAGAGTCGGGGATGATCATGGTGAACCTGCCGACGGCGGGTGTCGAGCTTCAGGCCCCCTTCGGCGGCACCAAGGCCTCAAGCTCTGGTTTCCGCGAGCAGGGACAGGTGGCGGTTGATTTCTTCACAGAGCTGAGGACAGTCTATCTGAGACACACGATATAGATTTCCCAAAAAAGAGCCCGGTTTTCCCGAAGGGAGCCGGGCTCTTTCCCTCTGAGAGTCGAATTCTCTTCTACTTCTCCTTAAGATTGAAAGCATAGTCGACGTCTTTCGCCCCTTCATGGCATTTTATGCAGCCGGCCACCTTGCCCGCCTTATCCACAACAAATTTTCCTTTCTCATAATTGTACTTGGCCCAGAACCAGTCGTTATGCTCCGGGTCATACCCCTTTACCTTGTACATGATGGTCAAGGCCGCAAGCTTCTCCTCAGGTGTGTAGTTCTCCTTGGCTATGATAGAGCCCGGCGGAAAGATCTTGGCCCCTTTCTTCAAGGCGCTCATGCCCGTCTCATTCACCGAAAGAGTGAGCCAGGCCCCGTGAGGGTGCTGGCCTTTGTAGAAGCCCACCCTTCCCGGCCAGTATTGGTACTTGCCGTAAGGCGCGGTCATGGTGATGTAGGTGAGAACCGCCCCGGCCTCGGGAGGGGGCATCTTGGGGCTTCTTATCATTTCAAGGCGGTTCTTCCCTTCCATGCGCTCCAGGCGACGCGCCACACTTTCCTTCCTCGGCTCGCTCATGGCTTCCTCCTCCTAATCTCGTGGCCTATCCCTTAAAAAACTAGGATAACTACACAGGATGCTCGTTTTCTTGCGGGCCTTTTCTGCTTTTACGATGCTGATGGACTATGATATATTACAATCGCAAAATTACCTGACGGCGTCGGGTGCATATCATGAAACACCTCATGATTTCAGCGCTTCTTTTCCTTCTCCTCGCTTCCTGCGCCTCCGCGCGGCTTCGTCAATTTTAGCAATCAATGAGCGCCGCCATCGGCAAGCTTGCCAGCTCGGAGGCCATAGCCAAGAGGGCCAGTTAGCAAATCTGCTTCACCTTAGGGAGGAGCGTCCGATGAAACACTTAGCAATGCTTGCTCTGGTATTGGCCTTAATAAGCGGGTGCGGCTTAGGACAGCAGGCGCGAATCCGAGCACAGGGAAAGGCTTGGCAGGAAGCAATGTTGAAAGCCAATCGAATTGCGGGGGAGTGCGAGGCCAAGCGCATATCCGGCGAGCTGCCTGGGCATGTCGCATCCGCTCGCTGCGGCAATGACCGCATCCGCCAGGTTATGGCCGAAAGTGGCTATCCAGCTATGGACCTTATCAATCTGCGCCTCGCATACCGGATGGCACTCGCTCGGCGAATAGATGAGGGAGAGATGTCTGAGGAGGAAGCCCAACTGCGGGATGCAGAGCTGGTTATGCGGATCAACGCTGAGATTCAGCGACGAATCACTCTCGCACAGCAGATACTCATCCAGCAAGAGCAGGCCTATAGCCAGCAGCTGCAGAGTATGGGAATCCTTCTGCAAGGGCTCGGGGTCTGGCAACAATCGCTGAGTCCGCGCACACCATCAATTCACAGACCGATTAGCTGTTATTGGTACGGCAACAGGATTTCATGCTATTAGCGCCAGAGCGAGATGTTTTTTGCCTCTCGTTCTCTTGATAAAGGGAGAAAAAGGGGAGGGTCCTATATAAGAGTGCATACCTTCATCTAAATGAGAAAATGAAAATACTGCAATTATTGGTGACAACAGCGCTCGCGATCCTTGGCTTTGCCAATATTTTTGAAGTTATCGCACAAGAGCGAAGTTTAGCTGAGATTTCCCTAGCCAATCAATATCGCAACAAATACCGAGGATACCTGGGTCTCCCCTTGGCGACTTGAGCCCCTCCACTTGAGACACAGATGGGAAAAGCCTGCTCAGTTTGGGCAAGCTGTTTGGGGTTCGCTCCTCCCTCTTTCCCTCTCCATAACGAGAACCTCCGGGAACGGCTTAACGCGTGTTGACCTAACCCAATTCTGTCGAGACCATGTAGAACAACCGAGTCTGCGTGTGTCAACCTACGACGGGGGCATATAAGAGCCTTCCTTCGCTTTAAACCACTTCTTTCTCTTGGCATCATCTCCTTCCAGTTCCGCCATATCAGAAGGGTTGGAAAGGATAAATCTCCACAGTTTCCGAATGACATCAGAAAGATTGGCCAGTTCTTTCAAGTTTTCTTTCGGCTCCGATAGCCGTGAGGCGCGTCCGTGCACAATATCCGATCGGATATCATATAGACTTAGAAACTCTTTATATGCTTCATCTCGAGAGGTCTTATGCGCTTCTGTTATACAAGCATAAGACTTCGTGAGCCTCTTCGTTATTCCGGGGCTGGTGCTGTAGGTCAACAAACCCTCAAGCGCTGAGCAGAAGCAAATAAATGCTGGTTGCCAATGAATGGTCCTGATTCCACTAAGTGTTAGATAAAGACTATTGTAGAGACGATTTCGGCGAGAAATAACCGATATGGTATTGGTGACATATTTACAAACTTCTTGCAGATGACTTAAGTTGACTCTTCCCGCTGTGTGACCTTCAATCCACTGAAAACGATCCAGGAGCCGGAAAAAACCTTTCGAACAGCATGCAGTATCATCAGCAAATTCGAAGCGGAAATTGATTTGTGTCTTAGTCCGAATTACTAACCATAACAAGAATTGAAAGACAACAACAATTTCGCTAGGACTTAATCCATTGTTTCTCCGGCATTCACACGTAAGCCAGTGTGTGCATTTGCTAATTTCCCTTACATCGGACTTTGATAGGCATTCTCTAAAACAGGAGAGCTTTGGCACTTTTTTGAAGCGTCGGATCTGGCACAACTGAGGAATTTCAAAAACTTCTCTATCGGTTCGGAAATTGGTAAGAGGAGCAAGCATCTTCAGAGCTTTACTATTTTGAGCAGCCATTGTATTCCCTCAGGTTGTCAGGAAGTTTCTCAAAGTGAATTTCCTACGCTTTATTGACTCATGACTTGAATCATAACTCCACCGCAAGTATTTTAATGTGAAATTTCCAACTTACGGGAGAGTCTCCTAAGTATTATCTAAGATAAAATTGATGATATAGGCAATGCCCATCCCGCCCGCCAAGCAGGCATCCTCCGCACGCATTTTGGCGATGATCTGCTCGAGTCTGTGACGGCTACGCTTCGTAGAGAGCCTCTTTGCCCATCCCGGGCGATAGGACTCTCATAAGACCCGGATCAGTTTGTGGAACGACGACCAACAGGTATAACATAGAAAACATGAGCCGCAAGAACCATTTTCCCTTTCTTGGGGCAAAAGATAACGGTTGGATTGTATTCATACAAATAGAGATACTGATAACTCGTCTCTTTCCAGATAGTTCCATCATTCAAAACGATTATTTCTCCACCATTCCCGTTGAAAGGAGTTGGTTCTAGAATCACTGCCTTGTAGCATCCTTGCGCACGTATAACGTAAAAAAGATGCCTCCCAAGAATCATTTTTCCCTCTCTTGGGCAAATGATAACGGTTGGATTGTATTCATACAAATAGAGATACTGATAACTCGTCTCTTCCCAGATAGTTCCATCATTCAAAACGATTATTTCTCCACCATTCCCGTTGAAAGGAGTTGGTTCTAGAATCGCAGCGGTGTAGCATGTTTGCGCAAATGCAGAAGTGGGAATGCTCAGAAGGAATAAAGGCCCGAACACCAACAAGGCGACCGCCACCACCCACTTCGCTCTCGTTCCCATGGCCTCCCTCCTCTGCTGAGGTTTAGCCGAATGAATGAATAACATTGCTCCGGACGCTGCATCCTCGGGGAGCCTTGCGGACATGCTATTCATAGGGGCACTGGCTGTCAAGGGATTTGGGCTCAGGGTGTGCAGAGCGCCTCTCTGCCTAAAACCTCACGCCGCAGTGATGGGCAAGGTGCCCTGAGAGGAGCCCTTCCACCTGGCCCTCAAGGCCTCGCGGGAGCCTCAGGCGGAGGGCCGCCTTCTGGGAGAGCTCAAGGGCTCGTCGCGTGAACCTAAGCGCTCCCGGGCTTAGGGCCATCCCCTGGCCGCGGCCGCATGAGGGGCATAGGATGACTCCCTCTTCCCTGCTCAGCACCCCTCCACCCTCCAGCCCCTTTCCGCATCTGATACAGCTCTCGGCCCGCGGCCCATAGCCCAGGGCTTTGAGCAACCTCAAGATGAAGACCGCTGAAAGGGACCTCACCTCTCCCCCGGAGTTTATCGCTCTTAACGCGAGAAGGAATCCACTGAAGATGGCGGGCTCGGGCCCCCTCTCCCTCAGGAGGGCATCCAAAAGGCGGGCCAAACGGAGTGCCCCCTCCATGGCCCTGAGCTCCGTCCAAAGGCATTTGAAAACCTCCAGCAGGTCGCAGGAGCGCAGGTTCATGAGCTCAGAGGCTTCCTTCCCCGAAAAGACTATGTGCACGCGGGAGAGCGGCTCAAGACTCCCCCTCAGGGGACTCTTCTCCCCTCTCGCCCCCCGGGCCACGGCCCTCACCTTTCCGAACTCCCGAGTGAAAAAGCTCACGATGAGACTCGTTTCCCTCAGGGGGTAGTGCCTCAGGACCAAAGCTTCGGAGGAGAGAAGGGGCAAGGGGGCTCTACCTCAAGGGGAAGCCCCTGAGGGTATGGCCTGAAAACTCTGGTACCAGCAGCTGCCCTCCTCGCCTGTCCACCGAGATATCGGCGGGGTTTCGGAGGCCAGAGAGGAGGGTCTCGACCACTCCGTCGCCTCTCAGGCGATAGACCTTTCCCGCGGTGAAATCCGAGAAGTAGAGGTTCCCCCTTCCGTCATGGTCAAGGCCATCGAGGTTCTTGAAGCCCTCCTTGAGGAGGCTCCTAAGAGGCCCCGGCGCGAGCTGAAGGATCTCCCCTCCCCAAGTGACGCAGAGGAGCCTTCGGCCCTCGGGAAGGAAAAGAAGCCCGTTGGGCCCCTTAAGCCTGTGGTCCCTCAGTAAGAGGCTAACGCGGTGGCCCCCTCCCGCCTCTATTTTGAAAACGGAATCCGCGTCTGTATCCGAGGCAAAAAGGTTTCCCTCACTATCGAAGGCGAGGTCATTCAGGAAAGTGGCCCCGAGGCCCGAGAGGTCGAGGCTCAGGAGGTGCTCCCCGCTCCCAAGGTCATAGGCCCTCACCCAGCGGATATCCGTCACATAGAGGGTCTTCCCCCGGATTGCAAGGCCCTTGGGGGCATGCAACGGGCTTCCTCTCGTGCCCTTGATGAACTCCAGCTCCACCATCTCCCCTTCAGGGGAGAGTTTGGAGATGAAACCGTTATTATCCTCTGCTGTGGGGGAGCCGTTTATGTTGGATACATAGATGAACCGCGTCTCCGGGTCAGAGAGCGCACTCTCGGGCGTGCTGAAGCCACCGGCTTCCCAGGCATGGGCCCAGGAGGGAAAAAGGAGAAGGCTGAGAAGAGAGATCAAAGGGCCAAGGGATACCATCTGGGCTCTAATCTTGCGTAAATCAAGAAATTTGACCCGGCATACGATGAGGGCGCCACCCGAGAGAGCCAAAGCGCGCACAAACCTAAGGATTCGGTGGCGACTTCGCTGTCTTGCGGTCTCAGAGCCCACTAGCGCGATATGTGCTGAATTCATTCAAAAAACCCTTAATATTTTCGAGACGCAATGAATTTCCCATGGCCATACTGCTCATAGGCCTTGCCGTCTTTGTACATCACCTTCCCCCGAACCATCGTCAGGGTGCACATCCCCTTCACCTTTTGACCGAAGAAGACCGACCACTCCGGACTCCGCGTATGATAGAAACTCTCATCGATCATTGCTTCCATATCCGGATCGACGGCTATGATGTCAGCATCGGCGCCCGGCAGGAGGGCCCCTTTCCTCGGATAGAGCCCGAATATCCGGGCGGTGTTCTCAGAGCAGACCTTTGCAAATTGCTCCACCGAGATGCGCCCCCCATTGACTCCGAAGGTCCACATGAGCGGGAGCATATGCTCCATCCCATTATTGAACCCCGGCATCGACCCCCAAAGGTTGCCCCTTCCACCCCCCCGCTCCTTGCTCGCCCGACTGTAAGGGCAATGGTCCGACCCGATGTTCAGGACGACCCCTCGCCTTAGGCCTTCCCACAGCGCCTCCTGGTCCTCCCGCGTCCGCAGTGGAACCGCCACCGTCCCCCATCCCTCCAGTTCCAACATGTCCTTATGCAGGATGAGATATTGCGGGCAAGTCTCCGCGTAGACCTTTACCCCCCTGTCCAAGAATCGCTCGACCGTCTCCACGCCACGTCCAATGCTCAGGTGTGGGATGTAGAGCGCGGCGCCGGTATACTCCGCGATAAGGGCGGCCGACTCTATCCGCATGAGCTCGCAGATCCAGGGGCGTGCCTCCGTCCATGCCGCCAGGTCCTTCCGGCCTATCTTCTCCAGTCGTTCCTGGAGAACGTAGATGATATCCATCTCCTCGGGGTGGATCATGCCGGTGGAGGGATATCCAAGCCGGGAAATATTTTCGAAGGACTGGTACAAGACCCCGTCATCCGCGGCTTTCAGACTCTTCTGGATCCCCTCATTACGCTTAAAGACGGTATAGAAGTGCTTAAAGGCGGCAACCCCATGCTCATAGAGCCATCCCTGCTCCTTGAGATGAACAGGGTCAAAAACCGCGGCGTTCAAGGCAAAGTCGATGAGGGAGTTCTCCTCCCCCCACTCCACCGCCTTATGGAAGAGCTCCTTATAGGTCCCCAGCGAGGCAATTCGGGTAACGCAGCACGTTAAACCCCCATGAACGGCGCCGAGGCTTTCAGTCCGAAAGTCCTCCGCCATGCGTTCCACAGGCGTCCCGGGCTCATCCAAGGCCAGGTGGACATGAGGGTCGATCGCCCCAGGCAGGATGTAGTTCCCTCGGACATCGTGGATTTCTTTCGCCCGGGGGAGCTGATCGTCCGGGGCGATGGCGGCGATCCTCTCTCCGGCTACTGCCACTCCCCCCAAGATGATCCCTTGGGGAGTTACCACTTTGCCGTTCTTCACAAGAACGTCCGCTTCTCGCGCCATCCCCGTCCTATCCCTAAAGCTTCGAGGGGAAGAATTCTCCCTTACGCCTTAGATGTCTTCCTCCATCACAAACTGTCCTGATAGTCCAACTGAAGCTTCAGCGCCTCCCGGTCTTTTCACCAGTCCGGCTCCTTCGGCCAAAAGCCATCTCGACGCGATTAACGTCTTAATTTTAAATTAGAAACTGGCCCCCCCTAATGAAAAACCACGATTCAACTGCGAAATCCGGGTTAACCATTGCCTTCTTCCAACCCCTCACTCAAAGCCAAGCTCCCTGAGAGCCCCTTCCCTCTGCCGCCAGTTGGGCTTCACTCTTACCTTGAGGTCGAGGAAGATCTGCGACCCCAGCCTTCTCTCTATCTCCGCCCTCGCGGCCTGGCCAATGGCCTTTATCTGCCGACCTCTCTCGCCGATGAGGATGCCCTTCTGGGACTCCCGCTCGGTGAAAATAGAGGCGGAGACCCGAACCATGCCCCCCGGCGTCTCGCCGATCTCTTCCACAAGGACGGCCACAGAATAGGGCACCTCCATCCTGGTCCTCATGAACACCTTCTCCCTTATGAGCTCGGCCATGAGGCGGCTCTCGGGCTCATCGGTGACGACATCTTCCGGAAAATAGGCGGGGCCATCGGGCATGAGGTACAGCACGTAAGATAGAAGCTCCGCCAGGTTTTCCCCCTTGAGGGCGGAAATGGGAAAGACCTCCCGGAAGGGATAGTATTCCTTGTAGCGGCCTATCATGGGAAGGAGTGCATCCTTGGGCGCGAGGTCCACCTTATTTATAAGGAGAAAGACGGGGGCCCTTACCTCTCCCAAGTAGGAGAGTGCACGGCGGTCCTCCTCATCGCGTGCCCGGGGGAGGTCCGTCATGAAGAGGATTAGGTCGGCGCCGTGGGCGGCTCCCTGGATGTATTCCATCATGTGGCGACCGAGAGCCGAGTCTGGCTTCTTGAGGCCCGGGGTATCCAGAAAGATGAGCTGGCCCTGGGGGAGATGCTTCACACCCCGCACCTCAAAGCGGGTTGTGCCGGGCTTGGGGGAGACGATTGCCACCTTCTCCCCGAGAATCCGGTTCATGAGAGTGGATTTCCCAGTGTTGGGTCTCCCCACGAGGGCCACAAAGCCCGAGCGGTAGCAACCCTTTTCCTCGGCCACTCTCTCTGAACCCGTCATTGGAGGAGAATTCCCCTTGAGCTCGATGCCTCCTCAGGAAGAGACCCGCACCCTCCTGGGGCCCCTCACCTCGGATTGCCGGCCGCTAGTCACCGGGCTTTCTCCTCTCCCGCAGAAACTGCTCCAGCTGCCGGGCCAACTCCTCCCCGCTCGGCCTTTTCCCCTCCTGGGGTGGGGGGGGTTCGGAAGCTTCCACACTCTCCTCCAGCTTTTTCACGTAGGCGGAGAGCTCCTCATTCTTTTCCAAGAGTTCCTTTGCCTGAGCATCAAAATCTTTGGAGGCCACTTCCAGGTCCGTCAGGTCCAGGGGGAGCTCAAGGTAAGAGCCCAGGCACCCCAAGAGGGCCAGGGTCGCCTTGGGATAGAAGGTAATTGAGAGGTAGTGGGGCACATTTGCCCAGAGGCTCACCACGGGCAGGCCCTCCCGGCGGAACGCATCGTTTAAGACTCCCACGATCCCTGTGGGCCCTTCATAACGGGAGGGGGTGAGTTCGAGGCGAGCCGTGAGAGCGGGGTCAGAGGCAAAGCCGGTGAGGCGTACGGGAAGTGAGTGGCTCACCTCCGCCAGAAGCGCGCCGAGGGTGATTACCTGCTCGACCCTGCACTCACGGGACAGGCGCACCACGGTGTCGACAAAACCTCTCCATCTGAGGTGAGGCTCCAACCCTAGCCCCAGGACCAGGCCCCTCTGGAGGCTGGGCTCCTGACAGAAGAAGAACTCATTGGCCGGCCAGAGGACCTCCCGCTGCAGCTCTCCTGGCTCAAGCCGGACGCTAGGGCGGGTATCGATAAAGTTGTAAAACTCCTCGGGGTCGATCCCTGCAAAACGTTTTCCCGAAAGCTTGTCCACCATGAAGGAGACAGCCGTGGTGGCGGATCTTGAAGCGTCATTCCAACCCGCAAAGGCCAGAACCAGGGCCGCTTCCTTGAGAGTGGGTAACTCCTCAATATTCAAGGGGTCCAAATATAGGCCCTCCTATTTTTTCCCCAAATGCCCCTTATCTCAAAAAAGCTCCAGCAAGCCCAAGCTCCCGGAGCTGTTTCTCGTCCACATCGGTGGGAGCTTGCGACATGAGACAGACCGCCTTCTGGGTCTTGGGGAAGGCGATGACCTCGCGTATAGACTTGGCACCGGCGAGGATGGCCACTATCCGGTCCATGCCAAAGGCGATGCCGCCGTGGGGAGGCGTCCCATACTCAAGGGCGTCCAGAAGGAAGCCGAACCGGTGCTTCGCCTCCTCCTCCCCTATGCCCAGGGCATGGAACATCTTGTTTTGGACCTCCCGCCTGTGAATCCTTATGCTCCCGCCACCAATTTCCTGACCGTTCAAGACCATGTCATAGGCCTTGGCGCGAATTCTGCCCGGGTCCGTCTCAAAGAGGGATATGTCCTCATCTACCGGCGCCGTGAAGGGATGGTGGACGGCGGCCCACCTCCCCTCCTCCTCACTCCACTCCAGAAGCGGAAAACCCACCACCCAGAGAAAGGAGTAGCTTTCGGGCTTGATCAAGCCAAGCTTCTCGGCAAGGTGTGCCCTGAGGCGCATGAGCACTCCTGTGGGGAGCTCATCCTGGTCGGCCACCATGAGGAGAAGGTCGCCCGGCTTCGCCTTAAGACGCTCTGCAATCTCAGGAAGAAGCTCTCCCGGGAAGAATTTGGCTATGGGGCTCTGAAAGCCTGAGTCCTGCCATTTGACCCATGCGAGCCCTTTTGCTCCGGCCTCCTGAGCCATGGCAGTGAGGTCATCTATCTCTTTCCGGGAGGCGCCGGCAAACCCTGGAGCGGCCAATCCCTTTATCCTCGCCCCTTCTCCGGCCTGCTCCCTGAAGACCTGAAACTCGCTCCTCAGGGCCAGCTCCTTTATGTCAGCCATGGGCATCCCGGCCCTGAGGTCGGGCTTATCGGTCCCGTAAGCCTCGAGGGCCTGGAAATAGTTAAGCCTGGGAAAGGGCATCGCAATTTCAATTCCCTTTATCTCCTTCATTATGGCCGCCACGAGGCCCTCCATTATGGGGAGGAACTCATCCATTTCCAGAAAGGAGGTCTCTATGTCTATCTGGGTGAATTCCGGCTGCCGGTCGGCCCTGAGGTCTTCATCCCTGAAGCACTTCACGATCTGGAAATACCTGTCAAAGCCCGCCACCATCAGGAGTTGCTTGAAGATTTGGGGGGACTGGGGAAGAGCATAGAATTTCCCACGGTTGACGCGGCTTGGCACCAGGTAGTCTCGGGCACCCTCAGGGGTGCTCTTGGTCAAGAAGGGCGTCTCAATCTCAAGGAAACCCTCTCCCGAGAGATAGTTTCTCACTGTCTGGTTGACCCGGTGGCGGAGGATGAAATTGGCCTGGAGGCTCGGGCGCCTGAGGTCAAGGTATCTGTACTCAAGCCTTATATTCTCTGCGGCCTCATCCCCCTCCCCTATGGGAAAGGGAGGGGTCTTGGCCCGGTTGAGGATCTGAAGCCGCCTGGCCCTCACATCGACCTCGCCCGTGGGGAGGGAGGGATTCGCGGTATCCTCCGGCCTATGTGCCACAACACCCTCCACCGCCAGCACATACTCCCCCCTCACCTCTTCGGCCACGGCGTGAGCCTCGGGGGCTTCACTCTTGTCGGCCACGACCTGGGTTATGCCGAAGCGGTCCCTCAAGTCTATGAAGATTACCCCGCCCTGGTCTCTCGCCGAGTTGGCCCAACCCATCAGGGCGACCTCTTTTCCTATGTCAGTTGGCCTGAGCTCCCCGCAGTTGTGAGTTCTCTTCAGTCCTTCCATGACCGCCCTGTCTCTCCTCTTCCAAGTGGCTGAGACTGGATTTCTTGTGAAATCTAGTGTAACACCAAAGATGCGGTGGGACAAGGAGCCGGCGAAGGGCCTGGGATAAGCCCTCCTCGGGGAAAAGGGTGGGGTCTAACCCGCCCAAGACTGAAACTAGCTTTATTCCTCCCTTCCCCTCACCTGGAGGTGAAAGATTGAGGCGGCCCCTCGTCTACGTCACCTTCGCCTACATCCTGGGCATAATTCTGGGAAAGGCGCTCGGGGTGGGCACCTTCGCGCTCATCGCCCTGGCCATCTCCCCCGCTCTCATTATTCTCTATCTTAAGGGCTCGCGGCTCGCCCGGTGGGCTATCTTCGTCATTCTTCTTTTCGCCTGGGGAGGGCTTTCCCCTTGGGCCATGGATTATCTTAAGCCCTCCCACCACCTGGCCCACTTCATCCCAAGGGGCCCCGTGGACCTCGTGGGCAGGCTTTACTGGCCGCCCGAGGGTCTCTCCGAGGGGGAGCGCATCTATCTGAAAGTGGAAAAAGCACGGGCCAGGGAGGTTGAGTTCCCCCTTAAGGGAAAGGCCCGGGTGAACCTCTACCGCGAGCAACCCAGCTTAGATTACGGGGATGAGGTTCTCATCCCATCCCTCTGGCTCTTCAGGCCACGGCGCTTCCTCAACCCCGGTGCCTTTGACTACAGGGCTCACCTGGCAAGGCGTGGGATACATGGCGTAGGGGGCACAAGCGGGAGGGTGAGGGTTCTTCATCGGGGAGGAGGATGGGCTCCCCTGAGAACCCTGTATGGAGTCCGGGAGCGCATGCTGAGTGCCATTGATAGCGCGGTTCAAAAGCCTTACAGCGAGATCCTGAAGAGCATGGCCCTCGGCGAGCGCTCGGCCCTGGAGCCAGAGGTAAGGGAGATTTTCCTGCACTCGGGCACGGCCCATCTTTTGGCCATCTCGGGCCTGCACGTGGGCTTTGTCCTGCTCTTTCTGCTGGTGAGCCTCAGGGCCGGGCTGAAGCGGCTTCCCCGGCGCCTCTACCCCACCTACCCCATGGTATGGACCCCATCCAAGGTGGCCGCGCTCCTGAGCATCCCGGCCATAATCCTCTTTGCGCTGCTTACGGGGGCTCGTGTCTCTACCGTCAGGGCTGCCATAATGGTAGTGGGCTATCTTCTCTCAAAGATCCTCGAGAGGGAACGGGAGCTCCCCCATGCTCTCATGCTGGCCGCTCTTCTCATCCTCCTCTGGGAGCCCGGCTACCTCTTCGATGCGGGCTTCCAGCTCTCCTTTGCTTCGGTCCTGGCCATCGTGCTCGTGCTCCCCAGGCTCTCGGACCTGGCGGGTGGGCTTAAGGGGAGGCTCCTGAGATTCTGGGCGGTAACCCTTGTGGTTGTGGCCGCCACCCTTCCCCTGACCGCTCTTTACTTCCAGAGCATCTACCCGGTTGGGGTCATATCAAATCTCGTGATGATTCCCATAGCATCAGTTATTGTCCCCCTCTCCCTCACGGGCTCCTTCCTCGCCCTCGTCCTTCAACCCCTGGGCGCCCTTCTCCTCAAAGGGGCTGGGCTTCTATCTGCTCTCCTTATAGGGGCGGGTGCCTTTTTCGGCGCGCTTCCCCTCTCCTCCCTGAGGGTAAGCCCTCCTCCCCCTTGGGCCCTCATTTCCTATTATCTTGGATTCAGCCTCTTCTTCCTCTTGAGGTCAAGCTGGGGAAGGCGCCTCGCCCTATCGGAAGCTGCCCTGGCCCTAATGCTCTCCCTGCTTCTTCCCCTGAGCTTTTCTCCCAGGCTTTCAGGAGCCAGGGTGACTTTCCTCGATGCAGGTCCGGGAGACGCTACCCTCGTTAGACTTCCCGGTGGAAAGAGCCTCTTCATTGAAGGCGGGCGGAGCCGGCTCGGGAGGTTTGATGTGGGAGAACTGGTCGTAGCCCCTTATCTGAGAAGGGAGGGCATCTTTCACCTGGACCTCCTCTTCAGAATAGGGGGTGCTTCGGCCACCCCTTTTGAAGAAGAGCTGACGGTAGGGGAAACTCTTTTCCTGACACCGGGGCCCCGCCTGAGGACGGCTTCCCTTAAGGGAGAGGGCTTCAGGCTGGAGCCCCTCATCTTAGTGGGGGGGGAGATGCCCCAAGTTCCCGAGAAAGAGGGCCTCAAATCTCTCCCATGGGGGCTTGAGCTCAGGAGCCGGGGTCTCTCCCTCATCATGCTTTACCGGGGAGCATCCCTTGGCCCGCCCTTAGAGGGCCCAATCCCCAGGGCAAAGGTGGTAAAGCTCTCGGCAGGCGGGGTGCGCTGGCGGGATGCCCTGAGCCTCGCGAGAGCGGCGGGGGCGGAAGTAGTCATCCTCACCCCCGGCGGGGCAAGGAGCAGCTTCAGGGCCTGGCGCTATCTCAAGGAACGCCTGCCCAAAGATGTGGCCATCCTCAGGACCGATAGGGATGGCGCAGTGGAGGTAAGGGCCCTGAGAGGAGGCTATGAGGTCAAGGCTTTCAGGGGCTTTCACCTTCTTAGGAGAGACCCTCCTCGTTGACGGCCTCTTAGCTTTCCCTTAATATTGGTGGGATTGGATTCCTTCGGTACGGCAAAAGGAGAGCAGCCATGGTGGGAGAGCAGACGGTAAGCGCCTTGAGGGGAGCACAGAAGGTCGCCGTCCTCACCGGCGCGGGTGTGTCGGCTGAAAGTGGCGTGCCTACCTTCAGAGGACCGGGAGGCCTGTGGCGCAATTACCAGGCGCAGGACCTTGCCACCCCCCGGGCCTTTGCCCGAGACCCGAAGCTCGCGTGGGAGTTTTACGACTGGAGGAGACAGGTGCTTGCGCGGCTAAAGCCCAATCCCGCCCACCATGCCTTGGTGAGGCTCGAGGGGCTCGTGCCCCAGTTCACCCTTATAACCCAGAATATCGACAACCTGCACCGGGAGGCCGGAAGCAAGAGGGTGCTTGAGCTTCACGGAAACATCTGGCGGGTGAGGCCCGATCGGGGAGGGCCCGCCTTTGAGGATAAGCGCGTTCCCATGGAACCCCTTCCTCCCATGGATGAGCAGGGGGAACTCCTCAGGCCCGATGTAGTATGGTTCGGGGAGGCACTTCCGGAGGAGGTTTTGAGGCTTTCGCTTGAGGCGGTGAGGGAGTGCACCTTCTTTCTCGTTGCGGGCACCTCGGCAGTGGTCCAGCCCGCGGCCTCCATGCCTTTGATGGCAAAAGAAGGAGGGGCTTATGTAGTTGAGGTCAACTTTGAGCCCACGCCCATCTCCCCCCACGTGGATGAGTCCATAATGGGAAAGGCCGGTGAGGTCCTCCCCGAGCTCATCTCAGCCGCCTTCCCCGAGAGCCTATGATGGCTGAGCAAAAGAAGGTCCCTGGAATCCGGGGGGTCAAGGATGTGCTCCCCGGGGAGGTGGAGCACTGGCAGTGGATTGAAGAGACCTCTCGCCGAATTTTCCACCGCTATGGTTACGGCGAAATAAAGATCCCCATATTCGAGCGAACGGAGCTCTTCTCCCGCGGCATCGGCGAGACAACGGATATTGTGGAGAAGGAAATGTATTCCTTCTCCGATAAGGGGGGCGAGAGTATAACGCTCAGGCCAGAGGCTACGGCCTGCATCATCCGGGCCTACATCGAGCACCACCTCTACAAGAAATCCCCTCTCTCCAGGCTCTACGTCATCGGGCCCATGTTTCGCTACGAGAGGCCCCAGGCCGGGAGGCTCAGGCAGTTCCACCAGATAGACGCAGAAGCCATAGGGAGCCTAAGCCCCTCTATCGATGCCGAGCTCATCCTCATGGTTTGGGAGCTTCTTCACGAGCTGAGACTCGAGGGTCTCTCCCTGGAGCTCAATAGCCTGGGCGAACGGGACTCCCGGGCCTCTTTCCGGGGAGCACTTAAAAGCTATTTCGAGAGCAAGCTCAACCTCCTCTGCCAGAACTGTCGCCGCCGCTTTCATACGAACCCCTTGAGGATTCTCGATTGCAAGGAGCCGGGCTGCATCGAGGTGGTCTATCGAGGGCCTTCCATAAAGGATCATCTGAGCCCTGAGTGCAGGGAGCACCTGGAGGAGGTGAGGGCGCTGCTTTCAGAGCTGGGGGTCCCGCACCGCATTAACTCCCGCCTCGTGCGGGGCCTTGACTATTACAGCCGCACCATCTTCGAGGTGACGGCCGAGGGCCTTGGCGCCCAGAATGCCGTCTGCGGCGGGGGGCGCTATGACGCTCTGGTGGAAGAGCTCGGAGGCCCCCCTACACCTGCAATAGGCTTTGCCCTCGGGATCGAGAGGCTGGTGGTCGCCCTCTCGCATCAGGGCGCTCTTCTGAAACGGGAGCGAGAGCGAGAGCTGGTCATCTTCTTTGCCGCCATGGGGAGTCGCGCGGAGAGAGAGGCCTTCAGGCTCATCCACGCGCTGAGGAAGGAGGGCTTCAGGTGTGAGGGTGACTACCGGGAGAAGAAGAGCCTAAAGAGCATGCTCAGGCGGGCTGGTCGCCTTTATGCCTCCTATGCGGTGATACTAGGAGATAAGGAAATTGATGAGGGTGTTGCGCTCGTACGCCCGATGGGATTGGAACCGTTGGTACGTCCGGGCGGCCTACCAGAGCACCTCGTGCGAGATTTACAGGAGGTCGTGCAGGATAGGGTGCCCCTCAAAGATCTCGTTGCTTACTTTGAAAAGAAGGTGAGAGGGAAGCCTCAGGAGGGGTAACACTTCGCTGAAGACCGCCTTTGACACTCAGGGCGCGGGCTTTTGTGTCAGAGTCGCATCATCCGAGCGGACATAGGGGAAATTCGAATAAGGCGCAATAGAGAGGAGGGACGAGGCCAATGGCGGTCGTGAACTCAGGCGGTGTGGATATAGATTATGAGGTGCTGGACTCCGAGGCAGGCGGCATTCCTGTCTTTTTCATCACCGGGCTGAACGGGGTGCGCTCGGCCTGGGCGGGCCAGCTGGGAGCCTTTCTCAAGCGCGGGCCCATCGTGCTCCACGACCACCGCGGCACCGGCAAGAGCGCCAAGCCCCTGGGGGTCTACAGCATCGAGAACATGGCTCAGGACGTGGTGGCCATCATGGACGATCTCGGCATCGAGAAGGGCCACTTCGTGGGAAGCTCGACCGGAGGCGCCATCTGCCAGGTGCTCTGTATTGACCACTCGAAGCGCGTTCAGAGCGCCTGCATCTGCAGCTCCTGGCCCAAAGCCGATAACTACTTCATCCGTCAGTTCACCATGCGAAAGCGGATGCTCCGGGAGATGGGAGTCGAGGCTACAACACGCACGGCGGCAATGACTCTCTACGAGGCCAAGTACCTGAACGATAACTACGACGCGATCCAAAAGCAAGAGGATGAGGGCATCGCGAACGCTCCGCCGGTTGAAGTGATGCTCGAGCGTATCGACTGCATAATGCGCCACGACCAACTCGGTCGCCTGGGGCGGATCCGGGTGCCCGTCCTGGTCGCCGTGGCGCGGGACGACGTCGCGACGCCCCGATACTACTCGGAGCAGCTGGCCGGGGCCATCCCGGGTGCTGAGCTCAAGGTGTTCGAGCGGGGCGGGCACTTCGTCTACATCTGCCGCCCGGAGGACTTCAACGAGGCCATCCTCGACTTCATAGGACGTCACGAGCCCTAGACAGTGGATTATCCAAAATAATACCGGTCCCTTGCAGACCGGGCTTCAAGCTTCCTCATGAGATAGTTTCTCACGGCCCTCCGGGAAGGGGGGATGAGGAGGATAAACCCAAGCGCATCGGTAATCAGGCCGGGAGTTATGAGGAGGAGCCCTCCCGCCAAAACCAAGACCCCCTCAACCAACCCTCCCGCGGGCGACCTCCCCCCTTCAACGCTCTCCCTCAATTTCCTCCACACGGAAAAACCCTGGGAGCGGGCCATGAGGGCCCCTAAGAATCCGGTGGCGACCACTATGAGAATGGTCCTGAGCGCGCCTATACGGGTTCCCACCTCAATGAGAAGGGCCAGCTCCAGAAGGGGAACTACCGTAAAGAGGAGCAAGAGTTTCAGGAGCATGCCTTATGCCCCCTCCACGGGCCACCAGAGCAGCGCGCTCCGGCTCCTGATCCTTCTCACAAGACCCTCAGGGGTTCTCTCAAGGCGCTCAGAGAGAAAAGTTGCAAGAAGCTCATCATGGGGCCCCGGCTCAAGCCCCAGGAGCTCCCGCCAGAAATCAACGGCTTCATCCAGATCCCTGAAGGGCTGGTCGAGATCGTATTCGATTACCGAGCGCCTCACCCCGAGCCCAAGGCGGAGGAGTTCTTGCATGCGATCTCGATAGTCGGGCCTCTCGCCGAAGGGACGGCCCAAAAGAAGGGGGTAGAGCTCCTGGAAGTAAAATTTATCCGCTCCCGAGAGGCCCTTGCGCCCCGCACGCGTAACCACCGCCACAAGACTACTAGCGAGTGAGGTTGCCCTTCTGCCAAAGGAGGCGATGTTGTCCAGGACAGGCGGCACGTTCGCGCAGAGAATAACGCTTTGGGGCTCAAGCTCCACTTGGTCCCAGCTCCCCTGAAGGATTCTTATGTTCTCTATCCCCCGGAGCTTCGCCTCCTCCTCCAGCACCCTCAGCATGGGAAGCGAGGGGTCGAGGGCGGTGACCCTCTTGAAGCGCCGGGCGGCGGGAAAGCTGAGTGCCCCGATGCCTGCTCCCACATCGAGGAGGCTCTCGGTCTCGGTGATGACTGGATCCAGAGCTTCAAAGACCCTCTGCGGGTAGTCGCTTTCCTGGACAGCCCTCAGATACCACCTGGCCCTTTTCTCGCTCCAGCTCCCGCGCATAAGCTCCTCAGCCCTCCCCTTAACGCCATCATCTTAACACCCCCGGGGGGCCAGTCAAGGGAAGGCCCTTCCCCATTGACCTTTGAAAGGGCATCGGCTAGATTTGCTCCGAGCTCATCCTCTGAGTGAAAGGGGTCAATCCTTAAAGCAGGTATCCCTCCCATGCTGAGCAAGCTTATCGACTGGCTTTCATACAAGAGCTTCAGGTATCAGCTCAAGAAATCAAGAGAGCGCCTTGAGGGGAAGGGGAAGTGCCCTTCCTGCGGAGGAGAGCTCGACGCAAAGGGCCTCTGCCCCAAGTGTGAACCGCTCAGGGGAAGGAGGGTGGACAGGGAGGCATGAGGTTTCGGGTTTCAAGTTTCTTCTTGGAGAACATATTTCGCGGCCTGAAGGGCATAGCCCAAGAGACTGGTTCCGCTTGCAAGACTCTACCGCCTCTCTGGGCAGCTTGGCAATGTGTAGATCAAGTCTGGCTACCGACCGCTTTCAAACAATGCATTTTCCTTATGTATTCCAAAAGTGCGTTCCGGAGCCTTGCATCCCCCAAGTTGGTGAAGTAATTCAAACCATACAAACTGATCAGCATGCAGATCATGAGCGCGACGGGATTATCTGCATCAAGAGCAAAAGATGGTTGTGTGGTTGGTAACCAATCCGGACAAGGAAGCGTCCATTGGGGGTTACCCTTCTCAAATTCCTTGAACAATTGCGCATGACAAAAATTGTGGACACCCTCACCGCTCGGAGTTTCGAATCGATATCCGATAGCCTTCAGCTCACCATTTTCGCGAGTAAGAAACAGAGCAAGCCGAAGACCAACCGTTGGAGTTGAACCACTGAAATCGTACCTCAGTGCTAAAATTGGCATTATGTTGTCGACTGGCTCAAGAAATAAGAATTTGTTTTTTCCCAAAAAATCAACTATGGGAGGGTGCGTATTTCGCAACAAAATATCGAGCTCTCTCTCATAGAATGGGGGAAATATTTGTAACAATTTCTGATAAAAACAGGATTTTTCTCCTCTAAAATTTCGCTTTGCTCGATCATGACCCCTCCATAGCCAAACCATAATTTGTCGCAATAGTCCCTGTTCTCGATTCATTACACTTTCCAAAGTGTCTCCATCATAAAGAAAAATGAACGCTGGGTCTGTATGAAATCTTCTTGAGCTCCCGAGCGAATTTTGGAGTCTTAGGTGATTCCGGGTCAACGACAAATCGTCGTACGAATGGCGATGGCAGGTCGGCAACGAATTCGCGAGCCGCCTCACGTCGCAGAAAGCGAGAGATGTCTTCGCAAAATACCAAATCCGGTATTTTCCTCTTTGTCGACCAAGGATCGGCAACTTCTTCGATCTTCTGACAGTTGCTGACGCCGTTCCAAAACCAAGCTGCTCGAGAGAGCCAATCCTGTTTCTTGAAACGATAAGCGTCGATGATTCTGTAGTGCAATCCCAGTCTGGGCACCTCTACGAAGGAAGCCGTCTTGTTCCATGTCTCAACTTTCTCGCAATCGCCCTTGAGCAAACTTGGATATCGGGACACTAGGTGAGGGGCGTCAACAAGAATATCCTGTCCGGGAAGCACTAAACATTCCAGCCATTTAGCTACCTGTGCAGCCGCAATACGCGCCGTCATTTCTTCATTCAGCGGTTCGTCCTTTGGCAGTTGGTCCTTGGGGCGAAGCCCGTTCCTAGATTTCATTACGAATTCTCGGAACGTTGTCCTTTCGGGCAGACTCTGCCCTTGGATGAACTCTCCTATTGACCGTGGCAATATTCCAGCTAACTCATCAGGGAAACCCAAAAACGACATGATGCCATCGTCCAGATGATTCTTCAGCTGCTTGACGCGGCTTTCGAATGCTTTAGCAGCAAGTGGCAACAAAGGCCAGGACCAAGGCCGAAACCCTTTCCAAGGTTCAAGCCATAGACCCCGGTTGGAGAATTGCGGACTATCCAGCTGCAAGTCGGCGTAGGATTCAGGATGGCCTCTTAGGGTGAGATCGAAGCTGTTGTCGCCATACTTGCCATATTGGTTGTACGCAATGATAAGTCCGCAGCTGGAATAGCAACGGGCGAGATAGGCAACGGTTTCGCCTGTAAGATAGGTCTTTTTATCCACATCTAGCAAGTCGTAGTCCAGAATGAGGATTGCCGCCTTATCAAAAAGATTATTTCCCCAAGCCGGTTCAGGTGCTAAACTGCTCCGGGCTCCTCGCTGTCGATTTTCCAGCTGAGAAACGGCTTTTTCAAAATCATTTCTTGTTATGGACTTGACGTAGAACACATCTCGCACAGGCTTGAGCCCCCCGAGCTCTTTCTCCCACCGATTAGCTGTCTCGGGATCGTCGTCATAAATCAGAATCTTCTTCTTCATTTCGATTCGCTCCAAGAGAGCTGAAAAGCGGTGTTGAAACCATCATCGGGCTCAACGAAAGCCACCTTGCAACCAAGTCTGTTGGCAATCATTCGGACAATGGTCAAACCCAAGCCAGACCCGCCTAGCCCTAGGGAACGGCGCTCTGGTGAGATTTTCAATCTCCGCTCAAAGGGCTTGAACAGATCGTCCGCCGTAGATAAGTCCACACCGCAGCCTGTGTCCTGGATCAGCAGGGCTCGCATCTTCCCATGGGCCTGTGAGCAGACCGCAATTTGCTTCATCTGAGCATCCAGCAGGGCGTTGACGGAGTTGACGAAAATGTTCTGGAAAATCGCGCTCCATTCAGCGAATGCGCCTTCGGGCAGCCGCAGCGAATCATCGATGCCGCTCATGTCAACATTAACCCCTCGCATCAAAACATCCATTTGTGCTCTCACTGCGTCGAAGAGCGGTCGGGCTTTGAAGCGTCCTTTCTTTTCTCGGTTTTCCTCGTCCATGAGGTGAGAAAACAATGCGCGTGTTGCCCGTGCCCGTTCGTTCCATTCTTTTAGTTGCTCTGCAATTTCCCCCAAGCGACGATGTGTCACTTGGTCACTAACTGTGATTTTCTTCAGCTGATCGCTAATGCTATCTAGTAATTGGAACTGCTGACCCACTTCATGTTCATAGGCCATCGCAGAGATACCGGCAGTCGCTAGCGCCCCGAGTAGCCCCACTTGACTGGCCACTGCCTCGGCCTCGCTCTCGCTGGCTTTGATGGCTTCTTGGGTCTCGATTCTGACCTTATTGTAGACATCTTCCGGGATCTTTTCCCTGTATTGCACAAGTACCTGATCGACCCTCGCGAACTTTTCCCGAACAGGCTCGACTTTTCGTGAGGCATCTCTTTCGTCAAGCTTTCGCTTAGCCTCCTGCATAGTATAAAAATCCAAGGCCCAGCGCACTAATTTCTGTAAGTCCTTGAAAGCCCAATTGTCTACCAACCGATCACGCGTAACCTGGAGCTTGAGATAATCCCCATTCACTGTGCGTCTGTCCCTCCTCGCAGCCTCCCGCTCCTTAGAGGTGTTGACATGGACGACGCCTAACAGACGGGAGTTGGTAGGCAGGTAGCTCAAGCCCTCGGAGATTTGCAATTCCGGAGGGAGCAGCTGTGATCTGGACAAGCGATGGGAGTGATCCATTTCAATCCTTAGCCAATCGGTGTCCGGCCCATAGTAGGGGAGATGGAAACCCGTGTCGTAGACATGGACACCCCCGTATTCCTTAAGGTATTCTCTGGCCTCCCGAACTTTGATTCCATGACGCTGTCTGCGCTCAAGGTGGTAAACGCGAATTTCAAATTCCACGCCGTGCAGCCTACATTCTTCAATTGAATAATCAATTGTGATTGGTTTCTCACCGTAAAATCCAAATGAAAGGCGAACCTTGCGCTCCTGACTTCTGCCTCTATCAGAAGCTTCGAGTAGCTTGCCAACCATGCGGGCGTGCCATAAATCGAGATATGCGCGCATCTGCCTTTTGAAATCCTCTGCTACATGCTTGTCGGGACTCTCTAGCTCGACCGCGAAAGCCTTTTGTGCATCGCTGGTGAGATCTGGATGACTTCGAAATGGGGGTTGTAACCACCAAATGGCGCGCGCCAAATCTACGATCTCTTGTGAAGCCCATTCTTGATTCAGCCTATGAAGGATAATTAACGTGCCACAAGGACTTCCAGCAGGAAAACTAGTGACGGTTGACACCTGGCGATAATGCGCTTGTGCTCGTGTCAATTCTCCAGCCTCGACAGCCTCGCCCCAGTCCACATAGGCCTCAAGTTCAGAGTCGAGACCTTTTTTAGAAACAGTACGCAGTTCGAGCTTTCTGGCCAGAAACTGCACGGCGAGGCGACCGACACCCTTGGAGCCAGTCATAGGACGCCTGAGATATCGGGAAAGTCTTTGTTTTTCCTTATGAGGCGACCCAATCCGCATCCAAAAGTCCCTGAATTCCTGAAAGTCCATCCCGTGGCCATTATCGATAATTTCAATGCTATCGGGGCCAAAGCGAATGATGACTTTGGTAGCATCCGCGTCGAAGCTGTTCTTCACGAGCTCAGCGAGCGCAATATGAGGGCGGCCGACGAGACGCTCGCCCAGCTCTCTCAGCAGGGCCGAGTCGACACTAAAATAGATTATTTCCATCCTCCGCGGGGTCCGCAATTCTTCCTCTTTTGATAGACGATCCTTTCTTGTTTTCGACTGCATGGCCATCAGGACAAAAGTTCCAAACAAAAGACATAAGACAGTTTCATGGGAACTGCGTTTCCGATCATATTTGCTAAAGCGGTCCGCCTTGTTACCCCGGAGAAGTCAAAGGAATCGGGAAAGAATTGCAGCCGTGCGGCCTCATGTGGGGTTAGGGTCCTGGATTGGCTTGGATGAATGAATCTTCCCTGTCCCGGGGAGCCGAAACCACTCGTGATCGTTTGTGCTGGCTCATCGTATTTCAACCGGCCATACATCGATATGTAAGAATGCCCTCCGTCTTGATGGCAGGGCGGCCTCAATTGGTTGGGTAGATCGTAAAGATCGTGCTTGAACAGGTAATTGATTCGCCTTAGGTTATCCTGACTGTGCTTGGAGGACTCGGTGAATACACCGTTAGCCTCTTCTTGTTCCAAATCTCCGATGGCCCATCTTATATCTCTTGTTGCAAAAACCCGATATTTGTCGACCACATTTGCGACCGATAGGGACTTGATAAGTGATGCAACCAGAACATGTCGTTTGCGCCTTTGGGGCACGCCGAATTGGGACAAGTCGACAATGCCGGTATCGACTTCATAACCGTGCTTCTCTAGGAGCTCGATGGTGTTGTCGAGCGCTCGATCACGCGCGTGAATGACAGTGGGTACATTCTCTATAAGGATGTGCTCTGGCTCCGTGATCTCCGCAAATCGACCAACTCTTTCGTAGAGCTTGTTTCGCCGGTCTCTTCTTCTCGTACGATTGTTGAGGTCCGAATGGCCCTGACAAGGAGGGCCAGCCAGCAGAATGTTGATTTTACCCAGACCTTTGAGCAAAACCCTCTCTACGGGCGTGGGGAGAGTCCCGGATTTACCGTCCACTATATTCACGATGTCGCAATTGTAGGTTTGTGAGGGGTTGAAATTAGCCTTGTATACCTCAAGACTCAAAGAATCCTCATCAATTGCGAGCACAGATTCAAATCGATAGCCGGCTGCCAAACATGCCTCTCTTGCGCCGACTGATAGCCCTCCGCATCCGCAAAAGAGATCGACACCGCGGATAGCGGGATGTCCTTCGTCCAAAACATGCCTCCTAGCCTTTCTGAGGAAAGCCTGGTCGAATGCTGAATGGGGGTCCTCGCTGGGAGAGGGATGCTTTCCCACATCTAGACGTGTGCTGTACGTCTTTCCGTTATCGAGCCGCACGGTTCGAGATACATATTTTCGGGAAGCACTGTACCGGTACAATTCCTTTTCGCTGTCCTTTGATTTGGTGCGCAAGCGACCGGGGGATTGGACCTTGCCCTTAATCTTGCTCGCCCGCGTTCTATAGACTCTTTCCATGAATTTGAGTATCTTCCTTTTCGTTTTTGCCTCGCTTTGGAGTTCACATCCCCAAACTATCAGCACAGAGTAACCCGAATTCTCCAATTCCTTGACCTTGCGCTCGTCCCTGCTTCGATTTTCAAGGAATTTCCTTCTCCAAAAGGGCTGATTGTTCTTTGGAATACTCCAAAGCGAGCACCCTATGTGAGCGTGCCAGAAACAGCCATGGACGAAGATCGCCCATTTGGCGTTCCGATTCACGAGGTCGGGCGTACCAGGCAAGTCCTTGGCTTTCACACGGAAACGGAATCCACAAGAGTGCACGAGCCTCCGAAGGGCCAACTCCGCTGAAGTGCCCGATTGCCTCACCCGAGCCATGAGCCGAGAGCGTTCCGGCGTAGTTTTCAACTTCATGTGCAAACCCATGATTTTCCCGGGACCGCGCTTGACAAGATGATACCACAGAGCCGCCCAAAAGTGCGACCCCCCACTTGATCGGACACCGCTCGCGGCAGTAATGAGGATTATTGCCGACTTCATGGAATCCCTGATGATGTCGATAAGGGGATTGGCTGAGGAGCCTTGGTAGCTTATTTGCAGGCCCATTAGGGCCATTCTTGGGCCAATTTTTCACGATTCGTTGAAAAATTCATGTGAGGGGGCACTTTCCTCTTGACAGAACCGGCTGAGGGATTTATATTCGCTTCTGTTTTGAAGGGAGAGGGAATCTCTCCGGACCGCACCCTTTAGAGGGTGGGGTTCTTTTTTTGTATCTGGGGCTGCCAGAGGGCGGCCTCAAGCTTTATCTCCTGAGGTACTTTAGAGAAGAGGAGAGAAGGAAAATGCTTTGCGACACCCTCAAGGCGGGAGTTGAGTGTTTTTTTATGACCAAAGAAGGCTGCAGCTATAATGGAGGGCGCTGCCACGGGATTGTGGAAGCCTGCGAGGGTTGCTCCCATGTGAGGAGCTTCTCCGCAGGAAAGTTCTGCGCGAGCTACGCCAATCCCGCCGCCAAATGGCTCTCGGGCCGCTGCAGTTTAGCCACAAACCTTAAAGCAGGCCCTAAGGAAGAGAGCCGCGCGCTGAATCCCCTGAAAGCCTCCAAGCGAGGTGCCGCCGGCAAAAGGAAGGGCCGCTAAGGGGCATCTTCTTTTTTGAGCCTCCGGGCTCTTTCCCTTGCCCTCTTGTTCTCGGGCGCGATCTTGAGGAGCTCTTGCCAGAGGGATAGGGCCTCTTTTCCCCTTCCCAGGGCCTCATAGGTGAGGGCGAGATGCTCTAAGACTTCGGGCTCTCGGGGAAGAAGCCTCAGGGCTTGCTCAAGTATCCGGGCTGCATCCCCATACCTTCCTTCGTGGTAGTAGGCCCAGCCCAGGCTATCCAGGATAGTAGCCTCCCCTGGCGCTAGGAGGTGGGCGCGCTCAAGGAGCCTCAGGCCCTCGTCGGAGGCGAGGCCCTTCTGGACGAGGAGGTTCCCCAGGTTATTCATGAGGCGGAGGTCATCGGGCTCAAGGGCCAGGGCTTCTCGGTACTCCCTGGCCGCTCCCTTGTAATCTCCCACGAGGGCCATTGTTGCAGCCAGGCGTGCCCTCGCCTCATGATCGGTGGGCCTTAGCTCAAGAAGCCGCCTGAGCGTGCGGATGGACTCCTCCCCCCTTCCCAGCTCAAGAAGGGCCGAGGAAAAGCTGAGATATGCAGGGGAAAAGTCGGGCCTCTCCCTGAGGAGTGCCTCAAACTCCATGAGCCCTTCTCTGTACCTGTCGCCGCGGAGGAGCGCGGAGGCGTAGTTCGCCCTGCCTTCGAGGTAGTCAGGCCTCAGGGCAAGAGCCCTCTGGTAGAGGGAGAGGGCCCTGCCGAGCTCCCCCCTCTCCTCATAGATTATCGCCATATTGTTGAGGGCCCTTACGTTTTCGGGGTCCGATTTGAGAGCTTCTCTGAACTCCCTCTCCGCCTCCTCCTTAAAGCCTCTCAGGTCATAGAGAACCCCCATATTGGTGTGCGCCATCGAGAGGGTGCCCCCCACCATGGGATAGTTTACCCCCAAGGCCAAGGGGCCCCCGATGGCGGCGGCCAGGAGCAGAGGCTTGAGCTGGAGAGCCCTTATCTTTCCCACCGCCCAGAAGATGAAGGTTGAGGCGAAGAGAAGGATAAAGGGCACTGCGGCCGCCCGATACTGCGCCACCACGAAGATAAGCGCTATTCCGAAGGCATAACTGAGAACCATCCCATAGGGAAGCAAGAGTTCCTTGAATCTTCTTAAGAAAACCCCCATCCCAAGGAGGGCTAAGGGTGCCACGAGCCCGAAGCCGACAGGGTTATTCCTTAGGCTCCATGACCTCCCCCTAAAGTATGGAAAGTTGTAAGTGCCTCCCAGCTCCTCACCATTCCAGAAGAGAGCCAGCTTTTTGAGATAAAGGAAAAGGGCCTTTCCGGGTTCTTCCTTCCAGAACTTCACGGCCCTACCCCGCCAGTAGCCGCTCACCTCTGAGGGCTTGAGCTTCCTTCCCAGGGCTTTCTCGGCGAGACGCGTCGAATCTTCGAGCATGCCCTCGGGCTCGGGTCTGACGCCGGAGGGAGCACTGAAGGTGCCATTAGCCTTGGGATTATTTCCGATGAAGAGGTTTATCCCGCTGCTCGATGTGAAAGGAACGAAGTCTCCCGCCACGAGCAGGTGCCTCAGGGTGACGGGCGCCACCATGAGCGCTGCGCCGAGAAGGCTCATGGCCGCCGCCCCAAAGGCTTTCCTGGGCTTGAGTTTTAAGAACCAGAAGGCGGCGATAAAAGGATAGAAAAGCAAAACATTGGGCCTTGCCAGGACTGATAGTCCCAGGAGAATCCCGGCGCCGAGGCCCTCCCTCTTTCCTGCTTCGGAGCCCGTCCGGAGGAGGTAGAAGAGGAGGAGGAGATTTAAAAAAGTGGCCAGCGAAGCAACGGCCAGCACACTATCATAAAATATGAAGATGCCATAGGCGGACCCCAGGAGACCCGCGAGCACTCCCTCCCTCTCGCCGAATAGCCTCCTTCCTATAGCCCAGATGAGGCAGCAGCTGAGCCCGCCCATGGCGGCCTGGATGAGCCTCACCGCCCAGAGGGCTCGTCCTGCGGGAAGATATATGAGGGCGAGGAAATAGGCGTAAAGGGGGTTAAGAAAGAAGACCTCCCTCCCTAGGAACTCCCCTCCGGCTATCTTTCGCGCCCACTCGTCATACCACCTCTGGTCCAGGATAAAGGTGTCCCAGAAGGGGCTCCCACGGATCTCCAGGATGTAGATGAGCCTGAGGATAAAGGCCAGGGAGAAGATGAGAAGGGGGAGCCAGGGAAAAGAGAGCTTCTTTAGGGGTCTCCCCATACCCGCCATATCGAGGTGACTCCCCTCCTTAAAGTCTCCTAGAGGGCAAGCCAGAGGAGGGTAATCAGCCCAACTAGGGGGAACTGGGCCTCAACCAGCCCTTCGCCCAAAGACCCAGGCGAGAGCCAGCCCCGGCCGGAGAGAAGCAAAATTAGGGCAAGCCAGCCGAGAGATGCCAAAAGGCCCCAGCTCAGAGTCTTCTTCAGTCCCAAGATGCCTCCGGCCGCTAGGGTCAGGGCCACGAGGGCCACGAGTGACCCCATTATTAGAAGTGTCCTTCGGCTCCCTATGAGGATAGGAAGCGTTTCCCGGCCGATAATCCGGTCGCCTTGGACATCCCAGAGCTCAAAGAAGGCCGCCCTCACGAAGGCGAGGGCGAAGACGAAGGAGAAGGCCAGACCCGTGGCCAAGCTCGCGGATGTTGGAGCCGCCAGAAGGGGATAGAGAACAATCGAGAGGCCCCAGGCGAGGGCAATCCAGAAGCACTTGCTCCCCGGAATCTCTTCAAACCCAAACCATCTCAGCACAGGAAGGTGAAGGTTCAAATTGTAAAGAACCCCCGCCGAAAGAGCGAAGAGGAGAAAAATGAGGCCCCCGAGGCCCGCTCTCCCGGCAAGCACCAGGGCCAGGAGGATGGCCCCTCCGGCCAGCGCCAGCACAACCCATCCCCACCTCTCATAGAAGCGAGCCCGGGCCGGCTGATTGAAGCGGTCAGAGGCGATGTTCTGCCACCTGTTAATGCTGTGCATGGCAAAAAGATAGAGGACAGGGACGACGAGGAGGGAGAACCTGAGCGGAAGCCCCTGAAGCTCCGTGGCCGCCAGGGTGAGGCCAAGAGCCCCCAGCGTGAGAGCACCGTTGGTTCTTAAGAGAAGGGATAGAAAAACCCTTAAGGCCCCCCTCAGGCTCCTGCCCTCCTCCCCGTCCATAGACTCTATCCTCTCGACCACCCTCCTTATCATCCAGTGGGGCGTTGAGGCACCGGCCGTGATCCCTATGCTGTGGTAACGGTTGAGTAGCTCCGGCCTCAGTTCCTCTTCGGTTTCCACCAGATATGTGGGAGTGCCCTGAGAGGCCGAGAGGTCCGCAAGGCGCTTGGTGTTGCCGCTCATGCGGCCCCCCACAACCACCATGGCGTCAACTGAGCGTGCAAGCGCTTGGACCTCTTTCTGCCGCTCCTGGGTGGAATCGCAGATGGTATTGAATATCTTGGCCTCGGGAAATCGCTCTTTGAAGGCTCTCTCTACGGAGTCGAAGAGAACGGTATTTTGGGTGGTCTGGGCCACGAGGCAGACTTTTTCCATGGGAGGAAGGGACTCTATATCCTCAAGGGAACCTATCACATGGCCTCTCCCTTCGGCATAGCCCAGAAGGCCCGAAACCTCGGGGTGGCCCTTATCTCCGACGATGACGGTGTGGTAGCCCTGATGGGCATGCTTTTTTATTATTCCCTGCACACGGGCCACATTGGGACAGGTAGCATCCTTGAGCTCAACCCCCCAAGAGCGCATCTTCTGCCTCATCTCCGGCGGCACCCCGTGGGCCCTTATGACAACTGTGCCCCCCTGGGGGCGCTCCCCCTCCTCAAGGGCCCTCACCTGCTTTCCCTCAAGCAGCTCCAGCACTTGAGGGTTATGGATGAGGGGGCCCTGCGTAAATACCTCTCCCTTCTTCTTGTTGGCGGTGTCGAGCACTATCTCGACCGCCCGCCTCACCCCCATGCAGAAGCCGGCCGTCCTGGCAAGCCTGCTTTTCACAAAAAATCCTCTCAGTGGAGGGGCTCTGCTTTTAGCTTAGCACACGGCCTGAACCCGAGCCAAGGGGAATGCCCGGAAGATTGAGGAGGCTCCGACCCCTTATTCCAAGGCGGCAGGAGAATACGCAGTAGTCGTGGCGAGCCACAATGAGAAAGCGGAGGTCACTCGGGAATTCCCGGCCGCCCGGGGTGCAGGGCCCTTCCTCAGGAGCCCTGGCGGAGGAGGTCCCTGATGAGGAGGGTCCTTTCCCTAAGTGTCCCTCCTTCGAGTTTGAAAGCGGGTTTTCTTTCAAGAAGGTGAAGGAGCCCGGCCATGCCTTCCTTTCCCAGGTAGGCCGGGTTGAAGCTATTCGAGAGCAGAAGGAAAAAAACCTTCCTCTTGGGAAGAGACCTGAGGCGGGCTCCTCCCTTCCTCTCGCCGAGAAAGAGGATAAGCTTGAGGGGCGTCGCCCGCGCCCGCGAGCCCGCGAAGATGCTCTCGGGGTTAAAATAGATAGCCTTCCTCCTCGAGTAGTAATAGTCAAAGCAGAATTCCCCCTTCAGCAGACGCTCCAGGGAAAGCTCCCGGGCCGATGCCTCATCCAGATGAAAGGGCCTGGGAAAGGGATGAAGGCGACGGGAGAAAGGATGGAGGAGGGCGACATCGTCTGTGAGGAAGCGGAAACCCTCCTTTATGAGAGAGAGGGTCAGGCTCGTTTTGCCCGAGCCCTCATGTCCCGCCACGAGCAGGCCCCGTCCTTCCCCCTCCAGGGCTGCCCCATGGAGCTGAAGGAAGCGGCTCGGCTCGGCGAGAGCCCTGGAGATGACCATCCACTCCAGATAGGGGAGCACCTCAAAGGACCGATAGGTGGAAAAGGAAAGATGCGCCCCCTCCCAGATGGAATAAAGTGCGTGGGAGTCCTCATGAATGCGCAGCATGAAGGAGGCCCTGGCTCTCCTGTGGTTCCTCCTGAGGAAGGGGCTGAGGAGTTCCTTTATAAGGGGAACGAAAGCGGGGATTCCACAGAGAACCTCGATCGTAAAGCTCCGCGGTCTTAAACTCGAACCAGATACCGGAACGAATGGAAAGGAGAGGGAGATGCGCTCATGCCGCCCCTTTCCGGAAGACTCAGAAAGCATCCCTGAGTTTAGCTTGAAGGGTAAGGCTGGGGGCCAGTGAGGTCACTTAAGCAGCTTAAGCTCCCGGAGCCTCTTAAGGGTGGCCTCAACATCCCTCAGGGCCCTCTCGGGGCTCACCTGGAAGCGCTCTGTGAGCTTGCGGCCGATCTCCTCGGGCGGGTGGGCCCCATCCAGATGTTCCCAGATGAAAGTCGCCGTCTGATTGAGAGAGTGAACCACGCTCTCCTCCGGGTGGTAGATGATGCTCCCATCCTCAAGGGGGCGATAGAGGAGGTCTGTTTTTCGCTCAGGCATCGTCTTTTTAGGATGGGACAAGTCCTTAAAGCCCCTCGACTCCTGCGGCTCTCACCCGAAAGTCCCGCCGTAAACTCATCTCCGCCCGCGCCCGCCCCTCCCCCTTCCGCGACCGGGAGGAGGCGAGGGGCGCCTCCCACGGCCAAGGCCCCTTCCGATGCCCTGCTGGGCTCTGGCCGTGCCCGAGAGGGTAGCGCTCTCCTCGGGGGACACGAAGATGCTCTCGATAGCGGGTGCCACGTAGGGAAGGAGCAGGACTCCCGCCTTGAGAAACCCCCTTCTTGTGGCGGAGCCCTCCGCCTTCTTCCCTCTATCAGCCATAGACCACCTTTCCAGGTCGAGAGCCCAGGAGTTTCGGGTCTCTCTCGGTCAATTCCTCCAAGCAGCCCACCACCTCTTTCATAAAGGGCTCACAATCCCTAAAGCCGAAAGCCGCAGGATAGCCGTGCATGAGGGGTGCTAGCCGGCACATCCCGCAATGAGGAGCCAACGGGCACTTGAAGCAGCGCCTCGCAGGAGCCTGCCTGCGTTCAAGGCGGCTGAGAAAAGAGGCCACCTCGCTGCTGCTTCTCATCTCCCTGAGGTTACCGATGGGAGAATCCATCTCACAGGCCACGACGTCGCCATCAACGATAATATCAAATCCCGCGCCCGTGCCGCAACCGAAGAGGGCGCTCACAAGAGAGACCTTCTCCTCCCCTATTTCAGAAACGAATCGCCAGCTTGACCGCACATGGGGGAGCTCGCCCTCGACATTAGTGATAACCCCTAGACCCACTGAGAGATACTCTTCGAGCCGAAGCCTGAAGGGTTCGATATGACGAGGGCGGAGTTCTGGATGGAGGATCACGGGCTGAACCTCACAGTGGAGCTTAACGCCGTAAGATGAAGCCAGGGCGTTGAGGCTGCGGTAAAAATCCGCCATGGAGCCAAGGTTTCCGCGGTGGACGGTAGTCCTTATCGTCGGCCGAAACCCCCTCTCAAGGGCCTTCCCCAGATTTGCATAGGCGCGCTCCCCCCTCTCCCGGGTCAGGGAGTGGATGGGGAGGGTGCCATCAATGCTGAACTGAAGCTCTAGCCTCTCGGGCGGAAGCTCGAAGAGCTCCCGGGGGAGAGAAACCCCATTGGTCCCCAGTGAGAGGAGAAGAGGAAGGGAGAGAAGTCTCTTTACGAGGGCAAGGGCATCCGGCCGTGTGAAGAGCTCCCCTCCCGTGAGGTGGACTCCCACCTTCCTCCCTTCGAGCGCGGGCGTGAGCCTCTCGATGAAATCCCCTATCTCCTTTAATCCTATCTCCCGCGCCCTGGGGAGGCGCCTCGCAACCACATAGCAGTAAGGGCACTTAAGGCTGCAGCGCCGGGTCGTCTCCACTGAGACCTGAAACTCAGGAAAGAGCTCCTTGAGCTCCACCTTTTCCTCCTAAGAGGCCTTCCAGTGCTCTCGTTTCTTTTTTCGAGAGGGCATCAGGCTCCCCCTTCCCGCAGGAAAGCCCCTGAAAGTGGAACGGCGCTCGGAAGGGCCTCCCCCCACAGAGACATCCCAGGAGAGGAAGGCCTCGCGCCCCAGGGGAGTTGCCCTGAAGTCCACCTCTATCCTTTCTCCCTTGCCCACGAGAACGGGGCTCCCTAAAGGAAAGAGGCAGCTACCCCAATGGGTCTTGGGTGAGAGGGGCGAGGTGGAGAGCCGAATGCCGGGGGCAAGCGCCAGCTCAAACCATCCTCCCAGGCCGCAGAGCCGGCCCTCCCTTTCCACCCTGAAGCGGGCTCTTCCCTCGAAGGAGGTCTCTTTCACCCCGTAAAAATCAATCTTTCCCAGAGACTTCGGCCTTGAAAGAAAGCCCCTGGGATCGAGGCGGCCCACGAGATTGTTATTTGCAAGGTACTCCCCAAGGGGGCTCAGGTCCAAGCCATAGGCCCGCGTCCGCCAGCGTCCCACCTCCCTCCAGAGGGGCTGGCGGGCCGCAGGCACCATGAAGAGCTCCACTCCCTCGGGGAGAAGCCTCCCGCCGGGCTTGAGGAAGCGCTCCCTGGCATCAATGATGGAGGGCAGCCCCCCCTCATCGAATACAAAAAAGCTGATGAGCTCGGAGATGATGATATCCACCCTTTCGGGGAGCATGAGCTCGCGCGAGAAAGCCTGGAGGAATTCTATCCTATCCGAGAAACGGTTTTTCCGGGCGGCCTGCCTGGCCAGGTGAATGATGTCTTCTTCCTCCACGGCATAGACCTTCCCCGCGCCCGCCTGGCAGGCGAAGAAAGAGAGGAGGCCGGTTCCGCATCCCAGGTCCAAGACAACGTCCCCGGGTCTTACCCTACGGTGGATCGCCCTCCTGTAGCTCTCACACCTGACCCTGTCCTTGAGCATATCGTTGTGGGTGAAGGTCAAGACTCCCCCTGGGCCAGCTCAGGTCCCCTAGTGGGTAAGGCTGAAGCTCTCCACCATGCGCCTGAACTCTTGCAGGCCGGATTCATGGGCGAGCTCATGGTCAAAGTAGTAAAGCTCAAAGAGGCGCTTGCCGGTTCGAAACAGCACCACCTCGGCGCGGTAGTTTCCGGTAAAGAGGGGCTTGAGCTCAATGAGGCGCCACAGCTTTTCCTCCTTGGTGAGCCTCTTCGTCGTGGGAGGGCCGAAGGGAAGGAGCCTCTCCCGCTCCTTCCTTCTTTCCTCGAGTTCCTCTCCGGAGAGGCGCTTCCCGAAGCTCCCCTTGAGGGAGAACTCCAGATACTCCAGGCCATCCCTCTTACCCTTCTTCAGTCCTTCTTCCAGGGGAAGGAAGCGCCCGTTCCGGAAGACCCTCATGTCGTTTCCCCGCTCGAAAAGGAAGCGTTTGTAAATGAGATCCGCCATCTCTTCCAGAGATAGCTTCCTGTAGCGGCGGGGAAGGTCTCTCACCTGGACCAGGATGCGGCCGCCGGTGTAAGGGTTCAGGTAGCTCTGATGGGTGAAGGAGGGTCCTTCGAGGCCGGGAACATCTCCTTCATCGGCCTTGGCCTCCCACGCCTTGGGCGGAAGGAGAACCTTGTACCCGTAACGGCTGCTTATGAAATAGCCCCCCTTCTCATAGTAGCCGCATCCCAGAAGGAGAGCGGACACCAGAAAAAAGGCAAGTACAGCTCTCTTCAAGGCGGATTCCTCCTTCCCTCAAGAAAGGTCAAAGTTTAACCTATCTGCACCTTTATCGGCTGTCAAGGCCCCACCGGCCTTGGGCGAGCCTGGGCCCCCATATTGTGTGTTTGACATGAGCTCTGAAGCTTTTCTGAAATCTCGGTCCACCGCGCCCGACTCATCCCGAAAAAAGCGAAAGAGAAGGGGTGCTCAGGGCGGGCGATGGGGGCGCTTATAACGGTTTGACGTTTGCCAATTATCTGGCAGAATAAGGTTTTGAACCGAGACCCTAAGAAAGCGAGCCATCACTGGGGGTCAAGTCAGATGGGCGGAAAAGCGGAATTCAACGTCATCGGCGGGCGAGTGGAGAGCATCGGTGTCCTGGAAAAAGTCATGGGCACCGCCAAGTACACAGACGACCTCAAGCTCCCTGGGATGCTATACGGGAAAATCTTAAGAAGCCCCCATGCCCACGCAAAGATCCTGAGAATTGACACGCGAAGGGCTGAGGAGCTCCCCGGCGTTGTGGCCGTCATCACCGGCAAGGATGTGCCTCACAATCCCAGGATACTTGGCTCCACCATCAATGACCAGAGCGTGCTGACAGAGGACAAGGTCCGCTACATCGGAGACTCCGTCGCAGCGGTAGCCGCCGTCAACAGGGATATAGCCGAGAGAGCCCTTGAGCTCATAGGCATAGATTATGAGCCTCTGCCAGCCGTCTTCAGCACGGAAGAAGCGATGAAGCCCGGCGCGCCAGAGGTCCATGAGGGTGCAGAGAATAACATCGCGTCCATCCGGAGGGTGCGCTTCGGTGATATCGAGAAGGGTTTTGAAGAGGCCGACCACATCTTTGAGGACACCTTCAGTACGCAGCCGCAGGAGCACGCGACCATCGAGCCGCAGGTCGCCGTAGCCATGTATGAGCCCGGGGGGAACCTGACGCTCTGGACGGCAAGTCAGACGCCCTTCAAGGAGCGCGCAATCCTCTCCAGGTCGCTCGGCATCCCGCAGCACAAGATAAGGATCATGGTTCCCAACGTGGGGGGTGGGTTCGGCGGGAAAGACGTTCAGATGCGCATAATCTACGTGTGCGCCGCTCTCGCCAGGAAGGTCGGCGCGGGAAGGCCTGTGAAGATAGTCCATACCAGGGAGGAAGACATAGTCTGCGATACCATCCGGCACCCGACCGAAATAAACCTCAGGACTGGCGTGAGGAGCGACGGCACTATAACGGCCAGGGAATGCGGGCTGATAATGAATAACGGCGCCTATACCCACCATGGGGACCTCGGCGCCGGGGCCATCGGAGTGATCTTCTCCGGTGTCTACAAGACGCCCAACCTGAAGTATGACGCCCACCTCGTCTACACAAACCTCCCTTACGGCGGCCCCATGCGAGGGTTCGGCAACCCCCAGATAACCTTCGCGGTCGAGTCCCACATGGACCGGGTCGCTAGGGGGCTGAAAATCGACCCCGTTGAGCTGAGGCTAAAGAACGCCGTGGAAGAGGGTGACCTCACGGCCAGGGGCCAGAGAGTGGGACGCTGCGGCCTCAAAGAGTGCATAGTGAAGGCGTCTGAGGCAATAGGCTGGGGAGTAAAGAGGAATCTGAAGGAAAAAGCTGGCCGAAAGGTGAGGGGTGTGGGCATTGCCTGCGGCAATCATTGGTGCGGCTGGAGGTCTGGTTTCGACGCGAATGTATGGCGAACCGGCTACCGCAAGCCTGAAGAGCTTTACGAGGAGGACCCCTCCTCCCCCTTCCTGAGGGTCAAGAAGGATGGGAGTATCGACTGGAGGGAGAACTTCCGGCTGGACCTCTATGATGCGGACCCATCCTCCTGCGTTTTGATAGTCAACGAGGATGGGAGCGTGACGATACATATCGGCGAGGTCGAGCTGGGGCAGGGTGCAAAGACCGTCGCGGCGATGATCGCGGCCGAGGAGCTGGGAATCAGGGCGGAGGACGTGAAGGTCATAGGCACTGATACCGATAGCGGAGCCTTCGGCCTGGGGAGCTACGCGAGCCGCACGACCCTCGTCCTGGGCAACGCCGTGAAGGCGGCCGCCTCTGAAGCGAAGCGTCTCCTCTTTAGGATAGCCGCCGAGATGCTGGAGGCTCATGTCGAGGACCTCGAGGCGAGAGACGGCCGAATATATGTCAGGGGAAGCCCCGGGAGAGAAGTCCTGCTGGCTGACGCAGCCTTCCGCGCCTACGCCACAAGGGACGCCGGCTACCTCATCTTCAAGGGCTACCATGACCCGGACTCAACCATCCCCGACCCAGAGACCGGACGGGGAACCATTGCGCCCACGTGGAGCTACTTTGCCCAGGCCGCGGAGGTTGAGGTTGACAGGAATACGGGTGAGGTCAGGGTGATATCCATCGCTTCGGCCCATGACGTCGGCAGGCTCATCAACCCCGTCGGCGCCGAGGGCCAGGTGGAGGGGGCTGCGGCCCAGGGAATGGGCTATGCCCTCACTGAAGAGATGGAGTGGAGGCGGGGCAGAACCATGAACCCTAACCTCCTCAACTACCGCATGGTGCCGGCCGTGGACATGCCGAAAATCGAGTCGATATTCGTCGAGACGGACGACCCTAAGGGGCCTTTCGGGGCCAAGGGTATGGGGGAGCCGGCATCTGTGCCGGTGGCGCCCGCCATAGCCAACGCCATAGAGGATGCCATAGGCGGGAGGATATCCGACCTGCCCATGACGCCCGTGAAGGTCCTTCAGGCGTTGAGGGGGAAGGGATAAAAAGTCAGGGTGTCAGCCATGCGCTTTGAGCATTTATTTGCGGGCTCCGTAGAAGAAGCCATCTCCCTTCTCGATAGATATGGTGAGGAGGCGATGGTTCTGGCTGGCGGCACAGAGCTGCTCGTAAACCTCAGGCATCATGCCCTTGGCCCGAAATACCTCGTGAGCCTGAAGAGGATTCCGGGATTGGATTTCATCGAATACATGGAAGGCGGAGGGTTAAGAATCGGCGCCCTTACGCTTCTGCGCACAATCGAGCGCTCACCCGCGCTGGGCGAGAGATACCGCATCCTCTCCGAGGCGGCCAGATCGCTCGCAACCTTGCAGGTCAGAAACGCCGGAACCATCGGGGGGAACATCCGCCAGACCGTGAAATGTATCTATTACAATCAATCCCACGTGACCGATTTCATGAGGCACTCGCTTGAGGCTTGCTTTAAGCGGGGGGGAGCCATCTGCCACGCCGTGAAGGAGGATGGCCTTCAGCACTCCATCCTGGGCAAAGCCGTCAAGGGCTGCATCGCACCCACGGCTTCTGATATGGCCACCTCGCTCATAGCCCTGGGCGGGAGCGCGAAGGCGGCCGGCCCCGGAGGCGAGAGGCTCATCCCTCTTGATGATTTCTTCCTGGGCGCGGCTGAGACCGCGCTCAGGCGCGATGAGATCCTCACGGAACTCATCCTGCCGGACCCGCCGGAGGTGGCGGGGAGTTCCTACCTGAAGTACTCCCCCGACCTCCGCGCGCATGCGGCGATTAACGTTGCGGCCATTGTTGAATTGGCCCCCCGGGAAGAAGTCTGTGAGGAGGTTCGGCTGGTCCTGGGGGGCGTGGCTCCTGTGCCTTTCAGGCCGAAGGGGGCCGAGGAGAAGCTCAGGGGCGAGAAGGTCTCGACCAGCAATATCGAGAGGGCGGCTCAATCCGCTCTCGAAGGGGCGCGGGCCACCGGGCCAGTCGGTCGCTTCAAGCTGAGGAAGGCGGAGGCCATGGTCGAGGACGCCCTTAGGCTCGCCTTCTTCAGGGCCGGGGCGAAGGAGGTGGCGGAAGCTTGAAGCGCATAATAACTCTGAACGTGAACGGGGTCCCAAATGAGGTCGTTGTGGAACCCGATTCAGTCCTGCTCGATGTTCTCCGTGAAAAGCTTGATTACACAGGGGCCAAGAGGGGCTGCGACGGGACGGGCGAGTGTGGAAGTTGCACGGTCATAATGGACGGGAGGGCCATCTACTCATGCCTCACTCTCGCCCTTGAGGCGGAGGGAAGGGAGATCATAACCATAGAGGGGCTGGCCCGTGGGGGAGAGCTCCATCCGATTCAGAGGGCCTTCATCGAGCACGGCGCCATACAGTGCGGGTTCTGCACGCCCGGGATGGTTCTCACGGCAAAGGCGCTCTTGGATGAAAACCCAAAGCCCACCGAGGGAGAAGTCAGAGAAGCACTCCGCGGAAACCTCTGCCGCTGCACGGGTTATGTAAAAATAGTGCAAGCCATAATGGCCGCATCTGAGAGCGGGAGGCCCGCTTAGGTCATCCTCCCCGGCGGAAGATGCCCAGGTAGACACCCGCAAGGATCACGCCCCCACCCACCACCCGCGCCCAGGTGAGCGCCTCTCCAAGAACCAGGTATGCCAGAAGGGAGGCCAGCACGGGCTCACCCACAATGGCCAGCGCCACCACGGGAGTACTCAGATGGCGAACGGCCCAGTTTATGGTCGAGTGGCCCACCAGGGTGGGCACGAGAGCAAGAAGGATAAAGAGGACCCAGGTCGTGGGAGGAAAACCCCTCAGGGGCTCCCCCAGGAGGGCCGACAGCAAGAGGAGAAGGAGGGCGGCCGCGCCGTAAACGACGAAGACATAGGTGAGGAGGCTTGCCCTCTCCCTAAAGGTCCTTCCCGCCACGAGATAGCAGCTCATCATGAGAGCTCCGGCGAGCGCGAGTCCATTACCGAGAAGGAGCCCCCCGCCCTCTCTGAAATCCCCGACCCCCACTGTTATCCCCCCCCCAATGGCGAGGGCCGTTCCCAGAATGAGGGGCTTCGTCATCTTCTCCCCCAGGAGGAAGAAAGACAGAAAGCCCACGAAGATGGGGTTAGTCGTGACGAGGATGACCGAGCTCGCTACAGAGGTGTAGCTGAGGGAGCTGACCCAGAGGGCGAAGTGAAGCCCCAGGAAGGCGCCGGGGAGGAAAAGAGTAAGGACCCCTCGCGGCTTGAGCTCCCTCAGGCAATCCTTGATGGCAAGGGGGAGAAGGAGCAGAGCCGAGAAGCCCATGCGATAGGTCGCTATCGCCAAGGGGGGCGCTTCGCAAAGCCGGATGAGGGGGGCAGCCCAGGAGATGGCAAAGACCCCTATTGCCAGATAGAGAAAGGTTTCCCTGGGTGCCTTCGGCATGGGATGACCCTCAAAAAGGGATGTTTCTGAACTATATCAAGAGAGCGGGGCTATTCAAACTCGATTAACGCCCTTCCCGCCTCCTAAGACCCCTCCCCCATAAGCGTCTCCCTCTGGGGACGAGCTTAAAGGTGACTTGGGTAGCTTCTGCTGAAGATGGCTTCCCAAGTCGCATGACATCAAAGAGTTCTTCGGCCAGGGGAGCTCAAGGGCAAGGGGGAAAATCGGTGAGAGCCCCCTTAAGGGGGATAAGAAAGAAGGGTGCATGGTCCCCGCTGCACTATGGAGGGGAAAAAAGCCAAGAGATAGCACTTTGACCGGCAAGGGATGGGATGGATGGGCCTTCTAGCATGAACTCCAGGCCCTGGCATGAAGCACCACGAGATCCTTTTGGAAAAGGAAAAGCGGGGGGGGATACCCCGAAGGGTCCTTTCTCTCTCCGGCCCCACGGGGCCTTCTATGCTACTAAAGAGCGCTCTCGATGGCCCTCTTTATCTCTTCCTTTCTCTGGACGCCCACAAACTGTTCCACCACCTCGCCCTTCTTGAAGAGGAGCAAGGTGGGAATTCCTCGAATGCCGAAGCGGGAGGCCGTCTTCGGGTTATCATCCACGTTGAGCTTCGCCACCTTGAGCTTCCCCGTGTACTCTCCCGCCAGCTCCTCCACGATGGGAGCGATCATCTTGCAGGGGGCACACCAGGCCGCCCAGAAGTCCACAAGGGAGGGACCATCCAAAGATATGACCTCCTGCTCGAAATTATCGTCCGTGAGCTCAAGAATCTCTCCAGCCATCAAGACACCTCCCAAAACCATGGGCGACCCTTAAATCAGCTTAAAATCCCCTGCTCATCCGCAGGAGCCTGCTACATAGATAAACTAATGGAGGAGGCGCCTTATTTCAAGCGCGAATTTGGCACCTCAGCCCCGCCTGTCGATAAAGCGCGGCCTTTTGGGATGAGAAGGGGCATACCCCTTGATAACCCTCCCGGAGCGCAGCAGGTGTCTCAGGCTTCTTTTCAGGGAAGCCCCCTTCTCCTTAAGGAGCTCGCCACTCTCTTCCTCAAGGGCTTTGATTTCCTCCAGCCTCCTTGAGAGCTCGGCCAGAAGGTCTCCCACCCTCTCGTGCCTTCTTCCCTCCTCCCCCTTATCCCTGAGGCGCTCCCAGAGGGGCACGAGAGCCGCTGAGCCCTGAGAGATAGCCTCAACGAGGGCTTCCTTTTCTTTAAGAAGGCCTTCGAGCCCTTCTATCCGCTCCCCTCCGAGGAACTCCCTCTGCCTGAGGCATACGGCCTTGAGCTCTTCATAGTGCGAAAGGGCCTTCTCAAGGCCCTCCACCAGGGCCCTCTCCAGCTTCCCCTCTTCCAAAGACTCCCTCCTTGGGAATTCGCTTTGGCTTGAGACGTCCTCTACCTTAGCTTTCTCGCCACCCGGGCCGGCACCCCCGTGGCCACGACCCCTCGCGGTATATCCCTCACCACAGCGGCTCCTGCTCCCACAAGAGCCCAGGCCCCTATCTTCACGCCCGGCGCCACGCAGGACCCTACGCCGAGTTGCGCCCCCTTTCCCACCCCTACCCCTCCCGCCAGGTGAGCCCCGGGGGAGACATGAACTCCCGCGCCTATGATGCAGTCGTGGTCAACGGTGGCTCCGGTGTTGATGATGACATTGGGACCCAGGCGGGAGCCGATATTGACCACAGCCCCCGCCATGAGGCAGCTCCCCGCTCCCACCTCCACCGCGGGAGCCACACTGCTCCGGGGATGGATCGCCCTGGCCAGCCTGAGGCCCGACCTCTTGAGGTGCTCTGCCAGCTCAAGACGCATCCGGTTATCCCCAACCGCAACGATGCCCCAGAGGAATCCCTCCCTTTTCAGCTCCTGGAGCGCCTCTCCCGGGAGCACCGGAAGCCCCAGAAAGGTAGAGCCCTTTCGAGGCCCGTCATCCAGGAAGGCCCCCACCTCCCACCCTTCCATGGCTCTCAGGATATCGAAGACCACCTTGGCGTGCCCGCCAGCCCCGTAGATGAGAGTTCGCTTCATCTTTTCAATAGGTGAGGCTTTTGGCGAGAAGGCTCTCATCGAGGGATACCCGCTTGAGAATGCGGGCGATTCTCTCCCCCGCCCTGCCGTCACCATAGGGGTTATGGCAGGTCTCTACTCTCTTGAGAAAAGCTCTGTCTCGGGCGGCCTTACGGATGGCCCTGAGGATTTCTTCCTCCCGGTGGGGAACATCAATGATGTTAGTGCTGCGCTCCCTTCCCGCCTGGCGCTCCCCGATGTTGACCGCGGGAATCCTGAAGGCGGGGGCCTCGATGATGCCCGAGCTTGAGTTTCCCACAAGAACCCTTGCCATTTTGAGCAGCGAGAGATATTCCCGCCTCGGGAGGTTCACGAAGGTGGTGAGAAAGGGAAGGCCCTCATGCTCCCTTATGGCCTCGATCATGGCCCTTCCACCTGCATCGGCGTTGGGATAGATGAGAAAGGTTCTCTCTCCCAGGCTTTTTATGGCCCCCAGGGTTATGAGCATCTGGTCTCTCGCCCGGTCGGGCTCGGTCGTCAGGGGGTGCTGCACTACCAAGAGGGGACGCTCATGGGGCTTGAGGCCGAATCGACGCCTCACCTCGCGCTGTGAGAGGAGACGCTCCTTGAGGATCACATCAAGCCCCGGCGCCCCGACCTGAAAGACATGCTCGGGTCGCTCGCCCATCTTTATGAGGCGCTCCCTGCTCTTGGAGGTGGCGGCAAAGTGGAGGTGGGAGAGCTTGGTTATGGCGTGGCGCATGGGTTCATCGAGGCCCCTCGCCACATCTCCCCCGTGAACATGAGCCACAGCCAGGCCCGAGAGAAAACCGGCTGAGGCCCCAGCCAGAGCCTCCACCCTATCCCCCAGTACCAGAACAACCTCGGGCTTTATCTCCTCGAGTGCCTGCGCTATGCCGTAGATGCCGACCCCCAGGCTCTTGGCCATGGCCTGGGGAGTGTCACCGCTCAAGAGCATATCCACACGGGCGTCCACGGGAAACCCGTCGGCGAGTATGAGCTCAACCGTGTTCCCGAACTCGCGGGCAAGATGCATCCCTGTGGCGATAAGGGAAAGCCGCAGGCTGCGGGAGCTTCTTATTCTCTCGAGGATGGGCTTAAGCAGGCCGTACTCCGCCCGGGTCCCGGTTATGACGCAGACCTTCCTGCTCTTCCCCTTCATGAAAGCATATCCCAGCTGAGGGCCTCTTCGGCCGCTATATACCGCCGGGCTCGCCTTCCGAGAACCCGGGGAAGCTCCCGGGGCGGAAGCCCTGAGGCCGGCCGCTTAAGCGTGAGCATCCGCTCCTCAATCACGCTTCCCCTGGGTATGGGAGAGGCGGCCACGATACTTCTTCGGGCCAAGAGCCTGAGACTCCTCTCCGCCCTCCGGGGGCGTTTTCTCCCTTCACCCAGGGCCGCCTCCACCTCCCTTATCCCGAGGACCATGGCTCTCATGCCTTCAGGCTCTATGGATGCCTTATGGTCCGGGCCGGGGAGGTTTCTATCCAGGGTGAAGTGCTTCTCCACGAGGCAGGCCCCCAGGGCCACAGCCCCAATCGCCGCGACCGGTCCTAGGGTATGGTCGGAGAAGCCCACCGGATGCCCGAAGCGCTCCCTTAGGAACGGGATCGCGCGCAGGTGGGCATCAGAGACTTCCGTCGGATAGCTTGACGTGCAGTGAAGGAGAATAACCTTTCTGTTCCGCGCCCCATATATGGTCTCAAGGGCTTCGGCCACTTCCTCCTCTTCGGCCATGCCTGTCGAAACTATGAGCGGCTTTCCCTTGCGGGCGAGATAGCGCAAGAAGGGGAGATTTGTGAGCTCCCCGGAGCCCACCTTATAAGCCGGAACCGAGAGACTTTCGAGGAAGTCGGCACTCTCCTCATCGTAAGGGGTGGAGAGAAAAAGAACCCCGCGCCTCTCACACCTCCCCTTGAGTTGCCGATGCTCCCTTTCGCCGAGCTCAAGTGCCCTAAGCATCTCCCGCTGACGCCCTTTCCCTTCATCCCTCTGGTAAGGGGCGAGGGGGGCCCAGGCACTCACGAGCTTCTCAGCGCTAAAACTCTGGAACTTCACAGCATCCGCCCCACTCACCGCCGCCGAATCCACGAGAGCACGGGCCAGAGCCAGGGAACCATTATGGTTGACCCCGACTTCCGCCACGATGAAGACGGGCCTTCCCTCGCCCACGAGCCTTGGCCCGACCTTCACCCTTTGCTGGAGGGGCCTATTCATCGCGCGGGATCTCACGCAGGAAGACCTCCCGGCGCTTCACCCCGTCCGAGGGTCCCACGATTCCCTCCCTCTCCATCCTCTCTATCATCCGGGCCGCCCTGTTGTAGCCGACCCGGAGGCGGCGCTGGAGCATACTGATGGATACCTCCCCCGTCCGGCCCACAAGCTCGATGGCCTCGGAATACCTCTCGTCCGCATCGTCCTCAAAGTCCTCTTCTTCTTCCACGTGGGGAGCCAAGAAGAGGCTCTCATCATAAACCGGCTCATCCTGCTTCCGCCAGAATTCGGCAAGCCCCTTGAGCTCCCGCTCCGAGACAAACGCCCCGTGGATCCGCTCAAGGCGGGAGGTACCAGCTCTCAGGAACAGCATATCCCCTCTGCCAAGGAGGCGCTCGGCACCGTTCGCGTCCAAGATGGTGCGGGAATCCGTCCGGCTGCTTACATGAAAAGATATCCGGGCGGGGAAGTTAGCCTTGATGAGCCCCGTCAACACATCCACCGAAGGCCTCTGGGTGGCCACCAGCAGGTGAATGCCCGAGGCCCGACCCATCTGCGCCAGTCGCGTCAGCGAATCTTCCACCTCCCGGGATGAGACGAGCATCAGGTCCGCGAGCTCATCTATCACGACCACTATGAAGGGGAGGAAGTATTCCTCTCCTCCCCCAGACCCTATCCTTGAGAGCTCAGCCCGTGTCTTCTCGGGGCCCATCTCCATGGCGAGAAGTGAGTTATAGCCCTCAAGGTTCCTCACGCCTTTTTCGGTCAGAAGCCTGTGCCGGCGCTCCATCTCGGCCACCACCCCCCTCAGCCCCTTAGCCGCCTTCTTGGGGTTGGTGACGACGGGTACGAGAAGGTGAGGGACTCCGTCCCAGGCCGACAGCTCCAGCATCTTGGGGTCTATCATGAGGAACTTGACCTCCTTGGGCGCAGCCCGGAAAAGGAGGCTGGAGACCATGGCGTTTACGCCCACACTTTTCCCGGAGCCGGTGGCACCCGCAATGAGGAGATGAGGGATCTGAGCGAGGTCAGCCACCGCAGGCCTCCCCAGCATGTCTTTCCCCAGACCCAGGGTCAGCTTGCTCTCGGCGGTCTGGAAGGCCTCTGAGGAGAGGACCTCCCGCAAGAGCACGGGTTTTCGGGTTTGGTTTGGAATCTCTATTCCCACCACCGCCTTCCCGGGAACGGGGGCCACGATCCTCACAGAAAGCGCCCGCATGGCCAGCGCCAGGTCGTCCGAAAGGTTAACTATGCGGCTCACCTTCACCCCTGAGGCCGGGGCAAACTCATATAAGGTAACAACAGGCCCTGGCCGCACGGCCGCCACCTTGCCCTCTACACCATAGTCCCTGAGCTTGACCTCAAGAAGGGAAGCCCTCTCCTTGAGCTCCGCCTCGTCAGCCCTTTCATTTACCCTGGGAGGACTCTCAAGTAGGTCCAGAGAGGGGAGCCTGTAGGAAGAAGGAGTCCGGCCTGGGGCGCGCGTGCGGGCTCTCTCGAGCCTGGGCTCGGCGAGAGGAGGCTCTTGCAGCACTTCCGGCGCGAGCGGAGTGAGCAGGGGCTCCTCTCTCCTCTCTAGGGCCGGCGCAGGGGCGGGGGGAGCCTTTCTAATGGAAAAAAGCAAGCCTAAAAATTTCAGAAAGATTAGCCCCAGAAGCTTAAGCATATGTTTAACTTTATTCAGTAAAAACAGGGGCGATAACCTGAGGGCAAGGAAAAAGGATATCAGAATAGCCGCACCCAGAACCAGAAAAGCTCCTGCGGGGTTGAAATAAAACTCCAAGAGGGATGAAAGGCTAAGGCCAAGAAGCCCCCCGGCATTTATTCTCCCCCCGAAAAGGGGGTCCCCTCTAAAGAGCATGGAGAGCATGGAGAGGAGGGAGAGGAAAAGTAGAATTATGCCCACGTGCCTTACCCTGAATGGAGAGAGGCCTCTACCCAGCAGAAGCCCCATGCCGATGAGAAAGGCAAAGAATGGAATTGCAACCGCTCCTGAGCCCAGGCTCTGGATGAGGAGGTCGGCCGTGTAGGAGCCAGCCGGGCCTGCCAGATTCCTTACGCGGTAGCCTGCGGATACACTTCGGTTGAAAGAGGGGTCAATAGGATCGAAGCTCAGGAGCGCTAGACAGAGGAAAACGAAAAGGGCAAGAATGAGAATTCCACCCACCTCGGCCCAATGCAAGCCCCCTCCCCCAGGCCTAGATTCCCTGGCCATGAGCTCTTCGGCAGTTCCCTCGGGCGGAGGTGGACGCTCTTGCTTTCTGCGGGGCACGGGTTGGAGCAACCCGTGCTGCAGGAAACACCGAGGCAAACCACACTCCCCCCGTCCCGGCACAACCTCTCTCAAGCCGCACCGCGGAAGGGATGGTTCCCTCGGCGAATCCTAGAGCAATTCTAGCTCAAGGGATTCTGGACTTCAAGACCTATATATCTTAGGGTTACGCTAGAAAAGGATCTTCCGGAGCTTCCCATCTTCATCCAGGATTATCTTGAGCAGGAAAGGGTGCTTGTCGGGGAAGAGATCGAAGCGATGGTCGAAGTACTCGACCACGTGATTATTCCCCTCTCTGTAATAGCTCGCCTGGGGGAAGCGGGCGAACCAGAGGAAGAGTTTCACCTCTTCGAAGTTGGCCGCTATCTTCTCGTAACGGCTGTTGGTGTGCTGTGGGATCACCCTTATATCGGGAGGTCTTTTCCCCAGAATGTGGACAGAAGCCCGGTATATTTTCTCCCCATCATGGGCAAGGCCGTTCCACGCGAAGGTATCCCCAGGCCCCAGCCCCAACCAGCGGAAGGGACTTCCCAGGCCCGGAATGGCGGCCACTTTGGTGGGCTTGATTCCGCCCTGGAAAAGGGCATCTTTGAATTTCTCAAGCGCCGTGCCGTGGCCCCAGGCCGCAAAAAGAATATAGCAGCCCGCGAGGATGGGAGCCAGCTTTGCCATGTGCACGCTCTTCCTGGTGGGCAGGAAGGCCAAAATAAGCAGGGGCACGCCGAAGGTGAGGGAGAGAAAGGGGTCTACGAGAAAAACCAGGTCGAGGGAGTAGCGCGTATTGGAGAAGGGAGTAAAGAGTTGGGTTCCGAAGGAAGTGATAAGGTCTAAGAAGATGTGCATGTACATCCCCAACGTAGCAAATAGGACCATGAGCCAGAAATTCCCCTTCCGGAGGGAGAGTCTCAGGATTCCGGCCAGAGCCAGCGCAAAGATGGGAGCGCCGAAGAGGGAGTGGGTTATGCCGCGGTGGTAAGAAAGGTAAAAGGTGGAGTTTAGGGCCGTGAGAGTGAAATCAATGTCGGGGAAGACAGCCCCCACCACAAGGGCCGAGGTTGTGGCCGTGCCAAACCTGGGTCTGAGCCCAGTGCTGGCCGTGACCATGCCTGAGAGAGCGTGAGTAATGGGGTCCATCCAGAGAGCACCTTGATCTGTAAGAGGGGCTCCGAGAAAATCCAGCTCGAATTTGCAATGCAGTTAAAAATCATAGTTTTCTCCTCTTTGTCAAGCAATTTTTGCGTTCCCTTCAAGGTGGCTCCGATGAGACTTGACAAGGGGGGGCCTAATGTTGATAATGCCTTTTGCTTCCGCGCCTTTTGCCGGGGCCGGAAGTTTTCTCTTAAGCCGCAACCGAGAGGGGAGAGAAAAGGATATGGCTCAGATGACGCCCGAGATTGCCCGAAAGATTTTCGAAACAATGCTCAGAATCAGGATGTTTGAGGAGAAAGCGGTGGACCTCTTCCAGCGGGGCTTCCTGCCGGGCTTTCTCCATGCCTACATCGGCGAGGAGGCCATAGCCGCCGGGGTCTGCGCCGCGCTCAGGCCCGAGGACCACATCATCAGCACTCACCGGGGCCACGGCCACATCATCGCGAAGGGCGGCGATTACCGCCACATGATGGCCGAGCTCTTCGCCAAACGGACGGGTTACTGCAAGGGCAAGGGCGGCTCGATGCACATAGCCGATATGGACCTTGGAATCCTGGGAGCTAACGGCATCGTGGGAGGAGGTCTCCCCATCGCCAACGGCGCCGCCCTGGCCTTCAAGCTAAAGAAGACGGGCCAGGTGCTCGTCTGCTTCTTTGGAGACGGAGCCTCCAACCAGGGCTCCTTCCACGAGGGGCTCAACCTGGCCTCTACCTGGCACCTTCCGGTGGTGTACGTTTGTGAGAACAACCACTATGCCGAATCCACCCCCCAGAAGGTCCACCAGCACATAAGTGACATATCATGCCGTGCCCAGGCCTACGATATCCCAGGGGTGAGCGTGGATGGAAACGATGCGGTGGCCGTCTATGAGGCGGCCAGCGAGGCCGTGGAGAGGGCCCGTCAGCCCGGGGAGCACCCAACCCTTATTGAGTGCAAGACCTACCGCCATCTCGGCCACTACGTGGGCGACCCCGGAACTCTTTACAGGGCCGACGAGGAGGTAGCCGAGTGGAAGAAGCTGGACCCCATCTCCCGCTTCAAGGCTCTGCTCCTTGAGAGGGGAATCCTTGAGAGCGGGAGCGAGGAAAGACTGAGAGAGCAGATAGCGCGGGAGCTGGATGAAGCCATCACCTTTGCCGAGCAGAGTCCGGAGCCCGAGCTTGAGGATGCCCTGATTGATATTTACAAGAGCCTATAGGGATGCTGGGGAGAGACCATGCGACAGCTAGGATACCGGGAAGCCCTTAGGGAAGCCTTGCAGGAAGAGATGCGCCGGGACGAGAACGTACTCTGCCTGGGGGAGGACATAGCGGAATTCGGCGGCACCTACAAAGTGACCCTGGGGATGCTGGAGGAGTTTGGCCCCGAGAGGATTCGTAACACCCCTATCTCCGAGTCCGCCATCATCGGCTGCGCCCTGGGAGCGGCGCTCATCGGGATGCGGCCTGTGGCGGAGATAATGTACATTGACTTCTCCACCGTCGGCATGGACCAGATCGTCAACCAGGTGGCCAAGGTCCGCTACATGTTCGGGGGAAAGGCCAAGACAGCACTCGTCATAAGGACTCAGGGAGGCGCGGGCCGAAGCAGTGCGGCCCAGCACGCCCAGAGCCTTGAGGCCTGGTTCGTGCACACCCCGGGCCTCAAGGTGGTCATGCCCTCAACCCCCTCTGACGCCAAGGGGCTCCTCAAGACGGCCATCCGTGATGATGACCCCGTCTTCTTCATAGAGCACAAGCTCCTCTATGGGGTCACCGGCCCGGTGCCCGAGGGGGAGCACATCATCCCCCTGGGCAAGGGGGACATAAAGCGCGAGGGGAAGGACGTGACAATAGTCGCTACCTCGCGCATGGTGGGAAAAGCCCTCGCGGCGGCCGAGAGCCTGGCCGCTGAGGGCATAGACTGTGAGGTCCTGGACCCCCGCAGCCTGGTACCCCTCGACAAGGAGCTCATTCTGAACTCTGTCGGGAAGACCGGGCGACTGGTCATCGCGCATGAAGCCGTGAAGCGCTGCGGGTGGGGAGCGGAGCTTGCTGCCATAGTGGCCGAAGAGGCCCTGGACCTTCTGGATGCGCCCATCCAGCGGGTGGCGGCTCTGGACTGCCCCGTACCCTTTGCGCCCAAGCTGGAAAACTATGTCATCCCCGGTGAGGGAAAAATAATCGAGGCCGTGAAGAGGCTTGTCGCCTGAAGACCCGCGAGCAGGGAGAGAAAGAAAATGGCCACTGAAATCATAATGCCCAAGCTTGGTCTCACGATGGAGGAGGGCACAGTCCTAAAGTGGTTGAAGCATGAGGGAGACCACATAGAGAAGGGAGAGTCCGTCCTTCAGATTCAGACGGATAAGGTGGAATATGAAGTGGAGTCCCCGACCGAAGGCGTACTCCACAGGACGCTGGCCGAAGAGGGACAGGTGATCCCATGCGGCGAGGTGGTGGGCGTAATCGGTGGGGCTGATGAAGAGATTGACCTGGAGAAGGTCAAGGCCAAGGCCAGGGTGGCCCCTGCGTCCCCGCCCAGAGTGGAACCTAAGAAAGAAGAGCCTCCTCGTGTGGAGGCCCCTCCGGCGGAGGTGCCGGCCCCCGGGGAGCGCGTAAAAATTTCGCCTGCGGCCCGAAAACTGGCAAAGGAAATGGGGGTCGATATTTCCAAGCTCAGGGGCACCGGGCCCGGAGGGAGGATCGTGAAGGAGGACATCCTCGCGGCCACCCCCGCTGAGGCGGCACCGGCTGAAGCAGTGCCCGTGGAGGCACCTCCTCCCGGACCCGTGCTCGAAAGCATCCCCCTCAAGGGGGTTCGCGCGGTCATCGTCCGGCGCATGGGCCAGAGCTGGCACGAGGTGGCCCGTGTGACGGAAGTGGTGGAGGCGGATGTCACCGGCCTTCAGGCCCTCCGGGAGGCGAACAAAGAGGCCTGGGAGAGCGAGTTCGGGCTCAAGGTCAGCATCAATGACCTGATCCTCTTCTACACGTCACGGGCCATAAAGCAGTTCCCCCGGGTCAATGCTCGCCTGGAAGGGGAGGAGATCCAGGTCCTTTCGGACATAAACCTGGGCGTTGCCGTGGACACCGAGGCAGGCCTGGTCGTACCGGTGATAAGGAACGCGGACAGGAAGAGCGTAGAGCAGATAGCCCGCGAGGCCCATGCTCTCGCCGAGAAGGCTCAAAAGGGAACGCTGGACTTGGATGAGTTAGAAGGAGGAACCTTCACGGTCACAAACCTGGGCGGCCTGGGCATAGAGATCTTCACCCCTATTGTGAACTTCCCCCAGTGCGCCATCCTGGGGGTGGGGAGGGCAGCCCCGAGGCCTGCGGTGGTGGAGGGGGAGGTCAGGGTGAGGAGCATGATGTACCTGAGCCTATCCTTTGACCACCGGGTTATCGACGGCGCGCCGGCGGCACAGTTCCTCAAAGTTCTGAAGGACATCTTGGAGCATCCCAGGGTAATGCCCGCCTGAGAGCCTTCGAGCCCTTCCCGAGGTAGACCAGGTGGGATGGGCAGCGGCAATCGGAGGCACCGAACCCGCTGGCCACGACCCGAGCCCCTTTGGCGTCCAATAGTTGCCCGGCCCTTTGGCACTCCTCGCGGGGGTCTTCTGTGAAGACAAGAAGAAGGGCCTTCAGCTCAGCCCGGGGAAGAAGATAGTCTATGTGCCAGCGGGCGCGCTTTCTCTTTCTGCAATGCCGGGCGAGGCGGCTCCAGAGGCCCCGCATTGCCCTTCCCGTGTAGACATAGTAGCCCGTGGGGAAGGAGAACCGCCCGAGAGAGCCCACTTCTATCTCCTGCGGCTCCTTGAGCTCAAAGATCAGCTGGTAAACACCGCCCGCCGTCACAGGAGAATCCTTATTTCGAGTGTCCCTCCCCTTGCTTGAGCTCAAGGGCCTGGCCGGGGCTCTTTTCGGTCACGAGAACACCCCTTCCGTTGATGGCTACCTCCGACAAGAGGCTTCCCCGCTATCGGGTCTCATGCTCCAACGGCAGATATGTTATACTGCTGAGCATTCTTAGGGAAGCTCCTCAGCATGAACATCCTCGAATGCCGTAAGATAACAAAATTCTTCGGTGGGCTCGCGGCCCTCTGGGAGGCGGACCTTGAGGTGCGGGAGGGCGAACTCCTGGGCCTCATCGGGCCTAACGGAGCGGGCAAGACCACCCTTTTTAACATCATTACGGGATTCTTCCCCCCGAGCAAGGGAAAGACCTTTTTCCGGGGGGAAGACATAACCGGCCTCAAACCCCATCTCATCTGTCGCCGGGGCATAAGCAGAACCTATCAATTGGTGAGGGTCTTCCCGGAGCTTTCGGTGCTGGAGAACGTTTGTGTTGGTGCTTTTTTCAGCGGAAGAAACCGGGGCACATCCCGGGAGTGCCGCAAAGAGGCCCAGGACCTTCTAAACCTCCTGGGTATAGCCCCCTTGGCCCCGCGGCCAGCCAGGACTCTCACCACCGTCGACCGAAAGCGGCTGGAGGTGGCCCGCGCCCTGGCCTCCCGGCCAGAGCTCCTGCTGCTCGATGAGGTCATGGCCGGCCTCAATCCTACAGAGACCCATGTCATGATGGAGGTCATCGGGGGCATAAGGCGTCGGGGCATTACTGTTGTGATGATAGAGCATGTGATGCGGGTGGTGATGAGCCTCTCGGACAGGATCGTGGTCTTAAATCACGGCCAGAAGCTGGCCGAGGGCCGGCCGAAGGAGGTCGCCTCCGACCCCGCCGTCATAAGCGCCTATCTCGGCAAAGAGCCCTGAGGGGAAGGGGAAAATGCTGGAGTTAGGCAGGCTTTCTGTGAATTATGGCGACGTTCAGGCCCTGTGGGATGTGAACCTTAAGGTGGAGGAGGGCTCAATCACCGCCCTTCTGGGCTCAAACGGCGCGGGCAAGACCACCACCGTTAAGACGGTGGCCGGAATCCTGAAGCCAGCCTCGGGCGAGGTGCGCTTTCGTGGGGAGCCCCTTCATATCCTCCCCCCCCACCGCATCGTGGAGCGGGGAATAGTCCTCATCCCCGAGGGGAGGAGCCTATTTCCCCGGATGACGGTCCTGGAGAACCTGGAGATGGGAGCCTATAACCGGAGAGCCAGGGCTGAGAGGGCCGAGAATCTGAAATGGATCTATGAACTCTTCCCACACCTGAAAGAGCGCAGGCATCAGGCGATGGGCACGATGAGCGGTGGGGAGCAGCAGATGGTGGCCATAGGTCGGGGCCTCATGGCGAGCCCGCAGCTCCTAATGGTGGATGAGCCCTCGCTGGGGCTAGCGCCCCTCTTGGTAGATGAGCTCTTTGAGGTTCTAAAGTCCATAAACAGGCGGGGAATAACCTTACTTCTGGTTGAGCAGAACGTGCAGCGCTCCTTGGAGATCGCCGACAGCGCCTATGTTCTTGAGACCGGAAGGGTGAGCCTTTGGGGGAAGGCGGAAGAGCTTTTGCAAAATCCCTTTGTCCAGCGCACCTACATGGGCCTTTAGATTCTAAGCCCCCCGAACGCGCGGGAGAGAAGCCTTCTCACGGGAGCCGCCCTCACCAGTCCCCCCGGCATGAAAACGCCCACCAGGATGAGAGCCACGCCATAGGCCGCCAGGTGCAGGTAGGCGAGCCTCGTCCAGAGGATCTCCTCGATTCCCGTCACAAAGAGTGCGCCCACAACCGGCCCAAGCACCGCTCCCGTCCCCCCCAGCATGGCCATCACTATGGGCACGAAGGCTATCTCAAGCCCGAAGGCATCGGGTGGAACGAGGAAGCTCTCATGCCACATGAAAACCCCTCCCATGAGGCCCGGAAAGAGGGCGCTGAGCATGAGGCCCAGGGCCTTATAGAGGGTGGTGTTTATTCCCACGGCACGGGCTATCGCCTCATCCTCCCTGATGCTCCTGAGTGCCAGGCCGAAGCGGGAGCGCGCTATGGAGGCCACCGTTCCGATGGTCAGAAGAGCCAGGGCAAAGGAAATATAATACACCGGAATGAGCCTGTCCTCGGGGGTGATGGAGAGGCCGTCGGCCCCCATGGTGAGGAAGACGAGGTTATTGGCCAGAAGTTCCATGAGGAAGATGAGGCTCAGGGTGGCGAGCGCAAAGTAGGCCCCTCGAAGACGGAAGAAGGGGATGGAGATGAGAGCCGCAAAGGCTACCGGCACGAGACCAGAGAAGAGAAACGCCGCACCCAGGCCCCAGCCGTGGAAGAGTGTTATGCCGAAGGCATAGGCGCCGAGGCCGAAGAAGGTGGAGTGGCCAAGGTTGATGTAGCCCATGTGGCCACCCACGATGTCATAGCTGCCAGCCAGGGTCAGAAGAAGGAAAAAGAAATACCAGAACTCCACCCAATAGCTCACGGCATAGAGGGGAAGGAGAAGGAGAAGCAGCGCCGCGGCCAGGAGAGCCGCCCTGGTTGCGAGGGGGACTCGCCTCAGGCTCTCAAGCACCTCAAGCCTCTCCCAGAAGGCCCCTCGGCCTTATGAGAAGAATGAGGATGAGGAGGAAGAAGGCCACCGTGGGGGCCCATTGAGGTCCGATGGTGTAGCCGGCCGTGACCTCCACAAGCCCCAGGATAAGGCCGCTGAGTAGGACACCCACAAGGCTCCCGAGGCCCCCCAGGACGATGACGCAGAGATACCTCACCGTGAGGGGAATCCCGATGGAAGGGGTAACTGAGTAAAGGACCACGTAGAAGATTCCCGCCATGGCCGCGAGCGAGATCCCCAGGCCAAAGGCGAGCATGCTCACCCTGTCGAGATTCACGCCCACGACCATCGCGCCCTCGCGGTTCTGGGTCACGGCCCGGATGGCCCGGCCGAGAAAGCTCCGCTTGAGATAAAACTGAAGGCAGAACGCGATGGCCGAGACAACCCCCAGGATGAGAAGCCTTATGGAGGGGATTATCACCCCGCCGATTCTTATAGAGGGAAGGGAGAAGGGGATGCTGGTATAGGGCTGGCCCCAGAAGAAGGCCATGACATCCTGGGCCACAAGAGAGATGCCCAGCGTTATGAGGATCGAGCTTACCAGCATCTGGTAGTGGGGCTTTCCGGCGATGGGCCGGATGAGGAGAGCCTCCACCAGCATCCCCAGGGCAAAGAAAAGGGGGAGGATGATTATTATGTGGGTGAAAGGGTTAAGCCCCCAGAGTGCGAATATGCCGTAGCTTGCCATCGCGCCCAGCATCAGAAAGTCGCCGTGGGCCACGTTCAGGACCGATAGCACCCCGAAGCAGATGGCCAGCCCAAAGGCGGCGATGGCGTAAATACCCCCCAGGAGCAACCCCCCCACCAGAACCTGAATGAATGCCTCCATCAATAGGTCTTGCTACTTTCGCTCCCTCCACGGGGGCGTTGGATAAAGGTGGGCCTTCGCGGGATAGCCCTGGGCTCTGGGCGCTATGAGCACGTGCTTCCCTCCCTGTATCTGGGTGGGAATGGAGTTCATGGTGCCCGAGCCGTCGGCTGAGAAGCGGATGACGCCCCCGACCGTCTCCAGATTCGTCTTCTTAAGGGCCTTCATGACCTTGGCCTTATCGAGAGAGCCGGCGCGCTTTAAGGCATCCACGATGACATCCATGGCCGGCACCCGTATGGCCGTCCAGGGATAGGCCTGGACGCTTGTTTTGGTCCTGCGCAGGAGCTCGTCGAAGAACTTGGTATCACCGAACTGCATCCCCGGCACCCAATAGACCTCACCCGTCACGTACTCTCCGTCCTTGCCAACGGCATTCAGGAACCCGCCGCCGTGGTGGATGATGTGAAACTCCCGAGGGTTCAGGTCCAATTCCTTGGCCTGTTTGAGGAACGCAATGCCAAATGGAATGAAGGAGGAAACGAAAACAATGTCTGGGTCCTTGGCCTTTATCTCGGTGATTATGGGGGTGAAATCGGTTGTCTTGGAGGGGACCCTCACCTTATCCACCAGAACCTTGAGCCCCTCCTTCTTGGCCTTTTTAATGGCCCCTCTATAAACGTCCAGGGCATGGAGGTTGTCTTCTGTGACAAAAGCGATCGTCTTGGCCTTGCCCTCTGATTTCAGGAGGTCAAAATAGTGGTCAGACCAGAGCTCGCCCGAGGCCAGAACCCCCACAATCCACTTGAATCCCCGCCCGTAGATGGCGGTCGCATTGGCCTCGACACACACAAAGGGGACTTTGTGTTTTTCGCCAACAGAACTTGCGCCCACGGTGATGGGGCTGCTATAAGGGCCTATCAACACATCCACCTTATCTACCGTCACGAGCCTCTCATAGAACTTCCTGGCTGCGGTCTTGTCGCTCTTATCGTCATACGTGATGAATCGCAGCTTGTGGCGCTTCCCCGTCTCCTTGAGGAGGATGCCGCCCCGCTCGTTAATCATGGCGGCGAAGTTATCATGGAGCTCACTGTAGATTTTCGCTGAACCCGAGAAGGGGCCCGTGAGGGCGGCGGTGCCGCCCACCAGGATATCCCTTCCCCACTCCTCCGCACGCGCGGGCGAAGAGAAGGCGAGGGCGAGCCCCAGGATGAGAACAAATCCTGCAACCAAGCCCTTAAAAAGCGCTTCTTTTCTCATGCCCTATTCCCCCTAAGCTTGAGGTTTGAGAGGAGACAAGAAAGGCCTCGAAAGAGAATATTTAGGTAGCACATGCAAAGAGGCACTGTCAAAGTTTTTTTAGCCTACTGGACCCACGCTTCCACACTTAAACGGGGTTAAGGGGCGAAGCTCCCCTTGTTGACATATTAGGGCTCTTTCTTTATCATCCTCTCGCTGAGCCTGGCTCCTCTGGAAGCTCATGGATTGTACCCCTTCACCGATGCTCAATGTTATAACCCGGAGGGCAAAGGGCCATGAAGAACTTCGAGTTCCAAGAGCCTGGCTCTCTCCCCGAGGCCTGCCGCTTGCTTGCGGAGCGTGAGGGCTCAAAGGCCATTGCAGGAGGGCAGTCTCTCATCCCCCTCATGAAGCAGAGGCTCTACACGCCCTCCTGCCTTGTGAACCTATCGGCCCTTTCAGAACTCGACTATATTAGACAGGAGGACAAGGGGGGGCTTCGCATCGGCGCCCTGACCCCTCACAGAAGCCTTGAGCTCTCGCCCTTGATAAGGGAGCGCTACCCCATTCTGGCCCAGATGGCGGGAGAGTTGGGGTCGGTTCAGATAAGGAACCTGGGGACTCTTGGCGGGAGTCTTGCCCATGCCGACCCGGCCGGAGACCCGGCCCCTGCCTTGATGGTGCTTGATGCAAGGGTGCACGTAGAAGGACTTGGCGGGAAAAGGGTAATTCCCCTGGAGGAGTTCTTTAAGGACTTCTATGAGACAGCCTTGGAACCTGACGAGCTCATCGAGGAGATATCTCTGGAACCCCTCCCTCCTGGTACGGGTGCTGTCTATCTTAAGGAATCCGTCCGTGCCGGAGATATGGCTATCTTAGGGGTTGCTGTGAGGCTCACCCTCGATGCCAAGGGAGGGGAGCTGAAGACGGCACGGATTGCCCTGGCGTCGGCCGGCCCCACGCCCTTGAGGGCGAGCCGCGCTGAGAGCTTGCTCCAGGGAGAGAGGTCTGGGGAGGAGCTCTTCAAAGAGGCGGCCCAGGCCGTCTCAGAGGAGATATTCCCCCCATCAGAGCTCTCTTTCTCCGAGGGCTATAAAAGAGGGCTGGCCCGAGTTCTCACCTTTGAGGGCCTCCGGCAAGCCCTTGGGCTCGCCGAGAAATCATAAGTTCTCTGGAGAGCAAACTCATGCGATACCCAATGGAGCTCAAGGTCAACGGCCGAAGCTACCGGCTGGAGGTGGAGGCGCGCAAGACCCTTCTTGAGCTCATCCGCCAGGACTTGGGCCTCATGGGCACAAAGAAGAGCTGCGAGGTGGGTGCCTGCGGCGCGTGCACAGTGCTCCTGGATGGGAAGGCGGTAAAATCATGTCTTGTGCTTGCACTTCAGGGTAAGGGAAAGGATGTGCTCACGATCGAGGGCCTTTCCGGCGACGGGAGGCTTCATCCCCTCCAGGAGGCTTTTCATGAAAAGGGTGCTGTGCAATGCGGCTACTGCACACCGGGGATGATTCTTGCCGCCAAGGCCCTTCTGGATGAGAACCCCAGGCCCACTGAGGCCGAGGTGCGCAGGGCCATCTCGGGGAATATCTGCCGGTGCACAGGCTATGTGAGAATAGTGGAGGCCATCCTGCATGTGGCCGGGTCATAAGGAGTGAAATACATGGAAGCCCTGAATGTCGTTGGAAAATCCCTGCCCAGGGTTGACGGCATCGAGAAGGTGACAGGCAAGGCCACCTTCACCACGGACCTTGAACTCCCCCGCATGCTCTGGGGAAAGATTCTGAGGAGCCCTTACGCGCACGCCCGGATCCTGAGGGTCGATACCTCAAAGGCCGAGGCTCTCTCGGGGGTAGTGGCAGTGGCCACCGGGGCTGACGTTAAAGCCCGCCACGGCGCGGGCATAAACGACCAGTATTTTTTGGCAAAGGACAAGGTGCGCTACATCGGGGACCCGGTGGCGGCCGTGGCGGCTGAGAACGAAGATATAGCTGAAGAAGCGCTCGAGCTCGTCGAGGTGGAGTACGAGGAGCTCCCGGCCGTTTTTGACGCGGAGGAGGCTCTCAGGCCTGACCCTCCCGCCATCCTGCATGAGGAACTCTCCACCTACAAGCGCACCCATGTGGTCCCGGCCCGAACCGACGTGGAGATGCCTAATCTCTGTAATTATTTCAGGGTGCGCCGGGGCGATCTGGAACAGGGCTTCCGGGAGGCGGATGAGGTCGTTGAGGAAGAGTTCACGAGCGCCATGATCGCCCACTGCGCCATGGAACCCCATAACGCCGTGGCGCAGGTGGATATCGAGGGAAACATAACCGTCTGGACGTCCAACCAGACGCCCTTCATGGTTAGAGACCAGCTCTGCGATGCTTTTGGGATACCCCCTTCGAAGGTCCGAATCATTATCCCCCGCCACGTGGGCGGGGGCTACGGCGGAAAGTGCGAGATGAAGGCGGAGCCCATAGCCGTAGCCCTGGCCATGAAGAGCGCCCGGCCCGTGAAGGTGGTCCTAACGCGGGAGGAGGAGTTCATCGGCACAGACGTCCGCCACCCCTCCGAGAGCTACATCAAGCTCGGGGCCACGCGGGAGGGGAAGCTCACCGCCCTTGAGGTCAAGATCATCCTGAATGGAGGCGCCTATTCTGAAACTGGCTACCTTGTGATAAGAAACGGGTGCTTCGCCATCTGCGGCACCTACAAGGTTCCAACCCTCAAGCTCGACTCCTATGGTGCCTACACCAATCAGCCTATTTCCTCCGCCTTCCGGGGCTTTGGAAACGCTCAGGCCATGTGGCCGCTTGAGTCCGCCATGGACATCATGGCGAGGCGGCTGGGCCTGGACCCCCTGGAGTTCAGACTTAAGAATGCCTACCAGGAAGGTGATGAGAACGTCCTGGGGGAGGAGATGCACAGCGTGGGCACGGCGGAGTGCCTGGAGAAGGTGGCGGCCGCCATTGAGCTCGGGAAGCCCTCAACGCCCGGCGCGGGGCCATGGCGGCGGGGAAAGGGCATCGCCTGCGGAAACAAATACAGCCTGGCACCCACCGCGGCGTCCGCCATCGTGAAGGTGCACGATGACGAGAGCATCGAAGTGAGGACGAGCGCCATAGACCTCGGCCAGGGGGCCCACACCGTGTGGAGCCAGGTCGCAGCCGAAGAGTTCGGTATCCCCATGGAGAAAGTGAAGGACAAGGTGAAGATCGTCTCCACCGACACCGCCATCACCCCGGCCGACCACGGCGCCATCTCAAGCCGCCAGACCTATAACACTGGAAACGCCATCCGCCTGGCCTGCCAGGATGCCAGGGAGCAAGTCTTTCAGAAGGTGGCCGAGCGGCTTGAGGCGAGTCCTGAGGACCTCGCCATAAAGGACGGCAGGGTCTTTGTCCGGGGAGCGCCGGAGCGCTCCCTCAGGGTGGGGGAGCTCTTTACTCCAATGATCTATGCCGGGGTCTTTCTCGAGGAAGGGGGAGAGTTCCTGGGAAAAGCCACCTGGTACCAGAGAGCGGACATCTTGGACCGCGATACGGGACAGATAGTTGAGAAAAAGCTCGGAAGGACCACCGCCTTTTATATCCATTCCGCTCAGGGGGCGGAGGTGGAGGTTAACGTTGAGACGGGGCGGGTGAGAGTCCTCAGGTTCGTCTCAGCCATAGATATCGGGAAGGCCATAAATCCCCTTAACGCCATGGCTCAGATAGAGGGCGGCGCTTTGAGCATGGGCATAGGAAGCGTGCTCTTTGAAGAGATGGTCCTTGAGCGGGGTCAGGTTTTGAACCCTAACTTCATAGGATATAAGATTCCAACGGCCACGGAGATGCCCGAGCTCGGAGGCACCCACGCCCTTATAGTCGAGGCGCCCCACAGGGATGGCCCTTATGGAGCAAAGGGCTTAGGGGAGTGCGTGCTCATCGCCACGGCCCCTGCTATCGCCAATGCCATCTATGACGCCACCGGGGTCCGCCTTAAAGACCTCCCCATAACCCGCGAGAGAGTCTTGTGCGCCCTCGGGGGAAAAAGCGAAAGCTGAGGCAGCCGGCCGATGACTTCGCCGCAAACATTTGGACTAACCTCGAGGCCCGCCTCAGGGAACCGTCTCCTCAAGAGCAGTGAAGTCAGGGCGGCGGGATAGGGGGATGAACTCAGGGCCCGGCAGCCGTTCCCTTCTTGTGGGTGCCTGGCTGCTGGGCTTCTTCATGTTCGCCCTCGTCCTCTCTCTCCCGCCCATGCTCGGTCTCATCCAGCGGGAGCTCGCCCTCAGTTATTCCCAGGCCGGCTTCCTGCTCTCAGCTCCCATCTTCCTCCTAGCCCTATCGGCGGTCCCGGCGGGGCTCCTGGCCGACCACCTCGGACCTCACGCCACAGCAGGCCTGGGAATTATCCTGGCGGCCGCTTCCGGCTCCATGCGGGGCTTGGCCGGAGGCTTTACCTCCATATTTCTCTTCACCTGCCTCATGGGAGCAGGCGTGGGCCTCATCTACCCTACCCTTCCCAAGCTTGTCGGCAGCTCCCTCCCGCAGGACATGGCCACAAAGGGTACAGCCATGTACACAGTGGGTATCAACATGGGCGCGGCGGCGGGCCTAGGGGCCACCATGACGGTCATTTTCCCCGTGGCGGGGAGCTGGCGGGGCTCCCTTTTCCTCTGGTCAGCCCTGGCCGGCCTCGCAATTCTATATTGGTGGGGATTGATGCGCGAGCCCATCCTCCGGGAGGAGATTACATCAGATCCCATTCCCCTGGTGCCCGTCTGGAGGAGAGGGAGGGTATGGCTTCTTTGCGGTGTGTTTGCTTCTGGCGTCATGCTCTTCTACGCGTTGGCGGGATGGCTCCCGGAAATTCTTCTCCAGAAGGGGGCCAGCATCCCCATGGCCTCCTTTCTGACCTCCCTGATCACCCTTTTGGCCATTCCGACAACGCTTCTGGCACCTTTGGCCTCGGACAGGCTCGGCTCAAGGAAGCCCTTTCTTTACCTGGGATTTCTGCTCACGGCCGCCTGCATCCTGGCTCTCCCCCGGACCCCCCTGAACCTTGACGGGTTTGTCCTGGCGTTGGCGGGGATAGCTTTAGATCTGCTCTTCGTTTTCGGCCTGCTTCTCATAGCCGAGGTCGTGGAGGCGGAAGCCATAGGGCGGGCGGGCGGTTTGGTTCTGTCGGTGGGATATATGGGGGGCGTGTTGGGACCTTCTCTGACAGGCTACCTCCGCGATGTCACGGGGGACTTCAACCTCGCCCTCCTCTTCCTGGGACTTCTCTCCCTGGCAAGCCTTGCCGCTGTGGCACCCCTTCCCGAGACGGGAAGAAGGGAAGCCCTCAGGGGGCGCTCTCCCCGGACCTCAGGGGCAGGTCGGTGACGACTATCTCTATCCGGCGGTTAAGAGCCCGCCCTTCTTCGGTATCGTTTGAAGCTAAGGGGCGGTATTGACCGTAGCCCAGAGCCACAAAGCGCTCGGGCTCTACGCCATGCCACTGGAGATAGCGGGCCACGGCACTGGCACGGGCTGTGGAGAGCTCCCAGTTCGAAGGGAATCGCTCTCTTAGTTCCTGGTTGAGGGGCATGTTGTCGGTATGCCCTTCAACCAGAATCTTCTTACCCTCGAGCTCTCTGAGAAGTTTAGCCACCTTCCTCAGGGTGAGCCTTCCCTCGGGGGTGATGTGGACCTGGCCCGAGCGGAACAGCACCCTGTCCAGCATCCTGATAGAGAGCATATCTCTGAACTCATTGACTTCCACCTCCTTCCGCGAGAGCTCCTCCTTGAGCTCTTCCACCATCCTTTCATAACCCTTCTTTAACTGGGCTATCTCCTCCTCTTTGCCCTTCCTGAGAGCACTCATGGCCTCTCGCAGGGACGCCACCTCACGCGTCTTGGAGCGGCTCTGGGAGGCCAGCTCCTCACTCAACACTTTGGCCTCAGATAGCCACTTCTGGGTCTCACCCAGCTCTTGTGAGAGTCCCCTCAGTTTTTCTTCAAGAGAGTTTCTCGCTGAGAGCTCGCGGCCAAAGGCCCGCTTCAATTCCTCCTTTTCCTTCAGGAGAGACCTGCGGGAGGCCTGCTCCCTCTCCAATATGCCCTGAGCAGTAGCCCTCTCCTCTTCCAGTTTGCCCAGAGCAGCTCGGGTCTTGGAAAGTTGAGCCGTGAGGCCAGCCAGCCTCGCACCCAGATTCTTCCCCATCTCTCTCTGTCGCGAGAGTTCATTTGTTGCCTTTTGGAGGGCTGAGTCGAGAGCCCGGAGCCTCTCCTCGCGCTCCTGGTCCCGGCTTTCCTTTTCTTTTTCCAGGGCCTCCCTGAGAGCCCTCTCCCGGCTGTAGCGCTCCTCCGCCTCGGCCTTCTCACGCTCGAGCCTCACCCTCGCCTCTCGCTCCTGACGCAGAAAGCCCTCCGCCAGCTCCTTCTCACGGAGAAGCTTCTCTGGTCCCTCCTCCGCCCCCTCGAGCTTCTCTTTCAGAGACGCCAGCTCACCTGAAAGCTCCTCCCGGGCCTTCTCCTCTCGGGAAAGGGTCTCCTTCGCTCCCTCAAGGGAGGCACGAAGGGCTACCAACTCCTGGCTGTGGCGCTCTTCCAAAAGCGCTTTTTCCCGCTCCAAGGTTTCTCGAGCCGCCAGCTCTTTCTCATACTTTCCTTCGGCTCTCTCCCGCTCCTGCACCAGGATGTCCCGGGCATCCTCCACCCGGGAGAGCTCCGCCCTAAAGGCCTCAAATTGCTCGGCTAAGTCCTTGCGCTCCTCAAGCTGCTCTGAAAGGCTGGAGTGGATTTTTTCGATGGTGCCCCGTAGCTTCGCCACCTCCCCTAACAAGAGCCTTTCACCCCGGACTTCGGGCTCCTTTTTCTCGACTTCTTTTCCAAGGGGAGGGATGACCTCGGCCCTAGCCCTCTCGGCCTCGCGCTTCTCTAAAGAGGCCTTAAGCTCCTCCAGCTCCCTGACAAGCCTATTCCGCTCCTCTTGAGCACGGGCGAGCTCCTCCTTCTCCCCGGTGAGCTTGGCCTGCGCTTTCTCCACCTGCGCAAGCTTCTCCTTCAGGGCGAGGTTCTCCTTCGCCTTTCTCTGGGATTGGACCCCCAGGCCCACTGCGAGCGCAGCCGCTACAATGGTAAAGACAATCCAGAGCCTCGCTTTGGACATGAGATTATCTCTCCCCTCCGGGCGGGTAAATTATGGCCGCACGGGAAAAACCCTTACTCCCCTTCGGCTCTTCCTCAAGCCCGACCCAAAAGTTTAGCAGCTCTTTTATTCTACCTTCCAATGGAAAGGGGAGCAAGAAAATGGATTGAAAGAGTTTTTTTCATCCTTTTATGCGTGTCTGCGAAAGGGGAAGCGTCCATCGCTGACTCAAGATGAGCTCTCGGGCTATTCCTTAAGCTTGAGCCAAGAATGGGTTGTTGACGACCGGGTTACCCAAATATAGAATAGGAGGGATTCCTGAAGTGTGATGGTCCTTTTGCCTCAAGCCGTGAATGAGCACCTTGTCAAAGGCCGTTGGGGAAGGGCGAGTTTGGGTAAGAACGGCTCTCGTGGTATGGGTGAGTGACTTCGATGAAAGTGCTGCTGATTAACCCCTCCCTGCCGCGGGGAGAGGGCCGCTTCAATTTCTATCCCCCCACGAGCCTGGCATTTATCGCTAGCCAAATTAAAGCCTTAGACTGTGAAGTTAAGGTCATAGATATAAACGCTGTGCATAAGCCTCGCAACCTGAACCAGGTCATTGCCGAGGCCAGGGAGTTTGAACCCGATGCGATAGGCCTTTCCATTCTTACCCCAGTAGCCCATTATGCTTATAAGGTTATAGATGCCCTGCGTCCGTTATCAGTGCCCATCTTCGTTGGAGGGATTCACCCAACCCTTTGCCCCGAGGAGGCATTGGTTCGGGGCGCAGACTTTGTGGTAAAGGGGGAAGGAGAGGCCACAGTGGCCGAACTCCTTCACCACTTCCGCGGGGAAAGGTCTCCCGAGAGCATCCTGGGGCTGAGTTTCAAAACCTCTGACGGCTCCATCGTTCATAATCGACCTCGGCCGCTGATTAACGACCTCGACACTCTTCCCTTTCCCGACCGCTCTTTCTTCGACTATGATGCCTATGTGCAGGAAAAGAAAGATGTGGGCAATTTTGGGATCATGGTTTCGAGCCGCGGATGTTTCGGCAAGTGCACATATTGCTCCCGTTTTGACATCGGCTCAGGTAAGGTTTACCGCTTTCGGAGCCCAGCTAATACCTTGCTGGAGATGCAGTATCTTTGGCACAAATACAAAGTCCCCATCATCATGATCCAGGACGACGTATTCACCGTCCACAAGAAGAGGGTGCAAGAGCTCTGTGAGCTCATCATCAATGAGAAGGGCTTTCATCCCGTCTGGGAGTGCCAGACGAGGGCCGACTGTATAGATAAAGAACTCCTTAGGATCATGAACGAGGCCGGCTGCCACCTCATCTACTATGGCTTTGAAAGCGGAGACGCTGAAACCCTAGAACGCGTCAAGAAGAATGTCTCCCTGGAGAGAATGATAGAGGCGGCTGAGTGGACCCATGAGGCCGGCATCAAGGTGAACTCTAACTTTATGATCGGCTTCCCCTGGGAAACAGATAAGCACCTGGCCAATACCTTCAGGACTATCGAGCGCGTTCGCCCCTTCACGTACCGGTTCAGCATCTGGGGTCTGGTGAAACCATACCCCGGCTCAGAGATTTACAGATGTTATCACGAAGAGTTCGGCTTCACCGACTGGTGGCTGAAGAAAGAGTTCCTGCCCAAGGAGAACCCGCCCCTTTTTCAGAGCGCAGAGCTTGCTGGGATTGGCCCCCAGGAGGAGCTTCTGGAAATTAACTTCTTCAAGTACACGGCCACCCAGAAGCGGGCCATCCGGCGCTTCTTCCGGACAACCGGCAGAAACGAGTACAATATCTACAGAAAGTTTCCTCGCCGTGAGGTTTTCTTCGGGCTTTACTATCTTTCGCGTCTCTTATACTCGATAAGCCCTTTCCTGGAGAGTAAGGTCGCTTTTCCGCTATACCGAGCCCTTCATAAGAGCTGGGTGAAGCTTAACCATATCTTCAACAGGAACCGCCAGATTCAAATGGGATGAGGTCTTCACTGTGAGGGTTCTACTTATCAATCCACCCGCTCCCGTGGAGCACCGGGAATTTCCCCTGGCCCTGGGCTACCTGACGACGGTCTTGGAGAGAGAGGGGCACGAGGTCAGGAACATCGATGCACGGGCACTCTACCGGCCGCGGACGATTGGCGAGATTGTGAAGGAGGCCCGAGACTTCGAGCCATCCCTCATAGGCATCACCATGGACATAACCTTCATCCATCTCGCCTATCAGCTGGCCCAGGCCCTGAGGCCGCTCGGCATCCCCCTGGTTGGCGGAGGCCCCCACCCTAACTGTGTTCCGGAGGAGCCTCTCCGGCACGGATTCGATGTCGTATGCAGAGGCGAGGGCGAGATTACCGTTCTGGAGCTTGCCCGCTGGGCGGGAGGGGAGCTCTCCCTCAAGGATATAATGGGAATATCTTATCTTGGAGAAGACGGGAGGGTCATCCATAACCCGCCGAGGCCATGGATCGAGGACATAGACTCACTTCCCTTTCCGGCCTGGCATCACTTCCACATCCGGGACTACTCCGGAAGCGATGACCCTGAATCTGAGCCCTACTACTGGCGCATTTTCTCAAGCCGCGGCTGCCCCTTCAACTGCATTTACTGCGCGAGCCACGGGGTTTTCGGCCGTCTCTACCGCTTCCGAACTCCCCGGAGCATGTTCGAGGAGATGCGTTTTCTGAGGGAGCGCTACGGCGCACCCATCGTTAACTTCGTGGACGACGAGCTCACGATAAACAAACGTCGGGTGTATGAGCTCTGTGATTTGCTCATGGCCCACCGGGAGCTGGGCATCCGCTGGAACGGCCGGGCCCGCATCAACTCGGTCACGCCGGACCTCCTCAAGAGGATGGAGGAAGCGGGCCTCTTTCACGTGCAGTACGGGGTTGAGAGCGGGGACCCGGAGACACTCAGACGAATAAAGAAGAGGGTTTCTCTGGAGCAGATACGGCGTGGCATCCAGGCCACCATCGAGGCCGGGATGCCCTCCTTCGGGGTCAATAACCTGATAGGCTTTCCCTGGGAGGACGAGCGCCACATCGAAAACACTTTAGCACTGAATTCTTCCATACCTGAGAATGTTCATTGCTCTCATACCTACAACGTCCCCATCCCTTATCCAAGGACCGAACTTTACGAAAGCTATCACGAGGAGTACGGCTTCACGGACTGGTGGCTCAGGCCCGAGTCCCACGAGAGAACCGCTGACCCCACCGGCTACACTCCCTACTACCAGCACTACATGCCCTTCCTGAATCATTTTGTTCTGCGCCAGAATTTCTTCAAATACCGCCGCCACATCAAGCGGAAGATAAAGGAAGTATTCCTAATCTCGGGGCGCCTGGGAAACCGGCGCCTCTACGGAAAGCGCCAGGAGAGGCTCATCAATATCCTCTGCCGCGTCTCCGCCCTCCTTTACCGCATGAGCCCGCGCCTTGAGAAAGCCCTTTTCTCCCTCCTCAAGAATGATTCCCTCCAAAGCTCCCTGAAGCGCCTTGTGGGCTGGAAGCCTACAGGCACCTACCATGTGGCCCTAAGGAAAGAGATGTGACTCTCCTGTGAAGAAGAGGACCCTCAAGGCCATTAAGCGCATAAGCCGCCAGAGCGGCAAAGCACCTCCGGCGCGCGTCATAGAGGATGAGCAGAAGGATCCCCGAAGAGCACGTCGAGAGGCCAGGAAGACCCTTCGGCGGGAGCTAGCCGAGGCGGAAGAGGAGAGGCACCAGGGCTTCAGCTCTCTGCCCCAGCGCTTCAACGCGGCAGAGGCCCTCCTGGATGCTAATCTCAAGGCTGGCCGCGGGGGGAAGGCGGCCCTTCGCTCGGGGGGAAAATCCCTAACCTATGGCCGAGTCGTCGAGCTTGCCAACCGAACGGGAAACATGCTCCTCTCGCTCGGCCTCAGGCAGGAGAGCCGCGTGGCCCTCATTCTTCAGGATTCCTTTGAGTTCGTGGTCTCATTCCTGGGTTCCATAAAGGCGGGCCTCGTGCCCGTGCCCTTCAACACCTTCCTCAGACCCACAGAGCACGCTTTCCTCCTCAACGATTGCCGAGCGAGGGTGGCCCTGGTCCATGGTCAACTCTTGCCCTGCCTTGGGGCCCTTCGGGCGGAGCTCCCTTTCCTCCAAGAGGTGATCTCAGTGGGAGGTGAAGGAGAGGGGAATAGTTTCGAGAGCCTCCTCTCTTTTGCTCCGGCACACCTCAGGCCCGCAGACACCCATAGGGATGAGCCCGCATTCTGGCTCTACAGCTCGGGCAGCACCGGCAGGCCAAAGGCTGTTGTGCACCTTCACCACGATATTGTCTTTTGCTGTGAAGCTTTCGGGCGCCATGTGCTGGAAATCGGGGAGCAGGACACGACCTTTTCCATCTCAAAGCTCTTCTTCGCCTACGGCCTCGGAAACAATCTCTACTATCCCTTCCACGTGGGGGCCACGGCCCTCCTTGACCCGGAGCCCGCTGCGGCCGAAAAGGCCCTCACTCTCATCAGCCGGGAGCGCCCGAGCATCTTCTTTGCCGTTCCAACTTTCTATGCCTCCATGCTGGAGGTGGAGGGGGCGGAGGAGCGGTTCGACTTGAGTTCTCTGAGGCTTTGCATCTCTGCGGGAGAGGCCCTTCCGGCCGAGCTTTACTGCCGCTGGCGGGAGCGCTTCGGGCTTGAAATCCTAGATGGCCTGGGCTCCACCGAGATGCTTCAAACTTTCATATCTAACCGCGCCGGTCGTGTGAAGCCGGGGAGTAGCGGCACTCTGGTTCCGGGCTATGAGGCCAGGGTCGTGGATGAGGAGGGCCGGGAGGTGCCTCATGGCCAGGTGGGGTCCCTTTTGGTTAGGGGAGACAGCTCCTCACCCTACTACTGGAACCGCCACCGGGAGAGCAAGCTCGCCGTACAGGGGGGCTGGGTGAGAACGGGAGACCGCTACCGCCGCGACGAGGATGGCTACTTCTGGTACTGCGGCAGGAGCGATGACATGCTCAAAGTGGGGGGAATCTGGGTCTCACCCGTGGAGGTGGAAAGGGCCCTCGCCGCCCATCCCGCGGTTAGGGAGGCCGCAGTGGTGGGAGCCCCCGACAGGCGGGGCCTCATAAAGCCAAAGGCTTTCGTGACTCTTAGAGCCGGGCATGAGGCAAGCCGCGACCTGGCCGGAGAACTGATAGACTTCGTCAAAGGCCGCCTGGCCTCCCACAAGGCCCCCCGCTGGGTTGAGTTCCTGGAGGAGCTGCCCAAGACCGCTACCGGCAAGATTAGAAGGTTTGAGCTTAGGGAAAAAGAGAATAGCGGTCCGCTTCGACGATAAACCCCTCGACCCTCCTGAGAGAAGCTCAAGGTCTTTGGGAGAAGAAAGAGGGGATTTTTTCCTTGACAGAATTCATGCCCTTTGCTAGCGTGCAAGCTGGTTTCTCGTGATTCCTTTCACGAAGCCAAAGGAGGAGCTGTCACGGGGCCCCGCAGGAAGTCCTCAGCAAAAATTCCCTTTGACGGCCATTTTGAAGGTTAAGAGGGGTGAATATATCCTCTTAGCGGGGTCTGAAGGCAAAGTTGCTTTCGGGTCACTAGCCTGTAAAGTGGGGTATCGCTTTTCATAAGGAGGAGGGAGGAAAATGAGAAGGAAACTGCGGTTTCTTGCGTTGGGCCTGGGGGTATTGTTCGCAGCGAGCTTGATTCTTGCTAGCCCTATGGTGTCACCTTCACAGGCACAGGAAAAAAAACCTATAAGAATTGGGTTTAGCATGGGGTTGTCCGGAGGTCTGGCAGCGGCCGGGAAGGCCGCCCTGCTGTCCATGAAAATAGCCGCCGAAGACTTTAACAAGAAGGGAGGAGTGCTGGGTAGAAAGGTAGAGTTGGTTTATTATGACGACCACTCGAAGCCTGCCGATGTCCCGGCCATCTACACGAAGCTCATCACTGTGGACAAGGTCGATTTTGTCGTGGGTCCCTATGGCACGGCGCTCATCGCACCCTCAATGCCCATTGTGATGGCGCACAAAATGGCCTATATCACCCTGTACGGCCTCGCGATCAATCCAAAGTTCAACTATAACTACTATTTCCAGATAATGCCCGCGGGGCCACAGCCATACACCGACTGGTCTACGGGTTTCTTTGAGGTCGCGAGCGCACAGACGCCAAAGCCCAAGACGGTGGCGCTTCTGGCTGTGGACAATGAATATGGGGTCAATGGCCAGATCGGAGCTGAGGAAAACGCGAAAAAGTATGGCATGGAAGTGGTCTATAAGAAGAGGTTTCCGCCTGGCACAACGGATTGCACCCCCATCATGAGGGCGATAAAAGCACATAACCCGGACATCGTCTGGTTCTCGACCTACCCGCCGGGCACTGTTTGCACCCTCAGGGCGGCCAAGGAGGTGGGCCTCGTACCGAAGATGATCGGCGGAGGATTGGTGGGAGCCCAATATACCTCCATCCAGACGAGTTTCGGCCCGGACCTGAACAACGTTATTTTTTACCACACGTGGGCGCCTGCACCGACTTTGAAGTTCAAAGGAATAGAGGCGTTCCTGAAGAAGTATCAGGCGCAGGCGGTGAAGCAAGGTCTGGACCCGCTGGGCTATTACCTGCCTCCATATGCCTACGCTTATCTGCAACTCCTGCTAGAGGCGATCGAGGCAACGGGAAGCATGGACCAGAAGGTTGTGGGCGAGTATATGAGAAAAAATGAGTTTGACACCGTCGTCGGGAAAGTAAAGTTCGACCCCGAAAACGGCGAGTGGTCACAATCAAGAATGCTCCAAGTCCAAGTTCAAGGCGTCAAGAGCCATGAGGTAAGCGAGTTCGCCAAACCCGAAACATTTGTCGTGCTTTATCCCAAGAAATGGGCGTACGGAAAGATCGTTTACCCATTTCCCGGCTGGGGGAAATAACTAGCCGATTAACTGTGTGAGGAGCAAGGGCCCCTATAACTAAGGGTTGGAGGGGGGCCCTTGCTCCTTGTAATGATAAGAAAAAACAAGAAGAAAATATGCTCTCCATACTTTCCCCAGAGCTATTGATAAATGCCATAGCCGCAGGAATTTTGCTTGGCGGTTTTTATGCCGCCATCAGCATCGGCCTCGCCATCTCCTTCGGCATGCTGGACATCGTCAACATTGCTCATCCGGCCTTCATGATACTCGGTTGTTATGCGGTGTTTTTTCTCAACACCCGCCTTGGTTTAGACCCGATATTGGCCGGAGTCGCTCTTTCCCCCATTTTTTACCTTCTCGGGGTGATCATGTATCGTATCTACTATAATTCCTTCGAAAGATGGGGGGCAGAATCCCTGAGGGGTCTTGTCTTCTTTTTCGGGGTTCTCTTTCTCATAGAAGTAGCCCTGCTTCTAACATATGGAGTCGATTATCGGCTGGCCCGAGCGCCCTGGATCGGTGAAACCATAGCGGTCGGTTCTCTGAGTTTATCGTTGAGATTATTCTTTCCCTTTCTTGTTGGGGTGATCCTGACTGTGGTGCTTTACCTTTTCTTTTCCAGAACTTTTTTGGGCATGGTTACCAGGGGGGTAGGTCAGGACAGCTCAGCAGTAACGTTAATGGGCGCTAACCCAAGGAGTATTAAGGCGGTTGCGTTCGGGCTATCGATTGCCACCACAAGTATAGCAGGGGCCCTGCTCATAAGCATAGGTCCTGTGGAGCCCTCGATCGGCAGAGAATTCATAGGTAGGGTGTTTGCTGTAGTTGTCTTGGCGGGAATGGGGAGCATAAGCGGCACCCTGATCGCTGCAATAATCCTTGGAATCGCTGAGAGCTTGACTTCGACACTCGGGGGTCCGGCATGGGGTCTGGCCGTTTCGTTCGGCATCCTTCTCGTTGTGCTGGCGGTAAAGCCCTCCGGGCTTTTCAGGAGATAGGGCTTGAAGAAATCATTTTTCCTGCCTGCGATAGGGGTCATCGCTCTGGGAATCGTACTGCCGCACTTCTATAAGGTTTCCTACTTTTATTTTGCCGCTTATGTGGTCCTGCAATATATTATCTTGTCCACAGCCTGGAATCTCTTGGGCGGATATACCGGATATGTGAATTTCGGCGTCGCTGCATTTTTCGGCCTGGGTGCCTACACAGGAGCCGCTTTGATATTGTTTCTTAAAATGAATCTTATCATAGCAATCATCGCCGGAGGTGTGGTCTCAGGCCTTGTGGGTTTCGGTTTGGGTTACCTGACGCTCAGGTTGAGAGGCATATATTTTGCGATAGCGACTCTGGCAGTGGCCGTTGTCATCCAAATGATCATCGTGAACTCGCAATGGTTGGGCGGCGCCAATGGCCTATATATTCATAGGCCTGTGCCGATTTGGCCGTTCTCTGCTTACGGGGGCCAGGACCTCTACTTGCGATTTCTATTTGCCCTTATGCTCTTAATCGCTTTTTTTGCTGTCATGACAGCCAGATTCATCGAGAAGTCATGGGTCGGGAGATGCTTCACCGCAATAAGGGACACCGAGGAAGCGGCTGAATGCACGGGTGTGCCTGTATTTAAGCTGAAGCTCTTTGCAACTACTCTGAGCGGGGTCATGATGGGAGTCGCCGGAGCACCTTTTCCCTACTACATCACCTATCTGGAACCATATAGCAGCATGATGCTGGATGTAACCGTCAATAGCCTCGCCATGCCTCTGGTGGGTGGAACGGGCACCTGGTTGGGCCCAGTCATTGGTGCTATACTCTTAGGAGGCGCTCAACAAATTATTACCGTCACGATCTCCTCAGAAGTTAATCTGCTGATTATCGGATTTGTTCTCATCGGCTTTGTGATCCTCGCACCCGACGGGATAATGGGAATAATTAGTGCCATACAGAGACGTAGAGCCAGCTGATGCAAGCGCCCTTGCTTGAAACTCAAAAGGTCTCGAAATACTTCGGTTTTCCTGTGGTGCTGGATGTGAGCATTCAGGTGAACTCCGGGGAAAGATTTGGCCTTATCGGCCCGAACGGTTCGGGCAAGACGACTCTCATAAATGTTATTACGGGAACCTTGCCGGCTGATCGCGGAAAAGTGATTTTTGAGAAGAAAGAAATAACAACATTGCCCGCTTACAGGCGGGCAAGACTCGGCATAGCCAGAACCTTTCAGATACCCAAACCATTTATTAGCATGTCGCTTCTGGATAACCTGGCCGTACCACTGAGATACGCACCTCATGCCGAAGATTCAGATTTCAATATAGAGGACGCGGCTCACAATATTCTCCGACTCATAGGGATAGAGTCGAAAGCCAACCAGAGGCCAGGCGACCTGACCCAAATAGAAATGAGGAAGCTCGAGCTGGCAAGAGCTTTGGCACTCAGGCCAAAACTCCTCCTGCTGGACGAGGTGATGGCTGGATTATCCAGCAGTGAGATAGACGAGCTATTAGTCACCCTCAGAAATTTGAATGAGCAGGGCATCACAATACTCATGATCGAGCACATCATGAGGGCTGTTATGAGTTTTTGCGAAAGGATAGCAGTCCTGAATGCCGCAGAGAAAATAGCGGAAGGCACCCCGGAAGAAATTTTACACAATGAAGAAGTGGAGAGGGCTTACCTTGGCGAATAGGCTGATAGTAAATGACATATCTGCTGGTTATGGTGCAGTTCGAGTACTGCACGGAGTATCGGTCAGCCTGAACGAGGGCGAGATCGTGGCCCTCTTGGGGACTAATGGCAACGGCAAAAGCACCCTGATGAAATGCATCATGGGCATGGTGAAACCCGACTCCGGTGAGATATACCTGGAATCGGATGGCAAACGAATAAACCTGGCGGATAAACACTCAGAAGAAATAGTAAATCTCGGTATTTCCCTCATTCCCGAAGGGAGAAAGCTGTTCCCAGGGTTGACGGTGAGAGAAAACCTTATGGTCGGGGCGTACCGAATGGATGCACGCCAAAAGTTAGCGGAAAACTTAAATTCTAGCTACGAGAGCTTCCCAATCCTCAAGGACCGCAAGAACCAGCTCGCCGGCACGTTGAGCGGTGGGGAACAGCAAATGTTGGCCGTGGCGAGAGGTCTGATGTCAAATCCGAAAATACTGCTTGTGGATGAGCCATCACTTGGGTTGGCACCAATACTTGTGAGCCACGTGATCGCTAAAATCAAGGAGTTAAAGGAACAGTACAGGCTAACAGTGCTCATGACGGAACAGAACTTCCACCAGGCAATAAAAATTGCAGATAGAGGATATATAATAGTTGAAGGGAAAATCGAATTTGAGGGCAGGAACACCGAAGAGTTAAGCGAACACCAATTGGTGAAGAAATACTACTTAGGCGTTTAGCCGTGGGGCCCGAGTAACAAGGCCCTTTTCATTGTGGCCGGGTGTTTTCCCTTACCGCTTGCTACCTAGAATTCTTCCGTCCTATCCTTTCAAAAGTGAAACCCTTCCACTTCAACCGAGAATAAATCTTTGCCAAAAAAACCCCTCTCCCCGCAGGGGAAGAGGAATCTTCATTCAGAAGCACTTTATCGGCCTATGCCAAGAAATCGGCGCTTGGGGAACTGATCCCGGTATAATGCGGGCAAGATGCCCTTGTGCTTCTTCGATGCAACCCAAGAGGAAGTGCCGCCATGACCAGGATCGGCAAGAGAGATGGGTTTGAGACTGGCATTTACCCGAGGGAGAGTTCCGGTTGACGTTCCATCAGCTGTTGTGACAATCTATTGCGGGTTCCATTATAAATGGTCTAGAGCGAACAAGGAGAAAGGAGAGGGGGATGAAAAAGAAGTATGGTGCGTTGAATTGCCTTTATCCCATGCCGGTGACATTGGTTGGTGCGACAGTAAATGGAAAACCAAACTATATCACCATTGCTCATGTGGGCATCATGAATCATGCAACTCCTACGTATATATCGGTGAGTTTGGGCAAAATTCATTACACAAACGGTGGAGTCAAGGAAAACAAGACTTTCAGTGTGAATATCCCTACTGAAGAGCTGGTGGTTGAAACGGACTACTGCGGTATCGTAAGCGGCAAGAAGACGGACAAGGCTCAGCTGTTTGAAACATTTTACGGGGAACTTAAAACCGCGCCCATGATAGCCGATTGTCCTATCAACATGGAATGCAAACTGGACAGGCTCATCGATTTTCCGACCCATGAGGTGTTTATCGGGGAAATTGTGGCGACCTATTGCGATGAGAGCATTTTGACAGGCGGTGCGGTTGACCTGGTCAAAGTCAGGCCTATGCTGTTTGATTTAGGCAGAAAGAGCTACTGGAAACTCGGAGAACCGTTTGCCAAGTGCTGGAATATCGGAAAACAACTGAGGGAGAAATAAAGAGGCTGCTGAAAAAGGGCGTCTGATGACAAGGACACTTTCTCAAGCTTCTGAATTATGATCTTTCAGGTTTTGAGATTGGCCTTAAGGGGACCTGACTTATCGGTATTCAGAGTGAGCCTTGTATCTTGCGACATCAGGGCCTCTTTTGCCTGCCTCATGCAGGGCCTACTGCCTTGAGAGATAGAGCGGGGGCACGGCATAAGGAGTTTTACCATCCTCTTGAGGTTAGAGGCCATGAGGGCGTGCGTCTTCTCGAACTCGCCCGCCGCGCTCACAGTCTGCTCCAGAAACAGGAACCGCGTGAGAAACGCCGACTCCACCTGGAAGAGCGGCAGACTCCAGGCTACCTTCCACCAACTGTTTAATATCCTTACAGCTACACCGGTAGCCTGTCAAAAGAAAAAGGCCAGCGGAGCCAGCTCCGATGGCCTTTTTGAAAACTGGCGGGGCTGACGGGCCTCGAACCCGCGACCTCCGGCGTGACAGGCCGGCACTCTGAACCAACTGAGCTACAGCCCCGCCTCAGGGCTTCCTGGTGGGCAGGACAGGGCTCGAACCTGCGACCTTCGGCTTGTAAGGCCGACGCTCTCCCACCTGAGCTACCCGCCCAAGTCTTTCATTTTATCGCAATTAACCGCTTTGGCCGATCCTCAGATTCTGCGTCTTATCCAAATAATGTCCGAATCGAAAACCGCTCAAGGACCGCGGCCCATCCAGCCTTAATATCCCGGAAGGGCTTGCCACGTTTATTCAGGAAAACATATTCCCTTATCTTTCTATTTTTAAGCCCTTTCAAGACTTCTGTCAAGCGCTCACTTAAGGAGAGGTCCCGTACCTTCCCCGTCTTGGAATGGGTGACGGTCAGGCTCCGTTGTCTTTCCTCCAAAAACCCCGGCGGGTTCTGAAGAGCTCTTCATCCCGAACGGCGGAACCCTCCACCCTGCATGTCATCAGAACCTTTTGGACAAGTTTTATTTTCTGGGAGTAGAGATTTTTCGACCGCACCAGGTTCAGTTCTTGGGTTATGCGACGGCCGTGTTGGCCTGTTGTCTCAGTTCCATGGTTCGCTCTTTCAGGGCCTTTCGGACTATCAGGATCTGCTCGCCCCGGCCTTCATACACATCCACGGCACACAGGTTGCCGATGGGTTCGTGATAACATAACGCTCATGGTTTTACCAGTACCGGAACTTCGGACTGCCTCCTCGAGTGCCCCTGGGTCCGGGAGAGGGGTAAAAAGAGAAGAGAGATTTTAGGTGGATTATGTCAGCCTCTTATGCGATAAGGGAGCCAATTTTGAGAAGTCTTAAGAGGCTTTCGGGAGGCTCATGGCACCCTCAGCCTGCAATGGCGTGGCCGTATCATTGCATAATTGTTATTTTTGGCCTGAAATCCCTTCGTTGGCTTGAGGATTGCATAGTATTTGATTGTTCTGAAACGACTAAAAGGGAGGGGTTCGAACATCAAGATGCAGGCCTCGGGAATGGCGGCTAGGAGAAGCTGCCAAGGGCATCTGATTGATGAGGCTATCCGTTGAAAGATGAGACTGGAGGTGAAGGCCGGAGCATTGCGCGAAATGACAAGGAAGAAAAGTGTATCGCCTGAGCTTGCTCATCATTTGATTTATTCGCCAAAAGCCTAGGGGAGCTGTTTCTGTCATGCCTGTTTCCTGGACGCCGGTTTATCCACCAATAGTCGCCTATTTCTCGATGGAGATCGGGCTTGAACCCGCGATGCCTACATACAGTGGCGGACTTGGAATCCTTGCCGGTGACACTCTGCGTGCGGCCGCCGATTTGGGCGTGCCGATGAGGGGTGTGACACTTCTTCACCGAAAGGGTTATTTCAGACAGCACCTGGATGCGCGGGGAAACCAGGACGAGAGCCCCTCCGTCTGGCATCCGGAAGAATTTCTGGAACCCATGCGGCCCCGCATAACGGTGAACATTGAGGGACGGCCGGTGAACGTCCGCGCATGGCGCTATGTTGTGCAAGGGATTGGCGAGCACGCGGTGCCGGTTTACTTTCTTGACACGTCGCTGCCGGATAACAGCTCCTGGGATCAGACTCTCACCGACTACCTTTACGGCGGAGACGAGCGTTACCGGCTCTGCCAGGAAGCTGTGCTCGGTCTGGGCGGCGTGGCTATGCTGCGCGCGCTCGGGCATAAGAGGGCGAAGGCCTACCACATGAACGAGGGGCATTCCGCCCTGCTCGCTCTGGCGTTATTGGAAGAGCGAAGGGAGAAGGGTGGTGGGCGTCCCGTCTCCGATGCGGACATAGAGGCAGTCCGCGAACGTTGCATCTTCACGAGCCACACACCCGTCCCCGCGGGCCTTGACCAGTTCCCCATGGAGATGGTCCGGCGGGTTCTGGGGGATGAGCGGACCGCTACTCTTGAAAATTTGCAATGCTGCCTGGACAATAGGCTGAACATGACAAACCTGGGCCTTTTCTCTTCGCGCTACATAAACGGGGTATCCATGCGCCACGAGGAGATCTCCCGCAATATGTTTCCCAACTATCCCATCAACTCCGTCACGAATGGTGTGCACGCCGTCACATGGACGTCGTTGCCCTTCCAGCGCCTCTACGACCGCCACATTCCCGAATGGCGCCATGACAATCTCTACCTGAAATATGTCGTAAGCGTACCCCTTGAGGAAATCAGGCAGGCCCACGCCGAAGCCAAGCAGGAGCTTCTCACAGAGGTGGAAAAACGGACCGGAGTTCATCTGGACTCCGGCCTGATGACCCTCGGTTTTGCCCGACGTGCCACTGGCTACAAACGGGCGGACCTTCTTTTCTCCGACCTTGACCGCCTTAGGAGGATAGCGCGAGGGGCCGGCCCACTCCAGGTCATTTTTGGGGGGAAAGCCCATCCCCGGGATGAGAGCGGCAAAGCCCTGATCCGGAGAATCTTCGAGGCCGCAGCTGCCTTGAAGGACACCGTACGTGTCATCTACTTGGAAGAGTATGACATGCAGCTGGCAAAGCGTGTTTGCGCCGGTGTGGACCTCTGGCTGAACACCCCCCTGAAACCACGGGAGGCCTCCGGAACGAGCGGCATGAAGGCCGCGCTGAACGGGGTACCCAGTCTCAGCATTCTGGATGGCTGGTGGATTGAGGGGCATGTGGAGGGGGTGACCGGATGGTCCATTGGCGAGGATGGTGAAAGGGCGAGCGAACCCGAGAAAGAGGCCACCTCCCTTTACGACAAGCTGGAGCATGTGATCATCCCGATGTTTTATGGGCAGCCCGCGGCATTCGCCCAGGTCATGCGCTCGACAATCGCGGTAAATGCACCTTTTTTCACCGCCCAACGGATGATGTTCCAGTATCTGATGAACGCATATCTTGCCAAATATGACCTGTTATAGGAAGATGGTTTCAGAAGGAAAATCCCTCATTGCCCGGCTGGATTTCATATAGAGTGTCTTTCTTGGCAACGATTTTATCTTTTGCTCTGCAATTTTGGCCCGACATCCCTTGCTGGGGAGCCTGGTACTGTAGGTATGAGCGGCGTTCTGGTTCCACATAAATTTCTGGGCGTGGGCATGAGAGTGGGCCGGGTAATACCATATTAGCTCTCTCCCCTGTCAGCGGGTCCTCGCTGCTCCCCTTTAATGTGCTGTGAACAAGTCATGACCTCAAGACTCCTGTTCGATTCGATCTAGCTCCGTTAGCCCCCAAGAAATCAAAAAATTCTTTCAAGAATATGCCATAATTATGCTCTCAAGTTCCGAGTGGCCTCGGGTCTTCGGACAGATTCGGACCTGTTTGCTCTTAAGGGGTATGATTGTCGGGGGTGTCTGCGGTGTCCCGAGCAGAGCCCCTTGACCTTTCGGTACAGGAGAATCTCCAGTGATAACGAATCAGGGTATCGAGGGGCGGAAAATTGAGGTTTGGCCCGGGCATCCCTTTCCACTGGGAGCGACCTGGGATGGAGCCGGCGTTAATTTTGCGCTCTTCTCAGAGAACGCCACGCGGGTAGAGCTTTGCATTTTCGACCGCCCCGATGCCGATATGGAAATGGCACGGATTCCGATGGTAGAGCAGACGGATTTCGTCTGGCACTGCTATCTGCCCGAAGCGCGGCCGGGGATGCTCTATGGCTACAGGGTGCACGGAGCCTACATGCCTGAGCGGGGACACCGCTTCAATCCGGCAAAGCTCCTTCTGGATCCTTATGCAAAGGCCATTGCGGGCGACCTCCGATGGGACGATGCTCTTTTCGGCTACACGGTCGGGCACCCGGACGCCGACCTATCCCGCGACGACCGCGATAGCGCCCCTTTCATGCCGAAGTGCGTGGTCATCGACCCCACCTTCAGCTGGGGGGACGACACTCCCCCCCGCATCCCATGGCACAAGACCTTGATCTACGAAATGCATGTCAAGGGGTTCACGGCGCGCCACCCTGACGTGCCTGATCACTTGCGCGGGACCTATGCCGCTTTGACCTGTTCGGCCGTCATCGATTACCTGAAGTCGCTGGGATTCACGGCGGTGGAGCTGATGCCCATCCACCAGTTCGTCTCGGAGCGGCGTCTTGTGGAGCGGGGCCTGAGCAATTACTGGGGGTACAACTCCATCGGATTTTTCTCCCCTGACGGTCGGTACTCCAGCTCGGGCGTCCTCGGCCGGCAGGTTTACGAGTTCAAGACCATGGTCAAAACCCTCCACCGGGAGGGGATAGAGGTTATTCTTGACGCGGTCTATAACCATACCGGCGAGGGAGACCACCTGGGCCCAACCCTCTGTTTCCGGGGGATCGACAACCACTCCTATTACCGCACTGTGCCGGACAACCCTCGCTTCTATGAGGATTACACGGGCTGCGGCAACACCCTATCAATGCTCAACCCGTTCACCCTCCAGCTCATCATGGACAGCCTTCGCTACTGGGTCCTGGATATGCATGTTGACGGATTCCGCTTCGACCTCGCGTCTGCTCTCGCGAGGGAGCTCCATGAGGTGAATCGGCTTGCAGCCTTTTTCGATATCATCCACCAGGACCCGGTGCTTTCCCAGGTGAAGCTCATCGCCGAGCCCTGGGACCTGGGAGAGGGAGGTTACCAGGTCGGAAATTTCCCCGTCCTCTGGGCGGAGTGGAACGGGAAATACCGCGATACAGTGCGTCGCTTCTGGAAGGGAGATAAGGGCCAAATAGGCGACCTGGCGTACCGCCTTACTGGAAGCAGCGACCTTTACGAGGCGAGCGGTCGGCGGCCGAGCGCCAGCATCAACTTCGTGACCTGCCACGACGGCTTCACACTCCGTGACCTGGTCAGTTACAACCAGAAGCATAATGAAGCTAACAGAGATGGGAACCGGGATGGCAACGATAATAACTCGAGCTGGAACTGCGGAGTGGAGGGGCCGACGGCCGACCCGGAAGTTCTTGCCCTTAGGGCCCGCCAGCAGCGTAACTTCCTGGCGACCCTCTTTTTGTCCCAGGGGGTGCAGATGCTTCTCGCCGGCGATGAGATAGGGAGGACTCAAGGGGGAAATAACAATGCCTACTGCCAGGACAATGAAATCTCTTGGGTCGACTGGGGGCTGGACAAGCCAAAGAGGGAACTGATGCAGTTCACTTGGTTTTTGATCCGCTTGTTCCACCGGCACCCGGTGCTGCGGCGAAGGAAATTTTTCCAGGGACGCCGCATCCGCGGTTCTGAGGTGCGGGATCTCGTGTGGTTCCGGCCTGACGGCCAGGAGATGACGGAAGAGGACTGGAACAATCCGGCGTCGCGCTGTCTCGCGCTCCGTCTGGCTGGGGATGCAATCGAAGAGGTTGACGAGCGGGGGAACCGGGTCGTGGACGACACCCTGCTCATCCTACTGAACGCATACCACGAGCCCATCCCCTTCGTCCTGCCAGCCCACCGCGCCCGGATTCGATGGGAGGTGGTCCTGGACACCAGGGAACCGACGGGGAGGAGCAAACATCGGCTGATGCGGGGGAAGGAGGCTTTCACTCTGGAAGGCCGCTCGCTAGCCCTTTTGCGCCTGCGGAGAGAGGAGGCCGACTGAGCGAAGGGAAGCGAAATCTTTCTAGCGTCGAAGCGAGCTTTTTCGTTCGATTTTCATCGTATCCTGGCGATGACCCATCCGGTGGTTCGGGAATGGCAGACCAGGACGCGACTCCACCCCCCCCTTTATTGCCCGCCCGGATCAAGCGATGCGAAGTGAGTCCCAAAATACCCTTGAACGCAGTAAGAAATCGCCTCATGGCAGCCAGATACCGTTCTGAAACCGAGATGATCCTTCAGGAAAGAAATTACGATAAGCGTGCGCGTGTGCCCGGATACGAGCTCCGAATCCCGGTGTCCACCTACCGCATTCAGCTCAATCGAAGCTTTTCCTTCAAAGATGTCATTGATTTGGTCGATTACCTTGATGATTTGGGGATAACGGACTGTTACAGTTCCCCCTTTTTTGCCGCTCGTCCTGGAAGCCTCCACGGATACGATGTGGTAGACCACTCCGTCATCAACCCGGAAATAGGAACCGAGAAGGCACTCCAGCGTTGGGCCCAGAGCCTCAGAAAACGTAAAATGGGCATCCTGATGGACATCGTGCCAAACCACATGTGGGTGGCCGATGGCGACAACTCCTGGTGGAGGGACGTTTTAGAGAACGGCCCCTCCTCGCTCTACGCAAAGTTCTTCGACATCGAATGGGAACCCACGCATGCCGACCTCCGCAACCGAATCCTTCTCCCCATCCTTGGCGCTCCCATCGGGGAAGTTTTGGAGAATGGAGAGATTCAAATCTCCTTCGAGGAGGGCGCCTTCTGGGCGCGCTATTTTGATTCCCGCCTTCCGCTTGAGCCTAAATCCTGGCGCACAATTTTGGAGCCGGCGGCTGAATCGCTGGCAAGGCGGCTTGACCACTCCCACCGGCACGTTCTTTTACTGAAAAAAATTATTTCGCTCTTGGATGACCTGCCGGAATACACGGATCGCGGTCCCCGAAAAGCGGAGGAGCGCCGGCGTCAGGCCCGAGAAATCAAAGGGCGGCTCTCCCGATTGACACAGGAAAGCCCAGAGGTGGCGCACACCATCACCCGGATGCTGAATCGGATCCAGAGGGAAAAAAGGAGCCCCCACGGCATGGGGGCTCTGGGGGCTCTGTTGGCGAAGCAGCCCTATTGCCTGGGCTCTTGGCGGGATGCGGCTGAGAAAATAAATTACCGAAGATTTTTCGACATCCATGAGCTCGCAGCCATCCGCGTGGAAGACCCCCAAGCATTTTCCGCTATCCACGGCTTAGTCTTTAGGTTCATCCGGAAGGGCTGGGTGAGCGGCCTTAGGGTTGACCACGTGGACGGCCTCTTCGACCCGAAGAAGTACCTGCGAGACCTCCAGCGTGGATGTCTTGAAGCCTTGACGCTGAGGTCTCCTCATCGGACCCTCGCTCAAGCCGGTTTGCCCTTTTACGTTGTGGTCGAAAAGATTCTGAGCCGAGATGAAAAATTGCCGCAGGATTGGCCGGTCTATGGCACAACCGGCTACGATTTTCTGAACCTTCTGAACGGCATATTCGTGGATTCCTCCAACGGGCGGGCTTTTCGTACTTTATATGGGCGATTCGTCGGGCGGACCTTCGATTTTAGCGACGTCGTTCATGAGAGTAAGACCCGAATACTCAAGGATTCCATGGAGAGCGAACTCAGGCGCCTCGCGCATATGCTGATGGGGACTCTGAAGGCCGCAGGGCGGCGGAACAATTTCGCATTTGCCGATATCGAGGGAGCTCTTGCCGGAGTGATCGCGTGCTTTCCTGTTTATCGAACCTACGTAAGAGAACGCGGTCCGATTTCAGGCCAGGACCGGGAAACCATCGAGGCTGCCCTCAGCTCCGCCCGCCGCCGCAACCCTGACATACCTCCATACCTTTTCCGCTTCATCCGATCGGTGCTCTTGCAATCTGCAGAAAAGGTCAGCCGCAAAGAGCGGCGCGCCTTCGTGATGCGCTTTCAACAACTGACCGCCCCCACTATGGCCAAGGGATTCGAAGACACGGCCCTCTACCGCTTCTATCCCCTCGCGTCCCTTAACGAAGTCGGCGGCGAGCCGGATTCCTTCGGCATCTCTTTGGCTCGCTTCCACCAGAAGAACCAGGAGCGGGTGAAGAGCTGGCCCCGTGGTCTATCGGCCACCTCCACCCACGACACCAAGCGCAGCGAGGACGTGCGGGCCCGGATCAACGCGCTCTCAGAAATTCCCCAGGAATGGGAAAGTGCGATCCATCATTGGCGGAAGGTCAACCGGGCGCTAAAAAGCCGCCTGAATGGAGTGGAAGCGCCAGACGCCAACGAGGAGTACCATATCTATCAGACCTTGGTCGGTGCCTGGCCGCTGGGCTCTTTGGATGCCAGTGCCCATCGGGAGTTTGTGCGGAGAATCCAGGACTACATGGTAAAGGCCCTGCGGGAAGCGAAAGTCCACACGAGTTGGATTGACCCCGATGAGCGCTACGAGGGGGCCGTGAGGTGCTTCGTCGACGCTCTGTTGAAGCGAACGCCGGGAAACAGATTCTTGGAAGATATCAAGGCGTTTCTGGCTCCAGTGGCTAGGGCAGGGATCTTCAACTCGCTCTCCCAGACCCTTATAAAGGTCGCATCACCCGGAGTTCCGGACTTTTACCAGGGCAGCGAGACTTTGAATTTCACCCTGGTGGACCCCGACAATCGGCGACCTGTGGATTTCTCACGACTGGAGTCGGACCTAGCCTCGCTGCGGACAAGAAACGAAGAAGAGCTGCCCCTCCTCACCGGGGAGTTCATGCAACGCCCGGAGGACGGTAGGGCTAAACTATACATCACATCCCGCGCACTGAGATTTCGCAGGGCGCACGCGGAGCTCTTCTCGAAGGGAAGCTATCTTCCCCTGAGCGTCCGGGGTAGGGTGGCGGATCACGTATGCACCTTTGCGCGCGCATCGGGTAAAGATGCGGCTATTGTCGCAGCCGGGCGTTTTTTCCTCCGGCTGCGAGCCATCGAGCGACTTCCCCTCGGCAGGGAAATTTGGGGCGAGACGCTGGTTTCGGTGAAAGGGGAGCTTGCCTGGGGCGAGTACCGCGATGTATTCACCGGCCGGAGATGGACTGCGCCAGGGGGCAACCGCAACTGGAAATTGCCTGTGGCCGAGGTTTTTTCCTCTTTTCCCGTGGCCCTCCTTGAGCGCGTATCATGAGAGAAAGATTGACGCTCCGCAGGAGGTCGAGCGGCATCCTCCTCCACCCCACTTCGCTCCCGGGACCCCACGGTATCGGAGACCTGGGGGCCGCCGCATACCGTTTTGCGGACTTTCTCGCTTCGAGCGGGCAGAGCTGGTGGCAGATGCTTCCGATCGGGCCACCGGGCGCGAATAACTCCCCCTATGAGGCCTCTTCGGCCTTCGCGGGAAGCCCTCTGCTCCTCAGCCTGGAAAAGCTCGCTGAAAAAGGTCTCTTGGGGAAAAAGGACCTACGGCCGACGAAGGACCTATCGCCTGTCCGCGTGAACTACGGCGCGGTAACGCGCTTCAAGCAGCCACGCCTCATAAAAGCCTATCAGGCTTTCCGGAGGCGAAACGACCCGGAAGAGCAGGGAGAGTTTGAATCGTTTTGCGGTGAAAATGAAGTCTGGCTCTCGGATTACGCGCTTTTCAGCGCGCTCAAGTCGCATCGGCGTGGGGCCTCATGGCTCAGCTGGGAGGCGGAGCTTAGGCGGCGAAAGCCCGCCGCTATTGCCTGCGCCAGAGATAAGCTCCGCAAGCAAATACGCTTTTATCAATTCCTCCAGTATTTGTTTTCCTCTCAGTGGTCGGAGCTCAGGCAATACTGCCTGGAGCGAGGGGTGGGCCTCATCGGGGACCTCCCCATCTACGTCTCCCAGGAAAGCGCAGATGTGTGGGCCAACCAAGAGCTTTTCTGGCTGGACTCAAGGGGAAAGCCGACTTTTGTTGCGGGAGTTCCACCGGACTATTTCAGCAAGACCGGCCAGCTCTGGGGAAATCCCCTTTACCGCTGGGATGTTCTCCGCGAGCGGGGATACGACTGGTGGATAGCCCGATTCCGTGCCAACTTCGACCGGTTCGACGCCATCCGCCTCGACCATTTCATTGGCTTTGAGCGCTACTGGGAGATTCCGGCCCGGCAGAAGACGGCGACAAAGGGCCGCTGGGTCGCTGGGCCGAAAGACGCTTTTTTTGAGAAACTGCTGGAATCTGTCGGTCCCGTAGAACTCATAGCCGAAGACCTGGGAGTGGTGACACCGGAGGTCAAAGCGCTCAGAGACAGGTTCGGTTTTCCAGGAATCCGTGTACTTCAATTCGCCTTCGGAAACGACCCGGAGGCCGAGAGCTATCAGCCTCACAACTACCCTCGGCACTGCGTAGCGTACACCGGAACGCATGACAATGACACCATCATCGGCTGGTTCACCGACAAGGGGTCCAAATCCAGCACTCGCTCGAAGGAGGAGATCCAGAAGGAGCACGCCTTCGCCCTTCGTTACTCGGGTAGCGATGGTCGTGAGGTCAACTGGGATATGATTCGCCTCGCCTTGTCATCGGCCGCGAATGTTGTTATCATACCCATGCAGGATGTTATAGGACTGGGAGCCGAGGCTCGCATGAACCACCCCGGAAGGAAGAGGGGCAATTGGGTCTGGCGCCTGGTCGAGGGAGCACTGAAGAGGGAACACGGTGAGCGCCTTTTGGGCATCGTTAAGAATTACGGTCGCTGACTTTCGATTAGTGGCATAGAGGGCCACCCCAAGAATAGCTTCTCGCCCGGTTTTTCTTTTAATGGCGGCCAAGTGGGTTCCGCGCCTCCCTGATTCGAACCAATCACGGGGTATACCAAGATCGGGGGCTTCGATGGAACGGCACATACTGATCGAGTCGGTGAAACCGTGTGTCGACAATGGGCGTTATCCGGTGAAGCGAGTGGTTGGCGAGCCCTGCGTGGTCGAGGCGGCCATTTTCAGGGACGGCCACGAGCTCGTAAGGGCGAACCTTAAATGGCGCCGTAAGCGTAAGAAGCGCTTCTCAGAGGCTCCGATGAAGCTCGTCAATCCCGGTCTGGACCTATGGCGCGGTGAATTCCCACTCGAGGAGGTGACGAACTACGTATTCACCGTCGAGGCCTGGACAGATAGGTTCGCCTCATGGCTTGCGGACCTCAAGAAGAGGGTGGATGCAGGGTACTCGGACGTGAAGAGCGAGGTTCTCGAAGGCCTGGACCTCATCGGCGAAGTTGAAAAAGGGGCATCCGGGGAGGACAAGACTGCTCTCGAAAACTTCCTCAAGAGGCTCCGCTCGGAGGTGGAGGACCCTCAGAGGGCGTACGAGATAGCCTCCTCTGAGGAGCTTTCTGACATCATGGCTCAGTTGCAGCCTCGGCTCGACGTCGTCCAATATTCGCCGAAGCTTCAGGTCACTGTTGTGCCGCTGCTGGCACGGTTCGGGGCCTGGTACGAGATGTTCATCCGCTCGCAGGGGACGGAGCCGGGAAAGAGCGGAACCTTCAGCGACGCCGAACGCAGGCTGCGCGACATCCGCGACATGGGATTTGATGTGGTCTACCTCACTCCTATCCATCCCGTCGGAAAGACGAATCGGAAAGGGCGGAACAACACCCTTTGGGCCGGGCCGGATGATCCGGGCAGCCCCTGGGCCATCGGCAGTGAGGTGGGCGGGCACACCGCCGTCGAGCCCTCCCTCGGGACGATCGAGGACTTCGAGCACTTCGTGAAGGCAGCTAATGAACTCGGCATGGAGGTTGCGCTCGATTTCGCCATCCAGGCCTCGCCCGACCATCCCTGGGCGAAAGAGCATCCCGAGTGGTTCTACAGGCGCCCCGACGGGAGCATCAAGTTTGCAGAAAACCCACCCAAAAAATATGAAGACATTTATCCAATAAACTTCGATTCCCCTGATCGGAAAGCCCTTTGGGAGGAGCTCTATCGGGCGCTGCTTTTCTGGATTGAGCACGGCGTGAAGATCTTTCGGGTCGATAACCCGCACACGAAGCCTCTCGCTTTCTGGGAGTGGGTCATCGCCAAAATCCGAGAACAATATCCTGATACGATGTTTCTCTCCGAGGCCTTCACTCGCCCCAGGATGATGCAGACCCTGGCCAAGCTCGGATTCACGCAGTCCTACACATACTTCACGTGGCGGAACACCAAGCAGGAGCTGACCGAGTATCTCACCGAGCTCACTCAATCCGGCATGCAGGATTACTACATGCCGAACTTCTTCACGAACACCCCGGACATTCTGACGGAGTATTTGCAAAAGGGTGGCCGCCCGGCATTCAAAGTTCGCCTTTTGCTCGCCGCCACCCTGTCCCCTTCCTACGGCATTTACAGCGGGTTCGAGCTTTTGGAAAATACCCCCCGCCAGGAAGGCAGCGAGGAGTACCTCAACTCCGAAAAATACGAGGTCAAAGTCCGGGATTGGGATAAGCCTGGAAACATCAAGGAGTTCATAGCACGGGTGAACAGTATCCGGCGCGAGAACCCCGCCCTTCATCACCTGACCAACATGCGCTTCTTCTCGACAGACAATGATGAGATATTGTTCTACGGTAAAGCAACTCCCGATAAGTCGAACGTGGTCCTGGTCGCCGTGAACCTGGACCCCTTCCATCCTCACCACTGCACCGCCTTGGTGCCGCTGGAGGAGATAGGAGTCGCGCCGGGGGAAAGCTATGAGGTGTGCGACCTGCTCACCGGCGCGCGTTATACATGGTCGCATCAGAATTATGTCCGCCTAGACCCGGAAGTTGAGTCCGCCCACATTCTACGTGTGGAGAGGCGCTTCGAATGAGGGAAAAGGGGACGTTGGGAGGCGACCCGCTCTGGTATAAGGATGCCATCATCTACGAGGTGCGGGTCCGTTCATTTTACGACAGCGACGGCGACGGCATCGGGGACCTAAGGGGCCTGACGGAGAAGCTCGACTACCTGGAGGACCTCGGTATCAATACGATCTGGCTCCTTCCATTCTATCCCTCCCCCCTGAAGGACGGTGGCTATGACATCTCGGACTACATCGACATCCATCCTGATTGCGGGACCTTGAGCGACTTCAGGCACTTTATGCGGGAGGCGCATCGGCGGGGTATTCGCGTAGTCACCGAGCTCGTCATCAATCACACCTCCGACCAGCACCCGTGGTTCCAGCGGGCCAGGCGGGCTGCCGCCGGTAGCCGCCACCGAGACTTTTACGTCTGGAGTGAGACGCCGGATAAGTACAGCGAAACCCGCATAATTTTCAAGGACTTCGAGCCCTCCAACTGGTCGTGGGACCCGGTCGCGAAGGCCTACTACTGGCACCGGTTCTACTCCCACCAGCCCGACCTGAACTTTGACAATCCCGAGGTCCGCAGGGCGCTCATTCAGGTGATGGACTTCTGGCTGGACCTCGGCGTGGACGGTCTGCGCCTGGACGCCGTGCCCTACCTCTATGAGCGGGAGGGCACGAACTGTGAGAACCTTCCGGAGACCCATGCTTTCCTGAAGGAACTCAGGCGTTACGTGGACAGGAAGTTTGAGAGCCGCATGTTGCTCGGGGAAGCCAATCAATGGCCAGAGGACGCCGTGGCATATTTCGGTGCGGGTGACGAGTGCCACATGGCTTTTAACTTCCCCGTAATGCCGCGGATGTTTATGGCGTTGGAGATGGAGGACCGCTATCCCATCATCGACATACTCGACCAGACGCCCGGGATTCCTGATGGCTGCCAGTGGGCTCTCTTCCTGCGGAACCACGACGAGCTGACCCTGGAGATGGTAACGGACGAGGAGCGGGATTATATGTACCGGGCATACGCCCACGACCCGCAGGCGCGGGTCAACCTGGGCATCCGCCGCCGCCTGGCACCTCTGCTGGGGAATGACCGAAGGAAGGTCGAGTTCATGAACAGCCTGCTCTTCTCTTTGCCGGGCACCCCGATAGTTTATTACGGCGACGAGATCGGAATGGGGGACAATTTTTACCTCGGTGACCGAAACGGCGTCCGCACCCCGATGCAATGGAGCGGAGACCGGAACGCCGGGTTCTCGCGGGCCAACCCCCAGCGGCTTATCCTGCCGGTCGTCGTGGACCCAGAGTACCACTACGAGCCACTCAACGTTGAGGTCCAGCAGAATAACCCTCATTCTCTGCTTTGGTGGATGAAGCGCCTCATCGCCCTCCGGAAGCAGTTCAAGGCGTTCGGGCGGGGAAGCATCGAGCTTCTGCATCCGCATAACCGGAAGGTCTTCGCCTTCATCCGCATGTACGAGGGCGAGCTAATTTTCGTCGTCGCCAACCTCTCCCGCTTCGCCCAGTACGTGGAGCTGGACCTTTCCGCCTTTAAGGGCAGAGTCCCGATTGAGCTCTTCGGCCGAACGAGATTTCCACCCATCGGCGAGCGGCCTTATTTCATCACCCTGAGCCCCCATTCCTTCCACTGGTTCATCCTGGTCGAGGCGGTCGTCCCCGCGGTTGCTGCGGCCGCTCCGAAAGATGAACTTCCCGCTATTGCGGTGAGAGGCAACTGGGATGTTGTGCTTCAGGGCAAGGCAAAGGTGCACCTGGAGAAGGTGCTTCCGCGCCACCTGCAGAAGCGCCGGTGGTTCGGTGGTAAGGCGCGTCAGATCCGAGGGGTGAGCATTCTCGACAACTTCTCCATTCCCTACGCTTCCTCGCCGGCCTATCTCTCCCTGGTCCGGGTCGAGTACGCGCAGGGGGACCCCGAGACGTACGTCCTCCCTCTCACGTTTGCGTCGGGTGATAGGGCGAAGGAGGTGAAAGAGAAGTCCCCGCTGTCGGCCGTCGCCTATCTCAAGGCGAAGGGAAGAGAGGAGGAGACCGAAGGCCTCCTCTACGATGCCCTGGAGGAGAAGGGCATCTGCCGGGCCCTGTTGTTTCTGATGTGGCGCCGCCGGCGTCTAAAGGGAAGTTCCGGAGAGCTCTGGGCCTCACCCTCTCCCATCCTGTTCCGCACTCCGGGCGAGGAGCTTGCCCCCCTGGAAGCCAGGCTTATGGGCGGGGAGCAAAGCAACAGCTCTATCGCCTATGGGGACAGGTTTATCCTGAAGATCTTTCGGCGCGTCGAGGAAGGCGTGAACCCCGATGTGGAAATCACCAGGTTTCTGAGCGAGAGGACTGCTTTCCAAAACATAGCCCCGATGGCAGGCTATCTCGAGTACCGAAGGGGTCGGGGCGAGGTGAGGTCTCTCGGCATTTTGCAAGGCTATGTGCCGAACCAGGGAGACGCCTGGCAGTATACGCTCGATGAGGTGGGGCGCTTCTTCGAGCGCGCTCTCACGCGGGAGAGGCAAGAGAAAAAGATCTCCCTTCCCCCTCGCGAAGCCATCTTAGACCTTGTGGATGGGGAAACCCAATCCCTGGCGGTCGACATGATCGGCCGCTACCTGGAGCTCGCCCGGCTCCTGGGCCAGAGGACCGGAGAGCTACACATGGCTCTGGCTTGGCATTCGGAAGACCCTAACTTCGCTCCGGAGCCCTTCACAACGCTGTACCAGCGCTCCCTCTACCAATCCATGCGCAATCTCACCCGGCAGACCTTCCAGCTTTTCCGGGACGCTCTCGATGGAATTCCAGAGCAGCAGCGTGAAGGGGTGCGGGAGATCCTCGGGCGTGAGGAGGAGATACTGAGACGTTTCCAGAACTTGCGCGACCGCAAGATCGCGGCCAAGCTGATTCGCACTCACGGCGACTTCCATCTGGGGCAGGTGCTTTACACGGGCAAGGACTTCGTGGTCATCGATTTCGAGGGAGAGCCCGCCCGCTCCCTCAGCGAGCGGAGGCAGAAGCGTTGCCCCCTCCGGGACGTGGCCGGCATGCTCCGCTCCTTCCACTACGCCGCCCACGCTCCGCTCTCGGGCAAAGAGCCAAGCGGCGCGCTCCGCCCCGAGGATGCCGCCGTCTTGGAGCCTTGGGCGGAGTTCTGGTACCAGTGGGCCGGCGCTTCCTTCTTGAAGCCCTATCTCAAAGTGGTTGACGGGGCGAGCCTCCTTCCCCTGGACCGAGAGGAGCTCGGCTTTCTGCTGGAATGCTACCTGCTGGAGAAGGCGGTCTATGAGCTTGGATACGAGCTCAATAACCGCCCCTACTGGGTACGGATCCCCATACGGGGAATCTTGAGTCTTTTAGAGACCGTCCGGTGAGGGGGGCCCGCAGAGCGCAATCGATGGCCGCCTCCCTCCAGCACGATGTGAGCCTCCTTAGCGACCAGGACCTCTTCCTCTTCAATGAGGGCACCCACTACCGGCTCTACGAAAAGCTCGGCGCGCGTCCCGTGCGGGAGAGCGAAGAGGAGGGGACATACTTCGCCGTCTGGGCGCCCGATGCCGAGCGCGTTTCCGTCATGGGGGACTTCAACGGATGGAACAAAGAAAGTCATCCCCTGCGTCCCAGAGGGGGGTCTGGCATCTGGGAGGGTTTCTTCCCGGGGGTGAGCAAGGGCTACACCTACAAATACCATGTTTTTTCCCGCCACGGAGGCTACCGGGCGGACAAGGCCGACCCGTTTGCCTTTTGCAGCGAAGTGCCGCCCAGGACCGCCTCCATCATCTGGGATCTGGATTACAGCTGGGAAGACCGTGCTTGGATGGAGAGGAGATGGGAGCGAAACTCAAGGGGGGCCCCCATCGCAATCTACGAGGTACATCTTGGCTCCTGGATGAGGGTCGCTGAAGAGAACGATCGTCCCCTCACTTACCGCGAGCTGGCACCCAGGCTCGCCGAGCACGTCCTTCACATGGGCTTCACCCATGTGGAGTTCCTGCCGGTCATGGAGCACCCTTTCTATGGGTCGTGGGGCTACCAGGTAACGGGCTTTTTCGCACCCACAAGCCGCTACGGGACGCCCCAGGACTTCATGTACCTCATCGACTACCTGCACCAGCAGGGGATCGGCGTCATCATCGACTGGGTGCCCTCTCACTTCCCCGCGGATGAGCACGGTCTGGCCTACTTCGATGGAACCCATCTCTACGAGCACGCCGACCCCCGCAAGGGATTTCACCCGGAGTGGGGGAGCTACATCTTTAACTACGGTCGGCACGAGGTGCGCAGCTTTCTCATAAGCAATGCCCTTTTCTGGCTTGAGAAGTACCACGTGGACGGCCTCCGCGTGGATGCGGTGGCTTCCATGCTTTACTTGGATTACGCCCGGAGGGAGGGGGAGTGGATCCCGAACCGGTACGGAGGTCGGGAGAACTTGGAAGCCATCGATTTTTTGCGCCGCTTAAACGAGGAAATCTACAAGCACTACCCTGACGTCCAGACCGTCGCCGAGGAATCCACCGCATGGCCCATGGTCTCGCGCCCGAATTATGTTGGGGGACTGGGTTTCGGCATGAAGTGGGACATGGGCTGGATGCACGACACTTTGAGCTACATGAGCCATGAGCCCGTTCATCGCAAATACCACCACAATGAGCTCACCTTCCGCTCCCTTTACCTTTTCTCGGAGAATTTCGTCCTTCCCCTCTCGCACGATGAGGTCGTGTACGGGAAGGGTTCCCTGCTGGGCAAGATGCCGGGGGATGAGTGGCAGAAATTCGCAAATCTCAGGACCCTCTTCGGCCTCATGTACGCCCAGCCCGGCAAGAAGCTCCTCTTCATGGGGGGAGAGTTCGGCCAGGGACGAGAGTGGGTCCACGAGGGGAGCCTGGAATGGCACCTCCTGGAGTACTCCTTCCACCAGGGGGTTTCCCGCTGGGTACAGGCCCTGAACCGGCTCTATAGGAGCGAGCCCGCGCTCCACCTCTTAGATTTCGAGCCGGCGGGCTTCGAGTGGGTGGACGGTAGCGACAGCCAGCAGAGTGTTATCAGCTTTCTCCGGCGAGGCGCTTCGGAACATCCGGTCGTACTCGTCGTATTCAACCTCACGCCTGTCCCTCGCCTGAGCTATCGAGTGGGTGTACCTCACGGTGGGTTCTGGGAGGAGTTGCTGAACAGCGATGCTCACGAGTATGGAGGGAGCGGGCTCGGCAACTTCGGCGGAAAAGAAGCCGATGCCGTTTCCCGCCATGGCCGCCCCTGGTCGCTGGACCTGACACTTCCGCCCCTCTCTGTCCTCTTCTTCAGGAGTGGAACCCCCTCCCCTTGAACCGAGATAGCGGGCTTTCCTCAGGTGCGAGGTGCTTGGGAGAGGGCCTCTGCGAGTTCCTGGTCTGGGCTCCACTGGCCGGGTCGGTCGAAGTGCACCTCATCGAGCCCCGGGAGAGCTTCATCCCCCTTACCAAAGGAGAAACGGGCTACCACCACGGACGCACCGAAGGGGTGGAGCCGGGCAGCCTTTACTTCTACCGGCTTGATGGAGAGAAAGAGCGGCCCGACCCAGCCTCCAGGCTCCAGCCGCGGGGAGTCCACGGGCCTTCCCAGGTCATGGACTCTGCTTTTTCTTGGGAGGATCTGGACTGGTCGGGGCTGTCCCTTGATGAGTACATCCTCTACGAGATTCACGTGGGCACCTTTACGGCCGAAGGGACTTTCGATGCCATAGTCCCCCACCTTGAAGAGCTCCTGAGCCTTGGGGTGACAGCAGTTGAGATCATGCCTCTGGCGCAGTTTCCCGGCACTCGAAACTGGGGATATGACGGTGTTGACCTCTTTGCGGTCCAGAATAGCTATGGCGGTCCAGAAGGGTTGAAGCGACTTGTCAATGCCTGTCACAGGAGGGGCATGGCCGTCGTCCTGGACGTCGTCTATAACCACCTCGGACCCGAAGGGAATTACCTGGGCGACTTCGGGCCCTACTTCAACGACCGCTACCTAACTCCCTGGGGCCCGGCTCTCAATTTCGATGGACCATTCAGCGATGAGGTGCGTTGGTTTTTTATCGAGAACGCCCTTTATTGGGTTGAGGAATTCCACATCGATGCGCTCCGGCTGGACGCGGTTCATGCCATTATGGACCTTTCCGTCAAACCGTTCCTCGAGGAGCTGGGGGAAGCCGTCCACGGCCGTGCGAAAGAGCTCGGGCGCAGGATCTATCTAATCCCGGAGAGCGACCGGAATGACGAGCGCCTCATCCGGCCCAGGGAAAGGGGTGGTTACGGCCTTGACGCGGTTTGGACGGACGATTTCCACCACGCCCTGCACAGCTTTCTCACGGGTGAGCGCACCAGTTATTATGAAGATTTCGGCGGCATAGAGCCTCTCGCGAAGGCATTCCGAGAGGGGTTTGTTTACACGGGCCAGTATTCCCATTACCGCAAGCGCCGGCACGGCAGCCCATCCCGGCATCTCGCCGCAAGCCGCCACGTCGTCTTTTCCCAGAACCACGACCAGGTGGGAAACCGCGCGCTCGGCGAGCGGCTGAGCCAGCTCCTTCCCTTCGAAGGGCTGAAGCTGGCGGCCGGTCTCCTGCTTCTCTCCCCCTTCATCCCACTGCTCTTCATGGGAGAGGAGTACGGAGAGACCGCACCCTTTCTCTACTTTGTGAGCCATTCCGACGTAGGGCTCATCGAAGCCGTGCGGCGGGGTCGCCGGGAGGAGTTTTCGGCTTTCGCGTGGCGGGGAGAACCTCCCGACCCCCAGGATGAGGTAAATTTTTTGCGCTCAAAGCTCCAACACCACCTGCGGAGCGAAGGCCGGCACCGAGCCCTTTTCGATTTCTACAAAAGGCTCATTCATCTGCGGAAGGAGCTTCCGGCCCTGGCCCACCCCAGTAAAGACCGGATAGAGGTCATCCCGTTCGAAAAGGAGAAGGCACTCTTAATCCGTCACTGGCATGAGAATGACGAGGCCGTCGCGGTTTTTAACTTCGCCCGACGGCAGACTTCAATCCGTGTTCAGCTTCACGATGGCGCCTGGCAAAAGCAGCTGGACTCGACGGAAGAGCAGTGGGAAGGAAGGGGGGGGCTCCTTCCGAATATATTGGAATCACGGGGGGAGGTCACACTCGGGCTTAACCCCCTTTCCTTTTTCGTCTATTCGAAATAGGAGGGACCTTGCCTGCGGGGATACTGGGTGAAGACATAAGATACTCCCCTCCTCCCAAGGCAGCCTGTTGAGAAGCGACCTTCGTTAAAGGATACTATATCCATTTTTTTCGCTTGAAAAATATTGTCAACCCAATCGCAACCGCTCCCATCAGGCCCAGGATAACGTAGTAAGCACCTTTCACCTTCAGCTCCGGCATATACTCGAAATTCATACCATATATTCCTGCTATCACCCCCAGCGGTAACATGATCGTTGCGATAATGGCGAGGGTCTTCATCACCTCGTTCATCCGATTAGAAATCATCGAGAGGTAGCCCTCGGTTAAAGCGGTCAACGATTCCCGGTAGGTTTCGGCCAGGTGGTAGGTCCGCACCAAATGGTCATAGATGTCACGGTATTCAACAACCAGTTTCTCAGGGATCATGTAGTGGTCGGCGTGGCCCAGGCGATAGAGGATTTCTTGCTGGGGTTCCGTCAATCGCCGCAGGCGGGTGACGTCCCGCCTGAGCGCGAAGATTCGCTTCAGGGTGTCAGCATCCGGATTCCTGAAGACCTCGTCCTCCAAAGCATCGATTTGTTCGTCTAAGGTATCCAGAATGGGCTTGTAGTTGTCTACGAGACCGTCCAAGAGGTGCTGCATTACCGCCGCCGGTCCTCGGCCGAGCATGCGGGTTCCGGTTTCTGCGTGGCTTACCGTAGCCTCAACGGTCCGGAGACGCTTTGGATGGAAGCTGATGAGATAGTTCTTCCCAAGGAATAGGCTGAGCTGGGTTGTTTCGAACTGGTCCTCGGGCGCGTTGAAGTCCACCGCCTGAACGATGACGAAAGTGTAATCCGGAAAGTCGTCCACCTTTGGCAGGTGATAATCCCTTTTCGCATCGCTGAGTATGAGGGGATGGAATCGCAGAATTTTCCCGATAGCGTCAAGGGTCTCTTCATCGCCCGCCGTCAGGTCGACCCAAATGCAGACGTCCACTCGGTCCCAGTAAGGATTGAGATCCTCAATCGATTGCACCCTGGCATCCGGAGCTTTCGGGTCTAGCAGGAAAATGTTCATTGTTATCCCTTTCGGCTGGCCCGTGAGAAGGCTGAGTCAAGCCAGAAGCATGCCTTGGCAGTCGGTTCCGTGAGCCCACAAAAGACTCTGGAGGATTCCGCCGTAGGATGTATTCTTACCTCGCTCACAAATTTCTGAGAACTGAAAACGGGAAGCTGACCATCTGGCGGAGCCCCGCCGCAGTCGAGAAATTTTTCATGTTTCTTCTTACTTCAGAGATAAGCTCATGAGCGACAATCTTCTCTTCGACCTCTCCGACTTCTTTTACCACAGTCAAACGGTGGATGGAATAAAGGCCGATCAGGAAGGCGAGGAAGAAGAAGAAATCCCAGTGCTGGAAGTTCAATGCTTGGAAGGTGCGCTCTCTCCCCGGGCTTGTCCATTTTAGCGTCCAAGAGAGTTGACGTCCTGCAAAGAAATCGACGAATCTGCCCCCTAAAACCGGTGCAACCGCTGCTGCCAGCGAATTGACAAGGTTGTTGGCGGCCAGATACGCGGTCGCCTGGCCTTTCGGTGCCAGTTTCAGCCCGATGTTACCCGAAGCCAGAGTTACACCCGCCGTGGAGATACCCATAAGGATATGGAGAGCTATCAATAGTGGGATAGTCAGTATGTATTTTCCAGGAAGAGTCGTGAAGGTCCACCCGAAAATACAGAGCATGAATAAAGGGCCGCTAATGCGGAGTACGGATTTGTTACTGAAGCGGTCTGAGAATTTTCCCCATATGCGAAAGAACGCAAGGTTCGTTAGCTGACTCAATATCAGGAGGACAATAATAAAGGACATCTGCAGTTGCAACCTTTTAAGCATATATACCGTAAAAAAGGGGGCGGCAAGATTGACGGCGAAATTCCAGGAGCCTGAAAACATAAAAAGGTTTTTAAAATTGGCATCCCTGAATGGCTGGATGATGGACTTGAAAAATCTTGTTTCTTGGGGTGCGATGCGGGGCTCCGGTATGGTTGATATGAAGTAAACACCGAGCATGCCCGCAAGGAATCCCATAAAGAAGAGAATAGAAAAGCCATATAACTCATGGTTGGGAAATAGCCTTTTCCAGTAGTCGATATAAAGTCCGGCAAGCAGGCTAAGAACGATGCCCAATGCCGCAGATAAGCTCATTCGTTTCGAGTAAAAAGAGCCAAGTCTTTCTTGAGGGATGAGGTCGCGCATCCAGGAGTTCCAGCTGCAGTTCGACACCGCGGCGAAGGCCGAATATAGAATTATCCCCGCGATGAGAATCCTGAGTCCTGCTCCCGGAGAGAAAAGGAATGGGATCGAGGCAATTAACAGCCAGAAAGCTCTGCTCATCAGGCATGAATACACGCTGATCGCCCGTCTATTCTTTATTTTCTCAACCAAATAGATTGAAGGGATCTGGAGTATTTGCGCTAAGGGAGGAATGGCGGCGAGGAGACCGATCAATAGGTTGGAAGCTCCGAGATTCAACGCGAAGGCGACCAGGAAGGCCCCTCCGGTCAATGTGCCCATCGCCGAAGTGGTCAAGCCGTCCCTTATGACCGTCCTGAGGCCGGATTTGACCTCCTCATCTGTCAGGGTATCGCTGACTTTGAATCTCGAACCAATAAGCCATTTCCCCGGCATTGGAGATAGACTCTCTGCTACTTGTCGGCCGGGTCACGCGGACCGGGCCTGACATCCAATTCTTGTGGGGCTTGCTGGACTGAATCGGCAAAGGGGATGGGGATAGCTGACCTCAGATGGAGGTCTCGCTGAGGGAAGGGGATGGTGATGCCCTTTTCCCGGAACGCCCGATCCACGGCGAAGTTGAGGTCACTGATGATGTATTTGACTTCGGCCGGCTGGGCCGTCCAAACCAGAAGGTCGAAGCCCAGCGCGCTGTCCTTGAAACCCGTGAAAAGGACACGAGCGGGTGGACTGGCCAGGACAAGCGGATGGGCTTTTCCGACAGCGAGAAGCGTCTCCTCCACGAGCGACGTATCGGACCCATACATAACACCCACCTCCACGTGAAGGCGCGTCACGGGGCTCGCGTGGCTCCAGTTCACAACCCTCTCCGTGATGAAGCTCGAGTTGGGGACTAGGACCGAGATGTTGTCAAGCGTTCTGACAGTCGTGCATCTGGCACCGATTCTATCGACGATCCCGAGCGTTCCAGCTACGTCGATAAAGTCCCCGACCCTTATCGTTCGCTCCATCAGGAGTATTATGCCGCTGATGAAATTATTGGCGATGTTCTGAAGGCCGAACCCAATTCCGATCCCCACAACCCCTGCGAAGACTGTAAATGTCGTGAGGTGCAGCCCGAGTGTCTGAAGTGCAACTATTATACCTATCCCGATGATTATGTAATGCAGAATTGAAAGGATATTGTGCTGCGCCCCAATATCCAGTCGTGTGAGTGTAAGAACCCGGCGTCTCAGCAGCAGCCGGAGGGACCTAGAGACCAGGAGCGTGACGGCAAGAACAAGGGCAACCTGAATGAGCACCCACAGAGAGATGTTTGTCTCACCGACAGTGAAGAGAGCGGAAGTGAGGGGAGTTGCCACTCGGCGGATCTGAGAAAGGTCCACTCCCCAGACCGACAACAGGATGAGCGCGAAAAACACCCACGTCAGTGCCACACAAACATTCAGAAAACCGCCTCGGACCCTCTCTCTCTGGTCCGGGGCAACGGGCAATATCGCTTCTTCCGGCTCCACTTCCTTCAGAGGAGCTCTCTGAAGGCGCCGGAGCCGCCTCAAAAGCGCGAGTGCTCCAGCGAGGAAAGCCAGGGAATAGACTACGGAGGCCAGAATGAAATGGGCAAGCCGGATGAACCCCAGGCTGTAAAGGCCCAGCATCCCCACTACGAGCCCGACAAGCGCAGGGTAAAGGGTTTGGACCCAATATGAGATACGGCGCCCCTCAACCCCGACCGTGGGGATGGAAGCCACTATGAGCTGCTTGTTGGCAATCAAGATGATTAGCTGGAGGAAAATAACCAGCCGAAAGACGATCCAAAGGAGACTCTGAAAATCATCGTGATAATTGATGGCATCGAAAAATCTGAGCACAGGCAACCACAGGGCGGCGAAGAGAAATATTCCTTTCAAATAACGGTAGATATGCCTTGCACCGCCGTCACGCAGTCGGATGGGTCGCTCACGTGAGGATTCAGGGGTAAGCAGGGCCTTCAAGGCGGAGCGGATGACGCGGTAGCCGGCAATGCTCAGCAGGATCGATACGGCTGTAACCCGTATGAGTTGTCTGGCATCAAAGAACCAGATGACAAGCGACCCTGCAAGAGCAACAAGCCCCCAGCAAAAAAGGTCTTGCCCGAAGCGGGCGCCAGCCAGGCCCCACCTATACCAGGCGGACGTGCCAGGCTTTTCCTCAAGAGACCCACGGGCGCGGAGAAGAGCCGGAGAGAGACTCTTCCAGAGAAGGAAGGCCAGAACGAGCGTTACTGCGGCCCGCAGCCCGAATCCAAGAAGCGCCAGCAGACCCTCAGCCGTGAAGTAGCTCCTGATGCTCTCCTCAAATCCGGCCCGAACGCCCTCCTCCCAGCCCATGCTTTCTGCAACGTAGCGGTTGAGGTCCTTGAAGGGCTGGTATATCGTCTTCAGCGTCACAGTAGACCTTTCACGGTGAAACAGAGAAGCGGGCTTTTCGGCCGTAGGGAGCGTTCCGGGCCGAAGTTCCTCAGCCGCAGCGCTCACCGAAAGAAAGGTCAATAGGAGCAGGAGCCCAACAAGGAGCCCTGCTCGGACTAATTTCTCTCTCATCCCCTTTCCTTCATGTAGTTAGGGTATTCCTATGGACCCTTCGTACCGGGCCAGAAGGAGCAGCACTCCTTCTCCTTCAATTGGGATTATATGAAATTATTACCGAAAATAACGGTCAAAAACTAGCAGCCACCCGCACTAAGAGGAAGTTATCTTTCGGCTATAAAAGAATATATTCAAGCCCTTCAAAACCCTCTAATATAACCCTTTATAAAATAAGAACTTGGGGGACCATATCTCAATGTCTAAGGTTAAGAGATGGCCTGATTTCAGGTTTGCGACTTTATCCCAGGTGAGGACTGCTTGGGCTTTCTGAGGGGGCGGAGTGAGCTAGTCTCAAGCAGTGGGATTCTTAGGAAGGGACTGGGAGTGGTAAGTTCTTTGTTAAAGGTTCCACTGGTCCGACCCTCCCTCCTCCTTGATTCGCGAACCTCTTTTGTGATAGGGAACTGGGGAGATCTGGAGCCCATGCTTTGTGTTTTCTTTTTCGGCCAAACAAACGGGGAGGATAAACGTGAAGAAAGAAGTCATCAAGACCGACAGGGCGCCCAAAGGCTCGGTGCCCCTCTCCCAGGCCATAAAATGCGGGGAGTGGCTCTTCTGTTCGGGGCAGCTCGGCAGGGACCCGGCCACGGGCAAGCTCGTCCCCGGTGGCATTGCCGCCGAGACGAGGAGGGCTCTTGAGAGCCTTAAGGCGGTGGTTGAGGCCGCCGGCTCTTCCCTGGATAAGGCGGTGAAGGTTACGATCTTCATGGCGGACGTGGCGGAGCTCAAGGAGATGAACGCTGTCTTCAGCGAGTACTTTCCCGAAGACCCCCCCGCACGCACGACCCTTGCGGTCAAGGAGCTCATCGGTCGAGGGAGAGTGGAAATAGAGCTCATAGCTCACATGTAGGGGCAGCGCCGATGAGGAGGTTTCACGGGCGAACCCAACTATAGGAGCGGTGGGAAGGGACGGCCACCTTCCGGTAATGGGGATGCCCTTAGATTTCTGCCCGCATGGGTGCCCTCAAAGGCCATGCCCTCTCATGCGCCGGCGTCCAGGTAGGCGCTCGGACGGAGGTCCTTCCACGTTCCGTGCACCTCCCAGGCATGGGCCACGCGCAGCATGTTCGCCTCATCGAACCTGCGGCCCATCACTTGAAGCCCGATGGGCAACCCCTTTGAGGAGAGACCGCAGGGGACCGTCACAGAGGGGTTACCCACCATGTTGCTCAGGCGGGTCAGCTTGGGCATTATCGACTGCACCTCCTGCTTTTCCCCGCCGAGCGTCACGTGAGAGGTATCAAGACGAGGAGCCGGGATGGGAAGGGCGGGTGCGAGCAGAACCTCGACCCGCCCGAACACCTCGCGCACCACGTCCCGCGCGATCCGTGCCCTCACGCGAAGCGCCTGAAGGTAATCGGTTGCCGTCACATAGAGACCCGCAGTGAGGAGGGCACGCGCCCTCGGGTCATAATCGCTCGCGCGATCTTTGAGAAGGCGTGAGTGGACGGAAGCCGACTCTGAAATCATTATGACCAGGCCGTGCATGACGCTCTCTTGGGGATGAGGGTAGGTCACCTCTTCGACCCGCGCCCCGAGCCGCTCCAGGGAAGAGATTGCCTTTCTCACGCAGTCCTCCACTTCCGGGTCGATTGCCTCGAAGAAATAATTGCTCGGCACACCGACCCGAAGCCCCCTGACCTCACCCGTCAGAGCGGAGAGGTAATCTGGCACCGGGCGATCGCTTGTAGTCGGGTCAAGGGGGTCGCTCCCCGCCATGACCTTGAGCATTATGGCGCAGTCCACCACGGTGCGGGTCATGGGCCCCACGTGGTCTAGAGACCAGGAAAGAGGGGTTACCCCATAGCGGCTTAAGCGCCCGTAGGTGGGCTTGAGGCCGACGATCCCGCAGGCGCACGATGGTATGCGGATAGAGCCTCCCGTATCGCTCCCAAGAGCCCCCATGACCAGCCGGGCGGCCACGGCATTGCCGGACCCGCTGCTGGAGCCTCCAGCCACATGCTCCATGGCCCAGGGATTGCGACAGTTGCCGTAATGCGAGTTGTGGCCGGTGGCCCCGAAGGCGAACTCGCTCATGTTGAGCTTTCCAAGGCAGACAGCGCCGGCCCCCCTCAGCCTGGCGACAACAGTGGAATCCTCTGAAGGCACGTAATCTTTGAAGATCTTGGAGCCGGAGGTGGTCTTGAGGCCCCGCGTCGCAAATAGATCTTTGTACGCGACAGGTATTCCGTGCATCTGGCCGCGGTAATTGCCCTCGAGGATCTCTTTCTCAGCCTGCCTGGCCTCGGCCAGAGCACCTTCGGTGTCAATTGTGATGAAGCTTCTAAGCTTCGGGTCATAAGTTTCAATGCGCTTCAGAAGCAGCTCTGTTACCTCTACAGGGGAGACCTCTTTTGCTGCGATGCGCTTTGAAAGCCCATCAATCGTCCAGCCGGACACATCTTCCGTCATCGCCCCTCCCCCTCTCGCAAATAGCTGAAGAAACTAGCAGGCTCTATCTCCATCTCCAGGAGCTTCTCCCCTCTTTCGAGACTGTTGCGGATGTTCTCGAACTGCACCGCCAGCTTCGCAGCCTCCTCATTGCTCATGCTTTGCCCGAAAAGCTCTTCGGATATCCGAATAAAGGTTTCCTCTGTAAGAGCCATGGTCTCCTCCTTTGGAATTACGCTTCACCAGCTCATCCCCTCCGCACACTCCTCCAACATCTCCCTTGGCCTCGCCCGCCACCGCCAGATACTTGAAACTCACTAAAGACCGCTTCCTGGCGAGTAATAGCAAAGATAAACGTCTCTCCTTTGAAATCTAAATCCATTATATTACATGGGATCGACCCGCTCATCCAGGATTACTCTTAAGGGTCGGCCACGCAATCCTTTCCTCTCAGCCAGCCTCATCGGAAAAGGCCCGGGGCAACCTTGACGCAAATCCTCTCTTCTGCCCAACTCCTGCAAAACTACTAAGAAGGTTGAATCCTGCCAACTCACAGAATTTGGCCCCTTTTTTTCTCAAAACCTCTCGGTCGGTCGTCCTTCCTCTGACCGGCAGGCTCTTCGCGATGCTCGGGCCCGGTCGGGAACCTGAAATATACACCGCCGGTGATACATCAGGTGGAAGGACTCCCGGCGTTCTTTACAACAACCGGTTGGGGGGACCTCTCCCTCCTAAAGGCACGGGTACCTGGCATTTTCGCCCAACCGGCGGGTGGGCGATCGAAGTCATATAATTCCGGATTTCCCTGGCGAATCGCGCTTTTTCGCTGGTGTGAGGCCGATCGTTACCGTAGAATCAATACGTTAGCTGCTCCGAGGTAGCCTCCGGCTGGCGCCAGACGGAGGATATTCGGTAAAGGGCTGGTCAATTATGACGATTTGAGGCGGCGAAATAGCATACGCAAACGGAGAAATCACTGACATAGCAGGCGGAGGAGGATATTTGTCCTTAGGAACAGAATAATTCGCCAGGCACCCCTTAAGCATTGAATGAAATCATCCTTTCAGGAAATTAAACCCGGCAACAAAAAGGAGAAGGGGAATGAAATTGATAACATTTGTCGTGACTACGGCAGTCGGAAGATTTGAAAGAATAGGATCTCTATTTGAAGATAAAATCATTGACTTGAATATGGGCTATGTTTCTTGCCTCCATAAGAACCAAAGCTTTGTAAACCCGTACGAATATGCCTCCTTCATACTCCCACCGGATATGATGAGATATTTCGAGCGAGGCGATCTTTCCGTGCCAGCCGCCAGGGAAACGGTCGAATTTGTCGCCGAGCAGCTGCGAAAGGAAGGGTCCGTTAAAGGGCCAAATGATGAGAAGGTAATTTATTATTCCGGTGAAATAAAATTCTTGGCTCCATTTCCGAGGCCAAATTCAATACGCGATTTCGCCACCTTTGAGACCCATGCCAAGCATACTTTTGGAAAGAAGGGGATGGACGTCCCAAAGGAATGGTACGAATTCCCAGTGTATTTCAAGCTCAATCATTCGACGGTCATCGGGCACAAAGAGGAAATGATATGGCCCAAATATACAGAAAAGCTCGATTACGAGCTGGAGCTCGGCATTTACATCGGAAAAAGGGGAAGGGATATTTCCAAGGGAGAGGCCATCGACTACATAGCTGGTTACACTGTTTTCAATGACGTAACCGCCAGGGATCAACAGGCGAGGGAATCGATATTGACTGATGGACCCGTAAAGGGGAAGGACTTTGACCATAGCAATATCATGGGCCCTTGTCTCGTCACTCCCGACGAGATAAGCGATCCCAAGAATCTTAAGATGATTGCGAGAATAAACGGGGAGGTATGGTCTGAGGGGAACAGCAGTGATATGTATTATTCGTTCTCGGATTTGATTGAACATACATCAAGAGACCAGACACTCGAAATAGGTGACTTCTTCGCTTCAGGATGTGTCGGTAATGGATGCGGGTCCGAGCTTGACAGATGGATTAAACCCGGGGATACGGTCGAATTGGAGATCGATGGAATCGGTATCCTGGAGAATCCAGTGGGGGAAAAGTTACCCAAAAAGAATGGAAAATAAAAAAGAGAATTGTCCTAAGAATAACCTCACAGTTCTTTTTGGGTCTCAACGCTGGATAGATTAAGTGGCTGAGAATATCTTGCAGAGCTCAACCCGGTGCGAGGGGCGGATTCTTTGACTCATCCATTGATAATTCTCTTATCTGCTTTTGCATTTTCGATGGATTGAGAAGGGCGAAGCTCTTAGAGGTCAGCCGGGCGGACCAACGGATATGGGCTTCTTCACACCTCGTAGTTCTCAGATGGGGATAGAGATGAAAGTAGAGTCATATTATTTCGAAAGTTCGGGCCGGGAGCACACTATGGACACCCTGCTTGCGGCCAGGCGCAGGCTGGAGGAACTCGGTCTCTCGCACTGTCTTGTGCCCAGCAGGACGGGGAGCACCGCCCTGATGGCTGCGGATGTCTTTCGCGGCTCAGGAGCGGGTATCATCGCGATAACCCATCAGTACGGCTATATGGAGCCGGGTGAGTGGTGCATCGAGGATGAAAGGCTCGCAGAGCTTGAGAAGTTGGGAGTGAAGGTCGCGACGTGCACGATGCCTCTCACGGTCATGTCCCGCCCTTTCAGGCCGCATTGGAAGAGGCCCGAGGACTACGTCCTCTACCAGACGACGCATCCCTGTGATGTGATCGCCGACACCCTGCGTCTATTCGGTCAGGGAATGAAAGTGGCCGTTGAAATAGTGATGATGGCCGCGGATATGGGTTTGGTGCCCGTCGAGAAAGACCTGGTCTCGCTCGGTGGGACGCACGAGGGACTGGACACAGCAATCGTGGTGAGGGCCGCAAACACCCCGCAAATGTTCAACCTCAGGGTGAGGGAGATAATAGCAAAACCGCGGGAGTTCTAGTCTTTTGCGGTAATCATCGGGCTTATCCAAGAGATCTCACGCTATTAAGAAATTGGGGAAAAGCCTGGTCCGGTTATTTTCCTGCTGGTCCCACCCGCCTTTTGATGTATAATCCTCAAGTCCTCAGAGCCAATAAACCGAACAATTCCCCACAGCGACGGAGGCTTACCATGAAAGCGATGGTGCTCAATGAGTTCGGCGGACCGATCGTGCTTCAAGATATCGAAAGACCGAGATGCGGCCCCTCGGATGCCGTGATCGAGGTCGGAGCGTGCGGAATATGCGGGTCCGACCTCAAGATCCGGAAGGGCAAAATCCCCGGCGTCACCGTGCCTCGCGTCCTGGGGCACGAGGTGGCGGGCACCGTGGTCGAGGTGGGGAGTGAGATAGGCTTTCTCCATGAGGGCGACCGGGTCGTCGCCTCGCTTTACCTCACATGCGGACGCTGCGAGTTTTGCCTCAGCGGGAGGGACACTCTATGCATCAATCTCTTCGGTCAAGTTGGCGAGCACATCGACGGTGGCCTCGCCGAATATATGAGGGTCCCCGCGGCGAACCTCTTCAAGCTCTCATCTGATGTGCCCTTCGAGCAGGCATCCGTCCTGGCTGACGCGGTGGGGAGCTCCTATCACGCTCTTACCGCTAAGGCCAGCGTGAGGCCGGGGGACACTGTACTGGTCGTTGGGGCCGGGGGCGGGTTGGGCCTTCACGCCGTCCAGATCGCAAAACTCCACGGAGCAAAGGTGCTGGCCGTTGACATAGAAGAGGTGCGCCTTAAGATGGCGAGGGAGCAGGGAGCCGATGAGCTCTTGAATGCAAAGGATACCGCGCTGCCAGATTGGGTCAAGAAAGTCACAGATGGCAAGGGCGCAGACGTAATAATTGAACTCATAGGCTCAGGCGGTTCGCTCGCCACGGCCATCTCTTGCCTGAAGCGGGGCGGGAGGCTCGTCGTGACGGGATACCAGTTTGATTCTCCCTTCCATATCGAGCCTTTCAATATACTGGCAAACGAGTACGAAGTGGTAGGCTCGCGGAACACTACCAAGAAGGAGCTCGAGGAGATAATAAGGCTCGTCGAGGCGGGAATGATAAAACCCGTAATCACCCGGACCTTCCCGATGGAAGAGATAGATGAGGCCCACAGGCTGCTTGAGGAAGGAAAGATACTCGCCAGGGCTGTGGCAGTCCCTTAGCGTAGAAGAAAGTTATCTATCCATTCAACGTTCTCACTTCCGGGGGCAAACTCGGGGGGTCATGACATGATCGTAGACGCACACGTGCATTTCATGGAAAGGGAGCACATGCCGGAGCCCTGGTGGCAGAACATTACCGTCAGGGAGATGCGAAACCTTGCAAGGCCGGGAGAGTCCCTCGGACTCGCCCGGGCAAGAGAGAGATTGGCTGACCTTCTCGCGGACCCGAAAGGGGAGAAGCTCATAAGGGCCATGGACGAGGCGGGGGTAGATAAGGCCGTCATCCTGCCCATGGACTACTACCTGACACTCGGCAAGTCCGCCGCGACCATCGAGGAGGTGAACGAGTTCTACGCGAAGATGGCCGCGGCACACTCCGACAGGCTCATCGCCTTCGTGGGTGTTGACCCCCGCAGGGGGAAAGAGGCCACAGAGCTGTTTGACAGGGGCGTTGAGAAGTGGGGTATGCGCGGCCTCAAGATCCACCCTGTGGTTGGCTTTTACATGAACGACGAGCGCGCCTATCCCCTCTACGAGAGGTGTCAGAAGTTGGGTCTGCCCGTCCTCTTCCATACAGGAGCCGCAAGGGCACTTCCCATGAAAAGCAGATTCGGCCAGCCGATATACATCGACGATGTCGCCGTGCATTTCCCCGACCTCAACCTCATCGCCGCGCACATGGGCGGTCACGGCTGGTGGCAGGAGGCGCTCATGATGGCGAGCTGGCGCCCGAACGTTTACCTTGACATCTCTGCATGGCAGCGCGAACTGGTGCTCTGGCCCCTCGAGTTCTACCGCATCCTCCGAATGATAATGGACTCCACCGCCCGCGACCGCGTGCTCTTCGGGAGCGACTGGCCGGTCCTCAAAACCATCCTCAGCGAAAAGGACTGGGTCTCGTCCCTGCGCGAGCCGGAGGAGGCCGTCGCGAAGGCCGGCTTCACATTCACGAAGGAAGAGAGCGAGGCACTCCTGGGGGGAAACGCCGCCCGACTCCTCGGGCTGCGGTGAAGCTCTTCCCGGCATCAAGGAACCGCCCCGGGCTCCTCTCCTGGCCTCGCTCCGAGGTCCGCGAAAATAGCGGCCGCACAAACCGGCTGAGACTGAAGGGAAGCTGGCCAGAGTGCTAGATGCGTGATTCCTCCGCCCTTCCCTCCTGGCTCAGAGAGACGGGGCCGACTTACCCCCTGCCCACTCTCCCCGGCCCCTCGAAGGTTCCGGCGGTCAACAAAGTCTTTATCATCCGGGGAGAAAATCGATTTATCCCGGGGTCTTACCTCCCCCAGCGGTTCGACTTCACTTCCTCACCATGCCGAAACTGAATCCCCTGATGAGGTGCTTCTGGATAAAGATTCCGAGGATCAGTACAGGGATAGTCGTTATAGCCCCGAATGCGGCCTGTGGGCCGAAGAGCTTCCCTTCGGCCGCCGATTGATAAACGCTCAGGGCGACCGGCAGTGTCATCGCCTTTGACTGGGTCAGGGTCAGGGCGAAAAGGAACTCGCTCCAGCAGAGGATGAATACGAACATGAACGTGACCACAAGCCCAGAGGCCACGAGAGGTAAAACGATCTTTCTGAAGATCAGAAATCTGCTAGCCCCCATCACGCGCGCAGCCCGCTCGATCTCCTGCGGCACCTCATCTATGAAACTCACCATCATCCACACGACAAACGGCAATGAAGTGGGAATGTAAACCAGGATGAGTCCGAGGTGAGTATCGGTCAGCTTGAGGGTAGCGTAATAGACGATGAAGGGCACCGCGATCACGATCGGCGGCACCATCCTGATACCTAGTATCATGTACCGGAAGTTCCTGCCTCCCACCTTGAACCTGGAAATACTGTAAGCCAGCGCCGAGCCGACCAGGACTGCAACTAACGCGCTCGTTGTCGCGATGACGGCGCTGTTCTTGAGCGAATTGATCGCGGTGAAGAACTGAGCGGTCCCCCCGGGCTTAGTTAAGACCTTTTTCTCACCGGTCTTCTCAAGATATAAGAACTCGATCTTCTCCATCCCCAGAAGTGCCTTGTAGTTTACGAGAGTGGGGTTCTTGGGTATCCAGCGCGGGGGCCAGGTGACCCATTCCTCCGACTTCTTGAACGAGGTCGAGAGCATCCACACGAGCGGAATGAGAGCTATGACCGTCCACAAAACGAAGATCGCGTAGCGCGCTACCACGTTTATGTTGTATTTGCGCTTAAGCGTTTTGTACATGATCTCCGTCTCTCCTTGACCGTTCAGCGGGCTTGGAAAAGATACCTCTCATTTCGCCCAGGCTTCCTCTTCTATCCTCATCCGCTGGGTCTTGAGAATCTTTATGCAGATGAAGATCAGCATTAGAGTGAAGATGAACAACAGAATCGACATCCCCGCGCCATTGGAAACGCGCATCTGTTCCCAGGTCGTTCTGTAGAGATAGATCGCCACGGTCTCCGTGGCATTCCCCGGGCCCCCCTGGGTCAGCAGCATTGGTATGTCGAATATCTTGAGCGACTCCATCGTCCTCAATACCACGGCCATCAGGATGACGGGCCGCATGAGGGGAAGCTGAATATACCTGAAGACCTGCCACGTGGAGGCTCCCAAAACCTTCGCGGCATTGAGTGGTTCTTTCGGAATTGCGCTGAATCCCGACATGAAAATGAGGAACATCAGCGGCGTCCACTGCCAGATGTCCGAGCAGATGACCGCAGCCTGTGCGCTGTTTGTACTGGAAAGCCAGCCGATCTGAATATCCCGGCCGGTAACGAGGCTCAGGATCTGGTTAACGGGTCCCTGCTGAACGAAGAGCATGTTCGAGTTATACCCGACGACGACCGGCACGACCATCATGGGTATCAGCCAAATGATCGAAAAGACCTTCTGCCCCTTGAACGGCTTGTGGGCCAGATAGGCGAGGCCGAACCCGATGAAAGCCTCCGCCGGAACCACGATCGAGGAGAAGTACAGGCTCCTGAAGAACGACTCTATGAATCTCGGGTCGGTGAGGGCGTTAACGAAGTTGTAGAGCCCCGCGAAGTGGCCCGCCCACCAAGGGCCCATGGTAACGCGCCAGCGCGTGAGGGCCAGAAAAACGAGCAGGATAAAAGGCGTTGTCAGGAAGAGGATCGACAGCTCCGCCGGTATGAACGGAATCCACTTAAACCCCCAGTCGCTCCTGAGCCTTCGCCTTATGCGAGATCGCCTTCTTGCGAGCGTCGCGCTTTGCGCTAATCCGAGATCTTCCATAACCTTGGGGTTCCTCCAGCGAGGTCTTGGGCGGCCTTGAGCTTCAGGTCCCTTATCTCAGAGTCATCGAGATGGCTCATTGCCTGGCCCATGATATCATGGCCTATGGCCTCACTCCATGCACTCAGTATCCTCCTCGCCATCGGGCCGGGCACCTCCCCCCCTATCGGGATGCCGTTGAGCTCCCGGACGGGAAGCAAGAACGCACTGCTCATCACGATCATGGCCTCATCGGCATTGTAGACGTCGTAGAGGGTGATGTTGCGCTCCTCGGAGGGGACCCCTATCTCTGCCGCCAGGCTGAGCACCCCCTCCCGAGTTATCCCCCCGAGGATATTCGTGGAATCGGACGTGATGAGCTTCCCGTCCTTCGCTATGAAAAGGTTGCTCGATGTGCCCTCGGTCACGTTACCCTGGAAATCCTGCAGCAGCGCCATGTGATCGGCCTCCACCTGCATCGCCTCCAACTCCGCCAGGGTGTGACTCATCTTGCTCGTGCACTTGAGTTTTGGCTCGAGACACTGGGGGGAGCGCTGGCGAATGGAAGTGGTCGAGAGCCGGACGCCCGTGATATATCTCCGCGCGATGGCCTTGAAGTCGATGGCGGCGCAGAAGACCGCAACCGTCGGAGCGCCGCATTCGAAATCCCTGAGACCGAAGTGTTCCTGCTGCCCGCGGGTTACGAGCTGCACGAGCCTTACGTCCTCGTTTTCGGCGAGTAGCGGTAGGTTCCTCTCAAGCACCTCCAGCGTCACCGCCTCCATCTCTTCCTTGCCGAGCCCCGGGTCCATCCTTACCATACGAAGGGACCTGTAGAGCCTGTCCAGGTGCTCCTTGAGCTTGAAGGGCCTGTGGCGGACGGTCCGGGCAACGTCATAGACTCCGTCGCCCCATAGCAATCCCCGGTCGAAGACCGAGACCTTGGCCTCGCTTTCCGGCAAATAGTCCCCGTTCAGGTACATCATTCTTTCTTTCATTTTCGCACTTCCCTGAGCTTCTTGGTCTTCTCCCAATCGATAGCGAGGGTGCTTTCGTCTATCGCCACCTTGTAATCGAAGAGCGCGCTCTCCGGGGAAACGTATCCGAACTCGACATCCCTGAGCACTAGGTCCGGGTCCCTCTCCTCGGGAGGATACAGTCCCCCCGCCCCGCCCTGGATGAACTCCACCTCGCTTTCCGGCTCAAGCAGGCACCTCTTCTTCGGATGAGGGCGCAAGCTGCCGTTGACGATTATCTCCGAGCGCTTTCCCGCCATCCCTCCCTTGAACCCCTCGGCCGGAAACTTGATCCGGTCATAAAGACAGGCGAGCGCCGAAGGGTACTTGCTCCTGACCTTCACTCGCGTCACTTGGCCGAGCCCTCCTCTGAACTTGCCCGGGCCGGCGGAGTCCTGGCGGAGCTCTCTGCAGGCTATGAAGAGAGGGGACTCATTCTCGATTACCTCGACCGGCGTGTTCGAGATAATGACCGGAAAGGCGGAGACCGAGAGGCCGTCCTTCATGGGCCTCGCCCCCATGCCGGCGGTCGCGAACATGGCTTCGATAAATTTCTTGCCATCATTGGTTTGGCCGTCGAACTGGATCATCATATGGATTCCGCTCTGGGAGATGATCCGGTCAGGGATGACATCCGCCAGTGCGCCGTAGATGGCGGAGGGGACGTGCTGGCTTATCACGTGCCGCCCTGCGCCCGGGGCCGGATGCACCGAATTCATGATACATCCCTCGGGCGCCACCATCTTTATGGCACGGAAGCAACCCTCGTTGTCGGGAATGTCGCGCCCTATCACGCACTTCACCGCATAGATCGTGTAGGTATAGGAGAAGTTATAAACCACGTTTATACCGCGTTCGATCTGCGGGTCGGTGCCCGTGTAATCGACTGTGAAGTCAGAGCCGTCAATTATGACCGCGCATACGAGTCGGACGGGCTCATCAAAGCCGTCAGTCATTACCTCGGAGCGGTACACCCCGTCGGGGATAGCCCGGATGTTTTCCCTGAGAGCCTGCTCCGTCTTAGCTATTATCGCCTCCGAGAGGTCCGTGAAGCTCTTCACCTCATACTCGTCGATGAACTGCTCCACCCTCTCCACTCCGGCCTTGCATCCGGCCACCATCCCTTGAACATCGCCAATCACCTGATCCGGCACCCTGACGTTGTAGGCCAGGATTTCGAACAAGATTTCGTTTGGGACCCCTTCGCTATAGAGCTTCATCACGGGAATCCCGAGTCCCTCTTCGTAAACATCCCTGGAGTCGGCGCATAGGCCCCTGCCCCCTATATCGGGCACATGAGATATGCAGACAGTAAAGGCGACGCACTCTCCTTCGTGGAAGACCGGCATCACAACCGTGAGGTCAAGCAATTGGCCCGTGATTAGCCACGGGTCATTGCTGATGAGAACATCGCCGGGCTTCAGAGTGGGGGGGGGGAACTTCTTCATGAAGTGTTTCACCCCCTGGGCCATCGTCATGGCGAGGCCGGCGGGGCCTATGAAAGAGCGCGCCACCATCCTGCCCTCAACGTCGAAGATGCCGCTCGCAAAGTCCTGCGACTCACGGCATACCGTCGAGAAAGAACATCTCAGAAGCGTCTGCGCCTGCTCTTCGGCGATGTAGCAGAGCCGGTTTTGCAGTATTTCCAATCGGATGGGGTCGAACTCCTCCATTCGCTCTTACCTCTCCACGCTTATGACCAGGTTAAGATAGCTGTCGACCTGGGCGTTTCCCTGAGGCCCTACGACCACAGTCGACTCCCTCTCCTCGATTATGGCCGGGCCCTTGATGAGCTCGCCTGGTCCCAAGGCATACCGGTCGAACACGTCACACTCGCGGTACTCCCCATACTCAGGCAGGTATACCGGCCTCTTGCCCTTGTGTGCCTTACCCGACTTCCTTCTCATGCCCGCCAAGGCGCCGCTCAGGTCTAAGGCTTTCCTCGCGCCGAGCCCGTGTACTCTCCAGTTCACCGCCTCGATGGGAACCGCCGGGTTCGTCTTGAAGTAGAGCTTCTCGTACTCTTCATCGAACGCCTTTTGAATGAGCTCCGCGTCGCCCTCGGTAAGGGTGCCGCCGGGGATGGGCACGACTATCTCATGGCCCTGGCCGGTGTAACGCATATCGCATGTCCGCGTGAGCCGAATCTCCTCCCTCTCCGCCCCTGCGCTCATCAGGAGCCTTATGCTTTCTTCCTCAAGCTCCTCATAGAGGGCATTGATCTCACCCAGGTCCAGAGAGTTCAGGCGGCAGATATGTGACCTGACCAGGTCGAAGGAAAGTGGCGCCACGGTGAGACCGAATGCCGATGTCACGCCCGCGCCATATGGGCAGATGATCTTACTGATCCCCAATCTCTTAGCCACCCAATATGCGTGTACCGGCCCCGCTCCACCGAAGGCCATGAGGGCGTAGGAGGCTATATCCTCCCCTTTTTCCACGGCCAGGATGCGCGCGCTGTTCGCCATGTTCTCGTCCACTATCTCATGGATTCCCCATGCGGCCCTCGCCATATCGAGCCCGAGCGGCCCGGCTATCTTCTCTCCTATCGCCTCCTCTGCCCGCCTGGCATCGAGCCTCATCTCGCCGCCCAGAAAGTAGTCGGGGTTGAGGTAGCCCAGCACGAGGTCCGCATCGGTCACGGTGGCCTCACGTCCCCCCTTTCCGTAGCAGGCGGGACCGGGCTCGGCCCCCGCACTCTCGGGACCAACCTTGAGAAGCCCCATCTTACCCACGGTGGCTATGCTCCCGCCGCCCGCTCCGATCTCCGTCATCTCTATGACCGGCAGCTTGATGGGCAGGCCGCTCCCCTTCTTAAAGCGATAGATCCGGGCGACTTCGAAGTCGGTGGTTCTCGCCGGCATCCCATCCTTGATGATGGCCACCTTGGCGGTGGTCCCCCCCATATCGAAGGAGAGAACTCTCTTGAGCTCCAATGGCTGACTCATGGAGGCAGCCGCAAGAGCGCCGGCGGCCGGCCCTGACTCCGCGGCGCGGATCGGGAACTCCTCCGCGACCTCGCAGGCGGCTATCCCGCCGCTAGAGAGCATGACGAAAACCCTCGCTCCGTATCCCATCCTTTCGAGCTCGTCCCGGAGATTCCGCAGGTAGCGCTTCATGACGGGCATGGTATAAGCGTTGGCAACGGTCGTCGAGCTCCGCTCGTACTCCCTGATCTCCGGGACCACCTCGGATGAGATCGATGTGAAGACCTCCGGGTGCAGCCTCTCGATGGCGTCCTTTATCTCCCTCTCGTGCGCAGGGTTTCTGAATGAGTGCAGGAGCGAAACAGCGATGCTCTCAGCACCGGCCTCGACCAGCTTGCGAATAACTCCCTCGGCCTCCTTGAGGTCAAGGGGGATGATCACCTTCCCGTCCTCGGCGAGCCTCTCCGATACCTCTCTTCTCATGGGCCGCGGAACGAGGGGCTCCGGCATCTCCAGGAATATATCGTATTGGTCGTATCTCTTCTCACGGCCTATTTCCAGCACGTCGCGGAAGCCTTTAGTCGTGACGAGCCCCGTGCGCGCGCCCTTGCGCTCGATTATTGCGTTGGCAATCAGCGTGGTGCCGTGGATGATGTTCTTGAGCGGGCGCCCGGGATCCACAAGCGCCTGGAGCCCTTCGAGAATGCCAAGAGAAGGTTCCTTGGGGGTTGTGAGCACCTTTCCGATCGCAAGCTCGCCGCTGTCCCTGTCGAAGACGGCAAAATCCGTGAATGTGCCTCCTGTATCTATTCCGACCGTCAGCATAGGCGCACCCTGATTTTCTCCCCTTTTTGCCAGGAGCCCACGAGGTGGGGGTCAATTCTCATATTGGCCCCTTGCTTTACCCCCCTGCCGGGCGAGGTGCCATCGCACTTGCCGGACATGCCTTTCTCGGTACCTCACGCAAGGGGGGCCGTCCGCGCCTTCTTTCGCGAGGGCACAAGCATCCCCCCTTGCATGAGGCTCTCCTTACGGCGGAAACGCTACTTGGGAACGTCTATTTTCGGATAGAGCGGGATCTGCGCTCTCCACGCCTCTATCTGATTTTTCCTTCCGATGTCGTCCGTGGTCTTCTGCCAGGCTTTGGCCGTGCGTTTCATCGCCTCCTTGGCGTCTATCTTCCCCATGATCACGTCCAGCAGGTTCGAATCCAGGTTATCCATGTACTCCTCGAACCCGACGAGGTGTATCGTCGGCGAAAGGACCTGCAGGTTCTTTGCATTGACCTCCAGAAAGTTCTTTCCATAATTGTTGATGACCGCCGGGTCGCTGGAGTGGGCCGTACGGTAGGGCTTGCTGACTCCGCGAGGGAATGCGACATACTTCGTGCTCGCTTCCGGTGATGTTATCCACTGGGAGAAGGCGTACGCGAGCTCGGGATGCTTCGCGTAGTTGCTGACCATGAAAAATGGTCCGGCCCAGTGAACCGACCTGCGGATGAGCCTCCCGCTGAACCTCGAGCCGGGGATCATGCAGGCCAGCACCTTGCCCCTCAGGTTCGGCTTGCGAGCCGGGTTGCGGGCGTAGGAGACCGCCGAGCCCCAGGCTATGAAGGTCGCCACCTTCCCCGAACCCCAGAATGGGTAGTGCTGGGCGGTGCCCCACCCCATAACGTCAGGGTTCATGAACTTCGTGATCTCCGCGAACTGCTCGGTGGCCTTCACGCCCTCCGGCCCGTCTATCAGGGGGTTCATGTTCTCATCGAAGGGCAGCTTGCCCATCGACAGAAAGCGCTCCATCCACCACTTCGAGGCGTACTTGCGAGCCCGGTAGGCCTGGGTGCCGAAGAAATCTATCTTTCCGTCGCCGTCGGTGTCCCGATTGAAGAACTCGGCTATATCGCGGAGCTGCTCCCAGGTCTCTGGGCACCCGAGCTCATAGCCGTATTTGGCCTTGAAGTTCTTCTTCTCCTTCGCGTCCTCGAAAAGGTCCCTGCGGACCCAAAGGCCGAAAGCGGACCCATCGCCCTCGAAGCCGTAGGTCTTCCCCTTGTATTGGGCCATGTCCTTGAATTTGCCGAGGAACCCCTTCATGTCCGCGCCATACTTCTCAATCCAGTCATCGAGCGGGACCAGCAGGCCCGACTCCGAGCCGTCGGGAATGGAGTCGGCGAAGTGCATTATGACGTCGTAAGCGCCGGACTTGGCCACGGCTTCGGCCATCATCTTGGTGGGGATCTCCGTGTAGCCGATGTCGATCACGTTGATCTTGATGCCCGTGGCCTTTTCAAACTCGGGGGAAACGTACCTGATGGTAGTCGCCTGCAGCGGGTTCGCCATCACGTTGAGAGTCACGGTCTCAAGCCCATGGGCCTTCATGTACGCCTTTGCGCCGTTTATCGCCCTCTCCTCCGGCGTCTTTCCCGGGATCTCGGCTGCATATCCCAGGGTTGATGACAGAAAGAGGCAAAGCACGGCAACTAAACCAACCACAAAAATTCTCCTTCGCAACATTCTCTTTCCTCCTCCTCACCTGTAGATTAAACGCTGAGAAATGCTGACCAGCGCGGGATCCACGTGCGGCCCGCCGTCCCGATACCGCTCACCTCCTCAGAGGGCCCGGACCGCCTCTCTCAGCCAGAACCTCCCTCTCTTATCCCGAGGCCCCTCGACCTCAGTTCTTCAGTTGCCTTAAGGTCCACCTTTTTCCCTTCCGCATCTATCGCTACCCCATAAACCTCCCTGGCACACCCGGGCGACACGCGCCCGTTTAGCACATCCAGAAGCACGAGCTCTGGCTCCCGTTCCCGGGGGGAAAAATATCCTCCACCGCCTGCGAGCTCGATCGTCACCACGTCATCTTTCTTGAGGCGGCATTTGCGCTTCGGATGAGGTCTGAGCTCGCCGTTTACCACAAGGTCCGCGGGGCGGCCGCTCAGGCCACCTGAGAACCCCTTGGCCGGTACTCTGAGCCGGTCTATCATGGGGGCTATCTCGGACTCACCATCGCTCCTCATCCTGATCCGCTGACGCTCCCCGCAGCCTCCCCTGAATTCTCCCGCTCCGCCGGAATCACAGATGAGAGACCTTTCGAGGAAAAAAAGGGGGGAGTCGCTCTCGATGATCTCAACGGGCGTATTGGAGATATTTACGGGAAAGCCCTTGGCGGAAAGCCCATCCTTCACGGGCCTCGCTCCCATGCCAGCCGTGGTGAAGAAAACGTAGCTCCAGGGCTTGCCGTTTCCTCTCGTGCCCCTGAACTGTATTGCCGAGTGAACGCCGCTGTCGGCGATGACCCTGTCGGGAACGACCTTTGAAAGCGCGTCAAAAAGTGCGGGCGCGATGAACATCCCGGTGATCTGGCGGGCGCCAACCGGAGCGGGGCGCCTCGCGTTGAGGATGCAGCCTTCGGGAGCGGTTATCCTTATGGGCCTCAGCGTGCCCTCATTGTTCGGCACATCGGGGCAGACGGTACACTTTATCGGGTAGACCGTGTAGCCACAGGTCCACTGGTAGGTGGAGTTGAGGGCGCGGCCTATCTGCGGGGATGTGCCCGAGAAGTCGATAGCGATGTCCTCATCCCCCACGGTGACGAGGACGGAGACCTTAACGACCTCGTCAAACCCGTCCATTAACGCCTCACCGACGAAGCTGCCGTTCGGGATGGCCCTGATGGCCTGGCGCATCCTCTCTTCCGACTTGGAGAGTATCACCTCAGATAGCGGCATGAGACTTTTGAGCCCGTAGGCCTTCATGAACTCCCTTATCATATCTCCGGCCGCCTCATTGGCGGACACCTGAGCCCTTATGTCGCCTATCACAGATTCCGGCTCCCGCACGTTCTCGGCGAGTATCTCGAAGAGCTCCCCGTTCGGCTCTCCTCTCTTATAAACCTTCATGAGGGGTATCCCCAGGCCCTCCTCGAAGAGGTCCGTCGAGTCGGCCGACCAGCCCCGGCCGCCCACATCCATCACGTGGCAGGTACTGGCACAGAAGCTGACGAGGCTCCCGTCGGAAAAGATTGGAGTTGCGACCGTAAGGTCGATCTTGTGCCCGGAGAAGAGCCACGGGTCATTGCCGATGAGCGAATCGCCGGGCTCTAGCCGGTCAGGGGGGAACTTCTTCAAAAACTGCCTCACCCCGGTGGCGATCGAGTAGATATGCCCCGGTGTGCCGATCTCCGCCTGGGCCAGCATCTTACCCTCGGGGTCGAATACCCCGAAGGATATATCCCCCGCCTCGCTCAGGACGGATGAGAAAGACGCGCGCATGAGAGTCACGCCGGCCTCCTGCACTATGGAGATGAGCCTGTTCCAGAGCACTTCCAGCAGTATCGGGTCGAATCCGCTCACGGGCTCTCCTGTCCCTCTAAGGTCAGGATGAGATTCAGGTGCTCGTCTAAACTGACGAGAGCCTTGGGGCCTACCAGGACGGTAGATTCGCGCTCCTCAATGATGGCCGGGCCAAAAAACCTCACCCCCGGGGAAAGGGAATAGCGGTCGTATACCCTCGTGGGCAGATACCCGCCACACTCCGGGAAATATGCCCGCCGCTCCCCCTTGAGTGCTCCCTCAGCCTTCTCGCATTTTCGCTCAAACCGCTTGAGCGCGATAGCGCTCTTGGGCCCTGTGGCCTCTAGCCTCCAGTTTAATCCTTCCACCTCGACATCCGGATTGTGCCGCTGATAAAGGCGCCTGTACTCCCTCTCAAAGTATTCCCGCAATATCGCCGATGACCAATCCCCGGGCTCATTCCCTGGGAGCGGCACATTGATGTCATAGTTCTGGCCCTCGTATCTCATGTCCGCGGACCGGCGGAAGCTTATCTCTTCCCCGTCCAAGCGTGCGTGAGCCATGAGGCGCCGCGCCTCCTCCTCCATCTCACGGTAAATTTCCTCGATCGGCTTTGGGTCCAAGACACTCAGCCGCACTTTGTACGTTCGCACGAAATTGAAGGAAAAAGGTGCAACCAGGAGGCCCAATGCAGACATCACGCCGGCTGAGAGCGGGCATATCACGGTCTTCAGGCCGAGGCTCTCGGCGACCCGATAAGCATGTACGGGGCCGGCACCACCGAACCCAATGAAGGAGTGCCTGCGGAAATCTATGCCCTTTTCAGCCGCATAAACACGGATGGCGTTGACCATGTTCTCGTTCACTATCTGGTGGATGCCCCAGGCGGCCCTCGCCATGTCGAGCCCGAGCGGCCCGGCTATCTTCTCCCTTATGGCCTCCTCGGCCCGCCCCGCATCGAGCTTCATCTCGCCGCCCAAGAAGTAGTCGGGGTTAAGGTAGCCGAGCACTAGGTCCGCGTCCGTCACGGTGGGCTCCTCTCCCCCCTTCCCGTAGCAGGCTGGCCCCGGCTCCGCCCCAGCACTCTCGGGACCCACCTTGAGAAGCCCCATCTCCCCGACAGTGGCTATGCTCCCGCCGCCCGCGCCTATCTCTATCAGCTCTATCACGGGCACTCTGAGCGATATGCCGCTCCCTTTCTTGAAGCGGTAGATGCGTGCGACTTCGGCCGTGTTTGTGACGAGCGGCTTGGAATCTTGAATGAAGCAGGTCTTGGCCGTGGTGCCCCCCATATCGAAGGAGATGATGCTCTCCTTCGAGAGAAGCTTCCCCCACCACGCCGCCGCCATGGCCCCCGCCGCGGGGCCGGACTCTATGACACGAACGGGATGCTCCTCCGCCCCGCGGCAGGTGGTCACCCCTCCGCTTGAGAGCATCACAAAAAGGTTCTCCTCAAGCCCCAATGAGGCGAACTCCCGCCTGAGCTTTGAGAGATACTGCTTCATTACCGGCTTCACGTAAACGTTCGCCACGGTCGTGGATGTGCGCTCATACTCCCTGATCTCCGGGTTCACATCAGAGGAGATGGAGACGAAGAGCTCGGGCGCCATCTTCTCTATCAGATCCTTAACAGAGCGCTCATGTGAGGGGTTTCGAAATGAGTGGAGGAAGGAGACGGCAATCGCCTCGACGCCCTCCGTCCTGAGCTCTCCCATGAGGGAGGCGACCTCTTCAAGGTCCATGGGGATGACAACAGACCCGTCATCCGCGACCCTTTCGTTCACCTCTTTGCGAAGGTAGCCGGGAACGAGCGGCTCGGGCATCTCGGAGAACATGTCGTAGAGGTCGTATCTGAGCTCGCGCCTTATCTCCAGAACATCCCGGAACCCTTTTGTCGTCATGAGCGCGGTTTTCGCGCCCTTGCGCTCGATTATGGCGTTTGACACGAGGGTGGTTCCGTGGATGATGTGACGTATGCTTTTCTCTTCAAACCGTTTGGTACGGGCCTCCTTCTTCAGGCCAGCCATCGCACCCACAGAAGGGTCCGCGGCTGTCGTGGGGACCTTGCCCACGAAGGCCTGGCCCGTCTCCTCGTCGAAGAACGCCAGATCTGTGAATGTTCCTCCTATGTCAATTCCTATAAGCAACATTTGGGTGCTCTTTCATTGTGGACGCGTCTGCCCAAGCCTGTGGAGAGCACGAGCGAACCTGCCCCCGTACATGGAATATCTCGCTGAACTTCTCCCGGAAATTCTGCCTCGGCCTTCCGGACGTTTCAGCGGTCTCGGGTGGCTTCTTACGCTTCCGGGGTGTTCTCTGCTTTGAAGAAGCCAGCTCCAAAGTGCCCTGATTCCCCGCGGGAGCTTTTCTTTAAAGCGAAATCAAATTTATACGGCGAGCCAACCTGCCTTCAATAGTAGATTCAAGACCTCCTTTGTCGACTATGGAGCCCAGCTTTCTAGTTCGGCGCCAGGGAAAAAGGCACCTCCCCATGGCAGGTTTAGTCTAAGTAAAGGTTCTCATTCGGCCGGGAGGCTTTAAGCAATTAAATAAATTATTCAAGTGGCGGTGTCAAGCTATTTCTTCTCATTCTTAAGAAAAACCTAGAGGTCAGATAAATAGACCTCTTTGGCCACCGGGCTCGGGGAGTCCAGCGATATCGAGGCCCTTCTGGATCAGGGGATAGCCAGCCGAGGGCTTTTTTGAAATTCCTGCTGACCGCCCTTGCGCTCGACTAGGCTTCAAACCCTCTAAGGATTTGAGGGCTTGCGGGGTATATCAGCAGGGGGTTCTTCTCTTGACAGGAAATGTTATCTCAGTTTTTAATAACCATCTATTCCTTGTTATGTGGAGCACCGATAGCCGGTCCGAGCATACTCAGGGAAAGAAAGCAGGTCTTGGCCGCCCTTTCAGAATACCCATAGGTCAGAACAGGAGGATTCCCGAATGGACCCCACAGAGAAATTCTTGGCGATCAACACCGACGAGATTCCATGGCAGGACGGAGAGGAGATCTTAGGGCTTCCCCCGGGCCTTAAGGTGAAGATAATAGCCCAGGGCCTTGACGCGGTCTCGGAGCGGGTGGACAAGTTCGTCAAGTTCCCTCCCGGATACACGGAGCCGAGGCATACCCATGATTACTACCACAGCACGCTGGTGCTCGAAGGTGAGATGCACGTTGCAGGCAAGGTACTTAAGCCCGGGGATTACGTGTACGGGGGGGGAGATGAGCCGCACGGCCCTTATCACTACCCGGTCGGCTGTACCGTCTACTCCGCGGGCCGATATAGGAAGAGTCTGAGTCAGATTCATAAGTATTGACCCTGGGCGGAAGGCGCCATGGGCCGCATTGAACCTCAAAGCATAGGAATTCACGCGGTAACCAAATGGACGTGTTTATCGCTAACCGACTTTGAGGTCAAAAAGGAGGGGATGAAGATTTGACGGTTGACCTTGTAATCACGAAGGCAAAGCTCGTTATCCCCAGGCAAGGGATAGTCGAGGCGGACATCGCAATCAAAGGTGAAAAGATAGCCCAGATTGCAATCCCCGGCACGCTCAGCGGACCAAATGTTTTAGATGCGGGAGGGAAGTATATCTTCCCCGGCTGCGTGGACCCGCATACACACTACGGTCACTTCAACGAGTTCTACAGCGATATGGAGTCGGAGTCCCGGAACGCGGCCCTGACAGGTATAACAACCTCTGTGATTCTGCTCGACCGAAACATAAGCAACATGGAGGGGTGGAAGGAGAGGAGAGAAGATCCCGAGCTTTTCGACAAGGCCCCGGGATTACCCCACGCGCTCTGGAAGGCATCCTACAAGAAGCTCTTCCCTGAGGTGATAGAGAGAGCCCAGAAAAGGTCGACAAACGAGTTCGCATTCCACCTCCTCATGGAGAACCTGGACCAAGTAAACGAGATCCCTCTATATTACGAGGAACTTGGGATATCTTCCTTCAAATTCTGGACGGGGCGGGAGCCTCCGGCATCGCTTGACCATGCTGAAATATGGGTGTTGTTGAGGAAGTGCAAGGAAATCGGGGTTCTGCCATATGCGAACTGCCTCAACCGAAGGATATGGGACCGGGCGGGACTCGACGCGGAAGAGAAGGGAAAGGGCGGGGCTCTTCTTTCCGGGCCGAAGGCGCTTCGGGATTCACGCCCTAGCTTCGCGGAGACTCTCGACCTCCAATCAGTGCTCTATTTGGCAAGGCAAGTCGGCAGTCCTGAGCTCCTTATCGCCCACGTGACCCACAGGGATTCTGTCGAGCTAATCCGCCACTACAGAAGCACTTACGGCCTTAATGTTGAGGGTGAGGGTTGCGCGGGTTGGATGTCGCTCTGGTGGCCGGAAGTTGGCGAGAGGCTCGGGTACGCGGCCTCGGGGGTTATTCCGCAACTAGGCTACAAAGAGGACGCAGACAGTCTCTGGGAAGGCCTGAGCACCGGCGATATATCGTGCATAGGAACCGACGGGATGGTGTCGCCCCGCGAGAAGTTTCCGGATGGCAGCCCAAACCCTCTCTATACGCCACCCCCCACGAAAGAAAAGCCTGGTCTGGGATTTCCCCAGCACAATTGCATGTTTCCTGTCGTTCTGCACATGGCATTGGAGAGGGGCCTCTCGCCTGTACTCATTGCGGAAGCATGTTCCTACAACCCCGCGAGAATACTCCGCCTCCTCCCCCGGAAAGGCACCATTGCGGTCGGCTCAGACGCAGACCTCGTCATTATGGACATCGGTACCCCTCACCGGGTGAGAAACAGCGAGCTATACACGGCAGCCCCCTTCTCCCCCTGGGAGGGATGGGAGCTCCGCTGCTGGCCGACCCTGACCATGATACGCGGCCGGGTGATATTTGAAAACGGAAGACTCGTGAAAGAAAATTCCGGCGGGTACTTGCCAAGGTACCAGGCTCAATAGTACCAGGCCCAATAAGACGTGCCGCGCGGAAAAGGACATTTTGCCCGAGGCCATTTCTTGAGAGCCCTACCGGGAAAAACGATTTCATCAGGGGTGCCCCCTATTACCGGCACGCTTTGAGGCGCGCCCGAGACCAGGAAAGAGCCCCGTGAAACCCATAGGAGGAGACCTTCATGTCCATCACCTTCACCCCCACCCCCATCGGAAAGGTGGAGATCAAGAACCGATTCGTGAAGGCGGCCACGGCCGAGAGCCTGGCTCTGGATACTGGAGCCGTGAGCGAGGAGTTGATAGGCTACTATGAGAGGTATGCCCGGCTGGACCTGGGTCTGATAATCACAGGCGCTGCATATGTCCACCCGAAAGGAAAAGCTCACGCCACGCAGATGGCCATTTGCGGGGATGAGCTCATCCCTGGGTTCAGGCGCCTTACCGGCGCGGTGCACCGCGAGGGGGCGAAAATTTTTATGCAGATAGGTCATGGCGGAAGCCAGGTGCGCCCGGATGTCTCGGAGCCTCTGGGACCCTCACCCGTCAAGAACCTTATCACCGGGGCCATCCCCAGGGAGCTCCGCCCCGAAGAAATCGAAGAGATAATAGCCGCGTTCGGCCATGCCGCGCGCAGGGCCAGGGAGGCGGGCTTCGATGGGGTACACCTCCATGCGGCTCACGGCTATCTCATAAGCCAGTTCAACTCCCCCCATGGGAACCGTCGAGAGGATGAGTGGGGAGGCACCCGGGAGAAGCGCTCCCGCTTTCTCCTCAAGGTTTTAGAAGAAGCAAGGAGCAAGGTCGGCCGAGATTATCCCGTGAGCGTCAAGCTCGGGATCGAGGATGCCACCGAGGATGGGCTTAAGAGGGAGGAGGGGGTCGGGCTGGCACGCGCGGTGGCAGAGGCGGGCATCGATGCGATAGAGGTGAGCTGCGGCGTCATGGGGCCTACGGGCGGAAGTGCACGGCCGGTGGACCGGTTAGAAGATGAGGCCTACTTCCTGCCCCTCGCCATAGCCGTGCGAGAGGCTACTGGAGCCCTCCCTCTCATCCTCGTGGGAGGTCTCAAGACACCGGCCCTCATGGAAAGGATCGTCCAGGAGGGCAAGGCGGATTTCGTCGCGCTCGGGCGGCCCCTCATCAGAGAGCCCGACCTAGTCCATCAGGTGGCCCGGGGCCGAGAGGAGCGGGCCTCCTGCATAAGCTGCAGTCAGTGCTCAAGAGGCGTCGGGAAAAGGGGGATTCGTTGCTACGTGGATGAGCCCCTGACTGAAGAGGAGAAGGCCCAGTGAGCGGAGCGACGCCTTCTTCCCCGGGTCATGATGGTGCCCCGGCGCTCTGGAGCATGACAGCCCCGTAAAGAAAAAGCATAGAGACCCAGATTATCGCCTCAACCGGTATACCTTCCTCGGGGCACCGGGAGGTCCATCATGGTCTTGAATCCGGGCTCTGAATGAATAACTCTTTCGATGGAGTTAAGGAGGCTCCCCGCAGTCGCCATGTCACCTTCTATTCCTCCCCTGACTATAAGGTCAAGCGGAGGGTTACCCTTAACTGAAATTGCATCGTATGGCTCTTCGGCCCCCTGGAACATCTTGAGCCTCAAGGTTATGACCGCCCTTCCGTTCTTTAACCCCTGGGCTATCTGATCGATACCGGCCACCTGTCCCGGTTTCACTTTAAAGTATCTGGTGGTTATAGTTCTTTTCGCGATAACCGGTTCCGTTTTCTCTTCCATGGTGTCGAGTTCTAGGCCAAGCCCTCCAGCCAGAAACCTGAGGGAGTTCATAAGCCCGGCATGACCCATCTCGCCTGCTCTTACCTTCGCCCTGAAATCTTTAGGCATCATGCCGCTACCCACTTTTGCCTGGAGGGCCCTCCTGCGCTTTGACGCATCGACGACTCTCGTCACGCTCACGCTCTTGACCTCTGTGCACACGCCCGTCATGACTAGGGGAAGCAGGTCCATCGCAAATCCCGGGTTGACCCCGGTGCCCAGAACGGTGACTCCGTGCTCCCTCGCCAGCCGGTCAAGCCTCCGGATGAGGCCTCTATCCTCTTCATTGGGATAGAGGAGCTCTTCGGTTGAAGACGAAACGTTGACGCCCGCCCTGACGACCTCCTCAAGCTGGGGAAAGACCGCCCTGAAAGAAGAAAGCGTCGTATGCAGCACTATTTCCGCCTTTTTCGAAGAAAGGAGAGACTCGGGGTTATCGCTAACCTTTATGCCCAACTTTTTCCTAACGCCGAGCACTTCGCCAAGGTTTCGCCCAACCTTGTCCCGGGCAATATCGACGGCTCCGACAATAGCGATGTCACGGCGCCCCAACAGGACTTTCGCAAGCCCTGTGCCTATCTGCCCCAGGCCATACAATATCACCCGCCGTTTAGCCGGTTTCTTCATTCCCGTACCTCCTTTTTCCAGGTTACGCTCTCAACTTCACGCGCGACAGCTCGAATAAATGCATTACTCCTCGTCAAAAAGAAAATCAGGCCACTTCTCTCGTGCCACTCGGCCGGACCCTGTGCCTCAGGGCATAATGAGACCTTAACTTGCTGCTTTCTTCGCATATACGGGCGTCCTCCACTCGCTATGCGCGGGAGTAAGGCCCCTTGTGATGCTCAGATAGGTCTCCCGGATGGCCCCCGTCAAGGGCCCGGGCTTCCCATCCCCGAGTTCATGTCGGTCTATTGAAACTATAGGCGTTATCTCCGCGCCTGTTCCGCAGAAGAAGGCCTCATCCGCAAGGTAAAGCTCAGTTCTATCGACCTCCCGCTCCTGCACCTCGACCCCGTGCGCCTCTTTGAAAAGCTCGATCAGGGTCTCCCTCGTGATGCTCTCAAGTATGCCGCCGGTTAACGGCGGCGTTATGACCTTGCCGCCCCTTGCGATGAAAAGGCACGAAGTGGGGCCCTCAGTGACCTTGCCCGCCCTGTCGAGAAGTATCACCCCGTCGTAGCCGTCCAGCTTGGCCTGGATCAAGGCGAGCCGGCCGTTATGATAGTTTGCGGCAGCCTTTATCCTGGGCGGCATTGAGTCGTCCTCAATCCTCCGCCACGAGCTGACGCAGCATCTCAGACTTCCCTCAGTGTCGAACAAGTTGATCTTAGGCAACGACACTATTCCCACCCCAACAGGACCGGTGGCCGCCACGCCGCCATCGCCATCGATGTAAAGCATGAGCCGTGAGTCCACGTCTTCTCTGAAATCGTTTGCCTCGATCAGAGCCATAAGCCAGGAGAGCAAAGTTCGACTCCCATACGGGCTATCGAAGCGGGCGAGCCGCACTGAACCTTCAAGGCGCTCGAGGTGCTTTTGCGCCCTGAAAAGATAAAGCTGCTCGTCCTGATGATTCCAGTATCCCTTTATTACCTCGTAAACGGTTGCCCCGTATTTGACTGCGGGGGAGAATATGTGAACCTTTCCTTCATCGAAAGGGACGACCTCCCCGTTTTGGGAAACGTATTTGGACCTTTTCATGAGATTAATCCTCCCCATGCATCAGTAGCCGACGACACCGGTTGTGGACCCGCCAGGCTCTCAGCTTTCCCGGGAGATGATATCTTTCCCCATGCTTTGGCATCCTCTGTGGCGTCTTCCAGGTCAAATGCCTTTCAAGAAGATATCCCCTTTCAGGGCTTGGCGCAATCACCCGGCAACTGCCAAGAATCCACTTCTCATGGGTGGCTTACGGGGGAGAACCCTCAAGGGCTCTTCCTCGCGGGTCGGTTAACCAGGTAAATTCCTCCGCAAACGAGAGCCACCCCCGCGATCATGGCTCCTCCCAGGGGGTCTCCCAGGGTCAGATGGCCTATGAGGACCCCTAGGACCGGTGTGAGGAAAAGGAACGAGGAGAAGCGGCTCGCCGGGTAGTCCTGGAGCATTCTCACCCAGAGCACCACGGCCAAGCCCATGGAGACGGGCCCGCAGTAAAGGACTGCAAGAAGGACTGGAAGGCTTAGCTCCATGCGGGAGGGGGCTCCCAGGAAAAGGTCCAGAGCGAGGAGGATTGGCAAGCCCGCCAGATTCTGCCACGCCGCCACGCGATAGGTATTTTCCCTGCTCAGGCAGCGCTTGAGACAGACGGCCTGAAAGGCCCAGATGATGGCTGAGGCAAGGACGAGGAGGTCCCCCCTCAGAGCGCCTTCCCCAAGCTTTTCAGAGAAGAGGAGAACCACGCCTGAGAAGGCGAGGGTCATGCCCGAGAGCTTCAAAACCCCGAGCCCCTCCCCCATAAGCAGGAAATGGGCCATGAACGCCACGAAAAGGGGCTGGGTGTAAAGGATGACGGCCCCGCGACTGGCTGTCGTCAGGTCAAGCCCCAGAGCGAAGGCCACCTGCACCAGGGAGTATAGGATACCGTTTATTATCAGAAGAACAGGCCAGGAGGGCGGTTTCAGAGAGACATCCCTGATGGCGAGTTTGATGTAGAGAATTAAGGAGAGCGCCGCCAAGAGCTGGCGGAACCAGGCCACGGAGTATGGCCCCATTCCCGAGAGGGCGACCTTCATGGCCGTGAAGTTTGCACCCCAGATGAGACATAGGAAAAGGGCCAGAAGGTAATAGCGAAGTCCCAGGCGCTCCCCATCCTGATCCCTCTTCGCTACTGCCATGCTCGGCTCGCTCAGCTCAGGGCCGCAAGGAGAGACCCCCCTGCGGGAGAGGCTTAAGGGTGAAAGAAGGTCTTATGTGAGCAGCCATATTAAGCCAGCTCAGCAAGGTTTTTCAAGCCAGGCGCTCAATGAAAGAGCCTCCTCTCCCTCTTTTTCATGCGCTCAGAGCCTGGACCCTAAAGAGAGCCTTCTTCGATAGAACTGAGCCCCCTCTCGGGAAAGGCTTGCGCTCGCGAAAAGCGACCTCACGCAATATCGACCGAGGCTTCATCCTCTCGGGTGGGTCACGGTATCTGTCCCCTCAGCTTCGCCCATGTGAGGCCCAAGTATTCGTAAAAAGCCTGTTCGGATTTCCGCAGGGCGGAAGCACCCGGGAAGAAATCGCCGGGATGTCTCGACCGTCTCTTCTTTACCCTATGGTCCGAAGGTGCCGCTATGGGATCCATGCCCCTTTTTCGGAAAAGGGCCATTGAGCGTGGCATGTGGGAAGCTGATGTGACCAGGATGAACCCGTCGCGCCCAACGATGCGTTTCACGAGTCGCGCCTGATCCTTGGTGTCTCTGGAAGCCGTCTCCAGCATCAAATCCCGCTTATCGAACCCCAGGGCTATGGCCACCTCGGCCATTCCCTGGGCTTCGCTCACATGGTTGAATGCACCTCCGCCCGAGAGGAGGAGTTTTGTGCCGGAAAGTTCCCGGTGGATGCGTATCCCTTCTATAAGGCGCGCGAGGGACTCGGACGAAACCCGGCTTGTCACGGGAAGCCGAGGGTCGAAGGTATGCTCGCCGCCTAGAACGACGACCCATTTGACCGGTCTCGGGGCATCGGGGTCGAGGAGACCCGGCGCCTTGGGGTCGCGCAGGGGAGGATATTTGGACTCCAGAGGCCCTAGAAGCATATCTGCAATGCTGGTGTAGCTGAGCAGGGTGAGAAGAGCGAAGCCCACCGAAAGGATTACCTTTCCGGCCCTCTGCCTCCGCGTGAGCAAGAGCAGGATCAATCCCACCAAAAGAATCTCCAGACAGAGCGCCACTGGGAAAAAGAAGCGAGAGAGAATCTTCTTAAAAAGAAAAATGGCTTCGCCCCTCTCCCGCCCGCCCTCTGTTACCATGGGCGCCTTGAGGCCCTCCTCCCGGGTCTTTGCCTCACCCTCAGCCGAAGAGGCATGAGCAAGGGAGTGAGGGGAGGCGGTAACATCGCTCTTGGCCTCCGGAAAATCACCGATGAGGGCCTTGGCGGTAGTGCCGCGAGGGGAGAAGTGGACGCGGACTTCGGCGGGAGCCGAAGGGCTCAAAAGCATAACCAAGAGCCCCGAGATGATGAGGACGAGAAACCTTTGACCCATGAGACAGCCCCTCCTGGACCTTCGCTGCGGCTGATTTGGCCGGTGCTCCATCATCTCTCGGCGTTCTCCCTTCAATTGTTCGGGCAAACCCACTTCCGAGCAGCCCTCCCGGTCCAGCCGCCCATTGATTATATCGAAGCATATTGCTTCAGGGAACTCAGACATGGAGTCAAAGAAATTCTTCTCGAAATGGAGGCTCTCAGAGCCAAAATCTCTTTTGAACCTCTCTATCCCATCCCCTACCGCGACTGCAGCCGGGTCCTCCATCCTCCACCCGCTATAATAAATTTCACCCGCTGCTTCTGCCAAAATTCATATGGCCGGGCGAGGGGAACCCATTATAATAGGCCATTTTGTTTCAGAGGACTCACCAAGTCAGGAAGACCTCGAGTGCAGAGCCTTCGACTTCTCTTTACCCTCTCCGCGTGCCACGGGGTTGAGCACTGGTACGGCAGCATGCTGGGCCCGCTGCTGCCCTTCATAGCCCGAGACCTGGGCCTCTCCCTCTCCCAGGTGGGAGCGCTCTTGGCTCTCAGGAGCCTGGCGTGGGCACTGGCGAGCGGGGGAGCAGGAGCCTTCTTCGACATGAAGGGCAAGGGAAGGACCATCCTCTTCACAAGCCTCGTGGGGCTCTCGCTCTCAATGGTCGCTCTTGGCTTTGCCCGAAGCTTCTTCTTCCTCATCCTGTTGCTGCCGCTCACAGGGATCTTCACCCATATCTGGCACCCACCCGCCATGGCCCTGCTGGGCAACAGTTACCGCGACAGGCGGGGCTTCGCCTTTGGGATTCACAGCGGGGGCGCTAATCTGGGCTACGCGCTGGGGCCCCTCTTCATAGGCTACCTGCTCCTCAGTCACGGCTGGCGTCCCCTCATTGTGGCCAACGCCATGCCGGGCATCGCTGTGGCGTTCTTGCTTCTGGCCCTGATTCCGCCCTTCGGGAGCCCGGAAGTTCGGCGGGAGGGAGGCTGGTCGCACCTCAAGGAAGGCGTGATAAAGAACCACCGCCTCCTGGCCCTCTCCCTCATAGGGAGCGGAAGGTGGGTCGCGTTTCGGGGCGCGGAGACCTTCCTCCCCTTCCTCGTGCTGAGGGAGCTGGGCCTGAGCTCGGCCTGGGTGGGAGTCTACCTCCTGCTGCTCTCGCTCTCTTCAACCCTGCCCGAGCCGCTGGTGGGCGCGGTCTCGGACCGGCTCGGTCGAAGGCCCGTCATGGCCGTTGGAATGGCGGTCGGCGGCCTTGCGCTGGCCCTTGCGGGCAGGCTTCCCCATGGGCTCCCCTTGGTCGTGGCCATATGCGCCGCGGGCGTATTTCTCTTGGCCCTGAGGTCTGTCATCTTTGCATTCGGTTTTGAGCTCACTCCGCCCGAGCTGGGCGCCTCCACCGTCGGTTACATCTTCACGATGAACTCGGCCATGAGCGGCATGGGACCTCTTGTGGGCGGCTACATGGCCGACCTCTGGGGCCTGCCCGCGGCCTTCCTCTTTTTCGGCGGCGTCGCGGTGCTGGCGGGGTTGCTCTCCCTGCTTCTTCCCTCTGCTAAACCGCTTGACCGGCCGGGCCTGCCGCGGACCGGGGATGGCTCTTAGCCGTTCCCCCTCTGGAGGAGTCGCGCTTGGAGTGAGAGGCGAAATTAAGGCGAGAAAGTGACGCACAAAAACGCCCAGCCCTATTTCAGGCCGAGGACGTCGAACATGTCGTAGAGGCCTGGGCTCTTGCCCACGACCCAGCGGGCGGCCCTGAGCGCGCCGATGGCGAAGTTATCCCGGCTTGAGGACCTGTGGGCTATCTCAAGACGCTCGCCCGTGCCCAGGAAGAAAACCGTGTGCTCGCCGGCGAGGTCCCCTCCACGAAGGGCCATGACGCCTATCTCTTCCCCGGGCCGCTCGCCCAGGATGCCCTCCCTTCCGTGGAGGGCCACCTTCCCGAGCTCCCAGCCTCTGGCCCGGGAGAGAACCTCGGCCATCCTGAGGGCCGTTCCACTCGGGGCATCCTTCTTGAAGCGGTGGTGGGCTTCGAGAAGCTCCACGTCATACCCCTTGCCGAGGAGCCTGGCCGCCTCGCCGATAAGGCGGAACATGACGTTCACGCCAACGCTCATGTTGGGGGCCATGACCAGGGGAAGGCTCTTCGAGAGGCCCTCTATCGCGGCCTTCTGCTCGGGTGTGTGGCCCGTGGTCCCCACGACCGCGGCCATGCCCCGGGGCGCGACCGCGGTGAGGTTATCTGCGGTGGCGTCAGGAGCGCTGAAGTCTATGAGCACGTCCCCTCCCATGAGAAGGGCTTTCGCGACCTCATCCACTATGCCGATCCCCGCCCTTCCGCTTCCGGCGAGGTCTCCCGCATCCCTTCCGACAAAAGAATTTCCCTTTCGCTCGAAGGCGCCCACGAGCTCGAAGCCGCTGTCCTGGACTAAGGCCCTGACGATGGACCGTCCCATCCTTCCGCCCGCTCCCGCCACAACCGCCTTGAGCCCCCTCTCCTCTTCCATGGCAGACCCCTCCCGGCCTCTAGGTCCAGGCCTCCTCGGTGAGCTCCCCCCGATAGACCAGGGTTGTATCGCCCTCAAGGTATAGCTCCGTGAAACGGCCTTCCTTCTTCTCAAAATATATGGTGAGGGTCTCCCCTCCCCTGGTCTTACAGGATACGGGGGAGGCTGCACCCCCCACTTTCGCGGCCACGAGGGCCGCCGCCGCAGCTCCCGTGCCGCAGGCCAGGGTCTCAGCCTCAACGCCGCGCTCATAGGTCCTGAGCTCAAGGGAATGAGGGTCGAGGAGCCGGACAAAGTCCACGTTGGCTCCAGCAGGCGAGAAAAGGGGGTGGAACCGGAGCTTCCGGCCGAGCCCCTCCACATCAAGCTCCGAAATATCATCCATGAGGAGCACGGCATGGGGTACGCCGACTGATACGGGGTAAACCGTGTAGTCCTTGCCATCGACCGAAGCCTTGAGCTCACGGCCTGGGCCTTCTGGGTCCATGAGCCTTAGACTCACCCGTCTCCCCTTGACCTCGGCATCCACGAGCCCCACTGCCGTCTCGAAGACGAGCCGCGCGGGTGCTATCCCCTTAAGCTGCGCGAACCTCGCGGCGCATCTTCCCCCATTGCCGCACATCTCGGCCTCGCTGCCGTCACAGTTGAAGAAGCGCCAGCTGAAGTCCGCCCTGCTTGAATTCTCGATAAAGATGAGGCCGTCGGCCCCGACGGAGCTCCGCCTGGAGCAGACCCTCCTCACAAAAGGAGCCATCTCTTCTGGCGCGAACAGCCCCCCGCGGTTATCTATTACGATGAAGTCGTTCCCGCTCCCCGAGAGTTTATAGAACTCTATCCTCTCTTTCATGCGCCCTCTCCTCGGGCATTCACCCCTTCGGGCCGGAGGAAATCCGGGATCTCCTCCCCCCGTATGAGGTCCTCATGGGCCTCCCTTCGCCTCACCACATGAAACTCACTCCCCCTGACCATCACTTCCGCGGCCCTGGGGCGGGAGTTATAATTGCTGGACATGGTGAAGCCGTAGGCTCCGGCGGTCATAACCGCAAGAAGGTCTCCGCGGGAGAAGGGTGGGAGCTCCCGGTCGCGGGCGAGGAAATCACCGCTCTCGCAGATGGGGCCGACGAGGTCCGAGAGCCTCTTCTCCTCCCTTCCCAGAGCCTCCTCCACGGGGATGACATCCTGGAAGGAGCCGTAGAGGCTCGGCCTTATCAGGTCATTCATGGCGGCATCGGCGATTACAAAGTGCTTCTCCTCACCCCTCTTGGTGTAGAGGACCCTTGCCGCCAGAACTCCGGCATTTCCCACAATCACTCTTCCCGGCTCAAGGATGAAGGTGCCCGAGAACCCGCTCAGGGCCGGGAGCAGAGCCTCGGCAAAATCTTTCGGGTGAGGCGGAGCCTCATCCTTATAGGTTATCCCGAGGCCACCTCCCAGGTTGAGATAGCTTATCGCGAGACCTTTGCTATTAAGCCTCTCCGCAAGCTCCCGCATCTTTCCCACGGCATCCACAAAGGGCGCGCTATCCACAATCTGGGAGCCGATGTGGCAGTGAAGGCCCTCAACGCTCAGGTGCGGGAGGTCCTGGGCGGCGAGATACTCCTCTTCAGCCCTTCGGATATCTATCCCGAATTTGCTCCGCCTGAGTCCTGTGGCGATGTAAGGGTGAGTCCGGGGGTCCACATCCGGGTTCACCCTGAGTGCCACCCGCGCCACGCACCCCATCCTCCGGGCCACATCCTCTATGGCCGATAGTTCTTCCGCGGATTCCACGTTGAACATGAGGATGCCTTTGCGCAGGGCATAGGCTATCTCGGCATCCGATTTCCCCACGCCGGCAAAGACCACCTTCTCGGGGTCCGCGCCTACCCGAAGGCCGCGGAAAAGCTCCCCCCCGGAGACCACGTCCAGGCCCCCTCCCAGATTGATAAAGGTCCTGAGCACGGCGAGGTTTGAGTTTGCCTTGACCGAGAAACAGACGAGGTGCGGAACCTCCCTGAAAGCCTCCTGAAACGCCCTGAAGTGGCGCTCAAGCGTGCGGTGGCTGTAAATATAGAGAGGGGTCCCCACGACTTCGACTATCTTCCTTATGGGGACCTCCTCACAGTGGAGGGTGCCCTCTTTGTAATGAAAGTAGTGCATGCGCGGTCAGAACCCCACCCTCAGAGCGCCCCTAACGAAAGCCCACCCAAAGGCTCATTCCCGGAATCACGGGCTTCCTGGGGATCTCTGGGTCTCCCTTCTTCCCGCAGGAGAGGGAAAAAGAAAGGAGCAGAGCCGCCACCAGGAGAAAGAGTGCCTTAGCCACCACGGAGCCTCTTCCTCTCACGGCGAATCTGCCCCAGCACGCTCTTCCTCGAGGTACCCCCGTATGTGCTCTTTCTCTCGAGCGAGCGCCTCACGTCCAGGGCCTCCTTGAAATCGGCTCCAAAAACTCGAGAGTACCCCTTCAGCTCCTTGAGCTCCAGGCTCTCAAGCTCTCTTCCCGTCTCAAGGCATTGAGCCACAACCCCGCCTACAATCCTGTGAGCCTCCCTGAAGGGAAGACCCTTGCCAACGAGATAATCGGCCAGGTCCGCAGCCAAGAGGGCCCCTCCAGCCCCCTCCTCCATCACATCCCCCTTGGGTTTTATGCCTCTGAGCATCCCGGCCATGACCTCAAGGGAGGCTCGCACGGTATCGGCCGTATCGAAGATGGCTTCCTTGTCCTCCTGGAGGTCCCGGTTATAGGAGAGGGGAAGCGCCTTCATCAGGGTGAGGAGCCCCATGAGATGGCCATAGACACGTCCCGTCTTCCCTCTCACGAGTTCCGCCACATCGGGGTTTTTCTTCTGGGGGAGCATGGAGGAGCCCGTGCAGAACTCCTCGGGAAGCTCCACGAAGGAAAACTCCCTTGTCGCCCAGAGGATGAGATCCTCGGCGAGGCGGCTAAGATGCATCATGAGGAGGGAGGAGCAGAAGCAAAATTCAACGGCATAATCCCTGTCGCTCACAGCATCGATGCTGTTCTCACTTATTGCACTGAAGCCCAGTTCCTTTGCCAGAAAAGCCCTATCCACGGGAAACCCCGAGCCCGCAAGAGCGCCGCTCCCCAAGGGGAGGACATCGGTCCTCTTGAGGCAGGCCTCAAAGCGCTCCCTGTCACGCAGCAGCATCTGGCAGTAGGCCAGAAGGTGGTGGCTGAACCTTACGGGCTGAGCGCGCTGTAGGTGAGTGTAGCCGGGCATGACGAGATCCAGATGGGCCTCCGCCAGGTCGAGAAGAACCTCACGCAGCCCATCTATCCCCCTCATAACTTCGGCTATCTCCTCTTTAAGATATAGCCTCAGGTCAAGAGAGACCTGGTCATTCCGGCTCCTTCCCGTATGGAGCTTCGCGCCCGTCGGGCCAATCTTTTGCGTCAGGCGGGTCTCGACGTTCATGTGGACATCTTCGAGAGCCTCGTCAAAGGGGAACCTTCCCCCTTCTATCTCCCGCTCGATTGCCTTAAGGCCCCGCACGAGCTTCTCCCCTTCTGCTCTGGTAATCACCCCTATCCGGGAGAGCATCCTGGCGTGGGCTATGCTGCCCCGGATATCATAGGGTGCCAGGCGCCGGTCAAAGGAGATGGACTGGGTGAAGGCTTCGGCCGAAGGGCTGCTATCCTTCCTGAACCGTCCACCCCAAGGCTTTCTGGCCATATTGCCAAAGGCTCCAGAAGAAAAGCTGTCAAAAAAAATTTCCCGAATAGGCTGAGGAAAGCTCGGCCAAAAGGGTAGCAGTTTCTCATCCAGATTTCAAGGAGTTAGGGGCGAGGGCTCGCTGGGGGGATAAGGTTCGTCGGAAAGGAGCCCTCTCTGCGGACTCAAGAAAAGGCCCTCTCCTAAGAGCCTTATCAAACACGCAGGTGTGGGTAGCCTTCAGAAGGGTGGCTCGGAGGGAATCAGGCCTCGTTGAATCCGTGAGCCCGGCGGTGAGAAAGAAAGGTGGAGTCCCGCTGAAGAATGGCCCTCTCGAAGAGCTCATCTCCATAGAGGGCCCTCTCCTCCTTTTCATTCTCCTCCGCGCTCGGCCAGCGAAAATCGCGGCATACCTCCTCCGGAATGCGCCTCTGCCAGTGGAGGAGCTCTTCATCTGTGAAGTCCGTCAGGTTGATGGTGAAATCGAGGCAGTCGCCGAGGCGCTTGAGGTAGTCCTCCTCATCGGCAATGAGGCCCTGCTCCAGGGCCCAGGCATAAAGAGGGGTGCCGGGATAGGGAGTGGCGAGCATGATGGACTGAAGGGGGACCTTCTCCTCCCGGCAGAAACCTATCGTCTCCTGAATGCTCTCGGGAGTCTCTCCCGGAACCCCCAGCATGAATGATACAGGCGCCCTGAGGCCGAGGGACCTTGTGGTGCTTATGGCCCTCCTGGCCTGCTCCACGGTGACGCCCTTTCTTATGATATCCAAGATCCGCTGGCTTCCGCTCTCGATCCCGTAGCTCACCGAAACACATCCCGCCTCTTTCATGCGCCGCAGCATCCCCTCATCGCAGATGTTCACCCTGCCGCAGCAGGACCACTTTACCCCGAGGCCAGAGGCTTCGAGCAGGTCGCAGAAATCGAAGACCCTTTTTCTATTGACCACAAAGCAGTCATCCTGAAAGGAGACGAAATCTATGGCGTAGCGCTCCTTGAGGATGGCTATCTCCTCCACCATCTTCTCGGCCGAGCGGAACCGATAATTTCGGCCGAAGAGCCTGTAGCAATAGGTGCACCCGTGGGGGCAGCCGCGGCTTGTTATGACGTTCATATCGCGGCCGACCCCCACTACTGGATGGCTCAGGTAGACCTCCATGGGGAAGAGCTCCCACGCGGGATATGGTATGGAGTCCAGGTTCTCTATGGGCGCCCGAGGTGGTGTCAGCAAGACCTTTCCGTTGCGTCTGAAAGCGACGCCCTTTACCCGGGAGATGTCCTCTCCCCTCTCCCAGGCCGTAAGCAACTCCGGCAGGGTCTCCTCCCCCTCGCCCATGACCACGGCGTCGGCGGAGGGGTTATTCTGCAGGAAAAGCTCCGGTATGGGGCTGGCGACGCTCCCTCCTGCAACGACCCTCGCCCCGGGGTTTCGCCGCTTAAGCAGCGGGAGGAGCCATTTGGCATAGCGATAGGCGCTCGTGAGGCCCCCTATGCCGGCTGCATCAAAGGAGCACCGGGCCAGCCTCCTCCAGAGCTCGCCCTTGCTCGGCCGCTCGCCATTGATATCCAGAACCTTGACCTCATGGCCCCGAAGCCGGAGCACCTGGGCCAGGATTCCCAACCCCAGGGGGAAATGCCTCGGCGCGTCCTGGAGCCTATGGGGAAGGTAGATGAGAAGGACTTCCAAGGGCTAGTTTCTCCCTGAGAAAAAGCTCCGCCAGCTTCAAGTCTCTGGGTGTGTCGATATCGACGGTGAGATGGCTTTCTTGGATTACCCCACGCGCATCCCCTTCCAAGAGCCCCCTTCCGCTAAGGGTTTTCCTAACGGCCTTCCTTCTGAGGACGAGAGCCGCACCGTCATGGATGAAGAGAGGGGGGAGATCCTGGCGGCGGTAAACCTTATTCTCAAAAAAGGGAACGACGCGGCCGCCTTCTATCCGGCTCATCCAGAAGGGATGATGCTTATCCACGGGGCTGAAGCTCCTCACGCTGTCGCAACCCGTCCTGATGAGGTCCTCTATGCAATCGTCGATTATGGTCTCGCTCCTCACGGGGATATTTCCATAAAGGACGACCACCACCTCGGGCCTGTAGCCGTGGCGGGCCGCGAGCTCATCGAGGGCGTGGTTGAGTGCCTGCTCGATGGGGGAAGAGTCGTTGGCGAGAGCTTCCGGGCGGCGGATGGTCTCGATCCCCCACTCCTCGGCCAGGCAGAGGGCCCCCTCATCTTCCGAGGAAAGGAAAACCCGCTCGATCAGGCGCGCGCAAAGGGCGTGTTCGAAGGTATAGGTGAGGACGGGCCTTCCGAGAAGGAGGAGCAGGTTTTTATTGGGCACCCCCTTGCTGCCAGCCCTGGACAGTATGATCCCCGCTACCCTCACCCTTGACCCCCTAGATGAGTTCTTCCTGGCGGAGAAGCGCCCTCACCTCCTCGGGGGCGAGGGGCTCTACATCGTGGGAAGTATATGGGACCTTGGCCAGCTGCCTCTCGCAACCATTCCACCTGGGGCGGATGATGTACATGTCGTCCGTCTCGTAGGCCCTTTCCATCTCCTCGGCCGTCATCAGCTCCTCGTAAATCTTTTCACCGGGCCGGGCCCCTATCTCGACCACTTCGATCGCCTCGGGCCTGAAGCCGTAGCGGGGGGAGAGCTCCTCGACGAGCACCCGCAGCATCTCGATTATTCTCACAACCGGCATCTTAAGGATGAAAACCTCCCCGCCTTCCATCTGGGGGATGACCGTAAGGATAAGCCTCACGGCCTGAGAGATGGACATCATGAAGCGGGTCATCTCGGGCTCGGTTACGGTCACGGGCCCTCCCCGCGCTATCTGCTCCCTCACGAGTGGCACGAGAGAGCCCCTCGAGCCCAGCACGTTTCCGAACCGCACGCAGGCAAGGGCCGTACCCTTTATCCACATGTTGGCGGCGGCCACGATCTTCTCGGCCAGAAGCTTCGTCGCGCCCATGGTGTTGCAAGGGGCGACCGCCTTATCCGTGCTTACCGCCACGACCTTCCTTACCCCCTCGTCCAGGGCGGCCTCTATTACGTTCTGCGTTCCCACGACGTTGGTCTTCACAGCCTCAAAGGGGTTATACTCGCAAGAGGGCACGTGTTTCAGGGCGGCGCAGTGGAAAACATAGTCCACTCCCTCCATGGCTCGCCTTAGCCTCTCCTTTTCCCGCACGTCTCCTATGAGATATCTCACATCATCCCTTCGGCCCAGGGCTTCCTGGAGGAGATATTGACGGGTCTCATCCCGGCTGAACACCCTGACCACCCCGGGCGAGAGGGTAAGGAGTTGGCGCACCACCTCGCTCCCTATGGAGCCCGTGCCCCCGGTGACGAGGACCTTTCTCCCTGAGAAGACCTCCTTCATCAGGCCGCGGCCTCCCTCTCTCCCGCCTCTTCCCCCTCAAGGGCCGAGAGCCGCTCGGCCGTCTCCCTCATGTAAAAATCCACATGTCTTGCCGCAACATCCATCGCCCGGAAGTACATGGTCCCGTGGCGGGCTTCCTGCAGGAGGAGTTCCCGGCGGGAGGAAGCCTCCTTCACCCGCTGCGCGATCTCCTTTGAGGTCACGTAGACGGTTGAGAAGATGAGATTCAGTAGAAAGTCCTTGAGGTGGGGGAAGGCCTGGGTCTTGGCGTAGAGGTTCCGGAGTTCCTGGGCCACCTCCTCTATACGCTTATCGTTGAGCTTCCGCTGCCCGGCCAGACGCTTGAAGGTGCGGCAGAGGCTCCGGCCCTTCTGGGCGCTATGGGATATGGAGCTAAGCTCCCCGACCCTCTCGAGAAGGATACCCCTCGCTTCTCTTGCCCTCCGCGGGTCTCTCTCTGAGGCGAGCTTCTCCAGCACGGGCCTTGCATCAAGGGGCTCCTGGCAGAAAGTCTCTATGGCCTCCTCGAGGCTCATCTCCTGAGTCCCCTTTATCCTGGCCCCCGAGGGGGAGGTATTTATGCACTCAAGACCCAGAGAGTGAATCAAGAGTTCTGTTTCTTTGAGGAAGCTGAAGAAGGTGGGGTCGGTTATCTTCTCCTCCCCGTCGGTGCCCTCGACCCGATGAGCCTTAAAAGGCATGGCCCTGCCGTCCGGGTTAACCCGGAGCATGACATTCGGCTGCCCCTCTATGGGAAGTATCTTCCCCTGGATGGAGGTTCCTTCCGAGTGGGTGATGTTGCTGAAACAGAAATCCTGCCCCACGAGAAACACCGGTCTCACTCCCAGGTGCTTTGCCAGACCCAGGGCCATGATGGCCACTGTTCCCCCAACGGCAATGGTCCCCTTCTCCTTGAGAAGAGGGCCGAGCCCGAAGAACCCCTCCCCGCCCGTGTAGTTTATGAACTTAGGTCCCTGGAACTTGTGGACCACCTCCCAATAGGTGGCAAACTCCGCCACGAGGGGGATATGGGGCGGGACCTCGATATCCTTAAAGAAGAGCTTCCAGTTGAGGTCGCTGTAATCCAGTGTGGTCACGAGGTCGGGCTCGATCCCAGCTCTCAGCAGCTTTCCCAGCACCTGTCCTATGGCGATGATGAGGGCCTTTCCCTTGGCCGCCTTCACCCTTTCCATGGCCCCATCCAGTGAAGGCCCCGCCGAGACGATGAGCGCGGGACGGCCCTCGAAGGCTCCCTTGAGCGGGCGCACGCCGGGGCTCTGGAGGATGCAGAAGAGGTTTCGGCAGATGTTCCTCACGCTCTGGGACCCCCGCAGGAATGTGGTGCTCCAGTACATGGAGTTAAGCCCCACCATCTCCGCAACAATGGAGCGGGCCCTGCGGTAGTAATCGCCGTGAAGGGGCATTGCGCTGGGAAGCTCCAAAAACTCAACCCCATGGTAGAGGGTCTGCTCGGTGAGGAAGCGAAGGCGCCGGCCCAGCTCCTCCTCCGAGAGGTCCACCAGGAGGTAAACCCTGCCATCGGAGAGGAGCTCTGAGAGGTCAACCCTCTCCATGGCCTCCCGAAAAATGGAGAGGTCTTTCTCGATGATGAAGAAGAAGCGCTTCTCGTGCCCCTTTCTTCTCATCACCTCCAGGGGGAGATACCCGAGGCCGAAGCCCAGGAAGAAGATATTTCGGTGGGGCTCATCCAGCCCTCTCGCCTCGGCCGCGCGCCGGGCTTCTTCCTCGGGGTCATAGGAGCTGTGGAGGAGAATGCTCCCCCCATCGGGGCGTTTCACCCTCAAGGAAGGAGCACCGGACCTGGCCCTGAACCCTTCGATCTCCTCCCGCCTCTCCGCCCAGATTACCCTGCGGGCAAGCTCGGGGGAGACGAGCTTGAGGAGCCTTAGGTTCTTCTCAAAATGCTCCTCAGACAAGGGAGCCCTCCTCGCCGGGCAGAAGGCTTTCCACCATCTCTCCAAGTGCTCTGAGCTCGGGGGTCAGCTCCCACTGGATGAGGTCGCTCACGAGAGTGACATCACCGCCCTCAAACGCCAAAGCGACTTCCTGGAGCTGAGTGCCCAGGCGACCATAGCGCTCCACCAGGGTAACACCATCCACCTCTAAGCGCTCAGAGTCAAAGTCCATGACGGCTCCCGCCTTCTGCAGGGCCTCTGTCACCCACTCCCAGGCCGTAAGGCCCTCTTCCATACTCCTGAGGGCCTCCTCCCTGCGGCCTGCGCGGAATAGGTCTGCAGAATGCTCCAGGGCACACGCCAAGAGGCCCAGGATCTTTCCCGCATCGCGCAGGGTAGTGACCGCCAGCGCACGGGGTTCAGCCGTGAGTAGCTCCAGCTCCCCCAGCTCCTCAAGGCTCTTCTCTCCCCAGGACTCCCGCTCCTCTTGGGTGAGGGTTCGGCCATCCACCATCACGCCCAAGATGACGCGGCCCCATCCTGCGGCAATTTTTTCCTCGAGAAGTGAAAGAAGTTCTTTCAGGGTACCGATCCCCTCGGCCTCGAAAGAAGCCTGATTCCCATCAACCATAAGCTCCACGGCTTTTCCCCTCTTCAGCTTAGGCCCCTGGAGGCCCGGGAGAAAAAAGCTATATCGGGTTTTATGCAACATCAATGCCGGGTCATTCCCTCTACCCCGTCCCCTAGAGGGCAATCCCCGCCGGGCGAAGGGAGGGCGCCTCCCGGGGCTTGTCCTCGGCCCACTTCTTCTCGGCCTGGACCCAGGCGTCCTCCAGCTCCTGTAGCAATCGGGTTACTTCCTCAACGGGGACAGGGTCCCGCTCCTTGAGGGCGAGGCCCAGGCGGTCAAGCATGTAGGAGTAGAGGCCGAGGAGGCGGTCGGCGAGCTGGCGCGAGGGTTCAGGGTTCAAACTTCCCATAAGCTCAGCCAGGATATTCATGGCCTTAAGGATATTGTGGCTGGTTTCGGTGAAGCTTCTCCCTTCCCTCAGACCCTCGCGGCCCATAATTAAGAATCGAATGGCCCCGCGGTAGAGCATGAGTAAGAGTTGTGGGGGTGATGCCCCCTCCACCTGGTTTTTCCGGTAAAGGACCTGCGCCCGCTGCCTCATGTTCTCCTCTCCCGAGCCCCTACTTACGCGGAGCTCCTATCCACCTGGCATTGGCCTGGATTTGGTCCATCTGCTGCGAAAGGAAGCTGCTCGTGGTCTGGAGCTGGCCCAGGGCGAGCTCCAGCTTATTAAACTCCGAGAGGAGCCGCTCCCGGTGCCTGCCCGAGCGCTCCAGGAAGGTCTCTATGGCGGTCTCCACATCATCGATCCGGTCCTCGTTTAAGTCCACGGCACTCGTGATCGGGCCATTCTGGTTCGTGTCCGTCAGGTACTCCAGGAGGGTATCGACCCTGTCCGCAACGCCTCGGGTGAAGAAGACCGTGCCCTGCGCGCTTCCCTGGCTCGCGAGCGACTCGGGAGTTATCGTAACTTTCAGGATGAGGCCTTCGGTGTTGGTGTTCCCCGTCTTTCCCTTGAGGAGCTGTCCCTCGCCCTCGGCCGCCTCCCCGTTTATGGTGCCGGCCACATCCTGACCCGTATAGGTCGTTTCCTGGCTGGGAAGGGTCGTTCCCAGGCCCGTGCTCCCGGCATCACTTTCAGTGCGGTTGGAGGTAATGCTGAGGGAGTAGTCAGACCCAAAGGAGTCATGGCGGACGGTCACTTTACCCGTGGCCGAGTCATAGACGGCGGCGGCATCAACCTCGGCGTTCACCAGGCCGGTGTTTATGGCGGAAACCACCTGGGTGGCCGTCATGCCGCTCGTAAGGGTTATGGTGGCCGTTTTGCCGGCGGAGACTATGGTGAGGCTCTCCGACATGGTTAGACCGCCCGAGATATCCTGCTGGCCTTCTCTTGAGGCCCTGGTTGCAGCCCGGGTGATGCTTACGGAGTAGCCGCCGCGGCCCGAAGCCTTGGTCTTGGAGGTGGAGCCGGTGAACTTTATGTCGCTGTCATCGGTGCGGCCAGTTGCGGCGAAGAGGTCTCTCACCTCATCGGGCACCGAGGTGAGCTTCCCTGAGAACTTGCTGTCATCCAGAAGATAGTTGCCCGTTGAGGCGTTTATGGTTATGCCCGCCTGGGAGAGGGCGTAGAGTGCTCCCTCGGTGAGGCCCTCCACAGGGTTGGAGAGGTCGGAGTCCAGTCGGGAGCGCACCGTCTGGACCGCGTGATCGCTGAAGAGGAGGCCCGTCTTACCGGTGTCGGAGTCATAGAGGGTGACTTCACGAATATATTCCAGAACCGAATTCAGGTTCTTGATGAAGCCATTCACCTCGCCCGTCACGTTACTGTTGCTCGCGCTGACGCTGAAGGTGATGGGCTTGGTCGAATCCGCCTTAACGAGATTGAGGGTTACACCCTCGATGAGGTCGGTGATGGAGTTCGAGCTCTTCGTCACCGTGAAGGCCGAGGACTCAGAGCCGAACTTAATGATCGCATCCTGCGCTTCCTGCGTCTCCACGAACCCCAATCCGTAATCGTAGTCCAGGGTGACCGCGCCCGTCTGGTCGCTCCTGAAGGTTATGGCGCCTGTGGAGTAGTTGACGGTATAGCCCTGGGTCGAGGTGTCAAGGGGCGAGCCCGCGCTGAGGGAGGTTGCGGGTGTATTATCCGTGTATGTCGTCAGGGTCGTCTCCGCTACCAGGGAGCTCCCGGAATAGCTTCCGGGCGTTTCCCCCGTCCTGTAGATCCGGTAGGCCGTTGCTCCGGAAACGGCGTCAAAACTTATGTCTACCGATTTTTGAGCCTTGTCCAGATGTACGGACTTTTCGGTGGAGGCTATCGTCTCCCCGCTGTCATCTATGGCCGAGATGCGGTAATAGTAAGTTTTCTTTTCCTCAAGGGCTCCGCCAGACTGAGCGGTAAGGGTTATATTGCTGGGAGCGGCCATGTCCGACGCTATGGTCGCGCCATCTATTTTGACCGTCTCTGTGCCGTCAATGGGGTAGTTGTTGAAGGCGTAGGTCTTGGCGTTACTGTCATCGGTGCTGGCCGTGGCGGTCCCGGCGCCGACGCCCGCCGCCTCCCCCGAGGCCGTGGTCTTGAAGGTGGCGTCAAGGTCGATTGAGAGCTGCCCCTCACTGCCGCTCGTCTTGGCCGAGATGAGAAGCTTGTAGGGTCTGTCGGAGTTATCGACCGTGACTATTGAGGCGGAGACGTAGTCGCCCGCGGTGTCGTTTATGGCGTCCCTGATCCCGGCGAGGGTGTTATCGGTGCTATCGATGGTGACCACCTTGGTGAACTGGCTCGTGCCCGTGCCGACGTTGATCCGTATATCACCGGTGCCGAGGGCCGTCTTATCGGTATCGGCAAAGCTGTTCGAAGAAAACTGGCTCGACTTAGCCAGCTGCTGCACGGTCAAGATATTGGTGCCCAGGGCGGCACCCGAGGCCGCGGAGACGGTGAGGATATCGGTGTCGCTGCTCGAAGCTGTGCGGCCCGAAAAAAGAGAAGATTTCTTGAGGGTGCTGGCCGAAGTTCTCAGGGCCAGGAGGCGGGCGTTCAGGTTCTGATAGGCGGTGATCTTGTCGGTGTAGGTGGTCTGCTTGGCTTGAAGCTGTTGGACACGGGTACTCTCTACCTCGAGAAGCCGCTCCACCAGGGTCGTGACATCAAGCCCCGATATTAGGCCGTCAATCGCTATGCCCATGGGCTGGCTCTGGTTTCCTCAATGGGTTAAGGGCAAACCTCTTTCTCCCGGGGCCGGAGGATTTTCAGTGCCCGCTCCTCAGGCCAACTCATCCAATAATGAGCCGAGAGTTCCGGCTTTCAGCTTGGAGGCCAGTTGGATAATCCCCCCCGGGGGGTATTGCCGGATGAGCTGGCCCGAGGAGCGGGAGAAAATCGCGAGAACATACTTGTCGCTCGCCTCATCCTTATAGACCTTGGCCTCTACTCTCCCTAATTCAGGAGAACTGTTTATGGCTTTGGCTACTTTCCGGGCAAACGCGGGGCTCGCCGCCCCCTGGGCTTGACCTGGCCCCGGGGAAGCCCTGGGCTCAGCAGCCGACTGCGGCGAAGAAGCACTGATGGGTGCCCCCGCCGCCGGCCCCGCTCTGTTAATGCCTCCCGTAGACATCTCACCTTCCTCCAATCAGGGGGCCCTCCGGGAGGCCCTCAAGCGGGCCTCCCGGGGACTCGCCCTTCAAGGCGGCTATGCCAGAAGCTGTAGCACCGCCTGTGGCACGGCGTTGGCCTGAACCAAAATTGCCGTGCCGGCCTGGAGGAGGATCTGGTTTCGGGTAAACGTTACTGTCTCAACTCCAAAGTCAGCGTCGCGGATGGCGCTCTCGGCTGCCGTCAGGTTCTCCTTAGCTACGCCCAAGCTGTTAATGTTGGACTCTAAGGTGTTGGCCTGGAACGACCCCAAGTTACCCCTCAGGGTGGTCATGGTGCTGATCGCGTCATCCACGAGCTTGATGGCGTCGGTCGCGCCGTTGACCGTGCTCACGTTTATGTCAGAAACGCTGGCGGCGCTCGTGAGCAGCCCCGTGGCCGTCAGGCCCAGCTTGTTTGCCCTGATGTCGGGGATGCTCTGCAGGACCGATTGGCCGGTGTTCGCGCCAACCTGGAACCTGAGGCTGGAGTTCGTGACGGTGATCACCTTGCCCGTGGGGGCCGTATCGCCGGTGACACTGATCTGGAGGCCCGTCGGGTTGCCGCTGGAGACGGTGAGGGTCCGGCCGCTGCCCGATGCCGACTCACCTCCCACGGTGCCCGCAACATCCTGGCCCGTCATGTACTCGGTCGTTGTCCCGACGTACAGGTTGCTGCGCGCTCCGGTCAGGCTTGAGACGACTTGGTTGGTCACGCTACCATACGCGGTGTTGTAGATCTTGACGGCGTAACCGTTGGCCGCGCTGGCCGTGAGTTCAGACGACCGCACGTCGACGTTTGCGGTGCTCATGGCGTTGTTGATTGCCGTCACCGCGGCACTCAGAGTGCTCTGCGCCGAGATGGTCACGGTGGTGCTTCCGTTGAAGGTCAGGGTCTCGGCGGCGTAGAGCTTGGGCGCGCTGCTGTTATGGACGGTGCTCGCCCATAGGGCGGTGCTGCCGTTAGCGACTCCCATCGCGCTCATGCCCGAGGCATCGCCCGAGACGGCGAAGCCGAGCCCGAAGTACTTGCCCTCAACCACCAGCCGGGAGCCGCTTATGGCGGCATAGAAGCCCGAGGCGAATGAGCTGTTGGCGTTGAGAATGGCCGCGATGCTGTTGCCCGTGGCACCGTTGGTGAGCGTGATGGCCATCTGGCTCGTGCCCAGAGTGTAGCTCACCAGGCTTCCCTTGAAGACTACGCTCGCGCCCGCCCCGATCGCGGCGATGACCTTATCGGAGGAGCCGGCCCTGTACTGGACCCTGAGGCCCGAGGCAAGATTATCATTGGTGGAGAAGGTCCCCTGGGTGGCCGACGCGGTGATGTTCACCGTATAGGAGCCCGCCTGGGTGGACGAGGTGCCGGTGACAAAGGTGATGTTGGAATCGTTTGTCACCCCGGTCACACCCGAGCTCCCGTTCAGGAGGTAGATGGTGCCGAACTGGGTCTGGTTCCCGATTCGGTTGAGGGTTGTGATGGCAGATTCTATCTGCGTCTGGTCGGCCGCGCGGGCCGTCGCGTCGCTGGCGCCCGTGTTCAGCGCGTCGAGAGCCAGGTCACGAATGGAGCGGAGCTGAGTCAGCGTCTCGTCCATCGCCGCCTCAGCGGTCTTGATCAGGTTTGTGGCGCTCTCGCTGTTGCGGATCGCCTGAGCCAGGCCGCCCACCTGAGCGCGCAGGTTCTCTGAAATGATCAGACCCGCCGGGTCGTCCGCCGCTCGGTTGATCCTGTAGCCCGAGGAGAGGCGCTCAAGTGACCTGGACAGCATCTTGTCCGTGCGGTCCAGGTTCCGGGCCGCGTTGAATGCTGCGATGTTCTGGTTGATCCGGAGTCCCATTAGTTATCCTCCCTGATGGGAAAATCTGCGGGCTTCCCTGCCCGCAGGTTGAGGGGTGAGAGAAAATCACCCCAGAAGGCCGGGGAGATTTTTTTGGCGGCCTCCCCGGAAGACCACCTCTCATCACTCCATAGCATCCCTCCCTTTGTGTCCTCTGAAAGGATTTCTTCTACCGAAAAAGGAGAATCTGAGTGCCAGTTCGTGCTCGATCCCTTTTTCGGCATTGGGGGGAGGGACTTTAGGGGTTTTTGGGGCGCCGAGGCCCCACCCGCAATCAGGGACTCCGTGGCTTCAACCATCTTAGACCTTCACGGCCCCTTCCCCTGCGGCTTCCCGCCGCGGGAGAGAGGAGAGCTCAAGCACGAGAGATTGCCAGGAGAGACGCTCAAAGTCGGTAGTGAGGGCTGTGCCTATATAGACCTTCTGGAGGAGGGGAGGAGCCTTCCCTCCCAGCTCCATTAGAAGGCGGCGGTCCAGGCGGGAGATAGCCTGCATAACCTCATCAAGGGGGACCGCCTCCACCACCCGGCCGGGGGAAAGCCCCCGGAAATTTTGGGTGCAGTGGCTGAATGTTCCCTCTCTCGCATGGGCCAAGGGGAGGCCATAGATGCGGCAGATGGCTGGCCTCGCGTCATAGAGCAGACACTCCCCCTCCTCATTCAGAGGACAGAGCAGGCGAAAGCCTTCAAGGCGCGCGACCCTCTCCCGCAGGGCCTCTTCCTCCAGGCAGAGCTCCCGGTCCCCAAACCTCCCCGCCAGAGCCTTGAGGTGGAGGGCAGCCCTCCTTTCAAGGGCCCGCCTCTTCTTTCTCTTTAACCTCCGGGAGTGAAAGCTGAGAAGCAGGGCCTCCGAGAGGTAGATATCCACCAGATGCTCGCAGCAGTGGCTGCAGCCCCTCCGGCAGGAGACCTCCTGAGGGTAGCGCCTACTGAGCCTGGAGAAAATGTCGTCCAGCTCGCGATAATAGCTCTCAAGCTCCGAGAGGAGGGGATGCCACATGAGATAAGCTCACTCCCCGAATGAGGCTGAAGAACGAGACCTCGGTGATTCAATAGCTGTGCCAAAGGGCCAGTGGTGCTGAAAGCGTGGATGGTGACGGGAAAAACGCTCTGATAAAGGAGAGAATAGGGCAAGGGCCCTGAGGGGTGTGCTTTCAGGAGCCCCTCAATCCGCCCTCAGGTAGGCAGATATTTCCCCCTCCCTGAACGAGGGATGAGGCCTTGAGTTCTTCCAGAACGTTGTGCTTCGTGGTGTAGGGCCCCTCGGCGAGAACCAGCTGCTTTCCCACCTTACTCTTTAGATTTATGACAAGGGGGCCCTGGAGATTTGCTGTCATTCCCTCTCGCTCTTTCGGTATGGTGACGATGACCAAAAGCGCCGCATCATCCGGGTGCTCTATCCCCAGCCGGGCCGCATCCCCCTCTTCGATGGGGACAAGGTAATCCCTCTTGAAGGTCATGGGGTCTATGACGACGAAAGCGATAGAGGGCTCATCCAGGCTCTGAAGCCATTTGAAAGGTTGCTCCCCTTCCCTTTCCAGAAGGACAAAGCGCTTGAGCCCCTCGAAGCCCACAAGCCCCTCGGGCAGTGAGATAGTGCTCTCCACCCTCGCCTCCAGAGTGCCGAACTTTGTGGTCTCTACCCTCATCCCTTCTCTTCCGGCTTAAGCCTCTTCCATAAGGTCAGGGCTTGATTGAGGCTCTCGGGGCCTGCCTCCGCCGCCTCAAGCATCTCCCGCTGGACCCTCTCATAGACCTCTTCCCGGTAGATGGCCTTCTCTTTGGGGGCTTCCACCCCAAGGCGCACCTGGCTTCCCTTGACCTCAAGGACGATGACCCGGATGTCATCGCCAATCTTGATGCTCTCGCCCACCTTCCTGGTCAGGATGAGCATCGTCCTCGCTCCCGCAAAGGGGGGCTGCGCTTAAGGCTTCCTTTCCTAAAGCACCATTTTGAGCTAAGCCCCTCGGCCAGCAATCCCTAGCGCAAGAAATCCATGAGCGAGGGACTGACTATCTGTGCCGAGGATAGTAGGGCCGCTTGGAGCGCGGTCTGCAACATGGCGAACTCTGTCGTGGCCGCGACGATGTCCGTGTCCTCCGTTTCACTCAGAAGCTCCGTGAAGCTGGCCACCACTTCTCCCAGGTTTTCATTCATCCTTTCAAACTGCCTGGAGAATTCCCCGGTCTCCACCCGTCTTTGAAGAACGAGCGACGCATTGGCCGAAAGGTGCTCCTGGAGGTACTCTATGGCCGTATTGTCCCCCTTGAGGAGGGCCTCCCGCATGGCATTGAGGGTTCCGATAATATCGCCCGCCCCCTGGATGCCCAGCTCCTGAGCCGTTCTGCCGGAGCCCACGTCGGTGATGACAGGTACATATGAGGCGTCATCGGAGTTGACCTCAAGGACACCTCGCGAAGAGTTAATGGAGGCCGTGACCCCCAGGGCCGCCCCGTTTATAGCGGCGACTAAGTCAGAAACCTTCGGCCGAGACCCCAAGGCCAGGTCTATCTCTCCATCCACAACATTACCGACGCGGACGCTAATTTTGCCCAGGTTCAGCCCGTTCCCTCCCCGCAGAGCCCATATTGGGGTGTCCGCCGAGAGGGCGGGGTTCAGGTCGCGTCCAAGGATAGACCCGGGGACATCCTTTATGATGCCCAGGCTCTGGGCCATTGTCCCGGAGCCCACCTCCTCGACCTTGAGGTTTCCCGTGGGGGAGGAAGAGGTGTCAGAGATGAGAATCCCTCTTCCCCCTTCCGCTATGGAGGCTGAAACGTTGAGCCCCGAGCTGTTTATGGCTTCAAGAACCTGGGTTAGGGTCAGGGCGGCCGAGAGGTCAATTTCAGCCGTCCCCCCCGCCCGGTCACTAATGCGGATGACGCCAGGAGAAACGCCCTCACCACCGTTCAGGTCAGAGAGCGAGGTTGAGGAGCTGGCCACTGGGGTATCGCCCGTTAGGTTCACGGTGGCCAGGAAGTCTCGGGCACTCCCTTCCACCACATCGACGGAAGAAGAGGAGCCCGAAGAGGGGGAGACGATGGTAAAGCGGCCCTCGAAAGACCCTCCGTAGTCAACCTGGACACCCGATAGGTTCGCGTCTGAATTTATGGCCGAGGCCATTTCTGTTGCCAGGGCCTCTGCGGTGTAGGCGCCCGAGGAAATAGTGATGGGGGAGGCCCCGGCGGTACCGTCAACTGTGATGGTGAACTGGTCATTGACTCCAGAAATTATGTTGAAGGCAACAGCCTGGTCCGAGCTCAGAGATGTGGAAGCGGCCGGGCTCGTGCTGAAGCCCAGTGCCTCGGCGGCGGAGCTTGCCGGGACATCCAGGCTTATGGCGGAAGGCCCACCCGAAGAAGACTCGCTGATGGTGAAGCGGTCCGAGGTGGCGCTATAGCTCACAGAGTACTGGCCTGTCAGGAGGCCGGTATCTCCGCCGGCATTTAGCTTGGCCTCCAGCTCTGCGGCCAGCGTTTCTCCACTGTAGGTGCTGGCGGATAGGGTGACGGTGTCTGTGCCCCCTCCCGTTTCCATGACTTTCAGGGTGTCATTCGCGCCCGCACTGATTGTGAAGCGGCCCTCCACGGTGTCGGTGGAGCGGGTGTAAGCAGGCGCCTGAAAGAGAGAGGGATTGACGTCAGGGACCAGAAACTCGCTGCCCACAACGTTCACCCTAGAAGTCAGACCCTCTCCTATTGCAACCTCAATGGCCGCGTCATCCCCCTGATAGATACCATCAGCGCTCATCGCGGGAGTATCTGTGCTTTTGCCCGAAAAGATGTAGCGGCCGTCCACCTCTGTGTTGGCAAGATTTATGATGCTCTCGGTAATGCGCTCTAACTGGGTGGCCGCCGCCTCACGGGTCTCGCTATCCGCCGGTGGCCCCACTTGCCCCATGGCAATGTCCTTAGCCTCGGAGATGAGGTCATGGATCTCGCCAAGGGTGGAATCGGTGATGTTGAGGAAGGTTTGGGAATTCGTTATGTTGCGCTGGAACTGCTGGGCGTTTTCAATGACACGTCTGAAACTCAAAATCCTTGCCGTATCGGCGGGGTTATCCGAGGGACGGTTTATGAGCTTGCCCGAGACGATGGTCTCCTGAACATCCTGCAGCCTCTTGGTGACACTCAGGATGTTAGCCATGGCGACACTGAAGCGAAGCTTGGTGGTGACGCGCTGAACCAAAGTCCCGTCCTCGCGCTACAGGAGGTCAATGACTTCCTGCAAGAGGTCTCCCGTCGTGGCGATGAGTCGGGCGGAGGCTTCGAAGATCTGCTGGTAGAGCAGCACGTTCATGAGCTCCTCATCCAGCGAAACCCCGGCCAGACTCTCACGCTGATTTTCCAACTGCTGTAATACGGCCTCCTGCTGCTGATGTTCATCACCGAGCCACTTGGCCTCAGCGGCGAATTCGCCTATGAGCATGTTGTAGTAATCGCCCAGGGTGGCCGTACCTCCGCTGAAAATATGAGCGTTTTGGAGCTCCGCCAGGGCCAGGGCGTTGGTGTTATCGCCGGGCGAAGGGGTCTTGCCAGCAGCCACCTTTGTCACATCATTCTTGACCTCATTCACCACGGCCATAGTGCGCGCCGCGCCGCGGCGTGTCGAGATGGTGAACACATCCCCCGCCTGAGGCGCCGAGACCCCGTCGCTGATGCGAACCCTTATCCCCTCCAGGTAAATGTTTGAGCCCGAAACGTAGGTTTCCCCGCTTCGCACGTTGACCCCCAGGTCCATGTCGAAGATGTCGTAGGTTGTGCTGGAGGTGAATCTGACCTCATAGTTATCACGGGTCAGGATTGTGGGGTCGTATGTGGACCCCGCATCTATTAGAGCCCCACCCACATTGGAGCTTGAGGAACCGGTCGTGACCTGCAGGGGGCTGAAGAAGTTGAGCCCCGTGGAGCCGTCCAGGCCGAAGCCCGAGGCGTGCACCTTGTTGACCTCGTTGATTATGGTTGCAGCGAGTCGGTCGTAGCGGTCAATGAGCCGGGAGAGGCTCTCATCCCTCAGCGCCAGGAGCCCTCCCAGACTCCCTCCCCCGATGCGCTGGGTCATTGGGGTGCGCACACCCGCCGAATCTTTGAAATATACATCGAGAAAGCCTTCGTTGTCGGGGTCGGGTGCAGCCACCAGCTCAGAGGAAACGGTCCCCTCCACCAGGGGAAGGCCCGAGCCAACGAAAACCGTGAGGCCCCCATCGGCCCGTTCGAAGTAGGTCACATCGAGCTTCTCGGCCAGCTCCTCCAAAAGCCTCTGCCGCTCATCCCTGAGGTCGTTGGCCGTCTGTCCCATCCCCTCTACTACGCCTATCTTGCTATTCAGCTCGGCTATCCTCGCGGCCAGGGTATTGGCTTCGGAAAGCACCGACTCCACGTCCTTATCGGCATTAGTCTGAATATCCTTCAGAGAACCCACGGTCCTGGCCATCAGGTTTGCGAGGTTTGTGCCTGCTGTAACGAGGCTCGTTCTTTCGGCGGTGCCAGTGGGGTTATTGACCAGGTCGTGGGCAGCCTTGAAGAACTCGGCCAACGCATTATTCAAACCCGTCTCCTCATTGGCCTCGTTCACGAGGGCCTCCACTTGGTCCAGCCCCTTCAGATAAGTGGAGAGCTTGCCCAGCATCTGCTTCTCGCTGGTCATCTGGCTGTTTAGGAACTCATCCACCTGCCGCATGATCCTCTCTACCACCACGCCGTCTCCAGTGGTATTGGTGGTAATTACGGCTTCCTGGCGGGAGTAGCCACTAACGCCGGAATTGGCGATATTGTTGGCTATGACGTTCAGGGCCGTTTGGGACGCCTCAAGGGAGCTCTTTCCGATGTTGAGAACGCCTGTGAGTCCCCCCATAACCTTTACCTCTCGTCGGCCTCAGATGGCCCGGCTCAGAAAGCGGCCGTTGAGTTCTGCGCCCTCACGTAAGCCCCGGCGCCCGTAGCGCCCCGGCTCCTCAAGGCCGCGGCGGATGGCCGAAAGTGTCCCTTCGAAAATGAGAAGGGAGCGACGGATAAACTTGAGATTTCGCTCATTCAGTTCGGCTGTCCGGCTCGCCAGCTCCAAGAGGCACCGCCTCGAGGCCTCCAGTTCACTCGCAAGAGCCTCAGGACAGAGGGCTATGATATCCTGCAAGTTGAGCTCCTTGGGGTCGAGACCCAGAGTTTCCGCCAGCTTCTCCACAAGCTTAATCCTCTCCATCTCGGCCTCTCTTATGCTTGAGGCCAGGAAGGCCTTGCGACCATTACTCTCTTCCAGCTCCCTGGTGGCGAGTTCCATCAGGAGGGAGCGGTCCCGCTCAAGGAGCCCCACCACCTCCTGATGAAGGCCTATCTCCTCCTTGAGACCCCTCAGGAGGCCCTCAAGTTCCTTTCGCATGGCCCCCTCCTATGTGCGGCGGTCTATCAGCGACTCTGGGTCAAGGGGTTTCCCCCTGTGCCTCACCTCAAAGTGGACGTGGGGTCCTGTGGTTCTTCCGCTGTTTCCTGAGAGGGCGACGGGCTCAAGTGCCTCCACCCATTTGCCTTCCTCCACGAGGAGCTTCGAGTTGTGGCCATAGTAAGTGGTGTAGCCGTCACCGTGATCCAGGATGATGAGCTTCCCGTAGCCCCCTCGCTCGCCACTGAAAATTACCCTGCCCGCCCGAGAAGCACAAACCGGCGCACCCATGCCCGCGGCTATGTCCAGGCCCTGATGTTCTCGGTTTAGCCCTGTTATAGGGTCAGAGCGCAGGCCAAAGCGAGAGGAGAGGAAGCCCTCAGCCGGAATGGCGAAGAGCTCCTCATCTTCCTTTTCCTTGGCAGGGGCGGAAGCCTCAGGGCCATTGGAAGCGCTTTTCTCTTGAAGGCGGGTGAACTCCCTGTAAAGAATCTCCCCCAGGCCGAGACCCCTTCCCAGGGCGACTGACCGCGCTAGCTGCTCATCCAGCATGGGGCGGTAGAACTCCTCTTCCTTTCCCCTGAAGAGCCCATCCTTGGGAATGCTCCTGCGCATGGCCTGGAGGAGTTGATAGATGAATATGGATTCAAATTCCCTGCAGGCTTTCCGGAGCCCCTCCCCTTTGCCCGGCTCCCCCTCTCCCTTAGCACTCGAATCTGCTTCTCTTAGCGGGCCTCGCGGCAAAGGGAGGGCCCTCTCGCTCGCGGTGCCATCAGCCGAGAATGCATTTGGCAGAACCATATCGACTCCTCAGAGACTTAATTTGCCTCAAGGACAAGAAGCAATTAGCATGCCCCAGATTGACTTAATGTTGAACATTAACTTTTTAAAGATAACTTCAGGTATTTTTTGCTTATTTTCTTTACGTAAATTCTTCCTCATGCCAGCCTCTCGGCTGCTCTTTTTTCCCATTAAGGGGAAGGTTTTTCCCCTCAGATGATAACAAGCTCAGCCTGAAGGGCCCCCGCCGCCTGTATGGCCTGGAGGATGGCGATGAGGTCCCGGGGCGAAACCCCTATGGCGTTGAGTCCCCGCACCACATCCCCGATGCTCACGGAATGGGGCAGGAGGGCAAGCTGGCGTTGTTCCTGCCGGACGCTGATGCGGGTCTGAGGCACCGTCACCGTGGCGGAGCCTTGAGGGGCGAAACTTCTGGGCTGCGAGACAAGGGAATCTTCGCTGATGACGACGTTCAGGTTTCCGTGGGAGATGGCCACGGTGGAAATCCTCACGTTCTCGCCGACCACTATGGTACCTGTGCGCTCATTCAGGACGACGCGAGCCCGGACATCGGGCGAAACCTCAAGCTTCTCTATCTGAGCCACTACCTCAACCAAGCTCTTCGCCAGCCCCTCGGCCACCCTGACGTCCACAGTGCCTGCATCAAGGGGTGTGGCCATGGGCCTGCCGAAGCTCTCATTGATGGCTTCGCTGAGGCGCTTGGCTGTCGTGAAATCTGGATGCGAGAGGGCTAGCCTCAGACGCTTTCTGTTGTGGAAGTCCAAGGAAATCTCCCGCTCGATGGTAGCACCCCCAGCGATTAGGCCCACAGTTGGGTGGTTTCTGGTTACGCGGCTCCCCGAGGCTCCGCTGAAGGCGAAGCCGCCGCCCACGGAAATGGACCCCTGGGCCACGGCATAAACCTCCCCGTCAGCCCCCTTGAGAGGGGTCAGAAGGAGGGTACCCCCCAGGAGGGACTGTGCGTCACCCAGGCTCGACACCGTAACATCTATCTTGCTCCCCATCCGGGCAAATGGGGGAAGGGTCGCCGTCACGACCACGGCCGCCACGTTTTCCACCTGCACTTCCCTCGGGTCCACATTGACGCCCAATTTCTTAAGGAGGCTCGTGAGGGATTGCACGGTAAATTCTGTGTCGTCGCTATCGCCCGTCTTGTTGAGCCCAACTACGAGTCCATAGCCCAGCAGCTGGTTGCTCCTGACGCCGCGAATGCTGGCGATATCCTTAACCCTGACGGCCCACGCCTGCAGGGGGGGAAGGATTACAGAAAGGGCTGCCAGGAGAAGAACGACCTTAAGAGCGCCACTTCTCATCTCTCACTCCTTGCTAGAAGGGCCAGATGATGTCGAAGATTCTTGTAAACCACCCCGGCCTTTGCTTATCGCCAAGGATTCCCTCTCCTGTGTAGGTGATCTTAGCATCAGCGATGTAGCGGGATAGTATGGTGTTCTCGGGGCCGATGTCTTCGGGACGGATGAGGCCCGAGAGCTTGATTATCTGTTCCTCCTCGTTGACCGTGATCTCCCGCCTTCCCTCGATGGCCATGTTTCCACTTGGAAGGATCTCCACGATCTTGGCCGAAATGGTGGCCGAGAGCTGGCCGCTTCTGCTGGTAGTGCCGTCGCTTCCAAAAGTGTTCTTTGTGCTCACGTCCAGGGCGCTACTGGGATTAAAGCGGGAGTTTTTTGCCCTGATGGCCTCTTCATAGCCCAGGAGGGCGGTCAGAGCCGCCGTGAGGCTGCTTTCCCGTTCGAGCTCTGTAGAGGCATTCTTGCTGGCACTGGAACTCTCGGAGATGAGCACGGTGATTATGTCCCCCACCCGGGATGCCCTCTTGTCTATAAAAAGAAAGGGGCTCTTATCGCTCCAGAGAGAAGCGCTGTCCTCATCTGTGTGCGGATTATTCTTGGGGCTTCTCGCCTCGGTGTAAGATGCCGCCTTGAGGTGAGAGCCCACAAGAGAGGGCTTATTCTCCGGTCCCTCCGCATTGAGTAGCCCTGCGCAGCCTGAAAGCAGGGCCGCCAGGATGGGGGCCAGGAAGGGAGATGCAGCCTTTAGTGTCTTTGACATTTTGGGGCTCCTGCGCATTGGGCTCTCAGAAGAGCACCTCTATCGTCTCGCGGTCCACTACCCGGCCGAAGAGTCTCTTGAGGGAGCGGACGTTTTGAATCTCGATGAGCTCCCCTTTCCTGCCCTTCTGAAGGGCCCTTCCCAGGGTGGTGACGAAAAGGCCCCGTGCCCTGAGCACGATTTTCACCATATCACCCGGCCTCACGATGGGCGGGCGTTCCACCTTGGCCTCAGTGAGAACCTCCCCAGGGCCCAAAAGGCGCCTCGCCCTTGCGCCCAGGGCCTGCTCCGGGCTCGTGAAAGCACCCCTGGGAAGCTCCGCCAAGTTCCGCTCCTGAAGCTCGATGGCTCCTTCCATTATCTCCTGATTCGGCCTCAGGGGCTCGGCTACAATAACCACAGGAGCAAACAGGGCAATATCCGCCGTGACCCAGAGGCGGCGCACCTCCTTATCCCCCTGCTTGAAGATAAGGGCGAGGGGTGTCTTTCCAACAAAGGTCGCTCCCGGAGCGGGACGCACCTCGGGAGTGAGCTCGCCAGGGGGGAGGAGAAGATTATTGACAAAGGCGAGGCCCTTTACCTCGAAGCGATGGCCCTGCGCCCTGAGGTGCTCCTCGATAAAGCCCTCCACCAGCCGACGAACCGCTTTATCCTCAAGCCTCCGGAAGCTCCGGTGTATCCTCACCTGGCCGGGCGAGACGAGCTTCACCTTTCCCGGTGCCTCATCCTCAAGACGAGAGGAGATGAGCTCCCCCGGGATCAGGCTCGAGGCGCCGGGCGGCGGCGCCACCACGAGCTCCAGCTCGCGGAGCCTCTTAACAAGCAGAGGGTCTCTTCCCCAGAGGTCAGCAATCTGACCCAGGGTCACGACATCTTCGATTACCTCGCTCCTCTCCCTGACCCTCACCCGCACCTCCCCTGAAACCGTTGAGGTGAGGACCAGAAGAAGCGCCAGGCTCAAGGTCAAAGCCGCGGCGAAGGTTCTGTTTCCGCTCATCCGCCTTGCTCCTACCGCTTCAGGTTCGCCGCCGTCTGGAGAAGCTCATCGCTCGTTTGAATGGCTCTAGAGTTAATCTCATATGCTCTCTGGGCCTCAATGAGTCCCACCATCTCCTCGATCACGCTGACGTTGGAGTTCTCGAGGAAACCCTGGGCTATCGTCCCGAATCCCCCCTCCCCGGGGGTGCCCGTTGTGGCGGCGCCAGAGGCTTGAGTGGGCATGAAGAGGTTTCTGCCCAGACTACTCAAGCCAGCCGGGTTGGGGAAGCGGGCGAGGGTTATGGCACCTATCTGCGAGGGGGCTGCGGCCCCGGCACTGATGACGGTGACGGTGCCGTCAGAGCCGATGGTTACGTTAATTGCCGTTGAGGGGACAGTGATGTTAGGCGAGAGGAGAAAACCCTCCGAGGTCACCATCTGTCCCTGGCTGTTGAGCTTAAGGGCTCCCGACCGTGTATAGGCGAGCTCGCCATTGGGCTGCGTCACAGCGAAAAAGCCATCTCCCTCAATGGCGAGGTCCAGCTCGTTATCGGTCCTCCGGAAGTCCCCCTCGCGAAAGATCTTCTGGGTGGCGACGGGCCTCACACCATGTCCCAGCTGAAGGCCCGTGGGGATCTCGTTTCCCTGGGCCGAGGCGGTGCCCGCCGGGATGACGGTCTCGTAGAGAAGGTCCTGGAAGTCGGCCCGGCTCTTCCTGAAGCCCACCGTTGAGACGTTCGCCAGGTTGTTGGAAATGACATCGATGGTCAGCTGTTGGGCCTGCATGCCCGTGGAAGCCGTGAAAAGTGCCCGGATCACTCCCTGCCTCCTTTCTCCCTATCGGGTCGCGCGTCCGACCTCGTTTATTGCCTTCTGCGTGGCTTCATCAAAGGTCTGGATGACCTTCTGATAAACCTCATAGGCTCTGGCCAGCTCGATCATGGAGGTCATGGCCTGGATGGGGCTCACGTTGGAGAGCTCGAGAAAGCCCTGGCGGAGGGTGGTCTCGTCGGAGCACAGGTGGATCTCCTGTAAGCTCTGGGCAGCGAAAAGAGAGTTCCCCTCCTTGCGGATTTTTTCGGGCTCGGGGATATGCATCATCGCTATTTTGTCCAGAACCATCCCCCCCGCTTTTATCTGGCCCGTCTTATCGATCTGAATCGCGCCATGAGTAAGGTCCGCCGCCGGGATGGCTATCTCCCCCCCACTCTCATTCAGCACCGGAAAGCCCTCGCCCGTGACGAGTCTTCCCCGAGTATCCAGGGTGAACTGTCCCTTGCGGGTGAACCGCTCGCCCCGAGGAGTCTTCACCTTGAAGAATCCCGGCCCATCCAGGGCAAGGTCCAGGGGGTTTCCAGTATGACGGAACCCTTCTTGGGCAAAGTTGGTCCTGACGGCCCGAAGTTCCGGGATGGGCAAGGGAAGTGCGGGGCGTTCGGGAGGGCTCGCTTGCAAATAGGAACTGAAAACCGGGCGGTCTTCCTTGAAGGCCGGGGTGCTGAGATTGGCCAGGTTATTGGCCACAAGCTCCAGCAACTCTTGCTGGGCGGCCGCTGCCGCGTAAACGCTTATGATACCGCTTTGCATAGGCCATTCTCCTTCATGTCCACAGTTAGAAGCAATTGATATACCAAAGGGTTCGATAGGGCCTATATTTCCGTAGTGTTTTGATTTATAAGGAACTAGAGATGAGAGCGATCTTTGCCACAAAGCTCTTGGCGGGAGGCAGAGGAATTTTTTTCCCGGACTGAAAGCATACTTTTCCCTTGGGCCGAGGCCCTGGAAGGCCGCGTTTTCATAGGCTAAGCCAGGAGGCCCAGGAACCCATGAGAGGCCAAATTCTCCCCAATCCCTTCCTCAAGGAGGGGGGATGCCTTGCGGGCAAAGGGAGTGCTCTCCTTGAAAGAGGAAAAGCAGCTAAACGTAGGGGGGGGTCCCCTTTAGGGAGGAACCAGTCTTAAAGGTATGAAATCCCTCGGCTGAGGGAGGAGAAGCTCTAGTGGAGCTGAGCAGGAGTCCGGGATTAAAATTAAAGTTATACTTTATGTTTTTTTGTTAAGCTCTTTACTTTTAAGCTTTTTATATATATCTACTTTTACCCCTCTCAGCGCTACTTTAGGCCCTTTGGCGGAACCTTACGAGGCTTCCTAAAGATTGGAGAGAGGCTCGCCCTTTAAAGGCCCTTCAAGGAGAGCCTTCCCCGGACTCTCCCCTTTTGCCCCTGGAGCCTCAGCTCCTCCTGCCCCGAGGGCTCTTGCCCTTTGGAAGGAGGGCCAAGAGTCGCTCGGCCAAGAGCTCAAGGAAGACCGTGAGGGGATTAAATGGGCTGAAAGAGCAGCATCTTCTCCTCAGACATGGATATCAACTGAGATATCATCTTCGTCTTCCGGAGATTGTTCGCCTTTTTGGCCTTTTTTCCCCTTGCCCTTCCCTTTCTCCTCCCGACTCTCGGGTCCCGAGTGCGGCTCTTCTATGAGATGGGCTTCCTGGACGACTTCCCTGCGCTTCTCTTCCAGGCGCTTCATCTCCTCGGAGAGAGCCTGCTGCTGCTGGTCGGGATTTGTCTGCTGCACCTGCTGGTATCGCTCGGCCAAGTCAATCTGAGGAATTCCCAGAGGAAGCTGAAGAGGTTCCATAGCTCCTCCCTCCCCCTCAAAGTCGTTAGGGACGGCAAGAAGCTCCCAAAGAACTTATCGGTCAAGAGGGGGGAGACTTTATCTGCCCGTTAGGGAGTATGAGGACGACTTGAGGGATCAGCGCTCGGCCATATGCCGGAGCTTACCCCTGAGGCGCAGCACGGCTTGAGTGTGGATCTGCGAGACCCGCGATTCTGTGATATCCAGGGTCTTGCCGATCTCCTTCATGGTGAGCTCATCAAAGTAGTAAAGAGAGATTACAAGGCGTTCTCGGTCGGGAAGGGCATCTATGGCCTGGCCCAGCAGGCGCTTGAGCTCCTCAAAGGTTATCCGGTACTGGGGGTCATCTTCATCCAGTCCTGCCAGGGTATCGAGAAGGCTTCTCCCTTCTTCCTCCTCTCCCACCCGGATATCCTCGAAGCTCACAAGGGATATCCCTCCCGCCCGGGCTAACACGGCCTGAAACTCTTCCAGGGCCATTCCCAGCTCACGGGCCATCTCCTCCTCAGTGGCCGCCCTTCCCAACTCCTGCTCCAGGCGGGCATAGGTATCTTCCAGAAGGTTGCTCCTCTGACGCACCGAGCGCGGCACCCAGTCCATGGCCCGGAGCTCATCCAAAATGGCACCCCGTATCCTGAACTCCGCATAGGTCTTGAACTGGACATCCCTTGTGGGGTCAAACTTCTCGATTGCGTCCATGAGGCCGAGCACACCGGAATTTATCAGCTCCTCGACCTCGATATGGGGAGGCAGACGCATGGCGATGCGGTGGGCGATAAACTTGATGAGGGGGGTGTACTTGAGGACTATGCCGTCTTTGTCAGAAGCGTCGAACTTTTCTTTTTCCTTGGCCGCCATAGGGAGGACCCCTACGAGCTTCCAGTAAAGAAGGCGGCAAAGATGAAACTCACGAGCGCTCCGGCCCCTCCGGCAATAATGGCTCCCAGGGCTGCTCGCGGTAGCGCAGCCGGGGCGCTCACCCCGGCCGAAAGAGCTGAAAAGAGGCTCACCGCGAATGCCACGAGGCCGAAGGCGAGCGCGAGCCTCAGCACCAACCTGCCCATCTCCTACCTCAGCGGCGCTCTCCCTCGAGGAGGTACCGCCAGAAGAACTGTACACCTCCCGAGAGAAAGCTACTCGTAGGCATCTGAAGCAGGCGTTGGGCCAGCTCCCTCATGCATCGGCTCGCCGGGGAGCGGGGCATGATCTCCTGAAGGGCCCGCTGCTGCCGCACGGCCTGGGAAACGTTCTCGTCAATTAGGATGTAGCCCAGGTAGTCGAGCGAAACGCCCAGGAAACGGTCGCAGGCGGCCGAGAGTTTTCTGAAGACCTGCTTTCCCTCCCGCTCACCATCCACGGTGTTTACCAGAACCTTAAAGGAAGGGACTCGGTACTTTTGGGAAAGGACCTTTATCAGTGCATAGGCATCGGTGATAGCTGTGGGCTCAGGAGTGGTGACCACGACTATGTCCTGGGCGGCGATATTAAAGTAGGTGACGTTCCGGGAGATGCCCGCGCCCGTGTCTATGAGAAGGACATCCAATTTTTCCCCCAGGACGTCAAACTCTGAGAGGAGGAGGAGCCTCTGTGCATCGCTCAAGTCCACCAATTCCTGGACGCCCGATGCCGCAGGAAGGATGCGCATTCCTGCCGGGCCATCGACGAGGATTTCCCTTAGGCTCCGCTCCCCTGAGAGAACGTGCTGGAGGTTGTAGCGGGGGGCAAGCCCAAGGACAACGTCAATGTTCGCCAGGCCCAGGTCTGCATCCAGGAGCATCACCCGCTTTCCCATTTTGGCCAGAGCGTATCCCAGGTTCACCACCACATTGGTCTTGCCAACGCCTCCCTTACCGCTTGTGAAGGAGAGAACCCGTACCGGGGGCGGGGCGTTCTGCCTCTGGGGAGGCCCTTCTCTCAGGGTCTGTGCCTGGTCAGGCACGGCTTTCCTCCTCGGCGGGCGGAAGGGGAAGCACGAGGTCTGCCACACGCTCGGGGCTAGCAACCTCGATATCCTCGGGCACTCTCTGACCCATGGTGAAATAGGATAGAGGGATGCCAGAGGAAAGGCTCTGGTTCATGATGACGCCAAAGCGGTTGGCTTCATCGAGCTTGGTGAAAAGGAGGCTCTTAAGAGGAATTTCGCCGAAGCGCTTGAGCACCTGGGAGAGGTCCTCCTGGCTTGTCGCAGCGCTCAGGACCAGATGGCAGTCCACCTCCCCCTTCCCGAAGAAATCCTTAAGCTCGCCCATCTGGGACTCGTCCCGCTGGCTTCGGCCCGCTGTGTCAATGAGAATGGCATCGGCCTCTTGGTGTCGCCGCAGGGCAGCCGTGAGTTCTTTAGGAGAGAAGACTACCTCCACAGGAAGGTTCATGAGCTGAGCATAGATTCTCAGCTGTTCGATTGCCGCTATCCTGAAGGTGTCCACAGTCACAAGTGCCACCCGTTTCCCTTCCCGAAAGGTGAGGCCTGCGGCTAGTTTGGCGATGGTCGTGGTCTTCCCCACTCCAGTCGGCCCGATAAAGGCCGCCCTTAAGCCTGGCCCCCTTAAGGGTCCCGTTACGCTAACCTCCCCCATGAGCAACCTAGCGCAGTATATCTTAACATAGAATGTACTTTCAAGTTTTGAGGAAGGCAGCTCCGCCTCGGCCCTCTGCAGAAGCTTGAGGGCAATCTCGGAGGAGAGGCCCCGGAAGAGCATCTGGCGGCGTAAGACCTCCAGGGCGGGCGGGAGCTTTCTCTTCGACTCAGGGAAGGGGTCCCCGAGGGCTAAAATGAGATTCCTCAGCTCCTCCAGCTCCCTCCTGAGGGCCGTTCCATCTCTCGCAAGGGGAAGCCCCCTCATCTCATCCCTCAGTGAGGCCATATCTTGCTTAAGAGCCGTTAGGGATGCCCTTAGCGCCCGTTCAGGGGACTCTGCCTTCTCCTTGGCCTTATCGAAATCCTCGGGCGGAGCAGCCGTGACCTCCACCACAGGCCGGGCAAAAAGGCCGAAGGCGCCGTCCCTCTTTCTTATCTCCCGTGTGGAGAGGATGACGGCCTCGGGACCAAGCTCTGTTTTCACCTGCTGCAGGGCCTCCCTGAGGCCCTGGGCTTCAAAACGGCGTACTTTCATCATAGGCTCACCGTCCCTAGACTAACGATCTTCACATTTGGCGCAATCTCGCTGGGCGAGAGAACCGCCAGATTGGGGATGAATCTCTCCAGAAGCCTCTTGAGGTGGCTCCTGAGGGTTGGGGGTGAAAGCAGCACCGGATGATGGTCGCTGATTGAGAGTTTATCCACGACCTCCCGGACCCTTTCTACAATAAGCTCCGCCACCTGGGGCTCCAGGAGCAGGTAAGAGCCGTGCTCGGTTTTCTTGATTGCTGCGGTCATGGTCTCCTCCAGCCCCTTCTCTAAGGTCACCAAGTGAATGCTCCCGTCCGGGGCCTGGTACTGGCGGGTTATGGTGCGGGAAAGCCTGCTTCTCACATATTCCGTGAGGACCTCTGGGTCCTTTATCATAGGAGCGTAGTCAGCAATGCACTCCAAGACGGTTCTCAGGTCGCGGATGGAGACCCCCTCCCTCACGAGGTTCTGGAGCACCTTCTGCACTCCACCCAGGGGGAGGAGGTTGGGGATGAGTTCCTCCACCACCTTGGGGTGGTGCCGGGAGAGGTTATCCAGAAGAGCCTGAGCCTCGGAGCGGCCGAGGAGCTCGTGAGCGTTTGCCTTGATTATCTCCGAGAGGTGGGTAGCGATTACAGTGGCCGGGTCAACCACCGTATAGCCAAGCATCTGTGCCCTCTCCCGGTTGGCTTCCGTCACCCAGAGGGCAGGAAGGCCGAAGGCGGGCTCCTTTGTGGGTATGCCCTCCACGGGCCTCTCCACGGCTCCCGTGTCCATTGCCAGATAGTGGTCCATCATGAGTTCCGACCTTGCCACTTCGACTCCCTTTATGAGAGCGGTGTACTCCCCCGGCTTTAGCTCCAGGTTATCCCTTATGTGAAGGGGAGGAACAATGATGCCAAGCTCCAGAGCAAACTGTCGCCGGATGGAGCGGATTCTATCGAGAAGCTCTCCCCCCTGCTGGGCATCCACGAGGGGGATGAGGCCGTAGCCTACATCCACCTCCATGAGGTCAAGCTGGAGGAGAGATTCCACCTTCTCAGGCTCCGGCGGGGGTGCGGCCATGGCCTCCCGCTCCCTCTCGGCCGTGACCCGTGCCGCCTGCCGGAGGACGTAGGCCATGATACCCGTCACCACCGCCAGCGCAAGGAAGGGGAGCTGAGGCAGCCCAGGGACGAGGCCCAAGAGGAGAAGGATCACCGCCGCTATCCCTATGGCCCTCGGGTGCACCATAATCTGCCCCGTGAGCTGGGCTCCCAGGTTCGATTGAGAAGCGGCGCGGGTGACGACTATGCCCGCCGCCGTGCTGATGAGGAGGGCCGGGATCTGGGTCACCAGGCCGTCACCTATGGTGAGCACGGTATAGGTCTGGGCCGCCCTCCATATGGGGAGGCCCAACTGCAGAACCCCTATGGCAAAGCCTCCGAAAATATTTATGAGGGTTATCACTATCCCTGCTACGGCGTCGCCCCTCACGAACTTGCTGGCTCCATCCATGGCACCGTAGAAATCGGCCTCCTGGGAGATCTTTTGCCTTCGGCCGCGAGCCTCGGCGTCGTTGATGAGGCCTGCGTTCAGGTCGGCGTCGATGCTCATCTGCTTGCCCGGCATGGCATCAAGGGTGAAGCGCGCCGCCACCTCGGCGATCCTGCCCGCTCCCTTAGTGATGACGACGAAGTTTATGACCACGAGGATGAGGAATACCACGATGCCCACAATGTAGTTGCCGCCCACCACAAAATTTCCGAATGAGTTGATGACCCGTCCCGCCGCTCCCGCCCCCTCGTTCCCGTGAAGGAGGATGAGGCGCGTGGAGGCCACGTTCAGGGATAGGCGGAAGAGGGTCATCACGAGAAGCAGGGAGGGAAAGACGGAAAACTCCAGAGGCTCCAGCGTATACATGGAGACGAGCAAAATCACCAGGGAAAAGGTGATGCTGAAGGCGAGGAGGGCATCCAACAGGGGCGTGGGTATGGGCACTACCATAACGGCGATGACGCCCACGACGCCCAGCGCCAGCATCACGTCGCCGCCTCGGGTCAGGGTCTGCAGTTTGAATCCGTCGGCCATTGAAGGCTCCTAGGTGGCCACCTTTCCTTTGAGGCGGTAAACGTAGGCCAGCACTTCGGCCACAGCCCGGTAGAGCTCCACAGGAATGACGGCCCCCAGAGGCACCTGCTTGTAGAGGGCCTGGGCGAGTGGGGGGTTCTCCACAAGAGGGACCCCGTGCGCTCGGGCTATCTCTTTTATCTTCTCAGCTATATAGCCCGCCCCCTTGGCCACTACCATGGGGGCTTCTATCTCCTCCCGCTCATAGCTCAGAGCTACTGCATAGTGCGAGGGGTTTGTTACGACCACGTCGGCCTTGGGAACGGCCTCCATCATCCGGCGCCTAGCCAGCTCTCGCTGGACCTGCCGGACCTTGGCCTTTATGAGGGGGTCACCCTCCCGCTGCTTCCACTCATCTCTTACCTCCTGCTTGGTCATGCGGAGGTTCATCTCGTACTCATGGCGCTGGAAGGCATAATCCAGGGCTGCAAGGACCAGGAGCACCACCCCGGTCCTGAGACCCAGCCTGAGTGAGACACCGGTGAAGTAGCTGACGGTATCTCCCACCGACATAAGGGCCAGAGATGGCAGGAAATCCCACTCGGCCCTTATGGTCGAATAGCTTATGTAGGCCACAAGCGCGATCTTGGCCATGGCCTTCCCCAGCTCCATGAGAGCACCCTTGGAGATGAGGCGGCGGGCGCCGGCAATGGGGTTCAGCTTTGAGAGTTTGGGCATGAGAGGATGGAAGCTCACGAGAAACCCTATCTGGAGGATGTTTGCGGCCACGCCGGCAAGGAGCACCAGAAGCAGAAGGGGAAGGGCAGAGAGGGCGAGGCCCCAGATAGCCTCCTGGGCCAGGTGATAAGCCCCCTCCTGGGAGAGATGCGTCGTACCCGATTTGGCAAGGAAGTGGTGGGTCACCGATAGAAGGTTTCTTCCCATAGCGCCACCGAATAGGTAAAAGAAGAGAACCCCCACAAGGAGCGTGGCTATGGAGGAAATCTCCCGGCTTTTTGCCACCTGCCCCTTCTCCCGGGCTTCCTCCCGGCGCTTTGGGGTTGCGGGCTCGGTCTTGTCTTCCCTGGCGGGCACCTTCCCCTCTCTCCTACATGGCCCGCATGAGGAGGAAGAGGTCCCTCCCCATGCGGCTGAAAATGTCCTTGTAAACCATGCCCATGGCGGGAAGCCCCAGACCCAGGGCCAGTATCCCCAATGTTATCTTCAGGGGGAAGCCCACCTGAAAGATGTTCATCTGGGGCACCGTCCTCGCCACCACCCCCAGGGCCACACTGCTGAACATAAGGACCAGAAGGGCCGGCGCCGAGAGCTTGATGGCGAGAACAAAAATGTCCGAAGCGATACGCATCATGAGATGGAATAGCTCTCCTTTGAGTTCCAACCCGAAGGGAGGAAGAACCCTGAAGCTTTCGGCTACGGCCCGCAGCAGCAGATGGTGGCCATCCACCGCCAGGAAGAACATGAGGGCCAGCAGGTTCTCAAACTGAGCCATCAGGTTTGTCTGATGCTGGGTCTGGGGGTCTATTACGTTCACTATGGCGAAGCCCATCTGAAAGCCCACCATCTGGGCCGCAAAGTCCACCGCGGCAAATATGGCCCGCACGGCAAGACCCAGGACCATCCCCAGCGTCAGCTCTGAAGCCAGGGCGGGCAAAAGCGGAAGTAACTCCTTCGGGGGCTCGGGTAGACCCGGCCCTACCGCCGGGTAAAGGGCAAGACTCACGGCGGCCGATAGCCCTATCTTCAACTGGGCCGGCACGGCCTCGGCCCCGAAGAAGGGGATGAGGAAAAGGACGGCGCTCACTCTAAAAAGGATGAGGATGAAGCGTAGAAAGGACTCGGGCGATATTCCCAAGAGCTCCAACCTTACTCCTCCCCTAACGGATTGTCCCCGGGATGCCCACTATTAGGCCCCGAGTGTAGTCGCTGAGGAGCTGGAGCATCCAGGGCGAGAAGAGCAAGATGGCCAGAACCACGGCCAGGATCTTGGGAATAAAAGTAAGCGTCAGCTCCTGGATCTGGGTCATGGCCTGAAAGACGCTCACAAGGAGCCCCGCCGCCAGGCCGAAGGCCAGCATGGGCCCCGCCAGCATGAGGGCCATCTCCAGAGCATTCCTACCCAGGCCGATTACATATTCGGGTGTCATGAGCTGGCCTCTCCCTATCTTGCCCTATCCGAAACTCTCTATCAGAGACCCCACAACCAGATGCCAGCCGTCTACCATGACGAAGAGCATGAGTTTGAAGGGCAGAGAAACCAATATGGGCGGCAGCATCAACATTCCCATGGAAAGGAGCACCGACGCCACCACCATGTCCAGGATGAGAAACGGGAGATAGAGGATGAAGCCTATCTGGAAGGCGGTCTTAAGCTCACTTATGACAAAGGCCGGAATGAGGGTAGTCAGGGGCACCTCGTCGGGCTTCCGGGGGGCGTCGGAGTGGGAGAGGCGAATGAAGAGGGCCAGGTCTTTCTCTCGCGTCTGCCTTAGCATGAAATGTCTTATGGGCACCGCCGCCCTCTGAAGGGCCACCTCGTGGGAGACCTGCTTTGCGAGGAAAGGCTGCAGGGCCTCTCCGTTCACCTTCTTCCACACAGGGGCCATGATGAAGAAGGTGATGAAGAGGGCGAGGCCTATGATTATCTGGTTCGGGGGGGTCTGCTGGGCGCCCAGAGCCTGGCGAAGGAAAGCAAGAACCACTACCACCCGCGCAAAGGAAGTCATCATGATGACGATGGCCGGCGCCAGGGAGAGAACGGTGAGGAGAAATAAGATCTTAAGGGAAGTGGCTACCTCAGATGGCTCGCCGGCCTGCCCAATCCCTATGTTTATGGTGGGAAGGCTTTCGGCCGCGTGGGCAACTCCTGGAATCAGTATCAACGCGGCGAGAGAAGCTATGAGAAGGCATCGCAGCATATTGCGCCCTTAAACTTTCTTAAGCCCTCGGAGTTTCTCTTGAAAGGCATGTGCCATGGCCTTGAGGTGCTCCCCAGATCCCTCGGGGGAGACTTTGGGCAAGGCACTCCCCAGCTCTTCATCGAAGGAGGGCCCTCCTCTTATTCGGCTCAAAGTGGCATTGCTTTCAAGCTTGCTCAGCATGCTTATGTTTGAGTTGGAGATGCCCACCACGAGCACCTCTCCGGCTACCTCTACTAGGGCGATGGACTTTTTGGGTCCGATGTAGGATCTATTAATCAGGCGTATGAGGCGCCTCCTTCGCCACAGGGGTCCATCTCCGGCCAGGCGCCGGAAGAGAGAGGCACCGCCAAGAAAGAGGGCCATGATCGCCCCGAGGGCAAGGCCGAGCTTGAGGCCCGTCTTGAAGATAGAGGGAGACGGAGCCCCGAGATCGCCCTCCTCAGCCTCAATAGCTCTTCCGCCCAGGCGGTTACCGCCTACCCCCGCCTCCGCCCTGAGTCCTGCGCCCAGGACCTTGTCTATGAGGCTTTCGTCGCCCTCTCGCACTCTCAGCGCGTTGCGCTGGGGTGGCTGGGCGGGGAGGGGTAAGGTGAGCGTGAGGGTGAGGGTATTTTCATTGGCTTCAGCCCGGGCCTCTTGGAGGATGCCCTTGTAGGACTCTCGGAGGTGGCCAATGAGCACGATGCCGTCCCCTCCTTTCTCCTTGGCCTCCACTCGCTCCAGAGGACCCTCCTCGACCCGAAAAACCCTACTCTCGGGCTTCATGGCCACCCCGGGAAGGCTTAGAATGAAAGCCCGCTTCGAGTGTTTGAGGGACCGACGGGGAACCTCGACCCGACTCTCAAAGAGAGCCACCACACGGACGAGAGCATCCCCCTGATAGACGAAAACATCTTTGAGGTAGTTGGCCCCCTCTCCACCCGAAGAGGGGTTCGGCAGAGCGAGGAGGCCAAAGAAGAGGCAGGAGGCGAGGGCCCGCCGGACCCACCTCGCTCTATTCGCTAATTTCTTGGCCATAACCTTGGACTCCTTCTTCTTCTGCCTGAAAGGAGCTTCTTTCCTCGACTGCTAAATGAGCAATAGTTGTGCCAACGGGAAGCCTACTAGGGGGGGGAAGAGATGTGAGCCTCACTGGCAGCAGGCGGAATTTTGGGAGAAGAGGAGGCTATGGGGGGGTGCGGCCTGAGATTCTCCCGTGTGCTCAGTGCCTGGCCTCGCCAAGCTCCCAGGCCATCGTCATCCCTTTGACAGAGTGCTGCCATCGCTCTAATCCGGCGCGCCTAAGTCAGTTGCTCGATGCGCTCCATGGGACTTATGATATCGGTTAGGCGGATACCAAATTTCTCGTTCACCACCACCACCTCTCCCCGGGCAACGAGCTTATGATTCACCAGTATCTCCAGGGGTTCCCCCACGAGCTTACTGAGCTCTATCACCGAACCCTGCCCCAGTTGCAAGAGGTCATTTATGACCATCTTGCAGCGGCCTAGCTCCACCGTCACCTCAAGGGGAATATCAAGGATGAAGTCGATGCTCCTGGGAGGTGTCTCCGCCTTGGCCTTGGGGGAGGCACCCGAAGTATCGGCAACGCCCACCTCAAAGCCTTCATCCCCTTCCGACATCACGTCATTAACTTCAGCTTCGTCTGCCATCTTCCTCTAGCTCCTCCCCTGGATTAAAGAAGTTATCTGAAAGGCCTGGCACCGATGATAAGTGCCCGGAGTGCCCCGAAACTTGGCAACTCCTTCCACCCGGGCCTCCAGTTCGTCGGTGACCCATCCATCCAGAACCAAGACGCCTCCCTGCTTGAGGGCCATAAGTTCGCGAGGAGTAATGGAGGTACGGCCAAGAAGTACCATTGTCTCCACCTCGGCCTCCAGGACCCTCTCCTCCAGTCGCTTGAGCCACGCCTGGTCCACCTCCAGGCGCTCAGACTGAAAGCCCGTGTGGAGCTTCTGGCGGATGGGCTCAATGACAGAGTATGGGATGCAAATGGAGATGTTGCCCTGGGCTTCCTCCAATTCTGCCTCGAAGCTGGTCACCACCACGAGGTCCGAGGGCGGCACGATGCCAGCGAATTGCGGGTTCACCTCCGAGCGAGAGTACTCGATATTTAGCTCGTAGACGGGCCTCCAGGCTACCCCCAGGTCTTCCAAAGCCTTGAAGACAATCTTCCTGATGATGCTGTTTTCGATAGCGGTGAAGTCGCGCCCCTCCACCCTGACGCGCTCCTTCCCCTTGCCGCCGAAGAGCACATCCACCAGATGAAAGACGAGCTTCGTTTCCAGAACCAAGAGAGCGTAGCCGCGCAGGGGCTCGATCTTGAATATGTGGAGGCTTGTGGGAACGGGGAGACCTTTCAGGAATTCAGCGAATTTGATCATGTCGCTACTCACGAGACTCACGTCCACGACGCGCCTTACCATAGTGGAGAGAGAGGAGCGGAAGATACGGCAGAAGCGCTGGTGGATTATCTCCAGGGTGGGCATCCGGCCCCTGATGATGCGCTCCTGGCTCGTAAGGTCATAGGACACGATGCCCGAAGGGTCGGCCACCTCATCGGTCTCGGTCTCGACCTGCCCGTCGGTGACTCCGCGAAGAAGGGTGTCCACCTCATCTTGTGAGAGAATCTGGCCCACGGCTACCTCCCTACTGCACCACGAAATCGGTGAAAAAGGCCTTCTTCACCTGCCCCGAGGTCAGCATGGTATTTACCTTGGCCACGATCTCATCGCGGAGCGCCGCCTTCCCCGTGGCCGAACGGATCTGCCTGAAGGTCTTGCTGGTGAGAACTGTGATGAGGCCGTCGCGCACCTCATGGAGCCTCTTTTTGAGCTCCTCCTCCGCCTTGCCGTTGTTGACCTCCAACTCCACCGTCACCTTCAGGTATCTATTCCCTGAGTCATCGGCGAGGTTAATTATGAAGGTTTTAAGGGGGATCACGGGGCCAACCAACTTCTCCAGCTCCATGGGCTTCTGCTGGCCCTCTTTCTTGGCTTCAGCGGCTTTCTTCGGGGCGAGATAGAACTTGTAGGCTGCGAACCCCCCGCCCCCCAAGACCAGGAGGCCCATCAGCCCCATGGCCAGCAGCTTAAGCGGGGGCCCTTTCTTGGGTGGGCTCTCTTCAGCCTCTATCTCCTCCGGTTCTTCTTTTCTTCGGTCAACCATGAGCTCTCTCCCCTCGGGATTTCTAGTCCTCCCTGTAGAGCACAATTTCCACCCGCCGGTTAAGGGCGCGAAGGGCGGGAGAATCATTTGAGACCAGAGGACGCTCGCCCCCGTAGCCGATGGCTGCCATCCTCCTCGGGTTGAGTCCGCCCTGATTCATCAGGTATCGGAGCACGTTCACAGCCCTCGCCGTGGAGAGGTCCCAGGTGCTTCGGTAGCGGCGGGAGATGGGCGGAAAATTGTCCGTATGACCCTCCACCATGATGCTTTGCTCCTCCATCTCGGAGAGCACCTTGGCCAGCTCATCGAGGATGGGCTTGGCTTCCTCCTCGATCTCGCCGCTCCCTCTCTTGAACAGAAGAGCCGCCGATAGGGTTATGACCCGGCCCCGGGGCTCGGCCGTTAGCTTTACCCCGGCCCCGGGCTCGAGCTCCAGCTCCGCCAAATTCTCTTTCTCTAATCGCTGGAGGGCTCGATGGAGCCTCTCACTTACCCCTTGGCTCCGCAAAAGGTCCTCCATAGGATTGACCTTTCTCTTGAAAGGCTCCTTCCATTCGCGCTCAGCCCGGGAGCCCGAGAGCACCCCAGCCTTTTCAAGGAAGAAGCCGAAGGAGCTCTCGACTCTCTGTTGGTCAAGGGCGGACATAGATATGAGCATGACGAAGAAGGTGAGAAGCAGGGTGATGAGGTCAGAGAAGGTGACCATCCAGGCGTTTCGGTCAATCGTCTCTTCCTCTTCCTGCTTCCTTCTCCTCGGCAACGCCTTTCTCCTCTCTCTCAGAGACGGAAGAGAAAGCCCTCCACCTCGATGAACTCCTTAAGCTCTGAGTCCTCCCCCTCATCCCCCAGGAATACGATGTCCACCCGGCGATTTCGTTCCCTGCCCTCGGGGTCGGTATTGGGGGCCACGGAACGAAACTGGCCATAGCCAGCCGCCGAGAGCCTCGTTGAGTCGATGCGACTATCCCGAAGAAAATAGCGCAGCACGCTCACGGCCCGAGCCGCCGAGAGTTCCCAGTTCGAGGGATAGCGGGCCAAATCCGGTTGAAGGTCATCCGTGTGGCCCTCGATGCGCATCCGGTTTCGGGAGTCGACGATGAGATATCGGACGGTCTTGAGGAACTCTAGGGAGGAAGGACGGAGGCTTGTCTCCCCGGAATCGAAAAGAAGCCGGCTGGCCAGGCTTATACGGAAGACCTTCCGGGAGCCCGAGACTGCTACCAGGTGCTCCAGCTTGCGCTTCTTGATGTAGTCTCTGAAGTTGCGCCAGGAGCGCTGGAAGCTCTCTTCCAAGAGGGGCGCCTCTTTGGTTCTCAGGCGCTCTCCCCCCAAGGGCCCGATCCCCGAAGGCATAATGCCGAAGGCGCCGAAAACAGAACCCAGGGCCTCCTTGCTCCTTTTCTTGTCATAGACGGACATGGATGAGAGGAGGATAAAGAAGGCCAGAAGCAAAATGATGAGAGCTGTGAAGCCCACCGTGAAGCTAGCCCCACCGGACTCTTCTTCCTCCCCCGCGGCGGGACCCTTTTCTTCTATGTCGAGCTCTTCTGTCATGGGCAAAGGAACCTTTAGCTTAAGACCGACTGACGCTCAGCGGGCGCGAGATAGGCATGGAGCTTCTGCTCCAGGACCCTGGGGTTATCACCGGCCGTTATGGAGAGAATGGCCTCCAGTACGACCTCTTTGGCCAAGATTTCTTGCTTACTCCTGGTCTTGAGCTTTCCCGCTATGGGCAGGAAAACCATATTGGCCAGTATGGCGCCGTAGAAGGTGGTGATGAGGGCCACCGCCATGGCGGGGCCGATGGAGCCTGGGTCGCTGAGATTCTGCAGCATCTGCACGAGGCCTATAAGTGTTCCGATGAGGCCCATGGCGGGCGAGAAGGTGCCCATGGTGGTGAAGACATCAGCCCCAAGCTTGTGGCGTGATTGGATGTACTGGACCTCCGTCTCGAGGATGGTGCTTATTGAGCGGGGCTCAAGGCCGTCCACGGCCAGCTGGATGCCCTTGGAGAGAAACCCGTCGCCCGAGTCATTGGCCACGCTCTCAAGTGCCAGGATGCCGTCCCTGCGAGCGCGACCCGCGTACTCCACCAGGGTGGGGATGAACGTAACCGCCCCCTTGGTCTTGACGAAGAATGCATTCATTATGACCCTCATTACCCCCATAACGTCGGCAAGAGGGTAACTTATGAGGGTGACACCCAGGGTGCCTCCCACAACGATGAGGACCGAGGGGATGTTTATGAAGATGCCCAGCCCGGAGCTGGAGAAGATGGCAAACATCACCAGCCCGAAGGCAGAAACTATGCCCATTACTGTGGCCAGATCCAAGCTGACCCTCCTCGGGAGTATCCAGGGCTGAGCCAGGTTCTTACACTCTCAGCCTTTAAGGATTAAGCAATTTCGGTGCCAAGGGATGGGATGCCGCCGAGCCCTCGCCGGGAGGGAAGCTCTTCTAAAATCAAGGGGCTAAAAGGGATGAGTCCTCCGCCAGGGGAGAAGCCTTGCTGATCGGAGCGCGGCCGCATGTCAGAATTCAGACGCGAGCACCCCGGACGCCCTGGAAAAAAGAGATCCCGGGCGCCCGGGGCTAAGAGGGGCTAGCGAACCAGATTGACTATTTCTTTCAGGAGCTCATCCGTGGCGGAGATGACCCTGGCATTGGCCTGAAAGGCCTGTTGCTGCTTGATCAACTGCACGAACTCCTCGGCTATATCCACGTTGGAGAGCTCGACGGAGTTGGAAAAGATGGTGCCGAAGCCCGAGCTCTGCGCCTGGCCTATGATGGGCTGGCCCGACTGCTGAGTCTCTGAGAAAAGGTTGGAGCCGACGGCATTAAGGCCGTCGGGGCTTGTGAAGTTGGCTAGAGCAATGCGGGCCATGGCCCTGGTCTGGCCGTTGCTGAAAATGCCGGTTATGTCCCCGGTCTGGTTGGTGGAGATGCTCGAGAGGGTGCCGGTGGTGTAGCCGTCCTGGGTCTGGCCGATGATTGCGGAGGGCCCTGCGAACTGGGTCACGCCATCGAGACCGGTGAGGCCATTGTCGGTGGTTAGGCTCGTTCCAAAGTCGAGAGCGACGGTCTGACCTTGGGTAGCGCCGCCCCTGAAGTTGAATACCCCAGTGTTGGCGTATCGCTCCTCGATGTCCAGGGCTCCCGCCGGGGTAAAGCGCATCTTCCCGCTTATGACATCCTGGGCCACACCGGAGGTGCCTCCCACAAGATCTCCCCCGTCGACGAGGCCGTGGTACTCCCACCAGTTGGCCCCAACCTTCAGGAAATATACATTAAGCGCATGGTAGGTGCCGAGGGAGTCATAGATGGTGACCGCGGTGGAGAAGTTTGAGCTGGTGGCCGGGGTTGCGGGGTCAAAGCCCCCGGTCCCCGCATAGGCAGTGCCCCCGGCGATCCCCGTCTGCGTGAGGAAAGTTGCAGGGGTGGTCACGGCCACGCTTGAGCCCTCGACAGTTATGACCTGTCCTGTGGAGGGTATGTCTATGCTCTGGTCTGCCCCGGCGGTCTGGGACACGATGCGGAACCGGTTCAGGTCGGTCCCGGCGTTGGCATTGTAGTTGACGGTCACGTTGCGAATGAGGTTCGAGCCCGAATCATCCGCGGCGTTTATGGCCCTCTGGATCTCCTGGGCGAAATATTCCCCCGTGTACTGGCCGGCGCTAAGGGTAGCAGTTGCGGTCAGGGTGTCATCTATGGTTATGGTGAAGGTATCGTTAGTGCCGGTCACTACGTTGAAGGCCACCTGGTTGTCGCTCACGTCACTCTGCGCGGCGGAAAGGGCACCCGATGAGGTGGCGTTAAACCCGAGGGTGGCCGAGGCGGTGGAGCCGGCGTTGTTGTGAAGGAGGGTTAAGGTGTTGGTGTTGCCGGCGTCGTTAAGGATGGTGAAGCGGTCGGTAGAGGCATCGTAGGTGACGGTGTAGGTATCAGCGCTTCCATTTGTGGCCTCGATAGCCGTCTTTATGGCCGTTGCAAGGGCTGTCCCTGAGGCTGGGGTTCCCGATGTCAGGCCGCCATCGGCGATGAGGTCAGCGGTGAAGGGACCACCTCCTGTCCCGTCATCGAAGACAAGCTGATTGTTCGTCCCGCTGACGATGACGAAACTATCGGTCACGGCTGCTCCCAGAAGCGAGCCATAGGCTCCGATGGGGTCTGCGCTGGCATCCATGTTTGCCACAAAGTCCACCGCGCTTGTAACATTGGGCGGGGAGTTGGTGGCCGTGAGGCTCAGATCCCCCATGATCCCCGCGATATTTCCGTTGTTGTCCAGGGTGTAGCCCTGAACGCGATCGCCCCGGGAGTTCACGAGAAGGCCTGCCTCATTGATGATAAACTGTCCGTCACGGGTGTAGAAGGTGCCATCGGAGTTCTTCACGATGAAGAAGCCCTGCCCGTCTACGGCGAGGTCTGTGGATTGGTTGCTGGTCTCGAAGGAGCCCTGAGTGAAGATGCTCTCGACAGCCGAAAGCTGGACACCACGGCCTATCTGGTTTCCGCCCTGGGCTCCCGTGAGGCTCTGGCTCAGAATGTCGGAGAACTGGGCCCGGCTCGCCTTGAAGCCGGGAGTGGCGGCATTGGCGATGTTATTACCGATGACCTCGATTGCGGATGAGTAAACATCGAGGCCTGATACTCCCGAGAATAGTGCTCCCAAGATACCCATGGCTTATCCTCCTTAATCTCCCGTTCGCTCTTCCGCGGCGGGGACCTCTTCGGCCTCCGCAGCTGAGCTTATCTCAACAACATCCTTCAGCTTTGCCCGCCGGCTCCCCATGGAGAGTTCGGTCTCTCCCTGCTCAAAACTCACCCCTGTCACAATTCCTGATGTGTAGGGGATGGCCTCGATTGATTGTCCGGCAAAATCCGCGGCATAGACAGAGAAGCTATACCCGCCCTCGGGTAGCTTCTCCCCTCGGCCGTCCTTGCCGTCCCACTCCACCCTCTTGCGCCCCGCCGCTTGGGTGCGCTCTTCGAGAGTGCGCACAAGACGCCCAGTTTCGTCCTTAATGGCGATCACCACTTCGGTGGCCGAATCCTTGAGCTCAAACACTATGGGCGATACCCAGGAATCCGTGACTTCTAGCTCATTCCCTTTGGCCAGGACTTCCTTCCCGATTGCCCCCACGGACTGGGTTGTGGTCAGGGTCCCCTGAAGCGACTCCAGGCTCTGTAAGCGATCATTGATGTCAAAGAGCTGCTCAAGGCTGCTGAACTGGGAAAGCTGGGTGACGAATTCAATGCCATCCATAGGGTTCATCGGGTTCTGGTGGGTAAGCTGGGCCACCAGAAGTCGCAGAAATTCATCCCGCCCGAGGTTACGGGAAGGAGAGCTGATCGAAAGGGGGTCCTCCCCGAGGGTAGTCAGAGCTGAGGACACGGTGGCTGTTTCCGTCATCGGGTCTATCTCCTCCTAGATGAATATGTTTATCTTTCCGGACTCAAGGCCAATGGGGGAGAATCGCTCTTCCTCCACCGGCAATTCATTCACATCGCAAAGCTGAGCCTCTTCATTAAATCCGGGCTCTCCTCCCCCATTTCCATCCCAGGGGGAGAGCATCGAGAAGCCCCGTTGGTCTCCCACGTCCACCTGGAGGTGCTTTAAGCTCAGGCCCTGCCCCTCCAGGGCTTCTCTCAGGCGGGGGGAGCCTGCTTCAAGGGCCTCTTTGACCGCGTGACTCTGGGCCATGAGCCTGGCGCTAAGGTTTCCCTCCTCCAGGCGCAAATGGACGCGCACGAGGCCAAGACTCTCCGGCTCCAGCCTGAGGCTCACCTCGCTCTTCTCGCCCTTTATGTATAAAGTGGCCTTCTCGACGACCTGCTCCAGGATCCTCTCATGGAGCTCCGTCCTGAAGGGGGAGGGGGCAGCCTTAGCTTCAGTCTCACCTGCTTTAAGACCCGGCTCACCCGTCGGAGGTAAGAGGGACGCCCTGCTCCTCGCGCCATCATGAGCCTCCGGGGAAGGCCCCTTGGTCTCGACCTTGAGCTCCTCCCCCTGAAGAGGAGAACCAGCTTGTGGTTCGGGCGAAGGTATGGACTTCACCTCCAAAGCCTCTCGTATGAGCGGAGGTGCGGGGTCGGAGCTTGGGGCGGAGGTCTTATCCTGGGAGATAAGGTTAAGCCGGGTGGAGACTTTCCCTTCGGGGGTCCCTTTTTCATGAGTAGAAAAGGGCTCCCTGTCCGGGACCCTCCCCTTAGGGATGTCCCCCTCTCGGGAAGGAGCTAAGCCCTCCCTCTCAGGGAGGGGCTCCGGGGGGAGAGCCTTCTCCGACCTCACCCCCGCCGCCTTTTCTTGAGGGAGGTGCTCCCTAACGCCCTCGGCCCCGACATTCTCCTTCTCCCCAGCGAGAGGAAAAATCTCCTTTGGTTCTGCAACTTGGTCGGACCTAGGGGGTGGGCTCACGTCGGCCAATTTTGGGGATATGGCCACATCCTCCTTCTCAGCCCCCCCCTCCGAGGCCAGTTCGGGGATTCCCTGCGAGAGATGGGCGACTCTTGGGAGCTTATCCGATGGAAGGGCAAAGCCGGGGAAATCCCGTAGAGGCACCTCCGCGGTGAGGCTTCCTTCTCCCCCAGATGGCTTCGGGTTCAGGTTTTCCTGCGGGCTCGCTGTCCCGGAAAGTCCACCGGCCATGGCCTGAGCAGTGAGGATCTTCTCCTGGAAGAGCCCCGAGGGGTCCATAAGGTTCTCTTTTTCACTGGAAGACGCTCTCTCCACCTGGGGGGCTGTCTCAGCCAAGGGGGTCTTTTCGCCCTCCTCGAGATGAGGAAGTGTGATATCCAAAAGGGGGGGAAGAGCTTCCCCGGTGTCTTCTCCTTCATTCCCTTTTTGACCGCTGGCTGCGAGGAGCTGGGCTTCACCTTCCCCTTCGGAAAGCAGGTGAGCTCCCAGGGTGAGGGCTTTAAATATCCCCAGGAACTCCCCTCTTATCTCCCCTTCGATTGCAGGGGTCCCTTCAGCCGTGAGGGAAATCAAATTTTCCTGCATGGGAGAGCCAACCGGTAGGGCGCTCATTCCTGAACCTCCTTATGGAGCTCTAGTCTGCTCCCACCCTGAGCAACTCCTATGCCGCGGGGTGGTCAGCGGCCCGGGAGAGCTTCTATTAAAGGGGGTTTAGGCTTGAGCGCGGTTTTTTCGGCAGGGCTGGATTCGGGAAAAAAATGCCCCCGCAAGAGAGCGGGGGAGAAATTTTTTCCCGGAGAGGGCCCCCCCGGGGGGTTCACTTTCTATTTCGTTCGGGCGAGTAGCTGGCTTATCCGGGCAGCCTTGGGCGGGTCCACATAGACCAGGATCTTTCCCACCTTCTTATTCTGCATTCGGGAAAAGATCCTCACCACGAGGTGCTCATCGAGCTTATCTATCAGGGGGGCCGCCTCCTCGGGCCGCATGGCCTCATAGGCCTTAACCAGATGGGTGAGCTGGCGCTGCTGCGCATCTTTACCCATGGCCACAAGCTTCTCCAGTCGTCCCTCAAGCTCCCTCAGCTCCTTCAGCCTGAGCAAAATATCTCGCCTTAAGGCATTCAGGCGTTCTTCCTCCCGCTCCACTTCTCGGGCACGGCTCTCCAAGGCCTTACGCTTATCCTCAAGGGCTTTAAGCAGCTCCATGTCAAAGGGAGTGGCTCCCTTGGACGCAACCTTCTTAGTCTCTTCAGCCTCAGGGGAGGGAGGGACTTTTTTCTCTTCACCGTGAGCCAAAGGCGGAATGAGAAGCCATAAAATAAGGGAAATTATGGCCCCTCTTCTCACTGGACCCATGCTCCCTCCTCCTTTCTCCCGTGCTTGGAGAGGCCCAGCTCATCAGAAATCTTCTGCTCCCTTCGCTCAGTTTCCTTCTCGTAACGCTGCCGAAGTTTTTCCTTCATCCTCTCAAGAGTTCGCCTGGCTATGGAGGCCTGAAGGAGCTTCTGCCTCTTTCGCTCAAATTCTACAGCAAGCTTCCGACATAGTTCTGCCTTCTCCTCGATGGCCCGGCTCTGGCCGAGGAAATACTGAGCATAGAGGTGGGCCTCAGCGGATGAAATCCCTTCGGGGGATTCCAGGCGAGATTTCAGGTTTTCACGGCTTGCTTCAAATTCCCCTTTCATCTTTTCAAGAGTCCTACGCTCCCTCTGCAGCGTCGCTCCCAAAGCTGCCAGCTCGCGCCGCCGCTGCTCCTCAATCCAGAGCCTGTGCTTGAGAATGGCCTCGAGCCTGAACCTGAAGGACAAGCTAGGTCTCTCCCTTAATTAAGGCTTCCAGCGCACTGACGCTCTCCGCGAGGGAGGCTCCTTCTCTGAAGTCCTGGCGGAGGTAGCCGTTTATGGCCTCATACTTAGAAATTGCCCTATCTATTCGTGCATTGGTCCCGCGGACATAGGCGCCGATATTGATCAAGTCTTCGGCCTGGCGGTAGTCAGCTAGGATTCCTATGAGCTCCCCCGCCCAGGCCAGATGCTCGGGGCTCACCACATCGATCATCACCCGGCTCTTGCTCTGAAGAACATCTATGGCTGGATAGTGGTTCCGGGCCGCCAGCTCCCGTGAAAGCACGATATGCCCGTCCAGAATGGCCTTCACGGCGTCCGCAATAGGCTCATTCATGTCATCTCCCTCTACAAGCACCGTGTAGAGGGCGGTGATGCTCCCACCGCCAGAGTCCTTTCCCGCCCGCTCCAGAAGTCTCGGCAGCAGGCCGAAAACCGACGGGGTGTAGCCTCTGGCCGTAGGAGGCTCTCCGGCGGCCAGGCCCACCTCCCGTGCGGCCATGGCAAACCGGGTTATGGAATCAAGCATAAGCACCACATCTTCCCCTCGGCTCCTGAAGTATTCGGCCACGGCCGTGGCGAGAAAAGCACCCCGCATTCTGACCAGAGCGGGCTCATCAGAGGTGGCGGTCACGACGACCGAGCGCCGGAGCCCCTCCTCCCCAAGGTCCTTCTCGATGAACTCCCGCACCTCGCGGCCCCGCTCTCCGATGAGCGCTATGACGTTCACGGGGGCCTCCGTCTGGCGGGCGATCATGCCCATGAGCATACTCTTGCCCACGCCGCTGCCCGCAAAGATCCCAAACCTCTGGCCCTTGCCGCATGTGAGAAGCCCGTTTATTGCTCTCACTCCCGTATCCAGAGCCTCCCGGATGAGTGACCGCTCAAGTGGATTCAGAGGAGGGGAGTAAAGGGCGCGTCCCTCCACCCCTTCGATGGCGCCCCGGCCGTCTATGGGTTCCCCCAGGCCTCCCAGAACCCTCCCCAGAAGAGAGGGTCCCACCTTGAGGGTCGCCCTTTCCTCCAGCGCTACGACCTTGCTTCCGGGGCCAATGTCGCAAGTATGGGAGAGCGGCATCATGAGGGTACTTTCCCCCCGGAAGCCGACCACTTCCGCCACAGCGGGCTCGCCGTCCCCCGCGGGATAAACCTCACAGAGGCCGCCGACCCCCACGCCCGGCCCGTTGCTCTCGATGATGAGGCCCACCATCTTTCTCACCTTCCCGTAAAGGCCGATGGGCTCGAGCGACTCTAAGCACCGCCGGTAGGGGGAGAGGGTTCCTCTCAAGGGGCATCCCCTTCTTCCAGGCTGTTCCTCAACTCCCTGAGTGCTCTCTCTATTTCCTCGACCTGGCGCTCGAGGCGCGCGTCTATCTCGCCGTAATTGGTTTCGAGGTAGCAGCCTCCTCGCGATATGCTCCCGTCCTCACCCAGGCTCAGGCCTTCCACACCTTCAAGCTCGGAGAGAAGTTCCGTCCGCTTCTCCCCGATAAAGGAGAGGTCCTCAGGATTGAGTCGGGCCTTGACCCGTCCCCAGCCGCTGGCCCGACTGAGGGCTGCTCTCACGACCGGGAGGACGGAATCGGGCCTGAGCTCAAGCTCCCGCCTGAGAACCTTCCGGGCGATAAGGAGAACCAGCTCAAAGGCCTCCCCTTCGCTCTCCTTGAGCACTTTCTCCCTCAGGCTGGAGAGCTCCCTGATGCTCTGGGTCATGGCTTCAGCCACCGGGAGGAGCTTCCCCTCCTCGGCCTTGAGGCCCTCCTCCCTTCCCTGGCGGAAGCCCTCCTCACGGCCCTCTTGCCTGGCCTTCTCCTTTAGGGCCTCGGCCTGCCTCCTGGCTTCCTCAAGGATGGCTTCAGCCTTTTGTTCGGGGCTCTCCCTGATGAAGGAGCGGATGAAATCGCCCTCTTCCACGGGTTTTGCCTCCGGGGTGGGCTCAAAGGCACCCTTAGGAGCCCTCACACGTGGAGCCCCCTCCTTGAGCTCATCCAGCCGAGGAAAGGACAAGTTCATCTCTTCCGCCTTCTTGGGTGAAAGGATTCTATACAAGCATATCCTCCCCGCCGCGGCCCGCCACAATCACCTTACCCTCTTCCTCGAGGCGCTTGGCAACAAGCACGATGGCCTGCTGGGCCTTCTCCACCTCGCTGAGCCTCACCGGCCCCATGGCCTCTAGGTCTTCCTGGATGAGGGCCGCTGCACGCTCAGACATGTTACTGAGGATCTTATCTCTGACCTCCTCTCCCGCCGATTTGAGAGCAAGGGTGATGTCATCATTGGAGACCTCCCTCAGAATGGCCTGCATCCCCCTGTCATCCACATTAGCCAGGTCTTCGAAGGTGAACATCATCTGCTTTATCCGTTCGGCCAGCTCAGGGTTCATCTCGTTGATCCTCCCGAGGATGGCCGTCTCGTTAGCCTTGTCCATCTGGTTCAGCATCTCGGCAACCGGCTTGGCGCCTCCCACCACGCTGCTCTGCACCGTGCCGCTGGCCGTAAGCTCATTGGACAGGATGATGTCCAGCTCGCTGATCACCCCGGGGGGAATCCTCTCGAGAGTGGCCATGCGATAAGCCACCTCCCCACGGCATCCTTCGGGCAGCAGAGCCAGAACCACACCCGCTTGCGTGGGCTCCAGGTGGGCCAGGATGAGGGCTATGGTCTGAGGATGCTCATTTCTCAGGAAATTGGCTATGGTCTGGGCATCGAGAAACTTTAACGTCTCGAGCCCCGCCTCCTCGGTGGGTACGCTCAGGTTCGACACGACGTTTTCGGCCTTTTCCCGGCCAAATGCCCGCTCCAGGATCTTCTTCACCAGCTCGGAATCCCCCGCGGAGATTCCCCCGGCACCCGAGGCCCCACCCAGAAACTCCTCCATTACTCTTACCACCCTCTCGGGTTCCACGGACCCCATGTTGGCCATGTAGTTTCCCAGGTGCTGCACCTCCTCGTCAGTCAAGTTGCGAAGGACCGCTGAGGCGGCTTCATCCCCCACTGCCCTGAGGAAAATGGCGGCCTTCTCCGAGCCAGTAAGGCGCTCATTGTTCATGACCGGCTCTTACTCCTTATCCAGGAACGCACGAGCTGGGCGGCCCTCTCGGGGTCCCCCCGAACCGTCTCAATTGCCTGCTCCCGCAGCCGGGCCTCGGGCGAGGGACCTCTCTCGATGAGGGGAGTCTCGCTTAGCATGGAGCCCTGCCCCTCAATCTGGGCAACCAGCTCTTCCACGGGCCTGGGTAAGGCAGCGTGGGGAAGGCCTAGCGTAGGGCTGGGGATTGTAGTGATCAACCGCAGAAGGGGCCGCAGGATGAAGAGAAAAAGCAAGATGACCACTATCCCGGTCACACCCCACCGGGCCGCCCTCATGAAAAATGCCCTCTGCGCCTCCGCCCGAAAACCCTCCTCCTCAGAGGCCAGGTTAACTGTTTGGAAGGGGACGCTCTCCACTCTTACCTGGTCGCCCCTCTTGGGGTCAAACCCGACGGCCCCCTTGACCATCTCCTCGAACTTTTTCAACTCCTCGGGGGCTCGGGGCTGAAACGTTATGTTGCCGCCCGAGCCGCGCTTATAGCTCCCATCCACCATGACGGCCACAGAAAGCCTCTTCACTTCGCCCGCAGGTTCCACCACCCGTCTTACCACCTTGCTTATTTCATAGTTGATGGTCTCGCTCTGCTTCTGGTGGCTTCGCAAGGCGCCGTTCCCGGGGGAGGAAGCCGCCTTCGCCGCCGCAACGCCAGGCACTCCGCCCGGGACAGGGGAGTCCCCCTGAGCGCGCTCGCTCGTACGCTGCTCGCTCCTGACCACTTGGCTCTCAGGGTCAAAGCTTTCCTCGGTGCGCTCTATCCTCTTGAAATTGAGGAAGGCCGAGACCCGTACGATGCTCTTTCCCGCCCCAACGGCCTTATCCAGCATGCCCTCCACCCGGCGCTCCAGGCTCCGTTCGAGGCTAGCTTGGAACTCCCGCTGGGAGTGGGTGAGCTCATCCTCACCCCCACTCTCCCCTCCCCCGAGAATGTTACCCATGGTGTCAACTATGGTCACCCTTTCGGGCTCAAGGCCCTCCACGCTCCGCGCCACCAGATGCGCAATTCCCCGAACCTGGCCCTTTCTCAGCTGGGCCCCCGGCCTCAGCCTGAGCACGACCGAGGCCGAAGACTTTTTCTCTTCCTCAACAAAGAGCATCCTTTCGGGAAGGACAAGGTGGACCCGGACCTGTTCCACCTCAGAGAGGGTCCTAATGGTGCGCGCTAGTTCCCCCTGCAGGGCTCTCAGATAATTCATCCTCTGGACGAAGTCAGTCATCCCCAGGTTCGTTCGGTCGAAAATCTCAAAGCCAACTCCGCCCTGCTGGGGGAGCCCCTCTCCGGCCAGCTCAAGACGCGATTCATAGACCTTTTCCGCAGGAACCAGAATAGTTCCGCCGCCCCCCTCAAGCCGATAAGATATCTTCCGCTCTTTGAGCTTCTCAACCACGGCTGAGGCATCCTCGGGAGAGAGGTTGGTGTAGAGGGGCTGAAACTCGGGCCTGCGGCTCCACATCATGAGCGTCAAAAAACCCGAGAGGATTATGCCCACCAGAAAAAGCAGGGCGAGCCGCCTCGTCGGCGACATGTTGGCCAAAACGGCCCCAAACTGCTGAGCCAGCCGCTTAAGGAAATCTCCCATCCTAAACCCCATGAGCAGGCTTAAGCCAAAGGCTTAGACCTGCATTCGCATTATCTCCCGGTAGGCCTCAAGGGCCTTGTTCCTCATCTGGGTCAGCAGCCGGAGGGCGAGGTCTGCTCTCTCGAGAGAGATCATCGTCTCGTGGATGCTCCTAGACTCTCCAACCGCTAAACTCTCGCCCGCCCCCTCGGCCTCCTTCTGAAGCTTATTGACAAGGGATAGTTTTTGCTCGAGGACGGTGAGGAAGGAGCCCTTCTCAGTCTCGCGGGCGCGCGAGAGCTTCTCCGGCCCCCCAACCTGCCCCAGGGAATCTATCCGCATCTCTTGCCCTCCTTTGCTTTCCTAGCGGCCTATCTCCAAGGCCTTCTGGGCCATGCTCTTGGCGGTGTTTATGGCGGCGACCCCGGCCTCATAGGAGCGCGCCGCATCGAGGAGATTGACCATCTCCTCGATGAGGTTCACGTTGGGGAGGCTCACATAGCCCTCCTTATCGGCATCCGGGTGGCTCGGGTCGTAGACACGTCTTAAGGGCCGTGGGTCCTCAACGATCTCCCTCACCCTCACCTCACTCAGGTGTTCCCCCATGGCCGAGGACAGTTCCTTGCCAAACGAGGTCTCCTCAAGGGGGGTCGCCACGAAATAGACGTCCTTGCGCCGGTAAGGCCCCCCCTCAGGGGTTCGGGTTGAGCGCATGTTGGCGAGGTTGCTGCTGATAAGGTTCATCCTGAGGCGCTGGGCCGTAAGGCCGGATGCGCCGATGCGAAGGGCTGTGAAGATATCCATCTAGCGGCCTCCCTCATTGATGGCATACTTAAGCAGGTCATAGAGACGGCGCAGCGTCTCAACCCCAGCGGAGTAGAGAAGGCTATTTTCGGCGAGGCGGCTCATCTCACGGTCAAGGTCTACCGTGTTTCCGTCGGGTCGAGTCGGTACATCCTTCTGCTCAACCACCTCACCCATCACCTCCTCGGGTGGCATAGGCCCTCCTCCCAGGTGCCCCGCCGAGGTTCTCTCCATGGTGACGCTCCCCCGGGAGACAGCCCCCCGGAGGGCCTCCTCAAATTCCACGTCTTTCGCGCGGTAGTTGGGCGTATCCACGTGCGCCAGATTATTGGTTAGAAGGTTCTGGCGCTCTGCCCTGAAGTCGAGGGCACGGCCCAGAAGCGAGAGCACCCCGCCGAAAAGCTCACCTCGAACCATCACCTATGCTTCCCTCCCTAGATTGTGTTTCCTTTACGATTTGAGCAAATCATGTGCCAAAGCTGCGCGAGGGTTGCCCGGCCCCCTTTCCCCCTTGAGCTCCTGTTCATATTCCTTGAGCTTATTTCTCAGAGTGCGGATGCTGATGCCCAGGAGCTTGGCAGCGCGGGTGCGGTTATCATCCACCCGAGCCAGAGTGGAGCATATGAGGCGGCGCTCGGCCTCCCGGATGGTCAGACCGAAGAGCTCCCCCCCCGCGCTTTTCGACCCTTCAGGGGACTCCTCAAGCAAGAGGTGCTCCCACCTGATGGACCTTCCATCGCTGAGAAGGACCGCCCTCTCGATCACATTTTCGAGCTCCCTCACATTTCCCCGCCAGCCATGGCGCATGAGGCTTGCCATCACATCGTCCGGCACCTCCTCCACCCGACAGCCATTACGCAGATTGTGCTTGGCAATGAAGTGCCCGATGAGAAGCGGTATATCTCCGCGTCTCTCCCTGAGGGAGGGAAGCTTAAGAGAGATTACAGCCAGGCGGTAGTAGAGGTCTTCGCGAATGTTTCCCTGCTTGATCGCCTTTTCAGGATTCTGATTTGTGGTCGCTATGACCCTGACGTCCACCCGCACTGGCCCCCTTCCTCCCACCCTGTCCACCTCCCCCTCCTGAAGGGCCCTCAAGAGTTTTGCCTGCAGGCGAGGGTCCATCTCCGACACCTCATCCAGGAGCAGGGTGCCCCCGTGGGCGAGCTCAAATTTGCCCTGTCGCCGGGCCAGGGCTCCGGTGAAGGCTCCCTTTTCATGGCCGAAGAGCTCGCTCTCCAGAAGGCTCTCCGGAAGCGCAGCACAGTTCACCGCCACGAAGGGCCCCCCACACCGAGGGCTCTCGCGGTGGATGAAACGGGCCAGAAGCTCCTTTCCGGTTCCGCTCTCACCCTCGATCAGAACGGCAGCTCTTCCCTTGGCTGCAGAGCGGGCCAGGGAAAGGAGCTCAAGCATCTGGGCATCCTTGGTCACTATTTCCCTGGAGGCGACCTCCCGGGGAGTCTCTTTCCCTCGGCCATCTTTTAGAGCGCCTTCCAGGAGAAGGGCCAGACGCTCAGGGGAAGGAGGCTTAGGGATATAATCCAGAGCCCCCTCCTTCATGGCCTCTACAGCCTCTTCCACCGTACCCCCGTCGGCCATGAGGATGACGGGGAGGAAGAGGCTCCTTTCCCTCAGCTCCCGCAGAAGCCTTATCCCGGGAGGTGCTTCGGCAATGAGGGCGCTCACGGTCTCGACCTTGAAGGCCCTCGCGGCCTCATCGTAGCTTCTGGCGGTCTCCACCTCAAAGCCGTGTTCCCTGAGAGCCCCTATCAAGGCTTCCTTCGAAACTTCTTCTCGCCCGAGGAGGAGAACCTTCACGCCCTTCATCTCATCCTAGCCCTCAAGATCCCTGGTGAGTGCGCTCAGAGTCTCGCGGTTTTGTTCTTCCCACCTGATCTGCCTGAGGGCTCCCGAGGCGACCTCTCGCCAGAAGGGGTCTTGGGGCTTAAGCTCAAGGTGAGAGAATTGGGAGAGCACCTTTTTCGGCGACCGGAGCTGGGTGAGGATATCCCCTATACGGTGAATGGCCCAACCCGTTCGCCCATAATCTGGAAAACGCTCCACCACCCGCCGGTAGTAGAAGAAAGCCCCCACGAGCTTGTGGTCGCTATAGAGACTATCGGCCAAGAGGATGTGGGCATCGGGCAGGGTGTAAATAGTCTCCCCCCCATCCGGCGGATAGCGGCTGATAGCCTGGTGGAAGGCCCCGGCCGCCTGCGGGTAGCGGGCCCGGCGAAAGAGAGCGTGACCGAGAACATAGTATGTGCTGGCTCTCTCAGGGGGTGTCAGCTCAGCCTCAAGAGCCTCCCTCAGGGCTGCGGCCGCTTCTTCAGGCCTTTCCTGACGGAGGTAGGCTCTGCCCAGAAGATAGAGAACTCTTCCTCGCTTCCTGCTCTCCTTGAAGCGCTTGAGGAAGGTTTCCGCCAGAATTGCCGCCTTCTTAGATTCCCCCGTCAGGAGGTGGGCCCGCACCAAAAGGGCAATGGCCCGCTCGGCAAAATGGAGCCTTCCCTGGGGGGAGCTCAAAGCCTCCTCCAGATAGGGAAGGGCCTTGTGGTGGAAGCCTAGTCGGATGTAGCTTTCGGCCACCTGAAGGAGGGCTTCGAAGCGAAGCTTGGCGTCCCTAACCCCGGGAACCGCCGCCAGGTAGTCCTCATAAGCCCGGGTGGCCCCCAAGTAATCCTCCCGCACGAAGCGCTCCTCAACCCGCTTGATGTAGGCCTGGGCCAGGGCTTCCTGCGCATTTTCTGCAAGGGGGCTCTGAGGGTAACGCTCCAGAAAATCCTTCAGAAATTCCACGGCCTCGGCCGCCCTTCCCCGCCGGAGCTCGAGAAGGGCTCTCTTGAGAGAGGCTATCTGGACGAGAGGGCTATCAGGCTTGACTTGGGCAACAGAGCTGTAGGCCGAGAGGGGATCAAGGTATGCGCTCATGTCAAAGATAAACTCGGAGAGGTCACCCACCCTCTCCTTAGAGCCCAGCTCGGCCATACGGATGCGGCTCACGAGGGCCCCTTCCTCATCGCCGAAGGAAGAGGCGGTCTCGGAGTAAATCTTAAGAGCCTCCCGGACCTTCCCGGCATCCCTGTAGATATCGCCCAGGCGGGCCAGAGCCCGGTGGATGAACTCTTCGCTGGGGTATATGTTTATGAGTTCCAGGAATACCCTCTCGGCGTCTTTACCCTCATGGAGCTGGTAGAGGGTCTCCCCATAATGAAAAAAGGCGCTGGGACGGAGCTTCAGGTAGTGGGGCCAGCGCTTTTGCCCCTCCTCATAGCGCTCCCGAGCCCTTAGGTACTGCCCCTTCTTAAAGTAGGCTCCCGCAATCCCGAAGAACGCATCGGCTGCAGCAGGGGAGCGGGGGTACCGGTCCAGAACCGTCTCGTACTCCAGTATGGCTTGGTTCCAGTCACCTCTGGTGAGAAAGTAGTGCCCGACCTCCAGTTGCGCCGCGGGCGCATGGGCGCTTTGCGGGACACGTTCAAGAAGAGTCCGGAAGCTCGCAAGAGCCTCAGAAGGAAGGCCGAGAGCCTGGTAGCTCCGGCCCAGGAAGAGAAGGGCTCTTGGGGAGTGAAGAGAAGAAGGAAATTTGAGGAGGGCGCGTTTATAGGCATCAACCGCGTGAGCGAAGGCCTCGGGATTTCCGCTCTGGGCGATGAAGTAGTGTCCATCGGCCAGCATGTACGAGGCCTCCTCCGCCCCCTTCCCCCCGGAGAAGCGCTCCAGGTAAGCCTTGAGAAGGGGGAGGCTCCTGGCGTAGGCACCCCTCTGGAAAAGCTCCCGCGTCAGGATAAAAAGCTCCCTCTCTCCCTCAGGAGCGGGGGGAGGATTCCCTTTTCCTTCCTGGGCCGAGGCAGCACTCCCAAATAGAAGAAGGAATGCCGCGACTAAGGCCACAACTACCCTCATCTAGCCTACCTCACAGCCAAAGGGTTAGCACCCGAGAGGGCTCTAAAAAAGGCCTTATGGAAGGGTCTCGAGCCTTGTGAGGGGAATCTGCAAAAGGTATGCCTCTGCCCCTGGGACCGACTAGGAGGGATCTGGAGGAGGACCGAGAGAGGAGAATTTCCCCCCTTCTGTCAAAGTGTTGACAGGGGGTCTCTCAGGAAGGATCAGTGCTTCACGAAGCCCTTCTTTTTCAGCTTCTCCACGAGAGTGGTCCGATTGAGATTGAGGAGCTTGGCGGCTTTATTTTTCACCCAGCCCGTGCGCTCAAGCGCCTGGAGGATCAAATTGTCCTCATACGCTTCGACCGCCGCCTTGAGGTCAATGCCATCTTCATCCAACTCGAGCATGGGCCCATGACTCGGGGGCTGCTTTTCGCCGAACCTCTCGGGAAGGTTCTCAGGGGTAATCTCTTCCCCGTCGTTCAGAATGAGGACCCTTTCCAACACATTCTCCAGCTCCCGGATGTTGCCCGGCCAGTGGTAGGCCATAAGCTGCCGCATGGCCTCGGGGGTTATGTGGATGCCAGGTCCCCCCTTCTCCCGGCTGAGCTTCTCGAGGATGTGCTCGACCAAAAAGGGCAGGTCGCTCACCCTCTCCCTCAAGGGCGGAAGCGCTATGGGGATCACGTTAAGGCGGTAGTAAAGGTCTTCCCGGAAACGGCTTTTGGCCACGGCCTCCTCAAGATTTTGGTTGGTGGCCGCCACCACGCGCACATTTACCTTGATCGTCCGGGTCCCCCCCACTCTCTCGAACTCGCTCTCCTGGAGTACCCGCAGGACTTTCACCTGGAGGGAAGGGCTCATGTCTCCGATCTCATCCAGGAAGATGGTTCCTCCGTCGGCTAGCTGAAAGCGCCCCACCCGGGTGGCCATCGCCCCTGTGAAGGCACCCCGCTCGTGCCCGAAGAGCTCGCTCTCCAGCAAATCCTCAGGGATGGCACCGCAGTTGACGGGGATTAGAGACCTCGCCTGGCGAGGACTCAGTGCGTGGATGGCACGGGCCACCAATTCTTTCCCCGTGCCACTCTCCCCCGTGACGAGGACAGTACTGTCCCTCACAGCCACCCGCTCTATGAGCTGGTAGACCTTCTGCATGCTGGCGTGGGAGCCGATTAGGCCCTCTAATCCTGACGCCCCTTGCACCATTGCTCCTTTAGTCAAAAGGCTGACGGACAGTTTAAATTCTATATTAAGAAAGCACCTCTTGTCAAAATCAATTCTTGGTGCTTGATATTCGGCCAAGGGAACGCGCGCATGAATTGAAGAAGGCCTTAGGTTTTGATTGACAGAGTTGGGCAGTTTCAGTATTTAAGTGGGTAGGAGCTCATTCCCTGCCTTCCGATCTTCTAACAAATGGTGCTGGAGATGAAGGAGGGCGATTCGTCCGTACCGTACTCCATGCCAGGTTCGAAGCGGCCTTCCGCGGGTGATAACGGCTCACCGTGGCAGGGCATTTACCTTCCTGGGGGAGTATTCTCGACCTTCTCCCATTCTTCCGCAGTCAGCTCCTCCGCCTTTTGTCTCTTTCATATAAGACTGCGGGAGCGACCCGCCTACAACTCAGGCACCGCGATGGGCGTCTGGCATCGGGCCGGCAATGGAGAGTTAAGAATCCGTGGGGAGATTCCTGTTGGTGAATTCAGTGGCTGCTTACAGCCTCCCAAGTTCTTATCTATGGTGAGGTTGATCATGGGGGATTCAACGGCACTTGCCAGGAGGAAATGCCTGCTGGCTAAACTGAGGTGACCAAAATTCGGCTTTTTCCATCCCATAAAGGAGCGAAGAATTGGAAATACACGCGGCGGAGAAGGTCGTTGATATTCTAATAGATGCTGGAATCACACATTTATTCGGGGTCCCTGGCGGTTTCGTGATCAATATCTACGATGCGATGTACGACAGGCAAGATGGGCTCAGGCCGATCGTTGCCAGAGATGAGCAGGCGGCCTCGTGCATGGCGGAGATGTACGGCAAGCTCACAGGCAGACCAGGTGTGTTTGCGGCTCAGGGAGGATTTGCGGGGTCCACAGGTCTTTTCGGAGTTCTGGAGGCCTTCCTGGCGAGCACGCCGATGCTCGTCCTCACTGAGACTTCAGACTTCGGCCCTTTTTCCATACATTCACCCATGCAGGCGGGAACGGGGGAATACGGGGCATTTGATGTCGAAGGGATCTTCAAGAACAATACGAAGTACGTCACGGTAGCCCATTATCCCAGAGAAGCTGTTCTTGGTGTTCAGCTCGCGCTCAAACATGCCATCTCAGGCAGGCCCGGGCCTTGCGTCTGTGTCTTCAGGAGCAACGCGATCGGGGGGACTTTCGAGGAAGAGGGCCTCCCAGCAATTCATGACACAGAGCGTTTTCTCATGCCCTCCAAGACCTGCCCACCCATGCAAGAAACAGAGCGGGCGGCAGAGCTGCTGATCAGGGCCGAAAGGCCCGTCATCCTCTCGGGCAACGGCCTGCGCATATCGAGGGCCTTTGAGGAACTGAGGGAGATCGCAGAGGCTTTAGGCGCCCCCGTGGTCACGAGCTATATGGGGAAGAGCAGCATTGCGGAGACACACCCACTTGCGGCCGGTCCCATAGGCTTCACGGGAACCCCTTTCGCCAATGATACCCTTTCATTTGCCGATGTTATCCTGGTCGTGGGCTGTCGGCTCAAACCTCAAGAGACGTGCTTCGAAAACCCGAAGCTCATCGACCCCAAGAGGCAGAGGATAATCCAAATCGATATCGACCCGAGGAACGCGTCATGGACCATCCCCATCGACGTCGCCCTCATCGGAGATGCTGCCTGTGCCCTGCGCATGCTGAATGGGGCCATCGATCGCATGAATAAGAAAAATGACCCTCCGAGGCGCATGAGAGAATTTCAAGAACTGAAAGAAAAAAGGGCTTTCTTTGATAACCCCGTTCTCCACTCCATGAACGTGCCCATCTATCCTCAGCGCGTTGTCAAGGAGCTTCAGGAAGTCCTTCCTGAGGAGACGATCGTATGCACGGACGGGGGAAATAATCGTCATTGGATGAATCATTTTTTCCAAACGAAACGCGCTCACTGTTACTTCGGTACAGGCGGGCTCGGGGGAGTGAGCTGGTCTCTGCCGGCTGCTCTGACTGCAAAAATCCTTTACCCGGACCGGCCTTCCGTCGGCGTGTGCGGCGACGGCGGCTTCGCCATGCAGATGCACGTGCTGCTCACCGCCCTCCAGTATGAGGCCTCACCGGTCTACGTGATCATGAACAATTCCTCCTTGGGAATGACAGGGCAGAGCATGGGAGAGAGGAAAACCGGCTGCGATTTCATCGATGTGGATTTCGCAGCGATCGCCCGCTCATGCGGCTGCTTCGGGGAGAGGGTCGAAAGGCCTGGGGAGGTCTCAGAGGCGGTAGCTGCGGCCCTCGCACAAGAGAGACCTGGAGTGGTAGACGTGGCCATAGACCGTGAGCAGAGCATGAAGGGAACCATCTTTTCCCCTCTCGCGTCAGAGGTCTTGAGGGAAGTCAACAGGAGGGAAGGCATTCGAGCCCCCGGATGGAGGCTACTCAAATAAAAGGAGCTGTGAAAGGAGAATCGTATGGAGGAGAAAGTCCATTTTTATAGCGATTGGCTCAAGCTATCCGGAACTTTTTACACGCCTGATGATTACGAGAGGGGTGAAAGGCGACCCGCCATCATTTGCTGCCACGGGTATTCGGGCAGGAGGGATGTATATCTGCCGCCCTTTTCTAGGGGGCTGACGGAAAATGGATATATTGTCCTCACGTTTTTTCACAGGGGCTTTGGAGACAGCGAGGGCGTCAGGACACGCAACGTCCCGATGGAGCAGGTGAGGGACATATTTAACGCCATAACCTACATGCAGCAACGCCCTGAGGTCGACCCCGATAGGATCGGCCTCCTCGGCCTGAGTTTCGGCGGAGCCACAGTTATTTACGCCGCGGCCACAGACGGGAGGCCGCGCTGTGTGGTTGAGGTCGGTGGGCCGGCCGATGGGGAGAGATGGGCCAAGAGCAAGCGCGCCCACTGGCAGTGGATGGAATTCATGGATGAGCTCAAGGAGGACAGGATCCGTCGTGTCATGACAGGCCAGTCAAAGCGGCTCCCCTACACGGAGCTCTGCCCTCCCGGCCCCCAAATGACAAGAGTTTTTGAAACGATGTACAGGCCGGAGGAGCAATACCCAGAAGGTTACCCGTTGGAGAACGTCGATGAAGCCCTGACGTTCAAGCCGGAAGCCCTCGTCCACTTGATATCACCCAGGGCCGTCCTTTTCATTCACGCCGAAAGAGATTCGATGGTGCCCGCGGAGGAGGCTCAGAGCATGTACGCGAAAGCGGGAGAGCCCAAAAAGCTGGTGATCATCCCAGGTGTCAATCACGGGGACGTATATGAACCCGTCAATCCAGAGATTTTCGGGATGGTCATGAGGGAGACCGTGGAATGGTATGACAGCCACCTGAAATAACAGGAGAGGAGGAGAACGGATGAACGAAAGGGAGCTTTCAAGACGCGAATTTCTACAGGGCGCTGCGGCCACCGGAGGGGCGATGCTCGCTGGGGGCGCAACCCTCACCATGGCCTCTGAGGCCATAGCGGCGCCGGGAGAACCCATCCCACCTATCTCGATCATGTATTACGGGAACTGGCAGGAGGTCGTAGAATTCTTCAGAAAAGCCGCTCAAGACCTCAGAAAGATAGGCATAACACCCAAGCTAAACCCTGCCGTGAACACCACTGTGGTAGCGAAGACGCTGAAACAACACGACTATGGCGATTGGAGCAGTATCGTTTGGGGTGCGATACCCTACAGGCTCGACCCAAATTTCTTTCTCGAGGAACTCCTGCATTCCGCGCGGGCAAAGCCCGGTGGCAGGAACTACGGCTACTACAGGTCGGCCAAGTTCGACGCCGCCTGCGATGCCCAGAAGATGGAGATGGACCGTAACAAGAGGCAAAAGCTCGTCTGGGAGGCCCAGGCCATAGCAGCGGCGGACTATCCGATATGGTGGCTGGCGCATCCCGTGGTGATAAGCGCGTATAACAAGAGGGATTTCGAGGGTGCTGTTGAGATGATGGGGGCCGGCTATGGCCTTCTCTACAGCATCTGGAGCTACCTCAAGATGAGGCCCAAGACGAACCGGAAGACGCTCCGGAGCGGGCTGCAATTTGAATTCACCACGCTCAATCCCTTCACGGCAGCGCTTTCGCCTAACCAGGTCTTCATTCGGTACATCTACGACCCCTTTGCGCGGATCGGGCCAGACCTCAAACCCCAGCCGTGGGCGGCCGAATCCTGGGACGTGGTAAACCCCACGACCGTCGACCTCGTCCTTCGGAAAGGGATGAAGTTCCACGATGGACGGCCCGTCACCGGAGAGGATGTCCGCTTCACCTTTGATTACCTGAAGGAATGGGACTTCCCCTTCTTCAAACACGCGATGACGGTCATAGACAGAGTCGAAGTGAAGGACAGGAACATTCGCTTCCACCTCGTGAAACCCTTCGCCCCCTTCTTCTTCATCACGCTCACGTGGCTCTTCATCCTGCCCAAGCACATCTGGGAGAAGATCCCGAAGGACGTCGGGGTGAAAAATCCCGGTGAATACGAGAACCCAAGACCCATAGGGAGCGGCCCCTTCAAGTTCGGGCACTGGCGCAAAGGTCAGGAGATCTACTTCAAGGCGAACAAGGAGCACTTTGCGGCGCCGGCTCTCGATGACTTCTACTTCGTGATCATCCCCAGCATCGATGGTGTGGCTGGGGCAATAGAGCGAGGCGAGATCGATATCACTCAATATACGCTCACCCCCTCTTTAGGAGAACGCCTCAAGGAGGTTCCGTTCCTCAAAGTGGGCTACACTCCGAGCCATATGGTCTATGAGACGCGGCCGGATATTAGGAAGAAGCCCTTCGACGATGTCAATTTCAGAAAGGCCGTCTACCACGCTTTCGATCGGCGGCCATTCATCAACTTCTTCGCCGGTCAGGCAATAGAGGCCAGTAATACGCCCATAAGCCCTTTGAACAAGTTCTGGCATAACCCCAACCTGCCGGCGCCGGAATACAATTTAGACAAGGCGAGGGAAGTGCTCAGGAAAGCCGGCTATAGCTGGAACTCCGAAGGGAAGCTTCTTTTCCCCGCGTGAGGCATGGAGCCGGTATCGGCGGAGCTCATGGAAGAATTTTGACAAGTGCGCGGCTATCTCGTCAGGCGTCTCTACCAGACGATCATTGTCCTGCTCGTTGTGATCTCTCTGGTGTTCGTACTTTTCAGGATGTTGCCGGGGGATCCGACAGCGATGATGATCGACCAGACCCTTGATGAGGCGGCACAGCAACGACTGCTGGTGGAGTGGGGACTCGATGCCCCGCTCTACCAGCAGTATCTCGTTTATCTAAAGAATCTTCTCCACCTGAACCTTGGGGTCTCATTTTACTATCGGAGACCCGTATGGGATGCCATTCACTCGACCCTGTGGAACACCATAGTGCTGATGGCGACCGCGATGTCCATCGCCGTGGGCGTGGGCATCGTGCTGGGGACATATCTCGGCTGGAAGCGTGGGTCCAGGCGCGAAAGGTTCGGCCTCGTGATTGCTCTATTTCTCCGTTCGACACCGATCTTCTGGCTGGGGATAATCATTTTGATGATATTCACATACTGGCTTCACCTGTTTCCGACGGGCGGTATGAGGAGCATCGGATATTCCGCTTCGAATCTGTTCTGGACATACTTCTCAGTCGATTTCCTCCGCCATATGCTCCTCCCCTTCTCGACTGCGATGCTCTATTTCCTGGCCGACCCCCTGATGGTGATGCGAACCAGCATGCTCGAGGTCAGGGGCGAGGATTTCCTCGAATTCGGTGAATCCATAGGACTCTCCGAGGCGGCCCTCATGCGCCACTGCGCAAGGAATGCCCTGCTGCCGGTCGTTACGTTTGTCGCGGTCATGGTGGGCTTTGTGTTCGGGGGGCAGGTGCTTCTTGAGGTCATTTTTGCCTGGCCGGGCATGGGAAGGGAGATGGTTCTAGCCATCGACAGGAGAGATTACCCGGTGGCCCAGGCCAGTTTCCTGATCATGTCTACCATGGTCATCCTCATGAATTTTCTCGTGGACATCGTCTATAGCCATTTGGACCCGAGGATCAAGTATGCCTGACGAAGGAGTCTCCTTACGGAGTCCTCGCGAATTCATCCTTGATGCCGTAAGGCCCCTGCTTGAGGACAAGGTTGGCCTCGCGGCCTGCGTTCTCCTGTCATTCTTTATCTTTCTGGCGATCGCTGGCCCCCACCTCACACCGTATCCTCCGACGCAGAGCATTTACTTAAGCGATGGCTCGTTGGCCCGACTTCTGCCTCCCTCCAGGGAATTTTGGTTCGGGACCACCAATATGGGACAGGACGTGCTGAGCCAGACAATCGCGGGATCTCGCATCGCCATCTTCATCGGCTTCATATCTGCCATCTTCATAGTCTTCATCGGGACCAACGTGGGACTCGTATCTGGCTACTTCGGGAAATACATCGATGATCTCATCATGAGGCTCACCGATGTCGCCTACGGGATCCCGTTCATCCCTTTTGCCATTGTGCTCGTCTCCCTCATGGGCGTCGGCACCACGAACATCATCCTTGCGATTACGACTCTGCTCTGGCGAACCTCAGCGCGCGTCATCCGCTCCCAGGCGCTCTCTCTCAAGGAGCGGCCCTTCGTTTCGGCCGCGAGGGCTGCCGGCGCGGGACACTTCAGGCTCATCTACATCCACATCGCTCCCAACGTATTCCCCCTCTCTCTCCTCTACGTGGCCTTCGGGGTTGCTTGGGGGATACTCTCCGAGGCGAGCCTGGGATTTCTCGGCCTGGGCGACCCCGAAGCGATCAGTTGGGGGCAGATGCTGTATTATGCGTTCCGTTCGGGCGCGATCCGGATCGCTTGGTGGTGGGTGGTGCCCCCGGGCTTATCCATAATACTAGTCGTGGCCTCCTGCTATGTAATAGGCCGGACCTTCGAAGCCGTCGCGAATCCCAGGCTCAGAGCCCGATGATATGACGATTTTAGATATCAGGGACCTCCGCGTTGGCTATAGGACTCTGCGCGGTGATGTGAAGGCCGTGGACGGCATCAGTTTATCCCTCGAGGAAGGAGAATCCCTAGGGCTCGTTGGAGAGAGCGGCTGTGGCAAAACCACGGCCGGAAAGGCGATACTCAAGCTCTTGCCGAGAAACGCCGCCATCAAAAAGGGAGAGGTCTTCTTCAACGGCAGAGACCTGCTCAAGCTCAGCCAGGGCGAGATGAGGGCCGTGCGCGGGAAGGAGATCGCCATGATCCCGCAGAGTGCTATGAACGCACTCGATCCCGTCTACCGGATAAGGGATTTCATGATAGAAGGCATGCTTGCACATAAAGAGGTGTCCACCGAAGCCAGCGCCGAAAGGATCGGCGAACTTTTCGCCTCCGTTGGTTTGGAGGGCGAGCGCATCGATAACTACCCCCATATGTTCAGCGGCGGAATGCGCCAGAGGGCTGTCATAGCCACAATATTCTCTCTCAGGCCGTCTCTGATAATCGCCGATGAGCCGACAACCGCCCTCGACGTGATCGTTCAGGACCAGGTGCTCAAGCAGCTGGCCGACCTTGTCAAGAAGACCCGCACCTCACTCATCGTCATCACCCACGACATCGGCATAGTTGCCGAACACTGCCAGAAGACGGCCGTGATGTATGCCGGCAAGCTGGTCGAGATCGGGCCGACAGAAGACCTTCTGGTCGAACCGCATCATCCCTATACCATGGGCCTTCAAAACGGTTTTGTCGGAGTGCGGGGCGAGCTGAGGGAAATCATCTCTATCCCCGGCGTTCCGCCCAGCCTGATAGATCCTCCTCCGGGATGTCGCTTCAATCCACGCTGTCCATTCTCAGAGGAGCATTGCTCCGAGGAGGAGCCGAGTTTGGAAGAGGCATCCCCGGGTCATCGGGTTGCCTGCCATTTCTTCCTCCGATCCCCAAAGATGCGCCTTGCAGCGAGAAAGCCGGAGACTTGGGCAAGAGGGAACCTCTTGTGACAGAGCCTCTTCTAGGAGTTGATTCACTCAGGGTCTGGTTCTCTGTTCGAACCGGGATCTTCGCGCAGCTTTTCAAGGAGGAGAGCTTTGTCAGGGCTGTGGACGGAGTGAGCTTTGAGCTATCTCGGGGCGAAATTCTCGGGCTGGCGGGAGAAAGTGGCTGCGGCAAGAGCTCTACCGCGTTCACTATTCTGCGCCTCTGCGAGCCCAGGGAAGGCAAGGTTTTATTTGAAGGCAGGGACCTCTTGTCGCTCAGGGGAAAAGAGCTAAAGGCTTTTCGGAAAAAGGTTCAGATCATATTCCAAGACCCCTACCAGTCTCTGAACCCCCGTTTCACGGTCATGGGCAGCGTATCCGAGCCGCTGACGATACACGGCGTCCGCGACAGGAGGAAGAAAAGGGAAATGTCGCTCGCCGCCCTGCGCGCGGCCGAGCTTCTCCCCCCTGAGGAGTTCCTCGAGCGCTTCCCCCACGAGCTGAGCGGCGGCCAGCGGCAGAGGGTGGCAATCGCGAGGGCCATCGTTCTCAATCCGAGCCTCCTCGTGGCCGACGAGCCAGTTTCCATGTTGGATGTATCGGTGAGAGCAGGCATCCTGAATCTTCTGAGGCGCTTCGCAAGGGAAATGGATGTCGCCATTCTTTACATCTCTCACGACCTTGGCACGATCAGGTACATATGCGATAGGACAGCGATCATGTACCTGGGCCGCATAGCCGAAATCGGGCAGACCGAGGATGTCATAACTCATCCCTTCCATCCATACACAAAGGCCCTCATCGATTCGGTGCCCGAGGCCAATCCGAGAGTCAGAAGGCCCGGCGCCGACATTTTGGGCAAGTTCATCGAGGAGAAATGGCCGGAGCACGGCTGCCGTTTTCAGCCGCGCTGCCCGAAGAGGATGGAGCTATGCTCCAGGGAAGAGCCAGAGCTCATAGGAGTCGAAGAAGGGCATGAGGTGGCCTGTTTTCTTTATGGGTGAGGCTTGCGTTCACATCCCGTTGACCACTCCTGAAGAGAGCTATCCGAGCCGAGTTTGAAGAACCTCACGCCGCGCCCGACCCACGAAGGGGGCTGGGGCTTGAGTTCGGGTGGGCCTTTCAGCGAGAGAGGACTTGATGGGCAATAAGCTCTCAGACAAGAGGCGGGCCGAGATGTGCTGGCTCTGGAAGGAGAAGCGAAGTGTCCAGCATGTCGCCAGAAAAGCACAGGTTGACAGGCGGACCGTCAGGCGCTGGGGGAAGCGTGACGATCTAAGCGCATCGAAAAGCAGCTCAAGGAGAGAATCGCCGGCACCAAGGGGCTCCCTAGGCGTCACGTACGTCAGGCGCGACAGATGCCCCGAAAACTGGTCCTGGGTCGGACGGAATCAATGCTCTTTAGGGCTGTGTCCTGGGCCTGACTAGACGACGGGGACGCCCCTTGGTGAGCCGCCCAGGACTCGAACCCGGCGACCCCTGCTTAAAAGGCGGGTACTCTGCCGGATGAGCCAGCGGCTCACCGCAAAACTCGTGACATCACCCCTTCCAAAAATAGCTTGACAACGCGGGGGCGCTCTGTTAGGTTTTGGCTCTTGTGAAAGTGGGAACACTCGGCTCCCAGGGCTTCCCGATGGCCTCTTTGTAAGATGACGAGGCAGGAGGATGAGAACGGTCGGGAGGAGAAGCGTCGAACCCGCATCAGGCTCCTCAACGCCGCTCTCATCGGCTGGGACTTTGCCCTCTGCCCTTTCATAGGCCTTGCAATCGGCTACTTCATTGACCGCTGGCTGGGCACTGCCCCCTGGTTCCTTATGATATTGCTCATCCTCGGGATTGCAGCTGGATTTGTGAATCTTTTTCGCTTCCGTTGAGCAGGGCCCTGAATATGGATGGGAGAAGGCAGGGAGCACGCGCCCTCGGGGTGCCAGAAGGGGGACTGACCATTTCCTCAATAGAGAGAGTGGGTTGGGGCATCCTGGCCGTGGCTGGCTTGCTCGGAGTCATTTTCCTTTCGCCCCAGGCCACTGGGGGCCTCCTCCTCGGTGGAGCCCTGGGGTTATTGAACTTGAGGGTCTTGGACGGAAGTCTGGGAAAGTTCCTCTCGGGTAAGCGCAGGAGGGCCAGGCTCAGGGCTCAGCTCCTGGCTCCCCTGCGCTACCTTGCCCTGGGCCTCGCCCTTTACGGCGGACTTGTCTGGGGAGAGATGAACCCACTGGCCCTTCTGTCGGGGCTCTCGGTGGTGGTGGTTGCCATCGCGGCCTCAGGGCTGACGCCTCGGGGCAGACGGGCATGAGGTAGGAAGTGGTCCTCCATCCCCTTAACTACATCGTAATCCCGGGCCTTGAGAACTACCCCCATGTGACCTACACCTGGGTTCTCATGGCGGCCCTCATCATCATCTCCTTCCTCATATCGCGCGGCCTCCAGCTCATCCCCTATGGCGGACAGAACCTCTTCGAGGGCCTGGCCGATATGGTGCTGGGCTTCATGGATAGCGTCATGGGAAAGGAGGGGAGGCCCTACTTTTTCCTCATAGCCACTCTGGGTTTCTTTATCCTCTTGAGCAACCTCCTGGGCCTCATTCCAGGCTTCGTATCTCCCACGGCCAATATCAACACGAACGGCGCCTGCGCGCTCACGGTCTTCATCATGACCCATGTGGTGGGCCTAAAGACCCACGGCATAAAATATGTGAAGCACTTCACGGGACCGATTCCCTTGCTGGCGCCCCTCATGTTTCCCATCGAGGTGATCGCCCATCTCGCCCGCCCGCTTTCCCTCACCATTCGTCTCTTCGGAAACATCCGGGGCGAGGACCTGATCATCATCATCTTCTTCTTTCTGGTGCCGGTCGTGGTCCCCTCCTTCATGATGCTCTTCGCCATATTCACGAGCTTCGTTCAGGCGTTCATATTTGTGGTTCTATCTATGATTTACATCACCGGGTCACTGGAGCATGCTCACTAGAGGCGGGTTCGCTACCGAGGAGAGGAGGACTCTGAATGCTGAATAAGACGGGCTGGATAACGCTAGCGGCGATGGCAATTTTTTACCTCTTCGCGCCCATGGCCCTGGGGGCGGAGGAGGCTGCGGCCGCCGGCGCTACGACCAAGCTTGACTATTTCATGTGGGCGGCCTTCAGCGCCAGCTTCGCCGTGGCGGTCGCGGCCTTCGGCGGTGCTGTCGGCCAGGGAAGGAGCATCGCCGCCGCCATGGACGGCATCGCCCGGAACCCCATGGCAGCGGGCGACATAAGAACCTCAATGATCATAGGCCTGGCGCTCATAGAGTCTCTGGTCATTTATACCTTGGTCGTATGTCTGATTATTCTCTTCACCGACCCCTTTGGCCTCTTGAAGTAGCCACGTCCGGGCCTGGAACCCCGGGGAGGGCCTCATGACCCAGCAAGAGGTTTCGAGAAAAGGGAAGATCCCCGAGGCCACTATAAACCGACTCTCCGTTTACGGCAGGGTTTTGAATCAGTTCGAGGAGGAGGGGGTGGAGGTGGTCTCCTCAGCAGGCCTGGCCGCGAGGTGCGGATTAAACCCCGCCCAGATACGGAAGGATCTCGCCTATTTCGGTGAGTTCGGGGTCAGGGGGGTCGGCTACTACGTGAAGGATCTAAAGGAAGATCTGAAGCGCGTCCTGGGGATTACGAAGATCTGGAAGGTGGCCCTCGTTGGGGCGGGAAACCTGGGCTCGGCACTTCTGGCATACAAGGGATTCTTGTCCCATGGCTTCACCATCGATGCCGTCTTCGATAAATACCCTGAGAAGAAACGGCACCTCAAGCGCCTGGGCTGCCCCAAAGTCATGGGGATGAATGACATCGGCCGGGTCATCAAGAGCAAGGGGATAAAGATAGGCATCGTGGCCGTGCCAAGCGATGGGGCTCAGAGCGTGGTTAACCGCATGGTGGAATCCGGCATAAGCGGCATTCTCAACTTTGCCCCCGTGCGGGTCTCGGTTCCTTCCCGTGTCAGAGTGAGTAACGTGGACCTGGGCTCTGAGCTGGAGGGCCTGGCCTTCTTTCTTTCAAAGGAGATCGAAGGATAGATTCCCCCGGCCCACCGAAAAACCTCTCCCGTCCCTGAAGCCCCTATGCCACTGCTCGCCCTTGATACCTCAACCCCTCGGGCGGGGGTAGCCCTTGCCTCCGAGGAGGGCACCCTCGGTGAACTTCATAGCACATCAGCCATTTCTCATTCCCGCAGGATTCTCAAGATGGTCGAGGCCCTGCTCTCGGTCCTGGGCCTTGGCCCGGGGGAGATTCAGGGACTGGCCTGCGGCCTGGGCCCTGGGTCCTTCACAGGACTCAGGGTCGGTCTCGCCACGGTCAAGGGCCTGGCCCTGGCCCTGGGGGTGCCCCTGGTGGGGGTAAGCACGCTTGAGGCCATGGCCCTAGGGGTGGGCTGCCAGGGGGAGGTCTCTCCACTCGTGGACGCGAGGAAAGGGGAAGTGTTCTGCGCCCGCTTCAGGGCCGAAGGGGGGGAACTCGTGCGCCTCACACCCGATAGAGCCTTAAAGCCCGAGAGGCTCGTGGAGCTTATCAAAGTCCCCACTCTTTTCACCGGGAGCGGGGCTCTTCGGTACTGGGACCTCATAAAGGAGGCCTTGGGCCCTCTGGCTCTCCTTCCCCTGCGACCAGAACCCGGCCCTCCGGCCTCCGCCATTGCTCTCCTGGGCCTGAGGGCCCTTCAAAAGGGAGAGGAGCGACCCATCCCTGAAGTTCTTCCCATATATGTGCGAGAGAGTGACGCCGAGCTCCGCTGGGGCTAGTCGCCTTATCAAAAAGTGGTAAAATATTTCCAGATTGATATGTCCGTGGAGTAAGGACGAGAGGAGGCGGTGCCCGATGAATGAGGCCGACCTTATCGCCAAGGTGATGAAGGAGGATGCCGAGTACTCTCACCTCGCTCGTGAGCACCAGTCGCTTGAGCGTGAGCTTGAGGAGTTGGAAGCTGTGCGCTTCCCCACCACCGAGCAGCAGATGCGCATAAAAGAGATAAAGAAGCAGAAGCTCGCCAAGAAGGACATGATGGCTCGAATAATCGAGCGTCACAAGGCTCCGCCGAGAGCCGAAGGCGTCCCGGAGTAGGGACCTTCCCCAAGAAATCCTTCTGGCCAGAGCGAGCTTGCTTATGGCTGTAAGGATTGGGCCTGAGGAGCGGTTCAAAGATAGGGCACATTCATATCCATCGCCTCCCCCACCCCTGAGCCCTATGAGAGAGAAGTCCGGGGTGAGCACCCATCCCGATAAGGGTTCCAATTTTTGAACCGACTTCGCCGCAAACGAGGGCATGACCTTCATATTGTCGTCTGAGTATCCCTGAGAGCGCATGGGAGGGGCTCTCTTCGAACCCTGGGGGGGCTAATTTTTTTCAAGGAGAGGGCTCATCGAATTTTGGGGAAGTTCTTGAAAAAAGGATTTGACCCATTTCCCAAAAGAGGAGAATAATATCTGATACCTCTGCTAACTTCTTGTTTTTGAGAAGCTATGGGAGTCGCTATGCGCAGCCACATGATAAAGCATGGCCTTGAGAGAGCCCCTCACCGAGCACTTCTCTTCGCCACGGGACTTCCCCGCAATGCTCTGGAGAGCCCTTTTATCGGTCTCTGCAGCAGTTTTACCGACGTCATCCCCGGCCACGCAGGAATGCGCGACCTTGAACGCTTCATAGAGAAGGGGGTCCACTCGGCCGGAGGCTACCCTTTCATTTTCTGCGTCCCTGGCATCTGCGATGGAATCGCAATGGGACACCCGGGAATGCACTACAGTCTTCCTTCCCGGGAGCTCATCGCCGATATGATCGAGAGTATCGCCCTGGCACATGCCTTTGACGGGCTCGTGCTCCTGACAAACTGCGACAAGATCACGCCCGGCATGCTCATAGCTGCGGCGCGCGTGGATATTCCTTCCATCGTGCTCACCGCCGGGCCGATGCTTTCGGGCCGCTACCGTGGACGGCGGCTCTCTCTCATCCGGGACGCTTTCGAGGCCCCGGGCCTGTATAAGGCCGGAAAGATCAGCGCCGAGGAGCTCACCTGCCTCGAGATGGAGGCCTGTCCTGGTATGGGTTCCTGCCAGGGACTCTACACCGCCAACACGATGGCCTGCCTCACCGAAGCCCTCGGCATGAGCCTCCCCGGCACTGCGACAGCACTTGCGGTCTCGGCTGAGAAAAGGAGGCTGGCCTATGAAAGCGGAGCCCGCTCGGTGGAGCTCGTGCGGGAGGACATAACTCCAAGCAAGATTATGACCCGTGATGCTTTCAGAAATGCCGTCACGGTGGATATGGCCATGGGGGGCTCTACCAACACCCTCCTTCATCTTCCGGCCATTGCCCATGAGGCGGGGGTTGAGCTGACACTTGAGAGCTTCGATGAGATAAGCCGCGCCACCCCCCAGCTCACGAGCCTGAGGCCGGGTGGGGAGCACATGATGGAAGACCTCGAGTGGGCGGGAGGCATCCCCGCTGTGCAGAAGAGGCTTTTGGGGCGCCTCCTGGATGCCCCGACCGTATCGGGAAAGAGCGTCTTCGAGATAGCGCAGGAGGCCGAGGTCGAGGATGAGGAGGTCATCCGCTCGCCCGAGCGTGCCTATGCCCAAGAGGGCGGGATCGCGGTGCTTCGGGGGAGCCTTGCACCCGGAGGGGCTGTGGTGAAGCAGTCGGCCGTGGAACCTGGGATGCGCCGCTTCACCGGAAAGGCCCTTGTGTTCGAGCGGGAGGAGGAGGCCCTCGAGGCCATATTGGGCGGCAAGGTCAAGGGAAACCAGGTGATCGTGATCCGCTATGAAGGCCCAAAAGGTGGGCCCGGCATGCGGGAGATGCTCCAGCCTACGGCAACTATCATGGGCATGGGGCTGGGGGATAGAGTGGCTCTCGTTACCGACGGCAGGTTCTCCGGCGGAAGCCGAGGGCCCTGCATAGGCCATATCTCGCCCGAGGCCATGGAGGGAGGGCCCATTGCGGTTGTTGAAGATGGGGATGAGATAGCAATAGACCTCGACAAGCGGACGCTTGACCTGATGCTCTCTGAGGGAGAAATAGAGAAGCGCCTCTCCCGGTGGAAGCCACCGAAGCCCAAGGTTCAGGGGGGGTGGCTCGGGCGGTATGCGCGTCATGTCACGAGCGCCGGCACGGGCGCCGTAATGAAGGAGTAGGGATTGAAGCTCAAAGGGGCGGAGATAATCATGAAGTGTCTCGAGGCCGAGGGAGTGGAGTATATCTTCGGCTTTCCCGGGGCGGTCCTAGTGGACCTCCTCGACTGCTTCTTCGAGAGCCCCATCCGCCATATCCTCGCCCGGCACGAGCAATGCGCGGGCCACGCGGCAGACGGCTACGCCCGGGCTACCGGAAAGCCAGGAGTGTGCCTCACCACCTCAGGCCCAGGGGCCACTAACCTCATCACAGCGGTGGCCACGGCCTTCATGGACTCCTCCCCGCTCATCGCCCTGACGGGCCAGGTGGGCACAAACCTCGTGGGGAGCGACGCCTTCCAGGAGGCCGACATAGTGGGCATCACCCGCTCGGTCACGAAACACAGCTATCTAGTCAAAGATGTCGAGGAGTTGGCACAGACCCTTAAGGAGGCCTTTCACATCGCGACAACGGGGCGGCCTGGCCCCGTCCTCATTGACCTCCCCAAGGATGTGCTCAAGACGAAGACCGAATTCAACTACCCCGCCAAGGTCTCCATCCGGGGCTACAAGCCCACCCTGAGGGGCCATCCACGACAGATAGAGCGGGTGGCCCAGGTCCTCAAAAAGGCCTCCCGTCCCGTGATCTATGTCGGAGGTGGGGTCATAATTTCTGGTGCCTCAAAGGAGCTCCTCTTCCTGGCCGAGACTACAAACACCCCCGTGACCTCGACCCTCCTCGGCCTGGGCTCCTTCCCCGGCGATCACCCCCTCTTTCTGGGTATGCTGGGCATGCACGGCACCGCTTATGCGAATTACGCCGTGACCCACTCGGACCTGCTCATAGCTGTGGGAGCCAGGTTCGATGACCGGGTGACGGGGAATATCGAAAAGTTTGCCCCGGGGGCTACCATCGTGCACCTGGATATAGACCCCGCAGCCATAAGCAAAAACGTGAAGGTGGACCTCCCGGTGGTGGGCGATGCAAAGAACATTCTGGGCCAACTGAATAAACTTATCGAGCGCAGGCGAAATGACCTCTGGCTAAAGCAGATAGAGCGCTGGCGGGAGGAGCACCCCCTCGAATATGAGGAGAGCGACGGGAAGATGATAAAGCCCCAGTACGTCATCCAAGAGCTCTCCCGCCTTCTGGGCTCTAAGGCGATCATCACCACCGAGGTGGGCCAACACCAGATGTGGACGGCCCAGTACTACACCTTCACCCGGCCCCGCCAGCTCATCACCTCCGGGGGCCTCGGGACAATGGGCTTCGGCTTTCCGGCGGCTCTGGGCGCGCAGCTGGGCTCGCCGGGAAGCATTGTTGTTGATATAGCCGGGGACGGCTCCTTCCAGATGGTCTCCCAGGAGCTGGCCACAGCCGTCCAATACCGCCTTCCCGTGAAGGTTCTAATCCTGAATAACCGCTTCCTGGGGATGGTGCGCCAGTGGCAGGACATTTTCATGAACGCCCGTTATTCCGCCTCATGTCTCTCCGTGGGCCCCGACTTCGTGCAGTTGGCTGAGGCTTACGGAGCTAAGGGCCGGCGGGTTGAGCGCAAGAAAGACCTCGCATCCGCCTTGAAATGGATGGTGGAAACCACGGGGCCCGCGGTTCTCGATTGCCGTGTGGAGCGAGAGGAAAACGTTTATCCTATGGTACCGGCCGGAGCCGCCATTAGCGAGATGATATTCAGGGAAAAGAAAAAGGCAAAGAGGTCCCTCAAGGCCGTTAAGGGAGGCTGAGGGGGTCGCCTTAGGCTTGGTAGGAGGAAGAGGTGGAGTTCACCGGAGCCCAGGTCATAGTTGAGGAGCTTAAGGCTCAAGGCGTGGAGGTGGTATTCGGCATCCCCGGAGGCGCCACCATACCCCTTTACGATGCTCTCTTCGACAGCCCCATCAAGCACGTGCTGACCCGTCACGAGCAGGGGGCAGCCCACGCCGCGGATGGGTACGCCCGTGTGAGCGGCCGGCCCGGCGTGGTTATCACTACCTCGGGCCCAGGCGCAACCAACATCGTCACTGGCCTCGCCAACGCATGCATGGACTCTGTCCCCCTTGTGGCCATAACGGGACAGGTCCCCACCGGGCTGATCGGGAACGACTCCTTCCAGGAGGCCGACATCTATGGGATAAGCGTTCCCATCACAAAATATAACTATCTTGTCAAGAATATTGGCCGCCTCACTTCCGTCATGCGGGAGGCCTTTCATATCGCCACAACCGGCCGTCCCGGGCCGGTCCTTATCGATATTCCCCGGGACATCCAGGTGATGAAGTGCCCCTATCCCCCTCAGGAGGAGTGGAAGCCCATGGAGAAGGCCTCCTCGGCTGAAGGGGGGATAGAGGAGTCGCTCTCCCAGATTTCCGAGGCCATCCGCACCTCGGAGCGGCCCGTCATCATGGCGGGCGGCGGTGTCATAAAATCGGGTGGAGCCAAGGAACTCAAGGAGCTGGCCATCCGGGTCAACATCCCCGTCACCTGCACGCTCCAGGGCCTGGGCGCATTTCCCGGAACCCACCCCCTCTTTCTGGGGATGCCCGGAATGCATGGGACCCGGTACGCCAATAAGGCCCTCTCAGAAGCAGACCTCATACTGGCCTTCGGCATGAGGTTCGATGACCGTGTAACGGGAGCCCTGGAGAAGTTTGCGCCCAAGGCACGGGTGGTTCACGTGGACATAGACGCCGCCGAGATAGGGAAGCGGGTCAGGGTTGACGTGCCCGTTGTGGGAGATGTGAGGGAGGCTCTTCTTCTCATCCTCAAGAGGCTCCGCGGACGGAAGCGCCCCCGCTGGCTTAAGAGGATAGAAGAATGGAAACGGAGCTACCCCTTGAACTACGACCGGGAGGGCGATAGCATAAAGCCCCAGTATGTGATTGAGCAGCTTTACGAGGCCACAGGCGGGAGGGCCATCATCGCCACGGGCGTGGGGCAACACCAGATGTGGGTGGCCCAGTACCATAAATTCGATGAACCCCATACCTTTGTCTCCTCCGGAGGCCTGGGGACCATGGGCTTCGGTTTTCCCGCGGCCCTGGGCGCCCAAATGGCAAGACCCGACAGGACGGTTGCGGTTGTGGACGGAGACGGCTCCTTCCAGATGAACATCCAGGAACTGGCGACAGTGGCCCAGTACAAGATTCCCGTCAAGGTCGTCATTTTGAATAATGGCTTCCTCGGCATGGTGCGCCAGTGGCAGCAGTTCTTTTACAATAAGCGTTACTCTCAGACGCGCTTTGAAGTGGACATCGACTTCACCACTATAGCCAAGGGCTACGGTATTGCAGCAAGGCGTGTGGAAAGGGAGGAGGAGGTGAGAGGTGCGCTGGAGGAGGCCCTCGCCAGCTCCGGGCCCTATCTGCTCGATTTCAGGATAGCCCCTGAGGAAAACGTGCTCCCGATGGTGCCCGCCGGAGCAGGCATCGATGAGAGCCTGGAGGAAGGCTCATGAGACAGGCTCTCTCCATCCTGGTGAGAAACCACCCCGGAGTTCTCTCTCATGTGGCGGGGCTCTTCACCCGGAGGGCCTTTAACATAGAGTCCATCGCCGCGGGCGTGACGGAGAGGGAGGATATAACCCGCATCACCATCCTGGCTCAGGGAACAGAAGGGGAACTGAAGCAGATCCAAAAACAGCTCCGAAAGCTCCACGATGTGATCGAGGTTCTCGACCTGCGGTATAACCGCTCCGTCACCCGGGAACTGCTTCTCGTGACCGTGTGGGCCGATGAGCCAAAGCGCGGGGAGGTCATGCAGATAGCCTCCTCTTTTCAGGCAAGTGTGGTGGACATGACGGAAGAGACTATCACGGTGGAGTTCACGGGCAATGAGCACAAGGTCAAGACCGTCATGGGCATGCTGGGGCTCTACGGCATAAAGCAAATGGCCCGCACGGGCATGGTGGCCCTTCCCTTCGAGAGCATCGAGGGGGTTTGGGAGCCGATGATCTGATGAAGGGCTCAAACGAGTACCGCCCTCATACCATATCCGTGCTGGTCGAGAACAAGTTCGGGGTTCTCGCGCGGGTGGCGAGCCTTTTCAGTGCCCGGGGCTTCAACATTGATTCCCTGTGCGTGGGGGTGACGCAGGACCCCACCGTCTCACGCATCACCATCACTACCCGCGGCGATGAATACCTGGTCGAGCAGATAAAGAAGCAGCTGAACCGCCTAATCAATGTCATCAAGGTCATGGAGCTGGTCGAGGGGGAGTTCGTTGACCGGGAGATGATTCTCATAAAGGTCAATGCCTCGACGGATGTGCGCTCCGATGTGCTGCGGATAGCTGACATCTTCAGGGCCAAGGTGGTTGACGTTTCCCCACAGACCTATACCCTGGAGGTGACGGGGGACTCGGGCAAGATAGCCGCGATACTGAGGCTTCTGAGGCCTTACGGGATAAAGGAGATAGTTCGCACGGGCAAGGTTGCGATTGCGCGGGGTCCCAAGGGCCTCAAGAGCGAGAGGGAGGCGTGATGAGAGTCCCTATCGTGAGAGAGGGGTATCCCTATTTCCTCGTGCCCCTCGCGGCGGCGGGAGCCCTGGCCCTTCTGGGGGTACTCTGGGGGAGCCTCCTGGCGCTTGTCCTCTCAGGGGCCATGGCCGGCTTTTTCAGGGACCCCGAAAGAAGGGCTCCCTTGATTCCTGGAGCCATCCTCTCCCCAGCGGACGGCCGCGTCCTTGAGACCAGGGGAGGAGACGGGGAACCGCTGAGACTCAGCATCTTCCTCTCCCTTTTCGATGTCCACGTCAACCGCTCACCGGTCCCGGGGGAGGTAATATCTACCGATTATAAATGGGGGCGCTTTCTGCCCGCCTTCAGGCGGGGAGCCTCTGAGCTCAACTCCCAAAACGCCATAACCATAAGGGGGCCCCTGGGAGAGGTGAAGTTGGTGCAGGTTGCGGGCGTTATTGCCCGGCGCATTGTCTGCTGGGCTCGTCGGGGCGACCTCCTCTCTCGGGGCGAAAGAATAGGTCTCATAAAGTTCGGCTCCAGGGTGGACCTATACCTCCCCCCTGAGGCGCGGCTGAAGGTCGCGCCCGGCCAGAGGGTGAAAGGCGGCCTGAGTGTCGTCGCGGTCCTGGAGGAGAAGAGCCATAGCTGAGAAGAAGACCAAGAAAAAGGTCGCGATTTACATCCTGCCCAGCCTTTTCACCACGGGAAACCTGCTGGCGGGCTTCTATGCCCTTCTCTCCTGTTATAACGGCCATACCTACCGGTCGGCCGCAGCCATCCTGCTGGCTATCCTCTTGGATATCATGGACGGGAAGATCGCTCGGCTCACCAGAACAGCCAGCGAGTTCGGCAAGGAGTACGACTCCCTTGCCGACTTCATCTCCTTCGGGGTGGCCCCGGCGGCGCTGCTTTATGTCTGGGCTCTCAAGCCTTATGGAAGGGTCGGATGGCTGGCGGCTCTTCTCTTCGTCATCTGCAGCGCCCTGAGGCTGGCCCGCTTCAACGTGATGAGCCGCCAAAGCCCGGATGAGGACTTCATTGGCCTGCCAGCGCCGGCGGCGGCCGGTGTCGTGGCCTCGATGGTCATCCTGGACGAGGGGATCCTCCTGACCATCTCTTCCATGCCGCTTCTTCTGGCCCTCATGGCCTACTTTCTGGCTTTTCTGATGGTGAGCAACCTGCGCTACCGGAGCTTCAAGCAGGTGAACATCCACAAGCGGCGCCCCTTCAACCTCATCGTCGGCCTTGCCCTTACAATAATCATCCTTGTGGTAATCCCGCAGATAGCCTTCTTCATCATCATGATGACCTACACCCTCTCGAGTCCCTTAGAGAAGCTCCTTCAGGCCCGACGGGCCCGGACCTCCGCGAGCCTCGCCGAGGGGGAGGAGCCCTGAGGGACTTCTCCTCCATAGGGCGAAAGCCAATGCGTCCTTGACTTAGCCCTCACCTTCGGGCATAAGGTTTTTCTTGAGTCCCCTTTCGCGATGGGACTCGCCCGAAAAAGACCTCGGCCCTATATTCCCTTGCTCTAAGTGCTTTGACCTTCCAGGGGAGGCTCTTCCCGAGACCATGAGTCATGCCGCCCTGGTCCCGGCCGTCTTACTCGCTCTCGGGGTCGCATTCCCGATGTGTTCCCTTGCCCAGGAGCCTCCCAAAACCCCGGCCCAAGCCCTGGCGGAGTTCATCGAAGAGCCCGGCCAGGCTGTGGCCATAACGGCGGACGTGCTCCGGGAAGATAAGGCAAGGAAGCTGCTCATAGGCGATGGTTTCGTCGAGGTCCGCTACCGTGGGATGCGCCTTCATGCCGACCATGTGGAGCTCCACACCGAGAGCCGCGATGGGGTGGCCCTTGGAAATGTGGTCTTCGAGACCGAGGAGGACAGGCTTGTAGCCGAGAGAATGGAGTTCAACCTGGATTCCGAGCGGGTGACTCTCTATCAGGCCGAAGGCTACATAGGGGCCACTTACTTCATAAGGGGCGAAAAGGTGGTGCGTCTTTCGGAGGACAAGTTCGATGTCTTCGGCGGGAGCCTCACCTCTTGCAGCGGGGACGCCCCTTTATGGCATTTCCGCTCCCCCAAGAGCCTCATTCAAGTGGAGAAATATGCCTATCTGAGGAGCCCCAGCATCTGGCTCGGCGGGGCGCCTGTGATGTACCTGCCCTATGCCGTCATTCCCATCAAGGCCAAAAGGGCCACCGGGTTTCTTGTGCCGGAGGTGAGCGTCAGCAATCGTGACGGCTTTATTTTCAGGCCCAAATTCTTCTGGGCACCAACCCGTTGGTTTGATGCCACGCTGGGGCTTGACTATCTTTCCAAGCGGGGCTTTCAGCCGAATCTAGAGGTTCGCTATAAGCTTAGCCCCGAGACCCAGGGCATCCATAACTTCACGTACTTCCGGGATATGGTCCTGGGAGGGGAGTTCTGGAAGCTAAGATCCAACCACACCCAGAAGCTTCCCATGGCCTTTGAGGGCATGCTGGTTCTTGACATCGTCAACAGAAGCCGCCTCGATGAGGAGTTTGCAGAACCCCTGGAGGAGAGAACACGCGAGAATACCGATAACCGCCTGGCCATAACGCGAAGAAGCGGAAACATCTTCCTCCAGCTATCGGGCCTCCGCCAGGACGGCCTCCGGGAGAAGCAGGACCAGACCTTTCAGCGCCTCCCCGAGCTCACCTTCAATATCGACAGCGAGCCCCTGGGGAGGACGCCTTTTCGCTTTGACTGGCGCTCCTCCTTCGTGAGCTTCTTCCGTGTGGAGGACCGCCGACGCACCACCCACCAGCGCCTTGACCTCAGGCCATCTCTTTCGATGCCCTACAGCCCCGCCCCCTGGATAAACTTCTCCCCTTTCTTCGCCTTCAGAGAGACCTTCTGGACGGAGAGCCTGGCCGAGCCGGGCGGTCAGGTCTTGAGCAACGCGGACCTCTCCCGGGAGCTCTGGACAGTTGGAGGGAGCATAAACGGGCCCCGCTTTGAGCGCGTCTTTGAAACGCCCCTCAAATTTCTTCCCGGACTCAAACATCTCATCCAACCCGAAGTCTCCTACACCTATACCCCTGCGATGGACTCAGAAGACAGACGCCACATCATCTCCATTGACGGTGTGGATGGGATAGAAGACGAAAACCGCCTCGGCTACAGCCTGACAAACCGTGTCCTGGGGAAGGTGATAGGGCGGGAAGGTTTTGCGATGAGGGAGCTTTTGAGGGTGAGCCTGAGCCAGAACTACGATATCGCCGAAGCCCGCCGCACGCAGAGAAGGGAGCAGAAGCGGCGCCCCTTCAGCCCAGTCAGCCTGGATGTGGTCTCAAATCCCTCAGACTGGGCACACTTTTCCTTCAGGTCCGACTATAATGTCTACAGTAGCTACGTCACCAATTGGAGCCTGAACGCGGAGCTCAACGGAGGCAAGCGCTGGTACCTGAAAGCTCAGCGGGAGTGGCAGCGGGATGGCGACCAGTTTGTGACTCTTTCGGCGGGGCTGAGTCCGGTGAGGAGCTGGTTCTTCGAGGCGGGATTTCGAAGAAATACCCTGGAGGACGTGACCCTGGAGCGCTCGCTCGCGGTTCACTGGCAAGGACAGTGCTGTGGCCTTGGGCTTCGCCTCGTGGACTGGCGGGACAAGACCGAAGTTTTTCTCACCTTCAACCTCGTGGGGGTGCTGGAAGGGGAGCGGGTGCCCGGCTATACTATGAGGTACCTCCCGAAGACCGAGGAGGAAGGGATATCCGAGAGACTCCGGGGTATTATGGGAGGAGTGCTGGGCCGGGAGGGGGGGTAGGGCCTTGACAAGGAGGCACTTATCGTGTTTAGATTCCGCCCCGAAGGAATCTCTTGAGGCCTCGGGACAATCGGATATCAGGGAAAAAGGGCATCCCCCTGGAGAGTCGGCAATTTGAAAGGACTTATCCTCAGCGGCGGCCGCGGAACCCGCCTCCGTCCCCTCACCTACACGAGTGCCAAGCAGCTCGTGCCTGTGGCAAATAAGCCTGTTCTTTTCTACGGGATCGAGGCCATCAGGGATGCCGGCATAGAAGAGATCGGCATAGTGGTGGGCGATACCAAGGAAGACATAAAGAAGGCCGTGGGCGATGGCTCCGGGTGGGGAGTCAGGGTGAGCTACGTCGAGCAGCCAGAACCCTTGGGGCTCGCCCATGCGGTGCTCATTTCAGAGGATTTCCTGACTGGAGAGCCTTTCGTGATGTACCTGGGCGATAATCTCATCATGGGAGGCATCAATTCTCTTGTGGAGGAGTTCTCCAAGGAGCGGCCCAATAGCCAGGTCCTTCTCGCCAGGGTCCCCAACCCCGAGCAGTTCGGCGTCGCCGAACTCACGGATGGCCATGTGGTGAGGCTTGAGGAGAAGCCTCGCTTTCCCAAGAGCGACCTGGCTCTTGTGGGAGTCTACATGTTCGACGCCACAGTCTTCGAAGCGGTCAAGAACATTAAGCCCTCACGGCGGCACGAGCTGGAGATTACCGACGCCATCCAGTACCTCATAGATAAAGGCCTCCGGGTCTCCTCGCACATCATCGACGGCTGGTGGAAGGATACGGGCAAGCTCGAGGACATCCTCGAGGCCAACCGAATGCTCCTCGACAGGCTCGACACCAGGGTCGAGGGCGAGGTGGACGGTGTCTCCTCCGTGTCCTTCAAGGTGGTCTTGGAGAAGGGAAGCCAGGTGGTGGGGAGCACCATCCGGGGTCCCGCCATCATAGGCGAGGGGGCCCAGATCGTCCACTCCTTCGTGGGTCCCTTTACCTCGGTGGGCCCGAGAGTTAGGATCGAAGGGAGCGAAATTCAGGACAGCATCGTGATGGAGGGGAGCTCCATCGTCAATATCTCAGAAACCATCGTAGACAGCCTCATTGGCCGGAACGTGGAGATAGCCAGCTCCGCCTCCAGGCCCAGAGCCCATCGCTTCATGATCGGAGATTATAGCAAGGTCGGTCTTCTCTGAGAGGGATCCGAGGTTCCCGGCAAGAGTGGAAACGCTGCTTGTAACCGGCGGCTGCGGCTTCATAGGCAGCAACTTCATAAGATATATCCTGGAGAGGGATCTCCCTTACCGAATTATTAACCTCGATAAGCTCACCTACGCCGGAAATCCCGATAACCTGCGCGACCTGGAGGACCACCCCCGCTACCAATTCCGCCGGGGAGACATCGCGGATGAGGCCCTCGCGCAGGAGCTGGCCCGGGAAGCCCAGGTCATAATCAACTTCGCCGCCGAGACCCACGTGGACCGCTCCATCGGAGACCCCAAGAGCTTCATAGTAACGGATGTGCTGGGAGTGTACTCGCTGCTTGAGGCGGCCCGCAAGGTGGGAGTGAGGCTCTTTCTCCAGGTCTCTACCGATGAGGTCTATGGGGAGGCTCGGGGCAAGCCCTCCACGGAGGAGGACCCTCTTCTCCCCAAGAGTCCCTACGCCGCGAGCAAGGCCGGAGGGGACCGCTTGGCATACTCCTACTGGACAACCTACGGCAGCCCCCTCCTCATAAGCCGTTGCAGCAATAATTACGGCCCCCGCCAGTATCCAGAGAAAATGATCCCGCTCTTCCTCACCAACGCTCTGGAAGACCTTCCCCTTCCCGTTTACGGCGACGGGAAGAATACCCGCGATTGGATACATGTCACAGACCACTGCCGAGCACTCGAGGCCCTCATCAGGGCCGAGGGATTTCAGGGGGAGGTCTTCAACATCGGCTCGGGGGAGGAGCGGAGCATCCTGGAAGTGGCGAGAGCCATCCTCAAAGCGTTGGGAAAAGGGGAAGAGCTTATAAGTTTCGTCACCGACCGGCCGGGACACGTGAGGCGCCATGCGGTGAGCACGGAAAAGCTCGAGCAGGCTCTTGGCTTCAAGGCTGAAGTAGGATTTGAAGAAGGCCTTGAGGACACGATCCGCTGGTACCGGGATAATGAGGCCTGGTGGCGGAGGATAAAGAGCGGGGAGTTCAGGGAGTACTACCAGAGGACCTATGCCGGGAGGGAAATCTAGATGCGTCTTTTTCTCACGGGTGGAAACGGCATTCTGGGAAGGGCATTGAGGAAGAGGCTCTCCCGCACAAACTTTGAGCTCTGGGCTCCCGGCAGGGAGGAGCTCGACATCACGGATGGAGAAGCCTGCCGCGGGGCCCTCCTGGATTTCAGACCGCACTCCCTCATCCATGCCGCGGCATGGACCCGCGTTGATGACTGCGAGGAGGACCCGGACCGTGCAATGGAGATAAACGGAAAGGCAACGGGGAGGCTGGCGGAGGCCTCCCGTGAGGTCGGCACGAGGCTCATTTACATCAGCACCGATTACGTCTTCGATGGCGGAGCGAGGAGGCATTACCGGGAGGAAGACCCCCCGAACCCGGTAAACGCTTACGGCCGTTCAAAGCTTGAGGGAGAGACTCTGGTCGCGAAAGCCCTTGACGATTACCTCATCGTCAGAACCTCCTGGCTTTACGGGCCCGGAGGGCCCAACTTCGTGGACACGATCGCAGAGATGGCCCCGCTTCGCGAGAAACTCAGGGTCGTGAATGACCAGCGGGGCTCTCCAACCTATGCCGGGGAGCTTGCGGGGGCTCTCGTGAGCCTCCTTTCCCTTCCCCTCTCGGGAATCCTGCATGTGGCGGGTGAGGGGGAGTGCACGTGGTTCGAGCTGGCGGGGGAGATCCTGAAGGTCCTTGGCCTGGCGGGGAAGGTAGGCATTGAACCCATAAGCTCAGGCGAGCTCTCGCGGCCGGCGGCGAGGCCCTCTTACTCCGTCCTGGACACGAGCCGCTTCAAACGTATCACCGGCTCCGGCCTTCGCCCCTGGCCGGACGCTCTTAGGGATTACTTGAGGGCGACGGGTTAGGAGCTCCTCATGGACATCTGCGTCATAGGTCTTGGGTATGTGGGTCTCGTGACGGGCGCTGTCTTTGCCGACCTCGGAAACGAGGTTATCTGCGTGGATGTGATGAAGGAGAAGGTGGAGGGGTTGAGGCGCGGGGAGATGCCCATCTATGAGCCGGGCCTCAGTGAGATGGTTGTGGCCAACCGCGATGACGGCCGCCTTACCTTCACCACCGATATCCGCGAGGGTGTCAGAAAATCAGAGATAATCTTCATCTGCGTGGGCACCCCTCCCAAGGATAACGGCGAGACGGACCTATCCCAGGTGGAAGCCGCGGCCCGGCAGATAGGCGGGTGCATCGAAAGCTACAAGGTCATCGTAAACAAGAGCACCGTGCCAGTGGGCACTGGCGACCTCGTCTCCCGCATCATCAATGAGCATAAGAGGGGAGATGTGGAGTTTGATGTGGTGAGCTGTCCGGAGTTCTTGCGGGAGGGGTCGGCCATCCAGGACAGCCTCTCCCCGGACCGAATCGTCATCGGCGCCCCCAATAAACAGGTTGCCATGAAGCTCATCGAACTCTACTCCACCCTTGAGCGGCCCATGCTGATCACCGACGTGCGGAGCGCCGAGATAATAAAGTACGCCTCGAACGCTTTCCTCTGCACGAAGATCTCATTCATAAACGCCATTGCCGACCTCTGCGAGCTCACGGGCGCGGACGTGGCTGACGTGGCCAAGGGCATCGGGGCGGACCGCCGGATAGGGTCGGATTTTCTCTCGGCGGGGCTTGGCTTCGGCGGTTCCTGCTTCCCCAAGGACCTGGAATCCCTCATCAAGAGCGGCGAAGCCATAGGATATGACTTCCGGATGCTCAAGGAGGTGGCCGCCATAAACCAGCAGAGGGTGCCTCAGCTCCTGAAAGCCATCCGCGAGAGGCTCTCCCCCCTTGAGGGGAAGACAGTTGGAGTTCTGGGTCTCTCCTTTAAGGCCAATACCGATGACATGCGCGAGGCCAGGGCGGTGGGGCTCATACGGGGCCTCCTCTCCGAAGGGGCCCACGTGAAAGCTTATGACCCCGTTGCCATGGATAACGCGCGTGTCCTCATGCCTGAGGTCGAGTACTGCCGGGGCCCTTATGAGGTGGCCGAGGGAGCCGACGCCCTCGTCATCGTCACCGAGTGGCGGGAGTTCCTGCAGTTAAACATGGAGCGCCTGAGGAGCTTTCTAAAGCGCCCCATCATCTTCGACGGCCGAAACATTTACTCGCCCGAGAAGATGCGGCGGATGAACTTTGAGTACCACAGCGTGGGCCGTCCCTGAGGGAGGAGGCAATCTTTGCGGGTGGCAGTAACGGGAGGTGCCGGATTTATAGGCTCTCACCTCTGCGAGGCTCACCTCTCTCGTGGCGACGAGGTCATCTGTATAGATAACTTCATAACCGGCACTCCCGAGAACGTGGCCCATCTGGAGCGGCCTCGCTTCACCCTCATCGAGCACAACGTGAGCACCTTCATAGATGTCGCCGGCCCCGTGGACCTCGTCTACCATTTCGCCTCCCCGGCAAGCCCGGTTGACTTCGACCGCTTCCCAATCCAGATCCTCAAGGTCGGCGCTCTTGGAACCCATAACGCCCTGGGCCTCGCCAAAGCCAAGGGGGCGCGCTTTCTGCTTGCTTCCTCTTCCGAGGTCTATGGCGACCCGCAGGTGCACCCCCAGAGGGAGGACTATTGGGGAAACGTGAACCCGGTGGGCCCCCGAGGGGTATATGATGAGGCCAAGAGGTTTGCCGAGGCCATGGCAATCGCGTACCACCGGGTCCATGGACTCAGGGTGCATATCGCCCGTATTTTCAACACCTATGGGCCCAGGATGCGGGCCGATGATGGAAGGGCCGTGCCCACCTTCATCATGCAGGCCCTCAAGGGAGAAGCTCTCACTGTCTTCGGAGACGGCTCCCAGACCAGAAGCTTTTGCTATGTATCGGACATGGTCGAGGGGATCAGGAGGCTCGGGGCGTCAGATACCTTTGAGCCCATGAACCTGGGAAATCCTCTTGAGATGAGTGTCCTGGAGCTCGCCCATCTCATCAAAGAAGCGGCTGGCTCCGGCTCCCCCATCGTGCACAAGCCCCTTCCTCCCGATGACCCAAGGGTGAGGCGGCCCGATATCGGGAAGGCTCGGGAGCTCCTCGGCTGGGAGCCCTCCGTAAATGTGCGGGAAGGCCTTCGGGAAACCATAGAATATTTCCGAGCAAAGCTCCGGGGAGGCTCCGGTGACTAGGCCATATCCCATCAGGGAGTGGCCCGAGGAAGAAAGGCCCCGGGAGCAGCTCATCCTTAAGGGGCCCGAGGCCCTCTCTGAAGCCCAGCTCCTCGCGATAATCCTGAGGACCGGCACCTCCCTTTCAGGAAGCGCCCTGGACCTGGCAAGAGGCCTCTTGAAGGAGTATGGTACCCTTGCGGCTCTCGGGGAGGCCTCTGTGTCAGAGCTTTGCCAGCGCAAGGGGATCGGTGCGGCCAAGGCGGCTCAGGTAAAGGCGGCGCTGGAGCTCGGGAAGAGAACCCTCAAGGAGGGTCTTGGGAAAAGAAGGACCTTCTCCTCAAGCCAAGATGCCGCGGACTACCTCTCGCCCTCGATGGCCCGCCTGAAGCAGGAGGTCTTCAAGGCCCTTCTGCTCAACATAAAGAACCAGCTCCTGCGGGAGGCCACGATCGCCCAGGGGGGCCTCACCTCTAGCCTTGTGCACCCACGTGAGGTCTTCCTTCCGGCCATCCGGGAGGGGGCCCCTTTAATCATTTTCGCCCACAACCACCCGAGCGGCGACCCCGCTCCCTCGCGGGATGATTTTCTCCTGAGCCAGCGCCTGGCCCAGGCCGGGAAACTCCTTGGAGTCGAGGTGCTGGATCATATAGTAATAGGCGGGAACTCCCACTATAGCTTCGCCGATAACGGCCGTCTTCACAAAGGGTGAGAAAGGCCTTGAGTTATCCCCACCCGGCGCTCTCGCTTAGAATGCCATGGAAGTGTTAGAGCTTCTTCGCGGCGGGCATAAGAGGTCCATTCTCGTAGTGGGAGACCTCATGCTCGACCGCTACGTCTGGGGCGAGGTGGAGAGGCTCTCTCCCGAGGCGCCCGTGCAGGTCGTTAGATGGCGGCATGAGAATGCTGTGCCGGGAGGGGCCGCCAACGTGGCCGCCAATCTCAGAAGCCTCGGGGCCGATGTCAGGCTCATCGGCACCCTGGGAGAGGATGAGGCTGGAAATGAGCTAAGGAAACTTATTAAAATAATAGGGATAAATAACTCATATTTAATATCTTCTGGTTCTCGACCCACAACGGAGAAGGTGAGAATTCTCGCCCGCGGCCAGCACATCCTGAGGCTCGACAGAGAGGAGAGCTCCCCCCTCACGGGGGAGTTCAGGAGGGAGCTGCTCAGCCGCCTCAAGAAGGCCGCCCGAGGGGTTCATGCGGTCGTCCTCTCAGACTACGCCAAAGGGGTTCTCAGCACCGAGGTGGCAAGGGAGGCTATCGGCCTTGGCAAGAAGATGGGAGTTCCCGTGGTGGTTGACCCCAAGGCGAATGACTTCAAGAAATACTGTGGAGCCAGCCTCCTCACCCCCGGCATCTCCGAGCTCGCCCACCTGGGGGAGGTGGAAGGGGAGGGAGGACTTGAGAGGGCGGTGAGGCGCCTCTTTCGGGAAGCCAGGCCCGAGGCGGTCCTCCTCACAAGGGGCTCCGACGGGATGACCCTCTTTGAGAGAAGGGGCAAGGTAGAGCACAGGGCGGCCCGGTGGCGGGAAGTCTCTGATGTGACAGGAGCGGGGGATACGGTTGTGGCAACAGTGGCTCTCTCTCTTGCGGCGGGGTTATCGCTGGGTGAGGCTATGGAGCTCGCCATCCTTTCAGCGGGCCTTGTGCTGGGAAAGGTAGGCACGGCGACAGTCGGCCTGGAGGAACTTTCAAGAGCCTATCAGGAGGGGAGGCTTCCTTCCACCCGAAAGCTCCTCCCGCTTGAGGAACTCCTGAAGGAGGTTAAAAAAGCCAGGTCTCTCGGCCAGAAGGTCGTCTTCACCAACGGTTGCTTTGACCTCCTTCATGTGGGTCACATAAAGCTACTTGAGCGGGCCCGTGAGTTGGGGGACCTTCTCATCGTCGGGATTAACAGTGACGAAAGCGTCAGGCGCCTCAAAGGCCCCCGTCGCCCGATAATTGGTGAAGGGCAAAGGGCGGAGCTCCTTTCCGCTCTTTCCTCAGTGGACTATGTCGTCATTTTTCAGGAGCTTGACCCTCTAAAGCTCATAAATTTTCTAAGGCCACATGTGCTCGTCAAGGGGGCCAACTATAAACCAGAGGAAGTCGTCGGCAAGAGGGAAGTGGAGGGATGGAGAGGCAGAGTAGAGCTGGTCCCCCTTGTCGCGGGCCTCTCGACCACAGGCCTCCTCGACCAGATAGCCGGGCGGCGTGGCGATCGGTAGCACCCCCTTTTTAGATTAAATCCTTTGAAATAGAAGGGAGAATTTTTTGGCGCGAAGAAAGAGGCTCAATCCACGAAAAGCCCGCACCCGTCCCCTCAAGTCCAGGCCCAGCAAGGTGGGGGTTAAGGATTTTTCCAGGGTTGAAGCCTGGGAGCCGAGAGCGGGGCTAGAGGCCATCCTACCCCAGTTGCTCAAGGGGAGGGAGATCCGTGAGGTAGCCGACAGGTGGAGGGAAGCAATAGAGTGGAAAAAGGCCGTCATCCTGGCGATGGGGGCCCATCCCTTAAAGTGCGGCCTCTCGCCCCTTATCATAGACCTGATGGAGAGGCACGCCCTCTCAGCGCTTGCTTCCACGGGGGCCCTTGCCATCCACGATATAGAAGTGGCGCTTGTGGGCGCGACCAGTGAAGATGTGGAAGAAGGGCTCCCCTCCGGCCTATTCGGCATGGCCCGTGAGACCGGGGCTTTCTATAACAAGGCAATCCGGAAGGGGGTGGAGGAGGGCCTTGGCCTTGGGGAGGCTCTTGGCAAGGCCATATCCAGTAAAAAGCCCCCTTATCTCAGGCATAGCATTCTTGCCCGAGCCTATGAATTGGGCATCCCCCTTACTCTGCACCTGGCAATAGGGGCCGATGTGACCCATATGCATCCTGATACAGATGGTGCACTTCTGGGCGAGGCCACCTACAGGGATTTCCTGCTCTTCGCTGAGCTCCTCAGTGGTCTCGATAGAGGGGGCCTTTACATCAACCTCGGCTCCGCCGTCCAGATGCCAGAGGTATTCCTAAAGGCACTTAACCTCTCCCGAAACCTCAAGGGAAAGCCCCACGGCTTCTCCGCCCTTGACATGGACATGACACCCCACTACAGGCCCACCCAGAACGTCCTCTCCCGACCCCTCCTGGGAGAGGGCAGGGCCTTTCGCTTAGTGGGCCACCATGAAATAAACTTCCCCCTGCTCTACAGCATGGTCTTGGAGCGCCTTTCCCGCGGCTAGCGATGCACTTCTCAACCGAGGACCTTCCGGTGGGGCGGGTATGGCGCAGCATCTGACAAATGGCCGTGCGGTTGCCGGAAGAGCCAGCCGCTCCCTTGAAGGCCGTAAGGATGCGATGCGAGACCTATCGCCTTTTTCGCCTTGCAGGGGGGTCGGGTGAAGGTTAAAATAAGAAAAATTATCATCTTTTTCTCGCTTCAGGTCAGAGGGAATTTAAGACCGGGTTCCTGCAAGCCCTGTCGCAAATGACGCAGAGAGGGGAGAAAATTTAAGAGCATGGAAGAGGTCCTGAGCGGATGCCCTTTTGACTGCGGCGGTAGCTGCCCTCTGACCGTATATGTGGAGGGCGGCGAAATAAAACGAATCGGCCCCTACGAGGAGGAAATCGACTCCCTGGAGAGGCCCGAGCTCAGGCCCTGTGCCAAGGGCCTCTCTCAGGTGCAGAGGGTCTATCACCCCGAAAGGCTCCTTTACCCCATGAGGCGAGCTGGGGAGCGGGGTGAGGGGAAGTTCAAGCGCATCTCCTGGGACGAGGCCCTGGATATAGTGGCCGGGGAGATGCGGCGCATCAAGAAGAGCCATGGGGCCGAGGCTATCCTGAACCTGCGGGGGGCCGGTAACGTTGACGGCCTTCTCCACCGAAGCATCGAGCTCCCCAGCCGCTTCTTTAACCTTTTTGGTGGACAGACAGCCGTCAGAGCCATCATCTCATTTGAGGGGGCCTATTTTGCCTCCATAAATACCTTCGGCTTTGTAGCCCCACCGCCTGACCCGGAGAGCATGCTTCAGTCCAAGTTAGTGATCATGTGGGGGTTTAATCCGGCCGAGACCATCTTCGGCACGAATACCAGCTGGTATTTGGCCCTGGCCAAGGAGCGGGGATGCAGGTTCATCTTCGTTGATCCCCGCTTCACCGACTCCGCGGCCGCCCTCGCTGACCAATGGATACCCATCCTTCCCGGGACGGACACCGCCATGCTCGTAGCCATGGCCTACGTCCTGATCCAGGAGGGGCTCTGTGATGAAGGTTTCCTAGCCAGATACACCCACGGTTTCGAGAAGTTCCGGGATTATTGCCTGGGGGTGGAGGACGGGACCCCCAAGACGCCCGCCTGGGCGGAGGGGATCTGTGGGGTCGGTGCTGAGGTGATAGCGGGCCTCGTCCGGGAATACGCGACCTCCAGGCCCGCCGACCTGAGGGGCGGCTGGGCGCCCGGGAGGACCGCCTTCGGGGAGCAGTTCCACCGCGCCTGCATCGCCCTGGCTGCGATGACCGGCAATATCGGCATTCCCGGGGGTGGAACCGGCTGCTGGATACACCAGGATTTCGAGCGCACCCTGCGAGTTTCCCGCCCGCCCAGCTCGACCAACCCCACGGGTAAATCCATCGTCACCTGGCAGTGGGCGGATGCTGTGCTCAAGGGCAGCTCCGGGGGCTATCCCAGCGATATCAAGATGATTTACTCCCTGGGGGGAAACCGCCTGAACCAGTGCGCTGATATCAACAAGGGGATTGAGGCGCTCAAGAAGGTGGAGTTTATTGTGGTTCAGGACCACTTCATCACGACCACTGGCAGGTTCGCCGATGTTCTGCTGCCTGTCTGCACCCAATTCGAGCAGGAGGACATCCAGATCCCCCATGTCCGGGGAAATTACATTTTTCACAACAAGAAGGCCATTGAGCCCATGGGGGAGTGCAAGTGCGACCTTGAAATTCTCACCCTGCTGGCGGAGCGTCTGGGCATCACGGACTTCAACCCCAAAACCGAAGGGGAGTGGCTCGAGGAACTCCTCAGCCAGGGCTCCGTAGATGTGGAAGCCGTCAAGAAGGAAGGGGTTTTCCGCTTCCCCTCCCCTTTTCCCAACCCCTTGGCTGATTTCATCGCCGACCCTGAGCGAAACCCGCTGCCCACTCCATCGGGGAAGATCGAAATCTACTCTCAGACCATAAGCCAGAGAGGGGACCCCTCAAGGTTCCCGCCAGTGCCAAAATATATGGAAGGGTGGGAGGGGCCTCATCACTCCCAGGCGAAAAAATACCCTCTGCTGCTCGTTACCACTCACGGCCTCAAGAGGGTCCACTCAAACTTCGATAATGTCCTTTGGCTCCAGGAGCTTGAACCCCACACCCTCTTGATAAACTCCGCCGATGCCGAGGCACGGGGGATTAAGGACGGGGACCGGGTGAAAGCCTATAACGATATTGGCACTCTGGTCATTACCGCCAAGGTCAGCGAGCGAATCATGCCCGGGGTGGCGAACATTAACCAGGGAGCCTGGTATCAGCCGGATGAAGATGGGCGGGACATCGGCGGCTGCGTCAATACCCTCTGTAAGGATACCATTTCACCGGCTGAAGCGGCTGCCACCAACGCGGTCCTCATCGAGGTCGCGAGATTCGAGAGATAGAGATGCAACTGGGCTTCTACTTTGACCAGCAGCGGTGCACGGGGTGCCAGGTATGTGCCGTCGCCTGCAAGGAGTGGCATGGGGTTCCCGCGGGTCCCGCTTCCTGGTGCCGGGTTCGGACCTTCGAGGAGGGTGACTACCCCCAAGTCTGGATGTCTCACCTCTTTCTTGCATGCTGCCACTGCGAAGAGCCGACCTGCATTCCCGCCTGCCCCACCGGCGCCATCAGCAAGAGGGAAGGGGACGGAATTGTCGTGGTGGACCAGGACCTTTGTCTTCCGGGCTGTCGGAAGTGCCTCGAGGCTTGCCCTTACGGGGCGCCGCAGTTCCGGGATGAAGACTCAAGGATGGAGAAGTGTGACCTTTGCCTGGACCGCATGGAGGAGGGCAAAAGGCCCCTTTGCGTTGCCTCCTGCCCCGTGCGGGCTCTTGATGCCGGCCCCCTCGAAGAGCTTAAGAACACTCACGGGGAAGTCAGCCTGGCCCACGGCTTCCCCAACCACTCCTTTACAAAGCCCTCCATCATTTTCCGGCCGAGAAGCCGGGAGGAGATTCCTCTCAAAGCGGTGAAGAAACCATAATCAGGCGCTCAGAGGGAGCTACCTCCTCCCCCTCACCCCTCCCCCGCCATCTCCCTCAGCCGGCTCAAGATATTAAGGGCCTCTATGGGGGTAAGGCGCTCTGGGTCGAGGCTCTGGAGCTCCCTGACTACCGGGTGTTCATCCTTGGTGAAAAGGGGTAGCTGCCTGGCTGAAGGGGGCTCGGGTGAGCGAAGGGCGAGCTCCGAGAGCACTTCCTTGGCCCTCTCCAGCACCTCTCGGGGAAGGCCAGCGAGGCGTGCCACCTGAATCCCGTAGCTCCTGTCGGTCGAGCCGGGGGTGATCTTTCTCAAGAAATGTATCTCCTCACCCCACTCCTTGACAGCCACCGTCAGGTTATGGACCCTTGGGAGGCTCTTCGAGAGCTCCGCAAGCTCGTGATAATGAGTGGCGAATAGGGTTTTGGCCCTGGAGGAGGGGAAGTTATGGAGGTGCTCAAGGACCGCCCGCGCGATGCTCACCCCGTCAAAGGTGCTCGTGCCGCGGCCTATCTCGTCCAATATGAGAAGGCTCCTCGGGGTGGCTCCCCGGAGAATTGAAGCCGTCTCGAGCATCTCCACCATGAAGGTGCTCTGACCCTGCATCAGCCGGTCGTGGGCGCCCACGCGTGTGAATATGCGGTCAACTACCCCTATCTCCGCGCGCTCCGCCGGGACGAAGCTCCCCATCTGGCCCATGAGCACTATCAGGGCCACCTGACGAATATAGGTCGATTTGCCGGCCATGTTGGGGCCTGTGACGATGGCGATCTGCTTATCCTCTGGGTCGAGCTCGGTGTCATTTGGAACGAAAAGCTCTACAGCAGGGCTTCTCTCGAGCACCGGATGGCGGCCTCCTGTGATTCTTATGGAGCCCCCCTCATTTACCTTGGGCCTCGTGTAGCGGTAGCTCACGGCCACATCGGCAAGCGAGGCGAGAACATCGAGAAGGGCCAGCCTCCCCGCCTCTTTCTGAACCCTCTCGGTATAGGGGACTATCTTGGAGCGGAGAGCTGTGAAGAGGCTATACTCAAGCTCATCCGCCCGCTCGCTTGCGGTGAGGATTTCCTCCTCCCTTCGCTTAAGCTCCTCCGTTGTGAAGCGCTCGGCGGCAGTCAATGTCTGCCTTCTTATGTAGGCCGGAGGTGCCTTTTCGGCCTGCCTCTTGGAGAGCTCGATGTAATATCCGAAGACCTTGTTATAGCCGACCCGAAGCTGAGGGATTCCAGTCCTTTCCCGCTCCTTTGCTTCAAACTCCTTAACCCAGCCCCTGCCTTCGCGAGCTATGGCCCGGAGCCTGTCGAGCTCCTCGCTGTAGCCCTCCCTTATGAGACCCCCATCCCTCAGCGTGGCGGGGGGTTCCTCAACTAGGGCATTATCTATCTCTATCTCGAGGTCTTCGAGATTATCCCAGCCCGAGAGAGTCTCCTGAAGCAGCCGGCACGATACCCCTTGAAGAATTGCTTCGATTCTGGGAAGCGCCTTCAGAGACTCACAAAGTGCCCTGAGTTCCCTTGCGCCTGCAACCTCGAGGCAAACCCTTCCCATGAGCCTTTCGAGATCCTGGACGCCGCTTAAGGCTTTCTTAAGGTCCCTTCTGAGTTCCTCTTCATCAAAGAACTCTTGAACGGCCTCGAGCCTCACCTCTATGAGGGAAGCTCCTGTCAGGGGGCTGAGCATCCAGGCCTTGAGCATCCTCCCCCCCATGGAGGTCTCGGTCCTGTCCAAGAGCCAGAGAAGGGAGCCATCTTTTTTCCCCTCAAGGCCGCTTCGGGTGAGCTCCAGGTTCCGCTGAGTGACCTGGTCAAGGACCATCTTCTCCTGGGGAAAGTAGAGCCTCAGGGACTTGAGGTGAGATAGGGCTCCGCCCTGGGTCTCCTTGAGATAGTCGAGAAGCGCACCGGAGGCTCCGAGGGCAAGGGGAAAGCTCTCCCCCTCGGTGGGGATATCTCCGAATTGTGCCGCCAGCAGGGCTTTTGCCTCATCAGGCTCAAAGGCAAAGGGGGGCCTCCTCCCTATTAACGGCCTTTCCGCGAGTCCAGGGTCCTCCTGGGAAAGGGGGTCCCGAGCTCCCTCGGGGAGCAGCACCTCCCGCGGCTCCAGCCGGGCCCACTCATCTCTAAGCCTCTCCCAGGCCCTCTCCCCGCGGGCTTCTGTGGCGCTGAACTCGCCCGTGGAGAGGTCCACCCAGGCAAGGCCTATCCCTCCCTCGCCGGGCAGAAGGCCCGCCAGGTAGTTTCCCTCCTTTCCCTCCAGAAGGGAGGGTTCCGTGGCGGTCCCCGGGGTGATAACCCTCACGACCCTCCTCTTCAAAAGGCCCTTCGCCTTTGAGGGGTCTTCCACCTGCTCGCAGATGGCCACACGGCGGCCCGCCTTCAGCAGCCGCCCTATGTGGGTTTCCGCCGCATGGAAGGGAACCCCGCACATGGGTATCGCCCCCTTCTCATCCTGCTGCCGGGAGGTGAGGGCTATTTCCAGGATGCGGCTCGCGAGGAGTGCATCCTCGTAGAACATCTCGTAGAAATCGCCCATTCGGAAGAAGAGGATGGCCTCGGGGTGGGCCTTCTTGATGGAGAGGTACTGACGCATGGCGGGTGTAGTCGCCACGATGAGACCGGCTCCCTAGGGCGTGATGCGGGGGCGGGTCAAGGCGAGGACCGCGGCTCTTTCCTCTCGGCCCGACCCTCCCTGAAGCTCCAGCTGGGCTCTTCGGCCGGGGGCGCGGCCTCCCTTGGCGAGAGAGGGACGATGGCCTGCTCTTTCAGTTCCTGAAGCTCCCTCTCAAGCTCCATCGCCTGGGCCTTGCGCCGACGAGCCTCCTCCTTTGCCTTGGACCTCTCCCAGATGGAGAGGAGCCAGGCACAGAGGAAGCCCAGCACAAAGGCAATGAGCAGGGAGAAGAAAAGGGGGAATCCCTCCACCTCACCCAAATAGTAGTTCAGCCTGGCGGGGACCATGTTCTTCACCCCGAACATGACCACAGCCACCACTACCACCAGGGATACGATGAGCCTCAGAGCTACCATGGCGTCAATCCTCCTGGGCCTGACTCTCTGAAATGAGGGGCTTCAGCATCTCGAATGACTCCATAAGATGCTGGGGTATGACCCGGCTCTCGGAAAGGGTGGTCATGAAGTTCGTATCGGCCTTCCACCGAGGCACGATATGAAGGTGCAGGTGCTCTGTGATGCCAGCTCCGGCTACCTCTCCAAGGTTAAGCCCCAGGTTGAAACCATGGGGCTTGTAGCTCTGATTGAGGGCTCTCATGCATCGCTGGGTGGTTTCCATCAATTCCAAGAGTTCATCACCTTCCAGGGCGAGAAAGTCATCCACGTGCCGGTTGGGCGCCACCAGAAGGTGGCCGGAATTGTATGGAAATCGGTTCATGATGACGAAGCTGAACCGAAACCGGGCCAGAACCAGATGGGTGGGGTCATCCTCAGCCCTTAAGGCCTCACAGAAAATGCACCCTTTTCCACGTGATGACATGCTCCCCACATATTCCATCCGCCAGGGGGCCCATATAACCCGCAAGCTCTGCTCCCCTAGAGGAGAAGACGGACCAGCTCCGCTTCCTTGGCCCTCATCTTCCGGGCCCGAGAGCCCTCATGTTCATAACCCGCCAGATGCAGTATTCCGTGCAAAAGAAGCTCGCCAACCTCCCGTTCGAGGCTATGGCCCCGCTCCCGAGCCTGGGCTTCGGCCCTCTCAACGGAGATTACCACATCGCCAAGCGGCCTGGGCGCCCCGGGAGCCTGGGGACCTTCCCCCTGGGGGAAGGAAAGGACGTCTGTGGCCCGGTCCACGCCCCGGAAACAGCGGTTCAGCTCCCTGATACCCTCATCATCTGAGAGCAGAAGACTCAGCTCCCTATCCGCTAAGCCCAAGGCGCTTAATGCTCTCGATGCTATCCCCCGAATCTTCTCTCGAGCTATCTTGCGATGCCTTTGCCTGTCTGTAAGCAGCACCTTCATGGGGAGCCTTCCTGAGGTCAAGCTCCGGGTACTCGATCCGCTGGTGCAGGATGCCTTTGAGGGCCCTCACGAAGCTTTGAGTTATACGGTGCAGATCCCTGAGGGTAAGCTCGCACTCCTCGAGCTGGCCGTCCACAAAGAAGTTGTTTATGATGGGCTGGACCATACCCTGGATGCGGGCCTCGCTGGTGTCGGTGAGAGAGCGGGAGGCGGCCTCAACGGCGTCGGCGAGCATGACTATGGCGGCCTCCCTGCTCTGAGGTTTAGGGCCGGGGTAGCGGTAGTCCTCTTCGCGGACTCCGGTCTGGTTGGCTCCTTTGCGCTCTAGGGCCTTACTGTAGAAGTAACGGATAAGGCTCGTTCCATGATGCTGTTGGATGATGCCCACTATTGACTGAGGGAGCTTCTGTTCCGCCGCCAGCTCGACGCCCTCTTTGACGTGGGAGATGATAACCAGGGCGCTCATCCTTGGGGTGAGTTTGTCGTGCTTGTTAAAGCCGGGCCTTTGGTTCTCCACAAAGTACTCGGTCTTGTGCATCTTGCCGATGTCGTGGAAGTATGAAGCCACCCGGGAGAAAAGCGGGTTAGCGCCTATTGCTTCGGCAGCCTCCTCGGCCAGGTCAGCCACTATGATGCTATGGTGATGGGTTCCGGGAGCCCTCATGGCCAGCTCCCTCAGGAGGGGATGGTTCTCAAGCTCCATCAGCTTTATGTCGGTCGTCACGTTGAAAAGGCCCTCCAGCACCGGCAGGAGCACCGAGACCACGGCCGCTGTCGTGAGACCACCCATGAACGCCATGGGAACGCTGAAGAAGCCTTCGGGAAGGTGCAGTTGACCTTGGCTGAGGAAGAGGCCCCCTACGGTCGCAGCGTTGAGAAGCCCGACCAAGAATCCCGTGACGAGTATTGCCGAGCGTCGCCGATACATGTGCCAGCGCAGGGCGACCAGCATGCCTCCGGCCAGGGCTACCAGGGCGTAGTTGACGCCTTGGGGCATGAGGATGCCCACCAGGCCCGCCGTCATGAGCGCCATGAGGATGGCGGGCCCCCGACCTAAAAGCACCGCAACCAGCATGGGGCCCGCTGCGAAGGGGATTGAAAAGAGGTGGCTCTCCAGAGGAACCCAGCTAATACTCTCGGCCAGGGCACGGGCGATGAAGGTGGAAAGGCGCACGAGAGCAAGGCTCAGGGCCAAGACCAAGGTCAGGAGCTGGAGGCTCTTGCGCTCCCAGAGAAGGGAGGAACCATACCTCACGAGCCCCACCCAACCCAAAACCAACGCTAGACCCACAAGCAGAGCGCTTCCCAGAAAGTTCTGCAGCACTCTCCGCTCCTGCTCAATGCTTTTCAATCCTTCCAGCTTGGCCAGGTGGGTCTCGTCAACCCGCTCGCCCTCCCGGATTATCATCTCACCATTCTTCACCCGGAAGAACACGGGTTTGGCTTTGTCCAAAGCTTCCTTGCGGCTCTGCTCGGTAGCCTTCTTATTGAAGGTGAGAGTGGGTTGCACTAGACGTACGGCCAGACCGATTAGAAGTGCCCTGGCTTCGGGCGGAGCCGTGAGGTTAAGCCTTGGTGCCTCCTTTTCGAGATAGCCAGCAATTTTCCTAAGTTCCCGAAATTTCCCGAGGTCTATGGACTTCACCTCCTCGCCCGTGCTGACATCCCGGACAATGATCCCCTTGGATAGATGGCGCTCCAAGAGCTCTCTCTCGCTAACCACCCCTCCCTCCATGGCCTTAGCGACGAGGAGTTTCAAGTCGTCTCCGACCCAATTCGCATACTGCACCGCCCGGAGGAAAACCTTCTCTCCCTCGCCGGGCTGAATGCCCAGGGCCTTATAAAACTCCGCCGTCTTCTCCTGGAAGGCCTCGTTTCCCAGGACCGCCTCAACGATGGCGTCCTCTTCGCCGCTGGCCCGAGCATCCGTGCCCGAGGCTAAGCTTTTCCGCGCCCTCTCCTCGTCCGTAGACTGAAGGAGCGCCTCTCGGATGGATTTAAAAGCCAGGTCCACCCGCCCGAGCGTTTCCTGGTCCAAACCCATCTGCAGGTCATAAACGGCCTTGACTCCCTCTTCGGCCTTATTCCGAACCCTAATGGTGGAGGCCTTATCTTCCACCAGGAAGTCCGCAGGGGCTTTGATGTCCCGGACAGCCACGTCTCCCAGCTCCAGGGACTGAAGGGGTAGGCTGAGGGGAGTGGAAAGAAGCGCCGTCAGCACCACCAGGAGCGCCCCTCCCAAAAGCAGCTGTCCACGGGTGGGACGGTGGTTCGAATAAAGGGCGGGCCCCCGGAGGAGGGGCTTCTTGAAGGTCTCCCTTGAAGCGCGTTCCCCCTTGGAGTTGGCCTTGTCGCGCCTCATGGATTGCTATCTCCTTCGGCTCCCCCTACTCCCCGCAGCCCCCTCATATCTCTCATACGCCTTGATTATCTCCCGCACCAAGGGGTGACGGACCACATCCCGCTCAGAAAAATAGATGAAACGGATGCCTTCTACATTCTCCAGGACCGACCTCACGTGCACGAGACCTGAACTCATCTTCTCTGGGAGGTCCACCTGGGTTATATCTCCGGTGATGACCGCCTTGGAGTTGAAGCCCAGACGCGTCAAGAACATCTTCATCTGCTCTGGGGTGGAGTTCTGCGCCTCATCCAGAATTATGAAGGAATCGTTAAGGGTTCTTCCGCGCATATAGGCCAGAGGGGCCACCTCGATGGCTCCCCGTTCCATAAACTTTTGGATCTTCTCATAATCCAGCATATCGTACAGGGCATCATAGAGGGGACGGAGGTAGGGGTTTATCTTCTCCAAGAGGTCTCCCGGCAGGAAGCCGAGCTTCTCGCCCGCCTCCACAGCAGGGCGGACCAGTATTATGCGGGAGAAGTCCTTGCCGACTAGGCCCGAGATCGCCATGGCCATAGCCAGGTAGGTCTTGCCAGTGCCAGCGGGACCTATGCTCAAAACGATGTCGTAGTTGCGGATTGCCTGCACGTAAAGACGCTGGGTCGGGCTTTTGGGGATCACGAACCGACGCTTGCTGGATACAGCTATCCTCCAGTCGGCAAACTCGCTCAAGGGGATTTCGTCGCCCTCGGCAAAGCTTCGGGCAAGAGCCCTCAGGTCTCCTCCCTCGAGGGTGTGGCCTTGCTCCAGGATGGAGGATATTTCCTCGAGGAAGCGACGGGCCAGCTCCACCTGCGGCCCTTCCCCCCGGAGGTCGAGGCCGCCTTGAGCGGGGAAGATCCTCACCCCGAAAATCTGCTCAAGATAGCGCAGGTGCTCATCGTGAATGCCGAAAAGCTCCGAAAGCTTCTCGAAGCCGACGACGGCTCTCTCTGAAATGAGGTCCGGAGACAAAAGCTTCGCGCTCCTCCCGCCACCTTATTAAAACTCTAGCATAGGCCGTGCCAATGTCAAAAGAAAAATGGTCTCCCCCGGGGGCTCATAGGAACCTCCGGCGGCCATAATCCGGCAACACTCCGCTCGGCCATTCCTCTGATAGCGGCCAAGAGAAACCCTGCAGAAGGTCAGCGTTTCCCTATCCCCGGGGGTGAAAGCGCGAGATGACCTTCTTCAGGTGCTCCCGGTCGATGTGGGTGTAGATCTGGGTGGTGGATATGTCGGCATGGCCCAGAAGGAGCTGGACCGAGCGCAGGTCCGCCCCTCCCCTGAGAAGGTGGCTTGCAAAGGTGTGGCGGAGGGCGTGGGGGCTGAGACCGGGACCCAGGCCTTCTCTCAACGCATAACCCTTGAGGGCCTTCCAAACCCCCTGCCGGGTCAGGGGACGACCGCCAGACGACAGAAAGAGCTCCGGCGCATCCCTCCCCTTTGAAAGCTTTGTCCTCGACCACGCGAGGTAGTCTTTCAGCTTCTCCACCGCCGTCTCTCCCAGGGGCACTACCCGCTCCCTTCCCCGCTTTCCGAGAACTATGAGGTAGCCAGCCTCAAGATTGAGCTGACTCATCCTTAGCCCCACGAGCTCCGAGACCCTGAGGCCCGCCGCGTAGAGCAGCTCCAGCATAGCGGAGTCCCGGGCTCCACGAGGCGTTTTGGGGTCAGGGGCGGAGACCAACCTCTCTACATCCTTGAGCCCCAAGACCCTGGGAAGGCGTCGCGCCCCCCCCAAAATGGTGACCTCCTGGGTAAAGTCATCGCCCCTCCTCCCCTCCTCCTGCAGGAAGGATGAGAAGGCCCTCAAGGAGGAGAGCTTGCGCTTCAGGCTTGCGGGCGAGAGGGCTCTTTTGGATAGCTCTGAGAGAAAAGAAACCAGATGGCCCCGCATTACGGCCTCGGGCCTCTTCACCCCGCACCTCCTTAAGAACTCCACAAATTCCCTCACGTCCCTCTCGTATGCCTCAAGGGTATTCCTGGCGAGGCGTTTTTCGGCGGCGAGAAAATTTACAAATTTTTCTAAACTCTCTTCCATTTCTCAAAAGTATAAAACGTTTAGTCCAGCCTTAATCTTCCCTTCAAGGCCCTGATGGCGTAATCCAGCTCCTCGCTCTTGAGTACCCAACTAAGAGTTCCGTAGAGGAGGGTGCCAAGGCCAATGGTGATGAGGAGTGAGAGGACACGCCACAAGAGAGGGTTCCCAAAATCATAGAGAAATCTTCCCAGAAAGAAGACGGCGACCCCCATGGCTCCTGTGGCGGGGAGAATCTTGAAGAGGCTGCGCCATATCTCCCGTCCCCTCAGGCTCTCGACCCTCCCCCTCAGGAGCCTGATGAGGAGGAGCAGATTCAAGGCCGAGGCCAGGCTCGTAGCCAGAGCGAGCCCCCCATGCTTGAGGGGGCCCATGAGGATCAGGTTAAGCACGATATTTGCCAGCATGGCATAGACCCCCACGGTAACCGGGGTTTTGGTGTCCTGAAGCGCATAGAAGGCCGAGACCACGATCTTGACCTCGGCAAAGGCCACAAGGCCCAGGCCGTAGTAGAGCAGGGCCTGCGAGGTGGCAATTGTTGTGGCCCTCGTAAACTCACCCCGCTCGAAAAGAAGATGGATGATGGGCTCCCTCAGGAGGATGAGCCCCAGGGAGGCGGGCAGGACGATGAAGAGGGTGAGGCGGGAGGCCAGGCTGAAGGTGCGCTCGAAGGCCTCTTTTTCTGCGCGGGCCATCTGCTCACTCATGGTGGGGAAGGCGGCGACAGCAATGGCTATCCCGAAAGTTCCCAAGGGGAACTGGACGAGGCGGTTGGCATAGTAGAGGAAGCTAACGCTCCCGGGAGGGAGGTAAGAGGCGAGGAGCCTGTCCACGAGGATATTCAGCTGGGTGATGGCCATGCCGAAGGCGGCGGGAAGCATCAGAAGAACTATTCGCTTAAGCTCCGGACGCCTGAGGACGAGATTGGGCCTGGGGAGCATCCTCATCCGGCTGAGCGCTGGGAGCTGTACCAAGAGCTGAATGGCCCCGCCGGCCACCACCGCAAGCGCAAGGGCCACCACGGGCGCTTCAAGCGCTCTTACGGCAAAGAGAAGGACAGCTATCAAGGTCAGGTTGAAAAAGGCCGGCGATAGGGCGGGGCTCAGGAAATGCTGTAGACTGTTGAGCACGCCCGCCATCAGGACGCTCAAGCCTATGAAGAAGAGAAATGGGAACATGATGCGGGTGAGGAGCACCGTCAGCTCCAGCTTCCCGCCCTCCGCCGCAAAGCCCGGCACCAGGACCGATACGAGAGGCCCTGCCAGAACTACCCCGAGGAGGCAGACAACAGCCAGAGTGAGCGCAAAGAGAGAGGTGGCCGAGCCCACAAGCTCTCTCGCTTCCTCTTTTGTGTGCACAACAAGATAGCTCGCGAAAACAGGAATGAAGGAGGCCGAGAGCGCGCCCTCTCCAAAGAGCCTCCTGAGCAGACTCGGTATCCCGAAGGCAACGAAGAAGGCATCCGCAGCGGTTCCCGCGCCGAAGGCCTTCGCTATCAGGATATCCCGGGCAAAACCCAATAGGCGGCTCAAAAGCGTGGCCAGCCCGACGGTGCCCGCCGCACGGCCGAGCCTGCCCTCTCCCTCGAAGGGCTTATTCATTTGCACGGGGATGAAGCCCCCCTCTCTCAGGGGCCAGGGGCGGAGGTTAAGGGAAAGCGAAGCACGTAAATAAGGGGTTGACAGAATTCATGAATGTGATATTCTTTTTTTTTGAGGCGAGAAAATTATGGCGCGAAATAAATCGGCTATGAGACGCGACCAGCAGGCGGAGCGGCGCCGCCAGAGGAACACCGGCGTCAAGGGCTCCGTCAAGACAGCGGTCAAGAAGGTTCAGCGGGCTCTTGAGGCCAGGGACAATGAGGCCTCCCAGGAGGCTCTGAGAGGAGCCGTATCCCTTCTCTCTCGGGCCGCCTCGAAGGGAGTCGTTCACCGGAGAACAGCCTCACGTAAGATAGCCCGCCTTTCCCGCAAGGTCAGCTCCGCGACCTCCAGTTAGAGAACTCCCGAGGCCTTCAGGCAGAAGGCTTCGAGAGCCCCCCTGGCTCCCCTGCCCGAGGAGCTTTTGATTTCGAGGTCCACCTCTCTAAGGTGGAGCAGAAGCTTCTCAAGAGCCTCTTCCTTCCAACCCCAGACATCTCTGTAGAGATGCCTCAGCTCCCACCTCAGCTTCCACCTCAACATTCCAACTATGCTCTCGGGCCGTTCCCCAGAAGATAGAAGCCTTCTTAAAGAGCGAAGGGAAGCCTGCAGGTCCCGCTTGCCCAGGGCTTCCGCTAGCTGAAAGACGGTCTCCCGGCGGCTCACCCCCACCACCTCCTCCACGTCCTCTGGCCCAATCGCACGCCCCTTCTCGGCCAAGAGGGAGAGCTTCTCAAGCTCCGAGGCGAGCCTGTGAAGGGAGGGTTCCGAGAGCTCGAATATGGTCTCCGCGGCATCCCCCCGCAAAGAGAAGCCCTTCTCCCGGGCCTTTCTTCTGAGCCAGGAAATAGCGTCTTTCTTCTTGAGGGTCTCAAGCTTCACCACCCTCCCCCTGCTTCGGAGAAGCTTCAGAATGGGGGAGGCCTTCGGGAGGCTCTCCGCCTCAAAGACCAGATGAGAGCCGGGCGGGGGCTCGGAGAGGTAATGCTCCACCGACTTGAGGACTCCCTCCTTAAGGCGCTCCGCGCGCTTTATGCGGAGGATCTTATTCTCCCCCAGGAGGGGAAGGGTCCTGGCGCTCTCGGTGAGCTCTGGCCCCCTGAGTTCCTCTCCCTCAAAGGTTTCAAGGCCAAATAACGCGGCCTCCCCGCCCAGAACCCTCTCCCTGAGGGCCATCAAGAATTCTTGCCCCTGGAAGGCTTCGCTTCCGTAAAGAAGGTAGGCGGGATGGATGACCCCCCTTTCGAGTTCCCTCTGAGCCTCGGTGAAACTCAGGTCCACTTCCCCGCCCTTCTCCCTCACCTAGAAGCCCTCCATGATGAGGCTTGAAAGCTCACGGGCGAAATCCTGCGCCGCCAAATCCAGGGCCGCGAGGCGGGCCACGTTGGTATCGGCCACCTGTCCCCCTACCTGATATTCCCGGTCCGAGCGCAGGAGCTGCTTCAGCAATATCTTCCCTTCTTCAGTATCCATAAGGCTAACCTGGATGACAAGGTGGAGCCGGTAGCGGATCGCGCTGTCGCTTCTGTTGAAGGCGATGGGCTCTAAATAATACTCACGGATGGTGCCCGTCAGGACCGCCTGGGCATCCGCCTCATCCACCACAGCCACCCTTCCGTCATCGATGAAAGCATTCCGGACGGAGCTAGTGATGGTGCTCTCGATGCCCGGCTCCTGGGTCTGATTGGAGAGGATGGGGATGGCAAGAGCGTCGATGTCCTGGAGCAAAGGTGAGCGCTTGGAGCCAACAAGCCCATATCCGCACCCGGAAAGAATCAGAGCCAGGAAAATGAAGAGAAGCCATCTCCTCATAAAGGAGCCCCTAGAGAACGATGTTCACGAGCTTCTTTTGCACCACCACCACACGGCGGACTTCCTTTCCCGAGACCCAGCCCTTCACCTTGCTATCGGCCAGAGCAAGCTCCCTCAGCTCTTGCTCTCCAATTCCGGCTGGCACCGTCAGGCGACTCCTAACGCGGCCGTTGACCTGGACCACTATGGTCAGCTCCTCATCCCGCGCGACCTCTGGTTCAAAAGAAGGCCAGGGCTCATTATATAGGGGCTCTCCGTGGCCGAGGGTCTCCCATAGCTCCTCCGTGAAGTGAGGGGCAAAGGGATGGAGGAGCTTGAGGAGGCTCTCCACCGCTTCCCTGAGAGGTGCCGCATCGGCTGAGGAGACGGGACCGAGGGAGCTCAAGGTATTGGTGAGCTCCATGATCGCGCTTATGGCTGTGTTGAAATGAAAGCGCCGCTCGATGTCTTCCGTGACCTTGCGTATTGTCTGGTGAGTCTTTTTCCTCAGGCTCCTTCCCTCAGGAGATGGAACCTTTTTATCAACAGGAAGGCCCACGGCTTCTTTTATGACCGGAAAAGAGCGCACTGCCTGCCGCCAGAGACGATTCAGGAACCTATGGGCGCCTTCAACCCCGCTCTCCGTCCACTCCAGCTCTTTATGGGGGGGAGAGGCAAAGAGGATAAAAAGCCGGACGGTATCCGCCCCGTACCTGTCAATGATCTCATCGGGCTCCACCACGTTACCCCTACTCTTGCTCATTTTCTCAAGATGCCCCGTGCGCTCGCTGAACCTTACGACCATCCCCTGAGTGAGAAGTCGCGAGAAGGGCTCAGAGAAGGGAAGAAGGCCCAGATCCCGCACGACCATGGTGAAGAAGCGGGCATACAGGAGATGCATGATGGCGTGCTCTATGCCGCCGATATACTGGTCAACCGGCATCCAGTAGCGGATGGACCCTTCCTCCACGGGCGCCTCCGGGTAGCGGGGGGAGCAGTACCTGAGAAAATACCAGGAGGAGTCCACGAAGGTATCCATGGTATCCGTTTCCCTGCGGGCAGGGGCACGGCAGCATGGGCAGGGGGTCATGACGAAATCCTCGAGCTCCTCCAGGGGAGAGGGGCCGCGGAAGCTCAGCTCCCGGTCCTCGGGCAGGAGCACGGGAAGTTCCCCTTCGGGGACCGACACCGGACCGCAGCTTTCGCAGTATATTATTGGGATGGGGGTCCCCCAGTAGCGTTGCCGGGAAATTCCCCAGTCTCTCAAACGATAGCTCACGGTCCGTCCGCCGAGCCCCTCGTGCTCAAGGTGGTCGGCTATCCGGCTGAGGGCTTCCCCGCTCCAGAGTCCGTCAAACTGTCCGGAATTAACAAGATTGCCCTCCTCCACGTAAGCCTCCTCCAAGGTGGCCTCATCCAGACCCCCTCCCGGAGGCTGCACCACTACCCGCACGGGAAGTCCATATTTTCTGGCGAAATCCAAATCTCTCTGGTCATGGGCCGGCACCGCCATGACGGCTCCCGTGCCATACTCCATCAGGACAAAGTTGGCGATCCAGATGGGAATCCGCTCCCGCGTGAGGGGATTTATGGCATAGCTCCCTGTGAAAACGCCCCGTTTCTCAGTACCCTCGGCCGCTCTCAAGAAACTGCTCTGCCGGCCTATCTCCTCCAGGAAAAGTCTCGCCTCATGCTCCCTTTCTCCTCCCTGGGAGAGCTGCCGCGCCAGAGGGTGCTCAGGGGCCAGGGTCACGAAGGTGGCCCCGCATAGGGTATCCTGTCGTGTGGTGAAGACCCGAATCTTTCCAGAGCCATCCGCCAGAGGGAACTCTATCTCCGCCCCCTCGCTCCTTCCTATCCAGTTTCGCTGCATGGTGAGGACTTGCTCGGGCCAGCCCTCGCCGAGGTCTTCCAGGTCGTTGAGGAGCTCCTCGGCATAATCGGTTATCCGGAGGAACCACCCCGCCTGCTCCCGCTGGGCGACCTCCTCCCCACACCTCCAGCAAAGCCCTCCCTCCACCTGCTCGTTGGCGAGCACGGTCGCGCATCTTTCACACCAGTTAACCAGGGCTTCCTTCCGGTATGCCAAGCCCCGCTCGAACATTTTGAGGAAAAGCCACTGGTTCCAGCGGTAATACTCGGGCTCGCAGGAAGCGAGCTCCCGCTCCCAATCATAGGCATATCCCAGGCGCTTCAGCTGGGCCCGCATGGCGTCTATATTCTCCCGGGTCCAGCGGGATGGGTGAACTCCATGCTCTATGGCGGCGTTCTCGGCAGGAAGGCCGAAGGCGTCCCACCCCATGGGATGAAGAACGTTGAAGCCCCGCATCCTTTTGAAACGCGCCACGACATCCCCTATGGAGTAGTTTCGCACGTGGCCCATGTGAATTTTTCCCGAGGGATAGGGGAACATCTCAAGAAGATAGTACTTCTTCTGAGAGGGGTCTTCGGTGACCCTGAAGGCCCTCTCTTTCTCCCAGCGGGCCTGCCACTTGGCCTCTATCTTCTGCGGCTCATATCGCATTCCTTATCCGCAGCCCTCCTTAGCAGATGAACTCCAGAGTCAATCCAAGTGGGCCATCCCACTGGGAAACCTTCTGGGCGATGTTTTGTCTCAGAGCTTTATGGGGTTCCTCTTTATCTCCGAGAAGTATGAGGAGCCGGAAGATGGTCAAGAGACCTTCTGTTCCAGCTCTCGCATGATGCGGTCGAGGATGCCGTTAACGAAGGGCGCGGTATCGCCGGCGCCGTAACGCTTGGCGATCTCCACGGCCTCGTTTATGGCGACCTTGGGCGGGACGTCATCCATGTAGAGAAGCTCGCAGGCGGCAAGGCGGAGCAGACTCCTTGCCACGCGGTCCATGCGATGGAGGCTCCAGTTTTCGCTCGAGCGCTGGATGGCCGCATCTATGGTGGCCAGGTTCTCACAGACCGCCCGAACCAGCCGCTCGGCATATTCCATGACTTCGGGCGGGTGAGAGCCCATGGCCCAGAACTCGCTGAGGTCGGAGGCGATGGGCTGCCTTTGGGCATCCAGTTGGTAGAGCATCTGCAGCGCCGCCTCCCGAGCCTTCCTCCTAGCTCCCACGGCGCCTCCTCTCTCCGAGATGGCGGATGAGGTTTGCCATCTCAAGAGCGCTCATGGCGGCATCAAAGCCCTTGTTTCCTATCTTGGTCCCAGCCCTCTCGATGGCCTGCTCGATGGAGTCTGTGGTTATGACGCCGAATGTGAGGGGCACCCCGGTCTCCAGGGCCGTCTGCGCGATGCCCTTGGTGACCTCAGCGGCTATGTATTCATAGTGGGGCGTATCTCCCCGAATAATGGCGCCCAGGCAAACGATGGCATCATACTTGCCACTCTCGGCCATGCGCTTGGCAACAAACGGGAGCTCGAAGGAGCCGGGAACCCGGACCACGTCGATGTCCCCGTCGGCCACGCCGTGGCGGGTGAGCGCATCGATAGCCCCTTCGGTGAGCCTCCCCGTTATGAACTCATTGAAGCGGCTCACCACGACCCCGACCTTGAGTCCCTCGCCCTTAAGCTTTCCCTCTATGACCCTGGGCATGAGCCCTCCCCCTCAGACTATGGTTATGAGATGGCCCAACTTCTGCCGCTTAGTCTTAAGGTAGTGAACGTTATTCTCGTTCGGGGCGCACTCGATGGGAACCCGCTCTGCCACGGTGAGGCCATATCCCTCCAGACCCACTATTTTCCGCGGGTTATTGGTGATGAGGCGGATCTTCCCCAGGCCAAGGCTCACCAGAATCTGGGCCCCAATGCCGTAGCGGCGGAGGTCTGGCTTGAAGCCAAGGGCCTCGTTGGCCTGAACGGTGTCTTTGCCTCTTTCCTGAAGGGCATAAGCCTTGAGTTTATTTACAAGCCCTATCCCCCTGCCTTCCTGAGCCATGTAAAGAATAACGCCCCTGCCCTCACGGGCTATCATATCCATCGCGCCCCGAAGCTGCTCTCCGCAATCGCAGCGCTGCGAGTGGAAGACGTCTCCCGTCAAGCAGGCCGAGTGAACACGGACCAGGGTCTCCCTCTCGCGGCTGATCTCCCCCATGCAGAGGGCGAGGTGACACTCGCCGTTAAGCTTATTCTCATAGGCGACGGCTCGCCAGGAGCCCAGCTCTGTGGGAATCATCACGTCGACGGCCCTCTCCACGAAGCACTCCCGACGCATCCGGTACTCGATTATATCCTTGATGGTCAAAACCTTGAGGCGGTGGCGGCCGGCAATCCGGAAGAGCTCCGGCACCCGCGCCATGGTCCCGTCCTCATTCATCACCTCGCAGATGACGCCCGCCGGATAAAGGCCCGCCATCCGCGCCAGGTCAACCGCCCCCTCCGTCTGCCCCGAGCGCACCAGAACTCCCCCATCCTGAGCCCTTAGAGGAAACACATGGCCAGGCCGGGCCAGGTCCTCGGGCCGGGTGGCGGGGTCTATGGCCGTAAGAATGGTACGGGCTCTATCGGCCGCAGAAATCCCGGTGGTCACCCCCTGCTTGGCCTCTATCGAGACAGTGAAGGCGGTGCCGTAGGCGGAGTTATTCTCGATGACCATCATCGGGAGGCGAAGCTCCTCCACCCGCTTGGAGGTGAGGGGCAAACACACCAACCCTCGGCCGTATTTTGTCATGAAGTTTATGGCCTCGGGCGTCACCCTTTCGGCCGCTATGGTGAGGTCGCCCTCGTTCTCCCGGTCCTCGTCATCCACGAGGATGACCATCCTCCCCTGGCGGATCTCCTCGATGGCCTCTCCCACAGAGGCGAAGGGGAAATCTTCCCTCCTGTGCTTTCGCACCTCCCTTTTTTTCTTAGAGGTAGCCATGCTCCGCCAAGAATTCCCTATCGAGCGACCTCTCCTCCTTTTTCAGAAGACGCTCCACATACTTGCCCATGATGTCTGCCTCAAGATTTACAGCCTCTCCCACCCCCTTTGTGAGGAGAGTTGTGGCCTCGGCCGTGTGAGAAATGATGGCCACAGTGAACGCTCCCCGCTCCAGGCGGGCAACGGTTAAGCTTATTCCGTCCACCGCCACCGAGCCCTTGTCCACCAGATAGCGCATGACCTCCTGTGGGGCCTCTATGGTCACCAGCTCTGTAGGCCCCTCCCGGCCCTTCCCCACCACCTTTCCCACTCCATCCACGTGACCCGTGACCAGGTGTCCTCCCAACCGCTCCCCAAGCCTTAGAGAGCGCTCCAAGTTAACGGGCCTTCCCGGGCGAATGTTCCCCAGGGATGTAGTCCTGAGGGTTTCTGTGGAGAGTTCTGCCGTAAAATCCCCCTCAGAGAGCTCTGTCACCGTGAGGCAAACCCCCTCTACGGCAATGCTATCTCCTATTTTCAGGTCTTCGAGCACCCTCTGGGCTCTCACCTTAAGCCACGCCCCACCACCCCCTCTCTCGAGGGAGCGGACCGTACCCACCTCTTCCACTATCCCGGTAAACATGACTAACTCAAGGAGATATACCCCTCAACCAGGATATCTTCCCCCAGCCGCTGCACCTCCACGCGCTCGATGCGAACCCCTTGGGAGGGCTCTTCCACACCATGGCCTCCCACAGGTCCTGGTGCCTCTCTTCCGCCCAGGATCAGGGGGGCAATAAAAAAAAGCACCTTGTCGGCAAGACCCTCTGATAGAAGAGCAGCATGAACCTCAGAGCCCCCTTCCACCAAGAGGCTAAGGCACCCTTTCTCTGCGAGCTGCCGGAGAAGAACCTGAAGGCTGACTCTGCCGTCCCGACCGGGCAGTATCCACACTTGAGCCCCGGCCTTCTCCAGGCGTCGCCTTCGGCTCGAGGGGGCGGCCTCCGTTGCGACTAAGATTGTACCAGCGGAGGGTTTGGCGGTCAACACCTTTGCCATGGGAGGAGTTCTGAGGCGGCTGTCCAGAATGACTCTGAGGGGGCTCCGATGGGGGCCTTTAGGGGGTCTCGCCGTAAGGAGGGGGTCATCCTTGAGGACCGTTTCCACCCCGACCATTATGGCATCCACTGAAGCCCTCAGCCCGTGGCTGAAGGCTCGTGCCTCTCTACCCGTTATCCAGCGGGAGGAGCCGGTGCGGGTGGCTATCTTTCCATCAAGGCTAAGTGCCGCCTTCAGGATGACGAAGGGGAGCCCCTTGGTTACCCACTTTGCATAATCCTCGTTTAGCTTCCGGCATTCCTTCTCAAGGACACCTCCCCTCACCTCCAGGCCCGCCTCCCTCAAGGCCCTGGCCCCCTTTCCCGAGACTCTGGGGTTGGGGTCCAGGGTGCCGAAGATGACCCGCCGGAGGCCCGAGGCGATGATAGCCTCGGTACAGGGAGGAGTTCTTCCCACATGGCAGCAGGGCTCGAGCGTGACATAAAGCGTCCCCCCCACAGCCCTGCTTTCCGCTTCCTTAAGGGCCGCTATTTCGGCATGGGCGGCACCCGCCCGGCGGTGATAGCCCCTTCCCACCACCTCCTTTCCCCGGAGGATGAGAGCACCCACCAAAGGGTTTGGGTGGGTCCGACCCAGGCCCCTTCTTGCAAGGGCCAGGGCTTCATGCATGAGGGCCTCGTCACTCAAGGCTCCCTCAGGCGGCCTCGGGCCGTGGATGACGGAGCGCGGCCTGGGCGGCGGCCAGCCGCGCCACGGGAACCCGATAAGGGGAGCAGGAAACATAGTCCAGGCCCAGCATATGGCAGAACTCCACAGAGCTCGGCTCCCCGCCATGTTCCCCGCAGATGCCCACCTTCAGGCCCGGGCGCCGGACCAATCCTTCCTCGCAGGCCATCTTTATGAGCTCCCCTACCCCTTCCCTGTCCAGGACTACGAAAGGATCAACAGGGAAGATACCCTTTGCGATGTATTCGGGGAGGAAGGTGCCAGCATCATCGCGGCTGAGACCGTAGACCGTCTGGGTGAGGTCATTGGTGCCGAAGGAGAAGAAGTCGGCAACCGCAGCTATTTCCCCCGCCGTGAGGCACGCTCTGGGAAGCTCGATCATGGTCCCTACCAGGTAGTCCACCTTTACCTCTTTCTCCGCCATGACCCTCTGTGCCGTCTCCACCACCAGCTTTCTTATGATGGCCAGCTCTTCAGCGTCGCCCACAAGGGGGATCATGATCTCGGGGAAAACCTTATAGCCTTCCGTCACGAGTCGGCAGGCGGCCTCGAAGATGGCCACCGACTGAATCTCATAGATCTCGGGGTAGCTTATTCCCAGGCGGCAGCCCCGGTGCCCCAGCATCGGGTTAAACTCCGAGTGCCTCTCTACCGCGATCCTCAGTTGGGAGAGAGGGACTTTCATTCGGGAAGCAAGCTCTGCCATCTCCTCCTCTGCCCGAGGGAGAAACTCGTGCAGGGGAGGGTCGAGAAGCCTTATGGTTACAGGCAGGCCCTCCATAACCTTGAGGATCTCGTAAAAATCTCCCCGCTGCATGGGGAGAATTTTCTCGAGGGCGCGCCTCCTATGGTCTTTGCTCTCAGCCAGGATCATCTCACGGACGGCCCCGATCCGGTCCCCTTCGAAGAACATGTGTTCGGTTCGGCAGAGGCCGATCCCCTCAGCGCCAAAATCTCTCGCCACCTGGGCATCGTGGGAAGTGTCGGCATTGGCCCTCACACCCAGGGTTCTCACCTCATCGGCCCAGCTCATGAGGCGGGCGAAGCTCCCCCCGAGCTTGGGCTGCACAAGCTTGGCGCTCCCCAGGATGACCTCTCCCGTGCTACCGTTGAGGGTAATAAAGTCTCCCTCCTTGACCTTGACCCTGCCGATCCTGAAGAAGCCGCCCCGCTCGTCAATCTCGACGGCCGAGCAGCCCACTATGCAGCACTTCCCCATGCCACGGGCGACAACGGCGGCGTGGCTCGTCATGCCACCGCGCGCGGTGAGAATCCCCTGTGCCGCATGCATGCCGCCTATATCCTCGGGGGAGGTCTCAGCCCTCACGAGCACAACGTGCTCCCCCTCACCTGCAAGGGCTTCTGCCTGCTCCGCCGTGAAGACGGCCTTCCCAACCGCTGCTCCCGGCGAGGCGGGAAGCCCACGCGCGATTACTTCGACCTTCTCATCCTGGTCGAGCATGGGATGAAGGAGCTGGTTTATCTGTTCGGGCTCAACGCGCTCGAGCGCTGTTGCCTTGTCTATCAGACGCTCTTCGGTCATCTCGACAGCCATGCGCGCGGCCGCCATGGCCGTGCGCTTTCCAGCCCGGGTCTGAAGCATGTAGAGGCGGCCTTCCTGGATTGTGAATTCAATGTCCTGCATATCGCGGAAGTGCTTTTCAAGTTTCTCCCTGATTTCATCGAGTTGGTCGTAGATCTCGGGAAAGAGCCCTTTTAGCTCCGCGAGGGGGCGCGGGGTCCTTATGCCGGCCACAACGTCCTCACCCTGGGCATTGATGAGAAATTCCCCGTAGAAGCTCCTCTCCCCCGTGGCCGGGTCGCGGGTGAAGGCAACCCCAGTGCCCGACCTCTCGCCCATGTTGCCGAAAACCATGGTCTGGACGTTCACGGCTGTTCCCCAGTCGGACGGGATTCGCTGGAGCCTGCGGTAGGTCACGGCCCTGGGGGTATTCCAGGAGCGGAACACAGCGTCTATGGCCATGCGAAGCTGCTGGTAGGGCTCCTGGGGAAACTCCCCCTTCTCTTTGTGCACCAGTTTCCTCATCTCGCGGGTGATGGCCTCAAGGTCCTTTGAGGTGAGGTCGGTGTCGGCATCTGCCCCCCTTCTCTTCTTGGCGGCTTCAAGAACCTTCTCGAAGTGCTCGTGCGCAAGCCCCATGACCACGTTGCCGAACATAGCCACGAAGCGGCGGTAGGAGTCCCAGGCGAAGCGGGAGTTCCCCGTCTTCCGGGCGAGAGCGATTATGGCCTTATCATTCAGCCCCAGGTTCAGCACCGTATCCATCATCCCGGGCATGGAGACACGGGCCCCCGACCGGACCGAGAATAAGAGGGCGCTGTCCTCTCCTCCGAAGGTTGCCCCCATCAGAGCCTCAAGGCGTTTGACACTCTGGACTATCTCCTCCCAGACGCCTTGCGGGTATTGGCCGTCATCGAGATATTTGACGCAGGCCTCGGTCGAGATGGTGAAGCCCGGCGGGACGGGTAACCCGAGAGAGGCCATCTCGGCCAGATTGGATCCCTTGCCCCCGAGGAGCTCTTTCATGGCGGCGGTGCCCTCGGCTCTTCCGCCCCCGAAAGCGTACACAAATTTCCTAGCCATGAACATCTCCCCTGAGGAAAGAAGAAAAGGTTGTATCCAGAAAAAATCCTCTCAGCCAGAAACTATCTTGGAGAAATCGGCAATCCGGGTAAAAAACGCCCCAATTGTGGCGAGAAGATTCAGACGATTTTCCTTCACCCTTTCCTCGGGAGCCATAACTAGCACGTCGTCAAAGAATTTATCAACCGTTTTTCTCAATCCCGCAACCCTACCCAGCGCCTCCTCCCAGCTCTCCCGAGCGAAGCTCTCCTCGATATCCCCCCGGCTTTCCTCTACAAGGCCGAAGAGCTCCCTCTCGGTGGGCTCTGAGAAGAGGGAGGACTCGACAGGGAATGAGAGTAAGAGAGTACCCCTGAAATCGTCCTTGCTCAGCACTCCCGACTGGTGGATGATGTTGACGACCCGCTTGAAGGTGGTGGTGAGAGCCTCAAACCCCTCCTCCCGGGAGAGGCCGGATAGGGCCCTGAGGCGACCCTCGGCCTCCACTACGTCTTCGAAGCGGGCGGAGAGGACGGCATCCACAAGGTCATAGCGGTAGCCCTCGCCGAGGAAGAGGTGGTGGAGACGAGTTCTCAGAAAATCCAGTATCTGCGCCTGAACCTCCTCCCCGCTCCTGGGCACCTTCCCCTGAAGGAGCCGGAGAGCCTCCCCCGCGAGAGTGTGGAGTTCCACCCGATAGCCATTCACCCTGAGGGTGCCGAGAAGGGCTCGGGCAGAGCGCCTCAGGCCAAAGGGGTCTTCGCTCCCCGTGGGGGTTATGCCTAACCCTACATAGCCCGCTATGGTGTCCAGTCTGTCGGCCATCCCGATGAGCGCTCCCGGTCCTCTGCCCGGGAATTCATCTTCGGCCGAGCGGGGAAGGTAATGCTCCCAGATAGCCCTCGCCACTTCCTCCCCCTCTCCCTGGAGCCTCGCGTACTCCCTTCCCATGACCCCTTGGAGTTCCGGAAATTCCCCGACCATGTGGGTGGTGAGGTCCGCCTTGCAAAGCTGGGCCGCCCGGCGGGTCATGGAGAATACCTCACCGTCTCCGGCATGGAGTTTCTCCGCAAGGAAAAGGGCCAGGCGCTCTATCCTCTCCGCCTTCTCAAAGGAGGTGCCGAGGTCGGCCTGAAAGATAACGCCCTTGAGGGCCTCCCGAAAATGCTCAAGCGGGTGCTTCAGGTCCTCATGGAAGAAGAAATCGGCATCGGCAAGACGGGCCCTGACTACCCTCTCGTTTCCCGCCCGCACGACGGCCTCATCCTGAGGTGAGGTGTTCGAGATGGAAATGAAATGGGCGAGGAGCTTTCCACCAGGGCCAACGACGGAGAAGCACCTCTGATGGTCCCGAAGGGAGGAGATGAGGACTTCTTTCGGGAGTGAGAGAAACTTGGAGTCAAAGGAGCCAGCGACCGCGACTGGCCACTCGACAAGGTTTGTAACGGTCTCAAGAAGCTCAGGGTCCTCTAAGGCTTCACCGCCGAGCTCGCTCGCCTTCTCCTCTATGAGCTCCGCTATCCGGGCCCTCCGCTCCTCGGGCTCTACCATCACAAAGCACTCCCCCGCCTTCTGAAGGTAGTCTCTGAAATTCTTGAAAGAAAAGACACCCGGCGAGAGAAACCTATGGCCCCGGCTAGAGCCGGAGCTCTTTATCCCCCCGAGCTCAAACTCGATGACCTTACTCCCGAAAACACAGGCGAACCAGTGGATGGGCCGCACAAACCTGAGCTCCCCCTCACCCCAGCGCATGCTCTTGGGCGAGGGAAGCTCCCTCACGAGCCTCGGCAAGAGCTCCTTTAAGAATTCCCCCGTCTCTTTTCCCTCCTCCCGCCGCTCGACAAAAAGGTATCTCCCCCGCTCGGTTTCCTCTATCTTCAGCTTTTCAAGGGAGACGCCCTGGCCGCGGGCAAAGCCTTCCGCTGCACGGGTGGGCCTTCCCTCCTTGAAGGCGACCCTTTCCGCTGGCCCGAAGACCTTTGTTATGAGGGGCTCTTGAGCCTCGGCGAGCTCTTCAACATGGAGCACCAGGCGGCGGGGGGCACCCAGGGTTCTCAACCCCTTGAACCCGAGGCGGCCCTCGGTGAGGAGCCTCCCCGCTAGCTCCTCCAGCCCACGGATGAGGCCTGAGAGGAAGTTGGAGGGAATCTCTTCTGTGCCTATCTCAAATAGGAGTTCTTTCATGGGTTTAGGCTCACTTGAGAATCTCCCCTAAATGAACTTCTTGGTCTCTGCTTTATCCTTCAGAAAAGATTAATAGGGGCGGGATGATCCTGCCCGCGGGCCGCATTGATGCCGTCTCTAAAGTTTCATCAAGGGCCGCTATCTCAGGCAACCCTCTCTTCTTTCTTGAGCAGAGGCCAGCCCATGGCCTCCCTCTGCTTAAGGTAGCCTTCGGCAACCCCCCGGGCGAGGCGCCTTATCCTCCCGATATAGCTCGTCCTCTCCCTCACGCTTATGGCGCCCCGGGCATCCAGTATGTTGAAGATGTGGGAGCACTTGAGGCAACAGTCGTAGGCCGGGAGGATGAGCTCCTGCCCGAGGAGCCTCTCTCCTTCGGCCTCATACATCTCAAAAAGTTTGAGATGCATCTTTACATCGGCTTCATCGAAGCTATAGCGGCTGAATTCCACTTCACTCCTGTGGTGAACTTCGCCATATTTGACCCCTTCCGCCCACCTGATATCGAAAACGTTCTCCACCCCCTGCAGGTACATAGAGATGCGCTCGAGCCCATAGGTGAGCTCTACAGAGACGGGCCTAAGGTCGAGCCCCCCCGCCTGCTGGAAGTAGGTGAACTGGGTTATCTCCATCCCATCGAGCCACACTTCCCACCCCAGACCCCAGGCGCCCAGGTTGGGGGATTCCCAATCATCCTCCACGAAGCGGATATCGTGCTCCAGTGGCTCGATGCCCAGGCGGCGGAGGCTATTCAGGTAGATTTCCTGAACCTCGAGGGGAGAAGGCTTTAATATGACCTGAAACTGGTAGTGCTGATGGAGGCGGTTCGGGTTCTCCCCGTACCGGCCGTCGGTGGGCCTTCTGGATGGCTCCACATAGGCGACCCGCCAGGGCTCGGGCCCCAGCACCCTTAAGAAAGTGGCCGGGTTCATTGTCCCGGCCCCGACCTCGAGGTCGTAGGGCTGCTGGATGATGCACCCCTCGTCCGCCCAGAACTCCTGAAGTCTAAGGATAACCCCCTGAAAGGTCCCGGCTTTCTCCCTCTTCAAAATACTTATTCCTCCTCGAGGCCAAAGGCCTTGTGAAGCGTCCGGACAGCAAGCTCCGCGTATTTGGCCTCGACCACGCAGGCCACAGATATCTCTGAGGTGCTTATCATCATGATGTTTATGCCCTCAGCCGCGAGTGTCTCAAACATTCTGGTTGCAACTCCGGCGTGGCTCTTCATCCCCAGGCCCACTATGGAGACCTTGGCGATATCCTCATCGATCGAGACGTCCCTGGCCCCTATCTCGCTGCATATCCTCCTGAAGAGCTCCTCCGCCCGCGCGAGAGACGCCTTGGGAAGGGTGAGGGAGATATCGGTGAGCCACTCTTCGCTCACATTCTGGACGATCATGTCCAGGTTGATATTGGCATCGGAGAGGTCCCTGAAGATCTCGGCCGCGACGCCCGGCCGGTCGGGAACACCCTGGATGGTGAGCCTGGCATGCTTGAGGTCGCAATTGACAGAAGAAACAACTATGGCTTCCATATCGGGTTCTTCTCTCACTACCAAGGTCCCACCCCCTTCCGTGAAGGACGAGAGCACCACCAGAGGCACCTCATATTTTCTTGCCAGCTCCACAGACCTCGTATGGAGCACCTTGGCGCCGAGACTCGCCATCTCCATCATTTCATCGTAGCTGATGTTATCAAGGCGCTTCGCCTTGGGGACCACGTTGGGGTCTGCCGTGTAAACGCCGTCCACATCGGTGTAAATTTCGCATCTATCGGCCTTGAGGGCTGCGGCTATGGCCACGGCCGTGAGGTCAGAGCCTCCCCTGCCCAGGGTCGTCACCTCGCCCTTCTCAGAGATCCCCTGAAAGCCCGCAACTACTGCAACCTTCCCCTCGGAAAGGGCATCTCTCACCTTTTCGGCCGTTATCTTCTTCACCCTGGCTGTAGTGTGAGCCGTATCGGTGATGATCCCCACCTGCCGGCCCGTAAGGGCGATGGCGGGGTAGCCCTTAGCCTGGAGGGCAATCGCCATGAGGGAGGAGGTCACTCGCTCGCCCGAGGATAGGAGCATGTCCACCTCCCTCTCTTCCGGGGTCGGCGTCAGGGCATGGGCGAGCTCAAGGAGCTTGTCCGTCTCACCCGCCATAGCCGAGACCACTACGACCAGGTCATGCCCCTCATCTCGGGCCTTCGCTATCTTTTCGGCCACCGCCCGAATCCTGGAGAGGTCCCTGACAGAAGTTCCTCCATATTTTTGAACTATTAGTGCCACAGTCCCCACCTCAGTTTGTGTTTAGAAGTCTTGCCATGAGGGCTTCTCCTTCAAGCAGGGAGCCTTTGAGTGTGAGCTTTTCACTGAAGCCGTCCCTTTTCCTGAAGTGGCCCAAGAGGGAGCGTCCTCCCGGCGCGGGGTAAAGAGCAAAGGGGACGGGGGAGGGGTCATGGGTTCTGGTGCTCAAAAGTGTCGGGTGGTCTGTTAAGAGAAGCAACCTGAAATCCTCGGGTAGGGCCTCCATGAGAGGCCCCACCAGCTCCCTATCAAAGGCCTCGATGGCCGAGAGCTTCCCCTCTAAGTCCCCCTCATGGGACTCCTCATCCGCGGCCGCCACATGGACTATAACGAGCTCCTCCTCTCTCATGGCCTCAAGAGCAGCCTCACGCTTTGCCTTAAGGGAAGAATCCGCCCTGCCCGTCGTGCCGGGCGGCGAGAGAACCTCAAGGCCCGCGGCCTTTCCAAGCCCCTTGACCAGAGGCACCGCGGCCACTAGGGCTCCATCCACTCCCCATTTTTGCTTAAAAGCCCTGAGCTCTTTACTCCTCCCGCCGCCCCAGAACCAGGGGCTGTTGGCCGGTAGCTCTCCCCTTTCCGTGCGCTCCCGGTTCAAGGGGTGCTCTTTGAGGAGGAGCTGGCCATCGGTTATCAGGCGGAGGAGGCGTCTCCCCCAGGAGAGGGGGGGGAGGTGCTTTAAAATATCCATTCCCAGTATGTCATGGGGCGGACTACAGCCTTGGGCCTCGGGGGGAACTTCTACCCCAGCCCTCCAGAAAAGAAGGCCACGATATGAGCCCCCGTGATGGAGCCTCAATCCCTCCTCCCCTTGAGCCTCCAGCTCCCCGGAAATGGCGCCGAACAGGGAAGCTCCCTCCTCATCCCTGAGGCCCCCTCCCGTGTGGTCCATCATGACGAGGCCCGAGGGGGCGGGGCAGAGGCAGACGAGATTTGCCCTGAAGGCGAGTTCCCCTTCCCCCTGCTCCAGCCCAAGACCAAGAGCCTCCAGAGGTCCCCGGCTCAAGCCCTCTTCTTGTGGACTGTAACCCAGGATGCTCAATATGGCCACATCGCTTCCCGCGGGCATCCCCTGGGGTATGGCCCGATAACCTCCTGTCATACCCTCCCGCGCCAGAGTGTCCATGTTGGGGGTTGCGGCCGCCTCAAGGGGAGTAGCTCCCCCCACCTCGGGCACGGGCTCATCGGCCATGCCGTCTCCTATGAGAACCAGATAGCGCAAGTGAACCTTTTACCCCCTCGGTTTTCCATGTTGATCAAAAGACCCCGGCAAATGGCGATACAGCGGAACCCCTCCCGGGAGGGCTCTCAGGTTAGCCCTTCACTGCTCTCCACACGGATGAGCACGGTGGGCTCGCCTATGATGTCCAGCACATCTATCTCCCTGAGGGCGCTCTTGACGTTCTCCTCCCTAGCCTCATGGGTGGTCATGACCAAAGGCACGAAGGACCCTTCATCGGCCCTCCCGTGCTGGATCACTGCCGCAATGCTGATGTCGTGTCCCCCCAGCACGCCTGAGATCTTTGAGAGCACGCCGGGCTGGTCAAGGGCCGAGAAGCGCAGATAATAGCAGGAGGTTATCCTTCCGGCCTCAAGGACGGTTATGTCTTTCAGGTTCTTCATGAGACAAGAGGCGGGAGGAACACGGCCCGAGGCCTCCCTGAGGAGATTTCGGGAAAGCTCGATTATGTCGCCCACCACAGCGCTCGCGGTGGGCATGCCGCCTGCGCCTTTTCCCACGAACATGTTGGGGTCGACCCGGTCGCCATCAACGTAGATGGCGTTATAGACTCCCTTCACCTGGCTCATGGGATTGCTTTCGGGGAGCATGGTAGCGTGAACCCTCACCTCGAGAGCTTCGTCCACCCTTTTGGCTATGCCCAGGAGCTTTATCCGATAGCCCAGCTCCCGGGCAAAGGCGATATCAAGAGGCGTAATGTGTCGGATGCCCTCGGTCAGCACGTCCTCAAGCCTCACCATCGTCCCGAAGGAAAGCGAGCTCAGGATGACGACCTTATGGGCGGAGTCGATGCCATCCACATCAAGGGAGGGGTCTGCCTCGGCGTAACCCCTCTCCTGAGCCTCCTTCAAGACATCCTGAAACGCCCTCCCTTCATCTGTCATCTTGCTCAGGATGTAGTTGCTCGTGCCGTTCACTATTCCGTAGAGGAGCTTTATCCGGTTGGCGGCGAAGCCCTCGCGCAGGGCCCTTATTATGGGGATTCCCCCACCCACGCTGGCCTCAAAACCGAGGTCAACGCCCGCCTCAGAGGCCGCCCTGAAGAGCTCCTCCCCTCTCTCCGCAAGGAGTGCCTTATTGGCCGTGACAACAGATTTCCCGCCCCTTATGGCCTGAAGGATATACTCTCGGGCTGGCTCTATTCCCCCTATTAGCTCCACAACGATATTCACCTGGGGGTCGCGCAAGATCGCGTGGGCATCGGTGGTGAGGAGTTCGGGCTCTAATTCGAGGCCACACGCGCGCTCAAGGTCCAGGTCCGCCGCCCTGTGCAGCACCACATGAGCTCCCACCCGGTCCTCGATGAGCTGGGAGCTCCTGAGCAGCACCTCGGCTACGGCCCCGCCCACGGTTCCAAGCCCTATGAGCCCAACCCGGATCTTTCGCATGCCCCTCTCCTCAATAGCCTCCCGCAGCCCTTCGGGCCCGGAGAGGGACCTTCCCCGAGAGGGCAACCCTCAGCCCCCTTATGGCCTGGCGGGTCCGGTGCTCGTTCTCCACGAAGGCGAGCCGCACAAAACCCTCTCCCAGCTCGCCGAAACCCACTCCCGGCGATACGGCCACTTTGGCCTCTTTCAGGAGATGCTTACTGAATTCCAGAGAGCCGATAGACCTGAACTCCTCGGGGATGGGCGCCCAGAGGAACATGGTTCCCCGTGGTTTCTCAACCTGCCACCCGATGCGGTTCAGGCCGTTGCAAAGGGTGTCGCGACGGCGGCAGTATGTCTCCCGTGTTTTCTCAACGCAGTCCTGGGGGCCATTGAGGGCGACTATGGCGGCTATCTGAAGGGGCTGATATACGCCGTAATCAAGATAACTCTTTATACGCCTGAGGGCGTGTATGAGTCTGGAGTTTCCCAAAGCAAAACCTATGCGCCAGCCGGGCATGTTATAGGACTTGCTCATGGAGAAGAATTCAACCCCCACTTCCTTCGCGCCGGGAACCTGAAGGAGGCTCGGAGGCCGGTACCCATCGAAGGCAAGGTCCACATAGGCGAAATCATGGATGACGATGAGACCGTTCTGCTTCGCAAAAGCGACAACCTTCTCAAAGAAGTCCAGCTCCACACAGTGGGTCGTGGGATTGTGAGGGAAGCTCATGAGCAGGATCTTGGGCCTGGGCCAGAGGGGGGTGAAAGCCCTCTGAAGGTTATCGAAGAAATCTCCGCCCTTGCTCAGGGGTACCTGGATGACGTTTCCGTTGGCCAGAGCCACTCCATGAGTGTGAATGGGGTAGGTAGGGCTCGGGACCATGACAAGGTCGCCGACGTTTATGATGGCAAGGGTCAGGTGGGCTATGCCCTCCTTCACCCCCATGGTCACTATGGCCTCGCTCTCGGGGTCTATATCCACGGAAAACTTCCTGTGGTACAAGGAAGCGATGGCGTGTCTCAGTTTGGTTATGCCGCGGGATGAGGAATACCGGTGGTTGCGGGGGTTCAGGGCCGCCTCCCTCAGCTTCTCTACTATATGAGGGGCGGTGGGGAGATCCGGGTTTCCCATCCCGAAATCGATGATGTCCTCGCCCCGCCTTCGGGCCTCCAGCTTGAGCTCATCAACTATGGCGAAGACATAGGGGGGGAGGCGTTCAATTCGCTGAAACTCGTGCATGGCTCTCTCTCAGGAACTCCTCGGCATTGAAGGAGCTCCTCACGAAGGGGCCCGAGGCCACGTGTGAAAAGCCCATCTCCTCACCCCGTGCCCGAAAGAACTGAAAGCGCTCGGGAGTGACGAACTCCACGATGGAAAGGCTTTCCCGCGTCGGCTGGAGATATTGCCCTATGGTCAGCAGCCTGCAACCCGCGGCCCTGAGGTCCTGCATGACCTCAAGAACCTCATCTTCCCGCTCGCCGAGACCCACCATCAGTCCCGACTTAGTGAGCATGCCCGGGGAAAGCCTCGATACGCGGATGAGAAGCTCCAGCGAGCGACGGTAATCCGCGGCCGGCCTCACCCTCGGGTAGAGCCTCGGCACCGTTTCCAGGTTGTGGTTATAGACATGAGGGCCTGCCTCCAACACGGTTTCAAGGGAAGAAAGCGATCCCCCGAAATCCGGCGTCAACACCTCCACCGTGGCCCCGGGAAGGACCTCCTTCACGGACCTCACGGTCGCGGCGAACTGCCCCGCTCCGCCATCGGGGAGGTCGTCGCGGGTGACCGAGGTGATGACCACATGTTTCAATCCCATCTCGGCCGCGGCCTCGGCCACATGCCTGGGCTCGGCGGGGTCGGCCGCAACGGGCGAGCCCGAGGTCACCGCGCAGAAGCCACAGCTGCGCGTACAGATGGAACCCAGGATCATGAAAGTGGCCGTGGGCCTCGCGAAGCACTCCCAGAGGTTGGGGCAGCGGGCCTCCTCGCAAACAGTATGCAAAGCCCGCTCCCTGAGAATACGCCTCACCCCGTGGGTGGAGGAAGGAGCCGGAATCTTCTTTATAAGCCACGGCGGAAAGCGCCTTCGGCCCATGAGTTCCTCGCAGACTAAAAAGCCCTCTGCCTTAACCTCTTGGCACCCTTTCAGTAAGCATAGAGGTTTCCGTAGGGACGGTGGCTCACGGGGACGAGCTTGATGAAATCCCCCTCAAGAAGTTCCCGGGCATCGAGGCCGAAGTCGTCGGCATACTCACCGAGATATCCCTCCAGGCGGAGCCGGTCCTCCTCCCCCCCGGGAACCACGCCTACCTCGGCTCCCAGCTGGTCGGGTTCGACCTCGCCCCGGATGAAGATCTCCCCCCCGTGCATGCCCGTTCCCAGGTAATCTCCCACAAGTGGGCGGCCATCGGGGATACCCATGCCCAGAAGTATTAAGATCCCTCCCGCCATGTACTCGCCGAAGAAATCCCCCGCCCTTCCCCCCACGATGATGAGCGGCTTAAGCTCCCGGTAGGACTTCATGTGAATGCCCACCCGGTAGCCCACATCCGCCAAGATGTGCAGCTTTCCCCCCCGCATGCCGTACCCCAGGACGTCTCCCGCCATGCCGTGAACCACGACCTTACCGCTCCCCATCGTGTTGCCCACGCCGTCCTGGGCATTTCCGTGGACAATGACGGTGGGCCCATTCATGAAGGCCGCGAGGTCCTGGCCCGGCACGCCCCAAATATCGATGCGGAGGCCGTTGGAGGTGATGCCGTCAGCTATGTATCGCTGACCCTGAACGTTGAGAAGCTGGATCTCGGTCTCGCCATCCGACACCGCCTTCCGGATGAGCCGGTTCAACTCCCGGTAGTAGATGCCCCGGGCGTCTATTTGCCTCATGACCTGAGACCGTCCTCCATGCTGACGATGACGGGCTCTCCCGCCTTGGGCGCCCAGACCCTGTCAGGCTCTGGGCAGATGACCCTTATGGCCGCCTCCTCACTCGCCATGTAATATGTATCCCCTTTTTGAGCGGCAAGAAGGGGCCTCAGCTTTATTCGGTCATTAAAGCCCACGAGCCCCCCTCCGTAGCCGAAGAGGATGGCAAAGGGGCCATTGAGGACCCCACTTCCGTAAACCATTCGCAGGGCCGTAAGGGCCTCCCGCTCCCTCTCCTCCATCTTATCTATATTCTTCCAGAAGGGAGGCGCCAGAGCCGCGCAGGCCAGCTCGATGGAGAGCCCGTGCTTCCTTATCAAGAGGTCAAGAAGGTAGGCCACAACCTCGGTATCGGTGAAAAGGGTGCACCGGTAGCCATTCATCTCAAGATAGCGCTTGTTTATTCCATAGGAGGAAATCTCGCCATTGTGCACGATGGACCAGTCGAGAAGGGTGAAGGGATGGGCTCCTCCCCACCACCCGGGGGTATTCGTGGGAAAACGGGCGTGAGCCGTCCATATGTACGCCTCGTAGTCATCGATCCTGAAAAACTCGGCCATTTCGCCGGGAAAGCCTACTCCCTTGAAAGCTCCCATGTTCTTGCCGCTGCTGAAGACGAAGGCCCCCTCCATCTCGAAATTTATCTCCATGACGGCATTCACGATGGCGTCATCCTCCCATTGGGGAGGGAGTCCCTGCGGGCTAATACCCCGAGGAGGCCTCGGCATAACGAAATAGCGCACGAGAATGGGAGGGCTCTGAACCGAGGGGACAGGCCGCGTGGGAATGGGCTCTTGGTGCTGTACCGTGAGGTTCTCCCTGAGATAATCCTCGACCTTGTCCTGGGGGAGGCGGCCCTCATACATAATATGAAGGGCATAGAATTCCTTGAGGTGAGGGTAGATACCATAGGCGGCGAAGCCTGCTCCTAGGCCGTTTCCCCGCTCCTCCATGTTTGTTATGGACTCGATGACGAACGAGCCGGGAACGAGCTCCCCCCGGGTGTTTATGATCCCGGTTAAGCCACAGCCGGAGATATCCTTTTGAAAATCATACCCCAAAGTGGATGCCCCTTTTAAAGAGGGGGCAGCTCCCAAGGACCGCCCCCTAAGAGGATGCGAAAATTATACCATAGAATGGAACTCATCGCCTAGCCACGACAGCCTCCTTGAGGTTCTCCACCTCCTTAAGGCGTCGGGCTACCCGCTGGGCTCCCGCTCTTGTTTTGAAGGGGCCCACGCGGACCCGGTGAAAAAGGCCCTTATCCGCGAGGTTAACCTTCTCCACATAGGCCTCATATCCCCGCCTCGCGAGCCTCGTCCTCAGGGCTTCGGCGTTGGATGGGCTCCTCAGGGAACTAACCTGAACCGTGAAAAGCCTCTCCTCTTGCTCGGCTTTTGGCAGCGGCGCTGCGGCCACCACCTTTGATGAGGGTGCCTGAGGCTCAACCTCAGCTGGGGGCTTCCCTTCTTCAGGGCCTTTACCTTCACGGGACTTGGACGGGGGAGCACCGGCCTTCTCCTCGGGCCCTTTTGGCCTATCCTCGATTCCGAGTGGCGGTTTTTCTTCCAAGAGGGTCTTGTAGAAGGTCAGCTCTTCTCGGGAGGTGGCCTCTCCCTCTCGCGGCTCCTTATCCTTCAGGGGAGTCCTCCCCTCTTCGGGCGAGGTCATGGCGAGCTCCTTCATCTCCTCCCCTCGAGGCTCAAGAGTCTCCTTTCCCGCCCCTCCCACGATGTAGCCCAAGGCAAAGGCAAGGCAGAAGATAAGAATGAGAGCCGTGAGGGTGAGGCCCAACTGCCTTCCCGAGAGGCTTAAGTTGTAGAGGTCAGATTCCTTCTCCATTTTCTCCTCTCTCATAACACTTTATCTCCCCCAGGGCGGAGGCATCTCTTTATTCTCACATTTGCTCCGGGGCCGTTACCCCAAGGAGCTTCAGAGCATTTTCAAGCACCCTCTTAACGCAGGAAGTCAAGAAGAGGCGAGCGTCCACAAGCTCCCGGTCATGGGTCAGGATGCGGTACCGGTTATAGTAGCTGTGGAGCTCCTTGGCGAGCTCGACGAGATAGTAAGCAAGCCGGTGGGGCTCGAGTGCCAGAGCACTGCTCTCCACCACATAGGGATAGTCGAGGATTCCCTTTACGAGCCCCATCTCTTCAGGAAGCTCAAGCCTCTCCAGGTTCACCTCTTCGAAAAGGGGCTTTTCGATCCCCCGGGCCCCCGCCTTGCGGAATAGCCCGCAACACCTGACATGTGCATACTGGACGTAATAGACGGGGTTCTCCGAGGACTCCTGCTTCGCAAGCTCCAGGTCAAACTCCAGTGGCGCATCGGAATTTCGCATGAGGAAGAGAAACCGGGCAGTATCCACCCCCACTTCCCGCATAACCTCCGATAGTTCCACGAACTCCCCGCCGCGGGTGCTCATGGAGACCTGCTCCCCCCCACGCTTGAGGCTCACGAATTGAACCAGCACGACCCTAAAGCTCTCGGGGTCCCTCCCCGCCATCTGAAGCGCCGCCCGAACCCGGGGCACATAGCCGTGGTGGTCAGCACCCCAGATGTCGATCACCTTCACGAAGCCCCGGTTATATTTATTCAGGTGGTAGGCGATATCTGAGGCGAGATATGTGGGACGGCCATCGGCCCTGACCACAACCCTGTCCTTCTCGTCCCCGAAGGGGCTTGTCCTGAGCCAGAGGTGCCCGTCTCTGCGGTAGATGTGGCCCCTTTCTTCAAGGTCTTTGAGGGCCCTCTCCACAGCCCCGCCCTCAAAGAGACTCCTTTCACTGAACCAGCAGTCAAACCCCACCCTGAACTCCCTGAGGCAGCTCTCGATATCCTTTAGAATCAAGTCCCCCGCCTCTCGGGCCAGGAGTCCCGCCGCCTCCTCCTCCGGGAGCTCAAGCAGCCGCCCGCCCTCCCTCTGAGCGATCGCGCTTGCCATCTCCCGGATATAATCTCCCTGGTAGCCATCGGGAGGGAACTCCCCTCCCTTGCCGAGCGCCTCCCGGTAGCGGGCGAGGGTTGACCTGCCCAGGAGTTCCATCTGATTTCCCGCATCATTTATGTAATATTCCCGCTCCGCCCGGTAGTCAACGGCCTCCAAGAGCGAGGCGATGACGTCTCCCACCACAGCGCCCCGGCCGTGGCCCACATGAAGGGGCCCGGTGGGGTTGGCGCTCACAAACTCCACCTGCACAGGTTTTCCGCCCCCGAGGGAACTCCTCCCATAGGTCTCACCCCGCTCTTCAACCTCCCGCAATTTCTCCTTCAGGAAGCGGGGCTCCATAAAGAAATTGATGAAGCCGGGCCTTGCGACCTGGACCTCCCTGATCAATGAGGCATCGGTGCGGAGGTGGCGTAGAAGCCTCCCGGCTATCTCCATGGGCGGGAGACGCTCAGAGCGGGCGAGCAAGAGGGCGAGGTTCGTGGCCCAGTCGCCGAACGCTTCCTCAGGAGGGGGCTCCAAAATGATGGGGGGGAGCTCTTCGCTCTTAAGCTCCCCCGCATCCCTCGCCCTCTCAAAGGCTTCCGTCAGGAGAGGAACAAGGACTCTTCTCAAGGGTCGTCTCTTAGGGCGGTATGGCTAAGTATTTGATTTATTTTAGCAGAAACACCGCAATGGTCAAGGGTAAAGTGAGAAGGGGTGAGGAAGCACCCTCCCGTGCACGCGCCACCCTCTACTCTTCCCCTTCCATGCATTGTGCGGCTCTTATCCCCCCTTAAGCCCCGCCCTGTTCTTCCCCCTGACCTCAGGATTAACGACATTTATGGGCCACTCGCCCTTGAGCACCCGCTTCACCTCGTTGGGCGCACCGTTGTGCAGCCCGACGAGCGCCTCCTCCGAATGCCAGGCGGCATGGGGAGTGATTATGACGTTGTCGAACCTCTTCAACGGGTGGTCCTCCGGGAAGGGAGGGCAGTCCTCTATGACATCGACCGCAGCGCCGGCTATCCTCTTCCCCTCCAGGGCTTCCACGAGGGCGGCTGTGTCCACGATGGGGCCCCGGGACGCATTTATGAGATAGGCCGTGGGCTTCATCTTGGAGAGGAACTCAGAGTTGACCATGTGGCGGGTATCCTTGGTCAGGGGAGTATGTACGGAAACCCAGTCGGCCCTTGAGAGGAGCTCATCGAGCTCAACCTTCTCACCGGGCACATCTTTGAACTGGCCAGCCGCGATGTAGGGGTCATAATAGAGGACATTTACGCCGAACGCGGCGGCCCTTGCCGCCACCCTCCTCGCGATGTTTCCAAACCCGAGAAGCCCCAGCGCCTTTCCCACCATGCGGAAGATGGGCTTTGCGGCCCCGAGGGACCAGGTAGGGGGCATCTCTCCCCGCATGACCTTCCCGTGGAGGAAGACGACCTTCCGCGTGAGGGCAAGGAGCAGGGCCATGGTGTGCTCGGCAACGTCATCTACACAGTAGGTGGGGTTATTGGTGACGATGATGCCCAGCTCCGTCGCGGCCGGCACATCGATGGTATCGACGCCTATGCCGTAGCGGGCGATGATCAGGCACTTTTCCATCTTCTTCATATGCTCTTTCAGGATGGGCCCGGCATAGGTATTGAGGATGGCGTCGGCGTCCCGGACGGCGTCGATAAACTCTTCCGTTTTCTTGGTCTGCATGGAAATGAGTTCCGCGTCTACCTCCCGGAGGGCCTCCTCCTCCACATCGAGCGTATCCCAAACATAGTCGGTGAGCACCACCCTGTATTTCTTGTCGCTCATTTTTCTGCCCCCCACGCTTTGCCCTATGGATAATTGAGGATGCGGCGAGGGGGAGACTTTTTTCTCCCCCTCGCCGCATAATATAAGAGAGGGTTCCACTCTGGTCAAGGGCTCTGGCAAGGGGGCCGAGAGACCGCGCTTTTCGAGAGGCTTCCCGGAAGGGTTATTTCTCATTTCAACTCCCGCCTTTTTTGAAGAACTCCTCCGGGTCCGAGGGTGGGTCAGGCCCGAAAGTCCTTGACACCGCGGGGTCACTGCGTTATCCTTTACGAAATTTTTCCCCGCCCCGAAGAGGAGGATGGTGAGGATGGCCCTTCTCTTATCTCAAGAAGAGAGGCGCCTGGACGAGATCTTTGACCTGGTTCTTCCCCGGCGCAAATATTACGAGCTCAAGGCAGAGGAGCTGCCGGAGGCTCAGCTAGTCCTTCTCTCTCACCAGGGCATGATGACAGAGATGCTTGAGAGGATAAGCGATGAAGAGGTGGTCATCGATATCCTCGAGCGACGGGAGAGCGACAAGCGGTACTTCCGCAAGGTGCTTCTCAAGGCGCGCTCGGGGCAGTCGGTGGGTTACGCCATAATCTATGTGCTCCTCGGGAACCATCCCCCCGAAGCGAGGCGGCTCATCCGGGAAGGCGTTCTGCCTTACGGCAAGGTGCTTAAGCGGTGTGGCATAGAGGACCAGCGAGAGATTATAAAATATTTCAGGGTTCATTCCCGGGAGGTTCGCTTCTTCTCCCGGATGAAGTCCCTACTCAGCTTCAGTGCTCCCATCGAGCCGTACGGGCGGGATTATTATTTGAGGGACGTTCAGGGGCGAATCCTCTCCCGTGTAATCGAGATCTTCAACCCCTATCTCTTCAATCCCTACCTTTACTACATCTAGGGGAAGAGGCGCCCTCCACCCCAATGGCATGACCATCTCTGTCCGCTCCAAGGTCTGGCTTCAGTTCGGAAAGGACTACGCCTTCGGGGACGGCCGGATGAAGCTCCTGCTCCTTATCGATGAGCTGGGCTCCCTGAGCGGCGCGGCCAAGGCCCTTGGCATGAGCTACCGCCACGCGTGGGGGTCGGTGAGGAAGATAGAGGAACGCTCCGGCATCAAGTTTATCAGCGCCCATGCCGGAGGCCTGGGGGCGGGGGGCGCCCGCCTCACAGAGGAGGGCCGGGCCTTCCTCAAGAGATACCAGCGGTTCAGGGCTGAGGTCGAGCGCGAGGTGGAGAGGCGCTTTCGCGAGGCCTTCCCCCGGAAGAAAGGGAAAATAACCGAGAGTAGGGAATGACTCAGAGGGCGGGAGCCTCTTGGCCCTCTAATAGACCTTGACTCCCACCGTCTTGAAGGTGGCATAGATGTTACTTCCCAGGGTGAGGCCCATCTCGGAGAAAGAGTTGCGGGTTATGAGGGCCACGAGCTCAACTCCCACATCCAGTGTTAAGCGCACCTCCCCTCCCTGCTCAGCAATGCGGACTATGCGCGCCGGAAGGCAGTTCCTGGCGCTGGAGACTATGGGCTCGTGGGATAGGATGATGTTCCTGGGGTCTATGGCCATGTAGCAGGGGCCGGCCCGAGGTGCCCGGACGCAGACCCTGAGGCTTCCTATCCTGACCCACTGCTCCCCTCCCTCTTCCACCACCTCCCCCCGCAGGATGTTATCCCCCGAGAGGGGTGAGGTCCGTCCGTCCACAAGGGTGATGACCCTTTGGGAGAGCCGCTGGGCCTGCTCAAGGTTATGGGTGGCAAGCACCACGGTGCGCGCCCCCGTTTGGGCCTGGCCGGCGATAACCCCTTCTATCGCCTCTACATGAGCCCGGTCCACATTAGCCGTGGGCTCATCGAGCAGTAGCACCTCAGGCTCCAGGGCCAGTGCCCGCGCGATGGCGACCCGCTGGCTCTCGCCCCCCGAGAGCTCTCGGGCTCGCCTCCCCTCGAATCCCGCGAGGCCAACCCGGGCGAGAGCCTCACTCACCCGCCTCACCACCTCCTCCCGTGCAAGGCCACGCACCCGGAGCCCGAAGGCCACGTTGGAGAAGACGCTCCTAGAGAGAAGAAGAGGCCTCTGGTCCACAAGGGTGACGGCCCGGCGCAGGGAAAGGGTGTCGCCGGAATAATCCACAACCCTGCCGTTATATTTCACCCGGCCCGAGGTGGGTGCCTCAAGGCAGGCCAGGATTCGCAATAGGGTCGTTTTTCCGGCACCGTTGGGCCCCACAAGGGCCGTTATCTCACCAGCCTCTATCCTGAGCTCAGGGAGTTCTAGCACTAGGCGTTCGCCGTAGAATTTCTTGAGGCCCAGGATAGCAAAAGCAGCCACCGCCTCACCTCCTCACGGCCTGAAGCCGACGGAAGGCGATGTTCACCGTCAGGGCCACGGCCATGAGGATAATCCCCAAGGCTATGCCCTGGCCGAACTCGCCCTTGGCCGTCTCCAGGGCTATGGCCGTAGTGATGGTGCGGGTGTAATAACGGATGTTGCCGCCCAGCATCATGGCCGAGCCCACCTCGCCTATGACCCGGCCGAAGCCCGCCACGAGAGCCGCCATGAGGGCGAGGCGGGCCTCAACTAGCACGGTGAGGGCTGCTTGCGGCTGGCTGGCGCCCAGGGTGAGGGCCGTCTCCCGCACCCGGCGGTCCACCGCCCCCACGACCGCCATGCTGAGGCCGGTTACGATGGGGGTCGCCAGGATGGCCTGCCCTATGACCATGGCCCACCGGGTGAAAAGAAGTCCAAAATCACCCAGAGGGCCCTGGCGCGATATAAGAGCGAAGACTGTGAGACCCACCACCACCGTGGGAAGCGACATGAGGGTATTGATGGTGGTTGCCACCGCCTCCTTTCCCCGGAACTCCCCGACCGCCAAAGCGAAGCCGAGGGGCACACCTATGGCCGTGGCAAAGGCAACCGCTGTCAGGGAAACCCTCAGGGAAACACCAACTATCTGGAACACTTCGGCATCCAGGGTGAAGATCAGATAGAAGGCGGTCTTGAGCCCTTCCCAGATGAAATGCATGCGAGTCTCTTGCTATCTCCCCTTCCTGGGGCTTCACTCGGTTACGGCCACGGGAATGAAAAGGGGCCGACCGAACTTCTTCACCCCGAAGCTACGGATTATGGCCTGGCCTTCGGGAGAGGTGACCCAGCCGATATAGGTCATGGCTTCCACATATTTTACATGCTCATGGCGGGCCGGGTTAACAGCGATTACGCCATAGGGGTTGAAAAGCTCTGGGTCTCCCTCGCAGAGAACCCTGAGCTTAAGCTTCTTTGACATGGCAAGGAAGGTGCCCCGGTCGGCAAGGGTGTAGGCCCCTTTCTCATCGGCCATGCGGAGTACCGCCCCCATCCCCTGCCCCGCCTCGGCATACCATGCCCCGCGGGGCGAGATACCGGCCCCCTTCCACAGGAGAAGCTCCTTCTTGTGGGTGCCCGAATCATCCCCTCGGGAGATGAAAGGAGCTCTTTTGGCCGCTATGGCCCGGAGGGCTTCCTTGGCGGAACCGCACCCTTTAATCCCCGCCGGATCCTCTGCGGGACCCAGAAGCACGAAATCATTGTACATGAGATTCCTTCGGTTAACACCGAAACCCTCGGCCACGAACTTATCCTCGGCCGCCCTGGCGTGAACCATAACGAGGTCCACATCTCCCGTCCTTCCCAGGCGCAGGGCCTTGCCCGTTCCAACGGCTATGACATCGACCGTGATGCCGAAACGCTTCTCAAAAGGGGGATTCAGGACGGCCAGCAGACCCGAGTTCTCGGTACTTGTTGTCGTTGCAAGCCTGAGCCGCTCACCCCCCTCGGCCCAGCCCGAAAACAAAAGAAAAAGCGCCAGAGCAAAAATCACCTTCTTCATAGCAAAGTCCCCCCTTGGTGTTGAGAAATGTGCTTCTTCTAGCATAATTCTTTTTTGCTGTCAAGCCTTCATTCTCTTTCTTGACTGAGACGGAGGCTTGTTATAATTAACTATCTCCGATTATTCGAGCCCCCACTCAGACTTCCCCGGGGGCGAGCGTCGGACCCCGGGATTGGAGGTAGGAACTTGCATCCACAGGAACTCGCGGAAAATACGCGTATAATCGAGGGCGCCATAGCCCGCGAGAGAGAGGCCTACCGTTTTTACGCCAAGGCTGCCCAGCGCACTACGGACTCCAGGGGCAAGGCCATGTTCGGGCAGCTCTCTCGCGACGAGACAGAGCACATCGAGATCCTCATGCGGGAGTACAAGTCCATAACTCGGAGCGGCCGGTGGCTCACGCCCGAGGAGGCGGCCAAGAGAGAAGCCCCCGGGCATGAGCCCCTCGCTGGCCTCAAGGCAAAGGAAGCCCTGGTCGAGGACACAACAGATGACCTTGCCGCCGTGCGTATTGCCATGCAAAATGAGGTGGAGGCCAAGGAGTACTACCTGGATGGTGCCAAGCGGGTAGAGAGCCCACATGGGAAGAAGCTCTTCCTTGAGCTGGCCGATAAGGAGGACTTCCACTTCCGTCTCCTTCAGGCCGAACACGACTCTCTCATGGGCTATGGCTTCTGGTTTGACCATCTGGAATTCACTCTGGAATCGCCTTAGGGAATAATCTCCGACCGGTTGCATTTGTATAAATCAGGATTCCTCGGCTTCAGGGCCGGAGAGTCGGGCCTTAAGGGGTAGATATTCTCACTATCTGAGGGAGGCTGGAGATGGACGTCAAAGAGATCATCAAGATGCTCAACGAAGACCGGGCCTATGAGCTCCAGGCCCTTAGCCACTACATGATGCACCACTACCTTGCATCAGGGCCCGAGAGCCCGCCGGTGGCCGACCTTATGAAGGACCAGTCCATAGATGAGATGAAGCATGCCGAGAAGCTTGGCGAGCGGATTGTCGCCCTTGGGGGTGACCCCGTCTCGAAGCCCGTCCCCATCAAGGGGCCGGTGAAAGGGCTCGAGGCCCAGATTAAGGCCGCTCTGGGCGAGGAAATCGAGGCAATAGGGCGCTACAAGGGCCACATCAAGGCTCTTCAGGAGGGAAGCGAGGATTACACGACCCGGAGGATGCTGGAGGATATTCTCGCGGAGGAGGAGGAGCACAAGCAGAATCTGGAAAACCTGCTCAAATAGGCCCCTTGGGCAAGAGGAGAGTGAAAAGATGGCCGAGAATATTTTTCTGCAGGTGAATAAAGCCAAAGACCCCAATAACCTCACGGGTCCCGAGGAAAAGCACATACCCGCCCTCACCATTAAGGGCGCTGCCAAGGCGGGGGAGCCCTTCCAGCTGGAGGTCCAGGTGGGACGGGCGCTTCACCCCATGGATAACGAGCATCACATCCAGTTCGTCGAGCTTTTTTGGAATGACCTATATCTTACGCGGGTGCCCTTCACCCCGGTGATACAGCTTCCCAAGGCGAGCCTCTCCCTTGTCCTGACGCGGTCCGGCAAGCTCAGGGCCCAGGGCCGGTGCAACCTGCACGGCGTTTGGGAAGGCGAGGTGGAGCTGAAGTTCTGAAGGAGGGGACGCCATGGCATTCTTGCAAGGGGAGCGGGGAGGGCTCCTCTCTGAGCTGGAGAGAATGAGAAGGCAGCTTGAGGACCTGGCCGAAGGTTTCGTCTCAGAGGCCTCCCAGGAGAGGGACTTTCCGCTGGTGAACATCTGGACGAGCGCCGACCATCTGACGGTGAGGGCGGAGCTTCCGGGGGTGAACCCCCTGGAGCTTGAGGTCGCAGCGAGCTCAAGCTCTCTCACCATAAGCGGGAAAAGAGAGGAGAATAGCCCCGAAGGGACTCACTACTACCGAAGGGAGCGGGAGTTCGGCTCCTTCAGCCGAATCATACCCCTTCCCGAAAGGGTGGACCCCGAAGGGGTGAAGGCCGATTATCAGGAGGGGATGCTCTGCATATTCCTGCCCAAGGCCAAGGAGGTGCTCCCCAGAAACATAAAGATCAAGACAAAGGGCTGAGGAGGAAGACCATGGCCCGAAGAGAATATCATTTTCCCAGGAAGCAGAGGCTCGAGCAGGCCGAGCATCCGGACGTGGAAAGAGAGGGGGTGCTCTTTGCACCCCCTGTGGATATTTACGAGACAGAGGACGGGGTGGTCATCGTGGCCGACCTTCCGGGCGTGAGCAAGGATAGGCTTAGGCTTGAGCTTCGCGACGACCGGGAGCTCGTGCTTGACGGGGAGATATCCCTTGCCGAGGGGGCCGGCGAGCGCCTCCTTTACAAGGAATATGACCTGGGCCACCGGCACCGCCATTTTTCCGTCTCCGAGGAGATGGACCGGGAGAATATCTCGGCTGAGCTCAAGGAGGGAGTCCTCACCGTCAGCTTCCCCAAAAGGGAGCAGCTCAAACGGCGGAAGGTGGAGGTCAAGGTTAGATAGGCGGTGTCTGAGCCCCCTGTTCAAGATGTATCTAGGTCGTTGCTTTAATGTTCTAGTCTTCGCCCGCGGAGCGTTCGGCCAGAAAGAGCCAGATACATATTGGCGCCTAGCTCAAAGCTGGGATTAAGCCGACCCTGTCCACTATTCGGGAATTCATCTTGAAGACGCCAACGAAGAAACTCTGAGAGGGGAAATAGCAGCTCCTAAACCGTTACGGTGGTCTGCTAAAAAAGTTCCTGCCGAAAAACAGCCAGCCAGACTTCTTTAGATTTCAGCATAAGCTGACCTTACCAGACTTTAGTTACGCCTTGGCTGTTCTAATGCCTAGCGAATGCATGAAGGCTAGCACTTGCAACAAAGCCAAAACTGAGGCAATATTATCGTAAATCCATATGCCACCCCCTCGTTACCAGATGAGGCCTGGTAAGCTGATGGCTATCATTCATGGGCAAGCTATCGCGGCTGAAGAAATTGAGAGAATCGTCGGCCGCGAGTTTAGTGCCGAAACGTTTGCCCGATTGTCTAACGCAGTTGCCTGGGGCCATTCTTGGCAGGGTGTGCCAAGTCTGCCGGCCTTTACTGAACGGGTTTACGTTGGGGATAAAGGCATTGATGCTGAATGGGAGATTCATCTGCCGGAGGGAGCAGACCAACCGTCTGGTTTTATCGGCCCTGGATGGAATATATTTCAATATAAGAAGCGAGATGTTACGCAGCACCGAGGCAGGACTATTTCAGCTCTGAAATGCGAGATGAAAGGCACTATCCAGAATTTGGTAAAAGCCAAGCGGCGTCGCCCTGATATCTATGTCTTATATTGCAATATTCACCTCAAGGAAGGTGACCACAGTAAGTTTAAGGCGGCAATCCTTCACGGTTACAGTGAGCCGGAAAACGTTAGAGTTGAAGTGGTCGGGGCGGCAGAGCTAGCAACTTTTTTGAATAATCTGCCGCATTTGCGTTCCGCCTTCTTCGTAACATATGCATACCAGAGTTGGGCAGCCGAATGGGATGCCCATCAAAGGGAGAGGCAGTTCGCAAGCCAGGTAGAGCTTATAGGTAGGGAAACCGAGTTCAAAACGGTCCGGGCGTGGGTCGACGATCCCGACGTTCGAGCCATTGTAATCTCTGGACCGCATATGATGGGAAAAACGCGACTTGTGCTAGAGGCTGTCCGGCACCGGGACGTCGATGTTGTCATAGCCCTCGACCCGCGCTCATTGACCTTGGATGACCTTTTCAAGCTAGAGACACGCTCAAGAGAGACTGTCGTTATTATTGATAATCCAGAACCAGATAAAGCGCAACAACTTCTCGAACGAGTATTGACGCAGGATAGATTTAAGCTCGTTATTACCCTACCAACGGCAGAAAACGTGCCTATAGTCAACTTTGGTCAAGACGCCAGAATTAAAAAAACAAATCTCGAGAGGCTCTCTGAAAAAGAATCGGAGGAGTTACTTGAGGCTGCCGGGACGAAGCTGGATTTCAGCTTACAATCTTGGGTCCTTGAAAAGGCAGGTGGTGTTCCAGGGATCCTGCTTATGGCAGCTGGGATTCCCGATCTGAGAAAAGAAGCTGGCGATTTTGTGGTGCAGGTTGCTCGCGCTTTTGAGGAAAGAGCCAAACGAATATTGGATACCGAAGCTGTGAAATCGCTCGGTCTGATAAGCCTGTTAACTCACCTTGGTGTTGAGGGAGAGGCGCAAAAAGAAGCAGAGTTAGCATGTGACCTCTTTGGAGGCGGTTTGAACCTAAACGGAATTAAAAGGGCGATACCGAGCCTAGCTGACGCGGGCTTAGTTCGTCCCGCAGGGTCATATGTAGAAGCACTGCCCCCTTTGCTTGCTAACTACCTCGCTGCACAAGGATTGATGGGCCGAACTTCCGAACTAGAGCACTTTTTCATGAAACTCGAGAATCCAGCACGATCTCGCCTCCTTCGCCGACTTATTGAATTAAAAACCGCTGAAGTGGACCAGTTCTTTGACCGGTTTTTCATCAAGGACGGACTTTTCGGCAACCTCAGGCGGATATTCCAAAATGCCGGGGCATTCCGCCTAATTGCTGGAGCCGTGTCTGAAAAAGCATCACAAAAACTCTTTGAAGGCTTGGGGACGACGACATTTGAAGAACGTCTTTCTATAACTGGGGACACCCGGAGAGAGCTTATCTGGGCGCTTGAGGAGTTGCTCTTTAGGAAACGGTCCAGCGAGGCTGCCCTGCGTTGCCTCGCCCTGTTGGCAGAGGCAGAGACAGAAAAGTATGCCAACAATGCGACCGGTATCTTTTGCGAGGCCATGGCGCCTTTGCATCCGCAAATGCCTTTGCCTCTGAATCGCCGACTCGCAGTTCTGAAATGGGTATCTGAAAAGGATAGCTCTGCCAGCTGCCTTCTTGCGATAAAGGGGGCTCAAGAAGTTCTTAAAGGGCACTCTGTGGTTAGCCTGCGTCCAAGCTCCGGAGTGGAGCCCCTAGGCACAAGACCCCAAATGACTTATGGCGAATGTTGGAACTATTTGGAGAGTCTAGTAGACATTATAGAAGAGGCATGCGATTCGCCAGACCCAGAAGTGAGTGCAGCAGCGAACCACGCACTGCCCGGTGCTATTGAAAACTTTACCCTTGAGTGTCCACCCGAGAGGGGAATACGCCGTCTTGAGGCCTTGGTAGAAAAAACCCTGGAGGGGGAGCCCGGGAAGAAGGTCGCGCAAGTGGCGGCCTCACTTCAATCCGTGCAAAAGGGCCTGAAGGACAGGCTGGAGAAAGCACCGGAAGATGATTCCGAAAGCGTCCGTCTATATGTGGAGCAAGTCGATGGTCTCTTGAGGCGCCTTGAACAGGCTGATTTTCCACTAAGACTTAAGAGATGGGCAGGGGCTCAGGACTGGGAATATATTAGAACCGAGAGTGGTGAGATAATCAATCGCAGTGATATTGAGCTGGAAAAGTTAGCCGCAGAGGCTATAAATAATCCCGCCATTCTGACCCCTGAACTCCTTGATTGGCTTTGTTCCAGCGGCGCTCAGAGCGCGGAATCATTCTTCTGGTTCCTCGGCAAACTCGACGAATCAGGAATATTCCAAGAAAAGATTGAAGAGCTAGGGAGCCGCGATGATGAAGCAGTGGTATTCTCCAGCTATTTCAGAGGCTGGGGCCAGAGAGACGCTGAGGCAGCCCGTTGTCGGCTTGCTGAGCTTGTGGACCTTGACCGGCTGACCCCAAGAGCAAATTTGTATACAACACATGCGCTTGGCGGAGATGCTTCTGCAGTCAAAAGGATAATAGAACTGTTACGACAAGGGAGTGTCGAATCTTCTCTGGTTGCAAAGACTCTTTCTGTTGGCCGCTGGATCGAACCACTAAAGCCAGAGGATTTCTTGGGACTCTTGCAAGCAATTGCGCGCCCTGATTTTGAGCACGGTGTGGCTGCGATTAAGCTGCTCGGCATGTGGGCTTACTTGGGAAAGGCTATTGAGGGGAACCTAGCCCATTTTGCCTGGCAGTGTCTGGAAGCGGTGCCGTCAACTGTAGAAGATACAGATGCATATTATTGCGACAAGATGGCGGCGAAGCTTGCCCCAACTAATATTGACCGAAGTTTTGAACTGTTACGCTCTTTGCTCGCTCGCAACTATTCAATAAATACTTGGAATCCGATTGGCCGCCATCGCCGAAGCGAATTCTGGGGAGTTTTAAGAAAACATGACCGAGAGCGTGCCCTTAGGACTATCTTTGAAATAGCTTCGGAGGACCCAGAGAAACGTATTCGCATTTGTTGGGACCTTCCGGAGTTGCTCGATCTTGAAAAGGATGCCGATTTTATAATTGCTTTTGCGCTTGAATCGGAACAAAACGCCCTATTAGTTTGCGAGGCCATCAGTCGTCCGTCGCCAGCCTTCTGGCACATCGCACTTAAGATAGTCGAGACTTATCCAGAGAGTCAGGAAATCAAGAGCGGGCTAATGCACGGAATTCTGATGTTCGGACAGGGTGTATGGGTAGAGGGACCGTGGTCTTTCCACCTTCAGCGGTGTAAAGAGGAGATAGAGGAAATTTTGGGCCAGCAGGATATACCAGCTGTTGCTCGACAATGGCTTGAGGAGGTGTCGAAATCTATCCAGCAGCAAATCAAACGTGAGTTGAAAGCTGAAGCCGACATGAAGGTAAACCGTTAAGTTACTAACCCGAAGCTTTTTCAACGAGAATCGAAGACCTGAGAAGGACCGGGATACACTGAGCTTGAGAACATAAAAAATGGGAGTGATTAGAGACCCATCACCCCGCGCACCCTAGCCCACGCCAAACCCCTTAAGCGCCGACTCCAGCTTTCCGGGCTCCCTGATAGGTTCGGAGCAGGTATGGCCTGAGCAGAGATAGAGCGCGGGGCCACCATCAAGGGGGAGGCCCCTCCTTGAGATGGGCTCCCGGTCCCGCTCCTTGTCGAGGAACTGAAGGAGCTTCCCAGGCCGGGGTAGCCGGAAGGCCTCATCCCACAGGCCTTCGGCCCTCTCCTCACCCAGGTGGCCCACGACGACCAGCTCAAGGGGCGGCCTGAGGAAGCGCTCCACAGCCAAACCATAGGACACTCCCATGACTGAGTGGGCGGCGTAGCTCTCCCTGAAAGGGAGCAGGGTCTTCTCGGCAAGCTCCCGGTAGCTCTCCTCCCCAGTGAGGTAGTAGAGATTCAGGAGCACGTTTGCGGCGTCGGCATTCAGGGGGAGGGGCTTTCGGCCTTCCTTGAGGTAGCCCGGCTCTTCAGAGGAGACGAGCCTGTCCGCAAACCCGCCGCCTCTTTCATCGAAGAGGGCCTCTTTCATGTAGCGGGCCAACTCCTCGGCCCGCGCGAGGTGGACGGGCTCCCGCTCCACCTGATAGGCATCGAGAAGCGCTCCCGCCATGTAGACCTGGTCCGAGAGGAGGCCGGGGACATGGGGCTCGCCATCCCAATAGTGATACATGCCCCCCTCGGGGGCCCGGCAGTGAGCTTCGAGGAAGTTCAGGCTTTTCAGGGCGAAATCCCGCCAGGAGCGCTCCCCCAGGATGGCCCCCGCCGTAAGAAAAGCCGAGATCATCTGACCGTTCCAGTTGGTGTAGATTGTCCTGTCTATGTAAGGGGCCTTAAGCTTTGCTCTCTCGGCCAGGGAAAGCTTATAGTAGTCTTCATCAGCGTCCTGGCTCCCGAAGAAGCCTCCCTTCTCGGGGTCAGAGAGTGTACTCAGAATATAGCCCCCCACCTCACGTGCGGTTCTGGAATAGGCCTCTTCATTGGTCAAGCCGAAGAACTCGGAGTAAATCTTGAGGAGCGCGGCATTATCTTCAGCCATCTTCTCAAAGTGGGGGACGCTCCAGTCGCGGGTGGTCGAATACCTGAAGAAGCCCCCGGCCTCCTTGTCATACATGCCGCCAGAGGCCATACCGTCGAGCGTGGCCTTGAGGACGCGGAAGAGTTCCCCATCCCCCGTCCGCGCCCAGCGATATAGGCAAAGGCTCAAGGCCCCGGCCTGGGGGAACTTGGGCTCGGTGCCGAAGCCCCCGTACCTCGGGTCGAAGGTCTCCTTGACGAAGCCCAGACTCCGCTCGACTATCGCCTCCTCAAGCGTTGCTCCACGCTCGAGGGCCCGTGGGCTTTGCGCCTCTTTGGCGCGCTTCAGAATCTCGGCATAGATTCCCACCTTGTTCATGCTATAGCCACGGTTTATCTCGGCCAGGTAGCGCCTCATGAGGTCGGGCGGCAGGTAGGTGCCGCCCGCCAGGAGGTCTCCCCGCGGGGTGAGAAATGCCGTGGTGGGCCAGCCGCCCATGTTATAGCGCTCGTTGATATCGGGCCTCTTGTCATTATCCACCCTCACGGGGATGAAGTCCCTCATCACCCGCTCTATGACCTCGGGGTCCTGGTAGGAGGTTCTGTCCATCACGTGACACCAGTGGCACCAGCAGGCTCCTATGGCGAGCAGAATGGGCTTATCCTCGACCGTAGCCCTCCGGAAGGCCTCCTCGCCCCACTCCATCCATTTGATCTCACCCATGGCAACGCACCTCAGACCGCTAAATCCTCCCAAGGGAGGAAACTTTTCTCTTTATTGACCTCCTCCGGCTATTCAATTGACTAACAAAGAATTTTTGTGATTATTCAGCCCACTGGAACGCCGACGCTAAGCAGATAGAGAGGAACCTCTTCCTTTCCAAGGCTCAGGAGGTCAGCCACCTCCCTGTCATAGAAGGACCCAACAGCGCAGGCCCCAAGGCCAAGGGCCTCGGACGCAAGGTAAACCCTCTGGCCGAGAAGGCCCGCCTCAAGGAGGGCGTACCTGTAGCCCCTATCTCCAAAAGAGGCCCGGAGGCTCTTGAGGTCGGCGGCGAGGGCCAAAAGGAAAGAGGCCTCCCCACAGAAAGTCTGGCCCATGCAGGCGGAGGCGGCACTATTACTCAAGTCTCCTTCTTCCAGAAGCTCAAGAGAGAAGTCCTCACTCCTTAGCGAGTAAAGGCCCTGGGGGAGGTCCTTGACCCTATTGATGATAAGCTCTCCTTTGAGAATAGCCGGAATTCCTGTCGGCGGGTAGTCGGCCCGGTATCCCGAGAAAGTGGCCCTCAGAAGTGAGGAGAGCTTCTCAAGGCCCACGGTCTCCCTGAGATAGTCCCGCCGCGAACGCCTCTTGACTATGACCTCTCCCAGGGAAAGGGCCCCTTCGGCGAGTTCCGGAGCAGGGGGAAGTGGAATGAGCTTTCCCCGGGGAGAGGGAGGAGCCTCTTGAGGCAAAGCCGGCAATTTCTTTAGAGGATCCTCCATCGAGGAGGCCCTGTGAAAGGAGAGGAGCTCATCGAAAACTTCCCCTCTTTCCTCTATCATCTCACGGGCGATAAACTCCCCCGAGAGGGGCTCGCCCCCAGGCATTCTTCCCTTTCCCAGGGCAATGGCCGAAAGGGCCGCCTCCCACTCGGGCCTGAGGCCCAGGAGGTCATTCAGGCTTCCATCGGAGAAGCACGCGAATAGCTCAGGGGTCCATCCCCCCTCCTCTCCGAGGGCGAGCACGTTTCCCGCCACGTGGCCCGCATCCAGGAGACAGTAGCGGTAAGCCCTCTCCCTATATTTCCAGGCACTTCGCCAGAAAAATGAGGAGAGGAGTAGAAAGGAGGCTGAGGAGTATTCCTCCTCTTTTCCCAGGGCTTTCGCGATGTAGCCCCGCGGGTCCCCTCTCCTCAGAAGGGCGAGAGAAAAGGAAGCGGGCTCGAAGTGATAGACCCCGGCCTCGAAGCCCTCGCCCTCAGGGAGAGCCAGGTATAATTCCACCGGGTAGAGAGCTCCCGCCGATGGGACCACCCTCCGGTAAAAAGCTCCCCTCGGGTAGCGCACTTCAGCCGTGAGGCCGCAGGAAAAATGAAAGAGCCGCGCCAGAGAATCGAGGTCAGAGGGCCCTCCCCCAGCCTCCGGGGTCTTTCCCATCGCCTGCAGGAGCGAGAGGGCCTTCCCCTCGGGATTGTGCGGGTCCCGTGGGAGCTGGACCATTTCTCCCCCCTCATAAATCTTGAAGGGTGAGGGCTCCCTTGACCAGTCTAACCGACGGCCGCGCAGGGGCCTGGGGCGAGAGTACTCGCTGGCCCTGTGGTATTCTTCAGCGGATATCCTTTTCTCCCCCATTTCTCACCTCCCTCGATACGACGCATCATTCTCCGTCAAGATTATAGGGCTTCTCCTCTATCTCTCCCAGCCAAAACCAGAGGGAGCCTCAATGGCGTGCGGTCTCGGGAATTATCCGCTATAATCGCGGTCGTAGGAGGCCCCTCGAAATGGCCCGCTTTTTATTCTGATGGGGATGAAAAAAGAGCTCTCACCCAAAGCCCTGCTCAGCCGCATAAAGGAAGCCCGGGATGCCCTCAGGGGCGCTCTCCTTCCGACCCCGCTCAGGCGCTCTGAGGCCCTCTCCGAAGAGTTAGGCCTGGAGATCTACTTCAAGCCGGAGAACTTCCAGCGCACAGGGTCCTTCAAGGCCAGGGGCGCGAGCTTCAAGCTAAAGCGCCTCGGCTCCCGAGAGAGGGCGTGGGGTGTTGTGGCGGCCTCCGCGGGAAATCATGCTCAGGGCGTGGCTCTCGCAGCCCGAGGGACCCGGACCAAATGCCTCATCGTCATGCCCCAGGGAGCCCCTATGACAAAGGTGCAGAAGGTCCGGGAGCTGGGAGCCGAGGTGGAGCTCTTCGGGGGAGGCTACGAGGAAAGCTTCGGGAGGGCCCGGACTCTTGAGAGGGAGCGGGGCCTTAAACTCATCCCCGCCTTCGATGACCCGGATATCATAGCGGGCCAGGGAACCATGGGACTTGAGCTCCTGGAGGAGCTGCCCGAGCTGGATTGCGCAGTGATCCCCACAGGGGGAGGTGGCCTTATCTCCGGGTGTGCCGTCGCCCTTAAGGAAAAGCGGCCGGCGGTTGAGGTAATCGGGGTAGTGGCGGCCGAGGCTCCGGCCTTGGCCCGCTCCCTCGAGGCGGGCAAGCTCCTCTCTCATCCGGCCGGGAGCACAATTGCTGACGGCATCGCTGTGAGCCGTCCCGGTGAACTCACCTTCCCGCTCATCCGCCGCTACGTGGACCAGGTGGTGGAGGTGGCTGAAGATGAGATTGCGGCGGCCATCCTGAGGCTGCTCGAAGACGAAAAGGTATTGGTTGAGGGGGCCGGGGCGACAGCACTGGCCGCGGTGCTTGAGCGAAAGTTCCGTATCCGGGGGACGAAGGTAGTGGTGGTTCTTTCGGGAGGGAACATTGATGTCAATGTCATCTCCCGCATCATCGGGAGGGGGCTCGCCCGTGCCGGCCGCTATGTCCGCCTCGGCGTGAGCCTGGCGGACGAGCCGGGTTCCCTAGCGCGGCTCACCTCCATCGTGGGCGAAGCTCGGGGCAACATCCTTCACATCGAGCACGACCGGATGTCCACCTCTGTGCCCATAAGCGCCACGCTGGTGAGCCTTCACATCGAGGTGCGGGGGGCCGACCATCTGCATGACATCCTAAGCCGTCTGCGGAGGGCGGGCTATGACGTTCACACGAGCCCGTACGGGAATCTCGGGCCTTGAGGGGCCCCTTCTTGAGAGGAGGAAAGTATGAGCGCAAAGAAAGTCATCGAGATGCTCAACGAGGTCAGGGCTCAGGAGATAACGGCCGTCCGCCAGTACATGGGTCACCGCTACCGCGCCAGGGGTCCCTACACGCGGCAGCTCAGGGACATGTGGCGAAAGGAGGCTCTGGAGGAGATGCGCCACGCCGAGGACCTTGCGGAGCGGATCAACGCCCTGGGGGGGGACCCCGTGAAGGATGACCCCACGCAGCCCAGAGTAGAGGGAGGGGTCAAGGAGATGCTTCAGGCTGACCTCGCTCTGGAGGAGGGCGCGTGCGAGCGCCTGAGAGGCTTCATCAAGGCCATGGATGGGCTTGGGGATGTCACCTCAAGGCGCATGCTGGAATCAATACTCAAGGATGAGGAAGACCATGTAGTCGAGATCAGCACAATGCTGGATGGCATGTAGGGAAGTTATGAAGGAAGGCCCCCGGCCAGAGGAGGGAAGACGCTCATCTCGTCTCCCTCCTTGAGCGTGGCCTCGCGGTTGCTGTGAAGACCGTTCAGGAAAACCAGGCGCGTGAGCCCCTCCGGGATCTGCAGCTCTTTCAGGAGGTCTCCCACGGTGGCCCCCTCTTCGAGTTCCAGATTCACCGAGAAGTCGGTGGCCTCTCGTGGGAGATAGCGCCTGAGGTTGGCATAGAGCCTCACGACTACCCTCACCGCCATACCCCCCTCGCTCCCGGGGCCGCCGCACGGGGAGGCCCGACGAGCCGCGTGAAAACTCTCCCGTACCGGACGGACCCCTTGAGAAGGCTCCTCACCCAAGGACCCACCTGCGAGCGGCTTCGCATGAGGCCGTGAAGCACACCTGAATCCCCTATCTCGCCCACCATGAGCGCGCCGACCACCCGACCTTGCCCGTCCAGGCAGAGCTTTCGGAAGAGCCCCCTCGGCCGGTCGAGGAAGGTGTACGCCTTCAGGCCCTCCCCACCCCAGAGGCCAAGCGCGGCTGCCGAGAGGCCGAAGAGGGTAGTGACGTTCAGCTTTATGCTCCCCTCGTAATCAACGGCTCTTCCCGCCATGTTGGCCCCCGCCACCGCGCCCTGCTCCACGGCCGTGGTCCAGATGCCCTGGATGACCCTGCTCCCCGTGAAAAATTCTTCCCCCTCGGCCGCATCCCCGGCCGCGAAAATGTAAGGGAAGTTGGTCTGCATTCGGCGATTGACGATGACCCCTGTGCGCACCTCTAATCCAGAGGTGCGCAAGAAATCCACATCGGGAAGAACCCCCTTGCCCACGAGCAAGAGGTCTGCGGTGAGCTCTTCGCCATTGTCGAGCGCGAGCCTGAGGCGCCCGTTCATTTTCTCTATTTCGACCACGTCCCTTCCCTTGTGTAGCTCCACTCCCTTGCGTTTCATCTCCTCTTCGATGAGGCTGGCCCCTTCCTCATCCAGCATCCGGGAGAGGATCTGCCGTGAGGTCACGACAAGGCTGAGGCGCCTCTTGCCGTCGAGTAGATGGTTCAGGGTGGGGAGGCTCACGAGCCCACCTCCCATCGCCACCATCGCCTTAGCTTCTCGGGCACGCTCCCTGAGCTCCTCCGCATCGGCCAGGCTCCTCAAGCGGCAGACCCCGGGAGAATCTATTCCCTTGATATCAGGCTTCACGGCATAGGCGCCCACGGCGATGAGAAGCGAGTCGAAGGCGAGCTCCCTTCCTCCCTTGAGGATGAGGCGCCTCCTCTCGGGCTCGAGCGCGACGGCCTCCTCTCCCAGGAGAGCCCTCACGCCCAGGCGGCCGTAGAAGTCCTTCTGGTAGAGGAAGAGCTTATCCCTCTCGATCTTTCCGCCGACATAGTAGGGGGTGATGACGCGGGAGTAAGCGGGGTGCTTCTCACGGTCGACGAGGGTAACCTCCGCGCGTTGGTCCCGCCGCCTTATGGCCTGAAGGGCGCTTAAACCTGCGGCACTGTTTCCCAAGATCAACAGTTTTCGCTTGGGCAACCTTCATCCTCCGGGCCAGCCGGTCATGCCAAACCTGTAAACCGTCACCTCATCCCCTTCCCCGAGAGGAGTCTCAAGGCCCTTAAGGAAGGAAATATTCCTCCCGTTCACCAAGACGGAAAGACTTTCGACCGGGCCCAAGGAGGAAGGGAGTTCCCACAGGAGCTTCCCCACACTTTCCGCCCCCGTGATGAGCTCCTCCCTTTTGGCCATCTTTCGGCAGAGGCCTAAGAGCTTGACTCTTGCCAAGAGCGCCTTCCCGATGAGGGAGAGGCCGAGTCCCCCTTCTCTATCTTAGCTAAATATCCTCCCTTCAGGCCAGGCCGAGCTCTTTCAGTTTGGCGGCCTTAGGCCTTCCCCGGGCATCCCAACCCCTCGTCTGGTAGTAGTCGGGGAGCATCTCATGCAGCCTCACCACCTGACCCTTGGCTGCGCCCGCGGGCATGGGCTCCTTGAGGATGCGGGGGGGGAGGGTGTCATCCTTATGAGTAAGACCGGCCTTGAGGTTGAAGAGCCTCTCCAGGTTCCAGATGCGCTCGCCGGCCTTGAGCATGCTATCCTTGGTGTAGCCTGCGCCCGTAGCCGTCTCCAGCATCTTCACGAATTCATCAGGTCCGATGGCAAAGGTGGTAAAGAGGCAAACGCCCGTGGAGTCGACCACTGAGGTGAAATTCTGGAAGGCCACATCCCAGGAGGCCTTATCCTTCGTGGCAAAAGGGTCCAGCTTCTCGGGAGCGCCCAGGATCTCCGGAGAGATCATGTAGCCCCGCACGTGGCAGGCACCCCGGTTGCTCGTTGCATACTGGAGGCCCATGCCCTGGGCCCCGCGGCCATCGTATGCGGGGAACTCCTGGCCCTTGACGCTCATGGAGAGTTCGGGGCGGCCGTATCTCTGGGCCAGCCGCCTGGAACCCTCGGCCAGCGCGTCGCCAAAGCCTTCCCTCAGGCCGACCTTGCGGATCATGTCCACCATGGCGTCGGCATCGCCGAAGGGGAGGGGCCTTCCCGTTTCCTTCTCGGTGATGGCGCCCTCCTCGTAAAGCTCCATGGCGCAGCCAACCGTCACCCCCGCCGAGATGGGGTCCATGCCGAGCTCGTTGCAGATGTAGTGGGCTTTGGTTATCGCCGGAAGGTCATCCACCCCGCAACAGGCCCCCAGGGACCAGGTTGTCTCGTACTCGGGTCCTTCCCCCTCTCCGGCATAAGGGCCTTCGCTTATCTGGGTCACCCTCCCGCAACCGATGGTGCAGCCGAAGCAGGCCTTGTTGCGGATGAGGGTCTCGCGGGCTATTGCCTCCCCCGAGATCTTCTCCGCGCCCTCGAACACCCCTTCCCGGAAGTTTCGGGTGGGGAAAAGGCCCGAGGCGTTGATGACATTGACTAGGACGGCCGTTCCATAAGTCGGAAGACCCTGAGAGGTGACAGGAGCTTGCCTAATCTTGTGGAGGACATCGAGAGCCGCATCCCGATAGCCCTTCCTGTCGGCCAAGGCAACACCCCGGGTGCCCCGAACGACCACGGCCTTGAGGTTCTTGGAGCCCATGACCGCGCCGACGCCCGAGCGGCCAGCGGCCCGGTGCTTATCGTTCACGATGCAGGAAAATCGGACAAGCTTCTCACCCGCGGGGCCGATGGAAGCTATTTTGGCATCCTCATCGGTCTCAGCGTGGAGGATATCCTCGACCTCGTTTGTGGGCTTTCCCCAGAGGTGGGCCGCATCCCGCAGTGAGGCTTCCTGGTTATGGACCCAGAGATAGACGGGCCGAGGAGATTTCCCCTCGAATATGATCATGTCGAGCCCGCAGAACTTGAGCTCCGCCGGGAAATAGCCCCCGGAGTTGCTGCATGCGATGGCTCCGGTGAGGGGGGATTTCGTGACCGAGACCCAGCGCCCGTTGGCCGCCGCTCCCGTTCCAGTGAGGGGGCCTGTGGCGAAGATGAGCTTATTCCTGGGGCCCAACGGGTCGACTCTTGCGTCCACCTCCTCGTAGAGGTATTTGGAGCCCAGACCCCTCCCCCCTATGAATTCCCGGGCCCACTGCGCGTTGAGGTCCTCAAGATTCACCGTACCTCGAGAGAGGTTTACCCTCAGTATTTTTCCCTGCCAGCCGCCCATCAGAATCTCACCTCCTTGTAGGCTTCTTTAAGCTTCTCAGAGACCGAGCGCTTCTTGGCTCGAACGGCCACATCCTCCTCCCCGTAGGAGAGGCATCCCGTGGGGCAGAAGGTCACACACTCGGGCCAGTCGGGCGCGCAGTGGTCGCACTTATCCGCCTTCCCCTTCCAGTCCGCATAGGCGATCGCCCCAAAGGGGCATGCGGCGACGCAGGTCTTGCAGCCCACGCACTTATCCTCGTTAACCAGGATTCGACCTGTATCCGGCTCTTTGTAGATGGCCGCCGCGGGGCACGCCCTCCCGCACCAGGGGTCGTCGCACTGAAAGCAGGTAGAGGTGATGTAGATGGCCTCTTCCAGAAAGACATGGTTATGGATTCTCGCTCTGGCCGGGTTGAACTCACCCGTATGCTTGAAAGAGCATGAGAGCTCACAATTCTTACACGCGATGCACTTCTTGGGCTCGACTTGGATCATCTTCGCCATATCGCCCCCCCTTACTACGGATGCGGTCCCCTGCAATGCGGGGCCCTTATCCCTAAAGGAAACTCTCACCCACCATGGAGAGGAAGTCCACCCTAACCGGCTTCCGCTCCCCTCGCTTTCGCCTCTTCTCGATAGCCATTCCCTCCTTCTTGAGCTCGAGGTCAACGTCCACTGGCGTGGAGCCCTTAATTTTAGCCAATTTTTTGAGCTTATCCAAATAGTCTTGCAGGAAATCCAGGCGCCGCGTCTTGAAAAGCGCAGCGAGCTCCGGGAACTCCCTTACGATATCCGGCGGGGTTGAGTAGAGGGCCCTTACGGAGTGCTTGGAGTAAAGGTCGAGGAACATGGATATCACCCGCGCTTAGGGGCTCAGGTGGGATCTTTTTTAACACACCGGGAGATGGGGAGGCAAGGGTTTTTTGAGCCCGGCTTCAGAGGAAGGGGAGAGAGGAACTGAAGGTCTCGGCTCTCGCCTTATCCATAGCTCCTCCGCCTCGGCCAGGGAACGAGCGGCCGCGGCAAGGGCCTTGAGCCGGCTCACTCGTTGACGCAGTTCCTTCTCGGGCCGCTTGCCCTCGGTCGTTCAGGGCTTCCGGCTTCTCTATCCATCCCTGCAACCCTCAACGCGAAACCCGCCGACCCCTCTGACCCGAGGCGGCGGGGGTCAGAATTTTCGAGTGAGATTTGGCGGCAAACGATATGCCAAGAGAGGGGGAGGAAATGGCTCACTCAGGCGCTCTGGAAACGAAGCGGGCCCTCAGCATGAAGCGCGCCAGCCGAGCCTGAGGATTCTTTCCCTCTCCTTCTCTTCCCAGCTCCGGTCTCCCCCTTCAAGCCACTCATAGGGAAGCATGAGAATCTCCCCCGGCTCCTTCATCTCCTCGAGGGCCAGGAGGGCTCTCTTGGCGATCTCCCTCTGAAGCTCTGGCTCAAAAGGCTTTCCAGCCTGATGGCCCAAGGGGAAATTGAGAAAAAGAGCCCGGGGGGGCTTAACCTTCCGAGTTATGTCAAGGGCGGAGGTCATGCTAACGGTGGGAACGCCCGCCTCCTCTATAAACCTCGCTATCAGCCCCACGGACTGATGGCAGAGCGGTCAGGCGGGAACGAGAAAGAGACAGTCAACCTCCTCCTCCCTCAACCTCCCGAGAAGCCAGGGAGCCATTTGCGAGAGGAGCTTAGTCCTGCTGAAGACGCGGCCGTTGAAGCTGTAGTTGGTCTCGGCAAGAGAGGCCAGGAAGCCTTCCTCCACAAGCTCCCTCAGCCTCTCTATGGGAAAAATGCAGTTTATGTCGCGGCGGGCATCGGTGGAGTCGTAGTAGTTATGGGTTATGGTGAGCTCCTCCGGCTTGATGCCCCTTGGAATCTCGGCAAATACGAGGTTATCCCGCTCGGGGTCAAATATCCGCTCGCTCTTAAAATGCACCCCTCCTGAGCTCACAAGCGCAAGACGGCACTGCGAGAGGGGCTTCTCCAAGAAGCTCATGGGCGCACTCTCAAACTCGCTCCACCGGTAGGGAGGACGGTCAGCATATTTCTCGCGGGTGAGGGGGATATATTCTAAGGGTGACATCGAGTCCTCTCCTTTAAAAGTTAGGGTCGAACTTCCCCTTCCGCATATCTTCCACAAAGGAAGAAACCCGCCCCACCACCGCCTCAAAGTAACGCCTCCCCCGCTCGGCGGATGCTAGCTCGGGGTTTCCGAAAACCCCCTGAAGGAGGGTATCCGAAGATTGAGGCCAGCGGCTGGCCGTCATGGCCCCTCGCTCGAAAGAGATTATCAGGCGGAGCTCATAGCTATCCCCCCAGCCTTTTATCCGGTCCAGCTTCACTAACTCCGGCCTCAGGTGCAGGAGAAAGGAGGTCTCGAACTCATTGGCGTGGGTGCCGTCACGGAAGTTCTCCCCTATCCTGTCGCACTCCTCCTTGGCCATGAGAAAGTAGCTCCCCATCGAGATCATCACACCCTCCTTCTGGAAGCGGTCTATAAGGGTGAAGAGCACGTCCTGAAGGAAAGGGAGGTTGGGGTTATGGCCGTTCAAGTAAAGTATCTTCTTGAAGCCCGCCCTCACGAGGCTGTGGCCTATGTCCGCGATAGCGGCTCTGAAGGTCTCGGCCTTAAAGCTTATGGTGCCGGGGAAAGTGTCCCACATCTCAGAATAGCCAAAATTAAGGGGAGGGGTGACAAGGGCTCCGGTTCTCTCCCCCACAGCCCTCGCCACCTCATCCGCTGAGGCTATATCCACCATGAGGGGCAAGTGAGGCCCGTGCTGCTCGGTGGAGCCGGTGGGAACGATAACCACGGGGTCATCTTTAAGAAGCTCCTTCACATCGGTCCAGGTCAGCTCATTGAGAAGCATTTCTTCCTCCTCCTTTTAAAGGTTATAGCTCCCATGGCGTGTTCTCTTCGTCTGAGATGTGAGAACCGCCGGTTAGCCCTGGCGGCGTCATTTTCCGAGCGGTCGCAAGCCTTTACCTTCTGCAGGTTCCTATGACCATAACATATCCACTGTTATTCTCAAATAGCCTTCTCAGAAACCGGTGATGAACTGACCCCCCAACATCGTTGACGACATCAAGAGGAGCGTGATATCTTCCTCCGGTATTAAGAAATTCTAGAGCATTCTTGAACTTTTCCCATAGGAGGACCCGCCGTGCCCCTAACCGGACTGCGCATCCTCGACCTCACCCGTCTCCTTCCAGGGGGCTTTTGCACGATGATGCTGGCCGACCTCGGGGCCGATGTCCTCAAGGTGGAAGAGCCCCGGAGGGGGGATTACATAAGGGAATATCAGCCAAAGGACGAGCGCGGGGAGAGCGCTTATCATCTGGCCTATAACCGGAACAAGAGGAGCCTGGGCCTTAACCTCAAGTCACCCAGGGGGGTAGAGGTTTTCAAGAAGCTAGCCTCCAGGGCCGATGTCCTGGTGGAAGGTTTCAGGCCAGGAGTGATGGACCGCCTGGGTTTGGGCCACGTCCAGCTCTCGCCTCTTAACCCGCGACTCGTCTATTGCTCCCTCTCTGGCTACGGTCAGGAGGGCCCCTATAAGAACAAGGTTGGCCACGATATAAATTACATAGGCTATGCCGGGGTTCTGGGCATAACGGGCCCCGCAGATGGCCCTCCCATAATACCCGGCGTTCAGACGGCGGATATAGGGGGCGGCGGCCTCATGGCGGCCTTCGCTATCCTGGCCGCCCTTCTCTCCAGGGAACGCACGGGAGAGGGGCAGTACCTGGATGTTTCCATGCTGGACGGTACAATCGCCTGGCTCTCCCTCCATGCGGCCGCGTACCTGGTCGCAGGCGAGAGGGGCGAGAGGGGGAGGATGGCCCTAAACGGTGGCTACCCCTGCTATAACATCTATCCGACAAGGGACGGCAAGTACGTTACCCTTGGGAACCTGGAAGGGCAGTTCTGGGAGGAGTTTTGCCGAAGGATCGACCGCCCGGACCTCCTCCACCATGCTTACGCCACGGGGAAGCGGGGAGAGGAGGTGAGAGAGGAGCTTGAGCGTGTTTTCCGCGGGAAGAGCCGGGAGGAGTGGCTCGAGGTTTTCTCCTCCGTTGATGTTTGCTTTGGCCCTGCTTATGACCTCCAGGAGGTTTTTGAAGACCCCCAGGTAAAGGCGAGGGGGATGGTCACCCAGGTCCCCCATCCAAAAGGAGGCTCCAGCCCGGGGCTGGGGGTTCCCGTCAAGTTCTCCAAGACGCCAGGCAGGATGCGCCTTCCCGCTCCCTCCCTGGGCCAGCACACGGTGGAGAGCCTTAAGGAGCTAGGCTATGGGGAGGAAGAGATAAACGCGCTCAGAAAAGAGGGGGTCATTTAGGCCTCCCCCAAGAGGTCCTTGCGGCTCCTCCACCATTCCAGCAGGAATCCTGCTATCCTTTTCTCCCCTATCTTGTGTCCTCGTCCTATCCCGGGGCAGAGACGCCGGGCCCGCTCCCAGTCCTCGGGATTAGTCAGATTATCTGGCCAGAAGGGCCAACTCCTGCACTGGAAGGGTTTGGCCGCATGCAGGCGGCAGAGCTTTTCGAAGAAAGGGCAATCGCCTCCCGCGGTTGCCTTCAGGGTTCTGACGCCACCCTCGGCGCGGGTGAAGCTCTCTTCAAAAGACTCCTCTGGGAGACCGAGATAATGGCTCGCGACCCTTATATCCGCCCTCCTCAAGGCTACATATCCTGGCCTTCGGCAGCAGGAACCGCACCTCTGGCAGCGGAAGCGAACCCCTTCGCGGAGAAGTTCTTTCAGATAGCCGGATCGGATATCCCAGTAGCTTTTCTCATGCAAGTGAATATGCCCTCAAAGTGCCTCCCCCGTGTGGCTCCCAGAAGACCGGCCTCCTAAGGGGTCTCTTGCTTGGTGCCCAGGAAGCTCTTCCTGATATAGAAGAGAACATCCTCTATTTCCTCATCCGCCAAGGTGGGGCTCCAAGCCCCCATGGCTGTGCCGGGCATTCCCTCGCGGATGGCATGCCTCATGCGGTCTTCGGTGAGGCGCCCCCTGTTACGGGGGTCGGTGAAATCCCGCGGGCTTGGGTTGAGAAGCCTTCCCAAAGGGGTCCCCGCTTTCCCATCCAGGTCATGGCAGCGAGCACAGTTCCGCTCGTAGACCTCCCGTCCGCTCAAGAGCAGAACCTCCTCCAGAGGAAGCTCCCGCTTCTCTGGGGGGATAAACCCCTTTATGTAGGCCGCCACCTCCAGAATCTCTCGCTCTCCCAGAACCTTCCCCCAAGGAGCCATGGCCGTGCCCGGGACACCCTCTCTTATGGACTTGATGAGCCGCGTGTCTTCGATGGCGGCCATGACTCGCAGGTCGGTGAAGTCCCGGGGCCTGGGTTCCAGAACCCGGCCTAAGGGCGTGTTGCCCGCACCGTCCAGACCGTGGCACAAGGCACAGTGCTCTCGGTAGACGAGCATTCCTCGGGAAGGTTGCTCCTCCTGGTATCTGAATTCCTCCCGAATATACTTCATCACCCTGTTTATTTCGGCATCACTCAGTATCTTCCCCCAGCCGGCCATGGCCGTGCCCGGGATGCCCTCCTTGACTGCGCTGAAGAAGCGTCTATAAACTTCGCCCTTCATGCTCTTAACTCTGGTGAAATTCCTGGGCCGGGGCTTGAGTATGGCGGCCAGCTCGGTGTGAGCCCTCCCGTCTGGGCCGTGGCAGGAGGTGCAGTAGCGCTCATAGATGCGCCTCCCGGCGAGGATTTCAAGCCTCTCCCGAGGAAGGCCGCGTTTGCTGGCGGGCACGAGAGTTCTGATATGGGTTATGAGGGCTCGTATCTCCGCAGGGCTAAAGATCTCCCCCCAACTGGCCATGGCGGTGCCGGGTCTTCCCCCATCTATGACGCGATATAGGTCCTCATCTTTGAGAAGTGCCATGACCACGGGGTCGGACAGCTTGGTGGGTCTAGGCCTCAGGGCTTGTGCCGCGGGCGTGTCGGCCGAGCCTCTGGGGCCATGACACTGGGAACACCACTGCCCGTAGAGTCGCTCGCCTATGACGTAGTCAGACTCTTCCTGAGAGACAGCGTCCCTCCAGGGCCAGAAAAAAAGGGCCAGGAGAGCAAAGATGACAAGGGGCTTTCGCATGGACTCCTCCAGAACCATGACTATTACCAGAAACCAACCTCAAATTATCTGGTAAGGCAACTCAAATTACCATAGCTGATTCTCAGCCTCCAGCCTGAATTTTTCACCCCCTTAAGGCCGCATTCGATGCCGCCTTTGGCCCGGTGAAAAAAATTGCTGAAGTTATCGGAGAAAATATCGAATAATCTTACTGATAAGTATAGGTGATAATCCTCCCTCAAGCTTCACTTGAATGATGAAAGTAGTGTCAATTGTAATTTAGATAGTAATATAATGTTTTCTTAATTAGAGTGGCTTTAAGAGTGTCTACAAATAATTACATTATGCATCACGGTGGAGTTTTATCTCGTGAAGAATATCGCAAAAGTTATAGCAGAAAATACCTATTTCTCTTACTGGAAAGTATAGGCAATTTCATCGTTTTATGGTTTTTTGAACGATGAAAGTAGCAGTGATTAGTGATATAATTGTTTGTTTGTATACTTATTTTTTGTTAGAATAACGACAAAAATTTTTTCAATTGATGCATTATGCAGGAAGATAGTATATATTTAAAGGGAGGCGCCGCACGGTGGGGTTTTTTCCCGGTGAAAATATCCCTAAAGTTATGGGAGAAAATGCCGATTAGGCTAACAGGAAAGTATGGCCGATTTCTCTGCGGTTAAATTTATTTCAATGAAGAAACTAGCCATGATTGGTGATATAATTAAATTGTTAGTTTCTTCGCATTACCTGTAAGAATATCATTCAGATGCCTGGAAAAGTGTCCTTATCACTTGACAACTTTCTCAGCAGCCACTTAGAGTTTGATATTTTTGATATTCTTTAATTTCTTATTTTTATTTGCAAAGGAGGGTATTTGGTGTTGGAGGAAAAGCTCGGAGATTACGTCCGCCGGCTTAGGCTTGAGCGGGGCCTTACCCAAAAACAGCTGGCCGAGCGCATAGTGCCCCACCCTCTTTCAGACCCTTACATAAATCAGATTGAGCTCAATAACAAGCTTCCTTCTCTCGAGACGGCCAAGGGCATCGCTGAAGCCCTGGGGGTGGACCCAAGCCATATGATTATGCGCTGCCTTGAGGCGCGGCTTGGGGCCGATATCAAGCAGCACATTGTAGTATCACCCCCCAGAGATTCCACTGCCTCGACTCTTTACCGCACCGGCCGTCAGCTCACAGAAGAGGAACAGGAAGTTCTGGAGGCCATGGCCGACGAGGAGATCCGCAGGTCTCTGGTCCGTCAGGCCCGCATAGAGAAGCTGGCCAAAAGGGCGATAAGGCCGAAGAAACTCTAGAAATGAGGAATGCCCCATGCTGGAGCGGGGCAACTTCATCCTTGGAGAGGTGGATGCCATCCACCGAAAAACGGCATTTCAGACCCCTCCTTTCTCCATAAGAAAATTCCTTCTCTACTACCCTGACTACTCGCTCCGGCCCATTTCCATGCCCGAGGGTGTTGACGGGATGCTGCGGGTGGTTGAGGGCCGCCCTTTTATCTTCTTCCGCAGGGAGTCCTTGGAGGAGCGAAACCGCCTCACCATCGCTCACGAGGTGGGACACCATCGGCTCGGCCACGCCATCCAAGGGGAACATCTCTACCGAGAGAATCTGGGCATGCAAACGAGTGACCCTCAGGAGGAGCAGGAAGCTTTTTTCTTCGCCAGTGAGCTCCTGGTACCCCTCTCCATGCTGAATCGCTATTGCCCGGATGACCCCCTCACCCGCCCCGCTTCTGAAAAAGAAAAAATGGTGCGGGAGCTGGCGCGGGTTTTCCTTATCTCCAAAGCCCTGATGCGCCGCCGCCTGCGGGACCTGGGATTCATGAGGAGGATGGCTGCAGGGGGGGAAATCTAAGTCGCAGCCTGAAGGGCGCTTCTGGGGGGGGGAACGCCTCACTACTCCTCGCGCTCCAGTGAGGCTCTCCCAGACGGCCAAGCGCACCCAGACGGACCCTCAGCTTAAGAACCTTTCTGCACGGCACCAGGTTCCCATAGCGCGCATTGTTCAAGCCATCTTCCTTGCGGGCGGGGTGCAAATCAAATGATGTTGCGAGGCCCCGCGTATTTCAGGACCAGGCCTTCTCACGGCTCACGAATAATCCTTATGTTACCCGGCTGGGGCTGGAGCTCTTGATGGGGCAGCGGGAGCTCTTCTCACAGAGGCGGCAATCTCTTGGGTGGGTGGTGCACCCGGCGGAGAGGGCCGAGGAGGCGGCGAGAAGCGCACCCTCTCCATCATAGCAGCCCTTTAAGCTCTCCTCCTTGACGGCGATCCTTCCCGGAATGCCCGTGAGTCCGTGAGCTTCGGCCTTCCTGAGCCCCGCCCGGCTCGCCTCTTTCAGGCATCTCTCAAGAAGCCTCCGCTCCGCCCCGGGATGGCCCTCCAGGATGAAGTTCGGCCTGAAGGCCAAAAAGGATAGCGGGAGCTCCGGGCCGAGGGAGGCGATGAAATGGCAGAGCTCTCCCATCTCACCCTCATTTATCCCCGGAATAACGAGCACCCTGAACTCCCAAAGCTTCTCGGGAGCTTCTCTGGCCAGGAGGGCGGCATTCCTCAGGACGGGCGCTACAGGGGCCCCCGTGAGTGCCCGGTGAGTCTCATCACGAATGGCCTTTATATCAAAAGTCATGGAGGTGGTAACTTTGAGGATTCGCTCGAGGCTCTCCTCGGTCATGAAGCCATTGGTATCGAAGTTCAGCTTTAGAGAAGGCTCCAGGCGTCTCCCTCCTTCCATCACCTTTTCGATATAGGGAAGGTGGATGGTCGCCTCGCCGCCCGAGAAAAAAACCCGGTCCGCGCCCATGAGGCGGGCCCCGGTGCCAGCCAGGGCTCCGACACACTCCCGGGCCAGGTCCAAGGGGTCAAGGTAGCCCCGGACCCCTACGCCATTATCCGGGTACTGGGAGATGGCCCAGTTCTGGCAGTTGAGGCATTTATAGTTACAGCCCGCCATGAAGACGGTGTAGCTCTCCGGAGGAGCGGGATGGAGCTGGGCAGAGGCCACCTCGGGAAGCCCGACACGGCATATGCCCCGCTCTCCCTTAAGGCGGTTCACCCGGCAGCGGTGCTCACATAGCTGGCAATCGCTTAGCTCTCCAAGATAGTCCATCGTCCTGCTCCAAGAGGGCAGTTCCCTTCATGGCGGGTATGGCGAGGAGCGCGTTGGGGAGGCGGAGGCTGGCCGCGCAGAGGTTTCTCTTGCTGGCAGCCTAACCTCTTAGCCGAAGTGATTTGAATTCCTGGGTAGCGGCCGTTATGCCCTTCTCCACGGGAATGCGCTCGGCGGTGGAGCCCCCCACGTAGCCGTCAAGCCCTTGGGTGTGCTCCAGCACATGGCGCACATCCTCGGGAGAGGCGACCGAGCCCCCGTGGCAGGTGGTGAAGACTTCCCTTCTCTTCTTCTTGACGAAATCGCAAAGGCGCTGGATTCGGGAGCAGGACTCTTCCAGAGAGAGGACGGTCTTGGACCCCACAGTCCCTCCCTTGGAATTACCCAGGTGGATGATTATGTTATCCACGCCGGCATCCAGCATCTTCAGGGCCTCTTCCTCATCTGTCACGAAAGCCTTGGTGAATAGGCCCTTTTGCCGCGCCAGGCGCATCATCTCGACCTCCCTCTCGAAGGTGAGGCCCGTCTCTTCCAGAACCTGGCGAAACTGCCCGTCCACGAGAGCGAGAGTGGGGCAGTTGAGGATCCCGCAGAAACCCGCAGCCTTTATTTCCTCCAGAAAGGGTCCCATCTCACGTGTTGGGTCTGCCCCCAGGAGGCCCGCCATGACGGGAACCTCCTTGACCACGGGAAGGATATCCCTTTTGCCGAGCTCCAGGGTTATGGCGTTGGCATCGCCGATGGGGAGGTAGCCCGCCATCGAGGAGAGGCCCGCCATCCGGAAGCGGGCAAGTATGTGGGTGGTGATGAGGTCCGCGCCGCCCGCTTCGGCGAACTTGGCCGAGATGCCCGTGCCCGCAAAGGCATTGAAAAGAGCGTTCCCTTTCGCAAGCTCCCCCTTGAGGCGCTTCGTAACTTCTTCTCTCGTGTACGCCTTTGCCATTTTTTTCACCTCACGCTCTAAAACTCACTCCTAAGCCTATGGCCGGGTGACAAAGCTTCCCCCGCCGGCCTCTCCCATGATGTCTCCTTCCCTGTATACGAGCTTTCCCCGGAGAAAAGTCATGAGGGGAGCGCCCTTCAGGGTCTTCCCGTCATACATGGTCCAACCGCCCTTGGACACCACCCAATCGGGAGATATGGTCTCCTCCCTTTCCAAATCCACTACCACGAGGTCTGCATCCGCACCCACCTGGATCGTGCCCTTCTTAGGCCAGAGGCCATATATCCTGGCTGGCCCCTCGGCCATGAGCTCGGCCACCTTCTCAAGGCTGGTCTTCCCTTCATTTACCGCATTGAACATCAGGCGGGAGCCCACCTCGATATTTGCCCCGGTGACAAGAGGACTCCTCCAGATGTCGCCTATGCCCTTCTCTATGAGCTCCCGGGGCTGCGGAGCGTGGTCGGTGCTCACGTTGTGGATTAGGCCCCTATTGAGGCACCGCCACATCTCGGCCACAACCTCGGGGGAGCGAACGGTGGGGGTGAACTTGACGAAGGGGCCCTTCTCTTCAAGGTCTTTGTAGGTCAGGTAGAGGTAGTGGGGCATGGTTTCGGCGAAGATGTTCACTCCCTGAAGCCTCCTCTCGGCAACGCGCTTGAGGCAGGCCGGGTCGCTCACGTGGGCGACGACCAGCTTGGCCGTGCCGGAGAGGGTTCGGGAGGCAAGATAGCACAGCGTCTCCACCGCCAACTCCTGGGCCTCAGGGGTGTGCATCTCGGTATGGAGCATGTAGTCCTTGCGGCCCGATGCCTTGAGCCTCGCCTCATTGCGCTTGACTATGGAGTCATCCTCCGCGTGAACCAGCACCACTCCGCCGAAGGAGGAGATATTCCTCAAAAGGGCCATAAAATCCCCCGGTCCAAGAGAAGGCGTCTCATGCACCTCAACCGTGAAGACCTTGAAGCCGATCGCGCCGGCCTCCCACATCCGGGGGGCTTCCTCAAGGTTTTCCGGCAGAATCCCGACGAAGAGGCCAAAATCCACAACAGCCTTCCGGGAGAGATAGTCCCGCTTCTCCCTCAATGTCTTGACATCGTAGACGGGCGGGACCGTGCGGGGATGCTCCAGCACGGTCGTGACCCCGGCCCGCGCCGCGGCTTTGGTTCCCAGGGTGAAGTCCTCACACTCCGTATGCCCGGGGTCCATCATGTGGACGTGCCCGTCGATGAGACCCGGCAGCACAGGAAGGCCCCCGGCATCGATGACCTCTGGGGGTCTTTCCTCGATCTCCCGGGTTATCTTGGTTATGACGCCTCCTCCGATGTAGATTGTCGCGGGGAAGCGACCCCGTGGAGTGACCACCTGGCAGTTTGTCAGCGCGAGCTCTGCTCCCATCATCCCGTCTCCCTCAGATGCTGCTGGCCGGTTCTCCCTCCTTCATGCTAACTGAAAAAAGCGGAAGCAGCTACCGCTGCTCCCTAATCATATCTTGGCTCTTGAGCGGGGGCAAGCCACTCGGAGCTTAGGACATTTACCCCTTGGACAGAGGCTCAAGCAAAGTCACTGTGGGGTAGCCCGCTCCTCCCCAGGCCAGCATCCCTCCCGCCACACTCCATATCCTCTCAAAGCCCCTCCGCTGGAGGATGCTCGAGGCTATGTTAGACCGGTAGCCGCTCCCGCAGATGAGGACCGTGGGCCGGTCTCTTTCCAGCTCCTCCGAGCGGTCCTTGATGGCGCCCGCGGGAATGTGCACCGCTCCCTCTATGTGGCCGGCCAGCCACTCGTGGTCAGTGCGCACGTCCACGAGCTGGAGGTCTCCTCCCTCCCTGAGCTTATGTTCGAGGTCATGGACGGAGAGCTGGTGGAGGTGCGTAACGGGATAGCCGGCCTGGAGCCAGGCCTCCATCCCCCCCTCCACATAGCCCACTATATCATCGTGGCCCACCCTTATGAGCCGCCTCACCACGGGCTCCAGGTCCCGCTCCTCCTCAAGCATCAGCAGGAGAGGCCGGCCAAAGGGGATCACCCACCCGGCCCAGACGGAAAGCTGGGGGGCGAGGTCGATGTTATAGGCTCCCTCGATATGGGCGCCGCCAAAGGCATAGGGAGAGCGCACATCGAGAAGAAGGTACTCTCCCTTCAGAAGCTCCCGGGCCTCCCTCACGCTCATGGGCTTCCTGCCGGGGAGGCCGCCCAGAATCTTGGGTCCTTTCCGGTTCACGTCGGAAGAGCGGTGGAAGTGGGCCGGAGCGGGCGGCATCTCACGCAGGAGTTCCTCAGCGAAGGCCTCCTCTGAGGGGGCATTGAGGGCCCAGTTGAAGCGCCGCTCGAATCCTATTGTGGAGGATCTCTTGGCGCCTATGGCGCGGCCGCAGAGCGAGCCTGCGCCATGGGCCGGGTAAACCTCCGCAAAATCAGGAAGCCCCTTGAGTTTGGCGAGGCTCCTGTAAAGCTCCCCGGCCAGCTCCCGGGACTTCTCCTCTCCGAATAGGTCCGGCCTTCCCACATCGCCCACGAAAAGCGTATCCCCTGTGAATATGACCCAGGGCTCGGGCGAGCGGGAGGTGTCGGCCACGGTAAAGCAGAGGCAATCAGGGGTATGGCCCGGAGTCGCAAGCACTCTTATCTTCAGGGAGCCGACATCAACATCATCGCCCTCTTTGAGGGGGGTGTGCTTAAATTCAGCCTTCCCTGCTGCAGGCATGAACACCTCGGCCCCCGCCTGGGACGCAAGCTCAAGGTGGCCCGAGATGAAGTCCGCATGCAGGTGAGTCTCCAGGACCTTGGTTATCCTGAAGCCCTCCCTCCGGGCGATATCAAGGTAGATGTCCACGTCGCGGCGGGGGTCGATTACGGCCGCCTCTCCGCCGGAGCTCAGGACGTAGGACGCGTGGGCCAAACCCTCTACAAAGACCTGTTGGATGAACATGGCTTAAAGTCCTCGCTTCCCAGCCGCGATGGGAATCAATAAGTTTCGCACCAAGGCTCGAAGAACGCCCTCGGGTACAGGCATGTTGGGCATTTTGCAGGCGGCTCCTTTCCTTCCAGCACACGGCCGCAGTTACGGCACTTCCATTTGATGGCCTGGTCGCGCTTGAAGACCGTACCCTTGCGCACCCCTTCGAGAAGGATGTTATAGCGCCGCTCGTGATATTCCTCGACAGCGGCTATGTTACGGAAGGCCGCCGCTGCTTCCTTAAGACCTTCCTTATCAGCCACATCTGCAAACCCGGGGTAGAGAGACGTCCACTCCAGGTGCTCTCCGCTTGCCGCCGCCTGAAGGTTCTCCACCGTGGTGCCTATCTTGCCTGCAGGGTATGCCGCAGTTATCTCGGCCTCGCCTCCCTCCAGGAACTCGAAGTAGCGCTTGGCGTGCTCTTTCTCATTATCGGCCGTCTCCTGGAATATGGCCGCTATTTGCTCGTAGCCCTCCTTGCGAGCCGCGCTCGCAAAAAAGCTGTAGCGATTGCGGGCCTGCGATTCACCCGCAAATGCCGCCAATAGGTTCTTCTCGGTTTCACTTCCCTTAAGCGCCATCTCACCACCTCCTGATGCAACGAAAGGTCTGCCCCCTTGAGGTTAACTCTGGGAGCATCCCTCCACCATTTAGACTAACCTATCTTCTCCATCTCTTGATTGCAGCAGATAAGCGTCCCGCCGCCTACCTTAGTGACCGTCACCTCGTTCCCGCACCCGTTGCAGCGATACTTCTCTCCGACAGCCTTGACAGCCATTTCGGTGTCCTCCATGAGAAGAAGCCTCAGGAATCTACTCCGATGGCGAGAGCCCTTTTGGCGGCCCTTCAGCCACTTCGTCTTCTCTTTCCCGGACCAGCCGGAAAGCGCGGACCGGCTTGGAGACGTTCTTGAGGGAATGGGAGCCCAGGTCTTCGAGCTGATAGTACGCTTTAACCCGCCGAGCGGCCTCCTCGGCGACCACCGCTTCCCCTCCTGTGGCAAGCGCCCTGACGCGGGCTGCGATGTTCGTCATGGGCCCCGAGGCCGTAAAGGTCCAGCGGGCGCCGGAGATGCCCTCGAATTTCGTGGGCCCCACAAAGGCGGGGCCCGAGTTAATCCCGATGTTCACGGCAATTGGCTCCATGGTCTGGGCGAGGTCCTCGTTTATTTGCTTCGTCCTCTTCTGGATCGAAAGGGCAGCGCTCACGGCCTTTCGGGCGTGCTCCTGCGGGCCTTCGCCCCTGAAGATGACCATTAAGCCGTCGCCCGCCGTTTCGTTGATATCCCCCCCGTTTTCGTTGATGATATCCATGTAGGCGGAAAAGTAGCGCTCGATGATGAAGTTTAGCCGCTCCTGCTCAAGGCGTTCGCTTAGGGCCGAGTAACCTTCCAGGTCCAGAAACATCACGCTGACATCGCTCTCGACCTTTTCCTCCTCCAGGGAATTCACCCCCTTCTCGGTTATCTGCTTGACGGCCGATGGGACGAACTTGGAGAGGTGTTCGATGACCCTCGCCGCAGAGATAGCGCTCTCGGATGCCCGCTGATGTTCTTTAGCATTGGCTAAGGAGTTGGCCGCAAGTCCCGCCAGATCCTCGAAGAAGAGCTTCTCGCGCTCGGTGAACTTCGAGCCCTCATCGGCCACCACAGTGAGCACTCCCACCAGGCCACTTTCACTTTTGAGCGGGATGGCAAGCTCAGAGCCTATCGGCACCGTTCTGAGAGAACATCCGCCGCAACCCATCTCCCTGTTCACGCAGGCGAGCAGCTCGCCCCTATCCTGAGCGAGCTTGATGATGGCTCTCGTCTCTTTGCAGAGGGAGCAGACCTTGGGGTCATCCGCCCGGACGAGGCTGCAGTGCAGCGGGGCAATGAGCTCGGAGGTCTCCTCCTCGAAGAGAAGGAGACAGGATTCTCTTGCCGAGGGGACCGCGAGCTTCGCTTCATCGCGTATCCGCTCCAGCAGCTTTCCCAGGTCAAGGGTTGAGGTGATTTTCTGGGCAACGCGCTGGAGATTAGCGAAGCGCTGGGAGAGAATATCACCTTGATGGGTCATCTCTTCTGCCGGAATCCGAGGAAAGATGCGGTTGTCACCCAATTATGAAGGTCACCTTACTAGTTTACTCATTCAAATGGCCTGTGGGGGAAAAAATAAAAACCTCTTAGGTTAAGCAAATATCTTTTCTAACAGATTACACCATATTTTCTTCCATGAAAAATCCTGGCCGGATGAAAAAATTAACCCCGGCCCCCGGATGCCTAGCCCCCAGAGGCCGGGGGGGAGGAGGAGGGAGTTACTATTTTTCTAGAAGCGCCTTGTTCTGTTTGACCCTGGTGCCTGCATGGGGTCTCCCCTCCCCCGGTTCCGACCTCTTGTTGCAGGAAGCTCGCTTCATCCTGTTCTCATCTTTAGACGGAAGAGGGTTCCCGAATGGAATGCCCGGCCGGCGGGCCACTACTTGACATCTTGCGGTGAGGCCTGTAATTTCATCTTATGAGCATATGTTCAAATTTCATCCGGCATCCATTGTCAAGGGATGCGTCCCTGAGGCATGGGTGCGGGAAGGGCTGAGAGAGGGAGGGGAAGAGATGGCCATCATCGACGAAGTCCTCTCTTCTATCACAGGAGATAGCCGAGTCCGGGAGGTGAGGGCCTGTGTTAACTGGACAGCCGTCCTGAGCTCACGCTTGGGCCTGGCCTCTACCATGAAGGACCCTGGAGGAGGACACCACTGTCATGGAGTTGTTCGCGATGTGGGAGCCCTCCATGAGAAGAGTGGCCGGGAGCTCGCAGAATGGGTCAACTCCCGAGTGCTCCTTGAGGCCTCCATAGGGATGGCGGCCCTCAACTCCTTGCTTGAGATCGATGAAAGCAGATGCTCCGAACTCAATGCGTCCGAGCTCCTGGCAAAGAGGGGCGAGGGGAAAAGGGTCGCCATCGTCGGCCACTTTCCCTTTATCCCTAAGCTCCGCGAGGTGGCACGGGAGCTCTGGGTCATAGAGAAGCGCACCATCCCAGGCGACCTTCCCGAGGATGCGGCCGAGGAGTTTCTGCCTAGAGCGCATGTCGTGGCAATAACGGGAACCGCCTTCATAAATCACACGATAGATAGACTCTTGGAGCTGGCCCAGAATTCCTTCAGGGTGATTCTGGGGCCCTCAACTCCCCTGAGCCCGGTACTTCTTGAGCATGGAGTGGACGCCATCTCGGGCACGCTGGTGGTTGAGTCGGACCTGGTGCTCCGCTACATAAGCCAGGGGGCAACCTTTCAGCAAGTGAAAGGTGTCAGGCTCCTGACTATGGTCAGATAGCGCCCTAGTGGACGTGGCGTGGGTTCATCCCTTGGGTAAGAAGAAAGACGTTGAGGAGCATGAAAAGCAAGGACAGCACCAGCATGGGTGACAGTGCCCTCAGGGCCAGAGAGCCCTCGCCGTAGTGGCGAAGTGCCAGGCGGAAGCCTGTGTAGATGGAATAGATGAAGAAGACCATCAGGAAGGTCATCTGAAGCCAGTAGATGGCGGGTAGCTCCACTATCGGCCCGAGCTCCCAGTTGGGCGTTCCCGTCCAGAGAGGGGTGAAAATATTGAGGGTCTTCTGAGTGACCGGAACTATCTTCTGCCCTTCGGCCAGGAGGTGGAGCAGGTTATGGGAGAGGTGCATGGACAGGCCCACGGGGATGAACATGTAGGCGAAGACCTTGAAAGTGCTCCAGGTGGAGAGAGAGTGACCCCGTGCGAGGCGCGATGAGCCCCAGGATGCAGCCAGCATGAGAAGGGGCACGACACCCAGCGAGAACAAGAAGAAAACAAAGCTATACATTATGCCTTCTATCGTGGCATGCTCCCTGATTCCCAGCCAGGCCCAGGGGATTGCCCTCGCAAGAAGGTCCAAAAACTCGTGCCAGCCCACAAGCATGTGGCCGGTGGCAACAACCGTCACCCCCACAAGCCCAACAGCCAGGAAGGCCTCATCCGCATGGGCCTTGACCGTGGTCCAGAGGTCGCGGCCAAAGGGCCTCAGCCTGAGCGTCAGGTTTCGCTCGGGGCACGTCTTTATGCACTCGCCGCAAAAATTGCAGTAATTATTGGTCTGCATCCTCTGGGGAAATTCGAACATGGGACATCCGTAGCCCCTCTCGTTTCCCACATAACAATCCTTGCCCTTGCCTTGTACGCAAGCCTCCTGGCTCTTGGCCCTGAGCTCCACAGCCGAGAACATGGAATAGATGCTGATGAGCCCCCCTATGGGACAGAGGTAGCGGCAGAAGGTCCTGCGGGGATAGAGAATTCCGATGACAAGAGCAGCCCCAAAAATAATAGCTATAAGCCAGGCCGTGGCCCTGGGGCTTGAGACTATTCCGAAGTAACCGTCGGCCCAGGTGAGAAGGAAGAAGGTGATGTTGGCAAGCCAGAGGTTCCTGAGGACCGCCGGGAACTTCCGGGCCGGCTTGAAAAGTCGGCTCATCCACTCGGTAAGCGCTCCGAAGGGACACATGAGGCACCAGACCCTTCCCACTAGCACGAAGGTGAAGATTATGCCCGCCCACCAGATGGTCCAGGTGAGCTTGGTAGCGAAGTTTCGGCCTGCATCCTGGGTGTCCAGGAAGCCGAGCAAGATAACAGCCAGAAAAATTGCCAGACAGGGAAGCTGAAAGGCGGGCTGAAAAAAACGTGACCTGAAGAGCCTGTCCACCCAGCCTATGTCAAGGAAGTTATAGTCTTTCAGGGAGAGAGCCCTGCCGCTTGCCCTCACCCCCAGGGCATAAGCGCTCACGGCAAAAGCAAAGATAAAGGCCGAAAGAACCGATATGAGAGTCCAGTTGAGGCCGTGGGAAGGCATGACCGCAAAGACGAACTGTGCGACAACGGGCTCGGCATTATCCCGCAGGAGGGCCACCTTGAGGAGATGAAGCCCCTTTATCTCGGGCGTGAAGGTGAGCTGGTAGTGCCCGCCCTCGGGCGTTTCACGGCCGGGGGAGAAACCGCTGAGGTCAACTTTCCCCTCAGGGGTCCAGCTCAGGGGGCTATTCAGCATGAAGCGCCCGCTGTGTGTCGGAGCCTGATTTTTCTTCTGAGCCTTAACGGCATCCAGGTCTATCTGCGGGAGCTTGACATCCATGAGCACGCGGCCACCCTTAAGGAGGCGCCGGGCGCGGCTGTCATAGACCCGCACGGTAAGGGTGTGGGCCTTTCCCAGCATGGGGGTTTGGCCCGCCCCCTCCAGCAAAAACTCGTACGGGCCCACGGAGAGGAAGCCACCCTTGAGCTCCTCCTGGGACATGGCTTCATCACCGTGGGCGAGCGTCCGAGAGGGGAAGAGAACTGAAACTGAAAGCAGGAGGATGCTTGTGAAAAAAATCTTCCGGAGCTTCAAAAGAAAATTGCCTCTATCTTTTTTTATTATTCGCTTATTGCTGACCCCCGCCCTTCTGGCCGAACCTCTTGTCTATGGCCTTCTGGATCTCGAGGGGGCTAAGTCCCTTCTTTGTGAGCTCAGACGCTAACAGCGCCTCATCGAGACAGATGTCTCACGTGGAGGCGTGGCGGTCCGCGTAACAGGAGAGGAGACTCTTGTGGCCGATGTTCTCCTTACACTCGCAATAACAATAGAGCTGGTCCAACACTTCAGGAATTTCCTTGGCCACTCCATAGGCTCTCGCAACCTTTCCCACAAAGAGGGAGGGAGAGAGGGTTGCCCGCTTCTCCCTGAAGATATATTTTGCTTTGGAAATCGGCCTCGCCTGAGAGCCGCCAGCCTGAGAAACCGAGTCTTCACTCCCCGTCCACTGGATAAGGGAGTAGCCCGCAGCTATCCCAACCACAAGGACCCCTATGGCGCCCATCCAAAAGGAGCGGCCGAAGGAAGCTTTCTCGGGGGCCTTCTTTTTCTGGAGCCTCTCCTTTGACTTACTTTTTCTTCTTGATCTTCCCATGAACAGCCTTCCTCACAGCTTGATTGGAAAAAGAAAAGGCTCTGGGGGAGCCATCAAGAAATTATATCATCAGCATCCGAGGATTCAAACAAGAATTACTATCGCATATTCCGAACCCTGGGTTTTCCCGGAGGGCGCAAGACTCTCGATTCAATCGACGTGGGGCAGAAGAACCACCTTCATGGCATCCTCGAGCCGCTCCCTGAAAATCCTTATCCCGCGCTCTACCTCCCTCAGGGGAAGCCTGTGGCTTATGAGGGGGCTTGCCTTTACCTTGCCCGCCGCGATGAGGGAGAGCGCCCTTCCGCAGTTCAGGGCGCCCTCACCCCGAATGCCCACGAGAGAGAGGTTATTCCTCACGGCCGTGGAGAGGTCAAGGGAGGGCCAGTCTTTATAATAGGAGATGAGCAGCACTTTCCCTCCCTTTTTCACCATCTCGATGGCCGCCTGGGGCTGGGAGCTATCGCCCGAGCAATCGACAACCAGGTCTGCCCCCACCCCTCGTGTGGCTTCCATCACCCGGCCCTTAACCTCATTGGAGACGGCCTTGAGGGTGATATCCGCGCCGAGCTCTGCGCCGAGCTTCAAGCGCGACTCACGGGTACCCGTAAGGATAACGGTCGCCGCGCCGAGGGCCTTGGCGAGCTGCACGGCCATGAGACCTATGGGACCGGGGCCGAGCACCACCACCGTGTCTCCGGGGAAAAAGCCCCCGACCGATTCCAGCCCGTAGAGCGAGCAGCCGGCGGTGGTTACCAAGGTGGCCTCGGGAAAAGACACGTTATCGGAAAGCTTATAGAGAGTGTTTATGTGGTTCACCGCATACTGGGCATAGCCCCCATTGGTGGTGAAGCCATAAGTCCTGTGGCCCTTCTCGTGGCGACCGTAGTTCAGGCAGGCGGTATAAAACCCCTTTATGCAATTGGGACACCGGCCGCAGCCCTTGTGGGCCTCGATGGCAACCCGGTCCCCAACCTGAAACTCATCCACCGTCTCCCCAAGAGCCACGACAGTTCCGGCATACTCATGCCCGGGGACATACTCGCCGTAAGGGGGCTGGCCGGGCCAGGGATGGTCGATGAGCTTTAGGTCTGTGCCGCAGATGGCACAGGCCTCCACCCTGAGGAGCGCCTCCCCAGGGCCCGGCTCCGGCACGGGCACTTCCTTCAGCCTGAGCTCGTTCGGGCCAACCAAGACGGCCGCCTGCATCTTCTCAGGAATATCCATGAATTTCTTCCTTCTAAATCTTTCCCGAAAGGAGGGCCACCCTGGCCGTATCCTCCACCAAGTCCGAAAGGTAAAAGGCTGTCATGAGGTCGGGCCCCACGGTCAGAATGCCGTGTTGCTTCATGAGAAGGGCCCTGAGCTCGCGCTCCCTCTCAAAGGCCTCCCTGACCATCTCAGTAAGCTCCGTTGAGCCCATCGGCGCAAACTCCACTGAAGGGACCTTCCTCAGGTGGACCATGGCGGGGCCGGTGATGATTGGGAGCTCGTCCGTCCGCATGGAGAGGGCCGTGGCATGGGGAGGGTGCACGTGAACTATAGCGTTGACATCAGGTCTGATGGTATAGATAGCGCAGTGAAAGCGGCTTTCTTTCGAAGGCTTGAAGCCTCCGGCGGAATCCACCACCTCACCCTCAGGCTTCATGCTCACAAGAATCTCCGGCACCACATCCCTCAGGGAAGCGCCGCTCGGGGTTATGAGGATGAGACCTTCTTCCTCGCAGCGGGCGCTAACGTTCCCTCCCCGGGCGGAGACGAGCCCCCTCTCGTAGGCCAGGCGGGAAACCTCGGCCAGTTCTCTCTTCAGGCTCTCAAGGGGAGGTTTCACTCCAAGCCTCCTGCTTCTCTTTCAGCATTCTCTCCAAGAGCTCCACCGCCAGCTCAGCAAAGGGAGGGTCATTGAGGTTGGAGTCCACCTCCGTGAGGGAGACCTCGGGCTTGAGACTCGCCCTCAGGCTCGCGAGCAGCGCTCCGTCAGCCTCCGGGTCATTGAGCGGGCCGCCCTCCCTTCCGTTCTCGGTCCAGCCCCTTAAGGGGAAGAGGAAGGCTGTGGGCCCCCTGGCCTCATTCAGCCTGCGGGCCAGTTCCTTTCCCACAAGCCTAAGCTCATCGGCCGAGGCCCTGACGTTAGTGTTATAGGGATTATGATAATGGATTCTTCTTCCCCTGAGTTCCCGCGGAATGGTCTCCTCCCCTCCGAAGCAGTAATAATCGAGCCCTCCCGGGGCCACCACCTGTGGGATGCCCTTTCGGCCGGCGGCCGTGAGCCTTCCCGGGCGTACGGGCCGGTATATATCCAAACCAAGAACCTCCCCCAAGAGCTCGTGCGTGGTGAGGTCGAGGACCCCATCGAAAAGGCCCTCATCGATGAGCTCCTCCATGGCCGAGCCGCAGGCGCCCGAGGCATGGAAGGCTATGATCTCATAGCCTCTCTCTTGGAGCAGCTCCCGTGCCCGCCCGACAGCCGGCTCGGTGTTGCCGAAGGAGGTCGCCGCCACCCTCGGTCGCACCCTGGAGCGCGAGAGGGGCTCGGCCCGGGCTGCCATCCCTGTGATTGCGGCGGCAGCGTTAGAGAGAACGGCCCGGGTGACGGTATTCACCCCGCCCAGGAGGTCAGCGACCGAGAACATCGCGGTTATGTCTTTGGTCCCTATGTAAGGGCGCATGTTGCCCGAGGCCACGGTGGAAACCAGCATCTTGGGAAAGCCAAGGGGAAGCTCTCGCATGGCTATCGAGGCTATTGCCGTTCCCTGATTGCCACCGATGCCGAGCACCCCCCGCAGGTTCCCCTCATCAAGCAAGCGCCTCAGGAGGGCTCCAGCACCCTTTCCCATCAGCTCCATGAGCTCATCCCGACGGAGCTCTCCCGCACGGGAGAACTCAGCTCCGGAGGCCTTCGCGACCTCCTCATGTGGGATATCAGGGGAAGGTCCCCTGGCCTCCCCCGTGCCGACATCGATGAGGACTGTGCCGAAACCTCCCTTCTGGATCAACTCCTTGAGGAAGGCCGCCTCAGCTCCTTTGGTATCGAGGGTGGCGAGGAGCGCGATGTTCCCCGCCGCCGGCGCCTTCACAGAGTTCATGCTCTTTTCAGGCCCTCTCGGGATAGTCCCTATCCTTTATCTCAACGGGAACCTTCTTGACCTCATTGATGAAATCCCTCAGGTGCTCGGCCTCCTTCTGGAAGAGTCTCTCCCCTTTCTCCCGCGTCCCCCGGAAGGGGTTCCCTATGGTGGCGGTATCCGAATATTCGTGGTGCTCCATGGGGATGATGATGTTTTCTGATTTCTGAAACTCAACTGTGGCGGTGCCGTCCTTTTTTGAAAACTGGGGGCCCAGCCAGCGGGGTGCGTGAGCCCTATCATTCACAGCCCGGTCCATCTTGACCAGGCTCTCATCGTAGGCCATGACCTGGGCCGTTTCCATCTCGCCGGAGTGCCAGCCCGGCGTTTCCTCGGGCGGTCCCTCAAGGATATCCTTTACAACAGCGCATTCCCTCTCGGTGGGGGTCTTGTACCAGGCCACAAAGGCGCCCGTCCCGTAGCGGATCTTACGCAGCACCTCATCTATGGGCTTCACGTTGGACCCGTGGTGCGAGACATATATTATCTTACTGAAGCCGTGGTAGATGAGGCTCCGAGCCAATTCATAGAGTATTCGCCTGTAGGTCTCGGCGGTAAATGTCAGGGTGCCCACTCCCTGCCCGGGAAGTCCCATGTGGTGAGGGGAGTAGCCCACGGGGATGAGGGGCGTGTGGAGCACACCGGCGAGCTCAGCCGCCCGCTCCACAACGGATATCGTGGTTATGCTGTCGGTGCCCAGAGGCACATGAGCCCCATGCTTCTCACAGCTTCCCATGGGGACAACTATCACATCCGAGCACTCGCAACCCTTAGCCACCTCTTCATAGGTCATGAAGAGGATGTTGCGCGCCTTCGCCTTTCCCATCGATGCTCCCTCCCGTCATGGCGGCTACATTCTGGCCAGCCCTCCAAAGGCAGCTTAATACTGAAGCAATATACTATTTTTTACCTCGCTTCATAGCGTTTAATTTTCATCTCAAAGCTCCGGAAGCTGCAGAAAAGGGGGCCACGCCGCCTGGCCTCGAACCGTGATGACCGCGGCGCAGCCTTTTACCCCTCATCACCCGGAGGCCGCGGACAGCTAAAAGGGTTTCCACTCGCGCATCCACTCTGCTATTTTGTTATCTCACGGCGGGTGCCCCCTAACTTCAAATAATCAACCCTAAGGGAGAAGCAAAATGCGAGCACTTTTCACCCTGACCCCGACCGAGTCCAAGCGTCTCGTCGGCAAGGGCGTCGCGGCCATGCCGGTTGTTCAGAGGGCAAAGGAAAAGGAAGGGATGCTTATCAGCCACGGTTCTACAACGGTCTATGTGGCGGAAGAGATTCTGGGAAGGACTATCGAGCGCGATATCTTCTTCTCCGGAATGATAACCAGGGGAACTCTCTGCTCAGCGGTTGCAGAGGAGAAGCCGCCCCTCCTCGTGCTTTACAAGGGAAAGGTCAGACCTCCTGCCCTCACGATGGAGGAAACCCTTCAGGACTTCGGCCGCGATTCCGTCTTCATCAAGGGCGCCAATGCCGTGGACCCCGAGGGAAACGCCGGGGTATTCATGGCCCACTATGCCGGGGGCACTATAGGCTGGGGACTGGGCCTTGTTCTGGCCAAGGGAATCAACCTGATAGTACCCGTGGGGCTCGAGAAGCTCGTCCCGTCCGTCAGAGATGCCGCCCGCGTTTGCGGCCAGCAGACGCTTGACTACTGCACGGGACTCCGCGTGGGGATGATGCCGCTTGTGAGCGCGCATGTTGTCACGGAGATTGAGGCCCTGCGGGTGCTTGCGGGAGTGGAAGCCAGGCATGTTGCCTCCGGCGGGGTGA
>CAZNSX010000002.1:99107-717375 GCA_964575845.1 uncultured bacterium | reverse complement strand
CCTCGAGGAGAGGAAGCCAACCGAAAGGGATGTGAATCTATTCCATACTATCGGCTGTCTCAGCCAGAAAATAATTCAGTCCGTCTACAGGTACGAACTTCAGAGTCTGCTCTCAGACCCGGGTCGATGGGACAACAGTGTGTCTCCAGAAGAGGGCGAGGACGTTGAAATCGTAGGCACCTCAGAAGAAATGACGAGGGTTTTCGCCACTGTAAGGAAGTTCGCCCCGGTCGACACACCCGTTCTTCTTGTAGGGGAAACCGGTACAGGGAAAGAGGTCCTTGCCCAGGCCATACACGAGAGGAGCGACCGTCGTAAGGGAGAGTTCGTGCCGATCAACTGTTCTGCAATTCCCGAGACTCTCCTGGAGTCGGAGTTATTCGGCCACGAGCGGGGCTCGTTCACAGGGGCCTATGATTTGAAGAAGGGGAAGATCGAGCGGGCCCAAGGAGGGACGCTCTTCTTGGACGAAATAGGCGAACTCCCGCCCCTTATGCAGGTGAAGTTGCTCCGATTCTTGGAGACTTATCAATTTGAGCGTGTCGGAGGGACAAAGACCATCTCGGCGGACGTGCGCATCATCGCCGCCACAAATAAAGACCTGGAACTCGCTGTAGTTAAAGGAGATTTCCGCTCGGACCTCTACTTCCGCCTGGCGGTTCTCGTCATTGAGCTTCCTCCTCTCCGGGATCGGGGAGAGGATGCAATTCTTATCGCGCAAACCTTTTTACAACGATATGTAAAAGAATTCCAACATACCATCAAGGGGTTCAACAGGAGAGCGCTGGAGGCCATTCTGGCGTATTCGTGGCCCGGAAATGTCAGGGAACTCCTGAATAGGGTACGGCGAGCCGTCGTCATGGCGGAGGGGGAATGGATCACGCCAGCGGACCTGGGCCTCGAGGCCATGGAATCTTCTTCACCGACTACGCTGCGCGAAGCGAGAGAGAAGATTGAAAGGGAGGCCGTTCAAAGGGCCATTAAGCTCAACAATGGAAATTTCGCCAAAGCGGCCCGCGAGTTGGCCGTCAGCCGGGCTCATCTATATAGCCTCACCAAGAAGTATGGGTTGGCTGTCTGATAAATAGGGTAGGGGTTCCTGGTCGTGGGTTCTACCTCCCGACCGACTCCGGAGTCCTGACGCGCCAAAGGGTTATGCCTCGGGCGCTTTCTTTTTGAGGACAAGAAGAGGAGCCAAGAGGGGGCGAGAGTTCCTCTCAGCTATCTTCCATAAGTTATCCGGTAAACCCTCCCACCTTTGTCGTCCGTTAGATACAGAGCGCCATCCCCACCCACGAGAAGGTCCACGGGCCTTCCCCACGCCTTCCTTCCCACGAGCCAGCCCGTCGCAAAATCCTCTTGCCCTATGGGTTCACTCCCCTTGAATCTCACCCTGACAACCTTGTAGCCCGTGGGGACGGAGCGGTTCCAGGAGCCGTGGAAGGCCACGAAGAGGTCCCCCCCGGTACTCCCTGGGGAACATATCTCCCGTGTAGAAGGCAAGGCCGAGGGGGGCGGAGTGGGCTTGAAACTCAAAAGCCGCAGGGACAGTTTCCCTGCAGAAGGAGGCCCTTTCATACTTGGGGTCTGGAACCCCCCGCCCGAAGCAGTAGGGCCAGCCGTAGTGGCCGCCCTCTCGCACGCGGTTCAGCTCATCGGGCGGAAGGTCATCGCCGAGCCAGTCCCTGCCGTTCTCCGTCGCCCAGAGCTCGCCCGTTTGGGGATGCCAGCGAAAGCCGACAGCATTCCTGAGGCCCCGCGCAAAGACCCTCCCGCCGCTCCCGTCAGGGTTGAACCTGAGAATAGAAGCCCTCCTCTCATCTTCCTCTTCGCATACATTGCAGGAAGAGCCCGCGGAGACGTAGAGCCCGCCGTCTGGCCCGAAGCCCAGGGTTCTGGTCCAGTGCCCGCCGCCTGAGGGGATTTTCCTGACGATCGTTTCTCTCCCATCGGCCTTGAGGTCAGCGTCTCTGTCCCAGAGCCGAAGCACGCTGCCCGTCTCCGCAACGTAGAGGAACCCTCCCCGGAACGCAAGCCCGTGGGGGCTGTCGAGTCCCTCGGCAAAAGATATGGCCTCATCGGCCCTTCCGTCACCATCCCTATCGGGAAGAGCAATAATTTCCCCTTCCCGGGGGACGCTCACGAAGAGAACCCCTCCCGGGCTCAAGGCCATGAAGCGTGGGCCCCTGAGACCGGAGGCATAAACCTCTATCTTGAACCCTGGAGGTAAGCTTATCCTCCCCTCCTGAGAGACCGCGGCTGGCCCCGCGATGAAAAAGAGGAATGCCAGCATGGTGAACCCTATTAAAATCCGCATGGTGATGGCGCTCCCTTTTCTTCACACACTCCTCCCGCTCCTCAATGCCCTAAACGCGAGAAGCAGCCTTGGGAGCCCCAGGGGGAAGAACTTGGTCGAGCAATGTTCTTAGGGGCTATAAAAAAGGATACAATAGGCCCCCCACCCCGAAACCGCAAGGCCCGTGAGAACACTTCCCCACAGGAGAGGCTCAAGCTTCATGATCTCCCATTTGTCAGACCTTTCAAAAGCTTTGACACCTCTGAAAGGCCCTTTCCTCTCCTCTTGCCTTCCCGCCTAAAGCATGGGCACGGCTTTTAGTTGAAGGATGTTGTTGCAGCCATCTGAGTGCAGGAAAGAGGCCACATCCCTCAGGTATTTCTCAACGGGCGCGTTCCGCATGTAGCCCATCCCGCCCCACACCTTGAGGGCCAGGGCTCTCACTCCTGAATCAATACAGCCCTACCCGCCACCTTGTTCTCCTGAAGGAGCTGGTGAGCTTTTTCAGCATCCTCGAGCGGGAAGCGTTGGGTGATGACGGGTTTAATCTTCCCCTCGCGGACTGTTTCAAGAGTGGCCAAGATTTCCGTCAGGTTAGCGTATTTTGAAGCATGCATCTCGTAGCCATTAATGAGAAAGGTGATGGGATCCAGGATGAAAGAGGGGTCCGTCTTGAAGACCGCAGGGGGCCGGAACCCTATGATTAACAGCTTTCCTAGTTTTGCCAGCGACTTTATCGAACCCTCAAGCGTCTCCTTGGAGCCCACGATGTCAATAACCGAATTGGCGCCCTTGCCATCTGTCACGCGCAGGACTTCCTCGGCCATGTCCACCTTCTTGGGGTTAATGAGCGCCCGTGCTCCCCACTCCTTGGCGAGGGACAGCTTTTCATCTGTCACATCGGCCGCCAGCACCTTCGCGCCCATGATATTGGCCATCTGGACCATGTGGATGCCGACACCCCCTCCCGCGCCGATCACGAGCACGTTATCCCCGGGCTTGACCTTGGCCTCTCGGGTGCAGGCGTGGTAGGGGGTGCAGATGGCGTCCGCCGCGATGCTCGCATCTTCAAAAGAGACCTCATCGGGGATGGGGCAGAGGTTCTTTGCTTCGATAGTCATGTACTCCGCGTAGCCCCCGTCGCAGGCCATACCCACAAAGCCCCTGAAGTTATCACATAGCGTCTCCTTGCCCGAGCGGCAGAAGCTGCAGGTTCCGCAGGTAAGGTAAAAATGCATGGTGACTCGGTCCCCCACCTTTACGTTCTGCACCCCCGGGCCAACCTCAGCCACAACGCCCGCCACCTCGTGACCTATGACCCGAGGCAGGCTCGTCACCAGGTCGGGGTTGGCCTTCATGATGACCACCGTGAGGCCGACACCCGTGGCTTTGACATCTATCAGGGCCTCTCCAGGGCCGGGCTTGGGCACATCTCTTTCCTCGAGCTTCACCGGCCCTCCCAGCTTATGCATCACCATCGCTTTCATGACAACCTCCTCTCGGAAGGAAATGCGGAGAAAAGAAGAGAAGCAGCGGAAATGAGGATGACCCCCTGAGCGAGTGCCTCCTCCCGCCCTCTGGCCCCTTTTGAGAAGCCTGGAAAGTGAATACCTAAAGAAATAAGTCGCCCAGCAGCTGAAAGAAAAGGGCCCTTACGACCCTCCCGGCATCTAACTTTAAATAAATCTGGGAGACCTTGTCAACTCTTCTTAGATGTGCTAAAAGCACTCAAAGTTTTCCTCACTTTTCTCTGGGAAATCCAATCCGAGATTTTCAGTGAGACCTGCCATTGACATTCGGGTCCATTGGAGCCCCTAGTAAGTGCATTAAAAGGAGGGCTCTCTTTGCAGGCGGGGATCTTCAAGCCTGGGCCCGCGGCACGGGGTCGAGACTGCTCCCTGCTTCCATCCTAATTTTCGTTCCGAGAGGAGGCATCCGATGGTTGAATTCAAGCTCTCCGAACAGCAGCTCATGCTCAAGAACATGGCCAAGGATTTCGTAGAAAAGGAACTCAAGCCCGTCGCCGCGGAACTCGACCGCAAGCAGGACCCGAAGGAGTGCTTCTCCTTTGACCTGCTGCGCAAGGCCTCCAAGCTGGGCCTCCGTACCATGACGCTGCCCGAAGAATGGGGCGGCATGAACGCCGACATCCTCACGCGGGTCGTCCTGGGCGAGGAACTGGCCGTTGGGGACCTGGGATTCACCGTCTGCCTGGACCAGGTCTGGAAGATCTGCGGCATAATCTGCCACCTGAGCAATGATAAGCAGAAAAAGCGGTTCCTGCCGAGCTTTCGGGATGACGATGAGTACGTGCTCAGCATCTGCATCACCGAGCCGGGATCAGGCTCTGACGGCATCCTCCCCTATGAGAACCCCAAGTATGGCGTCAAGACCACGGCCAAACTCGAAGGGAACGAGTGGGTCATCAATGGGACCAAGCACTTCATCTCCAATGCCGGCATCTCGAAGCTCTACCTCGTATTTGCGCGCACTGACCCCGATGTCAGCGTCTGGGAGGGGATCAGCACATTTCTCGTCCCCCATGACGCGCCTGGCTTTTCCATAGGAAGGGTGGAGGACAAGATGGGGCAGCGCCTCGTGTGGAACGGGGAGCTTGTCTTTTCCAACTGCCGGATACCAAAGGATAACCTGCTGGGGCAGGTAGGCCGGGGCCTGGCGGATGTGGTCCAATTCATCGTCCGGGAGGGGAGTAACATCCAGGCCGGGGCCACCGTGCTGGGGTCGGCACGTGCCGCTTATGAGGCGGCGGTGGAGTACGCCAAGGAGAGGGTGCAGGGTGGAAAGCCCATCATCCAGCACCAGGCCATTCAGCTCCTCCTCACCGACTGCCGCATGAAGATAGATGCCGCGCGCTGCTACCTCTGGAAGGCGGCCTGGAACGCCGCAAGCGGCGAGGAAGAAGTGGACCCGAGCCTCGCCATGCTCTCCAAGATCTTCGCCGCGGAGGTCTCCTTTGAGGTCTGCAAGCAGGCCCTCACGGTCTTCGGCAGCTACGGCTACATGAGGGACTTCCCCATGGAGAAGTACCTCAGGGATGCCACCTCCTTCCTCCACTCGGACGGCTGCAACCAGATCCTGGCCCTGAAGGCGGCCAAGGTTCTCTACGACCTGCCGCCCATGGAGTAAAAAATAAAAGAGGAGGGGGCGCCATCGGGATGCCCCCTCCCTCCCTTTTAAAGAGCGAAATAAGCCCTCTTCACCTCCTCCCTCCTCATGAGCTCGCCGCCTTCCCCCTCAAGCACTACCCTGCCCCTCTCCAGCACATAGGCCCTCCGGCTCATCTCCAGGGCGAATGAGACCTTCTGCTCCACAAGGAGAACCGTCACTCCCCGCCGATTCACTTCCGCGAGCGCTTCAAAGGTCTGGCTCACGAGGGTGGGCTGAAGGCCCAGAGAGGGCTCATCCAGAAGAAGGAGGTCGGGGCATGACATCAAGGCCCTCCCCACCGAGAGCATCTGCCTCTCGCCGCCGCTCAGCGTTCTCGCCAGCTGGCCCCCTCTTTCCTCGAGGCGGGGGAAAAGGCTGAAAACGCCCTCCAAGGTCTCATCCCTCCGGGCACGGGCTCTCGGAATAAAGGAGCCCATTTTGAGGTTATCCAACACCGTCATCTCGGGGAAGACCCTGGAGCCTTCGGGCACGAGCGCGATGCCAAGTCGAACTATCGCCTCGGTGGCCATCCCCTCGATATGCTCCCCTCTGAAAAGTATGGAACCTCTTCCGTCCTGCCCCCGCCAGGGCGTGAGCTGCCCCATTATGGTTTTGAGGAGGGTGCTCTTTCCGGCGCCATTTGGCCCTATGAGGGTCACCACCTCCCCTTCCCCAACCCTGAGGTAGACATCCCAAAGGACTCTCACGTTTCCGTAGGAGACGCTCACCCGCTCGAGCTCAAGCATATTTCTCCCCCAGGTAGGCTGCGATGACTCGGGGGTCTTCCATGACCTCTCGGGGGCTCCCCTCGGTCAGCTTATTGCCGAAATCGAGAACCACAACCCGGCCGCAAACCCCTGTCACTGCCCGCATGATGTGCTCCACGAGGATGATGCCCCTGCCCGCAAGGCTGACCTCCTCGACCACCTTAAGGGCTTCCTCCATCTCCCGGACCGTCAGGCCTGCCATTGTCTCATCCATGAGGACAAGCTCCGCTCCCGTGGCAAGAGCCCTAGCCAGCTCCAGGCGCCTGCTGTCGGCCACGGTGAGGTTGGCTGACCGGATATTTGCGAAGGAGCCCAGGCCCACCCGCTCGAGGCTTTCCATGGCCTTCTCCTGCGCCGCCCTGAGCCCCAGCCCCCCCCCATAGAGGGCTCCTACGAGCGCGTTCTCCAGGACGCTCATCCCGCCGAAGGGCTGGGCCACCTGGAAGGTGCGGGCAATGCCGAGACGGCAAATCTCGTGAGGCGGCTTTCCCGCTATGGGTTTCCCCTTAAAATATATCTCCCCGGAATCGGCCCTGAGGAGCCCCGTGATGAGGTTGAAGAGGGTGGTCTTTCCGGCGCCGTTGGGACCGATGACGCCCACCACCTCCCCCCTCTCAAGGGTGAGCCCGAAATCTGATAGAGCCTTGAGAGCATCGAAGGATTTGGTTAGGCCCAGGCATTCGAAAAAAGCCATACCTCCTTAGCCCCCTTAGGGGCGGCCTCCCTCCGTGAAAATACTCATAATACCACGGGGCATGAAGATGACGATAAAGACTATGATCACCCCAAGGATGATGAGATAGGTATAGATGAACTGTGCCCAGAGCACCTCCGATACGAGGGTGAGGAAGGTCGCTCCCAGGACCGGGCCCAGGAGAGTTCCCAACCCACCCAAGAGGACCATCACAACCATCTGAATGGTTATCATCAGGGTGAACACATCGTTGGGATTTATGTAGGTGAGCCAGTAGGCTGCCGTTCCCCCTATGAGACCTAAGAAGAAGGCGCTCAGGAGGTAAGCGCCGAGCTTCAGCCTCAGGGCATTCACCCCCATGGCCATGGCGGCCTCCTCCCGCTCTCGGATGGCCTTGAGCCCGTAACCGAACTTGGAGCGCTCAACCCACCAAGTGGTCAGCAGAACCAGGAACATTATCACCAGCATGGCATAATAGAAAAGGTTGTAGCTTTGGCTCAAGGGGAGGATGAGGCCATGGCTTCCTCCCGTGAGCCGCAACCCCGTGAGGCCATCCCACTCGAGGGTGAGCTGCTTCATGGCCTCGGCAAAGGCCAGGGTGGCGATGGCGAAGTAGGCGCCCCTGAGCCTCAGGGTCGGAATCCCCACGGGAAGAGCCACAAGGGAAGCAAAAAGACCCCCGAGGAGAACTGAGGGGAAGAAGGGAAGGCCGCCCTTTGCCATGAGGATCCCCGTGGTGTAGGCGCCGATGCCGTAGTAGGCCGCGGGGCCAAAGTCAATGTATCCCGTGTAGCCCGTGATAAGGTTCCAGGAGCCAGCAAGCCCTATCCACATGAATACGGTGGTGAGGAGCCTCAGGCGGTAGCCCGTGAGCAAAAAGGGAGCGAGAGCGAGGGCTCCCATGAGAGCCATGAGCCATAGCGTCCTTAGGGGAAACTTTTCCCCAGCCGCGCTCCTCATTCCACTATCCCTCTTCCCGCAATCCCCCTGGGCCTCAGGAGCAACATGAAGAAGAGCAGAAGGAAAGTGATTACCAGGGATAGGCCGGAGCTGAGGAAGGTTACTGTGAGCGATTGTACGATGCCCAGGGTCATCCCACCCCAAAGGGCCCCCGGGATGTAGCCCATCCCCCCCAGCACCACCACACAGAAGGCAAAGAGGGTATAGCTCTCACCCATGTACGGATAGATGGGGAAGAATGCTGTCACGAGGGCCCCCGCCACCCCCGTCACCCCCGCGCCCAGGGCAAAGGTCAGCGCATGGATGCGCCGAACATCCACTCCCATGAGGCGGGCAACCTCCCGGTCTTGCGCGGTGGCACGGATGGCTCTGCCCAGTTCCGTCCGATTGAGAAATAGATAGAGGCTACCGACTAGAGCCAGGGCTATGAAGAAGGTGATGAACCGGGCTAAGGGAATCACTATCCCGCCAAGGGTTGCGTTGAAACCGCTGTAAGAGGTGGTAACCATGCGGAAGTCAGCCGTCCAGACGAGAAGGGCGGAATTGGCTATTATGAGGGAGAGGCCGAAGGTGCAAAGAAGGGACATCAGAGGGGGCGCTTCCACTACTCGGTCTAAAACAACGCGCTGAAGGATAAACCCAAACAGGAAAAGTGCCAGGAAAGCGGCGGGCAGGGAGAGGAAGGGGTCCAAGCCCAGAAGCTTGAGCAGCCAGTAGCTCAAGAATGCGCCCAGCATGACCAGCTCCCCGTGGGCCACGTTCATTATGCCCAAGACCCCGAATATGAGGGAGAAGCCCACGCTGTAGGCCGAGTAGATGCCCCCCAAAAGGAGGCCGTTCAGTAGGCCCTGGCCGAAGAGGATGAGCATAGAGCAGGCCTCCATTCATTCAAGCTTGAGGCCGGTCTATCCCGGGGGGAGTCTAACCTTTCAGCCCCGGTACTGAGGCTTCTGCTACCATAGGGAGAGGGGAGATGTCAAAGGGGCTCAGCGTTCCTTCCAGGGACTAACGGGGTAACGCAGCCTGCCTTCGACCAGGTCCTCTGGATAGACGCCCACCCTCTTACCGTCCTGGATCTGGACGGCCAGGGGCGGGTGGGCCTCATTGGCGCCGTCTGCGGCAAATTTGACCCTTCCATAGAAGGTCATCTCGTCCAGACGGTAGAGCTCCTCCATGATGCGCCGCCTTCCCTCGGCATCCACAGGAGGAACCACCCCGGCCCGCTGAATGGCGAGATGCTGAGCCACCGCGGCAGCAGCGCTGGCGGCCTCGACAAAATCGGGCTCCCGGCCGTACCTCTCCCGGAAAAGCCTGGCAAAATCCCGGGAGGAGCCGAAAACGGGGCCATGGTACGGAAGCTCCGGCACCCATTCTGAAGCCCCCACTACCCCCTCGGCGTCAGGACCCAGCTCCCTGACAAAGTCCGGAACCGTAGGCCCGTAGCTGAAAGCAATCCCTCTCGGGGCGAAGTCAATCTCTTTGAGAGCCCGCATGACCTTAAGGGACACCAGGAGGTGGGAGCCGACAAGAAGCACATCGGGCTCCTTGCGCTTCACGCGCAGGAGCATTGAGTTATAGTCCTCCAGGCTCATCGGGAATAGCTCATAGTGGATGACGTCGAGGCCCTTGGCCTCGGCATATTTTCTGAACCCTTCGGCCGCAAGAGAGGTAAAGAGGATGTCGGCCGCCACGACGGCCACTCTCTTCGGCCTTGGCCTCGCCACCGAGAAAACCTCGGAAGCACCCTTCACCTCTTCGGTGGCCCTTCCCAGAGTTGAGAAGTAGTATTTAAAGCCCCTTTCGAAGAGCTTGTCAGAGCTGGCACCACCGCTTATCATGGGGAAGCCGTACTTCTCGCTCACCGCACTCGCCGCGAAAACCTGACTGCTACCGTAGGAACCCAGGATGAGGTCCACCCGATCGCTGGTTATGAGCTTTTCCACAAGCCGGGCGCTGACCCCCGGGGTGCTCTTGTCATCATAGAATATGGTCTCCACAGGATAGCGCTCACCTCCAACCAAGATTCCCCCTTGGGCGTTCACCACATCGCGCCACAAATGGTAGGCATCCTTGACCATGGGGCCCTCCCGGCCGAAGACGCCTGTAAGGGCCACGGCGAAGCCTAGCTTGAACTTCTTATCCCCTTGAGCCCAGGCTCCCTTGATAAGGGCGCCCGGGAAAAGAGAGGAGCCCAAGAGAGCGGCCCCCAGCCTCAGAAATTCCCTCCGGCCTCTACCATAGCTTCTAACCATTTTTTCCCTCTCCGGCTTCACCGCGCTTCCCCTCACTCGGCAGAAATTCATCTCCCACCGGCCCTCCCCTCTAAGATAACCTCCTTGCCGAGGCCGATCAAGAGGTTCGAATTCCACTGCCGGTCTTTAAGATTGCCTCTCACCTCAAAAATCCGTCTTGCCGACTCTCCCTTTCGGTTAATATTAGGTGCAGAACAATTACAACCTTCAATATTTTAGATTATTAATTTTTTCAGTGTCCGGAGGGGCTTTCCGTGGGCTTTCTTCCTCCTGAAGTTCAAACCCTTCTCGCGGCTGCCTCCTACTCGACTGGTGCCGTCTTTGTCCGCCTGGGCGTCAGGTACTCCACAGTCATCACGGCGGTGATTCTAACACAGGCCGTACCCACCCTCATCTTTGGCGCAATCCTCCTCCTCGGGGGCACACCACCCCTAATGGCTCAGGCGATTTTCTTTTTCATCATCGCTGGGCTCATCGGCCCGGCATTGGGCAGCCTCTGCCGTGTCATCGGCTACACGCGCCTTGGGCTAGGAAGGACGGCCCCTGTGATAGGCTCTGCACCCATCTTCGCCATCCTGATGGCGGTGCTCCTCTTCAACGAGAGGCCAGGGTTTTTTCTCTGGCTGGGAGTGGGCCTCATAGTGATGGGCATGGGGCTGCTATCCGGTGAGAGGCGGCGAGGAAGCTGGCGGAAGAGGGACCTTATCTTCCCCCTCTTGGGTGCCCTCTTGCTTGCCGGAAGCACCAATCTTAGGAAGGCTGGCCTGAACGTTATCCCTTCAGCCACCCTGGGGGTATTCTTCTCAACCTCAGCGGCCGTGGGCGCCTTGCTCATCTCTTCCCTCTTCTTCCCTCAAGGGAAAGGCCTCCGAATCGAAAGGGAAGCCTTGCGCCACTTTATCCCAGCGGGTCTTTTCGCTTCTCTCGGGCATCTTTTCTTCTTCGGTGCACTCTGTGAGGGGAGCGTCTCCCTGGTGATACCCCTTTTCCAGGCCCAGCCGCTGCTTGCGCTCCTCGCGACCCATCTCTTCCTGGGTGAGCTCGAAAGCGTGAGCCGGCATCTTTTATTCGCTGCTCTTATGATAGTAGGCGGCGCGGTGCTTGTTGTGAGCTTTCAGCCCGTATAGGAGAAATCACGATGAGATACTATTGGTCTTGGAAGGAATTACCCGAGCGGGAGCCCATTCCGGGGATAAGGACAAGGGTGGTGTGCGGCGAGCATGCCATGGTGAATGACCTCCACGCCAGCCCCGGCGCGCGAATCCCCAACCTGAACCATGTCTGCGAGCAGATATCCCTCATCGTCAAGGGGAAGATGCGGGTAACCACCGATGACGGTGAGGAGCGCATCCTTGAGGCGGGTGACATCTGGTACATCCCCGAGCGGGTAAACCACAGCGCCGAGTATCTTGAGGAGACCTATATGATCGAGGTTTTCGGCCCCGCGCGCCTGGAGTACCTGCCGGGCTTTCTCAAAGACACGACGGAAATTGTGGACAAAGCAGGGTAGAGAAAGGCTTGATAAGGCCGAAGAAAATCTGAATCTCGCCTGGCCGCGAGAAGGTCATGTCGGTGATAGACGTGCTCAAATGAGCCTCAAGGGAGACTTTCCCGAGAGAAAACCCTAGTCCGCCAGAGAAGGGGAGCAAGATGCTACAAGATCCTGGCCCTTTTCTTTTCCGAGCCCAGCCTCCCCTAGGGCTTCCCGTAAAGAAGACGGATGGTCTCTTCGGCCTTGCGGCTGGAGAGGGCAAGGAGGTTAACGGAGTACTCTATATTGTGAATCCCTTTTCCGTACTTGACGAACTCCATGTTGTAGGAGGCATCCTTGAAGAGCTTGAGGGCCTTCTCATAGTTGGGATGAGATGATGAGGCTGCCTCAACGGCGTGACGAGCTTTTTGCAGGTAAGCTTCGGTCGAGTGAAGGGAGCTAGCGAGGTTCTCCCTCCACATGGCCAGCACCTCATCGTACCCTGGCCCATGGCAGGAGGAGCAGGCCTGGGCCGCGGGCCTGACGGTTTGGCCCGTGAAGGCTATGCTGCCTTGGTCTAAGCTCGGGCCGAAGTGGCAGCCCGTGCAGTCCACCCGCGCCACACTCATTGGGCTCGGGATTCCCGAGAGGCCCCGGCCTCCCACTCCCCGATAGAGCTGACTTATAACATTATGCTTCAGGCGGTGGCAGCGGTTGCAGCCTCGGGCCAGAGGGTCCTCCACGGCCTTGATGGAGTGCTTTATCGGGTTGTGGCACTGATAGCACTCCACCTTGTGGTCTGTCACATGCTCCTTGTGCATGAAATCGGTATCCCCGAAGCGCTTGAGGCGCTCGGGCTCACCGTGGCAGTCGATGCACCTCGCGGGCATCACCTCCCCTTCTCCCCGGACCACATCGGAGTGGCACCGCTCGCACTGGGTCGCCAGAGTGGCAAAGCGGGAATGATGGATAGTCCTGCCGTCAGCTTTTACCCAGCGGGGGATGACCTCGTGGCAGAGCTTGCAGTCTGAAACCTTCAGATGCTTCTCCCGGTCCTTGAAGTGGCAGATGAAGCAGACCTCCTCGGTCACGCTGATGTGAAGTCCCTGGACTATCTGGGAGTGGCAAGTGGTGCACCGGAGACGCTTTCCTCGGCGAAGCTCCTTGATATGGGGGCGGTGGTCGAAGATGATGTCCTCCTTGAAGGTGACCCTGGGCTTTAGGAGCCGCGTATCATGGCAGCCTTTCTGAAGACAGCTGGCATCCTCTATCTCGGCGTAAGGCTTTGTGCCGTAGGTGCGGGTCACGTATTTAGTGACCTGGCTCAGGGCCTTGAACTTGCCCTTGAAGCCTTCGCTCAGACCCGGAGGATAGTGGCACTTGACGCAGGCGACCTTGTTGTGAGTGGAGGTCTTCCAGCCCTCATAATAGGGGCGCATGATGTGGCAAGAATTGCAGAAGGTGGGCGTCTCGCTGAACTTCACAAGACCCGCCATAGCTACGACCAGAAGGACCAATACCAATATTGCCAGGCGGCCCCAGCGTCGCCGCCCCCCTTTCTCGCCAACTCTCGCTATGCCCAGAGCAGCGAGAACCTTCCTGAGCTTGCCTTCTTTCAACTGAAACTCCTCCGAAACCCCCTAAATGAGCGAGGCCCATTGCCTCCCTCAGCGCGGGGTCAATGCCGAGGCGATGATGAGCACGATTAGGATAATGCCAATGGCCAGGGCCGTAAAGCCAAAGCCCCTGGCTAGAGTCTCCATCCATGGAGCGGGGGGTGAGGCCCGTCTCTTATCCAGCTCTCCTGAGGCCACGAGCCTCCCATACTCCGCAGGGCGTTCCTCCTTCAGCTCCTGAAGACTCAGCCTCCCCGTGAAGATCACACGGTCCAGAGGAAACTTCTCGCCCCGCAGATGGGTGTTGAAGAAGTGGATGCAGAAGATGAAGCCCACGGCCAAGAGCGCCTCGTCGCTGTGGACCAGGACGGCGATGTTTATAGTCCAGCCGGGAAGGACGCGCGCGAAAAATGTGGGGAACCAAAGCAGCAGGCCTGTGCTCCCGATGATGGCCACTCCCCAGAAAACGGCCCAGTAGTCAAACTTCTCCCAGTAGGTCCAGCGGTCGAACTTGGGCCTCGGCCCAAAGCCCAGGAAGTAGCGGACGTGGTCCCTGAGCTGCAGCACATCCTCAAAGCGGGGGAAAGGGGAATCAGGGCCCAGGACGAGGGCCGCCTTCGCGCCCTTGTATTGCCTTATGTGTCGGATGAGATACCGGATGTGGAGGCCAAAATAGAGGAAGGTCACAAAAGCGAAAAAGCGGTGAAAGAAGCCCGCCACGGGGTAGTCTGCGACAGAAGTGTACTGGGCCAGGAACCGCGCCCAAGAGGTGTGGCTGAACTTCAGGGGGAGTCCGGTCAGGGCGAGCCCCAGGAAGCTCACCACCACCATAACGTGTAGGACCCTGCTATAGCCGTCAATGCGCCAGAAGTACTGAGCCTCCGCGTTCGGGCCCGGGTTACCTTTCTTCGGCCTGGCCTTGATGGAGCGGGGAAGCCAGAGGGCCGTGTGGATACCAAAGAAAACAAAGACAAAGACCAAAAGGGATGTCATGCCCACATAGGTCAGGTGGAGCAAGGGATAGCGCTTCTTGTTCCGAGGGTCTGCATGGGGCATGAAGAGTGCAAAGTTGGCGTTGGCGCCGGGATGACACTTCTGGCAGATCTTCACATCCAGGGGCTTTCCCGTGAAGAGGGCATGGTCCATGCGCTCTATCCTGTGGGAGCCGTGGCAATCGGAACACTTAGCCGCAACGCCAAACCCGAGGGCCGTGACCTTACCGTGCTCGCTCTCCTCGTAGGTCTTCAGGGCCTCCTTATGGCAGGTGCCGCACTCGAAGACTATGAACAGGCGGAACCCCTTCCCCCCGACAGGCCCTATGGTATGTGTAGTATGGCAGTCGTTGCAGGTGGGGGCCATGAAGTTCCCCTGGGAGAAGGCCCTCCCGTGAACATCCTTCTCGGATGCCTCCTTGATGCCCAAGTGGCATTTTCCGCATGTCTTGCGGATATTACCCCGGTAGGTCATAGATTTTGGGTCAGAGTGCTTTCTGACCTTGTGGGAGCCGTGGCAATCCTTGCAACTGGCCGATACCACCAGCCCTTTCTCGGTTATGGCCCGGCCGTGGACACTATCGACATACTGGGCGTAAACCTGGCCTGAGACCTTGTACTTAGCCATGAGCTGGGCGTCGGCGTGGCATTTGCCGCAGGTCTGAGGGAGGTTGAGGGGGAAGACGAGCGAGCGAGGGTCTCGGACGGAGAGGATGTTATGAGTTCCGTGACAGCTGGAGCAGCGGGGCACTTCTATCTCGCGCTTTGGGGTCTTCCCCTCCAGGGCACGCCTCAGGTCTTCCCCATGGATGCTCTGGGAATATTCCCTCTCAGCCTGAGCGTGACAGGCGGCGCAGTTGGCGAGCGGGAGGTCCTTCGGGTGAGGCAGGTCCTCCACCTGATTGTGGCAGGCGGTGCAGTCGAACTTCCCATGGACGGAGCGGGAGTACCCCTCAACGTCCACGTACATGGTACGGCGGGTGCCGTCAGGAAGCTCTTTGGTGAGGTCCTTGGACTGATGGCATGAGAGACATACGGCCTGAGGCAAAGGAGCTCCCCCCGCCTCGCCTCCCAGAGGGAGCAGAAGAAAAAAGAGAAGGAGCGCAAAAAAACAGAGGGGAAACCCTCTCCTGCTCGATTTACCAGCCTCAAGGGCGAAGGCCCTCGGACCGGAGAGAGTCCTTTTGCGCATGGTCAGAAGAGGCGCCCTCATAGTGATATGCCATTTCAACCAAAAAGCGCCTGAGCGCCTAAAACCCCTCTCCTCCAGCTCAAATTCTTGGGGGGTTTGCTTCTCTCCCCCATCGCGGTAAGCCCCAGGCGGCGGGCAGGCCTGCCCCTGCCCATTTATTTCTTACCGTAAGTGTGAATGCCCTTGGCCAGCTCCACCGCCCATGCCACATCTCTATCGAGATGGCAAGAGAGGCACGCAAACCGGAGGGTTATGAAATCCTTCGCGTATTTCCCATCGGGAGTGAACATCCTTGCCTTTGGGTCAATGTTTATCCTGAAGATGTGGGTCCTAACATCGCCCTCATAGGCGCTGCGTGCGATGGCCGACCGCGTTGCCCGTGCCATGTGACAATCCACGCAGGTCTTTCCCACCCGTTGCATCTTGCTCCCCCTAAAATCCAGGTCCTGCTTGAGGTGACACTGGCGGCATGCGACCTGGATGCCGAACTTGTGCCCCTTGTGAGGGTTATGACAGGTGACGCAGCCGAACATCTTGTGGGGGCCAGCGAGAAGCTCGTTGAACTGGGCGTGGTGGCTGATATAACCACCCTGGGCCGGGATCTCATCCCGCTTGCCGCGGATATGGCACTTACCGCAAAGGAGAGCAGATTTTTCGACTTTGATGGGAGCCCTTCCACCGGCCGTCACATGCTCAGAGCCTGGACCGTGGCAGGCCTCGCACTCAATCCCCGGAAACTTCCAGGTCCCCACTATCCCAATAAGCCCGTCCTGATGCCCCTCCTTTGAGTAGCCGGTCGCATGGCAGCCTCCGCAGTCATACTTCATCTTCTTCTCGCCGGGGTGGTAGTCAGACCACTCGCCCGTCTCCAGGTTGAACTGGTTCTTGCCCGGGCGATCTTTCTTGGGGCCCGTGGACGTGATTATGTAGCCCTCCTTGTCAAGATAGCGCACTTTTTTGTGATAGCCGCCGATCACATAGGAGATCTCATCCCAGGAATAACCTTCGGGCAGGGGGATGGCTGCATGCTTGGCATCTTCCGCCTTCCTCATCTCGTAGGGGTGGCCCGATATCCGCCAGTCGTTGTGCTCCTTAGGATGGCACCCGCCGCATATCTCCGCGCCCATGTATTCAGCCGCCATGGCGTTGGCTCCCCCCAAGAGGGCCGCTCCCAAGGCGACGAGAAAGGTGAGAACCAGAACGTTTGAGAGATGCCAGGGGTTTCCTTTCATAGGTTCTCCTTTCGAGTTGCAGATTCCACCTGGCAGAGGAATCCCTCGGCTATCGAAATACAGCTATGATTTTCTTTATACTGCGGGAGCCAGGCCGACCCAAGGGCGGCTTTTTTCTCTGCCCTGAAGGCGGGATTCAGAGGGCGGCCCTTTCTCGATGCCTAAAAATTTCGCTCCGCTCTATTGGGCCCCCACCCAATTACACCACTCCTCTTTAAGCAAATAAGGGGCAAATGTCAAGGCATTTCTAAAGTCCCGATAGAATAACTCCCCATGGGCCAGCTTCCTTGGGCTGCGCCACCTGAAAGAAGGTTTTTCCCTCAGCAACAAGAGATCTCAAGGTTTAGGGAGAACATTTACGCAAAAGGGATAATCACTGCAGAATTTAAGCACGCTCTCATATTAGGCCGCTTGATTTGCGATAGCAATCCGAGAGTAGTGCTTGATGTAAAAGGCTTCACCTGATATTATACATCTGCAAATTCATCCTGGTCCAAGCGACCCCTTTGCATCCGTCCCCGGGTTGCTTGGAGCAGCCGCCCGCCTTGAGGGGCTTATGTTTTATGGCCCGACTCCCTGGAGCGGGGATACCCCTTATAATAGAATCAGCCAGCTGAGAGAGACTCCCCTCTTTTCCGAAGAAAGTGGAGTTTCTTCGGCCCCGACTCCAGAGGGGAAAGGGAAACCCTCCTTAAGGGATGTGGCGGGGATAAAGGTCCTACACATAATAACGCGCCTTGACCGGGGGGGCTCCTCGGAGAACACCCTGCTGACCGCCGTGGGTCTCAGGGAGCGCGGGTATGAGGTCGTCGTGGTAGCAGGGCCGGGCACTGGGCATAGGGCTCCCACGGAAAGGAAGGCCCACTCCTGCGGGGTCGAAATTAAGGGGCTTGCGGAGCTCGTGCGAGAGATAAGTCCTCTTAAAGACATCTTTGCCTTTATTAAGCTCTTTTTCCTGATACGCCGGGGCCGCTACCAGATAGTGCATACCCATTCCTCCAAAGGGGGCATCCTCGGCCGCTGGGCCGCCTGGCTGGCCGGGGCGCCTATCATTATTCATACACCCCACGGTCATGTTTTCTATGGGTATTTCGGGCCCCTTCTCTCCAGGGTGTTCCTCTGGCTTGAGTGGGCCAGTGCTCGCATGACCCGGAAGATAATCTCCCTTACCGACCTGGAGCGCGATGAGCACGTGAGATTTGGCGTTGGTCGGCGAGAGCAGTTTGTGACCATAGCCAGCGGGGTCGAGCTCGGACGCTTCACCTCGGTGGGTCAAGAGGAGGCTCTCCGGGCGAAGGAGGAGCTGGCGCTTCCCTCTCATGCTCCCCTCATAGGGTCTGTGGGCCGTCTGGAGCCCATAAAGGGATACCGCTATTTCCTTGAGGCGGCCGCCCTCGTCCTTCGCTCTTACCCCGAGGCATACTTCCTTCTAGCGGGGGATGGTCGGGAGCGGAGCGAACTCTCGGACCGGGCTCAAGCCCTGGGTATCGGGGAGAGGTTCTGCCTCCTGGGCTGGAGGGATGACGTGCCCTCGCTTCTCAAGGCGATGGACCTTTTCGTGATCCCCTCCTTGAATGAGGGCATGGGACGCTCTGCAGTGGAAGCTATGGCTGCGGGGCTTCCGGTAGTGGCCTCGCGCGTGGGGAGCTTGCCCGAGGTTGTCGCCCATGGCGACACGGGGCTGCTGGTACCACCCGCCGACCCTGAGGCCCTGGCCTCTGCGATCCTGTCCCTTCTGAAAGACCCCCGGGGCCGCAGGGCTATGGGCGAAAGGGCCAGGGCGGCCGTTGACCCCTATTCGGTCGAAATCATGGTGGAGCGAATTGAAGCTCTCTACCGAGAGCTGCTCAGAGAGAAAGGCTATCTCAAGCAACCAGCATGAGCGCGAAAAAGCAACGATGGGCGGGACTCGTGCTGGCCCTTCATCTGGTGTTGGCCATTTCTCCCGTTGAAGGGAAGGAGCTTCTTCAGTTGCGGGGGGCCATCCACACTTACTCCAACTTCAGCTCAGGCCAGTATGCCATTATAGACCTAGCCAGTCAGGCACTGGCCGAGGGGCTCGAGGTCCTCATCATCACCGACCACGACCTCCTCGCCGCTGCTTGGGGACCCCCACCCTTACGGTACCTGATCCGCAGGAAGGAAGAGCTCCCTTCAGTCTTGGCCCGCGGAGTCGAACCCTACTACCGGGCTATGGCTGAAGCCCGAGAGCGTTTTCCCGGCTTGGTGATAATCCCGGGCATCACCACCTCCCCCTATTATTATTTTGAGGGAAGTTACTTTAAGGGGACGCTGCTCGTCCGCGACTGGCGGCGGGAGATGCTGGTCTTGGGGCTGAAACCTCAAGACCTCCGCTCGCTTCCCGTGCTTCATAACGGGCCATCCTCTCGGTACCTTCGACAGCTCTTGCCCGGCACGGCATTTTTCCTCATATCCGCCATCCTGGGCATTATTCTCCTTACGGGGAGGCGCTTCTTCAGGGTTGCAGGCGCAGTGATATTCGCGGGCGGCATTCTCATGGCCATAAACGATCATCCCTTCAGGAGTTCCCCCTTTGACCAGTACCATGGCGACCTGGGCCCGTTGCCGTATCAGGAGTTGATAGATTATGCCAACGATAGAGGAGGGCTGGTTCTCTGGGCGAGGCAGGACGACACCCCAAGGCGGGGAAGACTCGGGAGTTTCCGCACGGAAACTCCGGCCTCACTGGAGCTTCTTTTCAGAACCCGCGGGTGGGTGGCCCTTGATGCCCTCCATGACGGAGGCCCTGTGGCCGCCAGGGCGGGAGGAGAGTGGGATGCCCTCCTGGAGCGCTACATACGAGGCACAATCCCCGCGCCCGTTTGGGCTTACGGGGGCGTGAACTTCCGGAGCCGGAAGGAGCGGGGCGGCCTCAAGAGGCTCTCGGACGTGCAGACGGTCTTTCTTGTGAGGAAAAAGGGCGCGGAGGACGTGCTCCGGGCTTTGTCCCGGGGGAAGATGTATGCCGTCAGGGGGTATGAAAAGAACCGCCTCAAGCTGGAGGAGTTTCGAGTCGAGGGAGAGGGTGGAACGGGCACCATGGGGGATGAAGTGGGGCTTAAGGGCCCTCCCCATATCAGCTTCCGCATATCCTCGGAGGACGAAAGCGAGAGGCCCGTGGTAGTAAGCCTGATCGCGCGTGGTCGGGTCGTACGAAGAATCGAAGGGAGAACGCCATTAAGCCTGCGCCTTGAGGATGAGCCTATGGAGCCCGGAACCGTTACCTACTACCGACTGGAGGTCAGGGCCGATGGGGAGGATATCCTCCTTTCCAATCCCATCTTTATACGGTTTGAGACGCCTTGAGGGTTTCTCTTGCTTTTAGCCGTTCACCAGCCCCATTACCTTCCCTGGCTGGGATACATGGATAAGCTCCGCCGCTGCGATGTTTTTGTATTTTTGGATAATGTTCAGTTTGAGAAAAACGGCTGGCAGAACCGAAACCGCATTAAAACGGCCAAGGGCTGGCAGTGGCTGACCGTCCCCGTGCTCTACCGATATCCCATGTGCATAGAGGAGGTTCCCATAAACAACAAAGTGGATTGGCGCCGAAAGCACCTGATGGCCCTGACCACGAACTACTCAAGGGCCCCCTTTTTCAAGGAATACCTCCCGCCCCTGGAGGAGATCTTAAGCCAGTCCTGGGAGTTCCTTGCAGACCTCAATATAGCCGTCTCACGCGCCCTCATGAAGGCCCTGGGCCTTGAGAGAAGGACACTGAGGGCTTCCTCTTTTCTCTGTCAGGATGAGCCCACCCAAAGGCTCCTTGACCTCTGCCTGGCTCTCGGCGCCGACAGCTACCTCTCGGGCCCTCAGGGAGCCGGCTACATGGACCTCAGCAAATTCAAAGAGGCGGGGGTGAAAGTCCTTTTCCAGGATTTCCGCCACCCCGTCTATCCCCAGCTCTACGGGGAGTTCATCCCGGGGCTCTCGGCCGTAGACCTCCTTTTCAACCGCGGCCCGAAGAGCTTGGCCATCCTCGCAGATGAGGGAGAGCAGGTACGATGAACGTTCTTGCCATCGGTGCCCACCCCGATGACATCGAGTTCGGCTGCGGCGCAACCCTTTTCAGGTTTGCCCAAGAGGCCCATCCGGTCCATCTTCTAGTGCTGACCAAGGGCGAACAGGGAGGAGACGGGGAGGTCCGCGTTCAGGAGCAGAAAAAGGCGGCGGAGATACTGATGGTTCAAGAGCTGGTCATCGGCACATACCCTGACACGCGTCTTCCGCTGGACAAGGAGGTTATCACCTACATAGAGGATGTCATGAAAAGGGTTAAGCCTGATGTCATCTTCACCCACTATCCTGAGGATTCCCACCAGGACCATCGCACCCTCTCTCAGATAACCCTCTCGGCCGCCCGCTACGTTAGAAACCTACTCTTTTATGAGGTTCCCACAACCGATAACTTTCGGCCCGCCGTTTTCACCGACATAGGAAGCGCCTTCGAGAAGAAGCTTGAGGCTCTGGAAGCCTATGCCTCCCAAAAGTATAAGACCAACATCGAGGGTCTCAGCATCACAGATATGGCCAGAGCTACAGCCCATTTTCGCGGAACCCAGGCGAGGGCCGAGTTGGCTGAGGGCTTCTGCTCCGTGAGGCTCTTTCTCAACATCCAGCCCTGAGGGTAAGGGCCGTGCCATCCCTCATCCCCCACTCCCGGCCGACCCTCACCGAGGAAGACGCAAGGGCCGTGGCGGAGGTCGTGCGGCGGGGCCAGCTCGCCCAGGGGCCGAAGGTGGCGGAGTTTGAGGGTGCAATGGCTTCCCTCCTGGGAAGGCAGGGTGCAATCGCCCTCAGTTCGGGCACGGCCGCCCTTCATCTGGCTCTCAAAGCTCTGGGCATCAAGGAGGGAGAGGGCGTTGCCCTTCCCGGTTTCGTCTGCGCGGCCCTGGCCAATGCGGTTCGCTACCTGGCAGCAGAGCCCCAGCTCGTAGAGGTGGAGCCCAAAGGCCTCAACATAGACCCGGCCGACCTTCGCTCCCGGCTCAAGGCAAACACCAAAGCAATCATAGTTCCCCATCTCTTCGGGCGGCCGGCAGAGCTGGAGGAGGTGCTGGCCCTGGGCCTTCCCGTTATCGAAGACTGTGCTCAGTCTCTGGGTGCCCTATACGGGGGAAAGCCTGCTGGGAGCTGGGGCAGGGTGGCGGTTCTCTCCTTTTATGCCACCAAAATGCTGGCTACGGGCGAGGGGGGAATGCTTCTTGCAGATGATCCTAATATTTTGGAAACGGCTCGCGATCTCAGGGATTATGACGAGAGGGAGGATGGAGAGCTCAGGTACAACTACAAGATGACGGAGATGGAGGCGGCGCTTGGCCTCTCCCAGCTCGGGCGGTTGGAGGAGTTCGTAACCAGGAGAAGGGACCTTGCAGGGGGCTATGGCCTCGCCTTCTCCGGCCTCAGGGTTCAGTTGCCTCAAGACCACCCCCGAGGCCGCCATGTCTTCTATCGCTATGTGCTCTTGCTTCCCCCTGAGGGGAAGGAAGATATGGAGGCCATCCTGCAGGACCTTGAGCACCGGGGCGTTATGGCCAGGAGGCCCGTCTACCGGCCCCTACACCAGGTCCTGGGCGGCCCCGCCCTCCCCGTCACCGAAGACCTCTGGGCGAGAGCCATCTCAATTCCCCTTTATCCTTCCCTCGATGAGGTTGATGTCAGCAGAATAGTAGAGGTGGTAAGGACAACCCTATGGGAAAAGGGATGCTGAAGGAAGAGACCGACTATCGCTTCATCCCGAGAATTCATGGGAAGGAGGGCGATTTCGGTTTCTATTATGCCTATGGTCTCCTCTCCCTTTTCTTCATCTTTGTGCTCTTGCCCCATACGCGGGGCTGGTTTATGACCAACGGGTACCGCTGGATTTACATTCCTGTGGTCTCCGCCCTCATCTCTTTCCTGGCCACTCCTTTCCTTCGCCTTCTGGCCGTCCGCTTGGGGATTCTGGATGAGCCAGCCGAGCGGAAGACCCATGAGTTCAGCACCCCCCTCCTGGGTGGTCTGGCCGTTTACAGTGCTTTTGCGGGGGCTGTCCTCGTGAACTATCTGGTTTCCTGGCAGCTCAAGGGGATAGCCCTGGGCGCGACTATCGTGATGATTTTGGGGTTGGTGGAGGATACCAGAGGGCTCTCCGCCCGGCTGCGCATCCTCGGCCATCTGGGGGCGAGCCTCATCGTGGTTGCCTTTGGCGTGAGACTCTCATTTCTGCCCCCAACCTACTGGGGGGATGCCATTGAGATCATTCTCACCTTAGTCTGGCTCGTGGGCCTCACCAACGCCATGAACTTCCTCGATGGAATTGATGGCCTCGCGACAGGGCTGGGGGCCATTGCGGCCCTCTTCATGGGCCTGGTGGCCATTCAGACCGGGCAGCGCTATATGATGTTCTTGGCCATGTCCCTCATGGGTGGTTGCATCGGGTTTCTTCCCTTCAACTTCAGGCCCGGAAGACCTGCGGCAATATTTCTGGGGGATGCGGGAAGCACTTTCATCGGCTTCACCCTGGCCAGCCTCGCCGTCATGGGCGAGTGGGCCAGGGGAGACCCCGTAAAGGCCCTCAGCATGCCCATCCTCATATTGGGCATCATGATCTTCGACATGACCTTCACAACGGTCAGCCGCGTAGCCTCGGGCCGCGTGAAGAGCCTGCGCGAGTGGATGGAATATGTGGGTCGGGACCACATTCACCACCGCCTCCAGAGCCTGGGAATGTCGAAGGAGCAGACGGTGTTCTTCATCTACCTCATCGCCAGCTCGCTCGGCCTGAGCGCCGTGGTCCTCAAGAACGGGCGCACGGTGGACGCCTTCCTTCTCATTCTGCAGGCCTTCAACATCTTCTTCATAGTTGCCATCCTCATGCTCAAGGGAGAGGGAAACAGGACTAAAAACTCCTGAGTGTTAATACGGCTCCAGTCCACCGCCTCCCTAACCCCTGCCTCCCTCAAGGCACCTCTTCAAGAACTCTCTGGGAAAGTCCGGGTTTGAGCCGAAGTGAAGGTGAAGGTAGCTGGCGAGGACTCCCTTACGGGAGTAGCCTTCAAGCCGCGTCTCTCCCCCCCTGAGGAGGCGATAGACCCTCTTGACCTCAGGTGGCGGCTCATCCGCAGCCGAGTAGTGGAACTCGTGGCCCCTGGCTCTCGTGCCCTCCATTCCGAAAATGCAGGGAGAGGTGAGCTCAACCGTCAGGTAGCCCAGGGAGAGGCGTTGCCTGAGCATCCGAGCCAGGGTGGGGAAAACCCCCACCATGGGATATTCTCTTCCCTCAAAGTCAACTATTGCCTTTGTGAGATACATGAACCCGCCGCATTCGGCATAAACGGGCTTTCCCCCCTCGCAGAACTCCCCCACCGCCCGGCGCATGGGAAGGTTGGCCGAAAGACTCTCGGCGTGAACCTCCGGGTAGCCTCCGCCCAGATACAGACCGTCGAGTTCCGGAGGGAGGGCTGAGTCGGCCATGGGACTGAATGGAACGAGCTCTGCTCCCAGAGCTTCCAGGATATCCAGGTTATCCTGGTAGTAAAAGCAAAAGGCCTTATCCCTGGCCACTCCCAGTCGAACCTTTCCAATGGCCCTTTTCTTCAGGCCCTCAAGAAAGGAAGGCACCGGCGGCTTGCAGGGCCTCGCCCTTTCCGCCACCCGGAGGAGCCCTTCCAGGTCGATATGCTCTTCTGCGGCATCGGCTAACCTCTTGAGGAAGCTCTCCGTCAGGGGAGCTTCTTCCTGGGTTATGAGGCCCAGGTGGCGCTCAGGGAGCTCAAGGGACGGGTCACGGGGGAGGGCTCCCAGGAACTCGGGCGGGGGGAGGCCCTCTGCTACAAGCCGCTCGCCAAGCTCCTCCACCGCTTCCCTCAGATAGCTTCGGTGGGTGGAGCCTCCAACCCGGTTAAAGACAACCCCCGAGAGCTTAAGCTCTGGGTCAAAACGGGCATAGCCCATGAGGAGGGCTCCGGCGCTCCTTGCGAGGCTTGAGCCGTCGGCCACAAGAACCACCGGCGCGGATATGAGCTTCGCCACTTCCGCCGTGCTCCCCTCCTCTCCTCGACCCCTCCTTCCATCAAAAAGGCCCATTACCCCCTCCACCAGGGCGAGGTCCGCCTGCTGGGCATGGAGCGCAAAGCATTCCTTAAGGAAAGGGTGGGGAAGCATCCAGCTATCCAGATTTCGGGAGATCAGTCCCGAGAGACGCGTGTGAAGGCCGGTATCTATGAAATCAGGACCCACTTTGAAGGGCTGGACCCTGAGACCGCGACGAAGGAGGGCTCGGAGTATTCCGAGCGTTATGGTAGTCTTGCCAACGCCGCTGTGGGTGCCGGCAATAACTAGGGCGGCCCCGGCCAAGATTTCACCCTAAGCAAAGGAGAACCAAAACCCTCGCGAGAAAAACAAAAGGGCAAGCTCCGCAAGAGCCAGTGAAAGAAAAGCGGCAACCAGCATCAGGCGGTTCACCGACCCTATGTGCCATGGTTCAAGGGGAGATATGCCGTCCCCCAGGAGGGGCTTCTCAGAGGCTCTGCCCCGGTAGTGGCTCAAGCCCCCCAGCTGCACTCCCAGGGCTCCGGCAACGGCCGCCTCGGGGACGCCTGCGTTGGGGCTAGGGTGCTTATGGCCGTCCCTCAAGGCTATCCTCAGGGCCCTGAGGCCATCGGCCCCCGTGAGTGAGGCGGCCGCCGGAAGCAGGACGGCTGACAGCCGGGCGGGGATGAAGTTTGCCAGGTCATCCAGGCGGGCCGCCGCCCACCCGAACCGGAGATAGCGCTCATCCCTGTAGCCCACCATGGAGTCAAGGGTGTTTATGGCCTTATAGGTCATGGCCAGGGGGCCACCCCCCAGGAGAGCGTAAAAAAGGGGCGCAATAACTCCGTCCACTGAGTTCTCGGCCACGGTCTCAACGGCTCCCCTCACCACTCCTCTAGCATCGAGGCCTTCAGTTTCTCTTCCCACCAGGGGAGAGAGAGCACGACGGGCCCCGGGAAGGTCTCCGGCCAGAAGCTCCCGCTCCACCTTGAGGCTCTCTTCCCTTAGGCTTCTAACCGAGAGGGAAAGGAATATAAGGGTGCAATCAAAAGCAAAGGCTAGGGCCGGGGCGAGAGACGAGAAAATGGCCCTGAGACCGAAGGTAGCCCCACCTACCCCTCCCACAACCAAAATCACAAGGAGGATGCCTCGCACTCTATCCCCCCGGCTAAGCCCTCCTCCCCGGCGCAACCTCATCTCCAGAGCCGAGATGAGCTTACCCATCCACCTCACCGGGTGGGGAAGCCAGAGGGGGTCGCCCAGGGCGAGGTCCAGGAGGAAGCCTGCGAGAAGGCCTAACGCCTTCACCTTCTTGCCAGGGCTCCCGGTTCTTATCCGTTAAGGAGTCTTACCACCGACAGGTCAGAGTAGTAGTTTATTATATTCAGGGCTCCGAAATCCTGGCTCACCCGGAAGAAATGCTGAAGTCCAAGGGCAAGAGCCCTGCAGAGTATGAGGCGGTTCACCCCAGCATGACCAACGACGAGGAAGGCCTCCCCACGGTGCCGGGAAAGAAGCTCCTCCAAGGCGGGTATTACCCTCGCCTCCAGTTCGAGGAGACTCTCTCCCCCCGGGGGACGCACCCTAACCATGTTAGAAAGGCGCCGCCTCAATTGTTTAGGGAAGCGCCGCGCCACATCCTCATAGAGCATCCCTTCCCACTTTCCGATAGAGATCTCCTTGAAGGCTTCAACCACCTGGGCTTGCTCGCTCTCTTTCCCGAAGAGGCCCTCGCCGATGGCCCTGGCGCTCTCCCTGCAGCGGCTCAAAGGGCTGGAATACAGGGCCTCTGGTTTAAGGGGTCCCGCAAATCCATCCGCATCAAGAACGCCCCTTATCCTCACTCCCAGAACCTCCATGGCTTGAAGGCCCCGCTCCGTCAGGGGCACATCTGTGTGGCCCAGGAGGCGGCCCTTACCCGCACCCTCGATCTCCCCGTGGCGGACGAGGAAGAGGGACGTAGGCCGCTCATCCAGCCCGGGCCGATATTCCACTACCCTGTGAACGCGCTCTCCCATGGAAATTGCACTCCGGGATCAGGGGGGGCCATCCTCAGGGCTTCAGCCGCCGAGGGATGCCCGCAACCGCAAAGAGAACCTCATCCGCAGCCCCGGCCATTATCTGATTGGCCTTGCCTGCGAGGTCCCGAAAGCGTCTGGCCAGGGGATTTTCCGGAACTATGCCCATCCCCACCTCGTTGGAAACAACGATGAGACGCCCTCGGAGCTCCCGGGAGAGCCGTGCCAGCTCTCCCACTTCCTCCAGAATCGAAGCGTCATCGCGCCCGGGCTCGGCCATGAGGTTAGAGAGCCAGAGGGTGAGACAATCGAGAAGAAGAGCGCCCCCGGGTTTATCGGCCGAGCGCAACGCCCGAGCGGGGTTCAGAGGCTCTTCCAGGGTCTTCACCTCCTGAGGGCGGGCCGCGCGGTGGGCCCTAACCCGCTCGGCCATCTCCTCATCTTCAATCCTTGCCGTGGCCACGAAGGTCTTTTCGCCCCCTGCCTTGAGGAGAAGCCTCAGAGCCACGCCGCTCTTTCCACTTCGGGCCCCACCCAGAATTAGGGTCAATCGTCCCACAGGCCTGACCGGCTCTAGTCCTTGACGGCCACGCTTATGTCACGGATCCCCGCCGCCAGACTGATGCCCATGAGGCGCACCACAAACCCATAGTCCAGGCGCTTGTCAGCCTTGATAGTCATGGTGCGCCTGAAGCCCTGGCCCTTGGAGCGCATCAGCTCCTCCTCCAGCCCCTTGAGGCTTATCTCCCGACCGTTGAGGGTCATGCGGCGCTCGACCCCCACCTCCAGGAGGTAACCCCTTACCTCCTTCACCACTTCACTGGCCTTGGATTCAGGGAGCTGGATGTCCATGCGGCGGCTGAAGTCTATGAAGGCGGTGGAGACCATGAAGAAGATGAGCAGGAGGAAGACGACATCGATAAGGGAGGTGAGCTGAAGGTTAAAGTCCTCCTCGCCGCCCGACCTAAATCTCATCGCCCCCCTCCCTGGCGGGCTGCCTCACGGCAACCTCCTCGCCCCGAGAAGCCGCGGCCTCGGCCATGCCCTGAACGAGCTCCATCGCGATAGACTCCATCTCGTGGATGAATTTGTCCACTCTGGCTCTTAAGAAATGATAGGCGGCCAGGGCGGGGATTCCAACTGTCAGGCCCGCAGCCGTCGTGAGCAGGGCTTCGGAAATGCCTGCGGCCACGAGGCCCGGGTTACCCGTGCCGCTCTGAGATATAACGTTAAAAGCACGGATCATGCCAACCACAGTACCCAGAAGACCCAGCATCGGCGCAAGGTTGGCGATAACGCCCAGGATGCGCAGGTTGCCTGAAAGGACCGCAACCTCGTGCTGACCGGCGCTCTCGATTGCCCGCTCCATCTCCTGGAACCCTAAGGCCCGCCGCCGCAGGCCAGCCCTTAGGATGCGGGAAATGGAAACATCGGTCAGAGAACAAGTCTCAAGGGCACCCCGTATCTCGCCGCGACGCCAGTGTCGCCTGACCGCGTGGAGGAAAGCCTCGGGCATAACCTTCTTACGCCTGAGTGCAAAAAGGCGCTCAAGCGCCACGGCCAGAGCGATGATGGAGGAGAAAAATATGGGGTACATGACAGGCCCCCCCTTGCGGATGATGGCCCAGATATTCTCTGGCGACCATCGCCAGGGGGCTCCCAGAGCCTCCACCGGAAGCGCGAGAACCAGGAGGGCAACCGCCACCCCTATACAGGGGATGCAGAGCCGATGCCCGCACCCGCTTTTCATCTAACCTCTCCCCAACCCAGAGATCGCACTCCAGAGGGATTGAGCCTCACGGGCTCTCGGCTCAAAAGAAAACACATCGCCGAAGTGCCACAGGAGAGCCTCCTTCAGCTCCCCCCAGGGCGGCGTCCTGCCGAGAAGCACGCTGAGAGATGTTACCCCAGCCTCACGGATACCGCAAGGGATGATGAGCTTAAAATAGCTGAGGTCAGGCTCCACGTTCAGGGCAAACCCATGCATGGAGACCCACCTCCTCACGCCGATGCCCAGGGCCAGCACCTTCTCCTCTCCTACCCAAACTCCCGAACGTCCTGGAACGCGCCTCGCCTCAAGGGCGAAATCCGAGAGGAGCCTTATGAAGACCTCCTCTAGGGAGCGCACGTAGAGGTGGAGGTCCCGACCGAGGAGTCTTAAGTCGAGAATGGGATAGCCCACGAGCTGGCCCGGACCGTGATAGGTGACATCCCCACCTCGGTTTATCCTGTAGGCGGGGACGCCCCTGGCCTTGAGCTCCTCTGCGTCGGGAAGGATATTCTCCGCCCTCCCGCCCGCCCCGATGGTGAGGACATGGGGGTGCTCAAGCAGCAGAAGGAGGTCTTCTCGAAGGCCTTGGGCACGCTCCTGATGGAGGGCATTCTGAAGTTCAAGCGCCTCTTCAAAGGGAACTAGGCCTAGGTCGTATACATCCAGGGGACGCCGCTCACTCAAAGGAAAGGGCCTCCGCCCCCAGGAGCTCTGACACGCGGCCGAGGAGTTGATCCGTGGGTGTCACACGCCACTTGTCGCCAGCCGCCACGACCACCTCTCGCCCCTCCGGAAAAAGAAGGTGTAGGAGCACCTCGCACTTCCCTTTCTGCCCCTCAAGCAGCCGCCTCAGTTCAAGGAGAAATTCACGGGTCAGACCGGGCGCCTGCAGGCTCAGATGAAGCTTCGCGGCCAGCCTTTCCCGGGCCTGAGAGAGGGGATATATCCCTTCGGCTATGATTCTGGTAACCTCCTCCCCAGGCTCCAGGTTCCCCTCCACCACCAGCGGCTCTTCGCCCTGGAGTAACCCCTCCGCTGCGCGATAGACCTCGGGGAAGGCGATGAGCTCGACGGAGCCATAGAGGTCTTCAAGGATTACATAAGCCATCCGTTCTCCCCGCCGCGTGGTCTGGGAGCGTACTGATCGCACGATGCCCGCGAGCCTCACCTTGCCCCCGTTTCTCCTTTCAGCCAGGTTCCGGGTGTCTGTGTCGGTGAAATTGCGCAACTCCCGCTCAAAGCGACCGAGGGGATGGCCGGTGATGTAAAAGCCCAGGGCCTCTTTCTCGCACGCAAGGAGCTGGGTCTCGGGCCACTCGGCAAGGCCCGGATACGAGGGCTCGGGGACTTCACCCCCGCCTCCGGCTCCTGCGAAAAGGTCGAATTGTCCCGCCGCGAGACTCCTTTGAGCCCGAGAGGCGGCCTCCATGGCCACATCCAGGGCTCCCATCAATTGGGAGCGCCGGGCGCCCGTGGAGTCGAAGGCCCCGCACTTGATGAGACTCTCCACTACCCTCCGGTTCACCAAGCGGAGGTCCACCCTCCGGCAAAAATCGAAAAGCGAGAGAAACGGCCCTCTTTTTTCCCTGGCATCAAGGATAGAGTCCACTGCTCCCTCGCCCACATTCTTCACCGCCGCCAGGCCGAAGCGGATGTCGGGGCCGAACACAGAGAAATCCTTCCCGCTCTGGTTGACGTCAGGAGGAAGCACCTTTATCCCCATCTCTCGGCACTCGCTCATGTCGTTCATGACCTTGTCGGTATTGTCTTTATCGCTTGTGAGAAGGGCGGCCATAAACTCCTGCGGGTAGTGGGCCTTGAGATAGGCCGTCCTGTAAGCCACGAGCGCGTAAGCGGCGCTATGGGATTTGTTGAAGCCATAGCCGGCAAAATACTCCATGAGGTCAAAGAGTCTCTCGGCCTTCTCTCTCTCTATTCCCCTCCCGACCGTCCCTTCCACAAAGCGCTCCCGTTGACGGACCATGACCTCCAGCTTCTTCTTGCCCATGGCCCGCCTGAGCTCATCTGCGGCCCCCATGCTGAAGCCCGCCAGCTCGCTGGCGATCTTCATCACCTGTTCCTGATAGACGATTACACCATAGGTCTCCTTCAGCAAGGCCTCAAGCTCGGGGAGCTCATACTCTATGGGCTGAAGCCCGTGCTTTCGCTTTATGAAATCATCCACCATGCCGCTTCCGAGAGGCCCCGGGCGGTAGAGGGCCACCAGCGCCACAAGATCCTCGAAGCTCTCGGGCTTGAGCTTTCTCAGGATATCGCGGATGCCCCGGCTCTCCAGCTGGAAGATGCCCGTGGTTCTGGCCTCGCAGAGAAGCCTGTAGGTGACGGCGTCATCCAGGGGAAGCGCCTCCGCGCAAACCTTCTCGCCCCGGGCCCTCTCTATCAACCGAGTGGCCTTCTCTATTACCGTAAGGGTTCTCAGGCCGAGAAAATCCATCTTCAGAAGCCCAAGCGCCTCGATGTCATCCATCGCATACTGGGTGACCACCTCACCCTTTGCTCCCCGGCAGAGGGGAAGGTAATTGACAAGAGGCTCGGGCGTTATGACCACTCCCGCCGCGTGGATGGAGGCGTGGCGAGTGAGGCCCTCTAGAGTCCTTGCCGTCTCCAGGAGCTCCCCCACCCGCTCATCCCTTTCCGCCATCTCCCTCAGCCTGGCCTCCTCCTTCAGCGCCTGCTCAAGGGTGATGTTGAGGCGGTTGGGAACGAGCTTGGCTATGCGGTCCACCTCGCCGTAAGGCATATCCAGGGCGCGGCCCACGTCCCTCACCACCCCCCGGGCCGCCATTGTTCCGAAGGTAATTATCTGGGCGACGTTTTCCTTGCCATAGCGCTGGCCAACATAGTCGATGACCTCCTCCCGCCGCTCCATGCAGAAGTCGATATCGATATCCGGCATGCTGACCCGCTCAGGGCTCAGGAACCGCTCGAACAGAAGCCCATAGCGGAGGGGGTCGAGGTCTGTGATGCGAAGGGCATAGGCCACGAGGCTGCCCGCCGCAGAGCCCCTGCCCGGTCCCACCGGGACGCCCTGTCCTCTCGCATAGTCGATGAAATCCCACACCACGAGGAAATATCCCGAATAACCTGTGGCCTCGATTATGGAGAGCTCGTGATCGAGGCGTTCCCGATAGGGGCGGCTCTCGGAACTCCCAAAGCCCATCGCCTTAAGCCTCTCCTCCAGGCCCTGCTCTGCCAGTTTCCTCAGATACCCCTCCAAGGTGCAGCCAGGGGGTGGGTCGTAACGGGGAAGGTGGTGCTGCACGCCCAGCTCCATTTCCAGCTCGCACATCTCGGCAATAGCCCTGGTGTTATGAAGGGCATCGGGTAGCTCGGCGAAAAGAGCCTTCATCTCCCCTGGTCGCTTGAAATAAAACTGGTCACTTGCCATGCGAAGGCGCTTCTCATCGTTTATGGTCTTCCCCGTCTGGATGCAGAGGAGTACCTCATGGGCCCGATGGTCCCGGTGATCCAGATAGTGGACATCATTAGAGGCCACCAGAGGGATCCCAAGCTCCTCTCCCAGCCCTATCATTTGAGGAATGAGAAGCTTCTGTTCCTCAAGACCTTGGTTCTGAAGCTCCAGATAGAAGCCTTCGTACCCGAAGAGCTCCCGGTAGTAGCAGGCGGCCCGCTGTGCCTTCTCTCGCTGCCCCGAGAGCAGGAGCTGATTTATCTCTCCGCTCAGGCACCCACTCAAGGCTATGAGACCTCCCCTGTAGCCCTCCAGAAGCTCCCTGTCCACACGGGGCCTGTAATAGAAACCCTCGAGGTGGGCCCTCGTTGCGAGCTGGATGAGATTCCGGTAGCCCTCTTCGTTTCTGGCCAGGACCGTCAGATGATAAGCCTGGTCTCCCCCTCCTGCCGCGGGCACCTTCTCCAGGCGGCTACCCGGCGCCACATAGAGCTCACAACCCAGGATAGGCTTAATGCCAGCGGCCCTTGCGGCACGGTAGAACTTTATGGCCCCGTACATGCTGCCGTGGTCGGTTATGGCGAGGGCTGGCATCCGGTATTCCAATGCCCGGGCCATGAGGGCCTCAAGACGGACGGCGCCATCCAGAAGGCTATACTGGGTATGGAGGTGCAGGTGAATGAAATCCGAGACTCTCATCTCACTCCCACTCTATGGTGCTGGGGGGCTTGGAGCTTATGTCATAGACCACACGGTTTATTCCTCGGACCTCGTTTATGATGCGGCCTGAGACCAGAGCAAGGAGCTCCTCCGGTAGCCGGGCCCAATCGGCCGTCATGCCGTCATGGCTCGTGACGGCCCGGATGGCGAGCACATTCTCATAAGTCCTCTCATCGCCCATGACTCCCACAGACCTGACGGGCAGAAGCACTGCGAAGCACTGCCAGATGCTCTTGTAGAGGCCCGCCCGCTTCACCTCTTCGAGGAGTATGGCGTCGGCCTCTCTCAGGACTTCCAGCCTCTCATGCGTGACCTCCCCCAGCACTCTCACGGCCAAGCCAGGGCCGGGGAAGGGCTGCCGGTAGAGAACCTCCTCAGGAAGGCCCAGCTCCTCCCCCACCTTTCTCACCTCATCCTTGAACAGCTCCCTCAGGGGCTCCACCAACTCCAAACCCATTTCCTCGGGAAGCCCTCCCACGTTGTGGTGGCTCTTAATGGTGGCCGAGGGCCCCTTGAAGGAAACGCTCTCTATGACATCGGGGTAGAGGGTCCCCTGAGCGAGGAACCGGGCACCTCCTACCCGACGCGCCTCCTTCTCGAACACCTCGATGAACTCACGTCCCACCCGGCGCCGTTTCTCTTCCGGGTCCTCGACCCCTTCGAGGGCCTTCAGGAAGCGGGCACGGGCATCGACCGCGCGGAGCCTAAGGTGGAAGTGTTTGCCAAACGTGGTCACCACCTCTTCGGCCTCTCCCTTTCGCAGGAGGCCGTTATCGACGAAGATGCAGGTGAGCCGGTCGCCCACAGCCCGGTGAAGGAGGAGTGCCGTCACGGAGGAGTCCACTCCACCGCTCAGGCCACATATTACCCCACCATTGCCCACCTGGTCCCTTATTGCCTTTAAGGCCCCCTCCACGAAGGAGCGCATGGTCCACTCACCCCGGAAGCCGCAGATGCCGAAGAGGAAATTTCGGATGATCCTTCCTCCATTGGGCGTGTGCACCACCTCGGGGTGAAATTGGATCCCGAAGAGGCGCCCATCTGCAGAACGCATAGCGGCCACCGGCGAGCTCTCGGAACTGGCGATGGCCTCAAAGCCAGGCGGCGCCTCCTCCACCCTATCGCCGTGGCTCATCCAGACCACCTCCCGTTCGGCCAGAGCTGAGAAGAGGTCGCGCCGGTCCCGGACTGAGAGCTCCGCCCGGCCGTACTCGCGCCTCATCCCGGCCTTCACCTTGCCCCCCAGGAGGTGGGCCATGAGCTGCATACCGTAGCAGATTCCCAAGACGGGGACCCCGAGCTCGAAAAGTGAACGCTCCGTCCCGGGGGCCACCGGTTCATAGACGCTGGCCGGCCCCCCGGAGAGGATGACGGCCCCGGGAGCAGACGCCTTCACCTCCTCCAGAGTCACCGTACATGGCAAAATCTCACAATAAACCTGGTTCTCCCTGACCCTCCGGGCAATGAGCTGGGTGTACTGGGAGCCGAAGTCGAGAATGAGGACCTTCTCTGTCACTTTCAGTGAATTATGAAGTCGGTGAAATAAAGCCTCTTCAGCTGGCCTGTGGTGAGGGCCCCATTGAGGGAGGCCATGAGCGCGCCCTTCAGCTGAGCCCCGGCCCCCCGCCCTCTGAGGCTCTCGAATGTGGTGCTCCGGAGGAGGGTGAAAACCTTTTTTCGCAGGAGGGGCAGCTTGCTCTTGGCCTCTTGGGCTGTGGCGGAGTCGGAAAGTTCCAGAGTCAGGGCAAGTTTAAGGAAAAAGACCTCCTCTCCACCCCCGCCCCTTCGCAAGGGCACGTAAAAGGGCTTGCCCAGGGATAGGTCTATTGCCCGTTCCAGCTCCCTCCTCTTGAGGGCCTTCGCCTCAAGCCACCCGGAGGGCTTAAGCTCAGGCGGGAGCCCCTGAAGAGTCTTCTTCATGGGAGCCCTGGCCTCCCGCTCCAGGGAGACCGGGATAAAATATGCCACAATCCAACCCACGCAGAGGAGGGCCACCACACCCCCGAGGGCGGGGAGCAGAGGCGCACGCCGCCTGGCGGGGGGAACCCCCTCGGAGTCGAGCTCAGGCTCGGGCATTACCGCCTGAGCCGAATATTGCTCCTGCGCCTCCTCTTCCTCCGGTTCCTCTGGAAGAGGAAGCTCATCCTTATCTATCTCGGTGCGTTTTCGCCTCATGGAAGTCTCTTGCGGGCCTCAATTCAAACACCACCTCTCCTTTTCAGCTTCATGGGAAAATGAGCGATTGGAGAGGCGCTACGATCCAACGGTCTCCCTTAAAATCTCATTGGCTTCTTCAAAGTCAGGGTTAAGCTCCAAGGCTTTTCTGAAGGATTTTACTGCGTTAGCTTCGTCTCTGCCCTCCAGATAGGCACGCCCCAAGTTATAGTGTAGGATCTCATCATTGGGGTCGATGGCCAGAGCCTTCAGGTACTCGTTTATGGCCTCCTTGTAAAGGCCCTTCTGCCGGAAGGCAATGCCCAGGCGGTTATAGACATGGAGGTTCTCGGGGTTCTGGGCCAGGACCTGCTGGAAGCTCTGTATCGCCCTCTCGGCTTGACCCTTGGAGAGGAAGGCCTCGCCAATCTCTGTCGTGCGCTTCTCCTTATCCCGGTCGGCCCGGACTGCCTCTTCAAAGGCAAAGGACGCCTCCTCCACCCTGCCCTCCTCCAAAAGGGCCTTACCCAGCTCCATCTGACGCTCCGCGTTAGAGGGGCTTATCCTGGCTGCGGCCTGAAAGGCCTCTATGGCCTCCTTTTGCTTGCCCTGGCGCTCGCAAAGGTGGCCCAGTTGATCCTGACCCTTGAGGAACATAGGGTTGTGGTGAACCGCGGCCTTGTAACTCTGCTCCGCCTGCTCCAGCTGCCCTCCTTTTTCAAAAACCTCTCCCATGAGGGTCATGGCACGCGCACTGGTAGGCTGAAGCCGGAGGGCTTCCTCACACTCGGCCAGAGCCTGATTCAGCTGTCCGTCGGCAAGACACGCCTGAGCCTTGCGGAGATGTAACTCAAGTTGTGAGGGATTGGCCCTGCGCTCCAGGATTCCGTTGATCTTCTCCTCCAGCGTCATGGCGAAGAAAGGCTTTATGATATAACCATCGACCTCCCCTTCGGCAGCCTGAGCCACGGTCGCCTCATTTATCTCAGCCGTCACCATCAGGAAGGGAATGTTGCGCAGGGCGTCGCTTTTCCGGACGGTTTGCAGGAGTTCGATACCGCTCATGCGAGGCATCTTCCAGTCAGCAATGACGAAGTCGTAGCGGACTGCCCTGAGGCGCGAAAGGGCCGTGTCTCCGTCCTCGGCCTCTGTGACGTCCTCGTAGCCCAGCTTGCGCAGCATGTTCCGTATGGTCTTGCGCATGTTGGACATGTCATCCACCACAAGAAACTTCAACTTCCTGCCTGGCTTCCTCGCTTGTCTCACCGCCTCACCTCAAAGTGGAATGGCGAAACAGAAGGTGCTTCCCTTGCCCGGCTCGCTATCCACCCAGATTCGCCCGCCATGGGCCTCGGTTGCCATCCGACAGAAGGCGAGGCCGAGGCCCGCTCCCTTGCGGAGCAAGCGGCCTCCCTCCCCTTGGCGGAACTTCTCAAAAATGCGCTCGCGGTCACCCTGGGAGACTCCCTCGCCCTCATCCGTTACGCTCACTCTAACCTCTCGGCCGCCCACGGGAACTTCCGTGGTGACCGTCACCATCCCTCCCCCGGGCGAGTAGGCGATGGCATTGGTAAGGATATTATCCATAACCCTTTCCAGGATTCGCGGGTCGGCCAACACCGGGGGTAAGCACCCGGCTGCTTTATACCTAAAGGATATTCCCCGCTGACTCGCCAGGGCCGAGAGTCTTTCCAGGGCGTCCTCCACCAGGAGGTTAAGCTTTATCCCCTCTTTTTTGAGGCTGAAGCGACCTTCTTCCATCCTGCTGATATCCAGCATATCATTAATCATGCAAAGCAAGCGCTCGGACCCGCTCATGGCCGTCTCCAGGCACTCCCGGTCCTCTTCGACCAGCTCTCCCGACCTCAGCAAGTCCAGGTTCGACATGACCTCGCTCAAGGGCCCCTTGAGGTCATGGATGACCATGTGGGTCAGGTCAGACTTAACCTGCTCCAGCTCCCTGAGCTTCACGTTGGCAGCCTCCAGATTCGCCCTCTCCCGGCGAAGGGCCTCATTCTGGGCTGCGGTCTTATCCATGAGCTTACGGTTGAGCTTGAGCTGGCGCCTCAGCTCATCTCGCTCGCCCCTGAGGGCTTCCCTTAGGCGGGCGTTCTCAAGGAAGGGAGCTATCTTCTCGGTGAACCGCAGAAGAAGTGCTTCATCTTTCTCATCAAAGGGTACATCCACCTTGCGCTCTGAAACATTGAGCACGCCGATCACCTGCCCATCTTGCCTGATGGGGACGGAGAGGGCGAAGTCCTTGCGGTAATGATGAGCCCACTGTGCCTCAAATCTGGGGTCGGAGCGAATATCCTCAACAAAAACCGATTTCCCCTCCCTCAGGGCCAGTGTGGACACACCCTGCTCCGAGAGCTCTCGGCTCCTTCCTTCCAGCTCAGCTCGAGTTGCAATCTTCACCTCCAGCTGACCCCGCTCATTCAGAAGCATCAAGGACCCATGTTCAGCTTCCACCTGGGCGAGGGTTATAGTGAGGCATCTTCTCAGCTTGCCATAGAGGGAGCGGCCCCGAATGGCCAGTATTCGACCTATCTCTGTGGCCGCCTCGGCTTCCCCCTCGCGGCGCTCCAAATCCGAGAGCCTTTCCCCTATGGCATCAAAGCGTCTCTTCAAGCCCAGATGCACGCGGATGCGGCCGGCAAGTTCCTCTGCTCGAGTCGGAAGGGAAACACAATCATCGGCACCCGCGGCGAGGCCCTCCAGAACCAGTTTAGAAGAGCCGTCAGAGGTCAGGAGGAGGAAGGGCGTATAACCCTCCCTATCACGCCTCTTTAACTGCTTGCAGAGTCTGAGCCCGTTGACCTGCCGGCCCCTCAAGGGAGCCAGGATAAGGTCAGGCTCGCGCCCGAGAAGGGCCTTGGCGCTGGGGCGTCCCCCCTCCCAAGTCTCCAGGGTGAACTCACTTTCGCCGAAGCTCTCCCAAAGCAGGCGCATGAGGGAGGGGCTTTCTTCCATGAGAAGGAGCCGAGGCTTCGCCTCCCGAGACCTCAGCGGCTCTTGCTCTCTCTTGCTCATGGACTCTCTCGCCAGGCGGGGCTCCGCTGGTAGTTAGGGGCCTCGCGCGTTATGATGACATCATGGACGTGGCTCTCCTGGAGCCCTGCAGTGGTTAAACGCATAAAGCGGCAGTTGGTTCGCAGGGTCTCGATGTCGGCCGAGCCCGTGTAGCCCATGCCCGCCGCGAGGCCTCCCATCAGCTGATATACGCTGGCCGAGAGGGAGCCTTTATAGGGCACCCTTCCCTCTACTCCCTCGGGCACCAGCTTCGTTTCGCTGAGCTCGCCCTCCTGAAAGTAACGGTCCCCGCTCCCTTCAGCCATGGCCCCGATGGAGCCCATACCGCGGTAAACCTTGTAGCTTCGACCCTGGTAAAGAACCCTCTCTCCCGGGCTCTCCTCAGTGCCCGCAAAGATGCTCCCTATCATGACGGCCGCGGCGCCAGACGCTATAGCCTTGACGATGTCCCCGGAGTATTTGACCCCACCGTCGGCCACCACCCTTGCTCCCGTCTCATCGCCTACTCGGGCACAACTCATAATGGCCGTAACTTGGGGGACGCCCACCCCGGCAATAACCCTTGTGGTGCAGATAGAGCCGGGGCCGATGCCGACCTTAATGGCGTCCGCCCCTGCGGCCAGAAGGTCGCGGGTAGCTTCGGCCGTAGCCACATTCCCCGCCAGTACCTCCACCTCGGGGAAAACCTCCTTCAGACGCTCGACAGCCCTGAGAACCCGGGTGGAGTGTCCATGGGCGGTGTCCACCACGATAAGGTCCACGCCCGCCTCGATGAGGGCCCGAGCCCGGCTAAGCATATCTTCCCCAACCCCCACAGCCGCTCCCACCCGCAGACGACCACGGCTGTCTTTGCTGGCTTTGGGATATTTGCGCGCTTTTTCAATGTCCTTGATGGTGATGAGCCCCATCAGGTTGAAATCATCGTCCACCACGAGAAGCTTCTCTATGCGATGCTCGTGCAGATGTTTTTTCGACTCCTCAAGAGTCGTCCCCATGGGAACGGTGACCAAGTTCTTTTTTGTCATCAGGTCACCGATCCTCCGCTCAAATTTGTCCTCAAAGCGGAGATCCCGGTTTGTGAGGATGCCCACCAGTTTCCTTCGCTCTGTTATGGGAACACCTGAGATCCGGTACTTCTCCATCACCTGCATGGCCTCCCCGATGCTCTGGTCGGGGGACATGGTGATGGGGTCTGTGATCATCCCGCTCTCAGAGCGCTTCACTTTGTCCACTTCCCTTGCCTGTTCCTCCACCGAGAAATTACGGTGAATGACCCCTAGGCCGCCCTCCTGGGCCAGGGCGATGGCAAGGCGCGACTCCGTCACAGTATCCATGGCCGAGCTGAGAAGGGGGATGTTGAGGCGGATCTTGGGTGTGAGTTGGGTCGATAGGTCTACCTCCCGAGGCAGAACCTCACTCTTGGCCGGCAGAAGTACGACATCATCAAAGGTAAGCCCTAAATCCTTCTCAAATTCCATCCTGTGGGCACCTCCCCGGAGGAAGCCTCAGAGCCAGTATAAACGGAAGCCCACTCCGACCTCTTAGAGAGCGGCCGTGGACGCTGGTCAGCCTGCTGCTCATGGGTCCGTGGGCTAAGATCCATTCTCCTCTTTTTGATCGTAAGAATTACTCCATAATCACTTAAAAGTCAAGCAAAAAGCCTGCCAAGAACGCAAATGACGGCCTAAGATCGGTGAAATTTCCTCAAGAACTCCTCCCTTTCCACGAGCAGCGCCAGAGGTCTCCCGTGAGGGCAACACCAGCGAAAGGGGGTGGACTCAAGGGCTTCCCCCAGAGCCCTCACTTCTTCTTCCTTCAGGGCTCTATCGGCTTTGACGGCTGCTCGGCAGGCGAGAGCCCTTAGAAGCCTCTCGGCCATCTCGCCAAGAGAAGGTTTTTCTTCGGTTGCCCTGATCTCCTCCAGAGCCCAGGATATGAGCTCGCCCGGGTCTTCTCCTGAGAGGAGTGCCGGCACCGCCCTTAAGAGGAAGCTCCTTCCGCCAAAGGGCTCCACCTCAAAGCCGAGCCTGGTCAGAGTTCCCAAATGTTCCTCCAAAATTAAGGCATCTCCAGGGGTGAGATCCAGGGTAAGGGACAGAAGAAGCCCCTGGCGCTTCAGCTCCCCCTTGCGCAGGGAGGCCTCGAGCTTCTCATAGAGGATCCGCTCATGGGCTGCATGCTGGTCCAGAACCAGAAGCCCCTCCTCCCCCTCAAAGAGGAGAAAGGAGCCCCAGAGCTGTCCCAGGTAGCGGGCTCCCCCGAGCGATAGGCCTTCGAGCGGAACCCTCAAGGGAAGGGACGGAGAGAAGGCTCTGGGCTTCGAGGGGCCTTGGCGAGGCTCCCCCTCATCAAAAGCGAGGGGTCTCCTCCCGTAAGGGGGGGCGGCCTCTAAGACCCCCCCTTTTGCCCCGCTATCAGCCCTCAACGCATAAGGCTTTCCCTTGAAGCAACTTACCGGTACCTCCAGAGCCCTTCTGACGGCTCCCCTGAGGAAGCGGAAGATGAGGTCAGGCTCCCTGAAGCGGACCTCGCGCTTGGCGGGATGGACATTCACATCCACCCCTTCGGGAGGAAGGTCTAGAAAAATGAGGTAGACGGGATGGCGCCCTTGGGGCAACTGCCCCCTGTAGCCTTCGTAGAGGGCCTGGCCGGCCGTAGAGTCTCTTACTGGCCTTCGGTTGACAAAGAGATACTGCTGGGAGCGGCGGGGCCTGTGGAATGAAGGCGGGGCGATAAACCCCTTGAGGCTGAGCTCCCCTGAGGCTTCTTCAAGAGGTAGGAGCAGGGAGAAGAGCTCTCTTCCCAGAAGAGCCGAGGCCCTTGAGGGGAGCTCTGAGTGGGAAACCTCCAAGAGAAAGCGGCCCTCGTGCTTGAGGGTAAAGCCTACCCCGGGGTGGGATAGGGCCAGGAGGGTGAGAGCCTCCCCTATCCGCGCGAGCTCAGTAGAGGGCTTCTTCAAAAATTTAAGGCGGGCTGGGGTATTAAAAAAGAGCTCCTCGACCTGGAGGAAGGTCCCCCGAGGACACCCGGCCTCCAAAACCCCTTTGATGACTCCCCCCTCTACCGCAACCTGTGTCCCGATGGAAGAATCTTCACTGCATGTGGTGAGTCTTAATTTGGACACAGCGGCAACGCTGGGAAGGGCCTCCCCCCTGAAACCCAGGGAAGCTATGCGCGTAAGGTCATCCTCCGAGCGCAGTTTGCTTGTGGCATGGCGCTGGAGAGCGAGCTCGGCATCCTCGCGACTCATACCGCAGCCGTCATCCAAAACCCCGATGTACTCTCTCCCCCCTCCCCGGACCTCCACCTCTATGAAAGAGGCCCCGGCATCGAGGGAGTTCTCCACCAGTTCCTTCACCACCGAGGCGGGGCGCTCCACCACCTCCCCTGCGGCAATTCGGTTCACCAAGCCTTCCGTGAGGATTTGCACGCGGGGTGAGGAGATACCTTCTCGCGAAATTCCTTCAGGAATCTTCATATTCGAGCAGGAAAAAGAAACACTACCTCCGAGCTTTAGTTTTCTTTTAGCCCCGCCGGAGAGCGCCGTCAAGGAAAAATTCGATGGGAACCCAAGATTTTGTATTTTGCTTGCTCAAAAACCCAACATCTTGATATTTTTTCTTTTTTTCTTTAGCCTATCCCAGGAAAATAATTCTTGGTCGAGGAATATCCCGCCTATATAATTTAATTCTCAACGCGGTTAGATTGGTAAAGGCCTGAAGAGGCCTCTCAGAAAGGGGGTTTTCTGGGTTCATGGATGAGGCTAGGCGAGATTTTAGGGACTTGGTAGATATCATGGCCCGCCTTCGCTCAGAGAAGGGATGCCCATGGGACCGGGAGCAGACTCGGCAGAGCCTGAAGCCCTATCTCATTGAAGAATCCTACGAGGTTTTGGAGGCCATAGAGGCCGGGAGGCCCGATAAAATCAAGGAGGAGCTGGGAGACCTGCTCTTCCAGATAGTCTTCCATTCTCAGATAGCCAAGGACCAGGGAGAGTTCGACATCTGGGATGTCCTTGCCGCGGCCAAGGAGAAGATGATAGCCCGGCACCCCCATGTTTTCGGCGAGGCGAGAGCAGATAACCCGGAGGAGGTGCTGCGCCACTGGGAGGAGATCAAGCGCCAAGAGAGAGGGAATGACCCGAAATCCTCTCTACTCGATGGCGTGCCCCGGAGCCTTCCCGCCCTCCTGAGAGCCCACCGAGTCCAGACCAAAGCCTCTCGGGTGGGCTTTGACTGGAGCAGCCCCGAGGATGTGCTGGCCAAAGCTGAGGAGGAGTTGCGTGAGCTCAAAGCAGCTCTCAGGGAAAGGCGGGAGTTCGATGCCCGCATGGAGCTGGGCGACCTTCTCTTTAGCATCGTCAACCTCGCCCGCCATCTTTCTATGGACCCCGAGGACGCCCTGAGAGGAACCATCGATAAATTTTGTGCTCGCTTCCGGCACATGGAAAGAGCTCTTGCCGCCCGGGGAAAAAGCCTGGACGAGGTTGACCTCGAGGCGCTCGACCGCCTCTGGGAGGAGTCCAAGGGGGCCTCCCGAGATAGCCTCCTCTGAGCCCCCGTCGGAGGGAATGTCCCGTGGAAAAAGCCACCATTCTCATAGCCGATGATGAACCCGAGGTCTGCTCCACCCTTTGTGGGATGACCGAGAAGCTGGGCCACAAGGCCATCAGTGCAGGAGATGGCCTAGAAGCTCTGGAAAGGGTGAGGACCGGGGAAGTGGACCTTCTGCTCACGGACCTCTCCATGCCCCGGATGGACGGCCTTGAGCTCATAAGGGCTCTTAAGGAATTTGACCCCCGTATACCGGTAGCCGTTATCTCCGGATACGGAACCGCCGAGAACGTGGTGGAGGCCCTCAACGGGGGTGCCTTCAACTTCCTCTCCAAGCCGTTCGGGCTTGAGGAGGTGGAACGGGTCATCCGCAAGGGACTCCTGAGAAGACGCCTCGCGCTGAGCTCCGGGCTCATCGAGAGCCTGGCCTCCCATGTTACGGAGCTGACTTTCCCGAGCGATATAGAGCTTCTACCTTCGGTGAGCGTTTTTATTCTCAAGGAGTGCGAACGCAGGGGAGTGGACAATGACAAGGAGCTGAACAGCATCGGCCTTTGCCTTGAGGAGGCTCTGCTGAACGCTCACGAGCATGGAAACAGGGGAGATGAGAGCAAGAATATCAAGGTGCGCCTGAGCGTGCGCCAGGGCCGCTTGAGCATCTCGGTAATGGATGAGGGAGAGGGCTTTCCCGCTCGTGCGACCCTGGAAGAGCTGGCCCGAACCCCTCATAAACCCCCCGGGCGAAAGGGCCTTTTCATAATCTACTTCCTCATGGACCGGCTGAGATTTAACGCCAAGGGAAACCGCCTCACCATGACAAAGAATCTCGCTTAGTCCATGGGCCGGGTGCCTACAGGATGCCTAAATTCATGAAAGCCGTCGTAGTTGAGAAACCCCATCATGTAAGTGTAAAGGAAATCCCGGAGCCTGAGCTGGGCCCGGGCGAGGTGCTCTGCCGGGTCAGGGCATTCAGCTTCTGCGGCTCTGACTTCCACCTCTTAGATGGGACCATGCCGCGGGTCAGTTACCCTCTGGTGCCCGGCCATGAGTGGGCTGGTGAGGTGGCGGAGGTGGCCCCCGATGTCTTCGAGTTCAAGCCCGGCGACCGGGTAGCCCATGAGTCTCATTCGGGCTGCTTCCGCTGCGATAATTGCATGCGGGGCTTCTACACCATCTGCCTGAACTACGGGAGGAGCCCCCTGCACAGGCACGTGGGCTGCACGACCGATGGCGGATTTGCCGAGTACTGTGTGGTGAGAGTGGGAAACCTCCATTTGCTTCCCGATGATATGAGCTTCACCACAGGAACCCTCATTACCACGGCCGGGACGTGCGTGATGGGCCTTGAGACCTGCGGAGTTGAGACGGGGGATGAGGTAGTCGTTCTGGGCGCTGGCTCCATTGGACTTTTGACGGCCCAGTTCGCGAAATACCTGGGCGCACGAAAGACGGTCGTGACGGATGTCCATGATGAGCGCCTGGAGGCGGCAAGCAGGCTCGGCATCGACGGCACCATCAATGTCAAGGAGGAGAAAGTGAGCGAGGGGCTCAAGCGCTATGGCTTTGAGCGGGGTCCCGACCTGGTGGTCGAAGCCGCCGGAGTGGCGGAGCTGGCCTCTGAGGCCATAGAGCTTGTGAGGAGGGGAGGGAGGGTGCTTCTTCTGGGGATATCAGGGGGTAAGAGAGTTCCATTCAACCCCGACCGGATAGCCCTCGACCAGATAACCGTTTACGGGACGCGGGGCGAGGGCGACCGGAGCTGCGGCCGCGCAATAAGGGCTTACAGGACAGGGCGCCTTGACTCCTCCCCCATAGTGACCCACGTCTTTTCCTTCGATGAGTTTGAGGAGGCTCTCGAGACTTTCAAACGAAAACCCCCCGAGGCCATCAAGATAGTGGTTGAAGTGTAGTCGGGAGATCCTGAAGTGTGAGACTGGACCCCACGAACCCACGCGTTCTCCGGCTCAAAATCTGGGCAACTTTTTCGGCAATAGCGAGGGCGGGGGAGTCTTCGATTATGGGCGGAGATCGGTCGGGGCCCCTGAGAAGGTAGACCCCACGGAGTAATCAATGGAAAAACCTCAGAGCCCGGGGGCCCAGGAGGGCCTCTTCCCGGATGAGAAGGTGATCGAGGGGGTCTTAGAGCGTACTCTCTACCACAACGAAGAGACGGGCTACACGGTGGCCTCTCTCAGGGCTGAGGGCCACACAACGCCCGTGACCGTCGTGGGAAGCCTCGTGGGAGTGAACCTGGGCGAGCGCCTCAGGCTCAGGGGAAAGTGGGAAACCCACCCCCGCTTCGGCCCCCAGTATCGGGTGGAAAGTTACACCCCTATAATCCCGGCCACGGCCGCCGACATCGAAAAGTATCTCGCTTCGGGTGTTGTAAAGGGCATCGGCCCTGTTATGGCATCCCGCCTGGTGAAATGCTTCGGAGAAAAGACCCTGGAGGTCATAGACAGGGAGCCCGAGCGGCTCTCCGAGGTACAGGGCATCGGGCCCAAACGGTTTCGGGCCATAGCCGAGGCCTGGCGGGAGCAGCAGGAACTCCGCGACGTGATGCTCTTTCTGCAGAGCCATGACGTCTCGGCCAGCCGCGCCGCAAAGATTTATAAACATTACGGCCGAAGGGCCTTAGCCATAGTGAGGGAAGACCCCTACCGCCTGGCCTCAGATATTTTTGGAATAGGGTTCAAGACGGCCGATGGGATAGCCCAGCGCCTGGGATTTCCCGCGGACTCTCGCCAAAGGGCCGAGGCGGGCATCATCTACACCCTTCAGCAACTCACCGAAGAGGGTCATATTTACTTCCCCAGGGGGGAACTCATCGAGAGGTGCGGAGGGCTTCTTGGGATGGAGCCCCCCCTGATAGAGAGAGCTCTTCTCTCTCAGAAAGAGGGAGCGCGCATCATAGAGGAAGAGCTTCCGGAAGCTCCCGGAAGAATGGCAATATACCTTCCTACTTTCCATCTGGCCGAGAAGGAGACGGCGAGGAGACTGAAGGCCCTCATCTCCACCCCGAGGCCAGACAGCACCTTAAGAGCCCTTCCCGCAGCGGAGGGCTTATCCCCAAGGGAGTCCCTCAGGAGATTCGCCGTGGAGGCTACCGCTCTCGGCCCCGCCACCTCCGACCAGCGCCGTGCCATAGAGGGGACCCTCACGGAGAAGGTGCTCATTATAACCGGAGGGCCGGGCACCGGAAAGACCAGCGTCATAAGCGCCGTGGCATCCCTTCTCTCCCGCCTTAAACTCAGGGTAGCCCTGGCAGCCCCCACCGGCCGCGCAGCAAAGCGGCTCTCCGAGGTAACGGGCAGGGAAGCGATGACAGTGCACCGGCTCCTGGAGTATAGCCCCCATAAGGGTTGCTTTCAGCGGGACGCCGAAAACCCCCTGAGAGCCGATGCCGTCATCATAGATGAGGCCTCCATGCTGGATGCCCTTCTAACCCACCATCTCCTCAAGGCCATCCCCGCTGAGGCGTCCCTGGTCCTGGTGGGGGATGTAGACCAGCTGCCCTCGGTCGGCCCGGGAAATGTGCTGAAGGACCTCATCAGCTCCGGGGCCTTGCCCGTGGTATGGCTGAGGGAGATCTTTCGGCAGGCCCGCGAGAGCCTCATCGTCATAAATGCTCACCGTGTAAACGCGGGCCAGTTTCCGGCCCTGCGGGCGGAGCGAGGAGAGCTCTCGGACTTTTATTTTATCGAAGAGGAGGACGCACGGGATGCCCTGAGGGTGCTTCTGGAGGTCTGCACGAGGCGCCTTCCCGAGCGCTTTGGCCTCGACCCTCTGAATGACGTCCAGGTTCTCACCCCGATGAATAGGGGCGCGGTGGGGGCGGCCAACCTCAACTCCGAGCTCCAGCGAGCCCTCAACCCTTCGGGGCGGGAACTCTCCCGGGAAGGAAAAGTGTTCCGGGTGCGCGATAAGGTGATGCAGATACGCAATAATTACGAGAAAGGGGTCTTTAACGGAGACATAGGGCAGGTGCACAGGCTTGACCCGGAATCAGGAGAATTAGAGGTGGACTTCGGGAACCTTCGGGTCGGCTATGACCTCAAGGAGCTGGACGAGTTGGTCCATGCTTATGCCGTCACCGTACACAAGTCCCAGGGTTCTGAGTATCCAGCGGTTGTTCTACCCTTGTTGACCCAACATTTCATGCTTCTTCAGCGGAACCTGCTCTACACCGCGCTAACGCGGGCCCGGAAGCTGGCCGTTATCATCGGCTCCAAGAAGGCCCTGGCAATCGCCGTAAAAAACGATAAGGTTCAGAAGCGCTTCACCGCTCTGGCCCACCGCCTCCTCACCCCCTAGTCCCCGAAACTTCACTCTTCGTAATCGCCCACCACGGCAAATTCCCCCAGGAGCTCATCACCATGGGGAGCATCCTCAATGGCCTCGGTCAGGTCCACTCCGGCGAAATGCTCGAAATGCTCGCCATCAGCAAAAAGGGGGCTTTCCGTCACATCGTAAACTTTCCCCTGGTAGGCGATATAGACGGGCTTTCCGTCACTCCCATCGAACTGGCGAAGGGTCTCCCTATCGAAGCGCTCTGCCATGGCTTTCTCCTTCAGCTTCCCACTGATTGGAGAGCATGAATCCGGCCGAAGAGTTCCCCGCCGGACTGGAGATAACTGAGAGTTCACCGGAGGGACTCTGTGGGGACAAACAACCCCCCCGACATCGCAGCCGGGAAGATGAGTCAGGAGCGCTTTCCGGGCTCACTCCTCTTCCGCTTCAGTCTGCGGGGGTAGTCCTTTAAAAATCTCCCTCTGCAAAACCCTATGCCACTCGGTGAAGGGCCCTCCACCCCTGTCTTGGGCTATGGCCCGCTTGACGATATTCACCTTAGCGTCCAAGTCATCAGCGTAGTGAAGGATTAAAGCCTCAAGGCTCATGGGCACCACGGGGGATTTCCACTCAAGCTGACCCTGATGGCTGAGGACCATGTGCTCCAGCCGGAGGAGGGTCTCCTGGGGAAATTCAGCTATCTCCCGAGCCTTATCCCTCACGAGGTCGCGGCCAAGAACCATGTGGCCCATGAGCTTTCCCTCCACGGTGTAATCGAGGCCCCCTTCTATGGTGAGCTCAAGGAGCTTTCCTAAGTCGTGCAGGATCCCCCCTGCAACCAGAAGATCTCGCTCGACGCCGTATTTTTCGGAAAAATACTCGCAGCTCTTGGCAACAGAGAGGGTGTGCTCCAAGAGACCTCCCAGGAAGGGGTGATGGATATTGCGGGCACCGGGCCAGAGGCGCATCTTTTCCTGGTAGTCCGTGAGGATACCCCTAACCAGCTCACCCAGAGGCGGAGCCAGCCCGCCAGCCATAGAGAGGAGCTCCTCCCACATGGCCTCGACATCCCCCTCGGTGCTCTCGAAAAGATAGGTTTCATCAAAGCCCTGGGACCAGTCTCCCTCCTCCACATGACGAATGCGCTTAATTATGAATTGGGAGACCTCGTTGAAAAGCTCCACCCGACCCATGACCTTCACATAGTCACCCGGATTCACAGATTGGGCCAGATCTTCAGGCACATCCCAGAGCTTAGCCTGGATGGAACCGGAGCAGTCCTTGAGGCTGAGTTCAAGAAAGGGCCTTCCTTGGCGGGAGTCCCGGATACTCTTTCCCCCCACAAGAAAGAAAGAGGTTACCTCTTCGCCCGGCTTAAAAGTTTCGATGAGCTGCATGAAATTTTCCCTCTCCAAGCCAGCTTTTTTTATTTTAGGGCATTATCCACGGAGCTTCCAATAAATTTTGCCCTCCGAGTATGGCATCGAGTGAGGGCGTGCGGTGGTAATATATGGGGAAATCGCAGGTATATCCATTTTTCCGAAGGGACTTTAAAGAGCTTCCATGCAAGGGCCGCGCTCCCCTACCGTCTATCTCAAGGCCCATCGGCCTCCCAGGGTGGAGGCCGGCCATCCCTGGGTCTACCGCTCCGAGGTCGGGCGGTTGGCCGGAGAACCCGCGCCAGGGGACATAGTAAATGTCCGGAACTCAGGGGGCTACCTTCTGGGCAGAGGCTACATAAACCCCCACTCGGAGATCGTTGTCCGCCTCCTGACACGGCAGGATGAGCCCATAGATAAAGCCTTCTTCCGCAGCAGAATCATCGCGAGTGTGGATGAGCGCCGCCATCACCTAAATGGGACGAATGCTTACAGGGCAGTCTTCTCTGAGGGGGATGGCCTGCCGGGACTCATAGTGGACCTTTACGGGAATTATCTCGTAGTGCAGCTATCCACCCTTGGAATGGAAAGGCGGCGAGAGGACATTCTCCCCATCCTCCTTGAGACTCTCTCACCCAGTGGGATTTATGAGCGGAGCGACATCCCCTCCCGCCGCCTGGAGGGCCTGCCTGAGGCCTCAGGCCTGCTCTGGGGGGAAGTGCCCGAGCGGATCCCTATTTTTGAGGATGGGCTCACCTTTCTTGTGGATGTGGCTCGGGGCCAGAAGACAGGCTTTTTCCTCGACCAGCGGGAGAACCGCCGTGCTGTGGGGCGCTGGTTTCGGGGGAATATCCTGGACTGCTTCTGCTATTCGGGGGCCTTTTCGGCCCATGCGGCGGAGAGGGCGGCGAGGGTTATCGGGGTAGACATTTCCCCGGGCTCCCTGGCTCTCGCTAGGAAACACTTTGAGCTCAATCGTTTCTCGATCCCCTGGGCGTTTCTGGCCTCTAATTGCTTTGACATGCTCAGGGCTTTTGAGGCGAGGGGGGCTTCCTTTGATGGCATCATCCTCGACCCACCCGCCATGGCCAGAGGTGCCAGCTCACTCCCCGGCGCCCGAAGGGCTTATAAGGAGCTGAACCTGAGGGCCCTTAAGCTCTTAAGACCGGGGGGTCTCCTGGCCACAAGCTCCTGCTCCGCGCGCCTTGGCCGCGAGGAATTTTGGGCTATCCTCAGTGAGGCAGCGCGTGATTCCCGGCGCCGCCTCAAGCTCCTCCACGAGGGCGGCCAGCCCCTCGACCATCCCGTCCTCCTGGCCGTTCCCGAGACCCGCTATCTCAAATTCTTCATCTTCCGGGTTGAAGAAGTGGGTTGAAAAGAAAGGGTATCGGGGCTATAAGCAGGCTAGGAGTTGGATCTTGCCTTCAATTCTGTTGGACTCTTCTTAAGGGCGCTCTCGTTGATATAATATATTGAGAGATAATAGAGTGCGATCCACATTCTTGGGGCGGGGAAGGGGGAGTGTCTATGGCCAAGAGGAGCTTCAGGAAGAGGGGGGGGAAGACTTCAGGGGGCATATCTCGGGAAGGGGCCGGGGCCGCCCGAGACCTCGATCCAAAGAAATTCGCCAAGGAACTGGTCGGGGAGCGGCGGGAGAGCTACCGCGAGCAGTCCCTCCGCGTCTACGGGTGGATTTGTGCCCGATGTGCCCGGGAGTTTGAGGCCTCTGAGCTCCACCTGCTCACCGTCCACCATAAGGACGGAAACCCCAACAATAACCCTCCGGATGGGAGCAACTGGGAGAACCTCTGTGCCTATTGCCACGAGGAAGAGCACCGAAAGATGACGACAAGCAGCTACTGGCAGGAGGATGCCTGAGGAGCGAGGGCCATGAGGCTCGTGGTGGAAAAGTCAAGCCTTGCAGGAGAGGCGCTCATTCCGGCCTCAAAGTCCCACACCATAAGGGCGGTGGCCCTGGCGGCACTGGCCCAAGGAACCTCCGAGATCATCAACCCCTTGGCCTCAGCCGACGGTCTCTCGGCCGTGGGCCTTTACCGCGCTCTCGGGGCAAGAGTAGAGCTTGAGGAGGGCCGCTGGCTCGTCGAGGGTAGGGGTGGGGTGCCCCGAGTGGCCGAAGATGTCATAGATGTGGGCAACTCGGGAACCTCCTGCCGTATAGGCCTGGGAAGCGCCGCCCTGGCCGAAGGGTATTCGGTCTTCACCGGGGACGCACAGACCCGCAAGAGGCCGATGGGTCCTCTGCTGGATGCCCTGAGTGCCTTGGGCGCCGAGGCCTTCTCCACAAGGGGAAACGGCTGTCTCCCCGCCGTCGTGAGGGGAAGGCTAAGGGGTGGAAAGGCTCAAGTAGCCGGAATCACCTCCCAGTATACGACGAGCCTCCTTATCAATTGCCCACTGGCACAGGGAGATACGGAGCTCACTGTGGATGAGCTCCGAGAGCGCCCCTATGTTGAGATGACCCTTTGGTGGCTAAATCGACAGAGAATCCGCTACGAGAGAGAGGGATGGGAGCAATTCTTCATCCCTGGGGGGCAGGCTTACAGTCCCTTCAGGGAAGGAATTCCTTCTGATTTTTCTTCGGCCGCCTTTTTCCTGGCGGCCGCGGCCATAACGGGCTCCACCATCACACTCAGAGGCCTCAATATGGAAGACCCTCAGGGAGATAAGGTAATGGTGGTATACCTCAGGGAGATGGGGGCTCAGGTGGAAGAAGGAGAAGGAAGAATCCTCGTTAAGGGAGGGGAGCTCAGGGGGGTAGAGCTCGACCTTAACGACTCCCCAGACCTTCTTCCGGTGATGGCGGTCCTTGGTGCCAGGGCCGAGGGGAAGACAACCTTGCGCAACGTGCCCCAGGCGCGCATCAAGGAGACCGACCGCATAGCGGCCATGGCTCTCAACCTATCCCTTCTTGGCGCAAGGGTGAGGGAACTTCCCGATGGCCTCGAGGTAGAAGGCACCAATCTCAGAGGCGCCCGGCTCCAGGCTTTTGGAGACCACCGGGTGGTTATGGCCCTTGCGGTCGCGGGTCTGGCCTCCGAGGGAAGAACCGAGGTTGATAGCGCGGAGGCCATCTCCGTCACCTTTCCCAATTTTGTAGGGCTCATGAGGGCTTTGGGCGCGGGGATGGAGCTCAGGGAGTGAAGGGAGGAGAAGGTGCCCATCTACGAGTATGAATGCGAAGACTGCCGCCGGGTCTCGGGCTTTCTCGTCATGAAAGCCGGGCAGGAGAGAGGCCTCCGCTGCAAGGGATGCGGAGGCGAACACCTCAAGCGCATCATCTCCCGTTGCGCCTTTCACCGCACCGAGGGCCAGCGCTTGGAGGATTTCGACCCGAAAAGCCCCCGAGACCTCAGCTACTACAAGGACCCCCGAAACGTGGGGCTCTGGGCCAAAAAGCGGGCCCAGGAGCTAGGTGTTGACCTTGGGGATAGCTTTGAAGAGACACTGGAGAAAGGAAGGTCTGGAAAGCTTCTGGATGAGCTTTAGGGCCGGTACAAGGATGTCCCCACTCTGGGAGCAGTATCGAGGAAAATTGTAATCTCCTCTTAACCTCCGCACGAGGATAAGGCAGCACCTTCCCGAGAGAATCTCCTCCCCTGATAGCTTCCCCTTCGCTCCAGCTCCAGGTCAATTGCCTCAAGGAGCCCTCCCTTATCAAGACACCAAAGGGGCGAAAGGAGCATCTCCCGGGGTGCCTCGCCCGTGAGGCGTTCGACCACCATACCCTGAGGCATAAGCTCCAGGAAATCGCAGACCAGCTCCACATATTCTTCTCCCTCAAGGAGCTTCACTCCTCCCGCCCTGTAGAGCATCTCAAGGGAGCTATCCTTGACCACATGCAGGGGATGGATTTTTATGCCCCCTACCGGCAGGGCCGCGAGCCGCCGGGCCGTCTCCATCATCTCCCGCGGACCCTCGCCCGGAAGGCCCAGGATGATATGGGCGCAGATGCGTATTCCCTTCCCCCGGGCCCTGACCACGGCATCCTCAAAATCAGAGAAGGTGTGGCCTCGGTTTATGAGGCGCAGGGTCTCATCGTGGCAGGACTGAAGTCCAAACTCTGCACAAACGTAATATCTGGTGGTGTAGCTCCTAATGAGTTCGAGAACGGGGTCTGGGACGCAGTCAGGTCTGGTGCCGATGGAAAGTCCCACTACTTCGGGGAACCCCAGGACAACGTCATATGCGGCCCTAAGGCGGGGTAGCTCTCCATAGGTATTGGAATAGGGCTGAAAGTAAGCTATGAATTTTTCCGCGCCGAGGCGCTTCCTTGCTAGCTCTATCCCCTCCCCGAGCTGAGCTTCGAGCTTCCTTCCCCTTCGCCTGTTTGCGGGGCTGAAGGCCATGTTGTTGCAGTAGAGGCAGCCCTCCTTCCCCTTCAGCCCATCCCGGTTAGGGCAACTGAAACCGGCATCCAGGGTCACCTTTTGGACTCGGCAGCCGAAGAGTTCTCTCAGGTGGGAGCCCAAGCTCCTGTACCGTTTCCCGCCGGGAAAACTCCAGGGGGGGCCTCCCTTGCCCTCCACCATCTCTTCCCTTTCTTCCTCAAGCTTAAAAATAAGCCGAGCCCCTCAAATCTCGGGAAGGTCATCCTCCCCCAGCTCCCAGCTCGCCTGCTGGATTTTGCGGAACTCACTCTCCATTTCCGAAAAGGCCTCAACCACGGCGGGATCAAAGTGCCTCTCGGAGCTGTTCACGACATAGTCCCGGGCCACCTCATGGGAGTAGGCCTGTTTGTAGGGGCGGCGGCTGGTGAGGGAGTCGTAGACGTCAGCCAGGGTTATGATACGGGCCGAGAGGGGTATTTCATCACGCCTCAGCCTCCTGGGATAGCCCTTTCCATCCCACCTCTCGTGATGGCAGAGGCAGATCTCCCGACCCATACTGAGGAAGGACTGCGGGGGCAGGTTCTTTTCGGCTACTGCAAGGGCGTTGGCCCCGATGGTGGTGTGGGTCTTCATGACCTCAAACTCCTGCCCTGTGAGGCGGCCCGTCTTGAGGAGGATAGCGTCGGGGATTCCCACCTTCCCGATGTCGTGCAGGATGCTGGAGAGGGAGAGCGAGAAGACATAGGCATCGGTGATCAGGCCCCCGTGAGGGGAGGTCTTCTTCAGGGTATCGGCAAGGATGAGGCTGAAAATACGCATGCGCTCCAGATGAGCGCCGGTATCATGGTCCCGATATTCGGCCAGCCGAGCGAGGGTGAAGATGGCGGCGTTCTGCGTCTTGATGATCTCCTCAGCATTGTGCTCCAGCTGATTCTCCAGACTGAGGGTGTGCTCCTCAAGCTCCCGGATGGTTTCCTGCAAGCGGAGTCTCTGGCCTTCCCTGCGTTTCAGCCGTTCAAGAGCGCCCCTCAGGCTCCTGCGGAGCTCTTGAGGCATGATAGGTTTTATGAGATAGCCCACCGCTCCCAAGTTAACCGCACGGGATGCCAGCTCTTCGCTGCCGGCTCCCGTGAGCATCATCACTCCCACCTCCTCGAACCGGAGGTTCATCTGGAGAAGAACCTCCAGGCCATCCATCTCGGGCATCAGGTAGTCCAGAAGGACGAGGCGCGGCTGATAGGCCTGCACCGTATCAAGGACCCGGCGGCTATCCTGGAGGACTTCAACCTCATATTCATCTTCCAGAATGCGCGCGAAGTATTCGCACAGCTCCTGCTCATCGTCCACCACCAAGACCCGCTCCTTGGACAAATCCTCTCACCTCCCTGGATCACAGCCCTAATCTATTATCTGCAACACATCCTCCAGAGCCCTTCGCGGCCGCGGGGGCGGCTCTTCGGCCGGAATGCCAACCGAGAGCAAGGCCACAAGCTGGGCCACACCCCTCAGACCCAGAAGCTCCTCGATCTCCGACGCAGCCACCACAGGTCCGCTCTGCCAGCAGGAGCCATAGCCCAGGGCATCTGCGGCCAGTTGCATATGGGCCAGGGCCGCAGCAACGCTCTGAATGCCGGGGCAACCCCTCAGGCGGTCGTGGGTCTCTTTATCGCAGCCCGCCTTTATGAAGAGCTCATCCGTAGCGGTCCGATATTCGCCCATAAATGCGGCGATCACCAGCGGGGCATCTTTAAAGAAAGTAGAGTAGCCTATTGTAGAGAGGATCTTGCTTTCCATCCCCTGGGCTGCCGGCCAGGTGGTGAGCTCCCTGATGGCCTCCTCAACCAGGTCGGCCATCCGAGCAATCATCTCACGGTTTGATACGGCCACGAACTGCCACATCTGGCGGTTTCCGGCGTTAGAAGCCCGGGTGCCCGCCCAGACGATGCGTCTTATGTGCTCCCTGGAGACAGGGGGTCCCCTGTATCGCCGGATGGTGCGCCTCCTTTCGATGACTTCAAAAAGGTCCACTGCTTCCTCCTTCCCCTGGGGGTCCTAGTGCCAGAGAGGTTTAGAGGCGTTGCGCAAGGGCCGAACGACCCGGAGGATTAAGCATTCCGCTATATTTGCTTCCCTTGGAACCTCCTACCAGAAAACCCTCGCTATTACAACGAGAAAGTGGGCCTCACGCGACTCTAAGGACCGCATCATAGAAGGTGGAAGACGGGAGGATTCACCCCGGGAAGGAGGGGCTTTGGCGGGACTATACCTGGGGTTCTTCCGCTTTCTTGTCTGTTAACTCCTCTTAAGATGGGGCGAGCGGGTGCAAAGAGGACTCTTACAAAAGTTCAGCCAGCTCACGCCTCTTGGGAAAGAGCCCCAGTACCCCTCCCGTGTGGAGAAAGAGAATCGTCTTGCCGAAGATGCCGGGGTTTTTCCGGAGCTCCTCAATCATTCCGCGGAAGGCCTTGGCCGTATAGACTCCGTCCAGGATGACGCCTTCGGTCCTGGCCAGCTCCGCTATCAGGGAAAGCTCCTCCCGGGTATTCAGGGCATAGCCCCTTCCCACATAGCCATCAATGACTCGGATCTCCTCCCTTCCCGGGCCCTTAAGCCCAAAGCGATCCCTCGCTTCTTCCAAAATCGCGCTTATCCGCTCCACAAAGTAGGGGGCGTCATCGCAGACGTTCACGCCGAAGACCTCTGCCTCGAGCCCGAAGAGCTCCCGTCCCAGGAGGAGGCCTGCGTGGGTTCCGCCGGAGCCATCCGCGCAGATTATGGCATCCAGGCTGAGCCCCTTCTCCATGAGCTGGCCCTTGAGCTCCCCCACCATGGCGGCATATCCCAGGGCACCCAGGGCGTTGGAGCCCCCCTCGGGTATGAGGTAGGGCTTTCTTCCACGGACCCTCAGTTCTTTCTCCACCTCCCTGAAGACGGCATCCCGCTCCCGATACTGCTCAGGCGTGACGAAGCGGACCTCCCCTCCCACGAGCCTGTCCAAAAGCAGGTTCCCATCGAGAGGTGATTCCTCCGGGCCCCTGAGGATGAGGAAGGAGCCCATGCCCAAGCGCCTCGCCGCCACTGCTGTTGCGCGGGCATGATTGGATTGCACCCCTCCACAAGTAACCACCGTATCGTGCTTCCCTTCCAAGGCCTCATGGAGGAGATACTCGAGCTTCCTCACCTTGTTTCCCCCCAAGAGAAAGCCCGTCTCGTCATCACGCTTGATATAAACCCTGACACCGATACGCTCCCTCAGGGAGGAAAGCTCCTCTATTTGAGTTGGCAAGCAGGCCAGCTCGACCTTGGACGGAAATGAAAATGCCATCACCGCTCCTCGGAAAGATAAGGTTTGTGGCGTAGGCGTCGATTGGGCCCGCGCTCTGAAGCTCTACCCCCGGCGCCTTTTCGGCTAAGCTCATTCCCCCATGGTGAGGGCGAAGCACCAACCCGCCCAATATTGGCGGCCAGGTGCGCAGAGGCCCTCCCCCGCGCGACGCCGTCACGTGTCTCCTAACTGATAGCAATGGGCTTTTGGAGATGTCAACAAAAAGTTCAAGGGGAGGAAAGGAATGGACAAGGGCTCGCCGCATCCTATAGAATTAACCGGAGTTATTCTATCTATGCGTCTCCTCTGGCTCGTAGGACTTCTCTCAAGAGAAAGAAGGAATGGGAACGACCTTCACCATCCTCGACGAAAAAGATATCCAAAGGGCCTTAAGCCGCATGGCTCATCAGGTTATCGAGAAGAATCAGGGCACCGAAGGATTGGCTCTCATAGGGATCAGAACCCGGGGGGAATATCTTGCCCATCGCTTGGCCTCCATCATTGCCTGCGAGGTCGGGATCTCCCTCCCCCTGGGGGTTCTCGATATTGGGATTCACCGGGATGACATAGACATCCTCAAAAACAAACTCGTCATCCGCAAGACCGAGGTCGACTTCAACATAAATGATGTGCACCTCCTCATCGTAGATGACGTCATGTTCACGGGACGCACTGCGAGGGCTGCGCTCGATGCCCTCATGGACCTGGGAAGGCCCCGAATGGTGAGCCTTGCCGTGCTCGTGGACCGTGGGCACAGGGAGCTTCCCATAAGGGCTGAATTTGTCGGAAAGAACCTCCCCACCTCACTGGAAGAGAGGGTGAGGGTGCGCCTGAGGGAGGTGGACGGTGTGGATGAAGTGGTGCTGGAGCGCGAGGCCGACTGAAGGATGAAACCCTTAGCCCGGGGCGCGTTTCAGTTTTCTGATAAAAGGGGAGAAACTTTTGCTTAGGGACATCCATCACATAGGCATAGCAGTGCGAGACCTCGGACGGGCGGCGGACCTCTACGTGGGAACTCTGGGCGCGAAGCTGGAGGGACGGGAGGTTGTGGCCGAGCAGGAGGTTGAGGTTATCCTCTGCCGGGTGGGAAGAAACCGCATAGAGCTCATAGCGCCCTTGAACCCCACCTGTGCGATGGCCAAGTTTCTGGAGAAACGCGGGGAGGGGGTACATCACATCGCCTATCATGTGGAGAGCGTCCGGGAGGCTATGAAGAGGCTCTCAGAGGCCGGCCTCAAGCTCGTGGATGAGGAGCCCCGCCCCGGCGCCCACCACACCTGGGTCGCGTTCGTCCACCCGAAGAGCACCATGGGAGCCCTCTGGGAGCTTGTGGAGGAAGGAAGAGATGCCTGAGTCCACCGAGATTAATGTGCGGGAATGGAGCCCGAAGGAAAAGTTCCGGGTGGGGCTCATAGTCCCCTCCTCCAATACGACCATGGAGGAGGACTTCCACCGGGAGTTGGAAGAGGGGATAGAGGTCTATACGTCGCGCATGTTCCTTGAAGAGACAACGCGGCAGGGAGAGGAACGCATGGTCAGGGATTCCCTCCCGGTTGCGGCGGAGATGATCCGCACGCTTAAGCCCAAGCTCACCGTCTTCGGTTGCACTTCGGCCGGCTCTCTGGGGGGGCTTGAGTTTGACCGAGAAATAGTCCAGGGCCTCGAAAGGAGAACAAGAGGGAGAGCCATCAGCGTTCTAATGGCCCTTTCTGAGGATTTCGCCCATCTGGGAGCCAAACGCCTGGCTGTTTTCACCCCTTATGTGGAAGAGCTGAACCACACCATCAAGAAGAGCCTGGAGGAGGGGGGGTTTGAGGTCCTCAGCATCGATGGTATGGGAATCAGCGAGAACTTCGCAATAGGCCAGGTGGCTCCTTCGGAAATAGTGCGCTTTGCGAAGGAGAGGTTCAAGGCCGCCGGGGCTGACTGTCTTTTCTTCTCCTGCACTAACCTAGCGGCCGTGCGGGCGCTCCCACTCCTGAGAGAGAGCTTTCGCCTGCCCATCGTTACGAGCAATCAGGCCGCTATAAACGCCGTGAACCGCCTCTACCGTGAGGTGAGGGCGTGAGGGTCTCTCCTCCTCAATGGGAACGGTAGAGGCTCTCAGGTGCTCCTCCTGCGGAAGGGAGTACCCGCCTGAAGAGGTAGAGTACTGCTGCTCCAGGTGCGGTGAGCTTGAGGGCACCCTATGCCCCGTTTATGATTACGAGGCCCTGAGGAAGGAGGTGAGCCGGGAGAGCTTCTCGGGTCGGGGGGAGCTCAAGATCGACCGGTACTTCCCTCTTCTCCCTATCAAGGATAAAGAGCTTCTAGGGGAGCTCAGGGTGGGGTTCACCCCCCTTTACAAGGCCCCTCGACTCAGGGCCAGGCTTGGCCTGGAAGGTCTTTTCATCAAGGACGAGGGGCTCAATCCCTCCGGCTCCCTCAAGGACAGGGCCTCCGCCGTGGGGGTGGCGAGGGCTCTGGAGAGAGGAGCCCGGGCTATTGCTGTTGCATCGACCGGAAATGCCGCCGCCTCCCTGGCCGCCCTCTCGGCCGCCTCGGGGCTTCCCTCCATCATATTCGTGCCACGAGACGCTCCTCCTGCAAAACTCACCCAACTGCTCATCCACGGGGCTTATATCTTCGCCGTGAGGGGAAGCTACGACGAGGCTTTTGAGCTTTCCATCAGGGCCTGTGAGAGATGGGGCTGGTACTGCCGGAACACCGCCTTCAACCCTTACATGGGGGAGGGAAAGAAGACGACAGCGTTTGAGATCTGTGAGCAGCTCTCCTTTGAGGTGCCCGACAGGGTTTTCCTCGGAGTGGGCGACGGTTGCATCATCAGCGGGCTATGGAAGGGTTTCAAGGAATTCCACCGCCTGGGCCTGATTGATAAGCTCCCCCGCCTCATGGGAGTGCAGGCCGAGGGAGCTAAGCCTCTCGTCAGCGCATTTGAGGCGGGAGAAAGAGTCGCTCGGGTGGCAAGACCCGAGACCCTTGCCGACAGCATCTGCGTTGGCGTGCCCCGGGATCAGGTCAAGGCCCTGAGGGCCGTCAGGGAATCAGGAGGTGGCTTTCTGGCTGTCAGGGACGAAGAGATCCTGCAGGCCATGGACCTCCTGGCAAGAGAGGCGGGGGTCTTCGCGGAGCCGGCGGGGGCGGCGGGCATGGCGGGACTCTTGCAGCTGCATGGGAAAAAGGACCTGGTCCCTGAGGAGAGGATTGTGGTCCTGGCAACGGGAAACGGCCTTAAGGACCTCAAATCGGCCCGGAGGGCGGCCCGCGGGAAGCTCATCGAGGTTGAGGCGGCACTCTCACAGGTGGAGAGGGCCTATGAGGCAATCAATAATATTCTTGAGAGGAGAAGCTTATGACCCCAGTCCTTCAATGGGACCGCCACCGGCGCGCTTGCAATAACGTCTTCGAAACTATAGGTCACACTCCCCTCCTCAGGCTAGGCCGTCTGAGCGAGAAGGTTTCCGCGGAGCTTTTCGGAAAGCTCGAATGGTTCTCTCCCACAGGGAGCCTGAAGGACCGCATTTACTACACCATGTTCACCCGGGCCGAGGAGAGGGGGGAGCTCAGGCGCGGAATGAAGGTTATCGAGTGCTCCACGGGAAATGCTGGCATATCATGTGCTTTCGTGGCCGCGGTTAAGGGCTACCCTTGCACCATAGTCATGCCCGAGGGAATGAGCGCGGAGAGGAAAAAAATCATGAGGGTTTACGGAGCTACCCTCATCTTCACCCCGGGGGGGGAGAGCGACGTTGACCTGGCCCTTAGGCGCCTGGATGAGGAGCGCCGAAAGGCACCCGGGCTCTACTGGGTCCCGGCCCAGTTCGATAACCCCGACAATATAGAGGCCCATTATCTCACCACCGGTCCCGAGGTCTGGGAGCAGATGGATGGGCGCATCGATGCTTTCGTCGCGTCCCAGGGGTCGGGGGGCACCATTACCGGTGTGGGCCGCTACCTCAGGGAGCAAGACCCTGAGGTAAAGCTCTATGCTGTGGAACCGGCCGAATGCCCCCTTCTATCGCGGAGGGAATGGGGCCCCCACGGCATCGAGGGCATAGGGGATGGGTTTGTCCCCCTCGACTTGGACGTCAGTCTTCTTACAGGGGTCATCACCACCGCTACCGAAGAGAGTATCCTCATGGCCAAGCGCCTGGCCCGCGAGGAGGGGATCTTCTGCGGCATAAGCTCCGGCTGCAATGTGGCCGCCGCACTGAAACTCTCTAAGGCTCATCCAGAGATAAAGCGCATTGTCCTGATGGTCAACGACACCGGTCAGCGCTACTTCTCCACGGCCCTTTGTGGTGAGGAGAAGGAGTTAGAGGTGCCCGACAGAGAGCACCATCTGGATGAGCGAAGTGCCAGGGAGCTTGACAGATATCAGGCCGGATGGGATATCATAAATTGAAAGGCGGGATTTCTCACCAGGCCTTCAGGGGAATCTCTGAAGGCTATGGTCAAGGGGGGCTTGGGGCTCTCAGGAGAGGAGAAAGACGATGACCCACGGGACCATGGAGCGGGATAGCGAGGTGAAGATCGATTATGACCGTCTGAGGCGGGAGCGTCTGGAGCGGGCCAAGGCTCAGCTCAAGAAAAGCGGCCTCGGCGCTTTTCTCTGCTTCGACAACAACAATATCCGCTACATCACCGGCACCACCCTGGGCGTCTGGACAAAGGACAAGATGTGCCGCTTCACCATCCTTCCCCGTGGGGGAGACCCCGTTCACTTCGAGGTGGGCAGCGCCGCAAGGGTGAAAAATGAGCTCTGCCCCTGGCTCAAGGGCAAGGTGCAGCCCTCGGTCACCTGGATGAGGGGGGTGGTCCCCTCAGAGGTGAAGGCTGTCGAGCGGTTCATGGATATCCTGAAGGCTGTTCTGGGCGACCACGGGGTGCTGGAAGAACCTCTGGGCATCGACATCTGGGATGTGCCCCTCTACAAGGCCATAACGAAGGCGGACATCCGAGTGGAGGACGGCCAGGAGCCTCTGCTCGATTGCCGCAGGATAAAGACCAAGGACGAGATCGAGATCATGAAGCTCTCGGCCGCGATGGTGGACGCGGCCTATGATGCTGTGGTGAGGTTCATAAAGCCAGGCGTCAGGGAAAACGAAATCGTTGCGCTCGTTAACGAGATCCTATACAGCCAGGGGGCGGATGAGGTGGAGTTCGTGAACTGCGTCACCGGTGACAGGACAAACCCCCACCCCCACGACTTCTCAGACCGGATGGTGAGGCCCGGTGACCTCATCTTTATGGACATCGGAAACGTCTTCAACGGCTACCGCACCTGCTACTACCGCACCTTCATCTGCGGTGAGCCCACCCCGAAGCAGCGGGAGATCTATAAGAAATGCATAACCTGGCTCTATGACTCTATTGAAGAGGTAAAGCCGGGAAACACGACGGGCGACATTGCCTCAAGGTGGCCAAAGGCCGAGGAGTTAGGGTTTGCCGATGAGCGCGCGGCCCTCTTTCTTCAGTTCGGCCACGGAGTGGGGATGAGCATCTGGGAGAAGCCCGTGGTGAGCCGTCTCTTCTCCATCGATAACCCCTTCCCCTTAGAGGAGAACATGCTGTTTGCGCTTGAGACCTACTGCGGCTCAGAAGATGGCTCTTTTGGGGCCAGGATAGAAGAAGAGATAGTGGTCACGGCCGATGGCCACGAGGTCATAACGAAATACCCATGTAAGGAGCTCGTGGTCTGCGGCTAGAGCCAGAAGGGGGGTGGGGAAATGAAGGCGGCTCTGATCAAGGAGTTCGACCAGGGTTTCTCCGTCGAAGATGTGCCCGAGCCGCACCCCGACCGGGGGCAAGTACTTCTCAGGGTACTAGCCACGGCTCTCTGCGTCAGCGACACGAAGCTGATGAAGGGGAGGCTCCCGAGCCTCTCCCTTCCCCACATCGCGGGGCACGAGTTCGTGGCCGAGGTTGAGGCCCTGGGAGAAGGGGTGGATGGCTTTGAGAAGGGAGACCGGGTAGTTTCCACCATTGACCAGGTCTGCGGGGTATGCACCTTCTGTCGCACGGGGAGACCGCACCACTGCCAGAGCATGCTCAGGCTGGGCTTTGAGATTCCCGGCAGCCACGCCCAGTTCACCCTCGTCAGGGCGTCGAGCCTCGTCAAGGTAGACAGTGAGATCCCGGTGGAGGAAGCCTGCGTTATCAACGATGCGGTCGCCGTCATGTACCACGCCCTGAGGGCCAAGGGGGAGGTCTCCCTTGGCGACACCGTTGTCATAGTCGGCCTTGGGGGGCTGGGCTTTCAGGGGCTTCAGATAGCAAAGCTAATGGGTGCACGTGCTATCGCCACGAGCCGAAACCCCGAAAAACTCCGGATTGCCCGGGAGCTTGGAGCGGACCTCACCGTCAACACCCGCACCGAGAGCCTCAAGGAGGCCGTCATGGACTTCACCGGTGGTGAGGGGGTGGAGGTGGTGGCCGATATCGTGGGACTCGAAGATGGTATCGCCCAGGACTTGGAACTTCTAAAACCCGGGGGAAAGGTGCTTGTCGTCGGCTACACCCATCAGGTTTTCACCGTCCCCTTCATGGGGATATTCTTGCGGGAGAAAGAGATCATAGGCTGCCGGGGCGCCACAAAGCAGGAGCTCATCGAATCGGTCAGACTTGTGGAAGAGGGACGGCTCAAGCCCTATGTGAGCAACAGGCGCAGGTTAGAGGAGATCAATGAGCTCTGCTCTGACCTGCTCTCGGGCAAGGTCTTGGGCCGGGGCGTGATGACCTTTCAGTGAGGCTGCCCGCCAAGGGCGGCCTGAGCTTGCAGACGGTCGCTCCATAAGAGAGAGTATCCTTTTATGGCCAAAAAGGGGGAAGATAACCTTCTCAAGGTCAATTTCGCCGGCCTTGAGCTCCATAACCCCGTAATCCTCGCGTCGGCCACTCCGGGCTGGGATGGGGAGCACTCCCGGAGAGCCGCACGCGCCGGGGCCGGGGCCGTCGTCCCCAAGAGCATCGGCCCTCCATCCACCTGGGCCCAGCACCCGCGCTCTGGCCGCTTCAGGGTATTCCGTCTGAGGGGGAAGCCCATGGCCATGCTCAACCTCGAGCTCTATACCACCATCACCAAGGAGGAATGGGTGAAGCGGGAGCTTGAGGTGGCGGCTTCGGGTGGAGCGCCAGTTATTGCGAGCCTGGTGGCCAACCCCGACCTTGAGCAGACGGAGGCTCTGACCCGGGAGGTCTCGGCCACCGGCTTCGCCGCCATGATCGAGCTGAATGTCTCCTGCCCCATGCCCTCGGCCAGAGAAGGCGTGGGCTACCGCATGGGGAATGACCCCGAGCGCACACTCCTTCAAACAAAGGCCGCCCGTGCGGGGACTTCCCTTCCCCTCGCCGTAAAACTCACCCCCAACGTTTCAGACATGGTGGAGGTGGCCCAGAGGGCTAAAGAAGGAGGGGCCGACGCCCTGGTCATAAGCAACTCCGTCAGGGCCTTTGCGGGCGTGGACATCAACACGGGTGAGCCTATTCTGCCGGCCTTCGGAGGCTATACCGGGCCCGCCATAAAGCCCATCATCCAGAGATTCGTGGCAGAGGTGGCAAGGGAGGTCCAACTTCCCATCTCGGCTGTGGGCGGTATAGGCACCTGGCAGGACGTGGTGGAGTACATCATGCTGGGGGCGACCACCGTCCAGGTCTGCACGTCAGTGATGTGGGAGCACTATGACCACCTTAGGAAGCTCGTGGAAGGCCTCAGGGGCTTCGTGCGCGCCAAGGGCTACAGCAATATAGAGGAGTTTCGCGGCGTAGCGCTCCGCCATCTGACAACAATCGAGGAGTATGCAAGGAGGCCTGCGAAGGTGGCCGCGCTGATACAGGACCTCTGCACGAACTGCCGGCTCTGCGGCAAAGTCTGTTTCTATGACGCCATCGAGTTCACACCCGATATGACCTTCATCCCGGAGAGCTGCGACGGCTGTGGCCTTTGCCTTGAGTTCTGCCCTACGGGAGCCATAAGAATGGAGGAGCGGCATGGAGGGAAGTAGCGGTCTCATAAGCATGAATGGTGCCCTGGATCTCCATTCCCACCCGTATCCCTGCCTCTTTCCCCGCCTGGCTGACGATAGGGAGATAGCTCTCGCCTGCCGGGAGGCGGGGATGGCGGGGGTCATGCTCAAGTGCCATCACGAGAGCACAGCCTCCAGGGCCTACCTTCTGGACCGGGAGCTCGAGGGCATCCGGGTCTTCGGCGGGATCGTCCTCAATTCCTATGTGGGCGGCATAAATCCTGCGGCCGTGGAGGCGGCCCTTAAGCTCGGGGCCAAGGAGGTATGGATGCCCACGGTCGATGGGGCCTACCATGCGGAAATACATGGAGGAACGGGCGCATACGATGTGCAGGCCGGGGGCCGGAGGGGCAAGGGGAAGGGAATCTCACCCATACATGACGGAAAGCCGACGGCCGAGACCCTCGAGATTTTGGACCTCATCTCCCAGCACGGCGCCATCCTGGGCACCTGCCATCTTTCTCCTGAAGAGATAAAGACCCTTATTCGAGCGGCCCGGAAGCGAAAGGTAAAGAAGATTCTGCTCACCCATCCCTATTTTAAAGTCCCCGCCGTGGACCTCCCCTTCATCAAGGAGATGGTGGCCCTGGGGGCCACGGCTGAATTCGGCTACTGCACCATCTCTCCCATGTGGGCCTACGCCACGGTGGAAAAGGTGGCCCATTCCATAAAGGAACTGGGAGCGGGAAGCTGCGTTCTCGTCAGCGATTGCGGCCAGCGCCATAATCCCATGCCCCCTGAGGGCCTGAGGATCTTCGTGCAGAGCCTCTTTGAGAAGGGGATATCGGAGCGGGAAATAGAGACCATGATCATCAAGAACCCAAGAGCCCTGCTGGGGCTTGATTGAGGCCCTCCCGTGAAAAAGCGCGGCATAGGCCTTGCCTCCATGATCTACGGCATGGGCTTCGGGTTCGGGAGGCCGGATTACGCCGCAGCCACCCTCGAGATGGCGGAGGATGGCTCGGTGACCCTGAGAACGGGCTGCGCGGACATGGGCCAGGGCTCTAGCACGGTGCTGGCTCAGATGGTGGCGGAGGAGCTAGGGGTTCCCTACGAGGCTGTCCGCGTGGTCTCCGCCGATACGGCCACAACCCCTGATGCAGGGCCATCCACCGCGAGCCGCCAGACTTTCACCTCGGGAAGGGCCGTCCTTTCGGCTGCACGGGAAGTGAAGGAGAGCCTTCTGGGTGTGGCCTCTGAGGCCCTTGAGGCCGCCCCTGAAGACCTATGGCTGAGCGGGGGACGCATCTCTGTTAGAGGCTCCCCGGAGAGGTTCATCCCCATCAAGGAGGCAGCCTCCCGCCTCCATCGGGAAGGAAGGCTCCCCTTCGGAAAGGGCTTTCACAGGGTGGTCACGAAGGACTTAGACCCGGAGAGCCCTCAGGGGGATTCCTACGTCAGCTACCTCTTCGCCAGCCAGATGGCGGAAGTTGAGGTGGATACCGGGACGGGGGAGGTGAAGGTGCTCAGGTTCTGGGCGGCTCATGATGTGGGAAGAGCCATAAATCCCATGAACGTGGAAGGCCAGGTGGATGGGGCCGTGGCCCTGGGCACAGGCTACGCCCTAATCGAAGAATTCTTGGCGGCGGATGGAACGCCACTCACCCCCTCGCTGGAGAGCTACCTCCTTCCCACCTCCCTGGACACGCCCGAGGTCGAGACCATAATCGTCGAGGAGCAAGAGCCTCAGGGACCCTATGGAGCAAAGGGGGTGGGCGAGGCGGCCGCCATCCCGAGCGCGCCCGCCATCATAAACGCCATAGAGGACGCCGTCGGCATCCGCATCTATGACCTTCCCGCCACGGCGGAGAAAATACTCAGGGCTCTCAAGGAGCAAAAGCCGGAGGGCTCATAACGGTCAAGGGTCTCAGAGCCGGGAGCTATCTTTCCCCCTCTCGACCAAAGTCCAACCCTTCCTCTTCCATCCTCTCCCCAAGCGCTTCGAGGGTCTTCGCCACGCCCACGCTCTCGCGGAGCACCTGGCCCGTTGTCGTAACGTCGCCGGGCCTCAGGGCGTTCATAAGCCGAATCTCAAGGGGCGAGAGACCGAGCGCCCGGGCCAGAAGGTCCATCTGGCTCTCATGGCAAAAGGCCGCCTGCACTACCCCGAAGCCCCGCATGGGGCCCGCCGGCACATTATTTGTGTATACGCAGAAGGACTCTCCCCTGAAATTCGGGCAGCTGTAAGGGCCCAGGCCATGGAGCGTGGCCTTCTTCGTGACGAAGGGCCCCAGGGAAGCGTAGGCGCCGGTATCAGAATAAATCAGGATATCCGCCGCAGTCAGCCGCCCTGAGCCCTCGGCGCCGAAGCGGCAGCGGACCTTCATGGCATGTCTTTTGGTCTGAGAGCTGAGGGACTCCTCCCTTCTGAAGACCATCCTCACGGGGCGTCCCGTCCTCTGCACCAAGAGGCCCAAGAAGATCTCGACCGTTATGTCATCCTTTCCGCCGAAGGCCCCTCCTGTGGCGGCCTGCACGACCCGGATGCGGCTCGCCTCCATGCCCAGGACCGGAGCTATCTGGCGGCGGTCCCGAAATGGATATTGCGTTGAGGACCATATTGTGATGTGCCCCGAGGGCTCGGGTGCGCCGAGACCGGATTCAGTCTCAAGGTAGCCGTGGTCCACAGGAACCATGCGGTAGGTGCGCTCGACCGTGGCGGCCGCTCTCCGGAAGCCCTGCTCAACATCGCCTATTTCCAGCTTGGTATGGAGAAGAAGGTTCCCCTCTTCATGGACGAGGGGGGCATCGGGCTTCAGGGCCTCTTCCGGGCTGAAGACGCCGGGAAGAGGCTTGTAATCCACCCCGATGAGAGAGAGGGCATCCTCCGCCTCCTCCTCGCTCTCGGCAGCCACCAGAGCCACCGCCTCCCCTGCGAAGCGCACCTTTCCCTCGGCCAGGACCCTCTGGTCTGGAAGAATCAGGCCGTAGCGGTTAATTCCCGGAACCTCATCCGCCGTAATCACGGCCTTGACCCAGGGCTTCCTGCGGGCCGCCTCGCTCTTTATCCTTTTTATTATGGCGTGGGGATGGGGGCTTCTCAGGACCTTTGCGTGAAGAAGGCCCGGAAGGGAGAGGTCTCCGGCAAAGGGAAGGGCTCCGGCCGCCTTTGCACGGGCGTCCTTCGAGGGGATTCGACGGCCCACGATGGAGAAGGAAGGCTCCTCCATCTCTTTTTCTTCCTCGAAGCCAGAAATCAGCCTAGCACCCTTGAGCAAAAAATCAGGCGAAGGAGTTCCCCCCTTATCCGAATAAACGTTCAAGCGATTCTAAGTAGTGCATCTCTTTCCTGTCAAGCTGAAACCAGGAAAGACCCCGCCTCCACCACCCACTGGCCCTATTGTCAGCGGGGGAGGTTTTTGCTAAACTTTTTTTCGAACATCCGGGCTGAAGGAGTCTTAAAACCTCTTGTAAGGGAGCATATAAGAGATGAATCTGGACCTTCCCGAGAGCTTCAACGCGGCGGAAGTCATGGTGGACCGGAACATCCAGGAAGGCAGGGGGGAGAAGGTGGCGTTCCGCACCCGGGAGCGGGACTGGGCCTATGGCGAGGTGCTCTCCGGCGTCAACAAGACGGGAAACGCCTTGAAATCCCTGGGGATGGGGCCGGAGGAGAGAGTGGTTCTACTTCTCCTTGACGGGGTCGAGTTTGCCATGTGCTTTTTCGGGGCCATAAAGATGGGCGCGATCCCCATCCCCACCAATACGCTGCTCAGGCCGCATGAGCTCTTCCAGATCCTCGAGGATTCCCGGGCCAGGGCCGTCATCGCCAATTCCACCCTCATGCCGGGTATAGAGGAAATAAAAGATAACCTCCCCCATCTCGAGCACCTCATCACCGTGGGCGAGGCGCAGGGGGAGGAGTTCTCCTTTTGGGAGCTCATCGAGGGGGAGTCTCAAGAGCTCTCCGCCTTCCCGAGCCACAGGGATGAGCCCGCCTTCTGGCTCTATAGCTCGGGCAGCACGGGCATGCCCAAGGGGGCCGTACACCTGCATCACGATATGGTCTACTGCTGTGAGACCTATGCCAAGGGGGTCCTCGGGATAAACGAGAATGATACCGCCTATTCCATCGCCAAGCTCTTTTTCGCCTACGGCCTGGGAAACAGTCTCTACTTCCCCTTCTACGTCGGCGGCGCGGCCGTCCTCAACCCCGGAAGGCCCGACCCCGAAGATTCCTTCCGCATAATCGAGACCTTCAGGCCCACCCTCTTCTACGCCGTCCCCACCTTCTATGCCGCCATGCTCCAGGTGCCGGATGCCGAGAAGCGCTTCGACACGAGCTCTCTCAGGCTCTGTATCTCAGCCGGGGAGGTCCTGCCCCCCGAGCTCCTCTCCCGCTGGCGGGAGAGGTTCGGGGTGGAGATCCTGGATGGGATCGGCACGACCGAGATACTCCACATCTTCATCAGCAACCGCCCCGGCGATATAAAGCCCGGCAGCACGGGAAAGCCCGTGCCCGGCTATGAAATCAGGATAGTGGACGAGAAAGGCGAAGACCTCCCCCCCGGCGAGGTGGGAAACGTCCTGGTAAAGGGTGAGAGCCTCTCACCCTATTACTGGAACCGCCACGAGGCCACAAAGCAGACAATGCTGGGCGAGTGGATGTTCACGGGCGACAAGTACTACCGGGATGAAGAGGGCTACCTGTTTTGCTGCGGCCGGGGCGATGACATGCTCAAGGTGGGAGGCATATGGGTCTCGCCCGCGGAGGTGGAGATGACGCTAGTGGCTCATCCAGCGGTGCTCGAGGCCGCGGTGGTGGGAGCGCCCGATAAGGAAAATCTGATTAAGCCCAAGGCCTTCGTCGTGCTCAAGGCCGGATTTGAGCCGAGCGACGTGCTCGCCGAAGAGTTAAAGTCATTCGTCAAGGAAAAGATCGCCCCCTATAAATTCCCCCGCTGGATAGAGTTCGTCCCCGACCTCCCCAAGACCGCCACCGGCAAGATACAGAGGTTCCGGCTGAGGGAGGGGGAGACGAGTTGAGAGACCGCCTTCTTTAGCCGGTTAGGTCATGGCCGCGCCATGACCTGCGAAACCCTGTTGAAAATCAGATAAGGAAAATATTTTACGCAGGAGGCAAGGCGCAGCCGTGCGCTACCCGGCTTTTCGCGACTTCAAGAGGAGGACTACCGAATGACCATGGACATTCCCCACAAGACCTTCGGTGAGGAGCTACCCAAGGAAGGGAGGAAATTCACCGTAACGGTTGACTGCGAGAATAAGGAGAAGATGCTGCACGAGGCCCGCGGGGGGAAGTTCACCTGGTACTCCGATGAGCCGCCCGCAATAGGGGGAGACGATAACTATCCCCCGCCCCTTGCCTATCTTGCGAGCGCGGCCGGGTTCTGACTTCTGACCCAGGTGAAGCGGTACGCTTCCATGATGAAGCTTAGCCTAAGGGCCGCGAGGGTGCACGTGGAGATGGACTTCTTCCTGGGCGGCTCCGTCCTTCGCAATACCGTCAAGAGCGGCTGCGCCGGGGTGAGGACCCGTTTCGAGCTCGAATCGGATGAGCCCGAGGAAAAACTCCTCCTTCTCATCCGAAACGCCAAGCGGGGATGCTTCACCGAGAACACGCTCAACGCGCCCGTTGAGTTAAGCAGCACCTTCAAGCTCAACGGCAGGGATGTTGAGGTTTCATTGGACGATTAGAGCCCTGAGGGGGCTATGGTTAACCCCCCAATGCTCTAAGGGCCAGAAAAAGCCCCAAAAAAGCCGAACTTCGATTATCATTATCGCAAGGTTTCCCGGAGCGTTACCCTTGCCCACCCCTGCGGGCGGGCATAGAGGAGGATGGAGCCATGAGCGAGCCGACGATGGAAGTGCTGTCGCGTCGCCTTGAGCGCGTGGAGCGGGAGAACCGCCGGTTGAAGCGGGTGGGGGCCTCGGTGCTGGCCGTGCTCGCTGCTGTGGTACTGATGGCTCAGGCTAAATCGGACAAAGTGGCTAAGGTTATCAAAGCTGAGACGTTCATTGTGGAGGATGCAAAAGGAAAGCCGCGAGTCCTGCTAGGTGTAAGCGGTGATAAGACCCACTTCGCGATGGCCGACCAAAACATGGTGCCCCGATTCGTGGTGGAGACGAGCCCCAACAAAACGGGCTTGCTTCTAGTTGACCGAAACGCTGCAAGCGGAGCTATGTTATCAGCTGACGGCAGCAAGACGGCATTGGCGTTTTTGGATCAGCACAAGAAGAGCCGCGTCGGGCTCGGCATGTTAGAAGACGCCGGGCCGGGCCTCCAGCTCGCTGACCAGAGAGGGCGGACCACCTCCATGCTGGGCCAGATAGAGGGCGTCGGGGGATTCCTCGCACTCTATGATAATGACGAGAAGATTAGCTGGAAAGCGCCATGAGTCGCCCATCTTTTACCTGGGGCCGTTCTTCGATCATAGGGCGCTAAGATAAGGATTCAGGGCCCCTTTTGATGCCTCTCTACCCTGCCCGCTTTTGGCTCGAGGGCCTAACTGAAAAGATAAGGGCTGGTTATCAGATACTTGTGCTAAACTCTAGAGTATGGAACTTTATTTAAGGTTTCGAGTCCGGGGCTGGAGCCAGCTAATTGAGGGGCCAGCTGGCCTTCGACCGGGCGGAGAGGGGGTGATAATCTTCGGCGCAAAGCTGGGAGCGTGGTTTTAAAGCACTGTCCTAGCGAGAGGGTGCCGTCGCTGGCCCGTGGCGGTTGCACAGTCATATATTTTTGCTTTATAGGAGCATTTGGGATATGTTTTTAACTATATTGTGATTTGGGGAGACATCCTAGGACGGTGGGCAGCCCCTCAAGTATGACCTGCCTCCTCTAAGCCCGACGTTTCGTCGGGCTTTTTTTGCTTTCTCCATGTCAGACCAATATAGAGGAGGCCGTTTTTGGTTCTCATGGTTCGTGGGGAAAGGGATTCATATCTTTATGTGCCCCATGAGCTGCCCACGTACCCCCCGGGTTATTACGCCCCTCCCCTTGATGAGGGGTCTCACGCTCTGGCGCTAGCTCGCGCGAATAGTAGAAAAATGGTAGTACCCCTTTTTGGTTAAACCTATTGAAATATAACGGCTTAGGAAAAACAGCACTACTCGTATATATTTCGGTGTTTTCTGCCCTCTGAGAGGTGCTAGTAAGATCGGAGGGGCAGTAGATGAGGGGAGCTGCGATGTGCAAGGCGGCCATGCCAATTACGGGAATCTGAGGCTGGACTTTTCCTCCCTTTCGCAAAACGGGGAAGCGCCTACATTCCTCCGGTTGCCGACCAGAACCTTGTCACCCCTTCGATGTTCCCCTCGGTCAGCGCGAACACGTCGCTCCACTCCCCATTCACCCTGATCTTCACGACGCGTGCACCCGCCATTGCCCGCAGTGATTTCCTGGGGAATACATATTGGATGTACTCCCTATACCCAGGGTCATATGAGAAGTCCCTTTTCAGAAAGACCCCGGGATCGACTTTCTCCCCGTCTGCTAGGATCTCGATGCTCCTGATGAACATCCACTCGGTGTATCCCATCCGCTGCACCATCAGCGAATACGCGACCAGATCCTCCGTCTCCACCGTGAAGATGTGGAGCACGAAGGGGCAGCCTTCCCTCCTCGGCCCCTCCAGTTCCAATACTAGGCTAGTTGACCAGTCCTTCGCGAACTCGTCATACGATCTGGAAATCTTGTAGGGGCTATAAGGTGAGGTTCCGCACGATGCGGCTAGGATAACAATCAGAACGCAGTACAGAGCGATCCGTTTCATTTTCTGTTCCTGCCTTTATGGATGTGAAAAATATTCTTCCATCATGCAGACAACCGGAGGTAGGATGAAAGCCGAGGGGGCGCATAGAGGCCTCATCCACCTTCAGAAGTCCTCCTCTTCATCGAGATAAATGATTTCCTGATCCTCCCCTTCTCTTCCTTCCTCAAGGCTCCAGCTCTCATAGGTATCGTGGGGGAGCTCTTCAAGGAAGCGGGAGGGTCTGGCGAAGATGCCCATGCGGTAGGAATCCTGCTCGAGCATGGGATAGCAGAGGTAGAGCTCATCCTTTGCGCGGGTGGCGGCTACGTAGAAGAGCCTCCTCTCCTCCTCTTCCCCCTCCTCATCCCTGAGCGCCCTGGCCGAGGGGAAGCGCCCCTCGGCGAGCCAGATGATGAAAAGCGCCCGCCACTCAAGCCCCTTTGCCTGATGGACGGTGCTCAGGATGACCTTCTCGTCGGGCTCTTCCGCGTAGCGGATGTCCTCAGAGACCACTCTCCCCAGGAGGGCGAGCTCACTCAAGAAACTCTCCACCGAGGCGTACTGAAGGGCAAACGCGGCGAGCTGGCGTATATCCTCAAGCCTCGCGGTTGCATCGGTGAAGATTCTCTTCAGATGGCTCTCGTAGAGCCCCTCGAGCACCATCGCAATCATCTCCGAGGGCTGCCCCCAGAGGGAGGGCTCTGAGAGGTCTTTCAGGAGGCGCAGGAATTCCTCCCACCCCTCCCGGGTCGCCGCCGGAATGAGGCGCCTCGCCTCTTCCCCCGAGGCGGCCTTAAGGGGCACAGTTGAGGCGGCAACGAGGGCCCAGACCTTTTCAGCCGTCTTTGTGCCGACCCTGGGGAGGAGCTTCAGGGTTCTCTTCCAGGCGAGCTCATCCAGGGGGTTTACCGCGAGGCGAAGGAAGCTCGTGACATCCTTTATGTGGCGCTGCTCGAAGAACCTGAGGCCCGACCTCACCTCGAAGGGGATACCCCGCCGGGTGAGCTCCATCTGGAGTTCCATGCTGTGGTAGTGCGCACGGTAGAGGACCGCAATTTCGTTCAGGGGAACCCCCTCATCCCTCAGCTCCAGAACCCTCTGGGCTATGAACTCCGCCTGCTGGAGGACATCCTTTGCGGGCACGAGCGCGGGCATGGGCCCGCCGTCACGGACGGCCCTGAGTTTCTTAGGGAACTGGCGGTGGTTTTTCGCTATGGACTCGTTGGCGAGGGAGAGAATCCGGGGGGTGCTCCTGTAGTTCGTCTCCAGGCGATAGGTCTTAACATCGGGGTAGCGCTTGGGAAAGTCTATGATGTTGCCGAAATTAGCCCCCCGGAAGGAATATATGCTCTGCGCGTCATCGCCCACCACCATGACGTTCCGCTGGCGGGAGGCGAGCAGGTCGATTATCTCGGCCTGGAGGCGGTTTGTGTCCTGATATTCATCGACCAGTATGTGCCGGAAGAGCCTCTGGTAGCAGGCGAGAACCTCGGGGTTTTCCCTCAAGAGCTCCCTCCAGAGAAGGAGGAGGTCAGAGAAGTCAAGCAGGTTGAGCTCTCGCTTGCGCTCCCGGTAGCGCTCCGTCACCCGGAGGATATCGCCCGTGAGTTCGATGAAATAGGGGTACCGGCGGGCGACCGTCTCCTCGAGGGGGGTCTCGGTATCGGCCGAGAAACTCAGGATGTCGGAGAGAACCCCTCCCTTGGGAAAGCGCTTCTCCTTGGGGTCTATCTTGCAGTCGGCGGTTGAGGCACCCAGGAGGTCCGCCGAGTCCTCCCGGTCGAGGATGGTGAAGTTTGGCTCGAAGCCGAGGGCTCTGGCGTGGCGGCGAAGCACGAGGTTTCCCACATGGTGGAAGGTGCCCCCCCAGACCATGCGCACATCCCCCTTGATCAGCAGGGCCGCCCTGTGGAGCATCTCACGGGCCGCCTTGTTGGTGAAGGTGAGCAGGAGGATGGAGCCGGGCTCCTCACCCCCCTCTATCAGGCGGGCGAGGCGGTAGGTTACGGTGCGGGTCTTTCCCGAGCCGGCACCGGCGATGACGAGCATGGGACCTCCCGGCGCCATGACCACCTCGTACTGCTGCTCGTTGAGCTCGGAGCGGTAATCCACCCGGTAGGAGGGGGGACGCCGGGGCGGCTTGAGGGAGTATTTGCGAGTGCCTCTCATGAATGATATTAGGGCGAATTAGGTGGCTTTTCACTCATTATAACGCTCGGGGGAACCCCCCGCTCGGGCAAAAGAGGGGGTGCCGGAAAAAGTCTTTGACAAGGTCGCCGAAAGGATGTAGTTTAAATTTTTGAAAGCGAAAGAGCGCCTCTGGACCGGGAGGGTTTTTCTCATGGGCGCCTACCAGGTCTTCTTCGACGGGATGGCTTTGGGTTTCATGCTGGGCTTCATGGCCTTCTATGTGATCTACCGCACCCGTGTGAGGCGAGTCCGCCGTCCCAAGAACGATGTGGACCGCCTGATCGAAGAGTTTCACGCCTACTACCGCAAGGTCTCAGAAGAGGAAAACCAGGAGCCTTACGAGTGAGCCAGCCGGCTCTCTAAAGCTCTAAAGCCCCTCCTTTTTTCTTCCCCAGCCCTTCCCTACCCTGAAAAAGAGTTCAGATTCCTGAGCTATTGGGCAAGCCATCCGCCATCCAGATAGAGGGTCTGCCCCGTCATGAAACTCGAGGCCTCAGAGGCCAAAAGCACGGCGGCACCGCCCAGTTCCCAGGGCTCCCCCCATCTCCCCATCGGGATTCGCTTGAGCGTGGCCTCATAGGCCCGAGCATCCCCCTTCAAGGGGGCCATGAGCGGGGTATTTAAGAAGCCGGGCGCTATGGCATTCACCCTCACGCCAAAGGGAAGCCACTCCAGGGCCAGGGTCTTGGTCAGGGCTGTCACCGCCCCCCGGCTCGCCGAATAGGCGGAAACCCCCTTTGCCGAGGCTATGGCCCAGACGGAGGAGAGATTTATCACAGAGCCTCCCCGGCCTCCCTCGATGATTGCCCTCCCGACGGTGCGGGCTACCCGGAAGCAGTCGGTGAGGTTCACCTCAATGAGCCCCTCCCACTCCCCAGGGCTCATCTCCAGCAGAGGCTTCATGAGAAAAGATCCAGCGGCATTGAAGAGAATGTCAATCCGGCCGAAGGCCCTGAAAGCTTCCTCCACGGCCTCCTCAATCTCTTCAGGAACCCTGATATCGGCCCGGACCGGAAGGGCCCTCCTTCCAAGTGCTCTCACCCCTTCAGCCGTCTCCAGGAGGGCCTCCTCCCGTCTTCCCGAGGCTATAATATCGGCCCCGGCGGAGGCAAGTGCCAGGGCGACAGCCCTTCCCAGGGTGCCGGAGGCTCCTGTGAGGAAGGCGACCCTGCCTTCGAGGCTGAAGACCTTAAGGCTCATGGCGCCTACTGGGCGAGCTCTCCCCCATCCACGTAGATGGTCTGCCCTGTTATGTAGCTGGAGGCCTCAGAGGCGAGGAAGATGGCGGCTCCCGCCAGCTCCTCGGGCTTTCCCCACCGGCCTGCGGGAATTCGCTCAAGGAGCCTTTCATAGGCCTGGGGATAATCCTTCTTGATAAAGGCAGTCAACTGCGTCTCAAAATAGCCGGGGGCTATGGCGTTAACCCTCACGCCAAAGGGGACCATCTCGAGTGCCAGGGCTTTTGTGAAGGGGATTATGGCCCCCCGCGTCGAGGCGTAGGCGGACTGGCCGGGCGCGGCCGCCCTGGCCCTGACAGAGGCAACATTGATGATTGAACCCGACCTCTGCTTTATCATGACGCGTCCCACAGACCGCGCCACCCGAAAATAGCCCGTGAGGTTGGTGTCAATAACCCGCTCCCACTCTTCATCCTCCATCTCCACAACGGGCTTCCTTACGGTAACGCCGGCATTGTTCATGAGGATGTCGATATGGCCGAAGGTATCGAGGGTTCTCCCCACGGCATCCTCCACCCGCCGGGAGTCCCGTACGTCAGCCGTCAGGGGGAAGGCCCTTTGTCCCAGGGTCTCGACCTCATTTGCCGTCTCAAGGAGGGGCTCCCTCCGCCTCCCCAAGAGGGCGCAATCGGCTCCGGCCCCCGCCAGAGCAAAGCTGAAAGCCCTCCCGAGCCCAGAGCCAGCACCCGTGATGAGGGCCACCCTTCCCTTGAGGCTCAAGAGCTCAAATACCGGTTTCACCGGGCTACCCGGAGGAGCTTTGCTGCCTTGAGCTCCCCTCCTTCCACCGACTTCTCCCCCCTCCCGGAACTTCCCTTCCTAGCGCCTTTCCTTTCCGGGGGAACCAAGGGGGGCGGCTCCGTCCAGGCCCATGAGGTGAAAGGTATTATTCATGGACCGGAGGGCCCAGCCCCGCTCCACGTGCTCGAGAACGTTCAAAGCTCCCGACGACTGACGGAGACGACCCATATTCTCCAGAGAAAGGTCCACGATGCGACAGATGAGGGAGCGGATGGCAAGATTGTGGCTCACAGCCACCACCTTGCCTTCAGGATTCTCCTCCCTTATTCTCTCCAAGGCCTCCCAGGCCCTCTCCTGTAGCTCCGCCATGGTTTCCCCGCCCGGTAGCCTCACCTTCCCCGGCCGCTCCCGCCAAGCCTCCATGAAGGGCCCGTAGCGGTTATCCAGCTCCTCGAAGGTCAGGCCCTCCAGTTCCCCCTGGTCAAGCTCGCTGAGCCCTGAAAGCTTTATCACGGGGAGGCCGTGGGGCCTGGCAATGAGCTCGGCCGTCCCCAGAGCCCTCTTGAGTGGGCTGGCGTAGAGAGCCTGCAAGGGCTCGGCTCTGAGCATGCGGGATATGGCCCGAGCCTGAAGCCGGCCGCGTCGGTTCAGTTCGATGTCCGTTGCTCCCTGGACGCGGCCCTGCGCGTTCCAGTCCGTCTCCCCGTGACGGATGAGATAAAGGTAAAGGGGCACTGCCATAAAGCTCCGCTCCCTTGAATCAAAACCTCGGGGAAACAGCTATTCTATTTGCGATCTATCTTATTGAGCAAACATTAAGAACGCTGCTGCGACCTCGGGCCACAGCAGGGGGAAAGAAAAAGGGCGGCTGCCGGAAGGGAAACCTCTTCAGAGAAGGCTGGATGACAGGAGGCCGGGGCCTTCACATCTCATACTTTCCAAAATCCTCAGGCTTTATGCTCTCCAGCCACCTCTTCCACTGCTCGCTCTCATCGGCCGCCTGCTCCTCGGTCTGCTCGGAGAAATCGATGCTCTTGGCCTCCTCCATCACCTTCTCGGCCACAAAGATGGGAGCGTTGACCCTGAGGGCCAGGGCGATGGCATCGGAGGGTCTGGAGTCGATGATGATCTCCGAGGCGTCAAGGGTGAGGGAGATGATCGCGTAGAAGGTGTTGTCCTTCAGGTCATTTACGACCACACGGTTGACCTTGGCATCGATTCCCGTGAGGATGTTCTTGATCAGGTCGTGGGTCATGGGCCTGGGCGTTGTGACCTGCTCCATCTCGAGCGCAATGGCATTGGCCTCGAAGATGCCCACCCAGATGGGAAGAGCCTTCTTCCCATCGAGATCCTTGAGTATGACGATGGGCATGTTGGTGAGCGGGTCCAGAGTAAGCCCTCTGACCTTCATCTCAATCATGACTGAAAACCTCCTAGAGTTTCAGTTCAAGGGTTCCCCTTCCAGGCTGTAGAGCCCCCCCCTTGTGATGCGACAGCTCAAAAGTTCTCCCACGAGGCCAACCGGCCCCGAGAAGTTTACGATGCGGTTAGAGCGGGCCCGGCCGGTGAGGCGGTCGGGACGGGTCTTGCTCTCCCCCTCTACGAGAACCTCCTCAATTCTTCCCTCCAGAGAACGGTTCTTCTCCAGGGTTATGGCCTTCTGGAGCTCGAGGAGCTCAGAGAACCTCCTGGCGGCCACCTCAGGGGACACCCTGTGGGGAAGACGCGCCGCCGCCGTGCCCGGGCGCGGTGAGTACTTAAAGAGAAAGATGTTGTCATAGCGGACCCGAGAGAGAAGCTCCCGAGTTGCCCTGTGGTCTTCTTCCCCCTCACCCGGGAAGCCCACAATTATATCAGCCGTCAGGCCCACCTCGGGAATAAGGGTTCTGAGACTTTCCACCTTTTGCAGGTACTCTTCGACCGTATAACCCCTCCTCATGGCCCTGAGGGTCCGGTCAGAGCCCGACTGAACGGGAAGGTGCAGGTGCTCGCACACCTTGGCGAGCTCGGCCACGGCCTCCACGAGCTCTGAGCTCAGGTCTTTAGGATGAGAGGTGATGAAGCGTACCCTCTCTATCCCCTCCACCTTATCTACGGCTCGCAGGAGCTCGGGAAACGTGACCTCTCGCTCAAGGCCCTTTCCATAAGAGTTGACGTTCTGCCCAAGAAGGGTCACCTCCTTGAAGCCCTCCCGGGCAAGCTCCCTCACCTCTCTCAGCACCTCCTGGCTGGGCCTGCTCCTCTCGGGTCCCCGAGCGTAGGGCACAACACAGTAGCTACAATAATTATCACATCCCCTAGCGATGCTCACCCAGGCCCTGATCCTTCCTTCCCGACGAGCTCCGCGGCTCAAGCTCTCCTCTTCCTTCTCGGGCTCGATGTCGGCCAGGGCGCTCTCTCCCGCCTCTAGCCTTCTTAAGAGGACAGGAAGGCGGGAGATGTTCTGGGTGCCGAAGACGAGGTCCACCCCTGGTGCCTTCTCCAGAAGCCGCTCCCCATGTCTTTGCGCGATGCAGCCGCAAACACCCAGCACGAGCCCCGGGTTCATAATCTTGAGCGCCTTGAGGCGGCCGAGTTCGCTGTAGACCTTCTGCTCGGCCTTCTCGCGAATGCTGCAGGTGTTAACCAAGATGAGGTCGGCCGATGCTAGCCGCTCGGTCGGTCTGTACCCTTCCCCTTCAAGGATGCCGGCTATGCACTCCGAGTCGTGCTTATTCATCTGGCATCCGTAAGTGATGAGGCTATAACTCCTCTTCATCTCTCCCTCTCTTGAGGAGGTTACATTTCTAGGAATCAAAAAAGAATATAATGTTCATCTCCTGTTTTGTCAATCGCCCGGCCGGAAGAGACCTCTCTCGGCCGACTCCTTGAGGATGCCTTCAAAATCCAGAACCCACGGCCCCTCACCGCTGAGGCGCAGCCTTAGCTGCTCTCCTCCACCCACGTAGATCTCCCGCTCTCCGTCAAGGGCCAGCATGCATGGCGTGGGCTCAACCGCTAGAGACGCCCCCAGGGGAAGAGCTTGAACCTCTTCCACCGAGGCCTTGGCCAGAAGGCCCGGCCCTATGGGTGCCACCACGGGAAGGCCGGCTCCATCCGGGGCAAAACGGAGGTAGAGCCCCCTTTCCTCCCAGGGCCCTACGGGCTCGAGGAAGCCCCCGATGGCCGAGAGCCCGATGCAGAAAGGAAGCCCCTGGGTGAGAACGAGCCCCCTCACCCGCTCAAGATCCCAAATGGCCCTGGAGCCCTGGAAAGCTGCGTCATAGAAGGCGGCATCTATGAGAGCTATATCAAGAACCCTGTCTCCCTTAAGCACCTCCAAGCGCTTGGCCCTTCGCTTGAAGGGGCTGAGCTCCCCCTTCAGGGCAAAAAGGCCCGCAGCCATACCCGCCACCGTGCCCTCGATGAAACGGGGGAAGACATTATTCGTGCCCGTTGAGATAGGAAGGAGGGGGACGGCCCCAGCGCCCTTGGCCACAGCCCGGCAGGTCCCATCACCGCCCACGGTGACGATGCAGCGGGCCCCCCACTCCCGCATCATGCGAGCCGCCTGGGTGGAGTCCTCAGCCGTTGCAGTAGTTGTCAGAGGAAGGAATTGGACCCTTTCCCTCACCCTCTCTCCCAGCCCACCCAGGGCCGCCGGGCCAAGGCCCACAGCCTCGGGCATGAGAAGCACCGCGTCCACCCCCACAGCATCGAGCCCCGTGAGGAGCCGCCTAAGGATATTCACCTTCTCCGAGTGAGAGGAGGATATCCCCATGGCAACAAGCCGCCTTATGTCTTTTCCCGCCTCCGGGTTTACGATGATTCCGACCTGACCCACAGTCCTTCTCCAGGGCTGAATGATGACCCTTCTCTCCAAGCTAGCTTATGCTCAGCTTGGGTGTCAAGCCACAAAAATCTCACTCTGGATTGACGAAATAGTTTGAATTTCTTATAATTTTTTCGATTCATAAGAGAAGATGAGCTATGGTGGGTCCTAAGAGATCCTCCCTCGAGGGGAGCATCCAGCGATGGCCAAGGAAGACCTGAGACACAGCATCGAACGGATGAGGGCCCAGATGGAGCGCATCATGGGCGACCTCTTCGAGCACACCGGTCCCGTCCGGGGCTCCAGGGACAGAGCCTGGCAGCCCGCAGTAGATATTTACGAGACCCGGGAAGAGGTAGTGGTTATGGTGGAGTTGGCGGGAGTGGAAAAGGAGGAGATCAGCATAACCCTCGATGAGGGCCTCCTCTGGATCTCCGGCACGAGGCGTGAGAAGCCCGACACCACCAAAACCTGTCTGCACCAGATGGAGATAGATTTTGGCCCCTTTGAGCGCGCCATCCGTCTTCCCGCGGCTGTGAGCAGCGAAAAGACGGAAGCTAAACATGAGAATGGCTTGCTGACCATAACCCTTTCCAAAGAACCCAAGAGGGCGTGATCATCCTTAAGAAATAGGGAGACCAAAGAGAAGATGGCTACGAGTGCTCCCTTGAATGAGGCCGCGGAGGCCGAGTTCTTACCCGAAGGGTTGGAGGCAGAAGAGGGCCCCGAGGAGCGCAGCTTTCCCCGCATCCTTCCCATTCTGCCCCTCAGGGGGAGCGTGCTCTTCCCCAAGATAGTTATGCCCCTCATCGTTGCGCGGCCGAGGAGCGTAAAGCTCATCGATGACGCCCTCCTGGGCGAGAAGGTCATCGGCCTCGTTACCCAGAAAGATCCCGAGATGGAGGACCCGGGCTGGGAGGATATTTTCCCCGTGGGCACGGCTGCTTCCATACTGAAGATGTTCAAGATGCCGGATGGATCGCTGCGCCTGGTTACCCAGGGGATCGGCCGCTTTCGCATCTCAGAGCCCCTGGCGGTTGAGCCTTACCATAAGGCCCGGGTAGAGCCCCTCAAGGAGGTGAGCGGGGAGGGGCTGGAAGTGGACGCTCTCAAACAAAATGTGCAGGAGCTCTTCCAAAAGCTGGTTGAGGAGTCCCCCCACATGCCCTCGGAGCTGGGAATCCTGGCCATAAATATCGAGGAGCCGGGAAACCTAGCAGACCTCGTGAGCTCCTACATTAACATCTCCACCGAGGATAAGCAGCAGCTCCTTGAGACCCTGGGCGCAAAGGAGCGCCTGGAGAAGGTGACCAAGCTCCTCAACAGTGAACTCCACCTCCTGGAGCTACAGAAGAAGATCCAATCCCAAATGAAGGAGGAGATGGACAAGAGCCAGCGGGAGTACTACCTGCGCGAGCAGCTCAAGGCCATACAGAAGGAACTGGGCGAGAAAGATGAGCGTACGTTGGAGATCGAGGAGCTGAGACAGAAGATAGAAAAGGCGGGCATGCCCGAGGCCGTGGAAAAGGAGGCCGAAAGGGAGCTGGACCGGCTTGGCCGCATCCCTCCCCAGGCGGCAGAATACACAGTCTCGAGAACTTATCTCGACTGGCTCGTGGAGCTCCCCTGGTCCCACTCCACCGAGGACAACCTGAACATCCCCGGGGCTGAGAAGATCCTGGATGAAGACCACTATGACCTCGAGAAGGTCAAGAAGCGTATAGTGGAGTACTTGGCCGTGAGAAAGCTGAAGAAGGAGATGAGGGGGCCCATCCTCTGCTTCGTGGGGCCGCCGGGCGTGGGGAAGACCTCTCTGGGGAAATCCATAGCCCGTGCCCTCAGCCGTAAGTTCGTACGCATCTCCTTGGGAGGGGTCAGGGATGAGGCGGAGATCCGAGGCCACAGGAGAACTTACGTCGGAGCCCTTCCGGGGCGCATCATCCAGAGCATGCGCAAGGCAGGCTCCAATAACCCCGTCTTCATGCTGGATGAGGTGGATAAACTGGGGGCCGATTTCCGGGGTGACCCCTCGGCGGCGCTTCTTGAAGTGCTGGACCCCGAGCAGAACTTCTCCTTCTCCGACCACTACCTGGATGTGCCCTTTGACCTCTCCCAGGTGATGTTCATCACCACGGCAAACCTCCTGGACCCCATACCCCCGGCCCTCAAGGACAGGATGGAGGTGCTGGAGCTTCCAGGATACACCGATGAGGAGAAGATGCTGATTGCCCAGCGCTTCCTCATACCCCGCCAGCTCTCCGAGAACGGCATAACAGAGAAGCACCTCGCCATCACCGATGAGGCCCTGAGGGAGATAATCCGCAACTATACGCGGGAGGCCGGTCTCAGGAACCTCGAGCGGGAGATTGCCGCCATCTGCCGCAGGGTAGCCAAGGATGTTGCCCAGGGTAAGCAGGAGCTCACCCGGGTGGAAGCTTCCCATGTTGCCGACTATCTGGGACCAATCAAGTTCTTCTCGGAGACAGCCGAGAGGACCAGCAAACCCGGTGTGGCCACGGGCCTGGCCTGGACCTCCTCAGGAGGAGACATCATCTTCATTGAGGCCACCAAAATGCCCGGGGGGAAGAACCTTTCCCTCACGGGCTACCTGGGGGAGGTCATGAAGGAGTCGGCCATGGCGGCCCTTAGCTACATACGGAGCAAGGCCCAGGAATTCAATATCTCCCAGGACTTTTACGAAGCCACCGACATCCACGTGCACGTGCCCGCAGGGGCCATCCCCAAGGACGGCCCCTCGGCCGGGCTCACCATCTTCACAGCCCTGACCTCGCTCCTCACGGGGAAGCCCGTTAACCACGAGGTGGCCATGACGGGTGAGATAACCCTGAGGGGGGCTGTTCTCCCTGTCGGAGGCATCAAGGAGAAGGTGCTCGCGGCCCGGCGGGCGGGAATAAGGAGGGTCATCCTGCCCGAGCGGAACCGGAAGGATGTCGAAGAGATCTCCGCCCCCTTGAGGGAGGGGATGGAATTCATTTTCGTGAGCCAGATGGATGATGTCATCTCAATTGCCCTGGCAGATGATGGCCGCCGGGAGGAAAGCTGAAGAGAGAAGCCCCTAGGACGGCCGGAACGGGCGCAGGGCGCCTGCGCCGCCATGCGCAGGATATCTTCAGGGCGGCCCTCAAGAGCGTAAGCTCGGGGGAAGCTCTCAGGAATGAACTCAAGCTCAAGGGGGAGAGGCTCCTTGCAGGAGGAAGGGCTTACTCCCTCAAAGAATATCGAAGGGTCCTCCTCATCGGGTTCGGCAAGGCCTCGGCCGCCATGGCGGGGGCCGCAGAGGCCATCCTTGGCGAGAGGCTTTCAAGGGGTCTCATCATCACCAAATACGGCCACGAGCTTCCCCTGGAGCGGGTGGAATCCCGCTCTGCCGGCCATCCCGTCCCTGATGAGGCGGGCCTCAGAGCCACCCGCGAGATAATCTCCCTCTTAGAAGAAGCCAATGAGGAGGACCTTATCCTCTGCCTTATCTCGGGAGGCGGTTCTGCCCTTCTCATAGCGCCCGCCCCGGGCTTGAGCCTTGGGGACAAGCAGAGAACCACAGAGCTTCTGCTTGGCTCAGGGGCCACCATCCATGAGCTGAATGCCCTGAGGAAACACCTCTCCTCGGTCAAAGGAGGAAGGCTCGCCCGCCTGGCCGCGCCTGCGACGCTCCTCTCCTTCATCCTCTCTGATGTGGTGGGAGACGCGCTTGATGTCATAGCCTCTGGCCCTATGGCTCCCGATAAGAGCACATTTTCTGAGTGCCTAGAAATACTCTCACGCTATGGGCTTGAGGGGCGAGTGCCTCCCTCAGTGCTCAGCCATCTTGAGGCGGGGGCAAGGGGGGAGCGGGAGGAGACCCCCAAGCCCGGTCATCCCGTTTTCCGAAGGGTCAAGAATCTGATCATTGCCAACAACACAGGGGCCCTCAAAGCAGCGGCCCACAGAGCGAGAGCGCTGGGCTATCGCCCCCTAGTGCTGACCCACCGCCTGGAGGGGGAAAGCCGGGAGGTGGCTCGGGTTCTCTCGGCCATGGCCCGGGATGTTCGAGAGAGGGGAAGCCCCCTTAATCCCCCGGCCTGCATTCTTGCTGGGGGAGAGACCACCGTGACCGTCAGGGGTCAGGGAAAGGGCGGTCGTAACCAGGAGCTGGCCCTGGCTGCGGCCCTGGCTCTGGCGGATGTGAAGGGGGTTCTTGTACTGAGCGGTGCGACTGATGGAGGAGACGGGCCCACAGAGGCCGCCGGAGCCCTGGCAGACGGCGGGACGGTAAGAAGGGGGTTGGATCTTGGCCTTGACGCCAAGGAATATTTATCTCAAAATGATTCTTACAATTTTTTTAAAAGGTTGGGGGACCTGGTCATAACCGGGCCTACCCACACAAACGTCATGGATTTAATCCTTTTCCTCATCGGCGGCGGTGCCCGAGGGCGGCTTAACAGGACCCGTAGCCATCCTTACTAATCCCGGCACTCTGCCCGCTTGGGGGCCCATTAGAGCTCGGACCGAAGCCCTGAGTGTCATATGCACCCGCCGCCCAAAAACCCTCACACCTGGGGAGAACTCCCCCCTCCACCCTCACCTGTTTCCGCCGGAGATTGGCCTGAGCCCCTCTCAAGCCGCCGCCACCGGGTCCCTAGTCTCCAGAAGATCACAGCCACCGTGACCCCTGCGATGGTAAGGAAAAGAATCAGGTAGTTCAGCTTGTGGAAAAAAAGGATCACCCTTTCGATTTTGTAACCGAAGTGGTCGCCCAAGAAGACAACCAAGGGTACGCTTATGATTGCGGCCATGCAGTCCATAGCGAAAAAGCGCTTGAGAGGCATTTCCATAGCGCCAGCCGCCAAATAGACGGCCGTGCGGAAGCCGGTGAGGAATCGGGCGAAGAAGATGGTCTTGTTGCCGTACTTCTGGAAGAACTGATGCCCTTGAGCCAGGCGTTTCGCGGTGAGGAAGGAGCCGAAAGCGGGAGCATTGACGATGTCGCCCCCTATCTTTCTTCCCAGAAAATATACGGTAATATCTCCCACCATGACCCCGATAAAAGAGATGATTACCATGAGATAGAGGTCCGCGTAGCCAGCATAGACCAAAAAGCCGGCGGTGAGAAGGGTGCCCTCTTCGGGCAGCGGAAGGCCCAAGCCAGAGATAAAAAGGATCACGAAGATGGTGAGATAAGCGAAAAGGGCAGTATGACCCGAGACGAATCCGAGGATTTCCTCCACTGGGCCTTCCTTTGGAAAGTTTCGGCTGACCCTTCGGGCGGAACAGGCGTGAAGCCGAATGCCAGAAACCACTCGGCTTTAAGTATAAACCAGAATCGTCCGATCGAGAAGATATAATAAAAAAACCAATCCCTTAGGGACACTGATGCAGAAGCGCCGATCAATAGATGAGGGCCAGGTTTCCTTTGCCCGGGACCTCGGCCTCTTCGAGGCCACCATGTTGGGGGTGGGGGCAATGATCGGCGCCGGCATTTTCGTCCTGACAGGCGTAGCGGTGGGTGAGAGCGGACCAGCCTCCATCCTGGCCTTTGCGCTGAACGGCCTGGTAACCCTTTTCACTGCCTTCAGCTACGCAGAGCTCACCTCAGCCATACCCGAGGCGGGCGGGGGTTACACCTTCGTGAAAAAGGCCTTTCCCGGAGCAGTTGGGTTTGTCTCGGGCTGGATGCTCTGGTTTGCCCGCATTATCGCCTGCAGCCTATATGCCGTTGGCTTCGGCGGGTACTTCTGGGAGTTCTTCAAAAAATATCTCCCGTTCATCACTGATCTCTTCCATGGCTATCTAGGGGTGGGATTCACCACGGGGCTGGCCATCTTGGCAGTAGGTCTCTTCTTCATCTCCCTGAATATCCGCGGCACGGGCATAACCGGCAAGACCGAGAACGTCGTCACCATGGGAAAGATAGTCATCCTCGCAGTCTTCATATATTACGGGCTCCATCGGGTGTTTTCGGAGCCCGGTCCCTCGCTCGCGAGCTTCACCCCCTTTTTCCCAAAAGGCTTTGGTGGAGTGACAATAGCCATGGGCCTCACCTTCATCGCCTTCGAAGGGTACGACTTGATAGCTAACGTATCCGAGGAGGTGAAAGACCCGGAGAAGAATATCCCCCGCGCTATCTTCATCGCCATCGGGCTAACCCTGACCCTTTACATGCTCGTCCTCTTCGTGTCGCTCGCCGCCACGAGGCCTGCCGGGATGGCCTCCTGGGAGTTTCTGGGAAGCCAGAAGGAAGTCGCCATAGTGAAGGCCGCCGAGAACTTCATGCCCTGGTTCGGCGTGGGCATTATCGTGTTCGGGGGGCTCCTTTCCACCATGTCGGCCCTCAATGCCACCGTCATGGCCAGCTCCCGTGTGGCATTCTCCATGGGAAGGGACCGGTGGCTTCCTCCGGCTCTAGCCAGGATTCACCCGGTAATGCGCACCCCCTATGTGGCCATCATGGTGACGGGCATCCTGCTCCTGACAATCGCCCTCAGCTTCCCCCTCGAGGTGGTGGGGAGCGCCACGAGCGTCCTCTTCCTCCTCACCTTTGCCATGGTGAATCTTTCGGCCATCGTCCTACGTCGGAAGATGCCCGATATCGACCGAAAGTACAGAATACCCTTTTACCCCTTGACCCCTATCCTGGGAATCGTAACCAGCACGGGCCTCGCTCTCTATCAGTACCGCTTTCAGCCCATAACCTGGTACATCAGCCTCGCCTTGATGGCCGTCGGCCTCATGCTGTACTTCATCTACTTTCAGAGAATCCATGAGGAGCCCCCTCCGGTTGTCGTCGAGGCCACGAGGCAGGCCCCGGCGCTGCGAAAGCAATACCGGGTACTCGTGCCCATCAATGACCCGGCTACGGTGGAGCCAATCATGGACCTGGCCATTCCCCTGGCTAAGGCCCAAGGGGGGGAGATAGTGGCCCTCTCCATGGTCATCATACCGCGGCAGCTCCCAATCGCCGAAGGGATGAAGATCGCCCACCATCAGAGGCCCCTGCTGCGCCGCGCGGTGGAGTACGGGAGGAAAGACGACGTGGAAGTGAGGACCGACCTCAGAATAGCCCACCGCACGAGCCAAGGCATTCTGGCCGCCGCCGAAGAGGAGGAAGCAAGCTTCATCCTCATGGAGTGGAGGGGTTACGCCCGTAAGCCCCGCCGGGTCTTCGGTGTCACCGTGGATACGGTCTCCCGGTATGCCCCCTGCGACCTGGGGGTGGTAAGGTTCGGGCGAAACGTGGACTATAAGCGAATCCTGCTCCCCACGGCCGGGGGCCCCCACGCCCGCCTGGCATCTCGCCTCGTGCCTTCTGTGGCGGACCGCTTCGGGGCATCTGTGACTTCAGCCTATGTCATACCCAAGGGGACAGGGCCCGAGGGAAGGGAGAGGGCCATGGCCTGGATCGATAAGACCCTGGAGGACACAGGCCTGGCGGGCAAAGTAGAGAAGGTTCTTATAGAGAGTGAATCGGTGGCTGCGGGAATCCTGCGCGCCGCCAAGGAGTACGACCTGGTGGTAATCGGTGCGGCCAAGGAGAAGTTTTTCGCCAAGATTCTCTTCGGGGTTATTCCGGAGCGGGTGGCCCGCCACTCCAGTGCCACGGTGTTGATGGTCAAGGGCTATGAGGGCAGGGTCAAAGGTTGGTTCAAGAAGATCTTCGGATAGGGTGGGTACCCGGAATGAGCGACCAAGAGAAATTCTATGCAGGGATCGACCTGGGCGGAACGGGCATAAAGGCGGGCCTTTTCGGCTCGGACGGGAAACTCCTTAAGGAGGGGGAGCGCCGCACACCCGCCTCGGCCCAGGCAATCCTCTCGGCTGTAGGAGAACTCTGCCAGGAGTTGACCGGGGAGGAGGGGGGGGGCCTCTCCGGCCTGGGCATCGGAGCAGCCGGGGTCTTGGACCAAGAGATGGAAATGATTTTGGAATCCCCCAACCTCCCCGATGACTTCAGGAGCTTTCCCTTGAGAAAGCGCCTGGAAGAGTCCCTCAAGGTGCCCGTTGTTCTGGATAACGACGCGAGTGCTGCGGCCCTGGGAGAGTATCACTTCGGAGCCGGGAGGGGCAGCAAGAGCCTGATCTGCTTCACTCTTGGTACGGGCATAGGGGGAGGCATCGTGCTTGAGGGGCGGCTTTGGCGGGGCGCCACCAATGCCGCGGGGGAGCTCGGCCACATGTGCATTGACCCTGAGGGGCCTATTTGCGGCTGCGGAGGCCGGGGCTGTCTTGAGGCCTTCTGTTCCACCCAGGCCATCCTGGAGCGGGCCGAGGATTTCATGGCCCGGCAGCCAGGGTCGGTCCTGAACGAATTGGAAGAGCTCACGCCCCATACCATATCCCAGGTCGCCCGAGCCGGTGACCGCGCCGCTATCAAGGTCTGGGAGGAGACGGGCCGCTACCTGGGCGTGGGAATAGGAAATATCCTAAATATCTTCAACCCCGAGGTGGTGGTCCTCTCTGGCGGGGTTTCTGAAGCGGGAGACCTCATCCTCAAGCCCGCCCTCAGGAGCGCCAAAGAGGTGGCCTTTGAGGCTCCCTTCCGCGCGGCCAGGATTCAGCGAGGAGAGCTGGGAAATAGGGCGGGCATCACGGGAGCAGCCTGCCTTCTGCTAAAAGCCTAGCCTGCATCTTTCCAGCTAAGCTCGACCTTGCCCAGAAGGCTTGTGATGATAAGCTTGATGCCCTTCCCCTTGGCAAGGGTCAGGCCTTTCCGGGGAAACCTCACGGAATAGGTTTCCTTCCAAGGAGTGACGAAGCGATAGATGCTCAGAAGAGGGGAGGCCTTCTGAAAGAGCTCCAGGCGCCGAATAGAAGTTGGCTCTACCCTTCGGCCTCCCTCATCCTCCAGGAAGAGCCTCCAGATCGAGTCCTCACGGTGGAAGTCATTCCACTCCACCTCTCCCGTATAGACTGCCAGGATGAACTCCAGCTCTTCCTGCGCCTCCTTGGCTTCTTTCTTCTTAAGAGCCCCGGCTTTTTCCTGGGTCAAGCCCTGGGAGGAGGCCAAGCGCTCCGCCATGGCTTCCCGGACCTCGGGATGCCTGAAGAGGGCATCCAGGATCACGATTGTCTCGAAGTCTCTGTAGAGCTTCTGAGTGCGGGTCCAGCGGCTTATGGTATTCTCAAGGGGACGTGCCGACTTCAGGTAGAAGCGGGCCGAAGGGTCCCCCACGGGGATCGGTCTGGCACACGACCAAAGTAGAAGGGAGGCGGCAAAGAGCAAAAGCCCCTTTCCTCTCATGGCTCCTTCTTCCCTATGGGGGGGAAGGCATACTCGCGCAGCAGGATGCCTTCCCTGAACTTAAAGCTCTTCCCCTTGCCGTAATACCACCAGACCTCTGTCTTCACACCCTCTCCTTCCTCCCGGACATCCTCCCGGTCTGGAAGCCCCCACCGCCTGAGCACTCTTGCCTGCTGGGACTCTACCCCCAGCGCCTTTATCCTCTCCAGAGTCTCGGGCCACCGGGGGTGAAACTCGAGGGTTATGTCTCGTGTTAGGGTCGGGGCTTCGGGGAGAGGAAGCTCAATGAGAGGGGGGACCTTATATTTCACGTCATCAAAATCCCCCGGCGCATAAAGGCTCAGGTAGTAGAAGGCTGGCTCGGGCCTCGGACGAAAAGTGAGGCGGAAGCTACCGTCAACATCCGTGAAGTTCTGAGCCAGGACCGGAAACCTGCTCCCGGGAGCCAAGGAAGCAGCATCAAGATGCATCTCGGCCGCGAGAACCTTCACGGGAAGGCCGGGCACGGGCTCTCCCTCGACGTCCTGAACTCTCCCCGCCACCAGTATCTCCCGGAACACCGGCCGGACATCCGAGGCACACCCCCAGAGGAAAAGGGAGAACCCCGCAAGGTGGAGTCCAAGAGTTCCCAGCTTTAAGAAACCCCGGCGGCTCCACAGCACTTCTTGTACTTCTTCCCGCTGCCGCAAGGACAGGGCTCGTTGCGGCCTATCTTCCTCCCCTCCCTCCGCACAGTGGTAACGGGCCGAGGGGCCTCTCCCCGGCCATCGCCGCCATCGCCTCCCCCTATCCCTTCGAGCTCACCCCGATGCTCACGGTAGCCGAAGGACCTCTCTCTTGTCTCCCAGGCAAACTCCTCAGCCGGCTGCAACTTGAATAGATACTCCAGGACATTCTCCTTGATGCGCCGCGTCATCTCCTGGAATATCTCAAAGCCTTCGCGCTTATACTCATTGAGGGGATTCTTCTGAGCGTAGCCCCTGAAGCCGATGCCCTCCTTCAGGTGGTCCATAGCCAGGAGGTGGTCCTTCCACTGGGAATCGACCACCTGGAGCATGACCATACGCTCGAGCTTATCCATGAGCTCTTCGCCAAGCTCCCCTGCTTTAGCCTCGCACACCCCCTTCAAAAGCTCAAATAGAGCGTCCCTCAACTCCTCGGCAGTCATGTCCGCCAGGTCAAGGGGTTCCCCGCTGGGAAGGGGTCTGAGGGTCAGACCCTCGAGCCTCACCTTGAGGCCGAACTGCCGCTCCAGCGCCTCCTTGAGCCCCTTGAGGTCCCAATCGTCGAAGTGAACCTGAGGGTCGGCGTAGGTGAGGAGAATGCCCTCCAGAACCTCATCCAGCATATCCAGGATCGACTCCCTGAGGCCCTCGCCCTGGAGCACCTCCCGCCTCTGAGCGTAGATGACCTCCCGCTGCTTATTCATGACATCATCATACTCCAGGAGGTGCTTTCTTATCTCGAAGTTGTGGGCCTCGACCTTCCGCTGAGCGCTCTCGATGGCTCTCGTGACCATATTGTGCTCGATGGGAATCCCCTCCTCCATCCCAAGCTTCTGCATGATGCCGGAGATGCGGTCGGAGCCGAAGATTCTCAAGAGGTCATCCTCAAGGGACAGGTAGAAGCGGGAGGAGCCGGGGTCGCCCTGACGGCCGGCCCGGCCCCGGAGCTGGTTATCGATGCGGCGGCTCTCGTGGCGCTCGGTACCCAGTATGTGTAGGCCCCCAACCTCTACCACCTCGTCGTGCTCCGCCGCAGACTGGGCCCTGAACTCTTCGAGCTTCCTCTCATACTCGGGGTCATCGAGGTTTTCCCCCACCGCAGCCTTTGCCCTGAACTCCGGGTTTCCGCCGAGGAGGATATCCGTCCCCCGGCCGGCCATGTTGGTGGAGATGGTCACCGCCCCCTTCCTTCCCGCCTGAGCGACTATAGCGGCCTCGCGCTCGTGGTGCTTCGCGTTCAGCACCTGGTGGGGGATGCCGTGGCGCTCAAGCTTCTTGCTCAAGAGCTCGCTCTTCTCGATGCTGATGGTGCCCACCAGCACGGGTCTTCCCTGGTGGTGAAGCTCTCTTATCTCCTCCAGCACGGCATCGAACTTCTCCCGCTCGGTGCGGTAGACCACATCCGCGTAGTTGTACCGAATGAGGGGGACGTTGGTCGGTATAACCATCACATCCAGGTTATAAATTTCGGCGAATTCGGCGGCTTCGGTATCGGCCGTGCCCGTCATCCCCGCCAGCTTCCCATACATGCGGAAGTAGTTCTGGAAGGTGATGGTGGCGAGGGTCTGGTTCTCGCTCTCGATCTTGACCTTCTCCTTGGCCTCGAGGGCCTGATGAAGGCCATCGCTGTATCGGCGTCCCTCCATGAGGCGGCCCGTGAACTCGTCCACGATGATAACCGCACCCCCCTTGACCACATAGTCCCGGTCGCGCTTGAAGAGGGTGTGAGCCCTGAGGGCCTGGTTCACGTGGTGGAGGGCCTCGATTTGAGCAGGGTCGAAGAGGTTCTCCACTCCCAGGAGCTTCTCCGCATGGGCCACCCCGTCTTCGGTGAGCGCAACGGTACGGGTCTTCTCCTCCACCTGATAGTGAATCCCCGCCTTCAGGCGGGGGATGAGGCGGTCGATGCGGTAGTATTTATCGGTGGACTCTTCGGCAGGACCGGAAATTATGAGGGGGGTTCTGGCCTCATCGATGAGGATACTGTCCACCTCATCTACGATTGCATAGTGGAGTTCCCGCTGGACGAAATCAGCGGAATCAAACTTCATGTTATCTCTGAGGTAGTCAAACCCAAACTCGTTATTGGTACCGTAGGTCACGTCAGCCCCGTATGCATCTTGCCTTTCCCTATCGTCCATCATGTGCTGGATGCAACCGACCCTGAGGCCGAGGGCCCGGTAGATGGGGCCCATCCACTCGGCATCCCGGCGGGCAAGATAGTCATTCACTGTGACCACGTGCACGCCCCGGCCGGTGAGGGCGTTTAGATATACGGGAAGGGTGGCCGCCAGGGTCTTTCCCTCACCCGTCTTCATCTCGGCGATCTTTCCCTCGTGGAGAACGACTCCGCCTATTAGCTGTACATCAAAGGGCCGCATGCGCACGTGTCTTCGGGCCGCCTCCCTCACCACGGCAAAGGCCTCGGGAAGGATATCATCGAGGGTCTCCCCCGATGCAAGCCTCCTCCTAAACTCATCGGTCTTGGAACGGAGCTCGGCGTCAGTCTTGTCCTTGACCTCCCCTTCAAGCGCGTTTATGCGACCTATAAGGGGGTTTATGCGCCGGAGCTCGCGCTCATTCTTACTCCCCACTATCTTCTTCAGAATGCCACTTAACATAACTCTCCCACCGAACTTAAAAGAACCTCCTCAGGACGGGCCAGCGGGCGGTCATGCCATACCCGCGAGCTACCCTCATCCTATTACCCTATCCTTCTTGTTTTATGAATTTTATCACTATCCCATCCCATATGGCCACTATATTGCTCCACCACCCGAGCAACTGGTGCCGCCCCCGATAGAGGCACCTCGGGACAGAAGGTGCAAATCGGGTACCATTTTGCATTTGGCCATGCGGCCCCTACCTCCCGCCTATAGTGAGAGGGCCGAGGAGCAGCGCAGGGGAACCCGAAGGGCCGAAGAAGCGAAGGTTATCCCCCACGCCCTCTATGGCGCGCAAGACCTCCAGCAGGTTTCCCGAAATCGTGACCCCGCGCACGGGGTATGCCCTCTCGCCACCCTCAAACCAAAAGCCCGATGCGCCCAGGGAGAAATCCCCCGAGATAGGGTCCCCTGTATGGGCACCCATGATGTCAAGGACATAGAGGCCCCTATCGGCCTCCCGCATGAGCTCTTCCTCAGTGGCCCCGCCGGGTGGGATGAAGAGGTTCGTTATGTCGACCTTTGGGGGGATCTCATGGGTTCTCCTGACGGCATTTCCCGTTGAGGCGCAACCCCGCCGCCGGGCGGTGTATGTGCTCTCCAGAAACCCAAGGAGCACCCCCTTCTCAATGAGAGGAGTTCGCTGCATGGGCACCCCTTCGCCGTCCGCCCTCCCACTGAAGGGGCCTTCCGGAAGCAGGCCGTCATCGATGAGGGTGAGCCCCGGTGCCGCCACCCTCTCGCCCACTTTGCCCGCGAGAAGGCTTTTTCCCTTGAGGACGGAGTCGGCCGAGAGGGAATCAGAAAGGATGCCCAGGAGTTCTCCCGCCACCCTGGGTGAAAGAAGGATTGGAGCCTTGCGCGTCTTGAGGGGTCTAGCCCCCAGGAGGGAGAGGGCCATACGGGCCGCCCGCCGAGCGACTCTCCTCACGTCAATTCCCGCAGAGGTCCGGCTCAGCTCGAGGTCCCAGCCCGTCTCATGCTCCCCCCCTTCCTCGGCTGTGAGCATGAGCGCGGCTTGAAGAATGGTCCCCTTGAGCTCAACCCCGAGACCGCGGCTGTTGAGGATGACCGTCTCGCGGAAGGCCTCCTGGTAGTCAGCCGAGCGGACCTTCTTTATCCTAGGGTCCTCATCCCGGGCGGCCCGCTCGAGTAACCGGGCCAGCTCCACCTTCTCTGAAAGCTCCCTCTCCAAGACCTCCGGATCAAAGCGGTCCTCCCCCTGGTAGGAAGCTCGCGGCTCTGGGAGGGAGTTAGCCTCATCAGGCTCAGCCGCCCGTGCATTGTCAAGCGCTCCTCTCAGGAGCTCTTCAAACCCCCCTGGGCTTAAATCCCCCGTGAACGCGAACCCCATCCGGCCTTGGGAGAGGAGCCTCAGGCCAGCGCCTAGGAGTTCTTCGACCTCGAGCGCCTCCACCTCCCCGTCTCTGACCTCTATCGAGGTGGAAGTACGACGGTTTATGAAGAGCTCCCCCTCGCCCAAAGCCCTGGCCTTGCGCAGGAACGCTTCGGCCCCGTCAAGGGCTTCTCTAAGGGGAGGTGTCTTGGCAGTGGTAGATGAGGGCCGTCTCATCGCAGTCCGGAAACTTGTGGCACCGAATGCAATCACCCCATACCTTCTGGGGAAACTGGCTCTTATCGGCGAGGGTGAAGCCCACCTTCTCAAAGAAACCGGCCTTGTATGTGAGGGTGAAAACCCGCATAACTCCCAGGGTCCTTGCTTCCTCGAGGCATGCAAGGGTGAGGCGCTTTCCTATCCCCTTGCCCTCCTCCCCCTCTCTCACGGCGAGGGAGCGAATCTCCGCCAGAGCCTCCCAGCTTATGTGAAGGCCAGCAACGCCGAGGATTTTCCCATCTCTCTCGAAGACGAAAAAATCCCGGATGTTCTCATAGACCTCATTGAGTGGCCGGTGAAGCATCTCACCCCGGTCGGCCCAGAAATTTATGAGCTCCTGAATGCGGCGCCCATCTACGAGAAGGGCCTTACGAATCATCTCCACGAAAGAGCTCCCTAAAACATCACCGCCCCGCCATCCACAAGGAGGGCCTGGCCCGTTATGTTTCGGGCATCCTCCGAGGCAAGGAACACGGCTGCACGGCCTATGTCCTCGGGCGTCTGCTCTCTTTTGAGCGGGGTCGTGGCTTGCACGAAGTAATCAAAAACCTCCCTCGGGCTCATGCCCTTGAGCTTCGGATATTTAGCCTGGTAGCGCGCGGCCAGGCTCTCCCAGATGGGCGTGTAGATCATACCCGGGCAGATGGCGTTCACATTGATGTTGTGGGGCGCGCATTCCTTGGCGAGAGCCTGAGTGAAGTTTATGAGCGCGGCCTTGGTGGTACTGTACTGTGGGATGGCCTCACGACCGTCCCGCCCGGCCCGGGAGCTCATATTGATTATCTTCCCGTGTTTTCGCTCCATCATATGGGGGAGAACCGCCCGGGTGACCAGAAAGGCCCCTTTCACGTTAACCTGGAAGGCGAGCTCCCAATCCTCTTCGGTCAAATCCCAGAGAGGCATTCCCAGCTTAAGGTTCCCCCCACCCACGACGCCCGCGTTGTTGACCAGAATATCTATCTTGCCGAAGCGTTTGAGCGTCTCCTCGACCATGCGCCTCACGTCTTCATCACGGGTCACATCCACCTTCAGAGCCATCGCCTCGGGGCCAAAGGCCTCGGCCTCCCGGGCCGTCTCTTGGGCTTTAGGGAAATCTATATCTGCGACGATGGCATTCGCCCCCTCCTCAGCCATCGAGAGCACGACCCCCCTCCCTATCCCGATGGCACCTCCCGTGACGATAGCAATCTTGTCACTGAGTTTCATGTTGGGGCTCCCTTATAAGGAATAATTGGAGCGGGCCGGTTATGAAAAGGATATTAGAGAATGGGGCTCTCCCTGTCAAGAAAGCCTTTCCATTGACAGGGGGAGGCAGTGCTGCTAGTTTTGAGAGCTTGAACTTCTTGGCCTTTGTTCCAAAAAATAACAATAGAGAGGGTAGACCCATGGGAGGAAAAAGAAAAATAGTTGACCTCAGCCTTCCCCTCCAGAATGCGGCCATGGAGCCCAACCCCCAGCAGATAAGGTACATAACCCATGCTGAGTTGGGGAGAGAGAGGGCCAAAGTCTACGGGATAGACCCCGAGAGCTTTCCGGAGGGGATGCACTGCGCCACCGAGATGGTGACACTCAGCACCCACTCGGGCACCCATCTCGATGCCCCCTACCACTACGGGCCGAGGGTTGAGGGAAAACCCGCCCTGCCCGTCGATGAGGTGCCCCTTGAGTGGTGCTACGGTGACGGCGTTGTGCTCGATTTGAGCCATAAGGCCGCGGGCGAGAGCATAAGCACCTCTGATATCAAGGAAGCCCTCGATAGGATAGGCTATCGCCTGAAGCCCTGGGACATCGTCCTCATCCGCACAGACGCCGATAAGCATTACGATAAGGTGGACTTCTTCAACTGTCATCCCGGCATGAGCCGCGAGGCGACCGAGTGGCTCCTGGACCAGGGGGTTAAGGTGATGGGCATTGATGCCTGGGGCTTTGACCGGCCCATCCCCCTCATGGTCGAAGATAAAAAGGCGGGTCGGGCTGAGGCCTTTTTCCCCAGCCACTACATGGGAAGGGAGCGGGAGTACCTGCACGCCGAGAAGCTTGCAAATCTGGACAAACTCCCTCCCTTTGGCTTTAAGGTGGCCATGTTCCCGGTAAAGGTGGAGGGGGCATCGGCTGGATGGGTCAGGGCCGTGGCTATTATTGAGGAGGATTAGGCCAGAGAATAATGATGCCGCCCGTTTTTCGCATCTTCAATCTCTTCTACTTGGGAGCATGGAGGATCATGTAGAAGGTCCGCTTCTTCCGCGTTAAGAGAACCAGAGCATCCTCGCCGTTCTTCACCTTTGAGAATTCCTGCTCGAAGTCTTGAAGGTTCCTCACGGGCTTGCGCTCAAGCTCAGCTATCAAGTCTCCCTTCTGGATGCCGTCAAAGGCGGCCTGACTCCCCTTTTCCACCTCCGCCACGATGACACCCCGGGCGTCCCTCTCGAGCTCAAACTCCCTCACGAGCTCCGCTGTGAGCTCCTTGAGGGTGAGCCCATATTCGTGCTTGGCCCGCTCGGCCACCCTCGGAACCGGCCTCTCGTCCTTCATCTCGCTCAGGGTGACCATGAACTCCTCTTCCTTTCCGGCCCGGAGCACCGAGAGGGAGACCTCGGTTCCGGGAGCCGTCCCCCCCGTCAGGCGCTGCAGGTGGGACACATCTTCCACCTCCCGCCCATTGAAGCGCAGGATAATGTCCCCCCTCCGGATACCACTCTTCCCGGCGGGGCCCTCTTCGATGAGGTCCCCCACAAGTGCCCCCTTGCGGGTCTTGACCCCGAATTTTTGGGCCAGCTCGCCGGTAAGGGGCTGGATCATCACCCCCAGGAAGCCCCTCACCACCCTTCCCTGGGAGATGAGCTGCTGGGCCACGCGCCTCGCCATGTTTATCGGGATGGCAAACCCGATACCGCTCGCCCGGGAGAAGATGGCGGTATTGACCCCGATGACCTCCCCCTTGAGGTTAAGGAGCGGCCCTCCGGAATTTCCGGGGCTTATGGCGGCATCGGTCTGGATGAAGTTCTCATAGGTGGCGACGCCCACTCCACTGCGGCCCACCGCGCTCACGACCCCCACGGTTACCGTGCGCGTCAGCCCAAAGGGGTTTCCTATGGCGACAGCCCACTGCCCGATGCGAATTTTATCGGAATCGCCGAGAAGGGCCACGGGAAGCTCCTCGGGAGCCTCTACCTTAAGGACGGCGACATCACTCTTGGAATCACCACCCACCACCCTTGCTTCGAATTCCCGGTCATCGGCCAACACCACCCGAACCTCACGCGCACCATCCACCACGTGGTTATTGGTGAGGATGTAGCCTCTTCTGTCCACTACGAAACCCGTGCCGGAGCCCCGACGGGGTATCTCCCCTTCGGGAACCTCATGGCCGGGGACCTTGGGGTGGCGGCCCGCACCCCTTGCCACCACACTCACCACCGAGGGACTTGCCCTATCGGCTACCGCCGCAAAAGCCTCCTCCAGTTCCCCCAACCTGGGCTCCGAAGCGGCCAGGGCCGGGCTAAGGAGGAGTAGCAAAGCCAGAAGACCCAGGAAGAGCCTTCCGGTTAATATCTTTTTTTCCATGAGCAGCAACTCCTATAAAATTCTGATCCCTTACTCCTGGGCCCGGCCTCCTAGCTACGGGGAAACCATAGCAAGAACTGTCTTTAGCTCCTCCGCCTCCCCACTCCTGTCTAGCACCAGAGTATAGATGCTGCCGGATTTCTCCCAGATGATGACCCAGTAGCTGTCGTCATTATAGGAATGGAAGCGGAGCCCCCCTTTCTCCCACCCTCCAGCAGCCGGCAGCGGAGAGACCTTTCCCTCCATGATGAAGAGGGACGCCTTGCGGCCATTAATGCGATAGAAGAGGTGGGCGTTTCGCTTTCCCATGAGCAGGCAGAGCCTGGCTCCCAGCAGCCGCCAGTTCTTGTGCCTGAAGGAAGGAAGGTAAACATCAAAAGGAAGGCGCGCCTTGAACCAAGAGGCGAGACTGGCTAGGTCGGAGGAGGACGTCTCAAGAGGGGCCTCGCCCTGGTAGTAAACACTATGAGCGGTGACGGCCTGATGGATAAGCTCCTGGGGGGCGCCGAAGAAGTGACTATAAACCCCACCTCCTAAAAAGAGAAGAATAAGTGCTGCCGCCGCGCCCGAAAAGAGAGCCCTCCGGTGAAGGAGGAACCAGCCCCGCAAGCCCTCCTCCCTGGCGAGGCGCTTGAAGATGGCGCGCCTCAGCTCCCCCGGCGCCTCCTCTAAGCCCAGCTTCTCTCTGAGGGCCTCCTTAAAAGCCCGTTGCGCCTCCAGGAGCTGCCGACAGGGGCCGCACCGTTCCAGGTGATGCATGACCTCCAGGTGTTCCCCGATGCTCAAGGCATCATCCACGAAGGCCATCAAGACCCTTTTGAAAGAGGTGCAATCCACAACCAACCTCTTAACCGGTGCAACTGAAAGCCAACTTTGCTGGCCTCCTATGTTTTTCCTTTCCTTGCATTTCTCGCTTTTTTCAACGCAAAGCTCCGCCCCTTTATTCCTAAAAAGCCCAGAAATCCAAGGGGATCAGGAGGAGGGCTCAGCGAGGCTTTTTCTCCTCCTGCTGCCACCTGGTCCCTTCCTCCCCTCTCCGACGTACTCCTTGAGGTAAGCCTGAAGGGCATGCCTTGCCCTGTAAAGGCGGCTCATCACGGTGCCCAGAGGGCAGTTCTCGATCGTGGCTATCTCTTTGTAGGAGAAGCCCTCCACATCGGAGAGGATGATGATGCGGCGAAACTTGTCGGGAAGCTGCTCAAGCGCCTTCTCGATATCTTGGGCCGTGAGCTTCTTGATGAGCTCCACCTCGGGGCCTCCATCCACATAGAATGGGCCCTCCTCGGGGAACTCATCGAAAAGGCTCTCGGCATCCTCGAGGCCCACCCGGGCGGGTTCCTTTATCTGACGGCGGAAGCGGTTTATGTAAGTATTGCGCAAGATCTTGAAGAGCCAAGCCCGGAAGTTGGTTCCAGGTCGGAACTGCTTGAAGAAGCGATAAGCCTTCAGGTAGACCTCCTGAGTGAGATCCTGGGCATCTTCGGGATTGCGAGTCATTCGGAGGGCGACCCTGTAGATGGAGTCCAGGTGGCCCATGGCCAACTCCTCGAACTCCTTCTTTTTCTCCAGGGATAACACAGCGGCTTTTCTCGAAGGAATACGCCCCAAAAAATCAGCCCCATCGAACTTAAAACTTGAGAGATCGGTTTAAGTTATCCGCCCCTCTCCTCTACGCCCCGAGGAAGGGACCCTCTCCCCCAGGCGCACCATGAAGGACCGCATGAGGCCGAAGGCTCCCGTCAGCATCATATTGCCATAAGGGGCTACAGCATGAAAGTCAAAAAAAACCCTGACCAGCTCCCGCCGAGGCCCAAGGAGGGCTAAGAGGTCCAGGTCCTCGAGCCCGCCAAAGGGATGGCCCTCCTCTAAATAAGCTCCGTGACCGCCATCGCGGTATATGGCCTCATCGGTCAAAGAGCCATCGGCCAGCTCCCTCAGGAACCGGGCCAGGTGCTCTCCCGTGAGAAGGCCCGTATGGTGTTCAAAGAGCCCCACCACCCGCTCCTCTTCCATGAGGGCTGAGAGGGTGTGTCCGTTTCCCACGTTGAGCAGAAGCTTCAGGCGTGCGGCTCTGACCTTCTCATCCTCGAGCGCGCCCAGAAGCTTGGCAAAGCCCGTGTCCATGATGAGAAAGTTTTCCGCTTCACACGACTCTTGAAGTTGGGAGAGAAGGCTTTGCATCCGGGTGAAGGCGGGCGGAACCTCATCGCCAAGATAAGATTGGGCCGCGAGCCCAGGCCTCGCTTTAAGCCTCTCCCTGTAGGTCTCGAAGCGAAACCTTCGCTCGCTGCCGCCCCGTGGCGGCACCCCGTGGTCCTGGACCGCAACGGCCACCCCGGTGGGGCGGCAGGCAACGCCCAGACTCCCCAGGGCTTTCAGAAGCCCGGGCAGGTCCACATCAAAGGTCTCTATCGTGGGAACGCCCCTTCTCTCGAGTCTCTCCGCCTCCCCCTCACCCACCACGGTCACGCCCATGCTCCTCACCCTCTCGGGATTATCGCTCAAGGAGCGGGCCGCCTCCCAGGTGGCGAATAGCCGGGCACCATTGGTGAGATAAGCCTCAATCTCCCGTGGAAGTGGAAAGCCACCCATGGTCCTCCCCTTGAGTAGCACGCTCTCCCGGCGGAGGACCCTCTCCCTGACCAGCCCGCTCACCACCTCAGTCCTGGACGGAAGCACGAGTTGGGGAGAGTTCTCAAGCAGTGTGCCCGGCCTGGCGAGGAGGACATCCTGCGTGCCCCTGCCCACATCGATGCAGAGAAGCTCCACCGTCCTAAGTCACCCTCTTCTCGCTCAGAAGCCTGTTGGCCTGTACCAGGTCCTCTGGGGTGTTGATGTTCAAGAAGGAATCGAGCCCGGGGTCGAAAGGCGTGATGTCCTCACGGGCCACCTCCCGCACCCTCACCTCGGGGAAAAAGTTTATGATCTTGAGGTCTCCGCGCCCGAGGAGCCTTTCCACCGGTTTGAGGCAGGCTCGGGAGTAAACAGCACAAAGGGGCTCTAGGCCCCACTCCAGCCGGGGCACCACCACATCATATCCCTCCCTTAAGGAGAGGAGATGGCGGACGAGCCCATCCCTCAGAAACGGCATGTCGCAGGCGGCCACGAAGCAATACGCCGTCTTCATGTGGAGGAGGGCTGTATGGATTCCCCCCAGGGATTTCTTTCCCGGCAAGCAGTCAGGGAGAGTCGGCAGGCCCAGGTAGGCAAAAGCGGGCAAGTCGTTGGCGACTAGGAGGAGCTCTTTGAAGAGGCTCCCCAGGAGGGAGGCCATCCGGTCCACAAGCCTCCTCCCCCCGACTTCAAGAAAGGCCTTGTTCTGGCCCATGCGGCTGCTCTCGCCGCCGGCCAGGATGACCCCCGTGACGTCGTCAGGTAAGAGCTCTCGCATCCCTTCCCCTCAGCTTATGTCTATCTCCACCTTCCCCGGCCCATCGCAGCCCCTGAGGGAGCTCAGCATACCCCTGAGAGCCTCCCTCAGGAATTTCTCAACAAAGGGCTTCAAGGGGATAAATTTTCCATCCACCCGCAGGCTAAGGCGCTCCTCACAACGGCGTGAGGGAAGGATGAGCTCTCTCTCGATTAAATCCGCGATGCCAGCTATGTCATCCAGCTCAAAGCAGGGAACCCCCACCTCGAGGGGCTCATCCGTTGCCACAGCCAGGAGCCCCTCTTCCTTGGTTGCGAGAAGCCCCCGTCGGAGGGCCTTCCGGTGAACTTCCACCTTGGGGTGGTCGCTCCGCTTGTAGCCTTCGGCAAGGATGATGTCCACGCCGCGGATGTAGCACTGTCGGAGGCTCTCAAGATCCGGGTCCTCCTCAACATCTTGAATGAGGGCTATCTGAGAGGAAGAGGCGATGAGGGTTGCCACAGCGCCCGCCTTCTTATGCCGCCAGGAATCCTTGCCCTCCCGGTCCACCTCAAAGCCGTGGACGTCATGCTTCACCGTTGCCACGCGGTAGCCCCGGCGCGAGAGCTCAGGAACCAGCCTCTCGATCAGGGTCGTCTTTCCCGAATCGCTCTTTCCCACGATCGTCAGGATGGGAACCATCCTAGCACTCCTCCCCGGTGACACCATAATCGGCCTTCTCCTGGAGCTCAAACCTGCGGTCCAGGAGCTGCACCTTGACGCTCGAGCCCGCCTTGAGCTCGCTCAGGGTTTCGGGGAAGATCAGCAGCCCGTTGGCCCTTACCATGGAGTGGAGGATGTTGGAACCCTGAGCTCCTAATGGAGCAACCTCGTAGTTTCCCTCCCTCAGGCTCACGACAGAGCGCACGAAGTGGCGTCGGCCCGGAGTCTTGTGGATATCGTGAAGCAGGGTGGCGTTTATCACCGGCCGGAAGAGCTTCTTGTGTCCCTGCATTTTGAGGAGTGAAGGCCTGACGAACTGCTCGAAACTCACCATTGAGCTCACGGGGTTTCCCGGAAGCCCGAAGACGGGCCTCCCCCTCACGACGCCGAAGGCAAGAGGCTTGCCCGGCTTCATGGCCACCTTCCAGAGCTTTATCTCCGCGCCCAGAGAATTGAGAGCATCCTTCACAAAGTCGTAATCGCCTACCGAGACTCCTCCTGTGGTGAGCAGCACATGGGAATCCAGGCCGACCCTGAGGAGTCTTTCCACATCCTGCTGGCTATCCCGGGCGATGCCCAGCTGAAGGGGGGTTCCCCCGCACTCCCTCACCTGGGAGGCAATGGAGTAGGAGTTGGAGTTCACTATCTTTCCGGGCGCCACCTTCCCGTCAATATCCACGAGCTCATCTCCCGTGGAGAGGATGGCCACCTGGGGCCTCTGGAAGACCTGGATGAAGGAGCGGCTCAGAGAAGCCAGCATCCCCACCTCTGCTGGCCTCATGACCGTTCCCCTGGGGATTATGAATTCTCCGTCTCTGACATCCTCCCCCGCAGAGCGAATATCCTCCCCCTTGGGGACGGGAGCGAGAACGGCAACACCTCCCCCTCCCTCAAGTCTGGTGTCCTCCACCTTGACCACGGCATCCGCTCCCTCGGGAATGGGCGCGCCGGTCATGATGCGGATGGCCTCCCCCGGGCCTACCCTCTGGCTCGGCATCCTTCCAGCGGGAAGGTCTTCCAGCACCCGGAGCCTCACCGGTCGTTCAGGGCTCGCCCCCCGGACATCCTCAGCCCTCACGGCATAGCCGTCCATAGCGGAATTATCCCAAGGGGGGATGGGCCTCTCGGCCACTATATCTTCGGCTATGACTCTTCCCAGGCCATCTAAGAGGGGGACCTTCTCCGAGCCCATGGGCTCAATATTGGAGAGGATTATCTCCAGGGCCTGCTCCACGGGGATCATAAGGGAATCTCCTTCTTAGAAACTCGCGTCGCCGCAATCTTCGGGCGGCGCTATTGCTCTTGCCCTCAAGCTTTTCAGGGGGGGCACCGGCCAGAATGACCTCTATTCAACTAGCTTATAGCACTCCCTGACATACCCGTCAATGGAGCTTGCTCGAGGCTAATCCAGCTCCTAAGGGGTTGAAAGAGGGCTTAGGGGAAGGCAAAGCCTTTCCCCATCCACTTGACAGAGAACCCTCCCTCTGCTAGAGAGGGATGCCTGAAGGAGAAGGCCGTGGCAAAAGAGGATTACAGGTACAAGGCCACCTATCGGGTGAGGTTCGCCGAAACCGACCTCCAGGGCGTCGTCTTCTGGGCGAATTACCTCACCTACATGGATACCGCCCAGATGGATTACCTCCGGGACATAGGCCTTCCCTACCATGAGATGCGGAAGGAGAACTACGACCTCGTGGCCGTGGAGGCACACGTGGAATACAAGGCCCCGGCCCGCTTCGATGACCTGCTCGAGGTGTACACCCGGGTGAGCGAGGTAGGTAACTCCAGCTTCAGGATGGATTTTGAGGTCTGCAAGGCCGAGGGGGGAGAACTCATCGCCAAGGGGAAGACCATCCATTGCATCGTGGCGGGGGATACCGGTCGCTCCATAAGGGTCCCGGCACGGATGCGGCAACTCATAAGGGATTTTGAAAAAAACCCCGCCATAGAGCCCACTTAGCCCTTCCGTCCCCGCTCAAGCCTCCTGGCGATACTGGGCTGAGGAAGAAGCACGGCCAGCGCGAGGAATAAGGCTCCCAGGACAAACCCCGCCACCACCATCCAGAAACTCCCGAAACTCAAATAACCGAGACCCCCTGTAAGAACGCCCAGAAGGGAGAGGGCCAGGAGGAGCCCCTTGCGCCACATCCGGCGAAAATAAAGTTCCACCAAATGTACATCTGGAGGATAGGGCCTCACCCTGAACTCCCCCCGGTCCATAGTCTGGATCACCCGCTCAAACGAGATAAGGGTGCGCCTGAGCCGTCTCAATCTCTCCCTCAGAAGAAGGAGGGGTTCTCGGGCCAACTCCCTCCGGCCCAGGATAGAATTGACCACAGGCCTCATGGCCTTTGCCATGTCGAAATTGGGGTCGTATTTGACCCCTATCCCCTCCAGGATCGTGGTGGTCTTGAATAGGTAGACCATGTTTGGAGGAAGGCGGAATGGAAAGCAGGAGAAGCTCTCCAGTATCTCCATCGCCTTCTCGTCTATCTTCAGCTTGGTGTAGGGGCGCTTGTCCATGATCTCAACCACCCGCCGAGCCGCATCCTCCAAGAGGGCGGGGTTGACCGTCTCGTCCACCATGCCCATCTGGTAGCCGAGCTCCACCATGGCTTCCACGTCCCTGCGCGCGGCGGCGGCAGCGAGCTTCACAAGCCGACCCCGTGCTTCCTCGTCGAACCAGATGGCCATGCCGAAATCAAGAAAGACGATCTCTCCCTTTGAGTTCACCAGGATGTTGCCCGGGTGAGGGTCCGCATGGAAAAAGCCGTCCAGCAACATCTGGTGGGCATAGACCTCGAGCAACCTCTCCACGAGGGGCGCCACCTCCACCCGGCCCTCTAGCTCCTCCAGGCGGTTCACCTTCACCCCATCGAAATACTCGAGCACCAGAACCTTCCCCGTGCAGAGCTCCCTGTAAACCCTCGGGATGATGACGCCGTCAAAGCGGGAGAGGTTCTCCCTGAAGCGCTCGGCATTGTTGGCCTCCTGGATGAAGTCCATCTCCTCTCGGATCATCCTGCTGAATTCCTGGAAGGTCACGCTCAGGTTCGCAAGGTGAGGGCTCTCAATAAGGCGCAGGAGAAAGTTGAGAAGGCGCCTCACGATTCTCAGGTCCAGCTCCACAAGGGCCCTCACGCCCGGCCTCAGCACCTTGACCGCAACCTCCTCCCCACGGTATCTCGCCCTGTAAACCTGGCCCAGGGAGGCGGCCGCCAGGCTCTTTCGCTCAAAGTGTTCAAACACTTCTGAGAGGGGCTTTCCCAACTCCCCTTCCACCTCCTGGGCGATGACCTCAAAGGGAAGGGCCGGGCACTGGTCCTGGAGCTTCGAAAGCTCCTCTAGGTAAACCTTGGGCACTAGGTCGGCGCGGGCGGAGAGAATCTGAGCCAGCTTTATGAAGGTGGGACCGAGGCGCGAGAGGGCCTCTACCAGGCCCCTGGCCCTGCGTCTGTGTTCATCGAGCCCGAGCTGCCGGGGAGGACCGAAGAGGAGAAAGCGCCTGCGGTCCAGGGCAAAGCTAAGGGCCAGAGGAAAAAGATAATAGAAGATGAGGAATATGCGTGAAAGCACGGGACCACGGCGCTCCTTCCGCCCGAGAGAAGGGACGGCCTATCGTAATTTCTCCCGGGGTTCCTGTAAAGGGGAAAGGCTTGCGGCCGTTGACTTGGGCGGGGGGCTGTGATGTAATGAAATGTACCATATAGTCTAAATTTTTCAAGAGAATAGGGGCAGACCTTGAAAAGAGATGAGAGAAAGGCGGAGGAAAAGCTCCAGCGCCTGAGGGAGACCCTCCGCTCTTTTGGGGGTGCCGTCATAGCCTTCTCTGGCGGCGTGGACAGCACATTTCTCCTCAAAGTGGCCCAGGAAGAGCTGGGGGAGAGGGCCCTGGCCGTGACAGCAACCTCTGAAACTTATCCCTCCCGGGAACTCAAAGAGGCGGAGGAGCTGGCAAGTGCAATGGGCGCAAGACACCTCGTCATAGAGAGTGAAGAGCTGGAGATTCCGGGCTTTCGTGAAAACCCACCGAACAGGTGTTATTTCTGCAAGGGGGAGCTCTTCTCGAAACTGAAAGGGATAGCCGAAAACGAGGGCCTCCCCACCGTGCTCGACGGGACGAACTTTGACGACCTTTCGGACCATCGGCCCGGCCGCGCCGCCGCAGAGGAACTCGGCGTCAGGAGCCCCCTTCAGGAGGTGGGACTGGCTAAAGAGGAGATAAGGGCTCTCTCCCGGAGGCTCGGTCTTCTCACGTGGGATAAACCCGCCTTCGCCTGCCTCTCATCACGCTTTCCTTACGGCAGCGCCATAACGAGGGAGAAGCTCCGGGCGGTCGATGAGGCCGAGGAGTACTTGAGAGCCCTTGGCTTCGGCCAGCTCCGGGTCCGCCATCACGACGATATCGCCCGTCTCGAGCTGGAGCCCGGGGAGATGGAGAGGGTTTTGAGGGTGGGCCTCGCCTCGCAAATAGTCGAGAAGCTCAAATCCCTCGGGTTCAACTATGTGACCCTTGACCTCGAGGGCTACCGCACGGGCAGCATGAATGAGCCCCTCGAGCGGGAGAGAGGTTGAGGCCTTGGACAGGGAGCGACTGGAAAGACTCCTCCTCCAGGTTCAGAGGCGGGAGCTTCCCGTTGAGGATGCCATGGCGCTCCTGCGCTCCCTCCCCTTTGAAGACCTGGGCTTTGCCAAGGTGGACAGCCACCGCTCGCTCAGGAACCGCCACCCGGAGGTTGTGTTCTGTCAAGGGAAGACGACCGAGCAGGTGGTTGAGATAGTGCGCCGGATGGTTCATGTTACAGAGAACATCCTGGCCACCCGTGCAAAGCCCAGGGTCTATGAGGCCCTCAAGGCGCATTTCCCAAACACGATCTATCATCCCGTGGCCAGGGTTGTCGTGGTGAACCCCTACTCCGAGCGGGAGCTCAAGGGACTCGTGGCAGTAGTGAGCGGAGGCACCGCCGACATTCCCGTGGCGGAGGAGGCGGCCGTAGTTTGTGAGGCCTTCGGGAGCAGGGTGGAGCGCATCTATGATGTGGGAGTGGCGGGGCTCCACCGTCTCCTTTACCAAAGGGAGCGCCTCTTTGAGGCCAATGTCGTCATTGCCGTTGCGGGCATGGAAGGGGCGCTCGCGAGCGTGGTCGCCGGCCTTGTGGATAAGCCCGTCATCGCTGTTCCCACAAGCGTCGGCTACGGTGCCAGCTTCGGCGGGATAGCCGCCCTCCTCGGCATGCTCAATTCCTGCGCCTCGGGCGTCTCGGTGGTGAACATCGATAACGGCTTCGGCGCTGCTTACCAGGCCGACATCATAAATAAGCTCTGCCTGCAATGAAGGGGGCCTACTTCGACTGTCCCGCGGGCGCCAGCGGCGACATGATAATAGGCGCGCTTCTGGGTGCCGGCCTCTCCCTAAAGGCTCTGGAGGCCGAGCTGAAAAAGCTTCCCCTCGGGGGCTATAGCCTCTTTGGGGAAAAGGTCAATAAGGCCGGGGTCTCGGCCACAAAATTCACGGTAAAGGTCAAGGAGCAGGGTTCCGCCCGGGGTATAAAGGATATAGAGAATATCCTCCATGGGAGCGGGCTCGGGGAGGAGGTGCGGGAGAGGTCTCTTTCCGCCTTCAGGCGTTTGGCCGAGGTTGAGGCTAAGATTCACGGGGTTCCCGTGGAGAGTGTCCACTTTCACGAGGTGGGAGCGGTGGATTCCATCGTGGATATTGTGGGCACCTTCATCGGGGTGAAGCTCCTGGGAATTGAGAGGCTCTTCTCCTCACCGGTGAATGCGGGCGGGGGCTTTGCCCGCTCTGAGCACGGGACTATTCCGGTGCCGGCTCCCGCCACGCTCGAGCTCATGAAGGGAAAGCCCATCTACAGCGAGGGGCCAGAAAAAGAGCTTCTCACCCCCACGGGAGCCCTGCTGCTCACTGAGCTGGCGTCTTCCTTCGGCCCCCTTCCCGTGATGTGCCTTGAGAGAGTGGGATACGGCGCCGGCGGGTGGGACCTCCCGATACCCAATGTGTTGCGGCTGATGATTGGGGAGCTGGAGGCCGAAGCCAGCACTGAAACCGTAGCCTCCGTGGAGACCAACATCGACGACATGAACCCCCAGTTTTACCAGCACATAATGGAGAGGTGCTTTGAACTGGGGGCCCTCGATGTTTACATGACCCTTGTGGTAATGAAGAAAAACCGCCCCGGCACTCTCCTCACCGTCATCTGCCCTCTGGACAAGAGGGAGCAGGTAGCCGGGCTCCTCATGCGAGAGAGCACCACTTTAGGGGTGAGATTGAAGGAGTTCACCCGCCTCAAGGCCCAGAGGCGCAGTGCCCATGTCAAGACCCCCTATGGTGAGGTGGCCCTCAAGGTGGCCGAGCTTGATGGGAAGCCCGTGAACGTGACGCCCGAGTATGAGGACTGCCGGAGGATAGCCCTTGCTAGGGGGCTCCCCCTCAAGGAAGTCTTCGATGCCGCCAAGGCGGCGGGAAGGAGCCTGCTCGAAGGTGAAGGTGAAGGTTAAACTCTTCGGGCACCTAAGGGAAAAGCTCCCCCAGGAGAATGAGGGAGGGGCCCTTCTGGAGCTTCGCGAAGGTGCCACCGTCAGCGACCTCCTCTCTCACCTCTCCCTCCCGCTGGATGCGGCCCCCACCATCTTCATAAACGACCGCCAAGAGCGCCGCGATGCTTCGCTTCATGAGGGCGACCGCGTGAGCCTGATCCCGCCTTTGGTGGGGGGTAATGGATATAGCTTCTCGATTACATAAGTAGCTCTGGCTGGAAAGCACCTCAACCACTGCTCCCGTTTTAATTCAGCGGGTGTTCGTAGCAATTTTTCTACAGAGTATCTTTGAAATATCTGCGAATAGCCCTTGTTAAAATCGCGGGGATCGAGAGGATGGGAACAACATCGATGCTTATTAGCGCAGTAGCTGCAACAGGGGCAGTTGCAGCCGCTTTTGGAGCCTGGCTCTCTGCTCGACAAACCAGCAAGAGCGTTAGGATGCAATTATTATTTCAGCTAAGCGATGCTTATTTTGCTGATGAGATGAGGAAGGCTTTGTACTATCTTCGCCACTTCTACGAAGGCCACAAGAATATTGGCGAAGCATTTATAAAATTAAAGCGAGATATTCCATTAACATTTGAATCTCGCGACCACGATAGAAGGCTCGTTAAGTCATTCTATATGAAAATCTTTTGGTTGAAACAATTTGGATTGCTGAGGAAAAAAGACCTGAGACGGTTTCTGAGTAAAGAGCAGGTTTGTTTTTTCATTGTAATCATTAGACCCTTAGAAGAAAAGATAAATCCAGAGCGATTTGACAAAAAACCTTTTGAGTTTTTTCTTGAGTTATACCCAGACGCAGAGGATCCTAAATTCCTCTTGCCTATATGACCCTGGGATAGTGAAGAGTGGACCCCCAATCTGCGCGCCATTTCAGGATACAAGTCGAATGTGTACTTTCCTAACACGGTTATGGCAGCTTGCGAAATTGATCTTCTGCGTCAATAAGTTTATGGATGAGGCGACAGTTCACTCTATAGAAATAGAGTTTAAGACCAACGAACAATTAGCCACAAGCTATCCAGATCGAAAATTGCCGGAACAAAGGGTCCAAGAATTTCGAAAAAGAGAGGAAGAACGCTCTAAAAAAGTCCGCATTGCGATTATTGTTTCATTTCTGTGGGTGGCAGCTGTGACATTGCTAGCACTCCTCTCCGCCTATTTTGCACCTATTTTTGTGCGGAAATGGGCTGCATGGTTGCAGGTTGCGGCAGCTGTACTCATTTTGTGGGGAGTTTTAGGGAAGCTGGGCTGGGCTATACAGACATATAAAGGAGTTACCTTGCCAGAACAAATCAACGAGTTCTGGTTTAGACTAGTTACGATTCTGGGTATGTACTTAATGGTTTTCAGTTTGTTTATACAAATTTGGAAGGTCTATTTCCCGCAATGATTCAAGACAGGATCCGGCTTTCAGATGGGACAGGGGAGGAATATCTATGAAACTTCTGATCCAGACGCCATATCTGAATGTTGTCACAGAAGGCCAAGCCATGCCCCAGGAGCTCCTCGCTAATATGAGGAGGAAGGGAGCGCTCGATGGAGTTGAGGTTGATGTCGACCCGGGACCTCCCACGGATTTGACCTCACCGAGCCGGGATGAGGAGTTTTTGGTCTACATATCACCCGGCGTTCTCAATAAGATCAAGGAGTACTCGGAAAAAGGCGGGTATGATGCCATCGCGTGTCAGGGCTCCTTGGAGCCAGCCTTCTTCGGCGCAAGGGAGGTGTCTAAAATACCCGTGACGAGCGCCCTGCACGCGGCCCTGCACGTCGCCTCGCTAATAGGCGATAGGTTCTCCGTGATAGATGCGACAGACGTGCAGGCCCTCATAACGAGGCGCTTCGCAGAGGCGTACGGCTTTGGTCATAAGCTTGCGAGCGTGAGGTATGTATCTTACACATCGACAACCATGGCGGGATTCTTCCGCAAGTACAAGAAAGAAGAGAGGGCTAATGTCCCCGAAGTCAAGGAGTGCATCGATGCCATAGTCGCCCAGTGCATAACCGCCATAGAGCAGGAGAGGGCGGATTCCATAATACTCGCCTGCCCGCCACTGCAAATCTTTGAGGATGAGACAAGGGAAGCGCTCGATGAGGCGGGCTACTCCGAAATCCCCCTTATCTGCGAGCTCGCCGCCGCCATCGAGATGGCAAAGGTTATGGTCAACATGGAGCTCACGCAGGCCAGAAGGGCTTATCCAAGTGATGACCTGATAGTGAAGCCAGCCTTCAGATAAGAATCAGAGAGGCGGCGGGGATTTGGGCCCACTCTCAGCGCCCCTTGCCCGCGCCTTCTCTCCTGTGCTAGATTGAATTTATGATGGGTGGAGCCCATCTCATCCGCTAAATCCCAGGGGCGAGCCATGGAGTGGCCCTATCGGAAGGTCGGGCTCATCTCGAAACCCGCCAAGAGGCCGGGCGACAGGGAGAAGCTCGTGGAGTTCCTCTTCTGGCTGAGGGGAAGAGGAATTGAACTCACTCTCGATTCCGACACCGCCGCAATGGCGGGCGAAGAGAGCCGCTTGAGCCGGAGTGAGCTTGCCCTTGAGGTGGAGATGGTCATCGTGCTCGGTGGCGACGGCACTATGCTCAGCGTGGCGAGGGCTCTCCAGGGGAGGGATGTCCCCATCCTGGGGGTCAACATGGGCGGCCTGGGCTTTCTCACAGAGGTCCCCCACGCCTCTGTCCACGACACCCTGGAAAAGATCTTCGGGGGGGAGTACAGGATAGAGGAGAGGGCAACCCTCGAGGTCCACATACACCGGGGGGACGAGCGGCTGCCCCTTCCGGCTTGTCTCAATGACGTGGTCGTTAACTATGGCACCCTTGCCCGGATAATAGAGCTTGACACTTACGTGGATGGCCAGTATCTCGTCACCTACAGGGCCGACGGCCTCATTATCTCCACCCCCACCGGCTCTACAGGTTATTCCCTGGCCGCGGGAGGCCCCATCCTCCAGCCCACCATCTCGGCCATGATCCTCTCCCCCATCTGTCCCCACACCCTCACAAACCGCCCCCTCGTCATTCCGGACAGCTCCATCGTCCACGTGAGGCCTTCGCTCGAGAAGGGGGAGCCCGCCCAGCTCTCATTGGACGGCCAGGAAGGCTGCGTCCTGGAGGTGGGCGACCTTGTGGGGGTGAAAAAGGGTCCCTACACCGTCAAGCTCATTCTCTCGCGTGAGAGCAACTACTGGCAGCTCCTGCGCAGCAAGCTCGGCTGGGGGGAACGCTTCCAGGACAGGCTGGGCCTTCCCGAAGATGTCTATGCTCCAAGTCCTACGGATCCGTAACTTCGCCGTAATAAGAGAGCTAGAGGTAGAGCTTACTCCGGGCCTCAACGTCTTCACGGGGGAGACGGGCGCGGGGAAATCGCTGCTTTTCGCGGCCCTGGAGCTCGCCCTTGGCGGAAGGGCATCGAGCGACCTCATCCGAACGGGCGAGCGCGAGGCTAGCGTCGAGGCGATCTTCACGCCGCCGAGAGGGGATAGGTGGAAAGCCCTCTTCGAGAGGCTGGGGCTTCCGCAGGAGGAGACCCTTTTCATTCGTCGCCTCATATCGGCTGAGGGCCGGGGGAGGGTTTACATTAACGGAGCTCTCTCGACCCTTGGGGCCCTCACGGACCTGGGGGACATGCTCGTGGATATCCACGGCCAGCATCAGCACCAGAGCCTCCTCAATCCCGCGCACCACCTGCTGCTCCTCGATGCCTCCGGCGGCCTTGAGGGGCTGAGGCGGGAGGCGGAGGAGACCCTCTCTCTCCTCCGAAAGGCCGAGGAGGAGTTGCTTGACCTGGAGCGCAGGGAGAGGGAGAGGAAGGAGCGGGGGGAACTGCTTCGCTTTCAGATAGGGGAGCTGGAGAGGGCGGCTCTGAGACCCGCTGAGGAAGAAGAGCTCCGGCGCGAGCTGGAACTCGGGAGAAATGCCGAGAGGCTCAGGGCTCTCTCCGGCGGTGCTTTGCATAAGCTCTATGCCGGGGAGGGCTCGGCCATAGACACCCTGGGAGAGGCGCTGAAGGCGATGGAGGAGCTGGCAAAGCTCGACGAGAGCCTCAGGGGGCTCCTTGAGCAGGGACGCTCCTCCTCAGTCGAGCTCAAGGAGATAGCCCTCGCCCTCAGGGACTATTCAGAGACGAGGGAGACCGACCCCAGGAGAATGGAAGAGCTGGAGGGCCGACTCGAAGAGCTCTCGCGCCTTAAGCGAAAATATGGCGGGACAGTAGATGAATGCCTGAGATACTCGGAGAGGGCAGGGCGCGAGCTCGAAGAGCTTCAGAGCGGAGAAGAGAGGGCTCTTGAGCTCAAGGGCCAAATTGAAGGGCTAAAGGAGAGGGCCTCCCGGCTCTGCCTCAAGCTCTCAGAAGAGCGCTCCCGCAGTGCTTCGGCCCTTGAGGGAAAGGTGGTGAGGGAGCTCAGGGAGCTGGGGATGCCCGGCGTCCTGTTCCAGGTTCACCTCTCCCATGAGGCCGACCCAGAGGGCTTCATCATCTGCCGGGGAGAGCGAGTCAAGGCTTTTTCTTACGGGATAGAGAGGGGGGAGTTCCTCATCTCCCCGAACCCGGGGGAGGAGCTGAGGCCGCTCGCGCGGATTGCCTCCGGGGGGGAGCTTTCCAGGATTATGCTCGCACTCAAGGGTATTCTCGTTGAGCAGGATGAGATCCCGACTCTCGTTTTCGATGAGGTGGATGTGGGGATCGGCGGAAGGGTGGCCGAGGTCGTGGGAAGGAGGCTCAGGGCCATCGCCTCCTCCCATCAGGTCATCTGCATAACCCACCTCCCCCAGATAGCGAGCCTCGCCTCCTCCCACTACCTCATAAGCAAGAGAACCCTGCGTGGCCGCACCGAGACCGCGATAGAGCACCTGGACGTTGAGGGTAGAGTGGAGGAGCTCGCCCGGATGGCCGCAGGACGGGAGGTCACAGACACCGCCCGCCAACATGCGCGTGAGATGCTGGGGCTCAAGCCTTGAGACGCCCGCGGGCCCCGCGAATGGCACCCTTACCTCCCAGAAAATAAACTCCCCCCTAGGAACCCATATAGAAACCGCCAGCATCGTTCTTTCTAACCCCTTTCATCTCAAAGAGCTTAATCAGAATAGCAGCTTGTAGCCGACCCGCCGGCGATGGCATAAGGCCTTTTCCTGCAAAGAGCTGAAGCTCAGGGGCTGATACGGCCCATCCGCTCTCATAGCATTTTGGCGAGTCTTTGCCTTACTTTATGGAAATTTTCTGTCCTAACCTGTTAGTTAAAGAAGCTTCCTAATTTGACGATAAGAAAGTGGAGCGCCGCTCCCGGGCCTCATGAGGCTTTTCCGGGGGATGAGGGGCTAAGGTAATCGTCCCACCGCCATCCGGAACTCATAGGCTCTCCCGGCCCCCAAAAAGACGAACGGGAGATAATCTTGGCTATAGAAGAGGCCGCACCACCGAAGCGTAAGTTCAAGATGGTCCCCAAGGGAAAAGAGGGGGGAGCCGTCGCCCAGTTCCGCAGGATCGAGGTATCTCTTCTGGAAGAAGGCGTCCTCTCCTTCGACCTCTTCCTTTTCGACAGGGAGAGCCGGGAGCTCATATCTTACCTGAATAAGGGTTCCACCTTTTCCGGCCGCATGAAGGAAGAGCTCTTGGGCAAGGGAATAGAAGTCCTATATGTGCCGGTCAAGGATAAAAGGGCTTTCGACGCCTATGTGGAGGCGCGGCTTAGCGAGGTCCTCAAGAGCGATATTCCCCCCAGGAGGAAGCTGGAGCTTACCTACACCTCCGCCCAGCAGATAATGGAAGACCTTTTCACCGACTACGAAGATAACAGGAACATCCAGCGGGCCAAGAGCGTCGTCTCGCGCATCGTGGACCTCTTCAGTTCGGAAAACGAAGCCCTCCCCAACAGCGTAACCGACCTTATCATTCACGATTATCACACCTACTCTCACTCCCTGCACGTCTGCCTCTACGGCACGGCCATGGCCCTGAAGGTCTATTCAAATAAGTGCCGCAAGAGAACGGAGGGCATCTCTTTCGGACTCATCATGCACGACATAGGCAAGACCAGAATAAGACCCGATATTCTCAAGAAGCCCGGAAAACTCACCGAGGATGAGTGGCGGGAGATAAAGAAGCACCCCAGGTGGGGCTACAGGATGCTGGAGGACATGAGGGAGCTCACGCCCGAGGTGGTCAAGATCGTCCTGGGACACCACGAAAGGGTGGATGGCTCGGGATACCCCTCAGAGCTGAGAGGCCATGAGGTGAGCGTTCTCAGCCGAATATGTTCCTTTGCCGATGTCTTTGACGCCGTGACCGCAAACCGCCCCTACCGAATGGCCGTATCCATCTATGACGCCCTCAAGACCATAAGGGACGAGATGCACTGCCTGCATGACCGCAGTCTCTTCGAGACATTTGTGAGACTCTTTGCAAAAGAAAAAATATCAGGGGAATGCCGGCCTTCAAGCCTTGAGCCGCCCGCCTCCCGCGGCCCTTCTTTATCCACCCCGCAGGAACCCTCGAATAGATAGCGCCAGCAAAATTCTCGCTAACCCCTTTTATTTCAAAGGGCTTAAGCAGAATAAAGGGATATCAGCGACCCACCGAGATGGGATAAGCTATTTCCTTTCAAGTGGTTGGATGCGGATGCGGTGCCCTTGGGCATCCGTTCTCCCATGGCTCAGTCGCATAGATAATCAACATATTGTGGATAAGTTGTTGACAAATACAACATTTTGTATCTATATTTACCTTGGGGCCAAAAAGGACACCTAAAGTATTTTAGTCCGGGGGCTTCCCGAGAGATTAAGGACCTTGACCAGCGGGATCAATGAAAGGGCTTAGGCAGAAGATGGAGGTCATCATTAGTGGGATTTTAGATGGCTAGAGGAACTGTAGTGTGCATCAGCTCGCGCAAAAGGGTGGATGAGACGTCAAAAGATAGGGTGGGTGGTGTTCATCCGGACATTTTGACAAGAAAGATGATGCCATAAATTTCGGGCGATAGCTGGCCAACAGAAGATTCAAAAAAGGGATGGCAGATTCCAGGCTAAATACACATATAAGATGGATTCCTATCCCTTTGTAAGGTGAAGACGGAGCGGAGAGAATACATGACTGCAGATCAATGCTTTCAGAAGATGCTGTCCAACCTTAATCCCACAGAGAAACAGAGAGCATCCATCCAGATTACAAGAAACACCATTGACCAAGTCCTGCGCAATGACCCAAAGATTCGTCTTTTCCCATTTCAGCAACCGTCCTTTTTCACTGGTTCATACAGTAGGCACACCATAATCCGTCCTTTGGATGACATCGACCTTTATGTAAGAGTGCATTATGCGGAGCATGCCGAAGGAAAATCACCCAAGAGGATATTGGTCCTGATGGCGAGAGCGCTGAGGAGAAGATACGTTCAGACCAAGATTGATGTTGATTCGCCGTGCATTGCGATAAGATTTCGAGACTTCAAATTTGAGGTGGTACCAGTCGTAGCTTACCAAGATAACGATGAGTTGTATAATATTCCGGGTCCCGGTTGTAAGTCATGGGTTCAATGTTATCCTCATGTTCCGAACAAATGGCTAAGCAGTTCAAATCACTACAATAATGAAAAATTCATACCGCTGATAAAGATCTTGAAGCAATGGAACAGAGCCAACAAGTTAGGCTTGAAATCTTTTCATCTTGAGCTATTGACGGCGATGGTCTTCAATAATGTTTCTGGAATAATAAGCTACCCCCAGGGTGTTTATGAATGGATGTATTCTGTCTCACAATGGATTCATAGTGGGGATTATCCTTTTGTTCTTGAGCCTGGGAAAAGCTACACATATGTGGATCAATATTTGTATGACAATAGAGTTAGACTTCGAGTAGTGAGGAAAAAACTTGAAATCGGACTGCGGAAGGCAGAAGTTGCATATGAGGAATGGCTCAAGGGCAAAGAGATGAGGGCTAAAGGGCTATGGCGTCAGATGTTCGGAGATATGTTCCCAGCGCCAACCCCGCCAACCACCCAGGGCTGCCCTGTCCCGCCGAAAAGCTTCCTCGGGCCGACAATACCATTGGATCCCCCTTTCCCGCCGTCAAGGTCCTCCCTATTGGAAAGGCTGCTGCAAAGCTCTGAAATGGGTAGGCTGACACCTCCGATTGAACTGCCAAACCTAAAAGCAAAGGCACTGATTGACATATTGTCGGGTTACAAGGACCATTACCGCAAATGACCATGGCGGAACAGAAAGACGAGCATCTAATTAAAGAATGCATGAGAATTGAAGATGACAGCCTATACACTGCCGAGGCTCATTACATCCTAGCTTCAAGAGAGAAGAAAATCAGTCTCTGGGTAAAAATTTTCCCGGCAGTAGTTGCAGCAGCCAGCGGGATTTTGGTACTTCGCAAATACCCTAACTGGGTAGCGTGGCTTGCCGTAGTCTCAGGGGTAGTGTTTGCTCTTCAGTCAATACTAGATCCTGACCGGAAGGCAAACGACCATTCAACAGCGGGCAAAGAATATACAGCGTTAAAACACGAAGCGCGGGCACTTTATCAGACCTTCTCCAAGGAAATGGACAAATCTGATTTTGCCGCTGCAGTCCGGGTCCTCCGCGAAAAGTACAATTCCTTGGTAAAACATAGCCCGCAAACGACTGAAAAGGCTTTTGAAAAAGGAAGGAAACGGATAAATAGCGGAAGGCATACACCAGATTTTGAGGGCACAGCAACTGATCATTAGGGAAAGTATCCGGAGGTCATGTCGACCGATGAAAACCATTCTCCCTCTTACCCCAGCACCCCCTTCAAAACCCTGACCCATCTCTTTTTCTTAAGCTGCGAATAAAGCTCACCGTAGGAGAGGCTCCCCGAGACGACCTGGCAGATGAGGTCTCTCACGCCGGGGCGGGCCGCCGCGATCATATAAGTCGCGAGCGGGTGGCGGTGGAGGAAACGGGCGAACCTCTCCGCAATCTCAAGCTCTGGCAGAAGGCTCGCCTCAAGGCTCTCGTGATAGGCGCTCAAGGAGGAGCTTCCCTTGAGAAAGGCATCAACGGCCTCGCCCGCAGGGCCTCCCCCGACTACCATCGAGTCAAAGGGCTCCCTCGGCACCGGGCGCGCTAGCCGACACTAACCGGCCTCTTCCGCGGCCCTCCGATCATGTACTCATCCATAGCCTGACCCGCGCAACGGCCTGCTCCCATGGCCAAGATCACCGTGGCGCCGCCCGTTACGATATCTCCTCCGGCATAGACCCCCCGGCGGGAGGTGGCGCCGGTCGCGGGGTCGGCCACGATGTACCCCCTCCTGTTTATCTCGAGGCCTGGCGTCGTGGAGGCGACGATGGGGTTGGCGCCGTTTCCGACGGCAACAACCACAGTATCCACCTCTTCGGTGTATTCGGAGCCTTTTATGGGAATGGGGCGCCTCCTTCCCGAATCATCGGGCTCTCCCAGCTCCATCCTGATGCACTCCATGGCGCACACCCTTCCCCGCTCATCCATGATATAGCGGACCGGAGCCGTGAGAAACTGGAAGTCAAGACCCTCTTCCTCGCCGTGATGGATCTCATCTATCCGGGCCGGCATCTCCTTGCTTGAGCGCCGGTAGACGATCGACACCTTCTCCGAGCCCAGCCTCAGTGCCCAGCGCGCCGCGTCCATGGCCGTGTTTCCGCCGCCGATGACAGCCGTCCTCCTTCCGACCTTTATGGGGGTATGGTGCTCGGGGAAGGCAAAGCCCTTCATGAGGTTTGCCCTGGTCAGGAACTCGTTGGCAGAATAAACCCCGCCGGCATTCTCCCCCGGTACGCTCATGAACCAGGGGAGGCCGGCGCCTGTGCCGATGAAGACGGTGTCATAGCCCTGGGCCATAAGCTCATCAACCGTCACGGCCCTTCCCACGACGATGTCACTCTGGATCTCTACTCCCATGCGCTTGAGGTAATCGATCTCCGAATGCATGATGGCCTTGGGAAGTCGAAACTCGGGGATGCCGTAAACGAGGACCCCGCCCGGCACATGCAGGGCTTCAAATATGCTGACCTCGTGGCCGAGCTTGATGAGGTCTCCCGCCACGGTGAGCCCCGCAGGGCCAGAGCCCACTATAGCCACCCTTTTTCCGGTAGGCCTGGGGATCGAGGGGATGCTCACCTCTCCCGCCTGACGCTCATAGTCGGCTGCGAACCTCTCCAGGTGGCCTATGGCCACCGGCTGCCCCTTGACCCCGAGAACACAGGTCTTCTCGCACTGGTCTTCCTGGGGGCAGACCCTGCCGCAGATGGCGGGAAGGGAGTTCGCCTCCTTGAGCTTGAGCGCCGCCCCTATGAAGTCGCCCTCTGCGATGAGCATGATGAATCCGGGGATGTCAATATTGACCGGGCAGCCCCGCACGCACAGGGGCTTTGGGCAAAAGAGACACCTCCTGGCTTCCTCCTGCGCCATCTCAGGGTCAAGGCCCAGGGGCACTTCCTCCCAGTTCCTTACCCTCACTTCGGGACGCTGCTCGGGCATCTTCTGCCGAGGGACCCTGGCGGGCTTTTTCTTCGCCTCTCGCTGAGTTACCATATCAAGCTCCTACCTCAAGTTTGAGGGTCCCGTCCTCAGAGATGTACTTATCCTGGATCGCCTGCTCTTCGTCCAGGTAGAACTGCTGCCTCTTAACCAGCTCATCAAAATCCACCTGATGGGCATCGAACTCGGGCCCGTCCACACAGGCGAACTTAGTCTCCCCTCCGACCGTCACCCGGCAGGCACCGCACATTCCCGTGCCGTCCACCATGATGGGGTTAAGGCTCACCCAGGTCTTGACCCCGTAAGGCTCGGTGGTTTTGGCAACGGCCCTCATCATGGGCACGGGGCCGATGGCAAGGACATAGTCTATGGGAGCCTCTCCGTCGAGGAGCTCTTTGAGGACATCTGTGACAAATCCCTTTCGGCCGTATGAGCCGTCATCGGTGGTGACGAATAGCTCATCACTCGCTTCCCTCATCTCCTGCTCAAGGATGAGCAGCTCCTCCGTGCGGGACCCGATGACGGAGATGACATGGTTTCCCCCCGCCTTGAGGGCCCGGGCTATGGGAAGGGCTTCGGCGATCCCCACGCCCCCTCCCAGTACCACGGCCCTTCCGAATTTCTCAATATGGCTCTCCTGGCCCAGAGGGCCCACCATGTCGGGGATCTCATCCCCTACCTCAAGGTTGCCGAGAAGCTTTGTCGTGAGCCCGATCTCCTGGCAGATGAGGGTGATCGTCCCCTCCTCCGGGTCTCCGTCAACGATGGTGAGGGGTATCCGTTCGCCCCTCTCGTGGGCCCTCAGGATGACGAAATGCCCTGGCTTCTGTTTCTTGGCAATGAGAGGGGCATGAATCCTAAAGAGCTTGATAGCGGGACAGAGCTCTCGCTTTTCCATGATCCTGAACAACCTCTGGCCCTCCTAAATCATTTATGAAAATCACCTAGCCCAGGCGTCCCAGTGCCTTTCCGATTCGCCCGAGCCCCTCCTCGATGTTCTCGAAGGAGGTGGCGTAAGAGAAGCGAAGGTAGCCATCCGCTCCGAACTCAGCGCCCGGCACCACAGCGCATCTGGCTTCCTCCAGCAATAGGGAGGCCACATCTAGGGAACTCTTCAGTTCCCGCCCGCGCCACTTCCTTCCGAAAAGCGCCGAAACCTTGGGGAACACATAGAAGGCCCCCTGGGGCTCGAAGCAGGAGAACCCCTCAAGGGAGTCAAGCCCATCCAATATCCTCCTGCGCCTTCTGTCAAACTCGCGGACCATGACTCCGACAATGTCCTGAGAGCCCCTCAGCGCCGCCACCCCACCCCACTGGGCAAAGGAAGTGGGATTGGAGGTGCTCTGGCTCTGGACGTTAGTCATGCTCTTTATGAGCGGCTCCGGGCCGAGCGTATACCCCAGCCTCCAGCCAGTCATGGAGAAGGTTTTGGAGAGGCTTTCCATCAGAATTGTGTTGGCCTTTGCCTTCTTCCCCGCCGCGGCCGGGCTGAAGTGCTCGACGCCGCCATACAGAATCTTCCCGTAGATCTCGTCCGAAACAATATAGGCCCCATGCTTGAGCGCAAGGTCCATTATGGCCCCGAGCTCCGCCCTCTCGTAGACCGCACCAGTGGGGTTAGAGGGGCTATTCAGGATGATTGCCTTGGTCCGCGGGGTGAGGGCGCGCTCAAGCTCTTGGAGCGGGAGCTTAAAGCCTTGCTCCTGGGAAGTCGGGATGATGACGGGACGGGCTCCCGCCAGCTCTACTATAGGGGGATAGGAAACCCAGTAGGGCGCCTGAATCACCACCTCATCTCCCGGCCCCAGGAGGGCCTGAGCCATGTTGTAAATGCTGTGCTTTCCGCCGCAGGAGATGAGCACCTGATTCCTCTCGTAACGCAGCCCCTTCTCCTCGTCCACCCAGTCGAGCACGGCATCCTTTAGCTCATTGATGCCACTGGCCGGGGTGTATTTCGTGTGCCCCTCCCTCAGAGCCTTGATTGCCGCCTCTTTTATGTGCTCGGGGGTGTCGAAGTCGGGCTCCCCGGCAGCGAAGGAGATGACGTTTATCCCCTCGGCCCTCATGGCCGCGGCCTTGGCGTTAATCTCAAGGGTAGCCGATGGTTTCAGATTTCTCACTCTCTCTGCGAGCTTCACCTTTAGCCCCCTTCTCCTTGAATATGCTCGAACTTCTCCTTGAGCCCCCTGAGGACTGAAGGGGGCACCAGACCGCTCACATCTCCACCAAAGGCGGCCACCTCCTTTACGAGGCGGGAACTAAGATAGGAGTACTGCTCGCTCGGCATCATGAAGACGGTTTCCAAGCTCTCGGCCAAGCTCCGGTTCATAAGCGCCATCTGGAACTCATACTCAAAATCGGAAACCGCCCTTAGCCCCCGAACGATGACGCCGGCGCCTCGAGACCGGACGTAGTTTACAAGCAGGCCATGGAAAGACTCCACCTGTACCCTGGGCTCCCTATCCAGAGCCTCTCGGATGAAGAGAAGGCGCTCCTCAACCGAGAAAAGGGTGTCCTTTTGTGGGTCACTTGTCACGGCCACCACGAGCTCATCGAACATCTTGAGGCCGCGGCGGATTATATCTAAGTGGCCGTAAGTGACGGGGTCGAAGGTCCCGGGATATACGGCCCTATGACTCATGAATACCTCTTAATTAAATATCTCATCTCTAAGAACAACTGTATTTCATAAGCCCCTGATTGTCAAGGCCCACGCCCTCACGCTCTTGCGCAGCGGTTCCCACGCCCAAATATGCCTCCCCAGAGCCCTCCCACTCTCCTCCCAACTGACCGCAGGCGGCTCCCACCTCGACACCCCGGCTCTCGCGCAGGATAGCGGTGAAGCCCGCCTCGCAAAGGCTCTCCCTGAAGGCCGCCGCAGTCTCAGCGGAGGGAGGGGAAAAACAGGCGCCCGGGAAGGGGTTGAAGGGAATAAGGTTGACCTTCGCCCTCAAGCCCTTAAGGAGCCGGGCGAGCTGCCGGGCCTCGCTGAGAGAGTCGTTCACCCCGCCGAGCAGTACATACTCGAAGGTGAGCATCCGTGAGGGCTTGAGGCTAAGGGACCGGCACGCCTCCAGCAGGGCCTTCAGGGGATAGCGCCTGTTCACGGGCATGAGCCGGCTCCTCAGCTCATCCCGCGGCGCGTTCAGAGAAATTCCCAGCTTCACCCCGGGCAGGGCCTTATGAAATTCCACGAGCTCGGGGAGAAGGCCGCAGGTGGAGAGAGTGACGCGCCGGGGCGAGAAGGCACATCCCCAGGTGGAAGTGATGATCTTCAGCGCCTTGACCGTTGCCTCAAAGTTATCCAGGGGCTCACCCATACCCATGACAACGAGGTTGGTCGGGCACTCTTCGGGGGGGAGGATTTCCCTCACGGCCAAAAATTGCCCCACCATCTCGGATGCCCTCAGCTGCCGGCGCAAGCCGAGTCTCCCCGTCAGACAGAACCTGCAGCCCATCCGGCAGCCCACCTGGGTGGAAAGGCAGAGGGTCCTCCGGGAATCGCTGGGGATGTAAACGCTCTCGACCCTCTCGCCATCTTCGAGGCTGAAGATGTACTTCAGGGTGCCGTCCCCCGCCCTTTTCGTCAGAAGAAGCACGAGCGGGCGGATGCGGCAGCGCTCGGAGAGAACTGTGCGGGAGGCTTTAGGGAGGTCCGTCATGGAATCAAACGAGGCGGCCCCCTTCTCAAAGAGCCAGCGCGCGAGCTGACGGCCGCGATAGCGGGGCTCTCCGAGGGAGAGGGCAAACTCCTCGAGCTCCCGAACGTCCATTTCCCTGAGATCCGGCTTTTCCATCACGCTCTTCGACCTGAGGGCAAAAAAAATCCCCATTCCACCGGGGCTCTACATCTCCTCATCTAACTATAATTTTAACTCTCTCGGCCTGCCCATGTCAACGGAAAGCCTCACTTTTCTCAAGCAGGACCGAGCCAAAGTTCCGGATTTTCCCCCACTTTGACAGACGGGGCGCCTATGGCTTATTATCTTTCTTTATGTAAATGAACGATTAATTCGGGAGGGCATTGAGATAAGAGCGATGACTTCTTCCTTCTCCGGGATAATCTTTGACATGGACGGGACCCTGATAGACTCCTTTGACTCCATCCGGGAGTCGGTTCACCATGTCTGCGGGCTCTTCGGCGTGAGGCCCCTCGGGGACTCCGAGGTGAAGGCCATCATCGGGCCTCCTCTGGGCAATTCCTTCGGGCGAATCTTCGGCGAGGAAAGGGCCGGGGAAGCGCTCGCCGCTTTCAGGAAAAAATACGAGGAGGTCTATCTCAAGAGGACGTGCCTTGTCGAGGGAGCGGCGGAAACCCTCAACCTTCTCAGTCAGAAGGGCTACAAGCTAGGGCTCTCGAGCAACAAGACAGGCCTTTACGTGAGGGAGCTCGTGGCCTATCTCGGACTCGACGGCCTCTTCGTCAGCATCCTGGGAGTGGGTGACGGCTTTCTCCCAAAACCCGAGATAGAGAGCTTGATGGCCATAATGGACGCCATGGCCCTCCAGCCCGAGGATGTGCTGCTGGTGGGAGACTCTCCCCTTGATGTCGAGGCGGGAAGGCGGGCAGGCCTGACCGTGTGGGCGGTGACGACAGGATATGGCTCCCCCCAGAGCCTTAAGGAGGCCCGGCCTGACCGCATGATCGAATCCATAAGGGCGCTCGATGAGCTTCCGCAGGCGAAACTGAGAAGACCGCGCGCCCCCCATTTGAGGGGCAAGCCTTGAGCGTTTTTTTACCGGCCTTCCTCTCAGCCTATCTTCTGCTCCTCTCGGCGGTGGCATTTCTCAGAAGCAAGACCTCGGCCACCCTGTGGCCCCGCATCAGAGTTCTTTTCCTCTTGATTCTCCTCCTGCCGGTCGGGCTCTTTCCCCTCATGTACCTCGCCTACGAGAAGCCCAGGGGCTCCTTCATGCGCGTCCCTCTGAGAGTGCCCTATGAAGTGCTGAGAAAGCGCATCGACCGGCACATCTCTCGGCTTGCCACGCGCCATGGCGTGGACCCTCTTCTCGTGAGGGCCATGGTCGAGGTAGAGTCCAGCTATGACCCCAGAGCCCTCTCCCCAAAGGGAGCAATGGGGCTCATGCAGCTGAGGGCCCTGACCGCGGGATCCCTCGGGGTCGAGAACCCATACGATGTGGAGGAGAATATCGACGCCGGCATCCGCTATCTGAAGCTCATGCTGAAGCACCACGGGGGGCGTTTGCGCCTTGCTCTCGCCGCATACAATGCCGGCCCCGAGGCGGTGAGAAAATACGGTGGGATCCCGCCCTACCCCGAGACGCGCTCCTATGTGCAAAGGGTTCTCTCCCGCTACCGGGAGCTGAACAAGAAGGAAAAGGGGGAGGGGGAAACCGCAACCCCCTCCGGTCAGGGCCGAAGCCCCCCTCAGAAGGCCGGACGGAAGGGGCCCGCATAGCCCGTCATCTCTGCATAACCAAGCCCCGAAACTTCGCGACCCGCCATGCGGCCGGATGCCCGGATGCTTCCCTCCCAATAGACCACGCGGGTGCTCTTGCGGGTATCAAGCTCCTGGGCTTCAAAGGAGGGCCTGAGGGTGAGGTCAAGGCCAACTCTCGGAACGACTACCCTCCAGCCCATGGGATAGGTGGCTCCCGAAAGGGGGCTCCGCCAACTCCCCAGAGCCTTCACCTCGAAATCTTCGGGCGACAGAGAAAGGGTTCCTCCACCGGGTAGGACAAGCGTTCCGCTCGAGTGGGGGTCTCTCTTTCCATCCATCCGCCTGATGATGTAGAGCATGAGCTCGTGGTCGTTATCAAGTTGCACCCCGAACCAATCCCAGCCCTCCTGGTAGGGGTGGAGCTTGAGAGAGCCCCACTCGTGGTCCATCCAGGCCTCACCCCTTACGGACAGGTTCTCGCCACCCAGCCTGAACTCTCCCTCGACCTTAAGCCGCGTCATGGAGTAGTAGTGGGAGGCATACCCCGCGCCCTCTCCCTTCTGGCTCACCCCCTCCCTCCCGTGGAGCGCGGGAGGCTTGAGAGGGAGGAGCGAAAGCTCAAGGGCTGAGCTCTTATCCTCTGCCTTGAGCTTGAAGCCGGAGCCAGAGCCTCTCACCCACCAGTCACCCACCCAGACGTGAAAGGCATCGGCGCTGGCCCCAGCCTCCCCCAGGGCACCGCGGCTTAAGCGCTCGCTGAACCAGTGGCGCCTCCGGCTGAGGTCGGAGATGGCGTAATGGGCAAAATATAGATGGCGGGGGGCCCACCGGGAGCGCCCCTCAGAAGACCTCCTCCTTGGGAGAGCCCTCCTGAAGAAGGTGAGCTGAAAGCCATAAGAGGTGCCTCCCCCTCTCTTGAGATGCCCCACGAAGTACCACCACTCGGTCTCAAACTGCTCATGGGAGAAGTGGTCCTGCGGAAAACGGAAGCTGTAGCCGGGAAGAGCCTTACGAAAGGGTAGCTCCTCCCCTGAGGCGACTCCCGCCAGGAGGATGAGCAGAAGGGCCGAAAAAAAGAAAAGGCCCCTTCCCCTCATTTCTCACTCCTCCCGGAGCGCGGGCGCGAGCTCAACCCTACCCGCCCTCCGGGCGGGGAGATACCCTGAGAGAAGGGCTACGACGAGCGTGAGAGCCAGGTACTCACCCATCTTAACGAGGGGAAAGCCGAGCTGGATGGACCATCCGAAAGATTGCACGTTGATGATGAAGATGAGGATGAGGGAGAGAAGGACCCCTCCGGCGAGGCCGACCCCCCCGGCGAGGGCCCCGAGGAGGGCCGCCTCATGGACTATCATCCTGAAAAGGGCACTCGCCTCAAAGCCTAGGGAGCGGAGTATCGCGAGCTCACGCCTTCGCTCAAGAACGTTCGTTGCGAGCGCGCTCAGGATGCCCAGCGCCGCCACGAGAAACGCGATGACCTCAAGTGCGTAGGTGATCTTGAAGGTCTGGTCGAAGACGCGCATGATCCGCTCCCTGAGATAACGGTTCGTGAAGACGAGAACCCCCGACTCATCTCCGAAAAGCCCCTGGAGCTCTCGCCTCACCGCTTCGGGTTTGGCCTCTGGCTCGAGGTAGATGGCGAGGTTACTCACCCTCTCGTCCCGCCAATATTTTGTGAAGAGGCTTCTATCCACCAAAACCATGCCCCCCTGGGCAGAATAATCATAGAAGACCCCGGCCACCCTCAAATTGATGGTTCCTTCGGGGCTTCCAAATGCGAGGGAGTCGCCAGCGCGCACGCCCTGCCTCAGGGAGAAGCTCTCTGAGACAACTGCCTCGCCCCTCTCTCTGGCTTCTTTAAGGATCTTCCGGTCGTCACCAGAGATGAAGGGGAGACCGCCGTGTTTTCCGACGACTTCAAGGTCCCTTGAGGCAAAGGTGATGATACCTCCTCCCCACTCCATCTGGAGGCCCCGGAAGCCATCGACAGCCAGCACCCCCGGCAGAGAACGTACCCGCCCGATGTAGGAACCGGGGAGGGTCGCGCCCGAGCCCGCAAGAAACCTGGCGGCGGGTGCGGCGAAAAGGTCAGCCCTTATGGTCTGGTCCACCCAGAGCTCTACGGTCTTCCGGAAGCTCCCCACCATAATAGTGAGGCTCATGAGCATCGAGAGGGCCACCATGAGCGCGCCCGCGCAAACAGAGTTCCTCTCCAGGGAGCCCCTCAGGTTAAGGGCCGCCATGAAGCCCATAAGGTGGGTGCCCGCCGAAAATAGGGATGTCACCCCGAGCGAGGTGAGCACCACGGCAAGGGGCATAAGAAGGGCAAGGCCCATGAGGAGAGAGAGTGCCGCCAGATAGCCCATGAGGGGTATTCCCCCGATGGGCTTTCCCAGAGATAGCAGAGCTGAGATGAGAAGGAGGGCACCTCCTCCAAGGGAGAGGCCCGTGAGAAGGTCTCCTGTCCTGGGCGAGAGGGAGCCCTCCGCCATACTCTCCCGCGGAGGGACCCTGGCCGCCTCCCTCGCCGGAATGAGACCCGCAAGCAGCGCCGCGAGGGTCCCCAGACCGAGCGCTGCGCCCATGACGAGAGGGGAAGGGGCGACCGAGATGGGAACGGTGTAAGCATAGGAGGGAGACCGTCTTGGAGACCGCTTCGAGGGCGCCGCGGGCAAAGAGATAGCCAAGGATGACGCCCAGAGCCGAGCCAGCAAGGCCGAGGGAGGCTGCCTCCAGGCTGAAGAGGAGAAGAATCTCTCTTGAAGTCACCCCAAGGGCGCGGAGTATCCCTATCTCGCGTCGGCGCCTGACGACCGCGGTGGACATCGTGTTATAGACGAGGAAGAGGCCCACAAGAAGGGCTATGAAACTCAGAACGCTCAGGTTCAGGCGGAAGGATGAGAGCATCTCATCGACCCGCGCGTTTCGCCTGACGGGTCGCTCGACCGATAGGTGAGGGGGAAGGACGGCCTTCAGCCTCTCTTGAAGGACTTCTAACCTGACCCCCGGGGCCGGGATGATGTCGATGCGGTCCAGCCTCCCGAGTCTCTGAAAGGCCTCCTGCGCAGCGGCTATATCCATGACGGCAAGGTTTCCGCCAAAGGCGAGAGCCGCTCCCCGCTCTCTGAGCAGTCCCCTAACCCTGAAGGGCCTGGCCTTAGCATCCGTAAGCAGAACCAGCCTATCGCCCGCTTTGATCCCCTGTCCTCTCGCCATCCGCTCGGTGATGAAAATGGTATCCGGCTCGGAGAGCATGGAGAGGGTTAATTTCCGCTCTCCTGCGGTGTTGAAATCATATTCCCTGATGAATTCTTCTGAAAAGGTGTCGACCCCCAGCACCAGGAGTGCCGCCCCTTCTTTTCCCTTCACGAGCGCCGTCGCCTGGACCACAGGCGCCGCATGGAGAACCCCGGGAGTCCCCTTCACCTTGAGGAAGAGCATCTCATCAAATCCCAGGTCTCCGGCCGAGACCTGAAGGGTTGCCTTTCCCGCCACGGCATCAAGAGTGGTCGCAAAGGAGGCCAGAGCGTGAGAGTTGGCGAGCCTTATTGCCAGATATACGCTGATGCCGAGGGCAATGCCAAAGATGGTGAGAAGCGGCCTGCCGCGTGAGGAGAGGAGCTCCCTCAGCGTGAAGAGCCTGAAGAGAGAAAAGAGGGCCCGCATCCCCTAGCCTTCGGAAAGAACGCCATCTCTCAAATGAAAAAGCCTGTCGGCGAACTGGAGAGCCTCCCGGCTGTGGGTCGCAAGCACGACGGTGTAGCCCTCCCCCTTGAGCTCTCTCAGGGCAGATAGAACCTCACCCCCCATGACGGAGTCCAGGTTTCCGGTCGGCTCATCGGCCAGGATGACTTTGGGCTTGTGGATTACGGCGCGGGCAACGGCTACCCTCTGCATCTCGCCTCCCGAGAGCTCTTGGGGGAGATGGTCGGCCCTCCTTTCAAGGGAGAGCCTCCTCAGCCCCTCCTCAACCCGCTCATGCACCTCCCTCCCCTTGAGGCCCTTGAGGAGAAGGGGAAGGACCACGTTTTCCCGGACGGTGAGAGCCGGAAGGAGGTTATAGAACTGATAGATGATTCCCGCATCGTCCCTCCTGAGCCGGGAGAGCTCCTCGTCGGTGAGCTCCCCGAGAGAGACCCCGTCGAAGAAGATGGAGCCGTGGCTCGGGCGGTCTATCCCGCCCATGAGATTGAGAAGGGTGCTCTTGCCGCTGCCGCTCGGCCCCTCTATGGCGATGAACTCCCCGCGGAGGACTTCGAGGTTGACTTCCTTCAGGGCCTCCACTCGATTTGGACCCCTGCTGTAAACCTTGCTGACACCTTCAAAGCGGATCATCTTCTTCCCAGGCAAGCCTTACCCGGTCAACCCAGACAAAGCGGCCTGAAGCCGCAGTGCTGACAGCCATCGCGCCTCTCGGCAAAGAGGCCCTTCTCAATCCCCGAGAGGAGTTCTTCGAGCTCACGCTCAAAGCCCATGAGCGACTCAATTCCCTGGAAGAGGGTGACAGCCCGTTCCTCCCTCAGGAGAAGGAGTCTGGCGCCGCCAAAATTCCCCTCGGCCCTTAGAACGGCAAGGCCGTAGATTCCAAGCTGAACACGGTAGAACGAGGCCCTGGCTTCAGTGCCCTCTTCGCCCACACGGTCGGTCTTGAAATCGCAGACCCAGGGGGTGCCACCCTTCTCGTAGATGCAATCGATGGTGCCCTCGATGAGAGGGGTTTGGTCATTCAGGCGAAGTATAAACGGCACCTCCCGGCGCAGGGGAAATGACCGCGAGAGCTCCCCCAGGAGGCCTCCTGGCGGCAGGGCTCCTCCTGAGGCACAAAGGATAAGCCCCTGCGCTTCTTCAAAGATGGCGAGCCCATCCTTCTCGGAGAGCCCCCTCTGCGAGGCGAGCGCCCTCCTGAGGGAAACCTCAAGGCTCCCCTCTGATTGAAAGTCCCACTTCTCAAGGACCCCGTGGACGACCTCCCCCAGGGCAGCTCCTCCTGGACCATGGGCCTCACCTTCGCCTTCCCCAAGGAGAGGCTCCGGAGGGAAGAGATGAAGCAGGTGGCGAAGCCGAAAGCGTGCCGGACACCAGGCAAATTCCTGAAGGGCTGTGGCGGAGAGCCTTCGGGGACGGGTCTTCACCGAAATCGGGCTCAACTGCTGAAGAAGAGGCTGGAGGGCACTTTCATCAGGGGGCGCAAGAGAAGAGGCCATATCAAGGGGCTCCCTATCGGTTTGCCCTTTCGCCCCCTCAGGCTCAAAATGGGGGTCTTCCCTCGAGAGGCGGAAGAGCCCCTTTCTCTCACCCTCTTCAAGTCCGATTGATTCCGTCAGCCATCGGAGCCAGTAGCCCTTTCGGGCTTCCCTCTCCCTCTTCGGAATAGAGGCCGAAAGGATCAGGTATTTCTTCGCCCGGGTTGCGGCCACGTAGAGAAGGCGCCCCTCCTCGGCCTCGGCCTTGAATTTTTCCTTAAGAGAAAGGAGCTTCCATATGGCTCCCCTCTCTTTCCCGCGTCCTTTGGGGCCAAGGGGAATGCCAAAGCCAAGCTCACGGTCATAAAGATAAAGTACCTCATCAGCTCTTCCGGTTCCTGCAAGGTCCGGGATTATGACCAGAGGAAACTCAAGCCCCTTGGCCCGGTGGATGGTCATGAGCCTGACTTGATTCCGCTCCTCGCCGAGCTGAGCCTCGGACTCCCTCTCATCACCTGAAGTGAGGTCCACGATGAGGTCTGCAAGGGTCCCTCCCATGCGAGAGATAGCACGGGCGAGGGAAAGAAATTTCTCAACATTGGCTAGGGCCTGCTCCGCGCGGGGAAGGGCTCCCAGCGAGGCTCTAAAACCCGTCTCTGCCAGAGCCTCCTCAAGAAGGAGGTGGGGCGCGAGATGGTCTTTCCGGGAGCGGAGGGAGATGAGAAGCTCGCGCGCTCGGAGGAGCCTCTCCATTTCTCGGGCCTCAATGCCCTCGATCCCAGAGGGCCCGCCAAAAGCCCTTAGCAAGCCTCCCGAGAGAGCCATCCAGAGGAGGGCATTATCTGAGAGGCCGATGAGGGGAGAGCGAAGAAGGCCCGCAAGGGAGAGCTCATCCCAGGGGTTTTCCAAGACCTTGAGAAGATTCATGAGGTCAAGGACTTCCTGAGCAAAGAAGAACCCCCTCCCGCCCACGAGATAGCTGGGGAGCCCGCTCTGCTCGAGCGCCTCTCCATAGAGGGAGGCGTCGGTCATCCGGCGGAAAAGGAGGGCTATGTCTCCGGGCAGTAAGGGCCCTGGGGGCTCTCCCTCGATTATCCTCTTGATTCGGCTGGCGAGCCGCCTCGCCTCAAGCTGCCGGCTCTCGGATGAATTCTTGCCTTCCCCCCTGAGCAGAACCTCTACACAGGATGACCCGCCGGAGGACTCGCCGGGCTCTCTCCTGAGCTCAATATACGGCGGGTCATAGGCCTGCCAGCTCGGGTCGGCCCCCAGCGCATCCCTTTCACTGCCGCAGAGCTCGTTGATGAATTTGAGGATTCCATCCTCGCTCCTGAAATTCTCGCCCAGGGTGAGGTGCAGGCCGTGCCCCCGGCTTACATCTTCTTTCACCCTCTCAAAGACCGACACATCCGCCCCGCGGAAGCGGTATATGGACTGCCAGGGGTCTCCCACGGCGAAGAGGCGCCCAGGAGGCGGCAGGCCGCCCGGAGGAGCCCCCGCCGCCAGATATACCACCTCGCGCTGGACCATGTCCGTATCCTGAAGCTCATCCACCAGGATGGCTTGGTAGCGCCTGAGGATAGCCGCTCTCGCGTAACTCTTCTCAATGAGAAGCTCCCTTGCCTTGAGGAGGAGATCCGTGAAGTCAAGGGCCCCATCCCTCAGCTTCCTTGACCATAGTCTCCTCTCAAGAGCTCTGAAGGCTCTGAGAAGTGGCGGAAGGAGCCGTGCGGCCCTCTCATCGAGCTCCCCGACGGAGAGATCGAGAGCCTCCTTTACCTCTTTTCCGTAGAGTTGCTTTAACTCGGAGAAGGTGGGGCCGAGCTTTACTCTGGATTTAATGGTTTCCTTCAAGGCGGGGAGGTGGCCCTGCCATCCCTGGCCTGCCAGTTCTTTTCTCAGCCTCTCATCTATCCTCAGGAGCTCTCCCCTTATTTCTTCCGCCTTTTCGCTTCTCGTGACGCTTTCGGCCCGAAGGGCCCCCATCGCCTCCCGCCAGCGAAAGCTTTCGAGAAGGGCCCTCAGCCTTTCCCTCTTGTGAGAATCAAGAAGGGAGCCCCACAAGCTCAGAAGCTCATGGGCCTCCTCCGGGGCTTTGAGCTCTAAGAGATTCTCCCTCTCCCCCAACATCTTCCGGAGGAGCTTCCTTGTCCCCGAGGGCCCGAGTTCCAGAAGGAGGGGTGCAAGCTCATCCTTGAGCCCCCTCAGACCCTCCCGCAGCACCTCATCCAGAGAGCGCCCCGCCTCCCTCTCATCCATGACCCTGAAGTCCGGGTCAATGCCCGCCTCCAAGGGGAAGTCAGAGATGATCTGGCGGCAGAACCCGTGGATCGTCCCGATGTAAGAGGCCTCAAGCCGGGCCCTTGGCCAATTGCGCCCATCCCTCACCCCGCGGCGAGGGAGGTCGGCCCTCAGGCGCTCCCGCATCTCCTTGGCCGCCTTCTCGGTGAAGGTTATGGCCGCTATACCGGAGGGGGTCTTTTCTGCAAGGAGAAGCTCAAGAGCCCGCCTCACGAGCACTCGGGTCTTCCCGGTGCCCGCGCCGGCACTGAGGCAGATGTTCTGAGTGAGGCTCAATGCCGCCTCTTCCTGCTCATCGGTGAGGGATATGGAAAGCTCTCCCAAAGGCGTCTTTTGGGCGAGGATTTCTCCCGCCTCAGGACCCTTCATCCTCTTCTCTCTCCTCGAAAGTAAAACCCTTAAAGCGGCAGATAGCCCGGTAGGGACAGCCCCGGGGGCAGCGCCTGCGGTTCCTGGGGGTTGAAGGGAAGCGGCCCGAGAGGACCTCTTCCCCATATTGCGAGACCCATTTCCTCACTTTCCCCCTCAGCTCCCTCCACTCCTCGCCTTCCCCTGCTTTGATGACTCCTTCCTTTCTCCGGGAGGTGACCATCAGGTAAAAGGCTTCAAGCGAACTGTACTCTGGTAGGATTAACTCTTCAGCAGCCATGAGATAGAGTGGAAGCTGGAAGCTGAGGCCTTCTCTGACCTCCTTCATGGTATCGGCAGAGGAGCCCGACTTATAGTCCACTATACGAAACGAAGGCCCTTCCGGGGGAGGGATTATGTCTATCCGGTCGATGGTTCCTCTCAGGTGAACCTCCCAGCCGGGGTCCTGGAGGGGGACCTTCAGGGGCTCTCGGGTGGAGGGCCCGGGGCCAGCGTCCTCGCGCCCGAAGCTCACTTCAAAATATCGGGGACAGCCCCCCTGCTTAGCCTGAAGCTCAACCTCATGAGCTATTAGCTCCTCAAGATTCCTCTCCATCTCCTTCCGCTCAAAGGGCCAGAGGGGGCGCTCCTCAGAGAAGAGAGCCTCTTGCTGCCTGAAAAGAGCTTCTGCATCCCTTTCCATTATGGAGAAGGCAAGAGCCTTCCGTGCCCCATCAAGAGCCCCCTCAGTCTCCTGCAAGAGGGTCTCGAAGAAGCGGTGGAGGATTCGGTGATAGAGGCCTCCCCGGTCCTTTGGAAGAAGCTCCTCCCCTTCTGCTTCCTCTGGCTCGAGGCCCAAGAGATGGCATGAGAGATAGCGGAACGGGCAGGCGGCAAATTCTTCAAGCGCGGTTGGGCTCAGCCTTAGGGGTGGGCCAAGCTTCACCTTGAGGAGGGAAAGAAGCTTAAGGTCAGTCACCCATCCGTCATACCCTGAGGGTCTCCCCCCACGCCTTAAGGTTTCGACCCGAGCGCCATGAAGAGCCTGCTCTAGGGGTGTGGCGGCGATCCTCTTCAGTAGCGCCAGACCTGAGCGAAGCTCCCCAAGCTCTCCTCCTTCAACCCCGAGCATCTCCCCAGAGGAGACGTCTCGCACCGCACGTAAGAGGAGCTCCTCCTTTCTGAAGACTTTCTCGTAAGGAGGAGGCTCCATGGTTCCAGGACCGAGGGAGGCACCTGCAACCTCCTTAAGCCTCTCCTCTCCCACGAGCTCGGCGAGATAGGGCGAGGGGAGGACTTCATGGCCCTCGGCATCCTGCACGGGGAAGCTGACGATGAGCTTTTCGGTTGGCCTCGTTGCCGCCAGGTAAAAGAGGAGCCTCTCTTCTTCAGTGCGCTCCCGTTTGTCCTTGAGGGCACGTCTGCCGAGGGCGCGGTTGAGGCGTCTCAGCTCATCATCCCGAAAGAAGGGGTTTTCCCTGGGAGGGAGGGGAAATTCCTTTTCCGAGGCACCGCAGATAAGCACTACCTTGAAGCTGAGCCCACGGACATTATTCACATCAAGCAGGCTCAGGCCCTCGTCCCGGCTCTCAAAGGAAGGAAAGCGAACCTCCCGGCAAAGGGCGCGGAGCTCCGAGATGAAACTCCGAAGGCTGATGGGTGCATCTCCGGAGAGGGACCTGTGGGTTTCCCTCAGCCGCTCAAGGGCATGGGTTAAGGCCTCCCAGGCGGCGAGGTCTCTTATCCTGAGCTCTTCTCTCTCCTCACTCCTCACCGCCTCTCCCATTCCAAGGCTTGCCATTATGCGTGGGAGCACCCAGGCGTAATCCTCAACGCTTGCTTGCGCGGGAAGCAGGTCCATGATTTCAAAAAAGGACTCCAGCGCATCGATGGCAGAAAGAACCTCTCTCCTTTGCTCCTCAGGCTCCGCTCTCTCGACTAAGAGATGTGAACTCTTTGCCTTTCCGTTTCTCTTGAGGCGCTCCAGTCGAAACCTGAGCCTTCTCAGAATTGAGCCCCTTCCGCTGGACCCACCAATGAGGGAAAGCTCGCGGGTAGCGGAGGCAGCATCTACACCCCTCCTCTTGAGAAAGGGGATGTAGGAGGAGCCGAGGAGGGAGCTGAGCTCATCCACGGGGAAACGCCTTTCGGCGGTGGAGAGAAGCCTAAGGAGGGTACGAACGAAGGGGCTCTCCAGGAGTGGCCTTCCCTCCTGAGCCCGCAGGGGAAGGCCGAAGCTCATGCACGCTTCCTCAAGCTCAGCCCCCCTGCCGCCCAGCTCTCTCAGGACGACCGATACCTCCTGAGGGGAGTAGCCTTCCCTGAGGATGAGCTCCTTTGCTCTTGCGGCAACCCCTTGGGCTTCAGTGGCAGGGTCGCGAAAGGGGAGGACTTCGAGCGAGACCCCACCTCTGAGGGTAAAGCCTGAAGTGGAAAGGGAGCCCTCCTTGCCTTCGAGAAAAAGGACTTCCTCCGCCTCTTGGGCGAGTGACTCAAAGATGGCCCTCGCCGGCCCGAAGAGCTCAGGGTCATCCTCAGAGTAAAGGAGAGTTATGGCGCCCACTGGGGCTCTCTTAAGCGCAGCCCTCAGGAGCGAGAGCTGAAGGGGGTTAAAGTCATAGAACCCGTCAACATACAGTGCCCCGAGCTCAGGGGCGCCCCCGTTTTTCAGGGCCTCGACCGCCCCCCGGAAAAGGTCCTCCCTGTCCCGGAGTTTCCTCGAATGGAGGTCTTCTCCGTAACGGGAGAAGACCTCTGCTATCTCATCCCCAAGGGGCGGGTGACTGAAGGATCTGGAGACGGCGGCCTTAAGCTCCCCCGCCCCCACATCCCCTTCCTTGAGCTCTGTGATGAGGACGGCGAGATGCCTCAAGGAGCCTTCAGCCTCGAGAGCGTTCCTCAGTTCGCTCAGCCTCCCCTCCTTATTCATGAGGGCAAGGAGGAGCCTGAGAAGGCTCATCTTTTCGGAGAAGGAGAGCTCCTGCTCCCCCTCCCGAGGGGGGGATAACCTTCGCGCGAAGTCCATGAGGGTGAAGACGCAGGGATTAAGAAGGGCTTGGCGCCCTGCGCCTTTGAGAAGAACGGCCAGAGCCTCTTCCACCCGCCGATTGGTGGGGAGAAGAAGGGTGAAGGGCTCCCCGCTCATGATGTGAGCGGTGCACTCTCGGATTATCCAATCTGTCTTTCCCGAGTGGACGGGCCCGCAGATAAGCCTGAAGGGCACTTTGAAGCTCCCTTAAAGAAAACCCCTCCGGCGGAGAGTCCTTAAGCTTCAGCGAAGGAGAAGGGCCAGTGCGCCCAGAAAGAGCCCCACTATCCCTCCGAGGGCTCCTCCCGCATATTTCAAAAGCCTGAGCTCTCTTCCTGCTACCTCCTTGACCGCGCCCTCGAGCTCAGCACCGTCAAGGGCACCGAGCTTGGCCTCAATCAGAGGCTCAAGGTCAACCCCCGTAAAGATACTCGACTCACGCTCTCTCAGGAGTGCCTCGAGTCCCCTTAAGGCCGCCCGGGAGAGCTGCTGCCTCAGTTTGGGGCGGAGTGAGTCCATCACCCCAAAAGAGCCCAGGCGCCGGTCAATTCCCTCGCCGATTGCCTCATCCACGTAGCGCTGAAAAGAGGGCTGGCGGACGAGCTCGAAAAGCGATATATGCGGAAGAATTGCTTCCCCGAGAGCCCGGGAGAGGCTCTGGGAGATGCCGAGCCTTTTTCTGGCGATGAGGCCTGGGGTCAAGGGCAGCCGGCGGTTGAAAAGCTCGATCGGGCGGTAAGGGCGAAAGAGATTCCAAAGTGCAGCCGCAGAGAGAGAATATCCCAGGGCCCCTCCCAGGAGGATGAAAGAAAGAAGGAAGAGAAGCCACATGTTCACCTCAGCCCGCCTCGCTCATCTACGAGGGGGTCGCAAATCCTGCTCCCCCCAGTGCCTTCTCTATCACCGCCTCAGGCTCGGGCAGGCTCCCGCCATGGCCCTTCTTCAGGTAGAGGAAATACTCCACGTTTCCACTTGCACCGGTAATGGGGGAAGGAGTGAGCCCCCTCACCCTCAGGCCTGCCTCCCCGGATATTCTCCAGAGCTCCTGGAGGACCTTCCGGTGCTTTTCCACCTCTCGCACCACGCCGCCCTTTCCCACCTGCCCCTTACCCACCTCAAACTGAGGCTTCAGAAGCGCTAGAATAGTTCCCCGCGCCTCGAGAATCTCCGCCACCGGCCGAAGAACAAGCCTGAGCGAGATGAAGGAGACATCCACCGTCGCGAGCTCGGGCGGGGGGAGTGCGCCGGAACAGCGAGCCCTCTCGGCAAGGAGGGCCCTGAAGCTCTCCCTGTCCAGGTAGCGCACGTTCAAGCCTTCAAGCGGGATTACACGGGGGTCTTCTCGTAGCTTCCAGTCGAGTTGGCCCCTTCCCACATCAAGCGCATAGACGAGAGCGGCCCCTTGCTTAAGCAGGCAGTGGGTGAAGCCGCCTGTGGAAGCGCCCACGTCGAGAGCCACCATGCCCCCCACCTCGAGGCCGAAGGTTCTCAGAGCGCCCTCCAGCTTGAGGCCGCCCCGGCTCACATAGGGGATCGGGTCCTCGGTCAGCGATATGGGGATATCCCTGGGAAAGAGGGCGCCTGCTTTATCAGCCCGCCGGCCCTCCACCCAGACGGCACCGGCCATGATGAGCCGCTGAGCTTTCTCCCGGCTTAGCGCTAGGCCCCTCTCAAGAAGAATCCTATCCAGTCGAATTCTTTTTGCCATAGCGGGAGTCCTGGTGGGTGACTCCCAGGTGAGCCTCCAAAAACTCCCGCGCCGTGTGGGCTATACCTTCAGGGTCAAGGCCGTAGTGGGGGCGGAGAAGAGAGGGAGGGCCGTGCTCTGCGAAGCTGTCAGGAAGCCCTATACGCTTCACGGGGATTTCCAGCAGCTCCAGCTCTGAGAGACACTCAAGCACCGCGCTTCCGAAGCCACCCTGAAGGGCGCCCTCCTCCACCGTGATGAGGCGGCGGGCCGAGCGAGCCATCTCCTCAAGCAATCCTGTATCGAGAGGCTTAACAAAACGCATATCCACGACAGCCGCCTCCAGGCCCGCCTCTTCCAGAAGCTCCGCCGCCCCTAGGGCGGGATAAACCATGTTGCCGATAGCCAGGAAGGCCAGGTCATCCCCTTCTCTCAAGACCTCGCCCCGGCCGATGGGAAGCTCCCTCAGCTCCTCTTCAAGCTCCACTCCCACACCCCCTCCCCGCGGGTAGCGCAGGGCCGCGGGCCCTGGATAGTAGAGCGCGGTCTTAAGCATGTGTTGGAGCTCATTCTCATCCCGGGGGGCCATGAGCACCATGTTGGGCAGGTGCCGCATGTAGCAGATGTCAAAGACCCCATGATGAGTGGGCCCGTCTTCCCCGACGAGTCCCGAGCGGTCGATCGCAAAGGTGACGGGAAGGTTCTGGAGGCAAACATCGTGGACGATCTGGTCGTAAGCCCGCTGAAGGAATGTGGAGTAGATGGCGGCCACGGGCCTGAAGCCCTGGGCGGCAAGGCCTGCAGCGAAGGTCACCCCGTGAGCCTCGGCGATTCCCACATCATAGAAACGCTTCGGGAAGGCCTGGGCAAACTCTTCAAGCCCCGTCCCCTCGGGCATGGCGGCGGTGATACCCACTACGCGCTCATCCGCGCGGGCAAGGCGCACCAGGGTCTTGCCAAAGACCGTGGTATAGCTGGGCACGGTGGCCCTGGCCCTGGGCCGCCCTGTTTCAGGGTCGAAGGGAGGCACACCGTGGTAGCACTCAGGAGATGCCTCGGCCGGAGCATAACCCTTGCCCTTCTTGGTCACCACATGGACCAGCACTGGACCCGACATCTTCTTCACGTTCTGGAAGGTCCTGACCAGATGGCTCATGCTGTGGCCGGTTATAGGCCCTACATATCTTATGCCTAGCTCTTCGAAGAGCATGCCGGGGGAGACAAGGGTCTTGAGGGAGTCCTCGAGCCGCCTGGCCGCCTCCAGCATCTGTCCACCCAGGGGGATGCTCCCCAAGAGGGACTGGATGTCTTTCCTTACCCTCAGGGCCACCTTCCCCGTCATGAGGCGGCTGAGGTAAGAGGAGAGGGCACCCACATTGGCCGATATGGACATGACGTTATCGTTCAGGACGAGAATAAAATCTTTCTTCAGGTGGCCCGCCTGATTCAATCCCTCGAAGGCCAGGCCAGCTGTCATTGAACCGTCGCCGATCACGGCCACCACCTTGTGATTCTCGCCCAGGAGGTTCAGGGCCTCGGCAAACGCCAGACCCGAGGATATGGAGGTGCCGCTGTGGCCCACGTCAAAGGTATCGTAAGGGCTCTCGGCACGCTTGGGAAAACCGCTCAGTCCTCCCCACTGGCGAAGGGTGCCGAATAGCCCGCGTCGGCCGGTGAGAAGCTTGTGGGTATAGACCTGATGGCCCACATCCCAGAGGAGCTTGTCTCTGGGGGTGTCGAAGACATAGTGCAGGGCGATGGTGAGCTCCACAACTCCGAGGTTTGAGGCCAGGTGGCCGCCCCTCTCAGAGACAACGCGGACTATCTCCTCCCTGACCTCCCCAGCCAGCTTCTCAAGCTGGGAGAGCTTAAGCTTCCTCAGGTCTTCAGGACTATCGATACAATCCAGAATTCGCTCCATGAATATTTTTTCCCTCTGGGCCTCGTTTTTGAGATTATCTCTGATCAATCATAGGCCAAAGCTAATACCTTCGCAAGATGATAAACTCCGCCAGCTCCGCCAGGAGCTCTCCCCCCTTCCCCAAAGGCTCAAGGCAACCCACGGCCTCTTCCATCAGCTCCCGGGCCTTCCGCCTCGAGGCCTCAAGACCCCAGAGCGCCGGATAGGTGGCCTTGCGGCTCAGCCTATCCCTCCCCGTGGGCTTACCCAGCTCTCGACTCTCACCCACCTCATCGAGGATATCGTCCACCACCTGAAAGGCGAGCCCGACTCTCTCGCCATAACCCTCAAGGGCTTCAAGCTCCCGCTCACCCCCTCCTCCCAGAGCACCTCCGGCCCAGAGAGATACCCGAATCAGAGCCCCTGTTTTCCGGCTGTGGATATAGTCCAGGGTCTCGGCATCTATCTCCCGTCCCTCGGACTGAATATCCACCACCTGACCGCCTATCATCCCACGGCACCCGATGGCTTCGGCAAACCGGTGGATTACCCTCAGGCGAAGGGAAGGGTCGGGGGAAGGGTTCTTCTCCGGGTCTGCCATCAGCCCGAAGGCATGGGTCAGCAGGGCATCTCCCGCCAGGATGGCCACCCCTTCCCCGAAGACGATGTGGCTCGTCGCGCGGCCCCGGCGCAGCTCGTCATCATCCAGGGCGGGAAGGTCATCATGGATGAGGGAGTAGGTGTGCACAAGCTCAAGCGCACAGGCCAGGGGAAGGGCCACATCTCTTTCCCCCCCCACGGCCTCACAGGCGGCGAGCGCAAGGATGGGCCTCAGACGTTTTCCCCCTCCAAAGAGGCTATACCGCATAGCCCCATAGATGGCGGGAGGATAGGATTCGGCCGAGGGAAGATACCGGTCAAGGGCCTCATCGATGAGAGCCTTGCGCTCGGCCATGTACTGGGTGAGCTTCATCTCTTACTCCGCTAATCCAGAGATGAGAGGATATCCTCTTCCTCCTCACCGAGGCCCAGGGGGCGGGGGCCCTTTCCCTCCTCCTCCAGGAGAACCTCTATCCTCCTTTGGGCCTCATCGAGCTTTTTCCCGCAGAGCCTGGTGAGCATCACTCCCTCCTCGAAGAGCTCAAGGGAACGCTCGAGGTCTCCCTGCCCTTCCTCAAGCTCCTGTACTATCTCCTCCAAGCGCCTGAGCGCCTCCTCAAAGTTCGGCTCCCGCGCCTCCTTCTTAGCCAAAGGGCCTCCCTCCTCACTCTTCAGCCAGTCTCTTCCCTGACCTCCTGCACATCACAACGGACCTCCCCCCGGGAAAGACGCACTTCCACACGATCCCCCTCCTTAAGTGCCCTTGCCTCCCTCACTATGGCCCTTTCGGGAAGCCTGCGGCAGATGCTATAGCCTCTGCTCAGGACGGAGAGCGGGCTCAGGCTTTCCAATTTTCCCGCAGCCAGAGAGAGACGCTCCTTCATGCCGGCGAGCCTCAAGCGGAGCCCACGCTCGAGGGCCGAGCGCAGACCAAGAAGCACCTGGCGGCCGGAGGAGACTCTCCCCCCGGGGTTTAGCATCAAGAGGGAGCGGTTCAGGTGAGACCAACTTTCTCGCTTTCTCAGATAGAAGCTCTCGCGGCTTCGCCTAAGCCTGAGTGCCAGCTCATCGGCCCTCTGACTCCCCTCGCGAAGGAGCCCAAAGGGGTCTCTCAGGGGGCGTCTCGCCCTTTGGGAATCGAGCCTCTCACGACATCTCGCAAGAAGAGCAAGGGCCACCCTCTCAAGGCGCCCCCTCAGGGAGATGAGCTCCGCCCTGAGCTTTACCTTCTCCGGGACCGCCAGCTCTGCCGCGGCCGAGGGGGTGGGAGCCCTGAGGTCAGCCACGAAATCCGCTATTGTGTAGTCAACCTCGTGGCCGACAGCGGAAATGACGGGCAGCTTTGAGCCGGCTATGGCCCTTGCCACCTCCTCCTCGTTGAACGCCCAGAGGTCCTCAATGGACCCCCCGCCCCTTCCCACGATGATGAGGTCAAGGCCGGGCACGCGGTTGAGCTCGCCTATGGCCTTTGCCACCTCCCCGGCTGCTCCCTCTCCCTGGACCTTCGCGGGACGCAGCACCACTCTGAGGTTGGGGTAGCGGCGGAAGGTAATCCTCAAGATATCCCTTATGGCCGCGCCGGTGAGGGAGGTGACGACGCCTATTCCCTGGGGCAGGAATGGAAGGGGCTTTTTTCTCTCAGGGGCAAAGAGCCCCTCGGAATCCAGGCGCTCCTTCAGTTGCTGAAACGCCAGCTCAAGGGCACCCCTTCCCCGGGGCTCCAGCTCCTGCACCACGAGCTGGTACTCACCCCGGGACTCATAGACCGTTACCCGGCCCCGAGCCAGCACCTGCATCCCATCCTGAGGCCTGAAGCGGATGGAGGTCTGCTCGGTGCGGAAGAGGACCGCCCGGAGTTGACTGGCCTCATCCTTGAGGGTAAAGTACCAGTGTCCCGAGGCGGGGGCCCGAAAGTTTGAGACCTCCCCTTCGACCCAGACCTCAAAGAACTCTCCCTCAAGGGTAGCCCGGATAGCTCTTGTGAGCTGACTGACGGTGAGGACCTGGCGCTTGAAGACTTCGGCCAGGAGTTCCACGTTCAATCCAGCATCCTCAACCTGGGAGCCACGACCTGCCCAAGAACCAGCGTACGATAAGCGGTTAGGGTATTCCTGAGCAACATGGTCACCGTCATGGGGCCGACGCCTCCGGGCACAGGCGTGATGGCGGCCGCTCGCTCCCTCACGGCCTCGAACTCCACATCGCCCACGAGCTTGCCGTCCACGCGGTTGATGCCCACATCTATCACCACCGCTCCCTCCTTTACCATATCGGCCTTGATGAGGCGTGGAACCCCCGCGGCGGCAACGAGGATGTCGGCCTGGAGGGTCAGGGCCGGGACGTCGTGGGTCTTAATGTGGCAGGTTGTGACGGTGGCCCAGCGATGAAGCAGCATGAAGTAGAGGGGCTTGCCTACTATGAGACTCCCGCCCACGATGACGGCATGCTTGCCCTCGATTGCGATTCCGCTTCGCTCCAGAAGGGCTATCACGCCGGCGGGAGTGCAGGGAAGGAGGGTGGCAATGTTCAGAACCAGCTTTCCAAAATTGTAAGGATGGAAGACGTCCACATCCTTTTCCCGGTCGATGCTGTGCAGAATGGTGCTATCGTCCATATGGGGAGGGAGGGGAAGCTGGATGAGGATTCCGTCCACGCTGCCATCCCGGTTAAGTTCATCCACAAGCCTCAGAAGCTCTTCCTGAGGGGTATCCCCAGAAAGGTGAAAGTCCAGGGTATCGATACCGACCTCTCGACAGGCCAGGGTCTTGGTGCGCACGTAGACGGCGGAGGCATGGTTATCGCCGAGGAGGATGACCGCGAGTCTGGGGCCCCTCCCTCCCTGCGCCGAGAGGGCCCGGACCTCCGCCTTCATCTCACTTCTCATCTCTCGGGCGATGGCTCTTCCGTCGAGTATCCTTGCGGTCATGCTGCCCCGAAAATTCTGCCTAAATTGAAGGATTTTAAGCCCTTTAGAGCTTTATGATCAAAATTCTAAGAGCCACCCCTTCCCCTGTCAAGGTTAAAGCCCTTCCCCTCAAGAATGGCCGTGGACAGGGGGGGCATTTGGCCGCTAGAATGTCCGATGAGAACTCGCCTGCAGAAAAATCTTGGGGCTCACAACACAGGGGAGGATTTCATGCGCGAACTCTTAACCTGCCCCACGTGCGGAGCTGAGGTGGCAAGGTTCAAAAACCCCTTCCCCGCTGTGGACATCATAATAGAGCTGGGAGGGGGAGGGATAGTGCTGATAGAGCGAAAAAATCTACCTCATGGCTGGGCCCTTCCGGGAGGCTTCGTGGACTATGGAGAGACCCTGGAGGAGGCGGCCATCAGGGAAGCCCGCGAGGAGACTTCCCTCGAGGTGGAGCTCATCCGCCAGTTCCATGCCTACTCAGAGCCCTCCCGCGACCCCCGCCAGCACACCCTGAGCGTTGTGTTCCTCGCCCATGGAAAAGGAAAACCCCTCGCCCGCGACGATGCCGCGGGCATCGGGGTTTTCACCCGCGATAACCTTCCCTCCCCCCTTGCGTTTGACCACACGCAGATACTGGAGGATTACTTCCGGGGGAGGTATTAGCCTCCCTCGGGAGAGGTATGCTCCCCGGAGGCTATCTTCTGCCGGTAATCATCGACGGCGGCCCTCAGGGCTTCTTCGGCCAGGACCGAGCAGTGGAGTTTCTGCTTGGGAAGCCCGCCCAGGGCCTCTGTTACCTCCTTGTTGCCTATCTTCAGGGCCTCCCCCAGGGGCTTCCCCTTGATCATCTCGGTGACCATGGAGCTGGTGGCCACAGCGGCCCCGCACCCGAAGGTCTTGAATTTGGCATCCACGATGGTGCCGTTTTCTATCTTGAGGTAGAGCTTCATGATGTCGCCGCAGGCAGGGTTGCCCACCGTGCCGACGCCGTCAGCATCCTGGATTTCGCCAACGTTACGAGGATTCTCGAAATGGTCCATGACTTTTTCGCTGTACATTCCCTCTTATCCCCCGGAAAGTCTGGGCCCTCTGCTCGTCACTTCAGACTTTGACTTCCTCCCAAAGCGGCGACATGGCTCTCATCTTCTCCACAATGGGAGGTAGAACCTCCAATACGTAATCTATGTCTTCTTCGGTATTTCCGTAACCCAGGCTCAGCCTGAGGCTCCCATGGATGACCTCATGGGGTATCCCCATGGCCTGAAGCACATGGGAGGGCTCAAGCGAGCCCGAGCTGCAGGCGGAGCCCGTGGAGACGGCCACGCCCTTGAGGTCGAGCCGCATCAGGAGGCTCTCGCCTTCCACATACTTGAAGCTTATGTTGGTGGTATTGGGAAGCCGCTGCTCGGGGTGGCCATTAACCACGATGTGGGGGACGCTCTCCTTTATCCCGGCCTCCAGCCGATCCCGCATCCCCTTTACCCTGGCCCAGAAGGCGAGCCCATCACGCATCATGATCTCACAGGCCTTGCCCAGGCCCACGATGCCCGCCACGTTCTCCGTACCCGAGCGACGGTTTCGCTCCTGGTGGCCTCCGGTGATGAGCGCGTGCATCCTGGTACCCCGTCGGATGTAGCAGGCACCGACCCCCTTGGGGCCATTTATCTTATGGGCCGAGAACGCCGCGAGGTCCAGGTTCATGGCCTCAACATCGATGGGCACCTTGCCCAGGGACTGGACGGCATCTGAGTGAAAATAAACGCCACGCGCCCGGCTTATTCGTCCGATCTCTTCTACGGGCTGAAGAGTGCCCACCTCATTATTGCCGTGCATGATGCTTATGAGGACCGTATCCTCTGACACAGCGGCTGCAAGCTCCCCCGGTTCGACCACTCCATATCGGTCCACGGGGAGATAGGTCACGCGGCAGCCACTCCTCTCGAGCAATTTACACGTATCCAGAACGGCCGGATGTTCAATCTGAGAGGTGATGATGTGGCAGCTTTTTTTTCTGTTCGCGGCTACGACTCCCCGCAGGGCCATGTTGTCGCTCTCGGTCCCGCACCCGGTGAAGATGACTTCCTCGGGCCGCGCGTTCATGAGCTTAGCCACCTGCTCCCTGGCTTCTTCCACCGCCACCCTTGTCCCCTTCCCGAACCCGTGTACACTTGAGGGATTTCCGAACGATTCCCGGTAAAAGGGCAACATTGCTTCCAGTACTTCTGGATTCACCGGTGTAGTGGCATTATGGTCCAAATAAACCCTTCTCATGGGCCAGTTCTCCCGAATTCCTGCGGCCCTTCGGCCGCCCCCCCTCTCTCAGACAAGAGGCGTCGAGGGCTCCACTTCTGTCCGCCTGCACACCTCCTCGAAAGTGGTGCCTTCCAGAACCTCATCCACCCGGAGCTTAACGTCCCGCCAGAGCCAGCCGAGCCCGCAACGGCTCATCCGGCTACAGGCCTCAAGAGAGTTCGCCTCAACACAGCCCACGGGCCCGAAGGAGCCCTCGATAGCCCTCACCACATGGGCCACCCTGACCTCGCGGGGCTCCTGCTTAAGGTAGTAACCACCGTGGGCACCGCGCTTGCTCTCCACTAGACCGGCATTCCTGAGCTCGGCCAGGATCTGCTCCAGAAACTTCAAAGGTATGCCCTGCTCCTCGGCTATCTCACGGAGAGAGACCTGGCCCTCTCCGAAGTGCAGGGCCAGATGGTGAACAGTACGCAGTGCATATTCCACTTTGGCCGACACCCACATATGATGGCCTCTCTCACCAATAACAGATCAATTCCTAGTTAACCAGTGTGAATTATATTTATTCATGACTAATTCTGTCAATCTTTTTTTAGGGAAACTGCACTGGGTGAAGCTTTCGCCTTCAGGTGTCCTTGGCTTCCCCCCAGCCGCCGCCCCCTGGGGTGTGGATGCTCAGGATATCCCCGCCCCTTACCGAGAGGGCGACCTTGGAGGGTAGGGGTCTTTCCTCACCTCCGGAAATAAGGAAATTTCGGCCCGGCTGGCCCGGCTCTCCGCCCTGAAGGCCGTAAGGCGGAAACCTGCGGCGCTCTGACAGAATGCTCATTGTGGCCTCGCCGAGGGCCTCCACATCGCGGATTATCCCGTCTCCTCCCCGGAAGAGGCCCCTCCCGCCCGAGCCCCGCCGGATTCGGTAGCACCTAACCCTCAGGGGGTACTCATGCTCAAAGGCCTCGATGGGGGTGTTCATGGTGTTAGTCATATGGGTGTGGATGGCATCCACACCGCGAGCCCAGGGCCTGGCGCCCATGCCTCCCCCGATGGTCTCATAATAAGCGAATGGATGACCATGCGTAGGCCCAGGCCGCGGGTCAATGCCCCCGATGGTCAGGTTATTCATGGTGCCCGAGCTCGCAGCAGGAATGAGGTGGGGAAGGCCCTTGGCGAGAGCACCAAAAAGCACGTCCACCATGCGCTGGGAGGTCTCCACGTTCCCCCCGGCCACGGCGGCGGGGGGCAGGGCATTTATGACAGTCCCCGGCGGGGCCACGAGCTTTATGGGCTCCATGCAACCCGAGTTGGAGGGAATATCCCACTGGACGATGCACCTGAAAGCATAGAAGACAGAAGAGAGGGCGATAGCCTCAACAGAATTGACGCTACCCCTCACTTGAGGGGAGCTGCCGCTGAAATCCACCACTGCCTCATCTCCCCTTACTGTTATCTTCACGCGGATGAGGACAGGCTCCGGGCTCACCCCGTCATCATCCATGAAATCTTCAAAGCAATACTCTCCATCGGGTATCCTGCGAATGGTCTCCCTGGTCACGCGCTCGGCATAGCGCTGAAGCTCGCGCATGTAGAGCCTGGTCTTGGTGAGGCCATGCTTGGCCACGAGGGCTTTCAGCCTCCTCTCCCCCACCCGGTTGGCCGCAATCTGGGCGCTTAGGTCTCCTTCGCGCTCCTCGGGCGTTCGCACGTTATCCAGGATGAGGGCCATGGCCTCGTGGCATAGCTTTCCCTTCTTGATGAGCTTAATGGGAGGAATCCTTATCCCCTCCTGAAAAGTCTCGGTGGTAAGGGACATGGAGCCCGGGTGGATGCCCCCTACGTCCGCATGGTGGGCCCGGTTAGCGAGAAAGAAAGTACGATTCGCCTCCCCGCCCGCGAACACCGGGTAGACAAGGGTTATATCTGGCAGGTGGGTCCCTCCGAGGAAGGGGTCGTTGAGAACTACCATATCCCCTCGCTCCATGGGGACGTGCTCGATTGCACTTGTGACCGAGAGGGGCATGGAACCGAGGTGTGCGGGCATGTGGGCCGCCTGGGCCACCATTTTCCCCCGCCCGTCAAAGATGGCGCAGGAGAAATCGTGCCTCTCTTTAATATTGGGAGAGAAGGAGGTGCGGCAGAGGGCGACCCCCATCTCCTCGGCTATAGCGAAGAAGAGGTTCTTGAAAACTTCGAGCATTATGGGATCGTAGGCCATTGCAATGCTCCGGACGGCTAGGGTTTCCTATGCGTAAGGATGAGGTTCCCCCGGGAGTCAACCCGGCAACGAAAGCCGGGTGGCAGGAGGGTGGTGGCACTGAACTCGCTGATTAGGGCGGGGCCCAAGAGGACGTTCCCCGCCCTGAGGAGCTCCCTCCGGTAGAGTCGACCCCGCACCCTTCTTCCGCGGAAAACCATCTCCTTCTCCGCGACACGGGCTCCACTCGGATCCCTCCGCCCCTCCTCCAGGCGAGGGAGGCCGGGCTTCTTTGTGATGCCCCTGGCCCTGACCCTCAGGGTGACAAGCTGAACCCGGCGACCGGAGTCATGGTGGCCGTAGGCCCTCTCGTGAAGCTTATGAAACCTTGCCATGACCTCTCCCATGAACTCTTCCCTGATGAAGCCGCTTTTCCCCCGCATCTCAGGATGAAACTCCTGCTTCTCCAGGGGAACGTTGATCTCATAGGACTGGCCGGCATAGCGCATATCGATGGAGCGCCTCATACGCATGGCCCTTGGGCTGAAGCCCTCGGCTTCGAGCTCTTCTCGTGCGCGCTCGAGCATGTCCCTGAACGCTCGGGAGAGCTCTCTCGCTCGCGCCTCACCGGCATAAAGAAGAAGGGTGCGGGAGTAGTCCTTCACAACATCGGCCATGACCATTCCAAGAGCAGAGAGAATTCCCGGGTCCTTCGGCACGAGCACGGCGGGGATATGGAGGGCCTCCGCCAGGCTGCAGGCATGCAGGCCTCCCGCCCCTCCGAATGAGACGAGTGTGAACTCTCTCGGGTCATGGCCCCGCTCCAGGGACACGATCCGGATGGCCCTCTCCATATTGGCGTTTGCCACCTGGATGACGCCCTCTGCCGCAGAGAGGGGGCTCGTCCCCAGGCGGCGGGCCAGCTCTCTGAATGCCCTCTCCACAGGAGCCCTCTCAAGCCTCAACCTGCCGCCCAGGAAGGCCTCCTCATCAAGACGACCCAGGAAGAGATTGGCATCTGTGACGGTTATGGCCTCGCCCCGGCCGTAACATATTGGCCCAGGGTCCGCTCCCGCACTCTCGGGCCCCACCCTGAGTGCCCCTCCGACATCCACCGAGGCGAGGGAGCCTCCCCCCGCCCCGACCGTCTGAATATCGATAACCGGCACCCGGATGGGGCATCCGCCCACGACCGCCTCCGAGGTGTAGTTCAGCCCCCCCTGGCAGAGGGAAACATCGGTGGAGGTGCCGCCCATATCAAAGGTGATGACGTTCTGCAAGCCCGCTCCCCTGGCCGTGAGGAAGGCGCCTACCACACCTCCGGCGGGGCCCGAGAGGATCGTGCGCACCGATTCCTCACTGGCGGCCCACGCCGAGATGGAGCCGCCGTTGCTCTGCATGATTCTGAGGGAGGCTCCCTCGAGCTCTCCCGAAAGCTGGGAGATGTAGCGGCCCATGAGAGGGGATACGTATGCGTTCACAACGGTGGTAGAGGTGCGGTCGTACTCCCGGTACTCGGGCAGAATCCGGTAGGATGCTGATACGGGGAACCCGGCCTCCCGTACCCTTTCCTCCACCCTCCGCTCGTGCTCGGGGTTGGCATAGGAGTGCAGCAGGCAGAGGGCCACAGAACTCACGCCCGCCCCCTTTAGCTTCTCGATAATCCCCTCCAGCGAAGCTTCATCCAGAGGCACTAGAACCCCGCCGTCATAGGTGAGCCTTTCCCGCAGGCCCAGGCGGAGCTCCGCCGGAACCAGGGGCTCAGGCCGGTCCACATCCAGACGGTAGAGGAAGGGGCGGTTCTGGCGGCCGATCTCCAGCACATCTTCAAAACCCTCAGTGGTGATCAGGGCCGTGCGGGCGCCCTGTCGGGTGAGAAGTGCGTTGGTGGCTACGGTGGAGCCGTGGATGAGCTCGAGGGCACGGCTACCCCCCGCTTCTCCAAAAAGCTCACCCAGACCCTTAAGAATAGCCTTGGCGGGGTTCTCGGGCGTGGAGAGAACCTTATGGACCCTTACTTCCCGGCCCTCCAGCAGGATGAAATCCGTGAAGGTGCCACCCGTATCAACCCCGATTCGCAGGCCCGGCGCTTTCTTGACGGTGTGTTTCAGCATTTGAGGGCTGAGGGGGAGGGAGTCAGAGCTTTCTGAAGGCTTCGGCCATGCGCTCCAAAGCCTGCCCGAGCCTCTCCATGGAGTTGGCGAAGCAAAGCCTCAAGTGTCCCTCTCCGTACCGGCCGAAAGCGGTGCCGGGGAGGGCGGCGACGCCAGCCTCCTCCAGGAGAAAGTCGGCCACCTCCTCGCATGAGGCGGGAAGAGCTCTCACGTTGGGAAAGGCGTAAAAGGCCCCATCCGGCATCCTACAGGAGACGCCCGGAAGGTCATTGAGCCCCTCGATGAAAAAGTCCCTCCTTCGCCGGAACTCTCGGGTCATGGCCCGAGATTCCTCCTGCGGACCCTCGAGCGCGTCGCGGCCTGCAAGCTGGATGAAAGGAGGCGTGCAGGAGACGGAATTGGTAATTAGCTTTGTGAGCTGGGAGGCGAGCTCCCGGTTCGTGGCCACCCATCCAAGGCGCCAGCCAGTCATGGCGTATAGCTTGGAGTGGCTGTCCATGAGCACGGTTCTCTCCCGCATGCCGGGAAAGGTGGCTATGCTCACGTGCTGGCCCTCGTAGAGCATGTGGCTGTAAACCTCATCGGCCAAGACTACGATGTCTTGCTCCACTGCAATCTCTGCAAGAGCGGCCAACTCCTCGCGGCTCAAGGTGCCGCCCGTGGGATTGTGGGGGTAGTTCAGGATTACGAGACGGGTCCTTTCGTTCACGAGAGCTTTAAGCTCATCGACCCCAAAGCGGAATCCACGCTCCTCAAGAATGGGAAGGGGAACGGGCCGGGCGCCCGCATAGTTCGTCACCGACTCATAGACGGGAAAGCCCGGGTTGGGATAGATGACCTCATCCCCCTCCTGGGAAAGGGCCACAATGACGTAATAAAGAAAGGGCTTGGCACCGGGGGCGACCACTATCTCCTCAGGTTCATAGCTCACCCCCCGGGTCCGTGAAAAATAGCGGCAGATGGCCTCCCTGAGCTCCGGCAGCCCCGCCGAGGGGCAGTAGTGCGTATGGCCCTTCTTGAGGTAGCGATAGGCGGCATCGATGATGGGAGCAGGGGTGATGAAGTCTGGTTCCCCGATCTCCAGGTGGATGATGTCCCTCCCCTGGGCCTCCATGGCTTTGGCCTTGGCAAGCACCACAAAGGCCGACTCCGTTCCGAGCTTATGCATCCTTTCTGACAGTCGCATGGTCACTCCTCTGGTCGGCAAGTTTAGCATCCTCCTGCTCTAAATTTGTCCCCGCCGCCTTCCATATCAGCCTATCCTCAAAAGGGCGATTTCTTCCTCGGGAAGAGGCATCGACGCGATAACCCTCTCCTCCCCCGAGGGGCCCCGTCTGACCCTTACCTCCCGCTCCTTCCGTCCTGAGGCGCTGCTATATCGAAGGGTGATACCCGCTGCAAGGCGGAGCGGGCTACTCCCATCGGCCGTGGCCTCTTCCGCCTCGCCCTGTAGGATGGTCAGGGGTCCTTTGCCACTTCTTACCTGGAGTAGATACTCCTCAGGGCCGGCCAAAGCCAGAAGGCGCCGGTTTTCTTCTTCATTTCTTCCCACGATAGCTTTAGCGCCGGGAGTCAGGCGGAGGTGACGCCCCAGCCCAAGGAGTTTCACATCCCGCACGGTCGTCTCGGGAGAATGTTCGAAGTGGTCCTTCAGGCGCCGGGCAAACTGAGGGTTTGTGAGCTGGCAGCCGCCTGCGGGGCAGGGATAGTCTTTGACGCCGAGGTTCTCGGCGAGCTCTATCTGGGGCTTTCTCGAGCGCCCGCTCAGGTCGAGGAGCCTCTCCCTGTCAACGAGCCCCTCCCTCTCGGGCACGGTGGGCCGCAGGAGCTTGGCCGAGAGGGGGCGGAGGATGAGCCCCTTGAGGCCGCTCTCCCGCTCGATGAGGTGCATGCTATCCCGCCTCTGACTCATGGGCCTCTGGCCCAAAACTTCCCCAGTGACAAGGAAGGAGGCCCCTTCCTCTTCCATGATTTCCTTGGCCTTCCTGAGCATCATGATGCGGCAGTCGATGCACGGGTTCAGGTTCTTTCCGTAGCCGTGAGCTGGATTTCTGACCATGTCCAGGTACTCCTGGCCCATGGCGATGACCCGGCACCTTATGCCCCATTCCCCCGCAACCCGGGAGGCCTCATGGCCGCACCCGTTCCGGCTGTTGCAGCGGCAGAAGGGGGAGTTGAAGTTCAAGGCCAGGACTTCAAAGCCGAGCTCCAGCATCACCCTCAAGGCGAGCGTGCTATCGAGGCCACCTGACAGCAGCACAAGAGCTTTATTCCTCATGAGCGAAGACCACCCTCCTTCTGATTATTCTCCGAGCAATTCCCTCAGGGCGGCGGAAAGCTCCTCCAGCGGCAGGCCCACAACATTGGTGTAGCTTCCGGAGACGGCTCTCACAAGAAAGCCACCCTCTCCCTGGATGGCGTAGGCGCCCGCCTTATCCAGAGGCTCCTCAGATGCAGCGTATCTTGATAGGGCATCCTCTCCCGGGGAGTAGAACCTCACCCGGGTTCTTACCGAAAAGCTCTTCTCCCGGCCATTTCGGCCATCCAGGAGGACCACACCCGTAACCACCACGTGATCCCCGCCCGAGAGCTTCCTCAGCATCTCCAGGGCTTCCCCACGGTCCTTGGGCTTTCCCAGAATCTCACTCCCCAGCACTACAACCGTGTCGGCCCCGATAACCACCCTTCCGGGGAGCCTCCCCGCCACCCCCCGCGCCTTGAGGCCCGCGAGACGAAGGACATAATCCTCAGGGACCTCCCCCGCTCTTGGCCCCTCTCTCTCCAATTTTGGGTCCGAGGGAGCCTCCGCCACGAAATCATATCCGAGACACTTCATGAGCTTCTGCCGTCGCGGGGAGGCGGAGGCGAGAACCAGAAGGGGCTCACGAGCTCTCACCGGTAGCGCGTCACCCTGAACTTAAGCACCTCAAAGTCCTCCCCCTCGGGTATACCCGCCTTCTTGCGAGCGATGTCAATCTGCTCTTCCAACTCATCTACCCCCGGGAGGTCAGGCAGGAGGAGGCCCTTGAGAGCTCCCTTCTGGACGATGACACCCCAGATTTTTGGGTCCAGCTCCGAGCGACTTTCCACTCTCTCTGGCGGCTCCAGAACGTCCACGGTGATACTCAGTTCCGGCAGTTCCTCGGAACTCACCGGAACGAACCGCGGGTCCTCGATTGCCGCACTCACCGCATTTTGGATTACCTCTTCAGCGAGAGTGGGCTGGCTGGGCATGTAGGTACCTATGCAGCCTCTCAGCTCGCCCTTTTTCTTCAATGATACGAATACTCCTGCACGTCCCCCCATCTCAGAGGGCATCGGCGCAGGGGGTTTTATGAAAGTTCCGTTCAGCAGGTATTCGGCGATGGCCTTACGAGCGAGCTCGACCAGCGGATGGAGCAAGGCTAGATGTCCCTTTCAACCACGTACTGGGCCATAGAGTGAAGAGCGTTGACGTAAAAACTCTCTTTGAGAGGCGCCAGAGCCTCTCGGGCGCGAGACACACGGCCTCTGGCCTTCTCCAGTGTGTACTCAATCGAGCCGTGCTTCTCCATGAGGGAGATGATTTCCTTTAAGCCCTTCTCGTCGCCCTCCTCGGAGTGCAGAAAGACCTCCTTGATAAGCCTGCGCTCCCCCTCCTCGGCCTCCTTGAAAAGGTGCAAAAGGGGAAGGGTGACGTTGCCTTCCCTGAGGTCGTTTCCAAGGGCTTTGCCCAGTCGCTCAGCATTTGCAGTATAGTCCAGGGCATCGTCGGCCATCTGGAAGGCATACCCCACATGGCGCCCGTATTCCGCCAGAGCCTCCTCCTGCCAGCTCTCCGCACCACCCAGAATGGCTCCCACCCGGCAACAGGAGGAGATAAGCGCCGCCGTCTTCCGGAAGATTGTCCTGAAGTAATCCTCCTCGGTAGCCTCCAGATTATACATGTTGATGAGCTGCAGCACCTCCCCCTCGGCCAGGCTTACCGATGCATCGGAGAGAACCTGCATGATGCGGAGGTCATTATCGGCACTCATCAGGTGGAAGGATCTGGCGAAGAGATAGTCCCCCACCAGCACGCTTGCCTCGTTTCCCCACTTGGCATTGGCCGAGGGACTTCCCCTGCGCACCTCGGCCCCATCCACCACATCGTCGTGCAGGAGGCTAGCCGTGTGAATGTATTCCACCACACAGGAATGGGTTATGCAGCGCTCGCCCTCGTAACCGCAGGCCCTGGCCGAAAGCAGCACCAGCATGGGCCTTATTCGCTTTCCCCCGTTGTCGCTCATGTAGTTGCCTATGGAGGGAATAAGGCCGACATCCGACTGGAGGTGCTCCCTCAGAGCTTTCTCCACCCGGTCCAGTTCCCCCCGGATGCTCTGCACAACCTCGCTGAAGCTGGGAACCATCACTCTTTGCCTCCGGCTCGAATTGGAGCTATGCTAACAAGATCTTTTAGTTTTCAAAAACATCTTATAGTATTAGCCTTAGTATTCCTTGTCAATCCCTTTCCCTCGTGCTTCTTGCCGCGCAGGGAGGGGCCCGGTCGATGACCGCGTGCCGGTTTCGCATACCATGGGAAAGGCCCCCGGACCGCGGCCTTTGAAGGAACAAGGGGAGAAGCCAATGGCTAAGAAAATTATCATAAAGGCGGGCGAGATTGAAGCAGCTGCAACCTTGAAGGACAGCCCCACGGCGGTGCGCCTCTGGGAAGCGCTTCCCGTGGAGGGCAGGGCGAACCTCTGGGGGGAGGAGATCTATTTCTCCATCCCCCTGCAGGCCGAGCTGGAAAAGGACGCCCGCGAGGCCGTTGAGAGAGGCGACCTCGGCTTCTGGCCGCCTGGGACGGCATTCTGCATCTTCTTCGGCCCCACGCCCGCCAGCCGAGGGGATGAGCCCCGCGCGGCGAGCCCGGTGAACCTCCTGGGAAGGGTGGAAGGAGACCCAGCCATATTTAAAAAGGTCCCCTCAGGGGCGAGGGTGGTCATAGAGAAGGCTTGAACTCAGGGGAATCGCCTTGGCCGAGAATTTTGATTGCGTGGTCGTGGGCGGGGGCGCCGTGGGCACGAGCTGCGCCTACCACCTGCTGCGGAACGGTTTCAAAGGAAGCCTTCTGCTCCTGGAGCGGGAAGAGGCTCTCGGCATGGGCACAACGGGAAGGTCGGTGGGAGGGGTAAGGCATCAGTTTCCCGAGGAGTGGAACATCCGCCTCTCCCTCATGAGCGTGCGGAAGCTTAAGGCCTTCAGGGATGAGCTCGGGAGGGATCCAGGCTTCAAGCAGAGGGGCTACCTTTTCATGGCTTCAAGATGCGAGACCCTCTCGCGCCTGAGAAGAAATATCGAGCTTCAGAAGAAGCTGGGGGTACCGGTGGACGCGCTCTCACCGGAGGAGATAAATGAGAGGTTCCCCCTCGTCAATACCCAAGGGGTTATAGGAGGAAGTTTCTGCTCCTGGGATGGGTTTGCGGACCCCGGGAGCGTGGTGGAGGGATATGGCAAAGGTGCGCGGCGCCTCGGGGCTGAGGTGAGAGTTCTGGCCGAGGCCACTGGGATTGAGGTGAGAGGAGGGAGGATTTCGGGCATCAGGTGGGCCAGGCGTGAGGGAGGCGAGCCCTGCGGTGAGGAGCGTCTCATCAAGACTCCGCTCCTGATAAATGCCGCAGGCCCTTGGGCGAGGCTCATCTCAGAGATGGCGGGCCTCAGGCTTCCGGTTAAACCTTACCGGGGCGAGGTCTTTGTCAGCAACCCCGTGGGCGAACTCCCACTTCCCCTGGTGGGCGACCTGGAAAGGGAGCTCCTCTTCCGCCCGGAGGGGGAAAGAATAATCTGGGTGAGAAAGTTCAGGGATGAGCCCGAAGGTCTTGACGCAAGGAAATTCACCATCTCCGACCCCCAGTATATCATCGCCCTCTCCGAGATGTCCCACCGGCTGCCCCTCGTTCGCGGAGTCGATGACCGCCTCAGCTGGGCGGCGCTTTACTGCGAGACAGAAGACCTCAGCTCCATCCTGGGCTTTGCTCCGGGCTTGAAGGGGTTAATAAATGCCGTGGGCCACAGCGGCCACGGGTTCATGCACTCGCCCGCCCTGGGACAGCTTGTGTCGGAGCTTGTGATAGAGGGCAAAACCTCCAGCCTGGATATCAGCCCTCTCAGGCTTGAGCGCTTCTTTGAGCCCGGGGCTCGGAGGATGGAGAAAAGGATTGTGTAGCGGGAGGCCTCCTGGAGGCTATGTAATAGTGCCCTGATAAACGCGCCTTCCGGCAGGTCGAGTGGTATAACCTTCGAAACCCGAACATTTTCATGTGCTGTCCATAATTCCGCGGGGCCATAGCGGTTTAGGCGGGGCACAGCACCCCTGTCTCTGCCGATCTCTCTAGGAAAAAAGCTTTATGAGCGAGGCGGTACAACCAGCAACAGAAAATGGAGGTTGGAAAGGTGAGCCCCCGAAGGCCAAAAGGCAAGGCGAGCAGATGGCTTCGGAGGCAGGCAAGTCCACCCCCTTTTTGGTAAGGGCTCACCTTCTACTGGATTAGCTGCGCCTTCTGGATGGTTAGAAATCATTGAACTGCTTGGCAGGCAAGAACCGCTCATTAGACATCTCGTCCCATTTCGACCTATCTAATCCTGGATTTCCCGGGTGAGACTCGGTTTTACACTGTAGTGAGGCTGATTCCTAATGTAAAATCAAGATGTCAACCGCCCGATACCTTCTGGCCGTGGCAGAAAGGTGGGGTTGGGTATTACGCCGTAGCGGGGATGGAGCCTCCGGCGTCGGTTTAAGGGCTCCATAAGGTGCCTGACAGCTAACGGGAAAGCTATTATTGTTGGCCCAAATGGGGATGGGGGGTCGGACATGCCTCCATCAAGCGTTGAAATAGGAAATTTCGGGTTAAAGGGGAGATTAACTATTATATTTGGCGACTATATAAATGAGATGCATAATGAAATCCTATCCAAAATCAAGTAAAGCTTAGGGGGAGAGGTAAATCGAAATGGGACTTCAGACAAGAATGTGGCTTTTGGTGGCTTTGCTTTTTGGGATCCTCTATGGGGTAATTACCGGAATTGGAAATTACCTTGGCGCAGGAGGAGCGGTTACTTACATTATCCTGGCTTTTTTATTCTTGGGCTTTCAGTACATCGTCGGGCCTTCTATGGTGAAGATAATGATGAGAGTGAAATGGGTCTCAGAAGGAGAGGAGCCAGAACTTCACCAAATGGTAGCCGAGCTAGCCGAACGCGCTCAAATTCCCAAGCCAAAAGTGGGGATCTCCCAACTGGGGATTCCCAACGCTTTTGCCTTTGGTAAAAGCTTGAGAGATGGGAGAGTTTGTGTTACCCAGGGAATCCAAAGGCTATTAAGCAAAGAAGAGTTAAAGGCAGTATTGGGCCACGAGATTTCCCACCTCAGACATCGGGATATGATGATTATAACCCTGCTTTCGGTAATCCCCCTTATTCTCTACTGGATTGCCTGGAGGATGATGTGGGGGGGAATGTTGGGGGAAAGAAGAGGAGGAGGAGGTTATGCTGCCCTGGTTGGAATGGGGGCTTTTCTCCTCTACTTCCTTACTAATCTCCTGGTTTTATATGGCTCTCGAATTCGGGAATACTACGCGGATCTGGGGAGCGTAGAATTGGGGAACCCCCCTCATCATTTAGCTTCCGCCCTCTATAAACTAGTCTATGGTAGTGCCAGGCTTCGAGGCGGAGAAGAACTGAAAAAAGTGGAGGGGGTGAAGGCTTTCTTCCTCAATGATCCCTCCAGGGCTCAGGCAGATATAAGGGAACTTTCCCAGATTGACCGGGATATGTCTGGCACCATCGACAGTGATGAGCTGATGGTACTCCGCCAGAAGACTATAGAAATTAGCAGGGCTGAAAAGATGATGGAGCTTTTCACCACTCATCCCAATATGCTAAAGCGGATCAACCATCTTGCCTCATTAGGCTAATCTCCCATAAATCTCTTGAGTCGAAATCCGGCTTGATGAGACTGACATCTCGAAAACAAGCCACATCTTCCCTTCGTTTCTCAGCCTCCAAAGTTGCGAGCTCTTTCTCAATCGCCTGCCGCAATGCGCTTCTTTGAGACAGGGGCCCGGAGGATGGAGAAGAAGATTGTGTAGCAGAAGGCATCCAGGAGCCTCTAACCTAAATTTCTCTGACCTCTTAAAAGCTTCTTGAACCGCTGGGCATCCTCGAACATGAATACATTATTGAAAAGCACGTACCCTCCCCCTGCGTTCACGAGCATCTCTTTGAGTTCCACGAGCTCCTCATCACTGTACTCATACCTGTAGCCTCCCCGGCCGTGGAGCCTGAAGTAGCGGGGCTCTCCCCAGAGGGGCTTTGAGGTGAAGGGATCAACGCCGTGCACAAGCCCAAGCTCTTGGCAGAGCTCAAGGACCTCTCCCTCCTTCCAGTCGCCGCGGGGCTCCCAGATGAGGATGAGGCCCCCCCTCTCGATTGTGCCGAAAAATGCCTTTAGGTTTTTCTTGTGTTCGGGCGTGGGGCTGAAGCTCGGCGGGCTCTGGAAGAGGGCGACCCTTGCCCTTAGCTTATGACAGAGCGTGAGGGTTCTCTCCCAGGCCGAGAAAACCTCCTCAGTAGGCCTGAAGGAGCCGACTCGCCCTCTCGCCTCCGGCGATAGTTTTTCCTTGAGCTTTCTGTAGGTGGGGCTTGAGGCCTCATGGGTTATTAGCTGGGGAACCTTGACGGTGAACTCAAAGGCCTCCGGGGCCGCCGCCCGCCACCTCTCGGGGGTTTCCTCCCTGGGAAGCTGGTAAAAGGTGGATTGCAGCTCCACGACCTCAAAATTTTCGAAATATCTTGCCCGTGCCACGGGAAAACCGCAGCAGCCTACCCGAACCCAATATTTAGCTCTTGCCCCCACGAGATAGCGGGCCTCCTGCAAGGATGGCTTATTTCTTGTGTAATATAACGAATACAGTGAGAATAGGGGAGGTGGGGATTCTATTTATAAAGACTATTTTTCGAATAGCCACTCTCTTTAGAGGCTATTGATGATAAGATTTATTTAGCATGGTTTTCGGGCCCCCCTTTCGGCCGACCCGAGAGAGGATGCGATGAGGACGCCTTCAGAGGAAAAAATTCTGCTCACAAGCCTTGTCAAGGCCGGCGGTTGAGCCGCCAAGATAGGTCCGGAGGACCTACTGAAAGCTCTGAGCGGGCTTCCCCCAATTACGGACCCCAATCTCCTTTACGGGCTCAACACCGGGGACGATACCGGTGTGTATAAACTGCTGGAAGACCTGGCCATAGTACAGACGGTGGACATTTTGACTCCCATCGTGGACGACCCCTACGTCTTCGGTCAGATAGCAGCCGCCAACTCCCTGAGCGACATCTATACGATGGGAGCCCGACCCTTGACCGCCCTCAATATCGTGAGCTACCCGTGCGCAATGGGTATTGATGCGCTCGGCAAGATCCTTCAGGGTGGGGCCATGAAGGTGCTTGAGGCGGGAGCCGTGGTAGTGGGGGGCCACAGCATAGAGGACCCGGAGCCCAAGTACGGGCTTGCGGCTACGGGCGTGGTGGACCCAAGGGCCATGGTCATGAATTCAGGGGCACGTCCCGGGGATAAGATTATCCTCACCAAGAAGCTCGGCACAGGAATCATCTCTCACCTCATGAAGGAGCGGCCCGGCACCGAGAAACTCATTGAGAAGCTGAGAGGAAAAGACCGCGATATAAGTGATGAGATACACCGGGAGGCCATAGAATCAATGCTGACCCTGAACGCCACAGCCTCGCGCCTTATGTGTGAGGTGGGCGTTCATGCCTGCACCGATGTCACGGGGTTTGCCCTCCTCGGACACGCCCATAGCCTTGCCTCCGCCAGCGGGGTGGACCTCAGGCTTGAATTCTCCCGCATCCCCGCCTTCGATGGCGTTCTGGCTTTTGCCGGAGAGGCGAGCCCGGGAGGCGCTCACCGAAATCGCAACTGGGTCGAGCAAAGGGTCGAGCTTGACGGAGGGCTGGGGGAGAGGGAGCTCTTCCTTCTCTGCGACCCTCAGACCTCGGGTGGTCTCCTCATAGCAGTCCATCCTGATAAGGCGGCCACCCTCCTCGCTCGCCTCCATGAGGAGGGAGTTCCCCAGGCGGCCATAATCGGCGAGGTTTCGGCCCCCGGCACGGGAAAGATAAAGGTGGAACCCTGAGCTTTCACCCAGGCTCCATGCAAGCCTCACTTTCTTATTCGCTTAAAATTCTATTCCTTTGAGGGAGCTTCCCGGAGAGGGGGGGCATGCTGAGGCCTGAGGAGTTCTACGACTGCTTCGCACCGGATTACGGGAGGATGATCAACTGGGAGGCCCGGCTCGACCGGGAGCTCCTCTTCCTTGAGAGGCTCTTCAGGGGCCGCGGCGTGAGAAGGGTTCTTGATGCCGGCTGCGGTACGGGCCAGCACGTCGTTGCCCTGGCCCAGAGGGGCTATGAAGCCGAAGGGGCTGATATCAGCCTGAGCATGCTCCGCTCCGCCCGGACGAGGGCGCGCGATGCGGGCGTTAGGGCCTCATTCAGGAGGGCCTCCTTTTCAGAGCTACCCAGGGCCTTCCCTGCGGCCTTCGACGCCGTTCTCTGCCTCGGGAACACCCTTCCCCACCTCCTCACCTTGAGAGCCCTGAGGGGGGCCTTGAGAGGACTCTTTCGCGTCCTCTCGCCCGGCGGGCTCCTCCTCATCCAGAACCTCAATTATGACCGCCGCACGTGGCGCTCGCCTCTCCTCATGCCCTTAAATGTCCGGCAGGAGGGAGGGAGGACATCCCTCTTCCTCCGCCTCACAGAGCCAAGGGGCCGTCTTCTTCAGTTCACGGTGCTCATCCTCGAGGGCCAGGGCTCCTCTTGGGAGGTGCGGCGTCACGCCACGGCCCTTCGTCCCTGGCGCAGGAAGGAACTGGTTGAGGGCCTGATGGGGACGGGCTTCCGGAAACTGAAAACCTACGGGGATTACCGTCTTTCCCCCTATCGTGCAAAGGGTACGAAAGACCTCGTAATCCTGGCCGAGAGGTGATGGCACATTCTTTGCTTTTCTCTAGAGATGGCCTATACTCGGCCTTGAGGGAGGGCCTCCTTCAGGAGTCCTTCGTTTGAGTTCTGAACAGGGCTTATCTTGCGAGGAGAAGGGGCATGCGGTTTTTTCCCTTGGGTTTGGCCCTGGCAATTTTCTTCTTTTCTCTGGAAGGAGCCAGCTCGCAGGAGCCCCCAGGTGAGAAGGGCGCGCCGTCTTCTCCCCTAAAAGCCCCAGCCACTCAGCAGCTCAGGGGGGAGGACCTGAACAAGAAGCTCGGCCTCCTTGCGGGGCTCATCACCGAGGTTAATTCCCGCATCACCTCGGGAGACCTTTCCGAGGAAACCCTTGGAAATAAGCGAAGGTATGAGAATGGGCTGCGGGACCTGATAATTCATTTCGCCCTCATGAACTACGCCCTCAGTCAGGTGGAGCGCCTGAAGCAGGAGCTTGACTATCTGGACGAGCCCAGCCATCGAAAGGACCCCAGATTGATGTCCCTCAGGAATTTCCTCAAGGCCCGGTTCGATGATTACACGGGTTTCGTCAGCCGGTAGGGACGGGGGACATCTGTGTATGATTGCGAATCGGCACCTTCTTCCCTAAGGCGGGGAAGCGAAGGCTTCAAAGGCGGGCATTCGGATTCTGCACAGTATCAGTGAGCATGGCGGGGCTCTGCCCCCCCGCGAAAAGGGAGGATTAGGTCACGGCGTAGCCGCGCCTCTCCCTCATCCTGCCACGCAGATTATTCCTCACGGCTAAAAGGCAAGGCACCGCTACTTCTCAGACCCCTCCCCTCTGCTCTTAATCATTATCGTCTTGGTCCCCCTCTGCACCACCTCTCCTCTCTGGTTCTCCATCCTGAACGCAAAGCCGACGATGCCTTTGCCCTTCTTTGACACTTTTTTCTCTATCACCGTTATTTTATTCTTAATGGTATCCCCTATACGGATGGGGCCGGTGAAGCTCCACTCAAGACCCAGGAAGGCCTCTGCCGTCCCATCCAGTATCCCCAGCCTCACCATGAGGCCCATGGCTATTGAGAGGCCCAGGAGCCCGTGGGCTATCCTTCCCCCGAAGGGTCCCTGAGAGGCCATGACATCATCCGTGTGAAGGTACATCCAGTCACCCGAGAAGGCCGCAAAGTTCACGATATCCGTCTCGGTCACGGTGCGGCCGTCGGTCTCCCACTCGCGTCCGATGTCGATCTCTTCAAAATAAAGACCCTTCTCCCTCATAAGCTCCTCCATTAGGGGGTGCTCTCAACGAAGCACGAACTTAAAGGGGATTATGCCCCACTCCTCACGCGGCGGGGTGCCGGGCGGCAGGGGGCTGAAGCGCCACCTCTTAAGGTATTGGATAGCCATGGCCTCCAGCCGAGTCTCACCCTTTTTGAAGGGGACCACCCTGCCCACCGTTCCGTCGGGGAGCACCCAGAACTTGAGGGCTATCTCGCTTTCGCCCCCGAGGGGCACTTCAGGAAAGGCGGGCTTGAAGATTACCCTGCGGGAGGCCGCGGGGCCCTCTATCACGAGGGCCGGTTCGCTCGCCTGCCGAGGTTTCACTTCGCTGAGGCGCAGGAACTCCTTGCTCAGAACCTCTTCCTCGAGACCCCTCACCGCATCCTCGGGCTTCTCCCTGGAGGGGCCCGCCAGGTCTCTCAGAACCGGGTCCAGAAGGGCGACCCGCCTCCCCTCCTTCTCCCCCACAGGCCCCCCCTCTTCCCGCACCTTCTCCAAGAGGGTTGAGAGCTCGGCGCTCTCCGGGGACTTCAGCCGCACCACCTCCTCATCCCGTGAGACCTTGCGCGGGGTCAAGACGGGAATCTTAGTCCCGAGATGCCTCCGGCCCAGGCTCACCTCCTCCAGCTTTCTGCTGAGATCGGGCAAGGCAGAGGGCGCGGGGGGCGGGGGAGGTGGAAGGGGTTCCAGCACCTTTTTGGGAGGAGGCTCGGGTTTGGGTGGAGGTTTGGGCGGCGGGATGGGCCTTTCCACGAGATCCACCGACAGGGGCTCCTCCTCGGGAGGGAGCGCTGGAAGGGTCCCCTGCTGGAAGGGTTCCGGCACGTACCTCGCGATGACGAAGTGGACCCCGAGGGAGAAGAGAAACGCGAAGAAAAGGGTGATATGCTTCATCGCGTGGTCCGCCTCCCCGGCTTGGGCTCCGTAGCAAAGGCCAAGCGCTTAGCGCCCGCCTGCTTTGCGATGTCCATGAGAGCCACCACACGGCCGTGGCGGGCGTCCTTATCGGCCCGGATGATGAGGTAGGCGGATTTCCTTGTCTTGAACTCCCGTGCGAGCGCATCGGTAAGTTCACTCTCCGTCACCATACGGTCATTCAGGTACAGAGCCCCCTCACGGGTAAGGACGAGCACGAGGTCGCGGGGCTCCCCCCGCTCGGCCGTCACCGCCTCGGGGAGCCTCACCTTTATTCCCGGCTGGACCACGAAGGTGGAGGAGAGCATGAAGAAGATCACCAGCAGGAGCACTACATCGATCAGGGGTGTTATGCTTATGGAGGGGCTCAACCTTCTGGCTTTTTTGATCTGCATCGGCGCCCCTCACCGCTTGAGTATGTCCAGCATGCGCAGCGAGTATTTCTCCATCTCCAGCACGAGCACCCCGGCCTTGTTCGCGAAGTAGTTGTGGAAGACGAGCGCCGGGATGGCAACGGCCAGGCCTGCGGCCGTGGTTATGAGCGCCTCCGAGATGCCTCCCGCCAGCTGATTGGGGTGGCCTACCCCCTCCTGGGTTATGACGTTGAAGACCCGGATCATTCCTGCGACCGTGCCCAGAAGGCCGAGCAGCGGCGCTATGGACGCGATAGTGCCCAGGATGTTCAGATAGCGCTCCAGGCCCGGGACCTCCTGGCGGCCGGCATCCTCGATGATGTCCTTTATCTCGTTCTTGTCCTGGTCGTAGTTCACGATGGCGGCCTGGAGCACCCTGGTCATTGCCGAGGAGTTGCGCCGGCAGAGGGTGCTGGCTTCACCGATCCTCTGGTCCCGGAGCAGGTCTTCCACCCCCCTGAGGACCTCGAGCCGGATGATCCGGGAGTACCGGAGGTTTATGAACCTCTCGATGATAATGGCCAGGGCCAGCACAGAGCAGGCCAGAATGGGGATCATGATGTAGCCACCCCTTATTAGAAAATCTACCATCGCGTCACTCCCTCTCGGGCGTCAAAGCCTCTAGCCCTCCCCTTTCTTCTTCTGGAGGGCTCTAATCCTGGTCTCAGCTTTCCTTTGGAGGACCCGGTCTGTGGTGGAAGCTTTGAGCTTGGTATAGACCTTGAGGGCCTCCTTCACCCTTCCCAGGGCCTCATACCCCTCCCCCGCCCTGAGAAGCGACTGCTCGGAAAGGAGCGTAAGGCCCGGATAAAGGTAGGCCACCTTGAGGTATTCCACCACCGCCTCCTCAAGCCTCCCCTGCTCCCGAAGGCTCTCGCCCAGCTGAAACCGCGCCTTGGCTGCCGTTTCCCCCTCGGATGAGGTAGCCACCTGCCGGAAGAGCGAATCCGCCTCTTTGTAGCCGCGCTCTCCCTTGAGGAGCCGCCCCAGGGTGAGCCGCGCCTCTTGGACGAGGCTACTCTGAGGGTGGTCCTCAAGGAGTTTCTCAAGATACCCCTTGGCTTCCTTGAAGCGGTTTGCCACTATGGCGCAGCCTGCGGCTTCAGAGAGGGCCATGGGGAGCAGGTCGTGCGTGGGATATCTCCCGATGAACCGCTGGTAGTAGATGAGGGCTTCCCTACAGCGGTCTCCCTCCTTGAGGGAGAGGGCTAGCTGATAGAGCCCATCCGCCGCAAGAGCGCTCTCCGGGAAGCGGGCTAGCAGGCTCTTGAAGCTCACTGCGGCGTCCTTCCAGTCCCGCCTCGCCCTCGCAATCTCGCCCAAGCGCAACAAGGCGTCATCGGCCAGCTCCCCACGGCCGTAGTGAGTGAGCACGTAGCGGTAGGCTTCCTCAGCCTCCCCGTACCGGGCGAGGTTCAGATAATGCTCCCCTACCTGATAGGCCAGGATCTCGCTGAGCGGGCTCTCGGGGTTCCTTCGCATGAATGCCCTGGCCTCCTGGAGGAAGGCCTGGTGCTCTCCCTGCCGTAGACGGGTCAGGATGATGCCGTAAATAGCCTCCTGCGCCCTAGGGCTCCTGGGAAAGGAGGACATGACCTTACCATAAGCCTCTCTGGCTTCAGCAAATTTCCCCTCGTTATAAAGGGAGTCACCCACGCGCAAAAGGGCCATGGCCGCGAAGGGGCTCCCGGGATACTCCTGGGCCAACTCCTTAAACTCCTCCCTCGCCCCGGCGTAAGCCTCCTCCCGGAAGAGCGCCATGGCCTTCCAGTAAAGCGCCTCTGGAACCAGGGAATGGTGAGAATTGAGTTTGAAGAAGCGGCTGAAGCTCTCCCTCGCTTCCTCGAAGCGCCCCTCTTTATAGTGGATACGCCCTATGCGAAAGCGAGCCAAAGCCGCTGATTCACTCTTTGGATAGCTCTTCACCAGGCGCTCAAAATCCGCCAAAGCCTGGGAGTTATCCTTGAGGTTGAGGCTGCTCTCGGCCATGCGGACAAGAGCCTCCGGAGTGTAAGGCGAATCTGGGAAGCGCTCGGCCAGAGTGCCGAAGCTCTCCCTGGCAAGGCGCCAGTCCCCTCTCTGGTAGTAAACCCAGCCCCGACCGTATAGGGCCAGAGCATAGCTCTCGCTCTGCGGAAAGATGCGACCATAGGCGCCCAGGGCCTTCTCATAGTCTCCCACCAGGAACTCTATCTCACCGAGCCAGAAGGCGGCCTCGGCCCTGATAGAAGGAGGGGTCTCTTTTCCAAGAAGGGCCAGGAGTGCACGACGGGCTCCGCGGTAATCACCCAGCTCGTACCGGGAAAAGGAGCCGTGTAGGAGGGCTTTTGGCTTCAGTTCTTGAGCCCTCCGGTTTTCAGCCACCCTCTCGAGCTGCACGGCCGCCTGCGCATAGTGGCCGCCATTAAAATCGGAGAGGCCCAGCATGTAACGGGCGCGGGGAGCCAGCGGGCTGAGAGGACGGCTCTCAAAAAGATCCCTGAAGCTCTCCGAGGCCGCCTCCCAGAGGCCGGCACGGAAGCTCTCTAAGCCCAGCCTGTAGAGAGCCTCATCGAGCCGGGGGCTGTCGGGGGACATCCCCTTCAGGTCTGCAAGTTCCCCTCGGGCCTCCCGCCTTCGACCCATGGCCAGAAAGGCCTCGATGCGGCCCGCCCTTGCCGAATCGGCAAAAAGGCCTGAGGCCTCAGGGGAAAGGTAGGCGCCCAACTCAGTGAGGGCCCTCTCTGGCTCACCGAGCCTGAGAGAACTCCATCCCAGGCCGTACCGGGAAAGGGGTGCCAGGGGAGATGAGGGTTCTATCTCCGCAACCGTCGCATACATCGAGGCGGCCTCTTGAAAGCGCCCGAGCTTATAAAGGGCTTCGCCACGCCAGAAGGAAGCAGCTGCCCTTAGCCCCCCGCCCGAATATCCCTTGAGAACACGGCTGTAGAATTGCTCTGCCACCTCGAAACGCCCGAGAGAATATGAGGCCTCTCCCGCAAGAAAGAGGGCGTCCTCGGCGAGAGGGCTCGGGGGCCGAGAGTTCAGCAAGGCCTCCAGGTGCCCTAATGCCTTCTCCTCTTGCCCCCTTTCGAGCATGAGCCAACCCCGGGCGTAGAGAGAAAATCTGTAAAGGACGGCATCTGAGTTATCTTCTGCCAGAAGGGTCCACTGGGAGAGAGCCTCCTCCTCCCGGCCCAGCCTCAAAAGGCACTCCCCGACCCAATAGCGAGCCCATCTGGCCCAGGGACCACCTCCCCCCCCGGCCAGGATCTCTTCAAAAGACCGAAGGGCCTCATTCCAGTTGCCGTGCTGGTAATGGAAAAGACCTGTGAGATAGAGCCCCTTTTCCCCCATGAAAAGGCTCGCGAGAGAGGAGCCCAGAGGGCTTCCATAAAAAACAGGCACCGGCTCCTCCCCGGGCTCTCTCCTCCGGGGAAGGCTCTCCAGGCGAGGGGCCGGAAGCTTCTCGAAGGGAGGAGGGAGTTCCTTGAGCCCTTCCAAGCTCTTGGGAGGAGAGGGACGCCCTTTGAGCTCCTTTAAGATGTCCACATCCTTGCCCACCACTACTACCTCGGGCAAGGGGATGGCAAGCTTTTCCTCGGGGCGCTGCGAGAGGGCCTCCCCGGCGGAAAAAAAGATGAAGAGAGCCACCAGAAAGGGGACGCCCAACCTGAGGCTCCTCCCGTTTCTAAGGCTTCTTTTCTTCACCGAGCTTTTCTCTGGCCTTAAGGTAAGCATCTATCTTCCCTATGCGCTCCTGAGCCTGCTTCCACCCCTCAGAACCCTGCGGAAGGCGGCGGTAGAGTTCGAGAGCCTCCTCCCACCTCTTCTCCTCTTCAAGAAGGGCTCCTGCTCTGAGGACCGCCGCCCCCGCCCAGGGCTCGGCCCCCTCTTGGGAGAGTGCGAGGAGGAGCTTCAGGGCCTCTCCCCTTCGTCCTCTCTTCAGCTCCAGTTCCGCAAGCCTGAACTCCGCTTCAGACTTGAGGGCACCCTTCCCCTTGCGAGAGGCCAGCTCGAAGGCCTCTCGGGCTTCCTCATCCTTTCCCAGCTCAAGGGCCAGGACGCCCATCCTCAGGGCCACTTCCCCTTCATCGCCGGCCCCGGGCTTCGCTTTGAGATATCGCCCAAAATTCTCAAGAGCCTTTTCATTCTCACCCAGTTTATCATAGGCATAGGCCAAGTTGAAGATGGCCCCCGAGGGAACGAACCCCTGAGCGAAAAGGCTCTCATAGGCCTGGACTGCACCCATGAAGTCGCCGGCTCCCAGAAGCGCGTGGCCTAGGAGAAGATAGGCCTCCCTCCGCTCTGGCCGTGTGCCGAAGCGTTCGACCCACATCTTGAGGGCCGAGGAAGCTCCGGCGTAATCCTTCAAACCATAGCGCGCACGGCCGAGGCTCAGAAGGGCCTCTGCCTCGCGGGGGTCCCCGGCGCTCTCCTTAAGGAAGCGGCCCCAGAAGGAACTAGCCTTCGATAGGGAGCCCACCCTTTCGCTGCTTCTGGCCGCCAGATAAAGAGCCTCCTTCCTTTTTTCGGGGGTCATCCGGGGGAGGCCCTCCTCAAAAAACTCAAGCGCCTTCTGGAACCGCTCCGCGCGGTAGGCCGAAAGGGCTCTCTTGAAAAGGGCCTCGGGCACATCGCGGCTTTTAGGGTGGGAGCTTATAAAAAGTCCATAAGATTCTTCGGCGTCCTCATATTTTTTTAGCGCAAAAAGGCTCTCCGCCTCGAGGAACGCCACGAGGGCGCTCTGCTCGGGCAGTGGCCCAAGTTTTTTGAGCTTCCGCAAAAGCGCTAGCGCTTCAGCATACGCACCTGAAGCGAACTTGAGGGAAGCGGCCTTGGCGAGTGACTCCTTATGAGGAGGGCTTCCGCTGTAGCGGGAATCCACCGCGAGATATCGCTTCAAAGCCTCTTCCCTCTGTTCAAGCTTCAAAAGAGCTTCGCCAGAGAAATAAAGGGCCCATGGTGAGCGAGCCCTCGAGGGGTAATCTTCAGCAAAGGAGTCAAAGGCCTTTGCGGCCTCTCTGAACCTACCCTCCCTGAACTGACAGTTTCCCAGGGCATAAAGGGCCTCAGGCCTCATCCGATGCTTGCGCGCTTCCTTGACAAACTCTCTGTAAGGGGAAATGGCCTCCTTGCAGCCCCGAGCCCTTTCGATGTTTCGGGCGAAGCCAAACATGGCTTCTACTCTGAGATTATCGGGAGGAGAGAGCTTGAGAAGCTCCTCATATCGGCGGGCGGCCTGAGGCCAGTCTTCAAAGCCCTCCGCGAGATTTGCAAGCTGCAATAGAAGCCTTATCCTGAGGGAGGTCTCCCGGACCGAGGGGAGAGCCTCCTCGAATGTATCCCGCGCTCCCTTTAAATCCTTGAGCGAGAGCTGGGCAAAGGCCTTTTTAAGCCGCGCCTCCTGCGCCCTTTTCCCTTGGGGAAAACGCTTCACCAAAAGGGAGAAGCTCTCGATGGCCTCCTTCCACTTCTCCAGCCGCAGGTATGCCTCCCCCCGCCAGAAGAGGGCTTCCTGGGCCAAGGGTTCTTTCTTCACCCGCCCGAAGCGCTCCGCCGCGAGAGCCCATTCACCAGCGAGAAAGCTTGATAGAGCGCCCTTGTAGCGAGCGTTCTCTGAAAGGGGGTCCTCGGGATGATTCCGAAGGAAGGCCTCATAGGCCGAGGCGGCCTCCTTGAAGCGCCCCGTCTTATAAAGCGCCCCTGCCAGGAGGAGCCGCGCTTCACGGGCCTTAGCACCCTGGGGATAGCGGGAGAGATATTCCTTGAAAGCCTCTATAGCCGTGGGGTAGAGCTCATCCTTGAGGGCATTGAGGGCGAGGATATATTGCTCTTGAGCAGGGTCCGATGCCGAGCTTAGAGGAGGTGCCCCTTCCGCCAAAGGACACAATGAAAGGAGAAGGGCCATAGCGCCTGCGGCGAAGCCCAGGGCCTTCAAATTAGACATCCATGTACCTCTCGCCCTCTGGGGCATGAGGCACCCCCTTACAAAATGGCCTCCTATTAGTAGATAAGGAGCCCCAAAAGACCAGCACCCAGGATGGCCAAGGCCGGATGGTAGTCCAGAAGGACGATGCTCGCGAAGGTGGCGGCCGCGATGAGGCCCGTGTGCCATGAGTCCACGCTCTTGGGGAAGACCTGGTAAGCCACAAGCACGAGCAGAGCAACCACCGCGGGCCTCACAGCCTTGAGCATCCCTTGCGCCCAGGGGGTATGGCGGTAACTCCAGAGGAGGGATGCCAGGACTAGAATCATGACCGAGGAAGGTAGCACCATGCCGAGAATGCCGGCTATTGCCCCCGGAACTCCCGCCACCCGGTAGCCCGTGTAGGCCGATAGCTTGGTGGCTATGGGACCGGGCAAGGCCATGCCCATCGCCAGGCTATCCACGAACTCCTCTTGGCTGAGCCAGTGGTAGTTATCCACCACTTCCCGCTCTATCAGGGGAATCATGGAGGGGCCGCCACCAAAACCGAATATCCCCACCTTGGCAAAAGCAAAGACCAGCTGTAAAAGCGCCCTCATCTTTTTCCCCCGTAGCGACCATCGTATCTAAGTTGTTCAATTTCATACATATAGCATAAAAAATCCCAGCCTTCAAGGCTTTCGACCGAGCCGCAGGAGAATGTTATCGATGAGGCGGGTCTGTCCCACCCGACAGGCAAGAAGGAGCCTCGCTTCCCCTTCTACTTCCCCCACCTCCTCAAGGCTCTCGAGGTCCACTAGAGCCAGATATTCGGGCTCAAGCCCTGCTCCCGATAGAACCTCCAGGGCCCTCTCCTTGACGGCCTGGGCGCCTCTCTCACCCATGAGAGGCAGGGCTTCCGCTTCCCGCAGGGCTCGAAAAAGAGCCGTGGCCTTCTCTCGCTCGGAAGGGCTCAGATAGGAATTCCTTGAGCTTAGGGCAAGACCATCAGCGTCCCTCACCGTGGGACATCCCACTATCTCAAGGGGCAGGTCAAGGTCCCGGACAAGCCGCTTGATGATGATGAGTTGCTGGTAGTCCTTCTCACCGAAATAGGCCCTATGGGGGAGGAGGATATTGAGCAGCTTGAGAACCACCGTGGCTACCCCTCGGAAGTGACCCGGCCGAAACCGGCCACAGAGCTTGGTGCTGAGCCCTTCGACCGTGACCCAGCTCGAAAACCCCGGCGGATATAGCTCCGCCTCCTCGGGGACGAAAACAAGGTCAACCCCCGCCCCTTCGGCCGCCTTGAGGTCTTCTTCGATCCTCCGGGGGTAGCTTTCAAAATCCTCCCCGGGGCCGAACTGGATGCGGTTAACGAAGATGCTTATGGCGACCCTTTGGCACTCACGGCGGGCTCTCTCGATGAGGCTCAGGTGCCCCCTGTGCAGCGCTCCCATCGTGGGCACAAAGCCGAGGCTCTCACCTCTCTCCCTCACGGCTTCAGCCTCCCGCCGGAGGGGCTGTATTTTTGTGATAAGTTTCACAACGGCCGCCTCAGGGGAAACACCTCCTCCCTTGCCAGGACTCCGCGAGCCTCAAGAGGAGCTCTTCAAGGGCTCCCTTCTGGGAAAGGAGGTCCACGCGGTCGGCTCTCACCACAAGGAGGGGGCTTTCTTTGTAGCCGGAGAAGAAGCGACCGTAGGCGCGGTTCAGGCGTTCGACATAGCCGGGGTCTATCCCCCGCTCGTAGTTGCGGTCGCGCCTTCTTATGCGTTCCATGAGGAGCCGGGTTGGGGCCTTAAGGAAGAGGAGGAGATCAGGCCTGGGAGGAGGCTCAAGGAGTGAGGCCACTTCCTCATAGATTCTGAGCTCCGCCCCCTTGAGATTGGCGCGGGCGAAGATCCTGTCCTTGGCAAAGAGGTAGTCGCTCACTATGGGCTCTGCGCCATTCATCTCACGGACCAGAGCCCTCTGCTGGCGGTAGCGCAAGAGAAGAAAGAAGAGCTGAGTCTTAAGGGCTAAGCCTGGGGGGTCTCGGTAAAAGGCGGAAAGAAATGGATTTTCCCTTATAGGCTCCAGCAGGAGCCGGGCCCGGATACGACGGCTGAGCAAACGGGCGAGGCTTGTCTTGCCCACCCCCAGGGGGCCCTCAATGGCGATGTACCGACCTTGCCTCATAGGGGGCGCCCTCCACTCTCAGTGGCCGCACCCAGCCTCCTTCTGGCAGTGCCTCCGCCAGCTCCCTCAGGCTGAGCCCCAGGAGGGGATGGAGGAGGGAAGGGTCGAGCTCCAGAAGGGGCACCAGCGCAAAGCGCCGCCGGTGTAGCTCCCGATGGGGGACGGTCAGCTCTGGGGTCTCGACAATGGATGTGCCGTAAAGGAGAAGGTCCAAGTCGATGACTCGGGGTCCCCAGCGAGTTCCTTCCACCCTTCCCATTGCTCGCTCCACCGCCTTGAGCAGAGCGAGGCTCTGCCAGGGCGAGAGCTCCGTCTCGAAGAGGGCGGCGGCGTTGACGAAAGGTGGCTGGGCAATGGGCCCCAGGGGCTCCGTAAGGTAGAAGGAGGATGAGGCCAGGAGCTTGAATCCCGGCGAGGCATCAAGTTTTTCCGATGCCTCCCGACACCGGGCCAGAGGGTCGCTCATATTGGAGCCCAGGCCCACATAAACCCTTGCCACCGGCCTTACCCTCAGAAGCCCACCTTCTCCAGGCGGGAGATGGCCTCCCGGCACCGCTCCTCGCTCACGGTCAAGGCCATGCGGATGTAACCTTCGCCCTGAGGCCCGAACCCCACCCCCGGGGTAGTCACGATCCCCACCTCTCGAAGGAGATGGGCGGTGAAGGAGGTGGAGTCATAGCCTTCGGGCACCGCGGCCCAGAGGTAGAAGGTGGCACGGGGTTTTTCAAGCCTTAGGCCCAATGCCTCGAGGCCTTGGGCCAGCACGTCGCGCCTTCTCCCGTAGATGCCGCGCATCTGCTCAACACAGGCCTGGTCACCATCGAGGGCCGCAACGCCCGCCTCCTGGACAGCCTGAAAAACCCCCGAGTCAAGGTTCGTCTTTATGGAGCCGAGGGCTGCCAGCACCTCCCGGTTTCCCACGGCAAACCCTATCCTCCAGCCCGTCATGTTGTAAGTTTTCGAGAGCGAGTGAAACTCTATTCCCACATCCTTGGCCCCCGGTGCCTGGAGGAAACTGAGGGGCCTATAGCCATCGAAGCAGACCTCGCTGTAGGCGGCGTCATGGCATATGATAATGCTTTCTTTCCGGGCAAAGGCGACCGCCTCTTCCAAGAATTCCAAAGGGGCTACAGCAGCGGTGGGGTTATTGGGATAGTTGAGGAAAAAGAGCTTCGCCCTCCTCTTATCTTCAGGGGCGATGGCCTCAAGTTCTGGGAGAAATCCTCTCTCAGCCCGCAAGGAAACCTTAACGGGCACTCCACCGGCAAAGATAGTTCCCGCCTCATACACGGGGTATGCGGGGTCGGGTACGAGGGCCACCCCCCCGGGGTCGAGGAGCGCCAAAGGGAGATGGCCTATGCCCTCTTTGGAGCCAATCAGGGAGAGAACCTCCCCCTCGGGGTCGAGCTCCACGCCGAAGCGCCTCTCATACCACCGTGCCACCGCCTCCCTGAAGGAGCGCAGGCCCTCGTACGAGGGGTACCTGTGGTTGGCGGCACGGCAGACCGCCTCCTGGCCGGCCCTGACTATATGCTCAGGTGTGGGGAGGTCTGGGTCGCCAATGCCCAAGCTTATGATATCCACCCCCCGCGCCTCAGCCTCTCGCTTCATGCGGTCAATTTCGGCAAAGAGGTAGGGCGGAAGCATCTCGATCCTCTGGGCACGCTTGAGCTTCGGGCTTACTACCAATGGCTTTCCTCCCCGCAAGGTTTTTGAGAGGCATGGGGCGCTTTTTGAGCATCCGATTCTAATGCCTAAGGCCACCGCCTTTCAAGGGAAAACTCTCGCCCTGGACATGCCCAGAGGGCTTCGCTAACATTTTGCCCTCTGAAAAGGAGACATAACCCTTGGCCTTCCTTGCAAGCGAGAATCCCCCCGGGATAAAGCGAGGGGAGTTTATCTTTGAGCTCAGCCTCACCTTTGACCTTTCGGAGGGGAGAGGGCCTGGCCATGCCCTGAGGGTGGCACTTATATGCGAGCGCATGGCCCTCACGCGAGAGATCCAGAAACCTTCGAGACGGCTATTCCGCTCAAGAGAGTGGGCCCCTTAGGGGGCAGTTACTAAAATTGACATGTTTTGCTCTCTTGAGTAAACTACCCTTCATCGAAGCATGGTCCCATTAGTCTTATAATCTTGAGAGGAGGATGATGCGATGCCTATGGTAAGGGTAACCTGGTTTCCGCAGGATAAGAAAAAGCGGGCCAAGGCTGCGAAGGGGATCACCGATGCCGTGGCATCCGCCACGGGAATGCCGCGTGAGGTGGTGCACGTGGTCTTCGAGAAATGCCCCCCAGATAGCTGGGCCGTGGGTGGAACCCTCTGCTCGGAGATGCAAAAGACCAAGAAAAAATAACATCGAGGCCCTTCAGGGGCATAGGACGTCAAGAAGGGGGGTTTTGGCCTTCACGAATGCTGAGTTATATCTCGTGCAGGGGCTGAAAACCCCCCTCGGCTATTGTCGAAGGGGTGCCCATGGCTGAGAACTACGAAGTCCTTCCGAGCTACAAGAGGTTCAATCAGAAGAACAATACGATAATGCGGTCTAACTGGGACCCTTCACTCAATTTCTTCCTGGAGAGTTACGAAGACGCCAGAAGAAAACACATAAAGAACGGGGACAGAGGATTTGAGCACCTGGATTTTGCCTTCTTTTCCGGGGGCAATACTGTGACCTCCAGCCTCGGCACCGGCATCAACTCTCCCAACTCGGGCCTGACCTCCTGGAAGCCTTTGGAGGGCACGTGGCGGGTGCCCCCCGAGGCGGGGAAATATCGGGTCGAAGAGCCGGCGCGCGTGCGGGAGACCGTGACAAAGGTGGCCCGCTATTACGGGGCGAACCTCGTGGGCTTCACCGAGCTCGATGAGAGATGGGTTTATTCTCACCATTACCTTCCGGCCGAAGATTTGAACCCGCCCGTGGGGCTCCCCCAGGAGTGCCGCGAGGTTATAGTGCTGGGTCTCGAACTCGATTACGAGATGATGAGGACGGCTCCCACGGCCATCATGATGAATGAGACCCACTGGAACTACTCCCGGATGAGCGTGCTTGTGAGCTCTCTGGCCAGCTTCATAAGGAGCCTTGGCTACCAGGCCATTCCCTGCCTGAACGACACGGCTCTGAGCGTCCCCCTGGCCATAGACGCGGGCCATGGGCAGCCCTCCAGGCTGGGGCTTGTGATAACGCCCAAGTATGGGCCCCGGCTAAGGTGGTGCAAGGTTATAACCGACCTCCCCCTCGGGGGGAAGAAAAAAAGCATAGATTTTGGAGTCATCGAGTTTTGTGAGGCCTGCGAGAAATGTGCCGAGGCCTGCCCGGCGGGAGCCATCCCCAAAGGGCCCAGAACGACAGAAGGGCATGGCATCTCAAATAACCCCGGGGTGCTTAAATGGTATCTCGATTATGAGAAGTGCCGCACTTACTGGTCTCGGGTGGGCACCAATTGCGGCATCTGCATGAGGGTCTGTCCCTTCAACAAGGGCCATGGCTTTCACCATGACATCGTCAGGTGGTTCATAAAGAGCTTTCCCTTTCTCGACTCCACGATAGTTCGCTTCGATGACTGGCTCGGCTACGGCAAACAACAAGACCCCCGCTTCTTCTGGGGGGATGGGAGGACCTGATGGCCGTTTTCAGGCATCTGGCCCTGGTCAAGGCTCACCCCTTCTTCAGCATGCCGTTCCCGCAGGAGTTGGCGGACCTCACGGAGCTTTGCTATCTGGCGGCGAAGGTGCACGACGAGACCGAGAGGGTCTCTATCCCCGTGAGCCCGGATGGGCATAATCCCTTCAGGGATTTCGAGAGATATCTGGCAAGGGAGCGGCCTGACCTCGTGGGCATATCCACCATGACGGGGAGCTACTCCAATGCTCTTCGCTTTGCCCGAGGAGCCAAAGAGGCTGGGGCCTATGTAGTGATGGGAGGCTACCATCCCACAGCCTTGACCGAGGAGGTTCTCTCTTCCCCTTGGGTCGATGCCGTGGTGAGGGGGGAAGGGGAGCTCACTCTGAGGGAGCTCATCCTCAAGGGGCCCTCAATGGAGGTGCTCGGGCTCTCCTTCAAAGAGAATGGCTCCATCCGCCACGCACCCGATAGGCCTCTAGTGGAGAACCTGGATGAGCTGCCGCATCCCTTGAGGGAGATAAGGCCCGAGAGGTTCGGCGAGCGGGGCCCCTCCTACTCCGTCGATTCCGTCTATACCTCCCGGGGTTGCAAGATGATCTGCCGCTTCTGCGCCAACCGAATCGTGAGTCGGCACTGGCGTGGGAGGAGCCCCGAGAACGTGCTGGAGGAGCTGGAGAGGATTCACAGCCCCCGCAAGCGGAAGGTCTTGAAGTTCTGGGATGCCAGCTTCATGACTGATATCGCTCGAGTGGAGAGGATACTGGACCTCATGCTGGAGGCGCGCCTGACCAATTTTGACCTCTGGACGGAGTCCCGGGTGGATGACATCGTGCGGGCCGAATACCTCATGGAGAAGTTCAAGCGCGCGGGCCTCCAGTATATATCCCTGGGCATCGAGAGCCCCAATGCTCTCACCCTCAAGTGGCTGAAGAAGGGCCTTACCCCTTCAACCATCGAGCGCGCAATCGCCATCCTCAACCGCTACCGCATCCGCATGCACGGCCATCTGATAATAGGCCACCTCACCGAGACCGAGGAGGATATCCGACGCTACCCCGAGTATGCCCGGGAGATAGGAATAAGGGAGCCGATCTTCATGGTCATGACCCCTTATCCCGGCACCGAGGTCTTTGAGGATTATAAGAGGGAGGGGGCCATCGCGAGCACCGAGTGGGACCTTTACAATAACTTCGGCGTTGTCGTCTCACCGCGGGGGGTCAGCCGTGAGCGGCTGAAAGAGCTCCTCGCCCACTGCTGGGGCCGGTTCTATCTGGGAAGGGCTTTCCGAAAGCAGGGCACCCTCTCGGGTACTTTCTTCGAGCTCTTCTTTCGTCTCTCACTGGCCATTCTTCTGGCACGCATGGAGGAGAAGGAGGAAGAGAAGGCCGAGTCCCTGGTTATGGAGTTTCTTTCTTCGGCCCGGGGGGAGTATGAGCGGGAGCGGCCCCTCCGAGATAGCCGACTTGTCAAGCTTTTCACCGATAAGCCCACCCTCAGGTTCCTGGATAGCAAGGGAAGGGCCCTGGAATTTACTGTAGAGCTTAAGCCCGCAAGAGGAAAGCTCACGGTGAGGGAGGGGGCCTCATCTCGAAAGGCACTCATCATCCCCCTGGGGAGCGTCATGGAGTTGATGAAGGGGCTCCCACTCCCCGCAATGACCGAGCTTTCCTGCGACTATGAGGTTCTCAAGAATAATTATGGCCGGAGGAAAGGCTTCATCTTCCTGAAGCTCCTCCTCAGGGGAAGCCTCTGGGGCATTGGCGGAAGGCTCCTCCTCTTCTTCCTCTCCCTTGCCCTCAGGAACCTCTTCTGGCGGCTTTCGGGAGAAAGCACCCCGAAGTGCCCCCTTCCCCCAGGGCAGCCCTGCGAGAAGGAGAAAGAAGAGGGGACGCGTGCGGAAGCTTTAAGCCGCCGGAGGATTTAAGAAAAGTCCCCATGACTGCTCCTATTGCCTCATGGCCTCCCGCCGGAAGACCATGGCATGGGGAAGCTCAGCGGTTACCTCAGGCGGGACGAGGTCATAAGGTGCGAGACCGAGGGGGTCGGGACTATTGAGAATCCAGTCTATCAGGATTAGTTTGTGAAATGAAGGAGGGACAATTCTTTCCGAAAGGGCGCGAGTCAGAGCTTTCAGCCGATATTAAGAGGAGGTGTGCAATGAGACGCTTGGCCCTGATTTTGGCTTGTCTTTTCATGGTCTTTGCCTTGAGCTCTACCCTGGGGCAACCTCTGGCCCAAGGTGCGGCCAAATACGTCATCAAGATCAGCCACCCCATCGCTCCCACCTCTCCCCGACACTTCGGAATGCTGAAGATGAAGGAGATCCTGGAGAAGAAGTTCCCCGGAGTGGTAAAGGTGGAGGTCTACCCGGCAAGCCAGCTTGGAAGCGGCCGGGAGCAGACCGAAGGAGCCCAGCTTGGAACAATAGAGATAGTCAACATCCCCACGGCCTTCTTCGGGGGGTTCCAGCCCCTCATGACCCTTCTGGACCTTCCATTCCTCTGGCCCGACAACATGGATGTCGTGGACAAGGTTCAGGAAGGCCCGGCGGCAAAGGCCCTCCTTGCGACACTCGATGAAATAGGCCTCAAGGGCCTGGGCTTCTGGAGGGGCGGCTTCCGGCACTTCACCGCGAACAAGCCCCTCAAGAAGAAGGAGGACTTCGTGGGCCAGAAGTTCAGGGTGATGCCCTCTCCCATTCTGATAGAGCAGTTCAAGGCCCTGGGCGCGAGCCCCATCACCTTCCCCTTCTCCGAGGTCTATAGCGCCCTCCAGCAGGGGGCCGTGGACGGGCAGGAGAACCCCATAAACGTGAACTACGACATGAAGTTCTTCGAGGTTCAAAAATACATGACCCTCTCGGGCCACGGCACCATGGAACTCCTGATGATCGCCAACAAGAAGTGGTACGATGGCCTGCCCGAGGATATCCGCTCCGCCCTCCACGAGGCCTTCGAAGAGGGGGGGAAGGTCTGCTGGCAGAGGGAGAAGGCTGATGAAGATGTGAAGCTCAAGAAGATGCTGGATGCAGGCATCAAGGTGGTGGAGCTCACCCCCCAGGAAAGGGCAGCCCTGAGGGATGCCTCGATGGTGGTGCGTGAGTTCTACGTGAATAAATACGGACCCCGGGCGGCCGAGCTGCTCAAACTATATGAAGAGGAGATCGCCAAGGCCGAGAAGGAGCTGGCAAAGTAAAAAGTCAGCCCATCATCACAAGAGATCAAAGCCTCTGAGTCTTTGACCGGGCCCCCGGGGGCGGGTCGCGCCGCTGACCCGTCCCCCTTTTTTCCCCTAAACCTCTCTCATCCCTAAGCTCTCTGGAGCCGGAGCCATGCAGACTGAGAAGGTGGGAGCGCTCGACCTCCTGCAGAACCTGGACAAAACTATACACAGAGTCGAGAAGATCATAGTGGGCTTTGGCCTGATCGCCACGACGGCCATAATCTTCGCCAATGTCGTCGCCCGCTACTTCCTCTACTTTTCCTTCACCTGGGCGGAGGAGGTGACCCTCTACATAATGATATGGGTCACCTTCATAGGGGCCGACCTCTGCGTGCGCAGCGGGGGCCACGTGAACATGGATTTCGTCCTCTCCAACCTTCCCCGGAGGATGAGGAGGGTCTTCTTCGTAGGGATCGGTGCCGTGGCGGGCCTTTTCTGCTTCGTGCTTGTGGGCTATGGGGTGGATATGACCCTCAAGGTGGCCGCAACGGGCCAGACGAGCTCGACCCTCCCCCTGCCCTTCTTTCTGGTCTACCTCGCCATACCGCTTGGCTGTGCCCTCATGGGAGCCCACTTCATCCAGCTGACCTACCTCCTGGTGAGGGCCAGAAGGGAAGCCCTCATCATCGATGAGGAGGAAGCATCGTGAGCCTGCTGTTGGTGAGCGGTTTCTTCCTGCTGCTCCTCGTGGGCTTTCCCATCTTTCTCACCCTCATAATACCTAGCACGGTGACCCTTTCCATCTATTTCGCTCACATCCCTCCCATCGCCATCATCCAGCGGATGATGGCCGGGGTGAACAAGTTCGCCCTCCTGGCCGTGCCCTTTTTCATATTTGCAGGCGAGGTTGTTTCCCGGGGCCAGATCGGCCGAAAGCTCCTCGCATTCGGCGACAGCCTAGTGGGCCATTACTACGGCGGACTGGCCCTGACGACCATAGTTACCTGCGCCATATTCGGCGCGATCTCGGGCGCGGCCACGGCCGCCATAGTGGCAATCGGAGGAATGATGTTCCCGGCCATGCTCAGGGCCGGCTACGGGGAGAAATTCTCGAGCGGCTGTATCCTCTCGAGCAGCACGCTCGCCATGCTCATCCCGCCTGGCATCGCCATGATCCTCTATGCTGTTACAGCCGATGCCTCCATAGGCCAGATATTCATAGCCGGAGTGGGCGTGGGTGTCACCCTGGCCCTGGCATTCTCCATCTACAGCTTCTTCTTCGCCAAGGCTAACCGCGTGCCCCGCAAGGGGAAGTCAAGTTTCATGGAACTCCTGGTCGCCCTCAGGGAAGCCTTCTGGGCCCTGGGGCTCCCGGTTATCATAATCGGGGGAATATATAGTGGAATTTTCACCCCTACCGAGGCTGCGGGCATCTCCGCCGTCTATGCCATCTTCGTTGAGGTGCTGATATACCGGGAGATAAAGGTCTCAGATATCTACCATATCGCGGTGAAAGCCTCAGGCCTCATAGCCATGATCTATGTCCTCATCGCGGCGGGCTCGGTCATGGCCTGGGTCATGACGGTGGCCCAGATCCCCCAGAGCATAGTTGCTCTCCTCAAGGGAACCTCGCCCATCGTGATCCTCATGCTCATTAATCTCCTCTTTCTTATTGCGGGGATGTTCATCGACCCGAATTCCGCCATCATAGTGCTCGTGCCACTGGTGATCCCTCTCGCAAAAATTGTGGGAATCGACATCATTCACCTGGGCATAGTCATCGTCATGAACCTGGCCATAGGGATGCTCTCGCCGCCATTCGGCCTGAACCTGTTTGTGGGAGCGGGGGTCTTCAAGGTGCCCTACCACAGGATAATCCGGGGCATCCTGCCCTTCGTACTCCTCCAGCTGGGAGTGCTCATTCTTATAACCCTAGTTCCCCAGATATCCCTGTGGCTTCCGAACCTTCTTTATGGGGGAAGGTGAGAGAGGGTGGAGATGACCCCCCTCGGGAGGCTCCTCATACCCGAAGAGCAAAGCCTAAGCCGTCCTCTTCCTCTTGCCGAGGAGGGTGAGGGCCATAAAAGGAGCGGGCCTTGAGGTGGATGGAGGAATAGACCCGGGAAGCCTCTCCCCTTGGCCCACGGTCTCCTTTATTGCCCTTTACTCTCCTAAAGGAGTCGGTCGGCCTTCATATCGGCCTCAAGGGGAGGGCAGAAGACCTCAAGACACCGGGAGGTCCCTTTGCTCAAAAGCGCTATCGTATGATAGACGCCGGCGGGCACGTGGACGATGTCGCCGGGGGTTATCTTCCTCTTCTCCTCCCCCACCGTCATTTCCCACTCCCCCGTCTCTACGATGAAAAACTGCTCGCTCTTAGGGTGCGAGTGGTACTTGGCCACCTCTCCCCCGGGGTCAAATATGAGGTATTGGACCTGGACGTTATCGCCGAAGACCCTCTTGTGATAGACCCCCGGCCGCTCCTCGATGAGCCTCACCCTCTCCCAGTTATCCACCTTCATGGGTCCGCTCCTCTCTCGGCTATCAGATTTTCCCAGAGCTCCAGCAGAACGCATCCGGGGATTTTCTCCAACCACGTTATTTGAGCGTAGGTGTGGATGAACCGGCCTCCCTTCCCCTTTACCTATGGAAGATCCTGAGATTCTTACAGAAGCCCGGAGCTTTTAAGAATAAAAGAAGCACAAAGGCCTGGAGCCTCACCTCCTGGACTTTTGGATAAACGTAACTGCAGCCATGAGGGCGAGACCCAATAGGTCTGACGTGAGCCCCGGCGCGAAGAGGAAAAAAGCGGCCCCGCCCATGAGAACCCTCTCCAGGAGGTTCGCCTCCTTATACCACCAGTAAGCCTGAACCATGCTCGCGAAGGCTATGAAGCCCAGGGCGCTGCTGAGTGCCGCCTCAACTATGAAAGCCGTCTGCCCCTCGAGTAGGATGGGCGTGTTGTATATGAAGAGGAGGGGCGTTATGAGGAGGGGGGAGGCTATTTTCAGCGCGGCAAACCCGGTGCGGGTGGGGTCGCTTCTGGCTATCCCTGAGGCCGCGAACGCGGCCAGGGCCACGGGCGGCGTCACCTGGGCCGACTGGCTGTACCAGAAGACGATGAGGTGAGAGGCAACCAGAGGGACCCCAAACTCCATGAGCGCAGGCACGGCCAATACCGCCAAGAGAATGTAGGCGGCCGTCACCGTGACCCCCATGCCAAGGATGTAGGAGACGACCGCCGTGAGAAGGACCGCCAGGGGCAAAACCCCATGGCTCATGGAGAGGATGAGGGAGGAGAATTTAAGGCCAAGGCCGGTTAGCACGGTGACGCCGATTATTATGCCTATGACGCCTGCCGTGGCACCCACGATGAGGGAGTTCCTTGCCCCCAGTATGAGAGCCCTCTGAAGCTTCCTCGGCCCCATGCGGGTTTCCTTCCGCAGATAGCTCAGAAGCACGGTCGCGATGATGGCGCCGAATGCGGCCATATTGGGAGAGCGGCCCATGAGAAGGAACACCAGGATTATGACGATGGGGATGAGGAGGTAGCCCCCCCTTCTCATGGTCTTCCTGAAGGAGGGGAGCTGGTCCTTGGGCAGTCCGACGAGCCCCTCCCGGGCGGCCTCGAAATGAACCATGGTCCCGACCGAGAGGAAGTAGAGGACGGCTGGGATGACCGAGATGAGCATTATCTCGGCATAAGCCGTCTCGGTGAAGGCCGCGAGGATGAAGGCCCCCGCTCCCATGACCGGGGGCATGAACTGGCCTCCGGTTGTGGGCCCGGCCCCAACCCCCCCCCCGCCCTGGGGCCGGGAGCCCGGCCGCGTGAAGAGGGGTATGGTGTAAGCGCCCGTGGCCACCACGTTGGCGGCCGAGCTTCCCGTTATGGAGCCCATGATGCCGCTTGCCACCACCGCTATTTTCGCCGGCCCTCCCCTTGCGCTTCCGGCCAGGGAGTTTGCCAGATCGCGGATGAAATCACCGGCACCGGCCTCTTTAAGGAAGGCGGCGAAGATGATGAAGAGGAAGACGAAGGTGGCATAAACTTGAATCACCACCCCATATATGGAATCCATGCCGCAGGCCATGAACTCGATGATGCGCTTCATGGGGTAGCCCGCATGCGCCAGGTGCCCCGGCATATATCTTCCGAAATAGGCGTAGAGGAGGAAGGCCACGGCCATGGAAGGGAGCACCGGCCCCAGGACCCTCCTGGCGACCTCGATGACGAGGCCGATCGTAACGATTCCGGCCAGGATATCCATTTTGTTGGGGTCGGCCGTCCTGTATGCATACGAGGGCCAGGCGACAATCCAGTAGCCTATGCTGAAGATAGCCATGAGGCAGAGGATAAAGTCGGCCAGCGGCACACGATTCCCGGAGCCCCCTCGTCTCATCGGGTAGAGCGTGAAACAGAGGAGCGTGGTGAAAAGCAGATAAAAACCCCGGTGGGTCTCGGTTGAGATGAGGCCGAAGCCTCCCGTGTATATGTAGAAGATAGAAAAGAAAGCGGCGATCAGGTTGGTCGTGATGAGCAGGGGACCCTTGAGGTCCCGCATACTTTCAACTTCTTCTTCGTGGGGAGGGGCTTTTGCAGTGATGGCTTGAGGCATCCGCCGCGACCTCCTGGAAGTCGACCCCTCCCTTTAACCAGGGGCGAGGGCGAGAACCCCCTCGCCCCATAGAGCCTGAGAAAAGAAGAGCAATCCGGAAACTCAGGAGCCGGGGATCAGCTCGGGCGGTATCTCCAGGCCCTTTTCCTTCCAGAACTTCACCGCGCCCGGATGCAGCGGTATGCCCAGAGCCTTCATGGTATCGAGGCCAGCAGCCAGCGGAGCCCACTGACGGTGAACCCTTTTCAGGTATTCCTTATTCTTCGGATCAAAGGCCACCTTGAGCATCTCGTATGCCCACTTGTCGGCGAGCCTCTTATGGGCAATCCAGTAAACAAAGAAGGAAATGGTCGGGTAGTCCTTCTTCCAGGTCTTATAGGTCCCTGCAGGCATGACGCTCTTGCTGTACGCGGGGAACTTCTTGACGATGGTGTCCAGGTCCTCGGGCGTGAACTCGACCATGCGGATCTTGTGGGTGGCCTCTAGTGTCACGACATTGGCCATGGGCGCGCTGCTCTGGCCAAGGGCGTCCACGTGGCCGTCACCCAGGGCCCGGCCGCCGTCGGCAAAGGTGAGGTGGCGGGGTTTTATCTTATCCCAGAGGCCGAGGGCCCTCAGGATATTTTCGGAGTTGACCGCGCCACCGCTTCCAGCCGAGCCTACGGTGACTATCTTGCCCTCGAGGTCGGCCATGGTCTTGATGCCCGTCCCTTCCACGGTGACGAAATGATGCCAGCTCTCGTACACCCGGGCTAGCATCCTTATGTCCTTGAAGGCTCCCTTCCCCTTGAAGAGGCCCACGCCGTTCCAGTTGTCATAGACCGTGAGCGCGTGGGTGAGGGCCGTGTCTATGGCGCCCGCCCTAATGAGACGGTTATTATCCACCGAGCCGGCCGAAGCCTCCAGGCTCACGTTGAGGCCTTCTATCTCCTTTGTGAGTAGCTCCGACATTCCCCCTACGAGCGTGAACCAGGTTCCTCCCAGATGGCCTCCGCCGAACTTTATGAAATCGGCTCCATAAGAAGATGATACCGCGGGACCCCAGCTCCAGATGGCCAGAGTAAGACTCAGGAGAGATATTAGGAAGATTCTAATTCTTGACATGATTAACTCCCTCCTCCTTTTCCACCATTGGGAAAATGCCCCACCCCTTCCGATAGGGACGGTGAAGCTTTGATTAGCCTCGAGAGCTTACCCGCTTTAGTTAGCAGTAATAGCTATCATTAATGCTTATTCAGCCTATTTATTTCTTAAATTACCGTTGAAGGGGTAAAAGTCAATCAAAATCCTGCTGCCTCGCTGGTGCAAGAAAACTAAATTCCAGGATATATCGTGGTTTTAGGGGTTAGTATGGATGAGAGCATTCGACACGAAATATGGATTTCGGCGGGTAAATTTTTTTTGGGGGAAGTCTTCTAGCTTCAGCCTGCGATAATAAGCTCGGGCGGGGCGAGGCCCTGCCTCGCCATTATCTGATATGGTTCGCAGCGCTGCGAAGGGGGGCTTTCCGGCCAGTTCGGCTTCTCAAACCCCTAAATTCACGCGACTGCAGCGCCTCTCTCAGGTAGGGCACTTTCAGTCGGGCTCGCAGACCTCGATGAGAGCGCCTTCGGTATCCTCAGGCAGGAAGAAAGCAACCTTTCCGTGGGCACCCCTTCGGGGAAAGCCCCCGGCCACTCTCAAACCCTTCGCCTTTAGCTTCTCAAGGGCGCTCTCTATATTCTCCACCTCAAAGCAGATATGATTTATGGGCCCCTTCTGAGCCCTCACAAGAGAGTCCGCTCCGGTGTCCTCCTTTACATATTGCAGGAATTCGATGAGGGTCTCCCCGACGGGCATGAACCCGATCCTGACCCCTATCTCACCTACCTCCATCACTTCACTGCACTCCAAGCCGAAGGCGTCGGTGTAGCGGGAGAGCGCCCCATCCAGGTTCTCCACGACTATCCCTATGTGGCGAATCTTCTTGATCAACGGCCTCCTCCTTCCCCGGCTATCTCCCCCGCCTCCTCCCTGAAGAGTCTTCTGAACTCTGCGGGATACTCCACAGGGGCCGTTCCCGCGGTCGAGCGCTCTATGCTCTCCATGAGACCCGCCATCTTGTGGTAGGGGATGCTCACGAAAAGCTCGTCCTTCCTATAGGCCCTGTGCTTTCTGCTCGTGTAATCCATGAGGCTCACGTTGAGCTCCCCGGAGACTATGGGGTAGGCAACGACCATGTGGCAGGTGGAGCCCAGGAGCTCCGCTTTCGGGGGAAGGCCATCTGGAAAGGTCGCGAGCGTCACCAGGCGGCAGGCCTGCTCGGGGTTGCAGAGGAAGACCACAAGGTCGGGCCGAAGCTCTGCCCGCTCAAGGGGGGAAAAGACCACAAAGTCCGCCAGGCCCAGAGGAGGGGGAGAAGTGAGGGCCTGCATCCTATGGAAGGCCGTGATGGTTCCGCAGATCTTTTCCCCTTCCACGAGAAACTTCTGGAGCGCCCGGTAACCCTCTCCAGAGGGCCTGGGGCCCAGGCCCAGGTGCCAGGTGCCGCCCCTGCAGGCCGAGTTCTCGGCGGAGAGGTTTATGGTCGCGCCATCGCGTGCATCCAGAAGTGCCTCACAGACCCAGTGCCTTCCCTCCTTTCCGCGCCCAAGGGGCCCCATGGAGTAGGTGACCGCGATGGGGCTCCCCTCAAGCCCGAGAACTTCCTTAAGTCTTCCTGAGAACCCCTGCCAAACCATGATGAGAGCCCTCCCTCAAGGTTGTCTCACTATCAGCGCGTTGAAGGCAGAAGAGCCGCCTCAAACTATCTCTTCCCTCGTGCCTCCCCCCTAAGGCGCGCGGCCTCATCCTCTATCCGCTGGACCGTCTCCTTCAGCGGGGCCCAGCCGTACCAATGCATGTAGTCGGGGTTTGCGTGGAAGGCGCCCTGGAAGGCCCGCATCCGGTATTCCAAGAATATCAGGTAGAGGTCCTGCTCGATGGAACTCTTCGCCTCGTAGAACTGAAGCAGGTCCGGAGCATATTTCCAGCCCGCAGGCCGCTTGAGCACTCCCTCATCATAGAGGCTCCTGACAGTGCTGATAGCTCCGGCGAAGAGCTTGTCCGCCTCGCGGATGACATTGTCAGCCGCCTCAAGCTGGTCTTTTGCAAAGTTCTCGGAATGGCACTCCCCGCAAATTCCAACCATCTTCTCGCGCTCGGCCTTCCACTCCTCTGCCGTGAGGCGGGCCACCTTGGCCGCCTTGACAGCCTCAAGGCGCTCGGTGGGTTTACCCTCAGCATCCAGAACTCCCAGGGCCTTCAGTATCTCGACCCGGTCGCTCAGCCACTCCTTGTCCTCCTCGGGAAGCCTGAGCGCGAGGAAGCCCCACGCGGTCATCACCCTGTGGTTTTTGGCCGGCATATGGCAGGTCTGACAGGTGGGGGCCCGGCCCGTGTCGCCCTCTATCGCAAAGATGGTCCCGTGCTTAGAGGTGGACCACATCTCCCACTGGGGGTGGTCAAAGCCCATGTGGCAGCTCTGGCAGGCTCTGGGGTCGCGGGCCTCCTGGGTGGAGAATTTGTGGCGGGTGTGGCAGGAGTCGCAGGAGGCCGTGCCGAACCGGAAGCCCTTGAGCTCCTCGGCGGCCTTTTCCCCTATCTTGTGGCACCCGCTGCACCCCTTGAAGCCTATGCCAACGATGGAGCGCGGCTGGTGGGTGACCATGGGCATGGCCTTCATGGCCGCCCAGGCAAGGGCGTGGTTTCCGGCCCTGAACTGCTCCACCCGCTCCTTGTGGCAGGGAGCACAGGCGTCGGGGGTCGGAATTTCAGCGAGCTTGAAATCCTCCGCACCCTTGTGCTTATCCCCGTGACAGCCCGTGCAGTCCATCACCTTCGCCATCTTCCCCCGCTCAAAATCCTTCACTATGCCGGGGGTCACCCGGGAGTGACACTCCTTGCAGGCGGGGGTGTTAGCCGGTGATGCCCATGAGGAAGGAAGCAGGAGGAAAGAGACCGTGAGTGCGGAAGCCAATGCCAGAAAAAGGAGCCTGTGGCCCTTCATCTTTCCGCCTCCCCTTGTTGAGAGGATAGCCGGATGCAACAGTGGATCGCATCCATCAAGACCCCCCGCTGGCCATAATTTAGCTGTAACCTCGACGCTTTGTCAATGGCTCCGTCTCCCTGGGAGACATTTCGGCTTCAATGACTCCTGGGCAGAGGACCTTCCTTGTCGGGATGGAATCCCCGCTCTCTCAAATAGCTCACTCACATCCGAAGGCAAGCGCCCGGGCGAGGTTTTTCTTCTCCTCGAGGTCCGTCCCCTCATAGAGGGACATCCTCAGATGATAGGGGGCGCCGCCTCCTATCCACGCCTGGGCCGCATGGGGAGAGGCAACCCAGTGGTTCAGGAACTTGAACATGCGCATTCTCTCTTCAGTTGGGATATCAGCCCTGCCCTTGAGGTATTTGAGGAGCATGGGTCGGGTTTCAGGGTTTTTGAGCTCCTTTTCAGAGGGCATGGTAACAACGAGGCCCCCTGCTATATCGGCCGCCGCCTTCATCACCTCATAGAAACCTTCGTTGGCATTTAATTTTGAGAGGTATGCGAAGCGCTCATCGCTGAAAAAAACACCCGAGCCGGGGGGAAACTCCGAGCCCTTCCGGGCGGCAACTACGGCTGAAGCATAGGTGGTCTCATTGGCGACGATTATCTTCGCAAGGTCTTCCACTATGTGGGGGACTTTATCGAGCCCGTTGCTTTCCGCCAGAAACTTCGAAGCTCCGAGTATCAGGTCCCCGAAGCCCGACTTGCAGGGCCCCTCATTGTAGAGGTGAGCGCGCCTGGCGGCCCGGTTCGAGATAGCCGTGTACTCCACCTCGCCACACATGAAGACTCTCTCCCAGGGGATGAAGACATCCTCGTAGATGACGAGCATAGTCTGCCTTCCGCCGTAGACAGGATTCCCAAGGGTGGATATATCCCCAGAGGCCCTCCGCTCGGCATCATCGGAGTTGAATTGCAGGACATAGGTCAGGCCCTCAGCCCCGTTTGGAACCGCACAGCCGAGCGCATACTCTTCCTCGCCCTTCTTGAAGAGACGCGAATACACAATCATCTCGTCCACCCCGATGGCGCTCGTCTGGTGGGCCCGGGCTCCCCGCAACACTATTCCGTCTTTCCTCTTCTCGACAACCCTGAGGCAGAGGTCAGGGTCCTGCTCCTTTGGAGATTTGCTGCGGTCGCCCTTGGGAGATGTGGTGGCCGCGCTGCAGGAGAGGTCCTCCTTCTGGACCCACCTCAGGTAGTCCATGAACCGGTCGTGATATTCGCCCTTGCCGTCCTGCTTCATCGCGTAGGTGACGGCCGCCAGGGTATTAAGACCGCTGCAGCCGCCGCACCTGCCACAGCAGGTCCCCGTGGCCTGGGTCATGAGCTTTGTGAGCTCAAGGCGCATCTCCAGGTCATCGGGGCTCCCCGCCAGATGATTCAGCCGGCTCACCCTCTCGCCTATGAGGGGAGACTCTGCCGTCATCACCCTCTCGTATCTCGGGTCAGACGCCAGCTCGTAGGTCTTTACGACGGTGTTTATGATGGTCTTTGTGTTGGGGTCGGTTAGGAGGTCCTCTATCCTCTCGCCCCCCACAAAGGCCCTGGGCTTAAAACTTTTAACCCTCTCCAGGTACTTCTCCTCAGTTCCTATCATCGCCGCCACCTCCTAGCTCTGATGAAGGCTGGGCAAGCCCGCAAACAAGCAGGGAAATTGGGGTCAGACGTAGCAAACTTCTCCCTGGCCGCGCCCGATTCCGAGGTCAGCACAGGCTTAGGCCACCTGCGCCAGGATGGTTCCATCTATCGATGCTAGCCCATTTACCGATGAAGTCAAGGAGGAAGGGGCCGCTGGCGCTACCTGTGCATAGAAAGGGCTGTGCACGGCACGTCCATGATGAGCCCAATCAATTTTCACAACCTCGGTGATGGATTTCTGTCATTCTCCACCCAAAGGGTTACGCAAATCCAAAGCGGAGAATGAAGCTGACCATTCGGCTTGACTCGTTCTGAGGAATGGGCTTAATATATAAAATGTAAATAAATCAAGCTGTAAGGGCGATGGAGTTCGCCTGAAGCTGCTGTCACTTCGACGGCTGATAACTCCTACCGTGAACGCGTAGGAGTTTTTTATTTTTAGTCCGACAATTCTTAAATTTGAATTTGGAGGAATTTTCCTTTTTTTGACTCTGGGGGTTTGATCGTGGGGGCACCGGGCGACCAATCGAAGCGAGGTCGGGGTTCAGGGCCGTCTTTCCCCGTTAGCTTCTTTCGCTTGATCGAAGCCTTTTCCCATGAGGGATGTCCAGTCTGTTTCTGTCTCAAGGTAGATACCCTTCGATATCTCGATGGCCTTCTCTATGAGCAAGTGAATGACCCAGCAACCCGAGCAAGCCTCCGCGCATCCCTGGGGTTTTGCAACTGGCATGCCTGGATGACACGCGGAATTCCGGCCTGCAATCTGGGGATTGCCATCATCAACGAGGATATCCTGAGGGACGCTCTGGGGCGGCTTCGGCGAATGCGCGTCAGACTCAATCGGGGATGGGCGAGTTGCGGGTGGCTCTCTCGCCTCCTAAGTCGCCGTCTCCGAAATTCGCTCTCAATAGTGTGGAAGCGAAAGGCGATTTGCCCCGCTTGTCAGGTCGGTCGAGAGGCAGAATCGCGCTATCTCTTCTATTTCCTCGAATTTTTGAAAGACCCCCAATTTGAAAGGGCCTTTGATCGGTCGGCAGGCCTTTGCCTCCCTCATTTGCTCCAGATGGTGGAACTCGGCCCGACCCACCCAAATTCGGCAATTGTTGTGGAGCGAACCGAGCGCAAATGGCATGAGCTTCAGGCCAGACTGAAAAGCTTCATTGCGAAAAACTCCTTCGCTTCTTCCGAGCCGATCACTCCTGAAGATGCGCGGTCCCTGATTTTGGCCTTAGAGCTGCTCGCTGGTGGCATGGGGATCTTCGGAAATGACCTACACCGCGAAGCTTCTGTGCGCAATAGGATCCCTCCACCTCCTACCGCTTTTCTCGATTTTTCACCATCTCCCACCTCCGATTCGGAAACGCTTCAGTTTGAGAACAAGAAGCTGAAGCTGCAAGTGGATGAGCTTCGATCCAAGTTTTCGGAGGCTTCCAGCCGAGCAGCTTCGCTCCACCATCGGCTCTGGGAAACGCTGGAGACCCGAAAGGTCCTCGAAATGAACCTCTCAGGGGAGCGTGCGCACTCTCGCGGGCTGGAGCGAACAGTGGAGAAACTGCGTAAGGAGGTGGAACGGCTAAAAGCGCAGGCGGGAACGGATTCTCCGGAGAAGCATGAATGAGACGCAAGAGGCCCTCGCCGGAATTGAGCTATTGGGAAATCCGCATTCTTTCCGCCTTAAACGAGGAGGGGTGTCCAGTCTGTCACGAAATCGCAGGAAGTGACCGCCATTATTTTTTCTGGTTCTTTAACGAACAATACTCTTTCCCCCGCACCCTCGACCGCATGACGCGCTCCCTCGGGTTCTGCTTGGCTCACGGGACGTACCTCACGCGGAACTCCCTCGACTCCCACCAGTTAACTTTCGTCCACGAGATCCTGGCGCGCCGTATCTTGCAAACCCTCTCCGGCCAACTATCGCTCGGCCCGCGGAAAAGGCGGCGCGGCACGGCGTTGGCCGCTTATGACCCTTGCCCGCCATGCCAGGAGCGGGAAGACCGTGCCGCGAGCGCCGCCTTTTTCCTCGTGAATCTGGTCGAGAACTGCGGCCGGATAGACGACTACGGTAATCCAGGAATGCTCTGCTTCCCCCACCTGCAAGCTGTCTCTTCCCTTGTCTCTGCTCCCACGCTCGAACGAATTTTGGTCCTTCCCGAGGAAGCCATGGCCTCCGCCATTAACTCCTTGACGGAAAAACAAGATGATCTATGGCGGACTCCGGGCGTTGACCGCCAGGAACTGCTCGATTCGCTCTTGCCGGCCCTCCGGCTTGCCGTAGGCCATGATAGGCGTCTCGGGGCCTTTCCCTCACTGGAAGAACAAATGGTTCTCCCTGGGGCGAGGGATCCTGTCGCAGATTTCCTGCAAGGGCTCAGCCGCGGCGACGCGTGCCCAGTCTGCCTCGAGGTTCGTCGGGCCTGGATCGAGTGGATGAGGTGGCTTGACGACGCTGTCCGCCAGGGCTTCGATGTGAACGATCTGCTCCCGACCTGCGCCGAGCACGTATGGCCCACAATTCATCAGGGCGACAAATGCCTGGCGTCCGTTACGGTCGAGAAGGTGCTCAAGGACATCCTGGGGCAGCTTGGCACCGCCCTCCGGGCCCTCAGGCCTAGTCCAGATCCTGGCCGAGGCCGCCCGGTTCATCGCCTCAAAGAGTTCCTCCTCCGACCGCGGCGCGCTCGCCTCATGGCGGCCCGAGAAATATTGGCAAGCCCCCTTCGGTGCCCGGTCTGCGCGCGTCTGACCGAGGCGAGAGACCGAGCGCTCTATCTTCTCTTCGCCCTGCTCAGGGACCGGCGCTATCGTGCAGCCATGGAGAGCGGATACGGGCTCTGTCTTAAACACTTTTCCCGAGCTTTAGCCCTTGCCCCGGCAGCGGGGGTCAGGGAGTTCCTCGTAGAACTCGAAGTTGCGAAGATCGCTCTCCTGCTTTGGGAACTGGAGGAGGCTATGCGCAAGAGGTCCTGGTCGGCCCGTCCCGAGCCACAGGGAACCGAGGGAACGGCATGGCGGGAGGCGGTCCGGAGATTCTCGGGCTCCATGGCGGGTGAGAACGACAAAAAGGGATTATAATGGGTGTTTGGCTAATAATAGGAATGGGCGGATTTTTCGGTGCAATTTTAAGATTTTTAATTAGTGGCTGGATACAGAACCAGTTTGTGACTTTTCCATTAGATGTAAGAATTGGCCTCCTGAAGTGGGAATGAAAAGGTGATTTTCAGGTTAAAGAATAAGAAATTTCGACAGGAAAGGTAATGCCGAGAGGATAATCTGGACAGTGGAAAAAAATGAACGCATTAAGGCGCTCAGCATCGAGGGAAATATAGCACAGCGCGAGAACCAAGCGGGCCTTTTCAGCGGCATCTCGCGAAATGTCCTGGCACTTGGAGGGGTGAGCTGCCTGAACGATATAAGCTCGGAGATGATCTACCCCCTCCTTCCCATCTTCCTCACTTCAGTCCTGGGAGTGGGAACCGCGTTCTTGGGCCTTATCGAAGGGATTGCCGAGAGCACAGCCTCCATCCTGAAGCTCATCTCGGGCTGGTACTCCGACCGGGTCAAGAATAGAAAGGGGCTCGTCGTGGGGGGATACTCCCTGGCGGCGCTCGTCAGGCCCCTTCTCGCGGCCTCGACTTCGGGCTGGCATGTGCTCCTCATCCGGTTCAGCGACCGGGTCGGAAAGGGGGTGAGGACATCCCCCCGCGACTCCCTCATCGCGGATTCCTGCCCCGAGGATTCCCGCGGCAAGGCCTTTGGCTTCCACAGGGCAATGGACCACCTGGGGGCTGTGTTGGGGCCCCTTCTGGCGGCCGGGCTCCTGGCGTTAATGGGGGGAGACCTGAGGCTCCTTTTCCTTCTGGCCTCCGTTCCGGGTTTCATGGCCTTAGCCCTTCTCTTTGGCTTTGTGAGGGAGCGGCCGAGACCTCTGCCCGAGCCCGAAGCGGCGCCCATGCTGAGCTTTCAGGGCTTTGACCGGGGATTCAAGGCTTATCTCACCGTGCTCGCCCTCTTCACCCTCGGGAACTCAAGCGACGCCTTCCTGATGCTGAGGGCGAGGGATTTAGGCGTACCCCTCGCCCAGATTCCCCTCCTCTGGGCTGCCCTCCATATCGTAAAAACACTTAGCTCCATGCCCGCGGGAATGCTCTCTGACAGGGTCGGTAGACGCGGCGTCATCTCGGCGGGTTGGTTCGTCTACGCGGCGGCCTACCTGGGCTTTGCGCTTGCGGGAAGCGCCAATGATATCTGGCTCTTCATGGGGGTCTACGGCCTTTTCTTCGGGCTCACGGAAGGGGTCGAGAAGGCTTACGTGGCAGACCTCGTTCCCTCTGAGAGGAAGGGCACGGCTTACGGCGCCTATAACTTTGCCATAGGCATATTCCAGCTTCCGGCAAGCCTCATCATGGGCACGTTCTGGTGGTGGCTCGGGGCTCCCATTGCCTTTGCCTTCGGGGCCGGACTTGCGCTTGCGGCGGCAGGAGCCCTCTGGCTCTTCGTGCCGGCGAGGGAAACCTCTTAAAGGAAAAGGCCGGAGCCGCTCCTCAAGGGGCTTCCGGGCCTCTGGTTGGCATAGCAGTACCAGCAGCCGTGCGGGCAGGAGTCATAGGCCCCTATGTCACGGCTCTCGGTGCAGCCACATTCGGGCCGTGTGGGAAGGGGTTTGAAGGAGGTGCCCCCATCCGGAAAGAGCTCATCGATGAGCTTTCCATCAACGCATGACGCCTTCCCCACAGGGCCTCCAACAAGGTAATCCGAGCAGCAGGCTAGAAGGGAGATGCCGAAGGAAGAAGCGACATGGGAGAGCTCTCGGGCAAAATCCCTCATCTCCTCCTCAGCGGGAAGATAGACTTCAACTCCACTTCTTTCCCTCAGCTCATCCAGATTTCGCCTGACCTTCCCGTACATGGTTGGAAAGCTCACGATGCACTTGTCTGTCCTCCCCGCAAGTTTCCGCGAGAGGCCACGGAAGGCCTCGAGCCTCTCCTCCTTTGAGGTCAGGTTTGAGAGGATTATCGGGTCGAACCTCCAGATGGTTCTCCTCGGGCCGAAGCGGTCGAAGAGCCTGGAGAAAGAGTGCAGGGCGCGCTCCGGAGGCGGCACCCTCTCCTCGAAAATCGTAGGAAGCCCCGTAATGGTGAAGAGAAAATAAAAATTATAACCCCTTCCCTCAAGCTCTTTCAGGTGAGGCTCGAAGGGCTCAAAATTCTTCGACCAGAAGACAAAACACCTCACATCCTCGGGCCTCAAGGAGACCCTGTGCTCGGCCCCGCTGAAGGGGTTTCGGTAGCCGACAACCCCTTCCCTCACCCTCCCCATGAACCACTCCGGGTAGTGGGCGGGAATATCGGTTCTTCGGCTCACGGAGACTATCTGCAAGGTGATTTTCCTTATCCGAAGTTAGGTCCTTCTAGAGTTTGACCCTCAAGGGGGCAAGGCCTGAGTTCCCTGGGGAGCAAGAGATGGACTTTTCTTCAGGCGTCGGGCTTAGCATGGGCATCGAGGGACCTTTTTCTTTTCAGTATACCCCGAGCTCCTTGAGCCTCTTATCACTGATTCCGAAGTAGTGGGCGATCTCGTGCAGAACCGTATTCCTGACCCTCTCCCTAAGCTCCCTTGGGCTGCGGCAGGAGCTCTCAAGAGGCTCCTTGAAGAGGGTTATCTTGTCGGGGAGAACGCCGCCGTAGGCAAGGCCCCTCCCCTGCATGGGGACGCCCTGATAGAGGCCATAGAGAGTGCCTCCCCTGGGAAGGCGAAGGCGTCGGAGGAGCCCCTTGGATGGCTTATCCTCTATGACGATGTCTATATTATCGAGCTTTTCTTTAAAAAATTCCGGCACCTCCTCCAAGGCCTCCACCACGAGCTTCTCGAACTCCTCTCTCTCCATCCCTGAAGTTCCCTGTCTATTAAACCGTGATAGCCCAGCTCTGGAAGAGATAGTTATACCTTAGAAAGTACTCCCTGCTATCATCGGCCTTCACCTTGAAATAATCAAGCCTCTCCCCACCGGGCTTGACCCCTCCCTCAAGCCAGCGGTCAAGCACTTCCACCACCTCCCGCCTCACTCCTCTACGGTTGAAGGCCCTGGGCGTGAGAAGCCCCCCCTCGCTCGTAGAGTCCACTTCAATCAGCTCCAATCTCATAAGCCGATCCCTTACTTACCCCCTTTTGAAAGGAGGCGCCTTGTCATCGGAAGGCTGTTCGGGATAAGAAGGTCATGTGCGACCAGAGGGGAAGGGAGATTAGGTCTTAACCACCTCTGAGGGTACTCTTGCCAACAGTCCCTCGGGGGTCTCTCCCCTCTTGGGCCTCAGGATGCCCCGCTCTGTTATTATGGCATCCACCAAGCGCGCGGGGGTCACATCAAAGGCGGGGTGTATGGCCTCCACCCCCTCCGGGGCAATAGGAAAGCCCCTTAAGTGGGTCACTTCCTCGGGGCTCCTCTCCTCAATGGGAATATCCGCCCCCGAGGCGACCCCAAAATCGAAGCTAGATAGGGGTGCCGCTACGTAGAATGGCACTCGGTGCTCATTAGCCAGCACCGCCACCGTATAGGTACCTATCTTGTTTGCCACATCGCCGTTTCGCGCGATGCGGTCGGCCCCCACCACCACGGCGTCCACGCTGCCCCGGCTCATGAGGTGGCCGGCCATGCTGTCCGTGATGAGGGTAACGGGTATGCCCTCGCGCTTGAGCTCCCAGGCCGTGAGCCTTGAGCCCTGGAGGAAGGGGCGGGTTTCATCCACAAATACTCTTGCCACCTTGCCCTCCCGGTGAGCCGAGCGGATGACGCCCAGGGCGGTCCCATAGCCGGCCGTCGCCAGGGCGCCAGCATTGCAGTGGGTGAGTAACTTGGCCTCCCGGGGAATGAGGGTCGCTCCCCTGTCGCCAAGCTGCCGACAGATGGCGATGTCCTCATCTCTGATCCTTAGGGCTTCCTCAAGGAGAAGTTTTTTCAGTTCCGCCACATCTTCTTCTTCGGCCTCCCGCGCCTTCCCCTTCATCCTCTCGATGGCCCAGAAAAGGTTTACGGCCGTGGGACGGGTGGAGCCCAGGAGCCGGCCCCTATCTTCCAGATGGTCTAAGAGGCCCTCCTTTTCCCCGCCTCGAAATTCCCTGGCTGCGAGCGCCATCCCCAGGGCCGCGGCCACCCCGATGGCGGGGGCTCCCCTTATGGCCATCTCCTTTATCGCACGAGCCACCGCCTCGGGATTCCGGCACTCCAGATAGACCTCCTCCTCGGGAAGCCTTCTCTGGTCAATGAGGCATACGGCCCCATCGACCCAGTCCACCGCTCTGAGCGCTCCCTCTCTCATCCTTTGCCCTCAAGAGCCGCAGCGATCCTCTCGCGAACCTCCGTCGGCTTTACCCCGATAATCCTTATCTCTTTAAGCCTCGCCTTCTCGCCCGAAACTATTGAGAGGGCCCTCGACTTAAGGCCGAGGGCCTTTGCCAGAACCTCAAGGCACTGCTCATTGGCCCTACCCTTCTCGGGGGGCTCCGTAAGGTGCACTTTAAGAGCGCCTTGGGAGAAGCCTCTTATGTGAGTGCGGGAGGCACGGGGCTGTGCCCTTACCCTAAGGATAACGCCCCCGGGTATCGGCCGCAGGACTTGCTCTTCCTCAGGTTTCCTCCTCAGCTGCCTCATAGTCAAGAACCCCGTCAGAGGGTTTCGCCTTCCCTCCCCCAGAAGCTTGCTGAGGCGCTGGTTGTGGCTCGGCCTCCTCAAGGAGCCTCAGCTGGTCCTCCAGAAGGGAGCGCAGCTCTTCGGTGAAGAGCTGTTTCCGCCGGGAGAGCTCCTCCAGCTCCCGCTTGATTTCGTCCCTTTGGTGGCGGAGCTCATCGCTGGCCTGGTTCGCCTCCCTGAGGGCCTGCTCCCGGATCTGCTGGGCCTCCTCCTTGGTTCGGTCTATCTCCACCTGGGCTTTGGTCATCAACTCCTCTCGCATCTCCTGGAGGGCCAGCATGGTCTTCCTCAGGGAGTCCTCTTCGCCGCGGTGTTTTTCCAGCTCCTTTCCCCTAGCCTTCAGCTCTTCCCGCAGCCTTTCCTGTTCGCGAAGGAGTTCTTCCATGTCGGCAGCCACTAGCTGGAGGAATGTCTCCACCTCTTCTCGGTCGTAGCCCCGAAACCGAGTGCTGAACTGGGACTGTCTTATCTCACGGGCTGTAAGCCTCATCGTATGCTACCTCCCTCTCAACGCAGGCTAGAGCCCAGATCATGAAGGCTGCCCACGAAAAATGACTGAAGGAAAATGATGATGAGGATGGCCACAAGAGGTGAGATATCGATACCCCCAATATATGGAACCCTGCGCCGGATGGGAGCCAACGCAGGCTCGGTGATCCTGTAAAGAAACTGAACTATGGGATTGAAAGGGTCTGGGTTCACCCAGGATATTAGGGCTCTGATAATGATGACCCACATGTAGACGGTGAGAAGTATGTTAAGGACCTGTGCTATTCCAGCGAACAAACGCCCCAGCACGAACAAGCTCTCGCTCCCTCCTCGGGCTTAGCTCTCCTTCGCCCCCCGTCCCAGCTCCTGGGAGCGCCTCGTGGCAGCCTCTACGGCTGCCATAAGCGCGCCTCTAATGCCGCCAACTTCCATGGCATGAAGGCCCGCTATCGTAGTGCCTCCGGGAGAAGTCACCCGATCCCTCAGGCTCGCCGGGTGCTCCTCCAGCTGAAGGACCATCTCGGCCGCTCCCAAAAGGGTCTGGGCGGCCAGCTTCAGGGCGACATCCCGAGGTAGGCCCATCTTGACGCCTCCATCAGCCAGAGCCTCTGTTATTACCATGGCGAAAGCCGGTCCGCTCCCTGAGAGGCCGGTGACGGCGTCCATCTGCTTTTCTTCCACCTTCACCACCCTGCCCATGGATTCAAACATTTCCATCACAAAGGCCTCATCCTCCGGCTTGGCAAAGCGCCCACCGCATACAGCCGCGGCCCCCTTTCCGATGAGAGCCGGTGCGTTGGGCATGACCCTCACGACCCGGGGCTGTCCATCAAGGAAATTCTCGATAAATGAGGTGGAAACTCCGGCGGCCACGCACACCGTGAGTTTTCCTGGCGCCACTGCTTCGGCAATCTCCTCCATGGCCTTGGCCATATCGTTGGGCTTCACCGCCAAGAGAATCAAGGTTGCAGCCGCGGCGGCGGCTCTGCCGCTGGCCGCAACCTTAACACCATATTCTTTCTGGAGGAATTGGCGGCGCTCAGGGTCAATATCAAAGAGGACGATGTCTCCTGGAGTGGAAAACTTGGACACAACGAGCCCCCTTATTATGGCCTCTCCCATGTAACCGCCACCGATGATAGCTATAGAGCGCCTCGGTATGCTTTTTTCCTTGGGCATGGTTTCCCTCAGAGTCTTGGCCCAAAGATGGCCGTTCCTATCCGTACTATGGTGGCCCCTTCCTCCACCGCCTGCTCAAAGTCGGCTGTCATTCCCATCGAAAGCTCTCTCGCCTCATTAAGCCCCTCCCGCCGGGCTCTGTCTCTCAGATCCCTGAGCTCCTGAAAGTAAGGGCGAGAGTCCTCGGGGTCAGGCAAAAATGGGGGCACTGTCATGAGGCCGCGGAGCTTCAGGTGTGGCATCCGGGATACCTCCTTGAGGAGTTCAATGGCCTCTCCTTTGGAGGTGCCTCCCTTTTGTGCTTCTCCTGCGAGGTTCACCTGCACCAGTACCTCGATGTCCAGCCCGGCCTTTTCACCCCTTTTTGAGAGCTCCTGGGCCAGGGGAAAGCTATCCAATGAGTGGATCATATGAAAAAGACCAAAGCAGTACCTCGCCTTATTTCGCTGAAGGGTTCCTACCAGATGCCATTCTACCTGCTGTCCTAGCTCGGGCGCCATGCTTTCAACCTTTCTTCTGGCCTCCTGCACCCGGTTCTCCCCCAGAACGGTGACACCTTCCCGCACGGCCTCCTCGATTCGAGGCAGGGCTACCGCCTTTGTGACGGCGACGAGAGAGATCTCTTCGGGGTTTCTGTCAACTCTTGCTGCTGCCCTGGCTATCCTATCCCTAACCGATTGAAAATTATGAATTATATCTTCCATGGTCCCGGATCGGCTAATATTGTCTAGTATACACTACATGTGTGGTATTTCTCCAGAAAAAGAGCCTTCAGAGGAGCCCGGCAACGGCCATGAGGCGCCCCGTGAAGGGACCCTCCCTCCTGTGTGAGAAAAAAAGCTCGTTCTCACAGCAGGTGCACACTGCTGAAAGGATGATCCTATCTTCCCGAACCCCTGCTTCACGGAGTTGGCTTCTGATGATACGGGGAAGGTCAAGGAAGTACTTCCCATCATCTCCCGGCCGTAGTGCTCCCGCCGTACCCCTGAATGCGCTGGCGACCTCTTCCCCTACCTTGTAGCAGCAAGGCCCTATGCCGGGTCCCAGGATGACCAGGAGCTGCTCGGCCTTTACACCGTAAGCCTTTTCCATGCCCAAAACGGCCGCAGCGAGAATTCCCCGGGCCGTTCCCTCGCGGCCTGCATGCAGGAGGGCCAGGGCCCGCGGTCTGGCACTCGCCAGAATTATGGGGTAGCAGTCGGCCGTAGATATGGTTAGGGCCAGGCCTCGGTCCTCCATCATGAGACCATCCCCCAACGGCCGCCCACCTGCTTCCTCACTCCTCCTGACCTCGATCACTCGGTTCCCATGGACTTGACGGAGGCCGACGGGCTTAAGGCTGTCGACCCCTACCGCTCGAAAGAACCTCCTTCGGTTCTCATTGACATTTTCCCACCTCTCGCCAGGGGTGAGTCCAAGATTTAAGCTGCTGAAAGGGCCACGGCTGACCCCTCCCAGACGGGTGCTGAATGCATGGATAGAAGGGCAAAAGGCTTCAAGTTCTGGAGAGACAAGGTAGGCGAGCTGCCCGCAATGGACCAGCTTGAGAGAGCCCCTCCCCTCCATCACTCATACCACAACGTGGGCCCATGGGAGTCTCTCCTCGGGCCCTCGAAGTCTCAGCGCATAATGGTCGGGATTGAGATTTTTGAGGGCCATGGCCCGCCGCCAGTCCCCCCCAAGACGATAAGCTTCAAGAAGGACCTCCCCCACCCTGCGGTCCCCGCGAGAGAGGATTCCCTGGATGAGGGACCATTTGGGAACCTCATGATTGACCCTGATATTCGATTCACGCCTAAGGCCTGCGGTTATTCGACGGAGCTTCGCCCTGAGCACATCCAACCCGTTCATCGGCTCCCGCTCGAAGGGAGTGAAGGGTTTAGGGACAAAGGGGCTAAGACTCAAGGTGAGAAGCCCCAGGCGCGACTTATCCCTGCAGACCTTGAGCATAAGGTGTTTCACCCGCTTGGCCAGAGAAACAATAGCATCCACATCCTCCTCACTCTCGCCCGGAAGCCCCACCATGAAATAGAGCTTAAGGTTTGGTATTCCGGCCCGGAGAACATCCTCCAGAGCCCCGAAGAGCCGTTCATCAGAGAGGGGCTTTCCTATAGTTCTCCTGAGCCTTTCGGTAGCAGCTTCAACAGCCAAGGTTACCACTCTTGAGCCGCTAGCCTTGAGGCTCTCAAGAATGTTCCAGTCAATGGCGGTGGCCCTCATGGAAGATAATGAAAGGAGCCCCCCCAGCGAGATGATCTCTCGGCAGAGGTCCGAGAGGTGAGGATGTTCTGAAAGAGCACTACCCATGAGACCGATCTTCCGCCTGAATCGCAGTCCCAGCCCGGCATCCGAAAGAAGGGATTCAAGGCTCCGCTGTCGGAAGGGACGGTATGTATGTCCGGCCAGACAGAAACGACAGCCAATGGGGCAACCCCTTCCCACCTCAATGAGAAACATCCCCCCGAACTCGGTCAAATCGGTGAGGACAACCGAGTGGGTGGGGCTCCGGTCCAGCTCGGCAAGAAAACGCCTGATGACACGGGCAGGATAGCCCGGAAGGGGCTCCAGCCTGCAAGCTTCCCCAACCCCTTCCTCGCAGGCGTAGCCTCCGGGAACATAGATGCCGGGAAGGCGAGCAAATTCTCGTAATGCCTGCCAGCGGGCCCGTACGAGGTCTAGCTCTCTGAGACCCTCCAGGAACTCCGGCAAAAGCTCCTCCGCCTCGCCCAGGGCTATGAGGTCGGCTACAGGAGAGAGGGGCTCGGGGTTGGATGTGGGACAAATACCCCCCGCCAGGACCAGGGGATGGCCCGGCGTGCGATCCCCCCGCCTGGGGGGTATCCCAGCCAGGTCTAGGATGCGTACGACATTCAGGTAATCCATCTCAAAAGAGACGGAAAAGGCTAAGAGGTGGAATTGTTTGAGCGGGGAGTTAGTTTCGAAGGACCTTATCGGCCCTACACCTCCTTCAGGAAGGAACACCCTCTCGCAACTCACCCCCTTCTGGGCTCTGAAAAGGGCTAGGACCTTCTGGAAGCCCAGGTTTGACATTCCCACATAGTAGGTGCTGGGAAATGCCAGGGCCACCCGGAGCCAGCCCGGACGATCGGGCTCCCCTTCATCCACCCAAACTTCCTGGCGAAGCAGTTCCTTCCGGGCTATGGACCTCCTCAAAACCATGCGAATCATCCACCCCACAAGAGAGCCACCCCATGCCACTAATTATTATAATTATAGGGTTTCCTAAGCTCTCTGACAATCGAGGCCCTCCTGACTCTCCACTCGAAAGGGGGGCTTCAGTCGGCCTGCTTTCGCAGGAAAGTGGGAATATCCCACTCTTGCTCTTCATCGAGTTGGTAGGCCAGGGCCTCCCTAGGTGGACTCCGACGTGGAATAGGCATCTTTCGCATGAAGGCGGGCTTATCCAGGTTCTTCTCCTTGATAGTCTGGGGGTGCGACGGGGTTTCGGCGCTCTTCTTGTCATAGGCATCGTTGAAGCCTGTGGCGATGACCGTCACCCTCACCTCATCCTCCAAGCTCTCATCGATAACTGAGCCGAAGATGATGTTGGCGTCTTCATGGGCTGCTTCATGAATGAGGCTTGAGGCATCATCAACCTCATGTAGCGATAGGTCGGGCCCTCCGGTAATATTTATCAGCACGCCCCTGGCACCCTGAATGGAAGACTCCTCCAGAAGGGGGCTTGAGATAGCGTTCTGGGCGGCCTCCACGGCCCGGTTCTCCCCGTGACCGGTTCCGCCTCCCATGAGGGCCATGCCGCCCATTTCACCCATGATGGCCCTGACATCGGCAAAGTCCAGGTTGATAAGACCCGGCACCATGATGAGGTCTGAGATACCCCGCACGGCCTGTTTCAGCACGTCATCGGCAACCCGGAATGCATCCCTGAGGGGCGTTTTCTTCCCCACTAGAGCCAAGAGTCTCTGGTTCGGGATGGTGATGAGGGTGTGCACCGCTTCCCGGAGTTCGTCGATTCCGGCCTCGGCCTGCAACATACGGCGCTTCCCCTCAAAGGGAAAAGGCTTGGTCACAACGCCGACAGTGAGGGCGCCCGCCTCCTTGGCGATGCGAGCTACAACGGGCGCTGCTCCTGTCCCGGTCCCCCCACCCATGCCCGCTGTGACGAAGACCATATCGGAGCCCGCCACCACCTCGGATACCTGATCTGTGTCCTCGAGAGCAGCTTTGCGGCCGAGCTCCGGGTCCCCACCTACCCCCAGCCCTCTGGTGAGCTCAACTCCCAGCTGGATCTTCCGGGGAGCCTTGGAGCGGTCCAGGACTTGAAGGTCAGTATTGGCAGCCACGAACCTAACCCCTTCCATCCCGGCCGCGATCATGTTGTTGACGGCGTTACCGCCTCCGCCTCCGACCCCTATGACTGTAAGGCGCGCCCGCGGGGGTGAGTCTTCTGCAAGCTCAAATATCATCTGCTCCTCTCCTTCGGGAAGAGTCTCTATCATATTCCGCTTTCGCATAGGCTTTGGACCTCTCAGTTGAAAAACTCTCCAAACCAGTTCTTCATCCGCCCTAGAGTCTTATTGAAGAGGTTCCGGTCGCGTATTCTGAAACGGCTCCCACGTCCGTTCTGCTGGCAGCCGTAAAGTACTAGGCCCACGCCTGTGGAGTAAATAGGGCTTCGCACCACCTCCACGAGGCCCCCGATCCCAGTGGGCAGTCCCCGGCGCACGGGAAGGTCAAACACCTGCTCAGCCACCTCGGGCATCCCTTTCATGAGGGTACTTCCTCCGGTGATGACCACCCCAGAGACGATAAAATCCAGCAAGCCGCTTTTCTGGATCTCCCGCTTCGCGAGCCGGAATATCTCCTCCACTCGGGGCTCGATGATCTCCACCAAGGTGTGCCTGGAGAGAACCCGCGGCCCCCGGTCGCCCACACTGGATACCTCCAGGCAGTCATCACCATCTCCCCCGAGAGCCCCCAGGGCGCAGCCCCACCTTTTTTTTATCTTCTCCGCCTCATGCTGAGGGGTCCTGAGACCGATCGCAATGTCGTTGGTTATGTGATTCCCTCCCAGGGTGAGGACGCTGGTGTGGCGTATGCCCCCCCCGGCGAAGACGGCGATATCTGTGGTGCCGCCGCCCATATCCAGGAGACTCACCCCCAGCTCTTTCTCATCCTCGGTCAAGGTGGCCAGGCTTGAAGCCAGTGGCTCAAGGACGAAATCGTCCACGTCCAGGCCCGCGCGGTTCACACTCTTGACGATGTTCTGGGCCGAGTTCACCGCTCCCGTCACGATGTGAACCTTGCCTTCAAGCCGCACTCCGCACATGCCCATGGGCGCGGTGATTCCATCCTGCTCATCGATGATGAACTCCTGGGGCAGCACATGGATGACCTCGTGGTCCAGGGGCATGTTGACGGCCTTGGCGGCATCTACGACCCGATCTATATCGCCCTGGCTGACCTCCCTGGTTTTTATGGCCACGATGCCGTGACTGTTGAAGCCCCGGATGTGGCCTCCGGCGATACCCACGTAGACCGAGTGTATATCCACCCCGGCCATGTGCTCGGCTTCCTCCACGGCAGCTTTCACGCTCTCCACCGTGCTATCGATGTTGACCACGACCCCCTTGTTCAAACCGCGGGAGGGATGCTTTCCCACGCCGATAATCTCCGGCACCCCGTCATCAGATATCTCCGCCACGATAGCGCAGATCTTGGTTGTGCCTATGTCCAATCCGACGACAATATTTCCTTTTTTCACGGCCCCCTCTCACCTCCTTTCTCGGGCGGCCTCAGGATTATCCTGCCTTCGAAGGAGAGGTCGAGCCAAACCTCCCGGTCTCGGCCCCTTTTTTTCAATATATCGGGAAGGACGGCTTCAAGCCGCTCGAGCTTGGCCTCCACGGGCCCATCTCCCAGCTCCATGAAAAGGCGCCCTCCCAAGGCCCGTGCCCTGAGACGTGCTTCTGGGCCGAGCTCAACGCTTACCTCTTTTTCGGAAAGAGGTGGTATGAGTGAGAGAAGGCGGGCCGCCTTGAGAGCCCGATTGAAGGAGGGGTCATTAAGCCTCTCCCCTGGGCGAGCTCCCTTGATGGTCAGGCCCTCGATTCGAGGAAGCGGCTCGCCTCGATGAGCGCCTTCTTCCCATGGTTCAAGGATGACCCCCTCCTCATCAACGAGATAAAAGCGCGAGAGCTTCACCAAGGCCACCCCCTTCCTTTCCTTTACCTCAATCCTCAGTGTTTGCGGGAACAGTCTCTGAACGTGAGCCCGCTTCACTAAGGGATGCTCTTCGAGGTGAGCCCTCAATTGGGGGAGAGAAATTGCGAAAAGGTCCTCCCCCTGCCTAACCCCTGAGAGCCGAAAGAGAGTTTCCGGACTAAGCCTTTTGTTTCCAGAGAAAACCACCCTTTCCAGAGGAAAGAGCTTCAAGGCAGCCACATGATTGAGCGCCCATCTGGCAAAGAAAAAACATCCTGCAAGGGCCGTCATCAGAAGGAGGAACCGGAGGAATGAGCCTCTACCAGCCCTTCGGGATGTCTCTCCTTTGCACTGAGAACTGCTTTTCTGCCCTAAACGGGCCCCAACGGCAACCGCGCTCAAAGCTCCCCCTCCGTCATACCCACGAGGCAGATTTCCAGTTCAAGCCAAACTCCCCGCTTCTCGGCCACTCTCTCCCGCACGAGCCGGATGAGCTTTAGGACATCCAGCGCGGTGGCCCTCCCGCGGTTGACGATGAAGTTGGCGTGCTTCTCCGAGATGACGGCTCCCCCCTCCCCAGAGCCTTTGAGGCCGGCCTCTTCAATTAGGCGCCCCGCACTCTCTCCCGGCGGGTTCTTGAAGATGGAGCCGGCGCTTCTCTCCGTGAGAGGTTGGGCTCGGCGTCGGCGGGAGAGCTTCTCCATCAGAGCCGCCCTGGCCTCAGCCTCCGTTCCCCCTTCAAGCTCGAAAGTGGCTCCCAGGACAACTCCTTCCCCCGGGAATTGCGTCTTGCGGTATGCGAAAGAAGCCTCCTCACGGGCAAGCTGCCGTTCGCCTCCGTTATCGAGAGGAAGCCACTGGATTCTCCTTATGAACTCCCCTATCCCCCGCTCGGCCTCCCCCGCATTCATCGCCACGGCCCCCCCCACGGTGCCCGGGATGCCTGCGATGCACTCAAGGCCCCTGAGGCCCCGGGAGGCCGCAGCCTCCAGGAGCGCCGAGAGCATGCGGCCGCCCCCCGCCTCAATCTCCCTCCCTCCTTCCCGAAAGAAGAGACCGTTGAAACCCCGGCGGGTACTTATGACCGCTCCCCGGAACCCGCCATCGCTCACCAGAAGATTGCTCCCGGCGCCCATTATGAAGAGAGGGAGACTGAGAGGCCGCAAGCGTCGGTGCGCGTCCTCCAGATCCTCAAGGTTTCTCGGAAAAAGCATGACGTCGGCCCTTCCTCCGATGCCGAAGGTGGTATATGCGGCAAGGGGCTCCCCGAAGCGAACCTCGAAATTTAGGCCTCTGAATACCTCCCCGAATTCGGTTTCTCTCACCCTTCTTGCCCATCCATCAGTCGGCCCATGAGGGCTTTAGCCACCTTCCAGATATCTCCCGCCCCTAAGGTCAGGACCAGGTCCCCCGGGCGGAGCGCGGCCTCGAGTTCATCGAGTAGTTCCTCAAGAGTGGACACATAGCGCACGTGCCTGTGTCCATGGCTGGCAATGCCATTGCGGATCTCTCGAGCGTCCACGCCGGCGATAGGCGGCTCACCAGCGGGATAAATGGAAGTGATAAAGAGAAGGTCGGCATCATAGAAGGCGCGGTAAAATTCTTCCGCCAGATGATAGGTCCGGGTGTAGCGGTGCGGCTGGAAGGCCACCACAAGCCTTCTTTCCGGCCAACCCTGCTTGGCCGCCCTAAGCGTGCACATGATCTCCTTGGGATGGTGGCCGTAGTCATCCACCAGCATTACCCCTCCCGCCTCGCCCAGGATCTGAAAGCGTCGCTCTATCCCTTGGAAGCCCTCGAGGGCCCGCCTTATGGCGTCAAAGGGGAGCTCGAGCTCCATCCCCACTGCGAGCGCGGCCAGGGAGTTATAGACGTTATGGATGCCGGGGAGATGGATGCTTACCTTGCCAAGCTCCTCTCCCTGGCGCAGTGCCGTGAAATGCATCGAGCCCCCTTTGAATTCCGCATCCCGGGCGCTATAGTCAGCCTGGGAACCCATCCCGTAGGTGAAAAACCGCTTCTCAACCCTGGGGATGAGGTCCTGAAGGTGCACCTCATCCAGGCAAAGAACCGCAAAGCCGTAAAAGGGGACTTTGTTTATGAACTCAAGGAAGGCCTCCTTGATGGCTTCCAGCCCCTCGTAGAAATCAAGATGCTCCTCATCCAAGGTCGTTACGACGGCCACGGTGGGGCTCAGCCTCAGGAATGAGCCGTCGCTCTCATCGGCCTCGGCCACGAGGAACTCCCCTTTACCCAGGCGGCTGCTGCCACCCAGGCTGTTGACCCTGCCTCCCACCACCGCCGTAGGGTCAAGGCCCCCCTCTCCCAGGGCTGCGGCCACAAGGGAAGTTGTGGTCGTCTTGCCGTGAGTTCCTGCTATGGCCACGCTGTACTTCATCCGCATGAGCTCGGCCAACATCTCCGCCCGCCGGATGACGGGGATCATGCGCTCCCGGGTCGCGGCCACCTCCACGTTCTCTGGGCTCACTGCCGAGGAGTAGACCACCACGTCGGCCTCGGCCGCATTAGAGGCATCGTGGCCGATGAAAAGGGTTGCCCCCAGCTCCCTCAGGCGACGGGTCACATCCGTTTCAACAAGGTCGGAGCCGCTCACGAGATAGCCCATGTTAAGGAGCACCTCTCCTATCCCGCTCATCCCCGAGCCTCCTATCCCGACCAGGTGGATGCGACGGGTTTTGCCGAGCATCCAGCGTTCCTTAAAAGGATGGGGGCTCATGAGGCTCCCTCCGCGGGTTCTTCGCGTCGCACGCCTGCGAGCCGGAGGCAGAGGTCAACGGATAGACGGGATGCATCAGGCCTTCCCAGGGCAAAGGCCCTTTCGCTGATGTCCTTAAGCCTGGCGCGATCCTCCATGAGGGAAAGGATCGTCTTCGCGAGCACCTCTCCGGTGAGGTCCCTTTCCAGCAAGACCTGGGCCGCACCTTTCTCTTCGAGGAACCTTGCATTGGCCTCCTGATGGCCCTTAGCCGCAGAAGGGAGAGGTATCAGAACGGAAGGGACCCCGAGAGCGGTGAGCTCCGCCACGGTCATGGCTCCTGAGCGGCAAAGCGCCAGGTGGGCACGAGCGTACTGGAAATCCATATCCTCGATGAAGGGCACCACCTCGGCATTGAAGCCAGCCTTCGCATAAGCAGCCCTCATGGTCTCAAGATCCCGCTCCCCCGTCTGGTGTAAGATGGAGAGCCCCTCTTTAACAACCTCAAGATAGGGGAGCGCCTCCCCGAAAGCCCGGTTTATGCTTCGTGCTCCCTGGCTTCCGCCAAATATGAGGAGGCGGAAAGGCATCTCTTCATAATCGGTCCTTCTGTGAACCTTACTGGAGAAACTAGCTCTCAAGGGGTTGCCCACCACATGTGCCCTGCCAGAGGGGAAGCTCCCGAAAGCCTTCTCCGAGGCCAGCAGAACCCCTCGGGCGAAGGGAGCAAGAAGGCGATTCGTGAGCCCCGGCACGGCGTTTTGCTCCTGGAGTACTAAAGGTATCCCCATGAGCCATGCGGCAAGGCAAATGGGTCCACTGACATAGCCACCTGTTCCCAAAACCAGGTGCGGCCTGAAGCTCCGCAAGATCAAGAACGACTGAAAAAAGCAAAGAGGAAGCTTGCAGAAGGAGACCGCCTTCTCCGCTATCGACTTACCCGCCAGGCCACCGGCCAATACGGCCCTGTGAGGAAGGCCTTCCTTCTCCAAGACCCTAACCTCCAACTCCTTTCCTGCTCCCACAAAAAGAACCTCGTGTTCGGGGTCCCTTCTCAGGAGTTGCTGGGCAATGGCCACTCCTGGAAAGAGATGCCCGCCCGTCCCACCTCCGGCAATAAGGAGCCGCATCTCTCACCTCAGGAGCCTCCTTGGGGGGGAAGATGGCCTCGGGCCGAGACGCTAAGAGCTGTGCCGAGGGCGAGGAGGCTTGCCAGGAGTGAGGAGCCTCCTACGCTGATGAGGGGAAGGGGCAGACCCTTCGTTGGCAGAAGACCAAGGGCCACCCCCGAGTGGACGAAAAACTGGAGCCCGAATAAGGTGGCGAAGCCCAGGGCCAGAAGGGCCCCGAAGGGCTCCTTCGCGCGCAGGGCAACCAGCCCTAAGCGCCAGCAAAGAAGGGCGAAGGCGACCACCAGGGCCACCGTCCCCAGAAAGCCCAGTTCCTCCCCCACCACGGAGAAAATGAAATCCGTGTGAGGCTCCGGAAGATAAAACAGCTTCATCTTGCCCTGGCCCAGGCCCAGGCCCGAAAGCCCTCCCCTTGCCAAAGCCAAGAGCGATTGGATTACCTGGTAACCGGAGTCCGAATGGTGCTCCCAGGGGTCAATGAAAGCAAGGATTCGGCGACGACGATAGGCGACACTGAAAAGGGCTCCGTAGAGGAATGGAAGCGCCAGGAACAGGGTGCTCAGAAGGTAGCTGATGCGAACCCCTCCGGCAAAGAAGAGCACCATCACCAGAGCCCCCAGAATAAGAGCTCCTCCGAGGTCAGGTTGAAGGGCGACGAGGATGATGAACACGCTGGCTATGAGGAGACAGGGAAGAAAGCCGAAGGTGAAGTCCCGTAGACGTTCGCCCTTCTTGGCCATGAAGGAGGCCAGGAATATGACGAGGGCAAATTTGGCGAACTCAGCAGGCTGAAAGGAGAACGAACCCAGCCTCAGCCAGCGGCGGGCCCCCCCTACCTCCTTGCCCAATCCAGGGACGAAGACAAGGACCAGCAACAGAAGGGAGAGGACCAGGATCGGGTAGGCCAAGCGGCTAAATATCCGGTAGTCGACCCGCATGAGGGTGAACACGGCCAAAAGCCCGAGGCCAGCCCAGAGGGCCTGGCGCTTGAGGTAGTGGTAGGGGTCGCCATAGTACTCAAGAGCCAGGATGGCACTTGAGCTATACACCATCATAAGGCCCAGGCCCAGAAGGGAAATGACCAGCAAGAGGATAATGGGATCAGCCCTTTTTGCTCTCATGACGTCCTTTCACGGGCTCCCATGGACAGGACGAGCTGCCTGAAAAGCTCCCCCCTCTCTTCATAATCCCGAAACATATCGAAGCTCGCGCACGCTGGAGAAAGGAGCACGGTATCACCCTCCTGGGCCAGTTTCCTTGCCTGCGAGAGGGCCTCATCAAGGCTTTCCACCTCTAGGAGCGGGCAACTATCCCCGAGGGCTTTCCTAAACCGCTCCCTCGCTTCCCCCAGAAGGATTAGGCCTTTCCCGCGGCGCTTCAGGGCCTGGGCGAGAGGGGCGAGATCCCCCCCCTTGTCGCGGCCCCCGGCTATGAGAACTACGCGTCCCCCGCAGCTCTCAAGTGCTCTCGCCGCCGCTCCCACATTAGTTCCCTTTGAATCATTAACATAGCTGACGCCATCCAGCTCCCCTACCAACTCCATGCGGTGCGGAAGCCCTTTGAATGAGAGGGCTACTCGACGCATGGCTGGGGTCGAAACCCCTAGTGCAGCCCCTGCCGCAAGGGCCGCCAGGATGTTCTCCAGATTGAGGCTACCAGAAGGAGAGAGCTCGGGAAGGCGGCAGACGCTCATATCGAAGGCACCGTCAGCCCCTCCCGGAGCCGGACGCCGAATAACTATCCCCTCCCCCAGGAGGAAAGCCCCCCACCCCTTGGGGCCCTCCCGGCTGAAACGAAACTGGAGCGCTGGGGAGCCTCTGGAGAGCCCAACCGTTTCGGGGTCATCGGCATTAAGGATGAGGGAGTCATCCGGACGTTGCCTTATCAGCAAGCGGGCCTTGAGGGCCTTATACTCCTCGAAGGTGGCGTGGCGGTCAAGATGGTCAGGGCTAAGGTTGGTGATGAGGGCAACACGAGGCCTCAACTCCTTAACCCACTCCAGTTGAAAGCTGCTCACCTCGGCGACAAGAAAATCTAGCTCCTCCTCCACGAGGCCGATGAGGGGAGACCCGATATTACCACCCACACCGACCCTGATGCCATCGGCTGAGAGTATCTCCCCTATCAGCGTAGTGGTCGTGGTCTTTCCGTTAGTGCCCGTCACGGCCACGAGGGGTGCCCGGGCCAGGCGAAAGGCAAGCTCCACTTCGCTCACCACCTCCGCCCCTTCCCCACGGGCCAGCGCAATGAAGGGATTGCTAGCGGGCACCCCCGGGCTCACCACTAGAAGCTGGCACCCCGAGAAGGCGTCCTCGGTATGTCCGCCCACCTCCACCTCCACCCCTGGAGGGAGGCGAGCCAAGGTTTCCTTGAGTTCCTCCCTCCCCCTGAGCTCCGTAACCGTGACCCTGGCCCCCAATCGGCTCAAAAGGGAGGCCGCCGCCAGTCCCGTTCGTGCCAGGCCCATGACCGTCACTCGATGCCCCCGAAGCCTCTCGCGCCAGTCCTCTCTCACAACCTTTCCCTCATCTCAGCTTCAGGGTGCTCAGGCTAAAGAGAGCAAGCACGATTGCTATTATCCAGAAGCGTACGATTACCTTAGGCTCCTGCCATCCCAGCTGCTCAAAATGATGGTGGAGGGGAGCCATGAGGAATACCCTCTTGCCGGTCAGCTTGAAGGAGACCACCTGCACTATGACCGAGAGGGCCTCGATGACGAAGATACCCCCCACGAGAAAGAGCAGGAGCTCGTGTTTGCTCACAAGAGCCACCGTACCCAGGGTGCCCCCCAGGGCTAGAGCCCCCACATCGCCCATAAACACTTGAGCCGGATAGGTATTGAACCAGAGGAAGCCAAGGCTGGCCCCCAGCATGGCGCCGCCGAGCACGGCGAGCTCTCCGGCACCCCTGACATGAGGTATGTTGAGATAGCTGGCAAAGCCCGCGTGCCCCACGGCATAAGTGATGACGATGAAAGCCGCGGTGGCCACCATAAAGGGGCCTATGGCGAGACCATCGAGGCCGTCCGTCAAGTTCACCGCATTGGAGGTGGCGGTGATCACCAGTGCGGCGAAGGGCACATACCAGAAGCCCAGTTCCGGCTGAATCCTCTTGAAAAAGGGGATCGAAAGGCGAGTGCTGACCTCAGGATTTATGGGGTCCCAGTAAAGGATGAGCCCAACCACAAGGCCCACCGCTACTTGGCCCAAGAATTTAGAGCGCGCCCCGAGCCCCCTTCTTCCGTTGATGAAAACCTTACGGTAGTCATCGGCAAAGCCCAGGGAGGCAAAGGCGAAAGTGACAAAGAGGACGAGCCATATGTAGCGGTTGGTTAGGTCAGCCCAGAGCAGGGTGGGCAGCAAGAGGGAGAGGAGAATAAGAAGGCCACCCATAGTAGGGGTACCCGTTTTCTGAATATGGCTTTGGGGGCCATCTTTCCGGATGGTTTCCCTTATCTGATGGGAGCTGAGGAACCTTATGATACGCGGACCGAAAATGAGAGCTATGAGCAGGCTTGTGAGGATGGCATAGGCCGTCCTGAAGGTTATATAACGGAAGACGTTGAACGCGCCGAAGACTTCGTGCAGAGGATAAAGGAGATGGTAGAGCATCTAGCGCCGCAACTCCTCAACTACCCGTTCCATGCGCATGGCTCGGGAGCCCTTAATCAGAACCAGGTCGCCGGGCTCCGCCAGAGAGAGGATCAGCTTTGCCAACTCAGTGTGGGATTTGCACCTGCGAAGATGCGCCCCGGCGAGGCCGCCCTCCCCCGCCGCCCTCAAGGCATGGGCCGAGAGGTCGCCAAGGGTGAAAAAGTAGTTCACTTTTTGGGAATTGGCCGCCGCGTGCCCCACCGTCCGATGGGCCTCTTCGGCGAACGCCCCCAGCTCCAGCATATCCCCCAGCACCAGGAAGGCTCTTCCTTTTCCTTTCAAGTCCGAGAGGGCTTCCAGGGCCGAAAGGACGGATTTGGGATTGGCGTTATATGCGTCATTGATCAGGTAGACGCCGTTCGGGAGTTTTTCTACCTCCATGCGCATAGCCGGGGCCTCGGAGCTCTCAAGCCCTGGGACTATCTCTTCAAGAGAGAACCCGAGGGCGTGAGCGGCGGCCGCGGCGGCCATTCCGTTGCTTGCGTTATGGGAACCCACAAGGGGGAGGCACACTTCCCCTTTCTCACTTCCTACCCGAAGGACGAACCGAATGCCCTTGAGTCCCAGCTTCTCCAGAGCCTCCGCCGAGACATGGGCTCCGGCGCCGAAACCGAAGCTCACCGCCTCTCCTCCTCCATCTCTGAAGCGATCGGCGAGTACCCGGCAGTGAGGGTCATCGGCATTGAAGATGAGCTTGCTGCCTTCCCCTAAGCTTTCCAGCAGCTCCCCTTTTGCCTCCCGCACGGCTTCCAGGGTTCCCAGGGACTCCAGGTGGACGAGACTTATATTGGTGATGACGGCCAGGGTTGGCCGCGCTATCTCCCCCAGCCGCCTCATCTCACCGGCCAGGCTCATCCCCAGCTCAAGCACTGCGGCCCAGTGCTGGGGCTGGAGGCAAAAGAGGCTCAAGGGAAGGCCGATGAGATTGTTGAGATTTCCGGAGGATTTAAGAACGGGCCCTCGGCTCCCCAGGATTGAGGCGAGCATCTCCTTGGTGGTGGTCTTGCCATTGGAGCCCGCGATGGCCACGAGAGGGATGCCAAAGCGGCTCCGGTGGTAGGAGGCGAGGCTGCCGAGGGCCCGAGTGGTATCTTCTACAGAAATGAAGAACTTTTGGGGAAAATCCTCCGGTCGAAATCCAGCCAGCCGCCCCTGCATTGTCAGGGAGCCTGCGGCCCCTTTCCCGAGGGCCTCTCCAATGAAGCGGTGGCCGTCGTAGCATTGTCCCAGAATGGGGACAAAGAGGGCGCCGGGGCCTACGGTGCGAGAGTCAGTCGAGATGGACTGCACCCGCTGGCTTTCCCCTTCCTTCAGGACCCTTCCCCCTGTGGCCCGAAGGATCTCTTCCTTTGTGAAAGAAGCCAAGGCCTTTCCTTCAGTTTCCATAGCCGCGCTGCCGGAGAGCTTCTCTGGCCACCTCCCTGTCATCAAAAGGGATGGTGCGCCCGCGTATGAGCTGGTAGTTCTCATGGCCTTTCCCTGCAATCACAACACAATCGCCCTTCTGCGCACGTGCGATGGCTTCCCTTATGGCTTCCCTTCTATCCACGATGGCTAAGTGCCGGCCCAAGCTTCTGTAGTCCGGGGTGAGTCCTGCTTCCACATCCGCCACTATGGCCACGGGTTCCTCATCCCTGGGATTATCAGAGGTGATGAAGAGAAGGTCACTGAGCTCGGCCGCCGCCCTGCCCATGAGGGGACGCTTGGCCCTATCTCTATTCCCCCCACAGCCCATGACCGCGATGACTTTCCCGGGGGTTATCTCCCGGGCAAGGGAGAGAACTCTGCGCAGGGCGTCTTCCGTGTGGGCATAGTCCACAATGACGGTGAAGGGCTGGCCGGCATCCACCCTCTCGAATCTTCCGGGGACGGCCTTCAGAGCCGCGACCCCTCGAGCCACCTCCTCAAGCTCAAGGCCGAGAGCCCAGGCCCCCGCCGAAGCGGCGAGTATGTTAGCCACATTATGAGCACCTGTAAGCTGGGAGCTAATCTCGATGGAGCCCCCCGGCAAAAGGAGCCTGAAGGTGAGACCGGATGCCTTAACACTTACCTCTTCAGCCCGAACCATCGCCGCCGGGCTTGAACCAAATGTGATGGCCTTCCCTTTAGAGCTCTTGGCCAGCCTCCCTCCCGCCTCATCATCAATATTCAGCACCGCCCAGCTCAGAGGAAAATCCTCGAATAAGCGCCGCTTGGCCTCAAGGTAACTCTCCAAGCTTCCGTGAAAATCCAGGTGATCCTGGCTCAGGTTTGTGAAGATGGCCCCCTCAAACTCACATCCATCCACCCTTCGAAGGGAAAGAGCATGCGAGGAGACCTCCAACACGCAGTAGCCCGACCCCGCTTCGACCATCTGGCGAAGCATGCGCTGAAGGTCAGGGGGCTCTGGAGTCGTCCGCTCGGCCTTGAGCTCCCTTCCCGATAGGCGGTAGGCGATGGTTCCGATGAGGCCCGTCATCCTTCCCGCCTCCTGGAGGATGGCCTCCAGGAGATGGGTGGTGGTGGTCTTCCCGTTGGTTCCGGTGACGCCTATGAGCTTAATCTCTCCCGACGGGTGCCCGAAGAATCGGTCCGATATGATGGCCAGCGCGAGGCGGCTGTCCCCGACCCGGATAAGAGCCACCGAGGGCGGGATGTCCAGCCTCTCCACCTCTCGCTCAAGAACCAAGGCCGATGCCCCCCGCCTCAGGGCTTCCCCGGCAAAATCATGCCCATCGGCTCTCATGCCCTTAAGGGCTACAAAGAGGGAATTCTCTCTCACCAGACGGGAGTCATAGGCGATATCCCTTATGGGAACATCGAGGGGGCCTCTAATCTCTGCCTCCTCTAAGCGCAAGAGGAGGTCTCTCAGTTTCACCCCCAATCCTTTCCCCATTTTAACCGCCATAGCCCAAGATCGCCTTGCTCTTTTCCCAGAGGAGGCTTCCCATGAGGCGTGGGGCCTCGAAGAGAAGGGAGAGCGCACTTTCCGACGATAAGGCGCCATCCTTCAAAGAAGCCGTGCGCGGAGCCCCTGCAAAGAGAACCTCTTCGCCTTTGGCCGGAATCCGAAGGTAGCGCAAGACCCGAAGGGCTATCCTCCTGAAGACCGGTGCCGCCACCTCCCCTCCCCATGGGGCTCCACGGGGCTCGTCGATCATTATTAGGGCGACAAAGGCGGGGCGCTCAGCCGGAACGCAGCCGATAAAAGAAGAGAGATATTTTGTCGTGGAGTAGCCCCCGGTCTCGGGGTCAATCTTCTGGGCCGTGCCCGTCTTGCCAGCCACAGAATATCCTTCAAGAGCTGCCTTGAGGCCCGTGCCGCGCTCCACAACGCCCCTCAGAACCCTGCTCATGAGACGGGAGGTAGAGGGCGATAAGACCCGACGTATGACCTTCGGCTCGAACTCCTCTACCACCTCCCCTTGCCTCATAACAGCCCTGACCACCCAAGGCTTCATGAGTGAGCCTCCATTGGCAAGGGCTGAGAAGGCCGTGATGAGCTGGATGGGAGTGACGGAGACCTCTTGCCCTATGGCGATTGAGCCGATGGAAAGGGCGGACCAGCTCCGGGGTGAACGGATGACGCCCGCCGCCTCACCGGGAAGGTCAATGCCGGTGGGGCTTCCGAAACCAAAGCGCCTGATGTAGCGGTAGAGAAGCTCGGGGCCCAGGAGCTGGCTTATCTTAACGGCACCGATGTTGCTGCTCTTTTCGATGACTTCTCTGAAGCTTAGCCAGCCAAATGGCTCGTGGTCATGAATGAGGCGGTCGCCCAAACGCATGACACCTTCTTCTGCAAAGAACCGATCATTCAATCCCCCCAAGCCTTCTTCCAAATAGGCCGCCGCGACTATGAACTTAAAGGTTGAGCCAGGCTCATAGAGGTCTGTCACAGCCCTGTCCCGCCATTGCTCGGGCCTGTAGCTAACAAAGCGATTAGGGTTAAAAGGAGGGGCTACGGCCATGGCCAGAACGCTTCCATCCCATGGGTCCATGAGAATGGCGACGCCGCCCTTGGCACCGGTGGCCTCCACCTGAGCCTCAAGCTCTTTTTGGGCAATATACTGAATCACTTCATCGAGGTTTAGCAGCAGGTCATCGCCCTGGACCGGGGCGCGAGGTCCGCCATAGAGCGGCCTTCCCATGGCATCGAGCTCGACCGTGATCCAGCCTGCTTTTCCCCTCATAACCCGGTCATAGAGGTATTCCAACCCCTCGAGGCCCTGGTCATCCACTCCCACAAAGCCCATGATGTGAGATGCCAGATGTCCCTTGGGGTAGAAGCGCCGGCTCTCCACCGCAAAACCCAGCCCCCCGAGGCTGAGCTTCTCAATGGCCTCTCTCTGGTCCGGGCTGAGCCTCCGCGCGAGCCACACGTAAGGACTCTTGGCCGAGAGCTTCCTCTTGAGTGCGGCTCGGCTCATCCTCAAGTGGGAAGCCAGAACACGCGCCGCTCCTCGTGGGTTCTCAAGGGCCGCGGGATGCGCGTACAGAGAAGGGGCATCCACGCTCACGGCCAGCTCCCTCTGGTTTCTGTCCAGGATGCTACCCCTCTTGGGCTTAAAGGGGAGCGTCCTCTCCAGCTGGCGTCGGGCCATTTCCTCCATCCGCCCATGACCCGCCACCTGGATGAAATAGAGTTTAATCCCCAGGGCAACAAAGCCTGCTGTGAGAAAAAGGAGGATTAGCTTGGCTCGGCGCCGGAACCCCTTTCCCATGGAATGAATTCAGGAGCCTCGGGCATCAGGGCATTGGCCCGTGAGAGGGGGAGCTCTTCCACCGGACGATAACCACCTGACCTCTCGCGGGAAAAACCATCCCCAGACGGGAGCGTGCTATGGCCTCGACGCGCGCTAACTGACGCAAAGAGGCCGCCTCAAGCCTGAGGAGCCGGTTCTGCTCATAGAGGGCATCGCGCCTGCTCTTCAGGCGTTGGTAGTCATACCCCCGCCTTAGGGTATAGAGTTGAGCCCACGCTAAAACGAAAGTGGAGGCCAGAATGACCAGGATGCAGCCGATGTGGAGGATGGGCCTCCCCCCGACCCGGGGCCTGCCAGTGCTTCTCCGAGTCACCTTCTCCCTCTCCTTGTCCCATCAGCATCTCTCCGCCGCTCTCAGGCGGGCACTTCGCGCTCGCGGATTAAGGAGTAGCTCTTCGGCAGAGGGCCTCACGGGCTTCCGAGTGAGAAGCTTGACCCTAGCACCCCCACACTCACAGCGGAGCATCTCCGGTGGGCAGCGGCAGGAGCGAGCTTCCTCTGCCAAAGTCTTCTTGACGATCCTGTCCTCCAGGGAATGAAAGGCTATGACGCAGAGCCTTCCCCCTGCCTTCAAAACATCAATGGCATCGAGGAGTGAGGAGCGCAGCACCCCCAGCTCCTCATTGACGGCTATCCGCAGCGCCTGAAAGGTTCGCGTGGCGGGGTGTCTTCCTGGCGGCCAGCTCTTCCTGGGGATGGCCGAGGCCACCGCCTCCGCCAGCTCAACCGTCCCGCGGAATGGCCTCCGGGCCGCGATTGTCCTGGCTATTCTCCGGGCGAAGCGCTCCTCACCGTAACGCCTTATGAGAGCCACGAGCTCCCCCTCGGGAAGCTCGTTTACCAGCTCCTCGGCACTCACCCCACCCCTTCTATCCATCCTCATATCCAAGGGACCCGGCTCACTGAAGCTGAAGCCCCGCCCGGGGTCTTTCAGCTGAAGGGAGGAGGCTCCCAAGTCAAAGAGAACTCCGTCTACCCGCGAGATTCGCAGGCCAGCCAGAACCTTCTTGAGGTTCACGAAATTATCCTGAACCAGAAGCGCCCGCTTCCCATAAGAAGCCAGCCGCTCCCGGGCATAGTCGATCGCCCCCCCATCCCGGTCAAGGCCCACCAATACCCCAGAAGGCCCTGAGGCCTCCAGAAGGGCCTGGCCGTGTCCCCCTCCGCCCAAGGTACAATCTAAGAACACGGCCTCCGGCCCCGGGGCGAGGTACGCACATACCTCTTGAGCCATGACCGGGATGTGGGTTGCGATCATTTAATCCATCCAGGGAGAGAGCCCCTGAGGCTAGCATCGAAAAATTCGCTCCTCCTGCTCTAAAAGCGACATCCATGGAGAGCCAATCAGAGCCTAGGGAAACCCCTTCTCTTAGAAATAAATCCCCGCTAGCTCTTCAGCTATTTCCTCAAGCCTCGACTGGTTCTCGCGCGACTGCTCCTCCCATTGCTCCTTGCTCCAAATCTCCATCTTGTTGGCGATCCCTACCAAAACCACCTCGCGGTCGAGGCCAGCATACTCCCGAAGCTGGGGAGGAATAAGCACCCTGCCCTGCCGGTCGAGGGAGCACTCGCTCGCAGCCGAATAAAAGCCCCTGAAGAAATTTCGCACATCCCTTTTGAGGCTCGGTAGCTGCCTCGCCTTCTCCTCAAATTTCTGCCACTCGGTCAAAGGGTAGGCAACGATGCACCGGTCCAGCCCTGTGAGGACGAGCTGGTTACCGTACATCGTGGCCAACACCTCCCGATATTTGGCGGGGATGCTCAGCCTTCCTTTATTATCAAGGGTCAAATTGTGGCGACCAAGGAACAAGAGATGCTCCCCCACTTTATCCCACTTTCTACCACCTACCGCAATATAGTACCCTTTCAAAAAGGATGTCAAGAAAAATAATTAGAAAATAACAGTCTTCAAGCTGGGAGGAAAAATCAGGACAAGATGGGTGAAGAAGAGGGGATTAAACTCATAGGTCAAGTAAAATCAAGGTGTTCTTCTTTTGAGTCTCATGATTCGAGAGGATTTTACATCGGCCTTCTTCAATAAAAATTTCTTAATAGAAATCTTTAACCTCAATAAAAGTGACCTTTATTGACCTGGGTGGGAGAGAAGGGAAGAATTATTTCCCACCGAATTTGGTGGAATTCAAAAACGCCTTTCGTAACTTTCAAGGAGCCTCTATGGGTCAGAGAGGGCGAGGATTAGCAGGGCATTTGCTATAGCTGCCGCCGCAGCGCTTCCCCCCTTTCGGCCAAGCGCCGTTATAAAGGGGTGAGGGCTTCGGGCAAGCCTCTCCTTGGATTCGGCGGCCTCCACAAAGCCGACGGGCACTCCAACTATGAGGGAGGGCTGTGCTTCCCCCCTTTCTGCCAATTCAAGAATCTCGTGGAGTGCTGTGGGCGCATTTCCGATAACAAAAACTCCCTCGGGCGCCACGCGGGTTGCTTTCCTTATGCCCGCCGCCGCCCGGCTTATGCCTTGCCTTTGTGCCCTCCGCGCCACCTCCTTATAGCCAATAAAGCAAAGAGCCCTTCCTCCCAGCTCTCTCAGGCGTCCTTCATGAAGGCCGGCCTTGAGCATTTTTACATCGGTTATCACCGGGGCGCCCTTTCTCAGGGCCCCAAGGCCTGCCTTCAGTGCATCGGGCGAGAAGCGAATATTTTGCATGTAATCTAAGTCGGCCGTGGCGTGAATGACCCGACTCACTACCAGCCACTCCTCCGGGGAGAAGCGGTGCGGGCCGGCCTCCTCCTCAATGATGCGGAAGCTCTCGGCCTCGATCGCATCCGGGCTTCTCAACATTCCAAGGCCTCCCTCGCCCTCTCGACCACCACTTCGGCCAGCTTGGGATGGAATCCCAGGTGCCTCGCAACTATGAGCTGAACTTCAGGATACCGGCTTTTAGCCTCTTGGGTCCAGGCGGGGATATCCTTTGCCACATGGGCTCCCATGTAAAGAAAATAAGGTATCAATATTACCCGCTCCGCTCCCCGGCCGATGCATGTCGCCAGGGCCTCATCGAGCCCGGGCTCTGCGAGCTGAAGAAAGGCTGCCTCAACTATCTCAAACCCCAAAGACGCCTTAACCCGGGCCGCCACCTCCAAAAGGGTTCTATTAGCTTCCGCCATTTTGCTTCCGTGCCCCACGAGGATGAGGGCCGTTTCCATGACCACCTCAGTACTCAATACCCTTTAGGGGCCCGATTCCTAACGCCTTGGCATGCTTTATGGCCAGCATCTCGGTCACTATGTGGGCCTCGCGCTGGAGCTCAGGGGGGGCACCGCGGCCCGTAAGCACCAGGTGAACATGGGGAAGCTTCTCATGAAACAGCCCGAGCACCCCTTCTACCGGAAGAAGCCCGCCAGAGAGGGCGCAGTTTACCTCATCCAGGATGACCATGTCGAACTCACCGGAAATTAGTTTCTGACGGCCAAGCTCAAGGGCCTCCGAGGCGAGACGGCGCTTGACCTCATCCCCATCCGCCCCTCCCCTGCCGGGGCCCATGGGGATGATCTCCAGCCCTGGAATCCTCTCCGCAAGCCTCCTCTCCCCCGTTTTCCACCTTCCTTTGAAAAACTGAATAATAGATACCCTCATGCCGTGGCCAAGGGCCCTCATGGCAAGACCCAGAGCCGCCGTGGTTTTACCCTTTCCATTCCCGGTGTAGATGATGATGAGTCCCGGATCTTTGGGCTCCTCACTTGCCATCTCCTTCCCCTTCACCTCAAGGGCGGAAGTTTAACAAGGGAGCAGATTCTCTCCATGTCAAGAGCCTCCCTCACCCTCATGGCCAGCTCATCGAGCTCTTCATCAGGGTCAAAATCAGCACCCTCCCCAGGCGGGTCGGTCATCCCAAGGCGCTCTCTGAGCCCCCTGAGGAAAGCCTTACGGAAGGAATTGCTATCGAAGAGGCCATGAACATAAGTGCCCATAACATTTCCCGCCTCATTCACGGCACCCTCTTCGAATACCTCTCCAGTGCTCTTGCGCTTTATCCTGAAAAGGGGCCTCAAGGGGGCATCCATCCGGGTCTTCCCCATGTGAATCTCATAGCCTTCGAGCTCCTCCCCGCTCTCCAAGTGCAAGGCGTCCACCTGATGGGTCGCCTTCTCGGGCTCAAAGGTAGTGGTGATGGGAAGGAGCCCCAGGCCTTGTTTCTCCTTTACGGGAGATTCCACCCCGAAGGGGTCGCAGATAGTTTTACCCAGCATCTGGTATCCCCCGCATACCCCGAGGATAACCCCTCCCCCGGCCGCAATTTCTCTGAGGGCCCTGGCGAGCCCGGAGCCTTCGATATGCTCCAGGTCGGCAATGGTGCTCTTGGTGCCGGGAACTATCAGGAGATGGGCTCCTCGGAGCTCTCCTTCTCGCTCAACATATCTCAGACTCACGCCCGGCTCCCGGGAGAGGGGGTCGAAATCGGTAAAATTGGATATGCGGGGAAGGCGAAGGACTCTCACCTCGAGGAGCCCCTCACCTCTCGGGTCTCCGCCACCGGAGGAGGGTAGAGCCTGAGAGTCTTCCTCGGGAAGGTGAATCCCATGAAGGTAGGGCACCACTCCCAGGACTGGAATCCCAGAGCGGGCCTCCAGGAACTTGAGTCCTTCTTCCAGGAGCGCGGGGTCTCCCCTGAATTTATTTATGATGAGCCCCTTAACCCGCGCCCTTTCACCGGGCAACAGAAGGTCCAAGGTGCCGAGAAGCCAGGCAAATACGCCCCCCCTTTCGATATCCCCCACGAGAAGGCAAGGTGCGTCGGCGAGCTCGGCGGCCTTGAGATTCACCAGGTCATGCTCCTTTAAATTCACCTCGGCCGGGCTGCCGGCCCCCTCCATGATGAGCACCTCGCCCTGAGAGGCAAGCTCTCTCAGGGAGTCCTCCACCACCGGAAGAAGCTTCTCCTTGTAGTGGAAGTAATCCCTTGCCTCCATATGGGCCAGAGGTTTCCCAAGGACAACCACCTGGCAGCCGGCCTCCCCTGCGGGCTTGAGGAGGATGGGATTCATGAGGACTGACGGCAGAACCCTGCAGGCCCTCGCCTGAACTGCCTGGGCTCTTCCTATCTCTCCTCCCTCAGGGGTGACAAAGGAGTTAAGGGCCATATTCTGCGCCTTGAAGGGCCTGACCCTGTAGCCGCCCTGGGTGAAGATGCGACATAGAGCGGCCACAAGGATGCTCTTTCCCACAAAGGAGCCGGTTCCCAAAACCATGAGGGCCCTTGCCATCACGGAAGCTCTCCTTCGTTGAGAGCGCCCTCAAGCTCCCTGAGGAGCCTCTCATTTTCCCTCCGGCTCCTAACGGCCAGGCGGAAAAACCTTGAGCCCAGGCCCTCCATGCAGCTTAAATCCCGGATGAGAATCCCCTTTGAAGCCAGGCGTCCTGCCAGGGTGGATGCCGACGGGACAAAGGAGGAGAGCTCAACAAGGAGATAGTTCGCCTGTGAGGGGTAAGGGAAGAGGCCTTCAATGGCCCTAAGGCCTTTGGCAAGAAATTGGCGCTCTCTCTCCATGAGCCTCCGGGTTCTCAGCAGATAGTCCCCATCCTCCACGGCGGCGAGGGCGGCCGCCTGGGCAAGGCTGTTCACGGCCCAGGGGGGCCGACGGCCAATCATACCCTGGATAAGCATCTCCGGCCCTACCACGTAGCCAAGGCGAAGGCCGGGGAGGGCAAAAATTTTGGTGAAGGACCTCACCACCAAAACCTTCTTCCCCAGATAAGCCATCTCTACCAGGCTTTGGCTGGATGGCTCGGGCAGAAAGTCCATGAAGGCCTCATCCAGAACCACCCAGCAGCCGGAGCGCCCCGCCTCCCTGAGGGCCAGTTCTAAAAGCTCCGCTCTAAGGAGCATGCCCTGGGGGTTTTGGGGATTGGCAAGGAAAAGAAGCTCCGCCACTCGAGCCGCCCGAGCCAGCTCTTCCTCCCTGGGTGAGAAGCCATCCTCCGGATTCCCCATAATCTTCAGGGCCTTAGCCCCGGCGGCCCGTGCAGATCTCTCATATTCGCTGAAGGCCGGAGCCGGGAAGGCGATGCACCTAGGCTTAAGGAAGGAGGGGATAAAATGCAAAAGCTCTGAGGAGCCATTTCCTAAAAGGATATGAAGAGGAGTGTTCCCCGGAGCGTTGAGGTAGCGGCAGATGGCCTTCCTGAGCCTCTCGTAGGTGGGCTCTGGGTAATGGATAACTTGAGATAATGCTTTTTTCAGGGCCCCCCTCACCCCCTTGGGGGGGCCCAGGGGATTGATGTTCGCGCTGAAATCCAGAACTTCCTCCAGGGGCACGCCGAGCCTCTCGGCAAGTTGCCAGACGTTCCCCCCATGTCGGTCGCCAGGGATTTCAGCTTCTGTCACTGGTAAAAACCCATAGCCAGGAGGGCGAGAACCTCGCCCCCCTCGTTGGCGGCACCATAAGTGTCGCCTGTAGAGCCTCCAAGGCGGCGACGAGTGTAGCTTTCAAATAGGAGCGCCCCCGCCGCCAGAGCCGCAAAGATGAGAATGGCTCTCAGACCGAGGCCCACTAAGGACAGGGGAAGGCATAGAAGGGTTGCCAGAAGAAAATCCTTTGCCCGAACTCCTTCGGTGAAAGCCCTCCCCGTTCCCCCCTCGGCCCTTGCATAGGTCGAGCGCCAGCAAAGGAGGCTCATAGACCAGCGGCCTAGGGCCGGGAAGAGCAGGAGCCCCCAGCCCCTCATCGGCGGGGAAAGCCCCCGCAGAGCAGCGTATTTGGCCAGAAGGACAAGGACGACAGCTGCGCCGCCCAAAGCGCCCAGGCGGCTATCCCTCATGATTCGGAGCCTATCCTCGGGAGTGTAGCCGCCCGAGAGGCCATCCACCGTGTCGGCAAGCCCGTCCAGATGAAGCCCTCCGGTAAGGAAAACCAGCAGGATGAGGATGAGGGCGTCCAGTGCAGAGGAAGGAAGGAGGGGTAAGAGGACCCAGTTGAAAAGGAGCAAAACCCCCCCCAGGAGGAGACCTACAAGGGGAAAAAACCCGACAGCCGGAGAGAGAGCTTCAGGGTCCGTCTCCCCCTCGTCCTTGCTACTGGATAGGGGAATGATTGTGAGAAAACTTATGGCCCTCAAAAGATAAGTCAAGGGGACCGGGCTTCCTCTAGAGTTTCTCTGAGACTCCCGCGTCTCCGAAGGTTGCCATCTCGTTAAGGACCTTCACCCCTGCTTCCAAGAGTTGCATGAAGAGAGCCGCGCCCGTCCCTTCCCCGAGCCGCATCCCCATGTTCAAGGGGGCCTTGTGGGAGAAACCTTGAAGCTGGGCCCCGTGTCCGGGCTCGGCCGACAGGTGTGAGGGAAAAACATAGGGCATGGCATGGGGAGCCAGGGAAAGGGCGATGAGTGCTGCGGCTCCTGTGACAAAACCGTCCAGGAGGACAGGAACCCTGTGCGCCGCTGCGCCCAGGATCGCCCCTGCGATACCGCCTATCTCAAAGCCACCGACCTTGGAGAGGACATCGAGACCATCCCGCCCGTCTGGCCTGTTCACCCGGAGCGCCCGCTCCACGGTGGCCACCTTTTTTGCAAGCGCCTCCCCCCGCACCCCTGTCCCCGCCCCTACAACTTCCCCTGCGGGACGTCCCGTCAGGGCGGCAGTGATGGCGCTCGCCGAGGTGGTGTTGGCGATACCCATATCGCCGACGCCTATAACGTGAAACCCCTCGCCGGCACAGCCTTGGGCAAGCTCTATCCCCGCCGAGAGAGCCCTTTCGGCCTCCTCGCGGCTCATGGCGGGGCCGAGAGTCATATTCTTTGTGCCAGGGCCTATGGCGAGATGTTCTAGGGAGGCCTCGCCGCTCAAATCGCGCTCCACACCCATGTCTATCACCTTTATCTCTGCGCCCGCAGCCCTGGCCAGCACGTTGATGCAGGCGCCGCCCTTCAGGAAATTATAGACCATCTGGGCGGTCACTTCTTTTGGATAAGCGCTCACGCCCTCACCGGCAACCCCGTGGTCAGCAGCAAAGGTGAGGATTACCTTTCGCTCCATCCTGGGAGGGGCCGAACCCTGCGCCGCGGCCAGACCCACCAGAAGCTCTTCCAGGAGCCCCAGGCTTCCCTGTGGCTTTGTGAGGCTATCCAGCCGCTCCCTTACGGCTCTTGCCGCCACTTCATCAGGAGGTCCGATGAGGGCGATTGTACGCGATATATCTGGGCCTTTATTCATAGGTCCCCATTGTCCCCCATTTTGATAACTGCTGAGTGTAAAAAACCCTCAATCCGCTTAAGGGATCAAGGGCTTCTCATCCGGGTCCCTTGAGGAGCGATGGGAATCTGCGGGTTTTATCCCCGCTCACAGGTATCTTCCCGGGAAGGCTTGCTATCATCCTCCCCCTCGGGCTCGCCAAACCGACTATGCTGGTGCGAGGCTATCAAAGGGAGCCTCCCATGTCAAGGCTTCAGAAACTATGCTCTGGGCCCGGGAATATCCCCTGTTGGACCTCCTTTATGTACGCCTTTATGGCCTCTTCTGCCATCTCTCCCAGCCGGGCATAGACCTTGACAAACCTGAAATTCCCCTTCTCATAAAGGCCCAGCATGTCATGAGCCACAAGCACCTGGCCATCGCAGCCGGACCCGGCCCCGATACCAATTGTCGGGACTCGCAGCTCAGCCGTTATCTTTTCCGCCAGAGATGCCGGTATGCTTTCCAGGACCACCGAAAAGGCACCCGCTTCTTGGGCTGCCAGAGCGTCCCGCAGAACTTCTTCGGCCCCTTTCTCCCCCTTCCCCTGCACCTTATAGCCGCCCATGCGATGAATGCTCTGAGGGGTGAGCCCCACGTGTCCCATGACGGGGATCTCTCTGTCCACAAGGCTGGCTATCTCATCCTTGACCCTGAGGCCCCCTTCGAGCTTTACGGCCTCGGCCCCCCCCTCCTTGATGAGGCGGCCGGCATTGCGCACCGTTTCCTCCCGAGAAACCCCGTAGGACATGAAGGGCATATCGACCACGAGGAGCGCATTGGGCTCTGCCCGTGCCACGGCTCGGGTGTGATGCAGCATCTCTTCAATCCCCACGTTCAGGGTATTCTTCAGGCCCAGCTCCACCATGGCGAGGGAGTCTCCCACGAGAAGGATATCAATTTCCGCCCTATCAGCCACGCGGGCCATTGAGTAGGTGTAAGCCGTAAGGGCGCAGATCTTGGGACCCCTCTTGCGCTTTAAGATCTTATCTACGGTGACCTTGCAACGGTCCATCTGCTCAATCCTCCAGCCTCCACCAAAGAAAAAACCCCGGAACACAGCTCCGGGGCCGGGTTTGGCCTCGTCGGTGAGGCTGCCCCTCCTATGTCCCGTCTCAGTCCCAGGCTTTAGGATCCAAGCGGTCCAAAATTAATATAGGGCTAAAAACTCTTTAAGTCAAGGAAGAGCCCCATCTCCTTGACGAATCTAAGCACCTGCGCCAAACAGTAGGGTCAGCGCCTCGACGCAGAACCATGCCCTTTCCGCTCTCCTGTTCCTCTATCGCCACGTCCTTGGCCATGAAGTGGGCGACTTAGGCGAGGTCGTTCGCAAGAAATTGGCCGAAGTGCTCCTCCGCGCAGAGGGCAAGGAGATCTCCCCCGATGACTTCCATGAGATCGTGGGCGCGGGCCGCACTAAGGCCTCCCTCCGGGACGCAGACTTCGATAACGGCTCGCCGGTGGCGGGGCAGGCAGCAAGCCTCATTCGGGAGATCCTGCCCGTAGAGACTGTGATAAGGGAGATGGTAGAAGGGGCCGAGAGAATAGCGCGGGAAATCCCAGTCCCTGAGCCCTCGGCGAAAACCCTTTAAGAAGCCATCAGGACGACGACCCCCGCGAAAGACGCAACCTCAGCTTCTCTCTCTCCCCGTACCGGAATTAGAGGGGGCTCACAGGAGCCCCCTCTAATGCATTTCCCGCCGCTCCCTGAGGACCACCCTCTTCCCGCAGGGAAGAGGAGGCGAGCATCCGCTCGAGGAGTACGCCCTTCGAAGGACGCCACACCACCCTGTAGTTGCTGGAGAGAGCGGAGGATACTTTCTTCCGTCTCAGGCAGCGCGACGATGCGCGACCTCTTGTTCCCTCACTTTCCTCTCAACTTCCTGAGCCCGCTCCCTGCCTCCAAGGGCATAGCCGAACAATATTCCCGCCCCGACAGCGATGAAAGCGAGTACTGCTTGCTCGGCCCAGAAAGGAAAGGCCACGATTGGGGTGTTCCACATTTCGAGGGTCAGGTCTGGAAACATCTGTCATCATCCTCCAATGAGTCTACCCGTCAGGGTAGCTCTTGCCCTTACGAACTATGGGGGTTATCCCCTATGGGGGAGAGACCCCCCTCTGGCAGAGCCCCGGTTGTCCATCCAGCACGCTCGCATAATAGGTTGCTCTTCTTTATAGTCACCTCCGACCGCCATACCGGGGCAGAAGAGCTAGATTGCGGACGGTTTCGATTGAGATGGCGGTTCCCGCTCCGATCAACTCGGTAACAATGTCTCTCAGGAAGAATTCCCGTTCTAGTAAAATTCTTAAGAATCGCCATCTGCATGCGGGAGGAGAGAAAGTTGGCCTTTTTGCTCATTCTATGAGCGTATTCCGGCCTCCGGGGGAGGGGGCCGGGTAGCAAGTGGGGGCTCCCTCCTCTTTGGCGCTAGCCGGATGCGCGGGGAGTCTTCAGCGCCACGGCACCTCCTGATGTCCCTTCGGCAAAAACGGAGAATTAATGTGAAGGCCCCAGGTAATCTCACACCGAAAGGTGTATACTTCCGCTGGATACTGGCGGGTGGGACCGAGAGCTGGGACCTATAGCTTGCCCCATGACAACCGAGCTAGCGGGGTGCAGGACATTTTAAGGTTCAGGATGATTCTTGCCTTTTAAGAGGAATCCCAGCTATATAGGTCGGACCTCATACCCTTCTCAGATAAATTGCTAGAGATCGGCTGCGACATCGGGGGAACTTTCACCGACCTGGTCTGCTGCGAGCAAGGGAAGGTCCTCTGCACCGCGAAGATTCCCTCAACCCCAGAAGACCTGGTAAAGGGCGTTCGGCGGGGGCTCCAGGAGGTGCTCGATAAGGCGGGGGCCAGCCCGGGGGCGCTCGCCCGATTCATACACGGCACCACCGCCGCCACTAATGCCATTATCGAGCGCCGGGGTGCCGTCACGGCCGTCTTCATGACGGCGGGCTTCGAGGATACCCTCGAGATCGGGCGCCAGCGCCGTCACCGCATGTACGACCTCTTCATGGACGCCGAGACTCCCGACTTTCTCTCCCCCCGCCGTCTCAGGGTCGGTATCACCGAGCGCATCGGCTCCGAGGGTGACGTGGTAACGCCCTTGGATGAGGAGCAAGTGCGGGAGGCGGCCAGACACCTTCGGGAGCGCTTCGGGATGGAGGCCGCATCCGTCTGCTACCTTTTCTCCTTCCTTAACCCGGAGCACGAGCGGCGCACCCGTGAGCTCATCCGGGAGGTGTGCCCGGAGGTCCGCGTCTCAATTTCTTCAGAGGTCGACCCTAAATTCAGGGAATACGAGCGGCTCTGCACCACCACCTTCGACGCCTACCTAAGACCTGTCATCGAGGATTACATGCAGCGCCTTGAGCAGGCCGTGAGAGAGCTCTGCCCCCGGACCACCTGTCACATCATGCAATCGCGGGGCGGACTCACCTCCTTCGGGGCCGCAGCCGAAAAGCCGGTCCTGACAGTGCTCTCCGGGCCAGCGGCGGGCGTCATAGGCGGCTCTTTCGCCGGTGGCCTCTCCGGCTATGAAGACCTGATCACCATGGACATGGGCGGGACGAGTACCGATGTAGCCCTGGTTAGGGGCGGGGCTCCGCGCGTCTCGGGCGAGAGCCGGCTCGATACATACCCGCTGCGGGTCCCGATGGTGGATGTAAAGAGCATAGGCGCCGGAGGCGGCTCCATCGCCTGGCTGGATGAGGGAGGGGGCCTCAGAGTCGGCCCCAGAAGCGCGGGCGCCCGGCCCGGCCCCGCATGCTACGGGCTGGGAGGGGAGTCACCGACGGTTACGGACGCCTCAGTGGTCCTGGGATACCTGAATCCCGGCTATTTCGCAGGCGGCGGACTTCCCCTCGACCCGGAGGCCGCCAGCCGGGCGGTCGAGACGGTAGCTCGGCCCCTCGGCATGGAGAGCACCCGCGCGGCTGCGGGAATCCACCGGATCGTCAACGCCCGCATGGCCGACCAGATCCGCCTGGTGACGGTCCAGCAGGGGTACGACCCCCGCGAATTTGCCCTGCTGGCGCTCGGAGGCGCGGGACCCGTCCATGGCGGGGCGCTGATGACAGAGCTTTCTTTGCCCACTCTCATCGTGCCGCGCATTCCCGGCGTGCTCTCGGCCTTCGGCCTCATGGTGGCCAATATTGAGCACGACCAAGCCCGCACTTTCGCCACGAAGGCTGGCGACCTCGGGGAGGGTGACCTAGTGGCCGCATACGAGGGTCTGGACACCCTGGGGCGTGAGAAGATGCGGCGGGACGATGTGCCCCTAAGCCGCGTCCGCATCCAGCGCTACGCAGACTTGCGGTATGTGGGCCAGTCTTACGAGCTTGAGGTTCCAGTTCCCGAGGGCCAGGAGGACGGCGGGGTGGCCCGGATAGTCGAAGCCTTCCACCGCAGGCACGCGCAGGTCTACGGGCACAGCGACCCAAGAGAGCGAGTCGAGTTTGTGAATCTCAGGACGGTCCACATATACCCTTTGCCAAAACCATCCGGCACTCTTGAGGCCCGCTCACGAGGAAGGCCGAAGCCAAAGGGGACGCGGCTCGCCCACTTTCTGGAGAAAGGTGAGTACCTTGAGACCCCCTTTTATGAGAGGGATGAACTTCCGCAAGGCTGGGAGGCGGAGGGACCGGCCATCATCGAACAGCCGGACACAACGACCGTCATCTATCCGGGCCAGCGGTGCATGGTGGATGAAGCCGGGAATATACTCATTACTCGATTGGGCTAAAAGATGAGCATCGACCCGATAACCCTCGAGGTGTTGCGGAACAGGTTCGATGTCATAGCCGATGAGATGCAGCTTACCCTGCTCAAGAGCTCCTACTCCACCATCGTCAAGGAAGGCTATGATGCCTCGGCCGCTCTTTTTACACCAGAAGGAGAGACCATCTCGCAGGCCACAGCCCACCCCATCCACTTGGGGACCATGATACCCGCCGTGAAGAGGGTCGTGGAGCTCTTCCCTCCACAGTCCCTCGGTGAGGGAGACATCGTGGTGCTGAACGACCCCTACGAGGGCGGCACGCACCTCCCCGACCTGATCCTGGTGATGCCGGTGAGGACCGGAGGGGAGACGGTAGCCCTGAGCTGCTCCCTTGCTCATCTTCAGGAGATGGGCGGCAAGACACCCGGAAGCGTTCCCACTGATGCGACGGAGGTCTACCAGGAGGGGCTTCGCATCCCGCCCCTCAAGCTCTACGAGGGGGGAAAGATAAACGAGACCATCGTCGAGCTCCTTCGGCACAACGTGCGCATTCCCGAAATAGTCATGGGCGATGTGAGGGCGGAGTTGGCGGCGGCGAGCGTCGGGCGCAATCGCTTCCTGGAGCTTGTCGAAACCTGGGGCGTGGAAGTCATCCGGGGGGCCGTCAGAGAGCTTCTCGACCGCTCCGAGGCGATGACGCGCAAGGAGATAAGCTCCCTTCCGGATGGGACTTATGTCTTCGAGGACTATCTCGATAACGACGGCATCGACCTCGAGGTGCGCATAGTCATCCGGGCGGCCGTTACCGTTCGGGGGTCGGATTTTCTTGTCGACTTCAGCGGCACAAGCCCTCAGGTCAAGGGTCCCCTCAACTCGGTCCCCTCCTCCACCCTCTCGGCCGTTTATTACGTGGTCCGCGCCATCACCGACCCCGCCATTCCGAATAACGCCGGCTGCTACCGACCCATCTCGGTCACTCTCCCCAGGGGCTCCATACTCAATCCCGATCCGCCCGCCGCGGTGAACGCCCGGACCGCGACCGTGAAGCGCTGCGTCGACGCGCTCATGGGCGCCCTCGTGGAGGCCGCGCCGGGGCGCTTCCCCGCGGCCTCTACCGGGCAGCTGCTCGTCCTTTCGCTCGGTGGCATAGACCCTCGCACCGGGAGGGCTTATGTGACGAGCGAGCTGGGGGGAGGCGGGCTCGGTGCCAGGCCGGGTAAGAACGGCATCGACGTGGTTGACACCGATGTCAATAACTGCATGAACATTCCGGTCGAGGCCCTGGAGATGGACTATCCCATCCGCATACTCAAGAATAATCTCTGGGCCGATTCATGCGGAGCGGGTAGATACCGGGGGGGGCTCGGTTACGAGAAGGTCTTCCAGGCCCTGCGCGGCCAGGTGGTAATCTCCCACCGCGGCGAGCGCTTCTTTACCGCGCCTTGGGGCCTCCGGGGGGGGCGACCGGCCCGCAAGAGCAGGAGTCTCCTGCGGCGGCTTAGCGGCGCGGGGGAAGAGATACCCTCGAAACGAGTGTTCACCCTGGATGAGGGGGAAACGCTGCATGTTTTCACTGCCGGTGGCGGCGGCTGGGGAGACCCGTTCGAGAGGCCGCCCGAGGAGGTTCGCTCGGACATCCTCGACCGAAAGATATCTCCGAGCGCCGCCAGGGAGGAATACGGAGTCGTCATGGACGCGGAGGATCAAAGCGTGAGTTTGGCTGCCACAGAGAAGCTCAGAAGAGAGCTCCGCCAACGCCGCGGCCCGATATCCTGGCTCTTTGACCGCGGAGAGGCCCTGGGGAAGAGTTAATAGAGGCTGAACTTCCCTCTCGGAGAGGGCAGGAATTCGTTCACGGGAAAATGGACAGCTCTTCATGGAGGAACCGTCATGCCTGAGAGGAAGATCATGATTGTGGGCCTCGGGGATCTCGGAGGACATGTGCTCGAGCAGCTCGTCCGGATTCCTGGCATGTGCAGGATAATCGCCGCCGACATCAACGAGGACCATGCAAAGAGAAAGGTCAACGGTGTCATCATGGGGGCTTTCCAGCTGGGCTATTTCCCCAAGGTCGAATTCAGACGGATAGACGTGAATGACGTGGGTGGCACGGCAAAGATCCTGAGGGAGCTGGCTCCCGACATCATCTACAACTCAGTCACGCTCATGTCATGGTGGGTCATAACAACCATCCCAAAGGAACTCTACGCCAAGCTTGATGAGGCGAGATATGGCCCCTGGCTTCCCATGCACCTCGCCCCGGCCAGGAAGCTCATGCAGGCGGTGAAGCAGTCGGGGATAAGGACCCACGTCCTAAATGCCGCATTTCCCGATGCGGTGAATCCGGTGCTGGGCCGAGTGGGTCTGGCACCCACGACCGGAATAGGGAATATAGATAACCTGGGGGCCTGCATGAGGAAAGCCGTGGCCGAGAGGCTTGGCATCCCCTATGGGGACCTCTTCATCTACATGTTCGGACACCATTTCGCCACCTATTACGCCGCTAGGTTCGGAAACACGGGGGGAGCGCCCTACTTTCTAAAAATTATGCTCGGAGACCGGGACATAACCAAAGAGCTCCCGCCGGAGGAAATCCTGGCCGAGGTCCCGAGGAGGGCGGGTAGGCTCTCCGGCGCCGCCACCCATCCCCTGACGGCAGCCTCTGTCGTGAAGCATCTGCTGGCGATCTTGAACGATCGCAAGCAACCGATGCTCTCTCCCGGGCCGAACGGTCTCTCCGGTGGCTATACGATAAGCCTTGGGGGCGAAGGAGCTGAATTGCTCCTTCCCGAAGAGATAACCCCTGAGGAGGCTATCAAGATCAATCAAGAGGGCGAGAAGTTCGAGGGCATCGAGGAGATAGGGGAAGATGGCACCGTCATCTTCACCAAAAAGTCCTCTGGCATTATGAAAGAGCTTCTGGGGTATGATTGTACCGAAATGAAGTTAGCGGAATGTGATGAAAGGGCTGAGGAGCTTGGCTCCCTATACCAGAAATTCATAGAGAGGAACAGAGTATAGGGGCAGGACCCTTCTTTCCGGTTGACGCCGGAATGGACTTTCTAACAATTCCTCTACTCGCCGGACCGCCTTGACTGGGTGAAGGGGCGGCTTTAATATTGAATAGCTCTCCCTGAAAACGCTGTTTCAGCCCCGAGCGAAACCGTATGGCCGAAGCCTCGGCGCAGGAATTTCTAGTCCGATTCGGGAGGAGCCGATAATGAACGATAATGAGCTCCTCATGCGCTTCTTAGAGCCCATAGAGGAGGCTTATCGCCGCAGGACGAAACGCTCCGCTGAACTGCACGCAAGGGCAAGAGAATTTCTGCCGGGCGGAAACACCAGGTCAACGACCTACTTCTCTCCCCACCCCCTCTATATCGAGCGCGCCGATGGCTGCCGCCTGCATGATGTGGACGGCAACGTGCTCGTGGACTTTCTCGGAAATTACACCTCCATGATCCTGGGCCACAATCACCCGAAGGTCAACGAGGCCGTCGAGCGCCAGTTGAAAGCGGTGGTCTCGCCAGGGGCTTGCACGGAGAACGTCATCGAGCTGGCGGGCATGATCTGTAAGCGCTACCCCTCCCTTGAGAAGTTGCGCTTCTGCAACTCGGGCACTGAGGCCAACCTCTATGCAATCAAAGCCGCACGGGCCTTCACGGGGAGGGAAAAAGTCGTCGTAGTGGAAGGCGCCTACCACGGCGGTTACGACTGGTTCAACCTCGGGTTTAACTTGGACCCGAAGACTTTCATCCGCCTCCCCGACCCGTCAATTCCCCAGAGCGTCTCAAAGGATGTGTTGCTCGTTCCCTTCAACGATTTTGAGGCGGCCGGGCGCGTCGCGAGAGCGCACGGCGAATCCCTCGCGGCGCTCATCGTCGAGCCATACATGGCAAGGGCGGGTGTCATCCCGCCGGCCGACGGCTATTTGCAACACCTCCGGCGTATAACTCAGCAAAGGCACGTTCTCCTTATCTTCGACGAGGTACAGAGCTTCAGATTGGGGCCAGGTGGCGCTCAAGGGTACTATGGGGTTATCCCCGACCTCACCGCCTTCGGCAAGATGATAGGGGGTGGGTTTCCTGTGGGAGCTTTCGGCGGCAGGGAAGACGTGATGAAGGTTTACTCCCCCGAAGAACCCGGCCACGTGATTCATGCCGGCACTTTCAATGGAAACGCCGCAATCATGGCCGCCGGGATAGCCACGCTGCGGGAACTCACCCCATCTGTGTTCGACCGCTTGAACCGCCTGGGCGAGAGGCTCCAGAGGGGACTAATTGAAGCCTTCGACGAAATTGGCGTTCTCGGCGGTGTATCGCGCGTGGGCTCATCCCTTAACCTTCACTTCTCCCCTCATACACCTAAAGATTTTAGGGCCAGCATGCAGTGCGAGAAGCGCTTTCTGCCCCACATGCACCTCGGGTTGATAAATCGCGGTATCTTCACGGCGCGCCGCGGCTTCTTCAACATCATGACGCCCATGGGGGAAGAGGAGGTGCAAGAAGCCGTTAAGGCTTTCCGGGCCGCGCTCCGGGAAATCAGGCCCGCGATCGAAAAGCTGCGGCCGGATCTCGTGGGCTGAATTCTCGGGTCGCCGGCACGCGCGCGGCTTCTTTCCCACCGGATCATAATCAAATCCGAGCCTTATGATGCTTTCGATAAGGGGGAAAAAATGGTTGCAGAAAATGGACTCAAAGGCAGGGTCGCCCTGATCACCGGTTCCGGCCGAGGGATAGGCGAGTGCACGGCGGAGACCCTCGCCCGTGACGGTGCCGATGTGGTGGTGGCCGACATAATCGGGGAAAATGCCGAAAGGGTCGCAGGCAGACTGCGTGAGATGGGAAGCGACGCGCTCTCCGTGACCGTCGATGTTTCAAAGAAGGAGAGCGTCGAGCCGATGATGCAAGAGGTGATGGGCAAATACGGCAGGGTTGACATCCTCGTCAACGTGGCCGGCGTGATAAGCCTCACGCCCCTGGAGGAGCTTGAGGAGGAGGAATGGGACCGGGTGTTGTCGGTTAATCTGAAGAGCGTCTATCTCTGCACGAGAGCCGTGCTGCCTCATATGATGAAGCAGAAGTACGGGCGCATCGTCAGCATCGCTTCAATTGCGGGCCGCTACGGACGTGCCCAGGTGAGCGTCGCATACTCCGCTTCGAAGGCCGGGATAATGGGTTTCACAAGAAGCGTCGCAAAGCGCTACGGTGAGTGCGGCATCACGGCCAACGCCATCGCTCCCGGAACCGTCATCACAGAGCTCAATCGAAACCTTCCCCCTGAAACCCTGGAGCGCCTGACCGCAGATGCCGCCATACCCCGACTCGGAGAGCCGAAGGATGTGGCCGAGGCCATAAGATACCTGGTCTCGGAGGAGGCCGGGTGGGTCACCGGCGTGATTTTGGATGTGAACGGCGGCACCATCATCGGCTAGAAGAGGCCCATGCCTATGCGATACCTTTTGGGTGTCGATACCGGCGGAACTTTCACCGACGCCATCGCCGTGGAGGAGAGCTCAGGCACGAGCCGCGTCGCCAAGGTTGCCACGACGCCGGAGGACCAATCGCTGGGGCTCATCCGCGCCGCAGGAGCTGCGGGTGTGGCTTTCTCTGAGACGCTCGCGCTCATCCACGGGACCACGGTATCCACCAACGCCATATTGGAGAGAAAGGGCGCCCGCGTGGGCCTCATAACGACCAGGGGCTTCAGGGATGTCCTGGAGTTGAGACGCCGCGACCGCCATCGCACCTACGGGCTAGTGGGAGAATTCGAGCCCCTCGTTCCCAGGAACCTTCGGTTGGAGGTCGATGAGCGAACCGATGCCGAGGGCAACGTGCTCAAGGAAGTGGATGAGAGTCAAGTGGAGGCGACGGCCCGGAGGCTACTCGGTGCCGGGGTGGAGGCGGTGGCGGTGGCCTTCTTGCACTCCTTTGCCAATCCCGGCAACGAGGAGAAAGCGCTGAAAGCCCTCAGGCGGGTCTGGCCCAATGACCACATCGTCATCTCTTCGGAGGTTCTGCCCGAGTTCAGGGAATTCGAGCGGACCAGCACGGCTGTGGCAACGGCCTATATCCGGCCGGTGATCGGGGGCTATCTGCGCTCCCTCGCCGGACGGCTGAGTCATGCTGGCTATGGAAGGGACGTGCTCCTGATCCAATCGAACGGCGGCATCATGTCCCAGCGCGTGGCGGAGCGCCTGGCCATAAGGACGGTCCTCTCCGGCCCCGCAGCCGGGGCCATCGCCGCTTCCCACATAGCGCAGCAGGCGGGCCTCCGGAACGCCATCTCCTGCGACATGGGGGGAACGAGCTTCGATGTGAGCCTGATCCTCGGGGGGAGGCCCGGCCTGGCCGTGGAGAAGCAGCTCGACTACGGGCTCCCCATCCGCTCCTCGATGGTCGATATCAACGCCATCGGTGCCGGGGGGGGGAGCATCGCCCACGTTGACCGGGGAGGGATGCTTCAGGTGGGGCCCCAGAGCGCGGGCGCCGACCCCGGTCCCGCCTGTTACGGAAAGGGCGGTGAGGAACCCACCGTCACGGACGCAAACCTGGTGCTCGGACGGATCAACCCCAGCAGGCCCATCGGGGAAGTAGGAGAGCTCAAGGTCGACCTGGCCCGAAGAGCCATCGAAGAGCGGGTCGCCCGGCCCCTCGGTCTCAGCATCGAGGAGGCGGCCATGGGGATCGTGAGAGTTGTCGATGATAAGATGGCGGGAAGCATACGGCTGGCCACCATAGAGAGGGGTCATGACCCCAGGGAATTCGGCCTGCTCGCATTCGGTGGTGCAGGTCCCCTGCACGCCCTCTCCTTGATCAGGGAGCTTCGCATCGATTGCGCCCTCATCCCGCCCTATCCTGGCATCACCTCAGCCATGGGATGTGTGCTGGCTGACGTCCAGCATGACTTCGTGCAGACGGTGAACCAGCTGCTCGATGCCCTTGAGTGCAGAAGGGTAGAGGAAATTCTCAAAAACCAAGAAGAACAAGGGAAAAGACTCATAGAGGAGGAGAAAATTCCCACCGTTTCCCTTCACACCGCCTTTGAGGCGGACATGGCTTACAAGAGCCAAACGCATCCCATCCGCGTTTCGCTGGGTGGAGGGACCTTAACGCCGGGCACGATGCGAGCCTCATTCGAGGAATCCTACCGCCGCCGGTACGGCAGAGTCCTGGAGGGAACTCCCATATTCCTTGTGAATCTCCGGACCACCGTCATCGGGAGCAGGCCGAAAACAGATGTCCTTTCCGCTCCAGCCGGAACATCACTGGATGAGGCACTCCTCAGTGAGCGCCCCGTTTATTTTGATGGTGAGTTCGTAAGCACCCCCATCTACCAGAGGGAAGGGCTTCCCGCCGGGGTGAAAATCCTTGGGCCCGCGCTCATCGAGCAGCCGGACACGACTGTGCTTCTGACACCCTCCGCCGAACTCTTCACCGACCGATTCGGCAATCTCATTCTCAGGGTGACCGAGTGAGCTTGGATCCCACGACACTTGCTGTCCTCAGGGGCGCGCTCGAGCGAGTGGCCGCAGAGATGGACTCCACCCTGATGCGTTCCGCCTTCTCCCCGGTGATCAGCGAGGGTCAGGACCGGGCCAGTGGCATCTATCACCCCGCAACGGGGGAAGTGATAGTGCAGGGTGAGGAGGGGCTCCCGAACTTCGTGGGGGCCATGCAGTTCACTGTGCAGGCTCTCGTCAACCGTGTGCCTGGAGAAGAGATGGCACCCGGCGACATCTTCATAGTGAACGACCCCTACGTCGGCGGCACCCACCTGATGGACGTCAAACTCATCGCCCCCTATTTTCATCGCGGAAAGCATTTTGCCTATCTGGCCAACACCGGCCACTGGATCGACATCGGGGGAAGAAACCCGGGAGGATACGTCATAGATGCCACGGAATACTACCAGGAGGGCATAAGAATTCCCCCGGTCAAGCTCTTCAGCGGGGAGAAGCTCGACCGCTCCCTTTTCGACCTCATAATGGCCAACCTTCGCCTGCCCGGGGAAGTGTATGGAGATATGATGGCCCAGGTAAACGCCCTTCACGTGGGCGGGGAGAGGTTGGATGGGATCCTGGATAAGTACGGAGCCGAGGTCGTCGAAAAGTGCATAAAGGCCCTCAAGAGATACTCCGAAGGCCTTATGCGGGACCACATCACGGCCATACCCGATGGCGAGTATAGCTGCGTGGACTATATGGATAGCGACGGGATCGATAACGAACCACTCAAGATGGCGCTCAAGATCAAGGTGGAAGGAGATGAGCTGTTTCTCGATTTCAGCGGCACCTCCCCCGCGTGCAGAGGCCCCCTGAACATAGCAGCCGGTTGTACCAAAACGGCCTGCTACGTTGCCATCAAGCACCTCTTCCCGGAAGTGCCCATCAACTCAGGGTGTTTTGCTCCCATTCGGTTCCACATACCCAAGGGATGCTTTCTGAACGCGAAGCCGCCAAGCCCCTGCTGCGGCTTTGTGGAGACGACTCACCGGGTAAACGATGTCGTCTTCGGGGCCCTTAGCGCCGCCATCCCCGAAAGGGTCTTCGCGGCCGCCTTCTCCACAAGCAATAACCTGACGGTGAGCGGTGTCCACCGGGAAGAGGGAAGGTGGGTGATCTACACCTTCCTGGGCGGCGGCTATGGCGGCGGGAGCGCCCACGATGGGCTGACCCACGGGTCCACCCTGAGCAGCGTGGCAAAAACGCTGCCCATAGAGGTCATAGAGCATCGCTATCCATTGCTCTTCAGGCGTTTCGCGCTGCGGGAGAACTCCGCCGGTCCCGGGTGGAGGCGGGGTGGGTTCGGCAGTGTGTATGAGGTTGAGATCCTCCGGGGCGAAGCCGAGGTGAGCGTCATGGGCGATAGGGGCCGCTTTGCGCCCTTCGGTATCCTGGGCGGGAGAGAAGCCAAAAAGAACAAGGTCACATTCCTGAAAAAATCAGGCCCTCTCGTCCCACCTCATTTGACAAAAGCGAGCGGAGTTCGCCTGGAGGCCGGAGAAGCCATCCTGCTGGAATCCCCCGGAGGCGGTGGATACGGAGACCCCTTGAGGCGCGAGCCATCACGAGTGCTTGAGGATGTGCGAAAGGAATATATTTCCATAGAGGATGCCGAGAGAGATTACGGCGTAATAATAAGAGACAGCCCGCTTGAAGTTGATGAAAGGCAAACAGCAGAGAGGCGTAAGGCTTAAGCAGCCCTCAGGTTCACCCCAGCAGCGCTCCTAACCATGGCCAGACCGGCCCCAAGTTACCAAGCAGACAGAGGGACTCAATTAGAAGGCCCGGGGGGGTCAGCCGAGCCCTCCACGGCCTCCCTCGCCAGGGCCGGTTCCCGCCAATAGGCGCGCTGCATGAGTACCACCGAGCCGAAGATGGCCAAGCCCAGCAGGTCATACCAGTAGCTGGGGATGAAGAGGATGAAAGCCGCAATCCCGAGACAAATTGTCTCAAAGAGGGTCGTGCGGCGGAAGAGGTAGAGCTCCAGCACAGAGGTGGCACACACGAGGCCCAGGGCGCAACTCAGCCAGGTGGCGATTATCTCCGGCCAGGTCCCGCTCAGCATAAGAAGAGGGGTATATACGAAGAGGAAGGGAATGATATAGAGGGCCTTAGCGAGCCTGAGCGAGATGAAGCCCGTGCGCATCGGGTCGGCGCCGCCAATTCCCGCCGCTATGAACGCCGAGAGGCAGAAGGGAGGCGTTATGGTGGCGTCCTGGCTGTACCAGAGGATTATCAGGTGAGCCATAAGTATGGGCATGCCGAATTCCATGAGCGCCGGTGCGGCCAGTATGGAGAGCACGATGTAGGAGGCCGTAATGGTCATCCCCATGCCCAGCACGTAGGAGGCAATGATGACCATGATGATTGCCATGGGAAGAAGTCCGTAAGAGTAGGAGAGCACAAGGGAGGAGAACTTGAGGGCGAGCCCAGGGAGGAGGACTCCCGAGAGGACGACGCCCATTACGCCCGCCGTGCAGCCGACGATGAGGGAGTTCCTGGCCCCCATTACCAGGGCGTCCCAGATATCGCGCGGGTAGAGCCGGGTTTCCTTCTTTATTGAGGCCACGCCCAGACAGGCGATTATGGACCAGAATGCCGCCAGGTAAGGGGAGTAGCGCGCTATGAGGAGCGCCACCAGAACCATGAGAGGGATCAGCAGGTGCCACCCCCGCTTGAAGGTTTTCCAGAAATCGGGGAGCTCCTCCTTCGGCAGCCCCCTGATGCCCATCTTGCAGGCCTCGAAGTGCACGGCAAAATAGAGGGAGATATAGTAGAGGATAGCCGGCACCACTGAAACCGCGCAAACTGTCAGGTAAGAGGTGTTCGTGAAGGCGGCCAACACGAAGGCCGCCGCACCCATCACCGGAGGCATGAGCATGCCCCCCAGCGAGGCCACGGCCTCTGTGGCCGAGGCAAAGGCGGGACGATAGCCGCCCCGCTTCATCAGGGGGATTGTGAAGCTTCCGGTAATGACGATGTTGGCCGCGCCGCTTCCCAGCACCGTGCCCACCATGCCGCTTGAGAGCACCGAGGCTTTCGCCGCACCGCCAGTGGTGCGGCCGACCAGGGAGAAGGCCAGGTCGATGAAGAAATCACCCACCTTCGACTTCTGGAGGAAGGCCCCGTAGATGATGAAGAGAAGCACGAAGGTAGCGTACACCCGACACACCACGCCGAAGATGCCGCTCTCGCTGTAATTATAAGAAACGATCCGCGAGATCCAGAAGCCCTTATGCTGCAGCTCACCCGGGAAGTAGGGGCCCAAATAGCAATAGAGCAGGAAGAGGAGGCCCAGGGTGGGCAGCATTGGCCCCAGAACCCGACGGCAGATCTCAAGGGAGATGAGGATGGAGATGAGGCCGAAGATGAGGTCGGGCGCCGTTACGTACCCCATCCGCTCCTCCATGGCCTCATAGGCAAATATGAAATAGGCAATGGTGGCGACCGACAGGCCGATGAAGATGAGGTCCACCCAGGTGACGCGCCCTTTGGGCGACTTCTTTGTGGCGGGATAGAGCAGGAAGACAAGAACTCCCGTGAAGAGGATGTACATGCTCAGGAATATGAAGAAGGGGACGATGGCAACGGCCGAGTAGATGTAGAAGAGGGAGAAGGTCGCCGCAATGACGGAGAAGACCTTGGAGGTCTTCCCGCTGAGCTGACGCTCCCCCGGCATATCCGCCCCCATGAGCCACCGGAAGCCTATTTTGATTGGGGAAGCCTTACCCCTCTCGGCCATGCTATCACCCCTGATCATGTGGAAGGCGGGCGGGGTGACCCACCCGCCTTCCTCTCAAAGAGATAGCCCCTTCAGGGCATGATGTTCGCCGGGATCTCCACCCCCTTCTCCTTCCAGTACTTGGCATTACCCGGGTGAATAGGCATGCCAATGAGGGAGAGCATCTCAAAGTCGGGGGCGAATTCAAGGGCTGCGTAACCCTTTGTGGGCAGGCTCAAAAGGAAGGGCTGCCATTTGGGGTCAAGCAGAGCCGAGTTGATGTCGTAGATCACCCAATCTGGCACATCCTTATTGGCTATGAGGTAGAAGTTATAGCCCAGGCAAAGGACGTCCCCCTTCTGCCCCTGGTAGGTGCCGGCCTTGAGCGTGAAGGAGGAGTAGCCCGGGAACTTCTTTTTCAGAGAATCAAGTTTGTCCTTCTCAATGGGGATGAGATATAGCTCGCCCTGGGCCGCGGTCTCCACGACCGATGGGGTGGGCAGGGTCGAGGTGACCCCATAGGCGTCGAGCTTGCCGTCCTGAAGCGCACGTGCGGCCTCATCCCACCTCAGCCGGTTCACCTTGACCTTATCCCAGACGCCATACTCTCTGAGTGTACGCTCCGACTGAACGGCGGTCGAGCTGCCCCTGGGCCCGATGCTGACCCGCTTTCCGGCAAGGTCATAAATGGTCTTGATGCCGGTCCCGGCGAAGGTCGCCCACTGGTGGGCGGAGGTGCCCACAGGAATGCCCACGCGGATGTTCTTAGCCTTCTCCTTGAAGGGCGCCTGTCCCCTTTCGTGGGCATAGAGAAGAGGCGCGGAACTCATGCCCATGTCCATCTGGCCGCTATCAACTAGCCTCTGGTTCTCGACAAAACCCCGTGTGGTCTGGGCGGTTATGCGCAACTTGGGGTGGTTGATCTTCGTGTTGATGAGCTCGGCGAGACCCCCCGCCAGGATGTAGGCAGTAGCGCCGGGGCCGCTTCCTCCCACGGTGATGCGGGTTATCTCCTGGGCTTGAGCGCCCGGGAGGGCGGCAAACCCAAGAAGCGATGCCGCAAAGAATAACGCAGTGATCATAACGGCTATTCGCCTACTCATAACTAACCCTCCCCCTACATTTAGCCACACTCTGGTTCGGAATCTGAGATTTTCTCAGGCCCCATCACCTCAGCTTCACCCCATTGACCACCTCCTTCCATCTGAAAAGCAATCCCTTACCCTCAGGCGCCTCGGGCAACTCCGGCCCGCTCGCCCCCCAGCCTGTAGGTGGCCGCGAGATCTTCCAGCAGAACCGCGGGCGGGGAGGCAAAAAGGAGCCGGCGGCTCCTGACGGCACCCGTCTGCTTGTAAAGGTCCGCCATGGCCTCGGCTATCTTGAGAAGAAGAGCGTTGATGTCCAGCACCATGACGCCCTCTATCTCGGTTAAGCCCTCCCTGTAAACGATGGCGTTCACGCAGGCACAGGCGGGCAGTATCACCTCCGCCCCCTTCTCGATGGCCCGGTGACAGGCCTCGATGAAGGGGCGGCGGATGACCTCAGGGTCCTCGAAACCTTTCTGAACTTCGGCCAGGTCTATCCCCAGGCTCTCGAAGGGCACAAGCCTACCCCCGAGCCCATACTCTCTGGCCTTTCGGTCATAGTACTGGGCCTGCTTGTCGGCGAAGGCAACGCCCGAGAACCTCTCGCCCAGCATGCAGGCCAGGTGCATGGAGGTCTCGCCGAGGCCGAAGACGGGTATGTTGACCAGCTCCCTCGCCTCCTGCATGGCCGGGTCCAGGAAGCACCCTATGGCCACCCCGTCAAAGCCTTCGCGCTCGGCCCGGAGGATCTTGTCGAGCACGCCTCCCGGCGCAAAGCTGTTGAGCTGGACGGTGGCGTTGAAGTCAAGGGCCAGGGAGCCTCGATCAACGCCGTTTATTGAAATCTCGACGTCCTCTCTCTTTACCGACTCCAGATGTTCGGTGAGTGCCTTTCGGTAGCTGGCGAGGTGGGGTTCATGGACAGGAGTACTGCTCTGCCACCATATGCGAAGCGTCATGCCTGTAATCCTCCTAAGAACCGGGGCCCTTAGCCCCCGCTTCCTTAAAGGGCCTCAATGGCCTCGGCCAGGGCCAGCACCCGCCTGGCTCTGGCAACAATAGCATAATCTATCATCCTCCCCTTGAGAGAGATGGCCGCAGAACCCTCGGCCTCGGCCTTCTCGAAGGCCTCGATCACCTCCCTAAAATATTCCACCTCCTCCTTGGCGGGCGTAAAGATCTGGTTAACGGGACCCACCTGCTTGGGGTGGATAACGGTCTTTCCCGTGTACCCGAGGCTCCGCGCAAGCCTCGTCTCCCTTACCAGCCCCTCATCATCGGCCAGATTGAGGTAAACCCCATCGAGAGGATAATCGATTCCCGCAACCCTGGCTTCAAGAACAACCTTTGACCGGGCGTAGAGAAGGGAGGTACCCTCGGGGCCCCAAATGCAGCCCAGGTCGGCCACGAGGTCTCCATCCTCTGCACTGCCGAAGGCGACAGACCCCACCCGCTCCACAGCCGTGAGGATCTCATATACCCAGTGGACACCCCGGACGCTCTCGATGAAAGGAATCAGCTCCACCCGCCCCCTCTCGAGGCCTCGCTCCTGCTCCAGCCCCGCCATGAGTCCATCGAGTTCCCTCACGGCTTCTGCCGATTCTGCCTTGGGCAAGATGACCCCCGAGAGGGGCTCAGAAATCACAGCTTCCAGGTCGCCCTCGGTTAGGCCAGTTCCCATGCCGTTCACCCGCGCGAAGACGTTATGGCCCTTGAGCTTCTCCAGGGCCTCTCGGACCATGGGCCTGGCTTCCTCCTTCTCAGAAAGAGGAACCGAGTCCTCCAGGTCCAGGATGATGCCATCGGCGCCATAGGTCGGGGCCTTCTCCATCATCTTGGGCTTGTTGCCAGGTGTGAACAGAAGGCTCCTCAGGGGTTTCATCTCCGCCTCACCTAGAATATGACCCCGGCAGCTCTCAGGCTATCCCTCCGCTCTGGGGGATATCCCAGAATCTTCTCCAAGACTTCATCTGTATGCTGGCCCATCGTGGGAGGAGGATTCTCAGGTGTGGGAGAGCTATCCGGGAGCTTGATGGGGTTTCCCACAACCCGCACCCGCCCTATGCCGGAATATTCAAATTCAATCAGCATCCCCCGCTCTTTGAGCCGGGTGGGTTCGAGAGCCCGGTCAAGGGTGTTCACAGGGGCAGCCGGCACTCCCGCCTCGCTGAAGATACGAAGCCACTCCTCACTCCCCTTAGTGATAAAGACTTCCTGCAGGATAGGGATCAGCTCCCCCCTGTTCTCAATCCGCTTGAGGTTGGTCTCAAATCTCGGGTCATCGACCAGGTGCGGAAGGCCCATCGCCTCGCACATCTTCCGCCAGAAGCCTTCCTCCCGAGGGGCCACGACGATGTAAATGTCCTTGGTCTTAAAGGCCTGGTAGGGAACCATGTACTCATGGGCCGAGCCGGGAGGATCTGGGAGCTCTCCGTTGCTGAGGTACATGGCGGCCGTATAGTTGAGCATGGCGACCTGCACGTCGAACATGGAAATTTCAACCCTCTGACCCTTTCCCGTCCTCTCCCGGGCAAGCAGGGCCGCCATGATGCCCTTGGCCGAGAACGTAGCGGCTGTGAGGTCAGCCAGAGGTATTCCGGCCCTGACAGGCGGGCGGCCGGGCTCGCCCGTAATGCTCATGTGGCCGCTAAAGGCTTGATGGATTAGGTCAAAGGAAGGCACGTCCCTCAGGGGCCCCGTCTTGCCGAAGCCCGTGATAGAGCAGGAAATGACCCGAGGGTTTATAACCTTGAGGTGCTCATAGTCCACCTTAAGCCTCTCCAGGACCCCGGGCCTGAAGTTGTCAGCGACCACGTCCGAGGAGCGGACCAGCTCGTAGAAGACCTCCAGCCCTTCCTCCTTTTTAAGGTCGATACCAACGCTTTTCTTGTTCCGATTCAGCGCTAAGTAGAGGCCGCTCTCGCCCCTAAGGTAAGCCACGGCATTGCTCCTGCCCATGTCTCCCCGGGGTGGTTCAACTTTGATGACCTCGGCACCCAGGTCCGCCAGGATCATGTTGCCGTAGGTGCCGGCTATCACCTGACCGAGCTCGATCACACGAATGCCAAAAAGGGGTAAATCCATTTTTTTTCTGCCCCAAGGATTATGGCTCAGGGATGAGAAGACGGGGCGTCAGCCAACCTAAATGGGACTATCTTTTCGGCAGCGCGGCGGTTGCCGTGCCGGTAATGAGGCTCTCTCCGTGCTGGTTCTCGGCCACAACCTCGCACTCCACCAGATTCTCGCCCCCCTCGGAAAATTTCCGAGTAACCTTTCCCTTGCAGATAACCATGTCGCCGGGCCAGGCCCTTGCGGTGAAGCGGATCTTATAGCGGCGGAGCCTCCCATCTCCCAGCCAGTCGGTGAGCATGCGGCTGAGGTATCCCCCCTGAAGCATCCCCATGGCGAAGACCCGCTCGTTGCCCGACCTGATGGCATAGATCTCGTCGTGGTGGTTGGGGTTAAAATCCCCGGCCGCGCCCGCGTACTTGACTAAATGAGTGCGGGTCAGGGGACCTTCCCTAAGCATGTACTCGGACCCAACTTCCAGCTCCTCAAAATAAGGTCCTTTCTTCCCCACGGTCGCCCCCTAGTCCTTAACAACCTGGTCCGTTTCGATCAGGGTCCGGCGCACTACCTGCACCACTTCGCCCGCCCCATTCTTGAAGGTCGTCTCCAAGATGACGAAGGTCATGGTGCCGCCCCGCCTTCCCTCCCTCTCCTTTATCTCGGCAACCCGCGTCTGCCCTGTAAGCAGGTCCCCAGCGACAAGGGGCTTGTAGTAGATAAATTCTTGTTCTCCGTGCAGCACTCTCCTGTTGTCAATGACCAGCTCCTTCAGAAGCTCGGCGTGCTGGGGCTCTTCATGGTGGAAATTCCGGGTGAAGGTTGGAGGGGCGATCACGTCAGGAAATCCCTGAGCTCGCGCGTAATCCCGGTCGTAATATATGAGATTAGTCTCGCCCAGGGCGCGGGCGAATTCCTTTATCTTTCCCCGCTCGACGGGAAACTCAAAGGGAGGAAATTCCCTTCCCAGGGCGCTTTTCTCAACCACGGTGCTTCCTCCTTGCCCTGGCAAAACGCTGTGGATTGTAGATTTTCATATCATCATCAAAGGAGCTTCGTCAAGGGAAATCTCCCTCACCCTAGCCCAGGCCCAGGACCCTGGCGATGATGTTACGCTGGATCTCCGAGGTCCCGCCTCCGATCGTGCCCAGGCGGGAGTCCCTGAAGTGGCGCTGCATATCATACTCCATGGCGTAGCCATAGCCTCCCATAACCTGTAGGCCCAGGTCCGCCACGGTCTTATAAGCCTCAGCCGTATAGAGCTTTAGGATGGCCGCCTCCATGAGGCCGGAAAGGCCCTCCTTGACCAACCAGCCAAAACGGTAGACGAGGATCCTTGAGACCTCCACCATCATCTTCATATCGGCCAGTTTGTGGGATACAGCTTGGAAGCTTCCGATGGGCCGCCCGAACTGCTTTCGCTCCTTTGCATACTCGACGGCATCCTCGAGCGCGGCCTCGGCGGCCCCCGTGCGTGCGGCCGAGAGACAGAGGCGCTCGAAGGTTAAATATTTGAGTATGCCCTCCCAGCCCTCATTCAAACCGCCCAGCATCCGTTCGCGGGGGACACGGACGTTATCCAGGTAAAGCCGGCTCGTGGGCACCGAGCGGTGGCCAAGGCATTCGATCTTCTGAGAATTTATGCCCGGGCTCTTACAATCCACGATGAAATTGGTAATGCCCTTGTGCTTTTTGACAGTCTTATCCGTCCGGGTGGCCAAGAGCGCATAATGGCTTATGTCGAAACCGGAGGTGAAGCACTTCTGGCCGTTTATGATGAAATGGTCGCCATCGGCAACGGCGGTTGTGGTTATGGCCGCGGCATCCGAGCCGGCTTCGGGTTCTGTCAGGCCAAAGCAGAAGATGCAGTCCCCCTTGGCCACCTGGGGCAGAAAAAAGCTCCTCTGCTCCTCGGCGCCATCCTCTAATATTGCCACGCCGCCATAGCAGACAACCCGGAAAGCCCAGAGCGCGAGGTCCAGGTGCCCCTTTCCCACCTCTTCCAGAAGTATGGCGAGCTCGATTGCGTCGCCCCCCATGCCGCCGTACTCCTCCGGAATGCCGAGCCCGAACCACCCGCCATCAGCCAGGGCCTTGTAGCTCTCCCAGGGGGGCTTCCTGAGTTCATCGCACTCCCTCACGTACTCCCTGGGGCAGTGCCTTTTCACAAGCTCCCGTAGCGCGCTCCTCAGCATCTCCTGACGTTCTGTAAACCTGAAATCCATGGCTGATCCTCTCCCCTGCTGAGTTAACGGACATCTTTATTGTTATCTATTGCTTTTGAAATATCAATAGATTCATGGCTCGCCGCCCCCGACTGAACTTCTCGCCGGTGCGATTTCATTTGAAATAAGGTCGCAGCAATCTTTAGAATTCTTCGGGATATTCTGTGGCAATGCGAGATCGGCCACTTTCTGGGAGAAGGGTATGAAGGCATCTATCGGCTTTATCGGCCTCGGCATCATGGGAGGGCCCATAGCCTCTCATCTGCTGAGAGCAGGGTTCAGGCTGACCGGCCACGACCTGCTGGGAGAAAGGGCAAGGGCCATAGAGGCTCTTGGCGCAAGGGTAGCCGCCTCTCCGGCTGAGGTCGCAAAGAGTTCCGATATTATCCTGACCTCCCTTCCGATCTCGCAGGTGGTTGAAGAGGTGGTCTTCGGGAGGAGGGGCATCCTGGAGGGGGCCAAAGAAGAGCTTGTCCTGATAGATACCACCACGGCCGACCCGGCGGTATCGGTAAGATTGGCCCGGGAGCTCGGCGGCCGGGGTATTTCCTTTCTGGATGCCCCTCTGAGCGGAACCGGAAGCATGGCCGAAGCTGGGGATCTGGCCGTCATGGTGGGCGGCAGGAGGGAGGTCTACGAGAGGTGCCTTCCCGTGTTCGAGGCCTTCGCTCGACGATCCATATACGTCGGTGAGAGCGGAGCCGGAGCCACCATGAAACTCATCGTAAATCTGGTCATGGGCCTGAACCGCACGGCCCTGGCCGAGGGTCTTACCCTGGGGCTCAAGTCGGGCATTGAGCCCGGGCTCCTGCTGGATGTGCTTGGCGCAGGCGCCGCCGACTCCAGGGTCCTGCGGGCAAAGGGCCCCTTGATGGCGGAGGGGCGCTTCGAGCCCAAGGAGGGGATGCTCAAGAATTACTTCAAGGACATAGAGCTCATCCTCCGTTTAGGAAAGGAGCTGGCTGTCCCCCTTCCGCTGACGGCCCTTATGCATCAGCTCTATGTGGCAGCCTTGGCCCATGGACAGGAGGGGATAGATTCCTCCTCCGTCATAACCATCTTTCAGAAGATGGCTGGGCTGGAAAGGGAGGCGAGCCCCTATAGCTCCCCTCTCTTCTCTCTTCTCAAAAGGCTGAGGATCTTGTCGGGCGTTAGGGGAAGGGAGGTTATCCTTATCCCCAGTGCATCGCAGACGGCATTGCAAATAGCGGGAGCCGTGGGGATGAGGGCGGGCTCACCTACCCCCTTGGCTCCAAAGGGTCCCCCCTCCTCGAAGGTTTCCACTATGAAGTGCTCTACTCTTTCGGGAAGGTCTACGGCCGTGGGTAGCAAATAGTTGGTGAAGTCGGGATTAACTACCTCCCCCTTCTCCGCTACTATTTCTTCCATGAGGGCAAACCCCAGACCCTGGCTCACCCCTCCCTCCACCTGGCCTTCCACCGCCATGGGATTTATGGCAGTCCCCACATCGTGGGCGGCCACAATCCTGAGCACTCTGACCTCCCCTGTTTCTCTGTCCACCTCAACCTCCGCCACCTGAGTGGCGCACACGTAGCAACTGTAGGGGCTCCCCGCTCCCGTCTCCGGGTCAAGAGGGGTGACCTCAGGCCTGTAGCTTCCGGAGGCAATGAGGGGGACTCCACTGCGCTGGCTCTCCGAGGCCACCTCACCGATGGAGAGTGACCGGCCGGGAGCACCCCTGACAAAGATCCTTCCATCACGGAGGGTAAGGTCTCTGGTTGAGGCTTCAAGAAGGTCGCTTGCGGTGGAGAGAAGTTTTGCCCTTAGCTCAGAGGCAGCGGCTCTTACGGCATTTCCGCAATCATGGGTGACACGGCTTGCGCTGCTTCCCTGATCATAGGGGGTCGCGCCTGTATCACCCATCACGAGGCCCACGTGCTCGACCTCTATCCCTAGCTCCTCGGCTGCTATCTGGGCCAGGGCCCGGCTCGCGCCCTGCCCGGCGTCCACTGCTCCGGAAAAGATCATGACGGTCCCGTCCTCATCCATCCTGGTGATGGCCGCAGCTGGCGGAGAGCTTGCCGTGTAGCCGATGCCATAGAGCATGGAAGCCACCCCCCGCCCCCGGCTTTTTGAGGGATGAGGGCTCTTTCTCAAAGGTTTGCCCCAGCCCGAGGCCTCGCCCGCCCTCTCAAGGGTCTCCCTAAAGCCCAAGCTCCCAAGCCTCTGGCCTGTGGTATTGGTATCACCTTTCTTGAGGGCATTCTTTAGCCTGAATTTCAGCGGGTCAAGCCCCAGCTCCCTCGCAATGGTGTCGGTGTGGCTCTCATTCCCAAAGGCAGCCTGAGGCACGCCGAGGCCTCTCACAGCCCCTCCCACAGGGTTATTGGTATAGACGAGCCTGACGTTCACCCCCACGTGAGGGATGTCATAAGGACCCACGGCGACGATCCCCGCCCTCGTCACAGTGGAAGCCCCCCAGGAGCAGTAGGCACCCGAATCGGCAAGAATCCTCACCTCTCTCGCCGTGATGGTCCCGTCGCGCCTCACGCCGGTGCGGAAATTCATCCTGAAGGGGTGACGGACGGTTGAAGCTGTAAACTCCTCCTCTCGCGAGAAGGCCATCTTAACCGGGCGACCCGTTCTGAGGGCAAAGAGGGCGGCGAGGGGTTCAATAGTCACCCTGTGCTTTCCGCCGAAGCCTGCCCCCACGGCGTGCGTGATGACCCTGATCTTCTCCATCGGAAGCCGGAGCACCCTGGCCAGGTCTGACCGAATGATAAAAGGTCGCTGGGTGGAGGCCCAGAGGGTGAGCCGCCCCCCGGCCTCCGCCCGTGCGAGACAGATATGGGTCTCAAGGGAAGCATGCTCGACCCACGGCGTCGAATAGCTTCCCTCGAAGATGATGTCGGCCTCCCTCAAGCCTTCAGCCGGGCTACCCTTGGTGAAGTTGCGCTCGAAACAAAGATTCCCTCCCGGGGAGCCCTCATGGAGGATGGGGGCATCGGAGAGGAGGGCTTCCTCCGGGTCGAAGACGGCTGGGAGCTCCTCATACTCGACCTCGACCCTCTCCAGGGCCTGGGAGGCCTCTTCCAAGCTCTCGGCCGCGACAGCCGCCACGGGGTCTCCCAGATAGCGGACCCTGTCTCCCGCCAGCACGGGCTGGTCCTCCACGAAGGAGCCGAAGACATTATTAGGAATATCCGCGGCCGTGAGAACTGCTGCGACCCCGGGCGAAGCCAGGGCCCCCCTTGCATCCACCTTAAGGATCCGGCCGTGGGGGCAGGGAGCCCTCAATACCAGGCCGTAAAGCATGCCCGGGAGCTGGATGTCATCAACAAACAGGGCCTCCCCCAAAGCAAGGGCCTCGCCATCGGCCCTGGGATATCTTTTTCCCACCTCTGAGAAGACCACGCGAGCTATCCCCCAGAAGATAAAGAGGAAGACTCAAAAATTGATTGTAGCAAGCGGCATATTAAGCTAATTTAAGAGAAAGTTTCAACCTGCGTGGCCTGGTCGAGGGGTTCTGTCCTCAACCTCAATTTTTCTTTTCTTTCAAGCTAATCGCCGAAGTTTGAAAGCGAGTTTCTTCCGAAGTAGCAACTCTAGCATAGCCTTTGGAGGAAGGGACATGTCAAAATTCAAGGTCAACGAGCGGGACATCCCTCCGGCCAGAGTTCGGCTTGAGGACGGCTGGCGAGAGATGAACATCAAATGGCTCCTCTGCGAGAAGACCGTGGGCTGCCGCTCGGCCCTGCTGTTTAAGGCGGTCATAAAGGCCGGAGCCGCGCATGAGAAGCACATCCACCACAAGGCCGATGAGCTCTGCTACGTCATCAGCGGGAAGGGCCACAGGTGGCAGGGCGATGAAGAGTGGGATGTGGGCCCTGGTGATGCCTACATATCTCCACGGGGTATAGTCCACGGGGCCTACGGAACCGACCCAGATGATCCAATGGTCGTGGTGGGGGTCTATGCGGGTGCAGGGTCCATAGAGGAAACCGGCTATGAATTAGTCGAGAGGGTGGAGGGGAGGCTCTAGGTAGGGGGCTTGCATCCCCCTTTTACTCCGCTTGCGGGTCGCTCACCAGTGGCCCGAGGAAGCATGGGGCCAGGCCCTCACTCTCTCTCCAAGAGCGGCACTCTGCGCCAGAGGGGGAATGGCACGATGGTCGACTTTGAGCCCACCGAAGCCCAAGAGTCCCTGCGTCGCCTGACGAGGGATTTTGTTAAAAGGGAGGTTATGCCTTCTCTCGACTCACGGGAGTGGGTCGAGGAGCCGGAAGAGAGGTTTCCCTGGGACCTCATCGAGAAGGGCTCCAGGTTAGGGCTCCGCACCCTGGCGCTTCCCGAGGAGTGGGGCGGAGGCGGAGCCGACACCCTGACCATCTGTGTCGTGGCCGAGGAGCTGGCCGTGGGTGACCTCGGCCTTGCCATCTGCTTTGACCAGACCTGGAAGATATCGAAGCTTCTGGTCAACATCATGAATGAGGACCAGAAGGGGCGCTTTCTACCTCCTTTTGCCTCAGACCACCGCTTCCTTCTGGGAACAGCCCAGGCCGAGCCCGGGGCGGGGTCGGATAACATTCTCCCCTATGATGAGCCCGAGGCGGGTGTGGCCCTCTCGGCCCGCGAGGAAACGGAGGGTTTTGTCCTGAACGGCACAAAGCATTTCATCTCCAACGGAGGCGTGGCCCGCCTCTACATCGTTTATGCCCGGACCGATAGGTCCGTGGGCATAAGGAAGGGGCTCAGCGCCTTCCTCGTCCCGGCCGAGAGCCCTGGCTTCTCCATCGGCTGCGTTCACGACAAGATGGGACAGAGGCTGGCCCAGAATGCCGAGCTCGTCTTCAATGATGTCAGGGTCCCGCGCGAGAACCTCCTGGGAAAGCTGAACGAGGCCTTCACCCTGAGGGCTCCCTTTGTCCGGGGGAGCAACGTGGAGGCCGCCGCAACCGTACTGGGGCCGGCGAGGGCCGCTTATGAGGCCGCGCTTTCCCATGCCCAAGAGAGGGTTCAGGGAGGCCGCCCCATCATCGAGCATCAGGCCGTTGGGCTCCTCCTCACGGACATGTTCATTGAGCTGGAGGCCGCGCGAAACTTCCTCTGGAAGGCGGCCTGGGCGGTGGATAAGAAGAAGCCCGAGGCCCGGCTGCTGAGCTCGCTGGCCAAAGTATTCGTCTCGGAGAGAGCCTTTGAGGTGACGAGGAAGGCAATGGAGGTATTCGGTGGGATGGGCTACATGCGTGACGCGCCCGTGGAGAAGCTCTGGCGCGACGCCGCCTCCTTCCTCCACTCAGACGGCGCCAATCAGGTCCTGAGGCTTCGCTCTGTGCCCGTTCTGAGGGATCTGGCGGGTTAGAGGGAGGGCTTTCCGTGGCTGGGTCTAAATTTCAGGTTCTCATGCCCGAGCCCTTCTCGCCTCTCGCCTGGGCGCGGGAGGCTCTTGAGGGCCATGCGGAGCTACACCTGGGCTCTCTTGAGAGGCCTTTCAGTGAGGAGGAATTAGCAGAAAGGGTAAAAGGGATTGAAGGCATCCTGGCCTCGGCCAGGGATCCGATTACGAGAGCGGTCCTGGAGGCCGGAGAGAAGCTAAAGATCGTGTCGATGATCGGCCGGGGCGTGGACAATATTGACCTCCGCGCGGCCACCGAAAAGGGGGTCCTGGTCACGAATACGCCGGGAGCCAACGCCGAGAGCGTGGCCGAGCTTGTGGTGGGGCTCTTGCTCTCTCTTCTAAGGCGGCTCCCCCCGGCCATTTCCAAGCTCAAGGAGGGCGTCTGGCGGGGCGGGCATCTTCTGGGGCATGAGCTCAAGGGAAGCACCGTGGGCATCATAGGCTTCGGGCATGTGGGCTCAAGGGTCAGCCTCAAGCTCCGGGGCTTCGAGGTCAGGGTCCTCACTTATGACCCCTACATCCCGCCCGTCAAGGCCGAGAGGTGCGGGGCGAGGTGGGTCGCCGATCTGGATGAGCTCCTTCGGGAATCCGATATTCTTTCCCTGAATCCTGTTCTCACCGAGGAGACCTACCACATGATCGGTGAGAGGGAGTTCCGGCTGATGAAGCCGGGCAGCTTTCTTATCAACACCTCCCGCGGGCGGGTGGTGGATGAAGGGGCACTGCTCCGCGCCCTGAAGGAGGGGCAGCTTGGGGGGGCCGCCCTGGATGTTTTCACCGTCGAGCCCGCCACTCCGGATAACCCCCTTTTCGCGCTCGAGAACGTCTTTTGCACCCCTCACATGGGCTCCCAGACCTATGCGGCCAAAAGAAGGCTCCTCGATGTCGCGGTCGAGAACCTGCTCAGAACTCTGCGGGGCTCGCAGCCAACATTTTCCAATATAGCTAACCCGGAGGTTCTGGAGCCCAGGAGAGAGCCCAAGGGAGCCCACCGATCTATCGGCGAGGTCGCTGCGGACGACTGAGGAGCAAATTTTCAGAACTCATTTTCTCTCCTTAATCTTCCCTCACCCGAGCTTCTCGCGAACCTCCCCATCATGCCGAGACACGGCTGAATCTTGGAATTTGCCAAAAAGAAAGGTAAAGTTTTCCCAGCTGGATGAACTCAGCCCTTTTCGGTATCATTGTGGAGGCTAACCAGAAGAAAGGATTTGGGATTGGCGAGAGTGCGGAGGGCAAAGGGATTGGGGAACTGGCCGTAGCGCTCGGGCCTGGTGGCAGCCTTGAATAAGACGGTTGACCTTTAGAATAGGGTTATTTAGTATGCAATTATCCTACATTACTCCTTTTTCATTCTATGGATGGATGATCCCTGAAACCCCGAATGGAGGAGGGTAGATCATGAAAGGAAAATGGAGACTGACTGCGCTGGTATTGATGGCATTTTTCGTCACTTTCCTGGCTGTCCCCCACGCCATGGCCGTTAAGAAAGGAGGCACGCTGATTTACGGCCAGCAGGCCTCTCCCCAGAAACTCGACCCACCCGTGACCGAGGATAACGCCGGTGAGGAAGTGAACAGGATGCTTTACGAGAACCTCGTCCGCTTCAGCCCTGAGATGAAGCTCGAGCCGGCATTGGCCACGAGCTGGGAGAACTCCCCGGACGGTCTCACCTGGACCTTCCATCTCCGCAAAGGGGTCAAATTCCATGACGGCACCCATTTCAACGCCGATGCCGTGGTGTACTATTTCAACCGCTCTACCGGACCCGAGAAACCCCTCAAGGGATACGGGCTATTCGGCACGCTGGTTAAGTCGGCCGAGACGGTTGATGAGTACACTGTTAAGGTCCAGCTGAATGAGCCCTTCTCTTTCTTCCTCAACCGCATAGCCCACAGCGGAGCGGGCATCGGCAGCCCCACCGCCCACAAGAAGCTCGGCAAGGACCTCGCCTTCAACCCAGTGGGGACCGGACCCTTCAAGCTCGCCGAGTGGGTAAAGGGAGACCATATAACGCTCGTGGCGAACGAGGACTACTGGGGAGGAAGGCCCAATCTGGATAAGGTCATAGTCAAACCCGTGACCGAAGAAGGTGCGCGTATACTCCAGCTCGAAACGGGCCAGCTGGACGTAACAACGGGAATTCCTCCCGAGGCCCTCCCGCGTCTCAGGAAGAACGAGAAACTCAGCGTTGTGCTCAAGCAGAGCAACATCGGTGTCAGACTGGTCATGAACAACACAAAGAAGCCTTTCGACAACATCCTCGTCCGGCGGGCCGTCAACTACGCAATCGACAAGGAAGCCATCGCAAAACACCTTTACACAGGCCTCGCTGTACCCATTCCTGGCGTTGTCTCTCCGGTTATCACGGGGTATGAGCCTATGCGCTTCTACAAATATGATCCCGAGCGCGCCAAGGCGCTCCTTGCCAAGGCGGGCTACCCCGACGGGTTCACGGCGAACATGTGGACCTTCAGCGGTCGCATCATGAAGGATCTGGAACTCTCCCAGACGATCCAGAAATACCTGGCGGCCGTAGGGATCAAGGCCAAGCTCCAAGTGATGGAATGGGGGACCTTCCTCTCAAAGACTAGAGTGGCAAAGGAGAAGAACGAGTCCGAGATGTTCCTGATGAAGTGGGCCCCCTCGACCGCCGAGGCCAGCTGGGTATTGTGGCCGGCCTTCACGAAGGCTAACTGGCCTCCCACGGGCTCCACGAGAAGCTTCTACCACAACCCGGCCTTCGATAAGCTCGTGGACCTTTCGATGACCTCCTCAGACGTCAAGCTGAGAGATGCGTACCTCCGCGCTGCTCAGATAGTTCTGGCGGAAGACGCTGCCGTCGCCTTTTTGATCTCTCCGAAGATCATCATGGCGCAGTCGAAGAAGGTGCACGGCATCGTGTTCTCGCCTCTGGCGCTTATATACGCGACGGAGAAGACGTGGGTAGATAAGTAGAGGCAAACCTGTGGGCTCGGGTAAACCGGGGGTGCCCCTCAAATGGGCACCCCCATCAATACAAATGGACATCAATGTTACCCTACATCCTGAAACGTCTCCTCATGCTCATCCCGGTAATGTTCGGGGTGACGGTCCTGTCTTTTTCGATGCTCCACCTGGCGCCCGGCGACCCCGCCGAGGTGCTGGCGGGCGTCGAAGCCGATGAAGTCACCATAGAGGCCATCAGGAAAGAATACGGACTGGATAGACCCCTTTACGTCCAGTATTACCGCTACGTGGGCGGCCTCTTGCAGGGTGATTTCGGCCGCTCGATAAGCACCCGTATGCCAATAGCACTCCTCTTGAAGCAGCGCATTCCCGTGACCGCCAAGCTCGCGCTCTTCAGCATGGTTATCTCCTTCGGGATAGGAATCCTGGCCGGCGTTATCGCCGCCACGCGTCAGTACTCCGTCTTCGATACGATAAGCATGCTCTTGGCCTTGTTCGGGACCTCCCTTCCAATATTCTGGTTCGGGCTTCTCTTGATGATGTTCTTTTCGGTGACCTTCCAGCTCTTCCCGGCGGGAGGTGGAACCGACTGGTACTCCCTCACCCTCCCGGCAATAAGCCTGGGGACCGCGTCATCGGCCCTGATAGCCAGGATGACCCGGGCCTCGATGCTCGAGGTGATACGACAGGACTATGTGCGCACTGCCCGTGCAAACGGCATAATGGAGAAGGTGATCATATATAAGCACGCGCTCAAGAACGCCATGATTCCGATAATAACCGTTGTCGGTCTTCAGTTCGGCTATCTGCTCGGAGGGGGCGTGCTCGTCGAGGCCGTCTTCACGCTTCCGGGGGTCGGAAAGCTCTTGGTGGATGGAATCTTTGCCAGAGATTACCCCCTTGTGCAGTCAACTATGTTCATGATCGCTACCATGTTCGTGGCAGTTAACCTTTTTACCGATATTGCCTATGCATTCTTCGACCCGCGGATACGCTACAAATGATTGAAGCGGTCGAAACCAAGAAGGCTGAGGAGGTCAGCCGCGAGGGGCAGCTCGGGGACTTCTGGCGCAGATTCAAGCGCAATAAGGCCGCCGTCATCGGGGCGTTGATAACGGCCGTCTTCTTTTCGGTGGCGATCGCCGCCCCGGTGCTCGCTCCTTACGACCCTTATGCCGGGCTCCTGGAAGATCGGATTAAACCCCCGAGCTGGAGCCACCTTCTGGGCACAGACGAACTCGGCCGCGATGTCCTGAGCCGCATCATCGGTGGCGCATGGATCACCTTGGAAATACAGATCGTCTCGGTGGCAATCGCCTTATTGATAGGGGTATTCTTGGGTGTGCTAGGGGGATACTCCGGTGGGATTATCGACAACATAATAATGCGACTGATGGATATAATGCTCGCCTTCCCGTCTATCTTCCTGGCGATAGCGATAATCGCGATTCTGGGCCCCGGCCTGGTCAACGTCATGCTGGCCGCCGGCCTATACTCCGTTCCCCAGTTCGCCCGGATAGCGAGGGCTTCCGTCCTCTCGCTCAAGGAGAAGGAGTTCGTGGAGGCTGCAAGGGCGGGGGGGGAATCCGGCCCCGCGACCATTGTTTATTACATCCTTCCGAACTCCCTCGCGCCACTCATAGTGCAGACGACACTCAGGATGGCCACCGTCGTGCTGACGGCTTCGGGCCTGAGTTTCCTGGGTCTGGGCGTCCAGCCGCCAACGCCGGAGTGGGGGGCTATGCTCTCAAACGGTCGCACTTACATCCTGATGGCTCCTCACGTCGCGACTTTCCCGGGACTGGCGATCATGCTAGTGGTCATTGGCTACAACCTCCTGGGGGATGGCCTCAGGGATTCACTGGACCCCAGGCTGAAGGATTAGGTCGGGGAGATGGAAAACCTTCTAGAAGTCCGCGGGCTTAAGACCTACTTCTTCACCGCCGGCAAGGTGGTAAAGGCTGTTGATGGCGTCGACCTCAAGATCGGGAGAGGGAAGACCTTAGGAATTGTCGGCGAGACGGGCTGCGGGAAGTCCGTGACGGCCCTCTCAATAATGCGCCTGATACCATGGCCGCCGGGCAAGATCGTGGGCGGGTCGGTCATGTTCGAAGGAGAAGACCTCCTCAGTAAGAGCGAGGAAGCGATGAGGAGTATAAGGGGGCGGAAGATCTCGATGATCTTCCAGGAACCCCGGACCTCCATGAACCCTGTGTTTCGGATTGGCCAGCAGATGGCCGAAGTGATAATGCTCCACCAGGGACTCACAAAGAGAAAGGCGATCAGCAAAGCTATTGATATGCTCGAACTGGTCAATATTGCGGAGCCGGAGCGCATCGTAAGCAGCTATCCGCATGAGCTCAGCGGAGGAATGCTCCAGAGAGCGATGATAGCGATGGAGCTATCGTGTAACCCAGCCCTCCTCTTGGCCGACGAGCCGACTACGGCCCTCGACGTCACTATACAGGCGCAGATACTCAGGCTTCTCAAAGAGCTCCAGAAAAAGTTGAGCACGGCCATCCTTTTCATCACGCACGACCTTGGCGTGGTAGCGCAAATGTGCGATAGAGTCATGGTCATGTATGCAGGCAACATCGTGGAGAGCGCTCCCGTGGAGGCTCTATTCGAGGACCCTCTCCACCCGTATACCAAGGGTCTGGTCGGGGCGATCCCCAGGCTTGATGAGACCCAGGAAGAACTGGCCATCATCCCAGGAGGCGTCCCCGACCTCAGCAATCCACCCTCAGGCTGCAGGTTCCGGCCCCGATGCTGTTATGGGAACGAAAAATGCGGCACTCTCAACTCTGAGCTGGTCGAGGTGAAGGAGGAGCACTACGTGGCTACTTGCTTTCTTTACGGAGACAGAAATTATTGATATGGGAGAGGTCCTGGTCTCGATAAAGTCCCTGAGCAAGTATTTCCCCGTGAGCAGGGGTATTTTGCGGAAAAAGGACTGGCTGAGGGCGGTGGATAACGTCAGCCTGGATATGCACAAAGGCGAGACACTCGGCCTTGTCGGGGAGTCAGGATGCGGAAAGACGACCCTCGGGCGTCTTATCCTCAGGCTCATCGATCCTCTCGGCGGCAGCATAATGTATGAGGGGTTCGACATTGCAACGCTCTCTGGCGGTGGACTCAAGAGCACTCGAAAGGAAATTCAGATCATATTCCAGGACCCCTATGCCTCTTTGAATCCCAGGATGACGGTGGGTAATATCATAGGGAGGCATCTTAAGATACATAACATCTGCCACGGCCGCGAGTTGGATGACAGGGTCTCCGAGCTGCTCAGCAGCGTCGGCCTGAGACCCGAATTTGCGGGCAGATACCCACACGAGTTCTCCGGCGGGCAGAGGCAGAGGATAGCCATCGCGAGAGCCCTGGCCACCGAGCCGAAGCTGATAATTGCAGACGAGCCTACTTCTGCTCTGGATGTGTCGGTGCAAGCTCAGATATTGAACCTCATGAAGGGGCTGCAACGAGGGCTACGGCTCACGACATTGTTCATTTCCCACAACATAAGCGTCATAAAGCACATAAGCGACCGGGTGGCTGTCATGTATCTCGGCAAGATTGTGGAGGTCGGGCCGAGGGGGGAATTTTTCGGGGAGCCCCTTCATCCTTATGCTGTGGCGCTGCTCTCCGCCGTGCCAAAGCCCAACCCGAAGAGCAGGATGCAGGAAGTCCCCCTTAAAGGTGAGGTCCCGAGTCCCATCAACCCGCCGTCGGGCTGCAGGTTCCACCCACGATGCTCCAGCAGGATGCCGAAGTGCAGTGAGTCCGCGCCGGAGATGAAGAAGATCGGTGATCGCGAGGTGGCTTGCTTTCTCTACTGATGTTCTGAGTTACGCCATCTGGGCAAAGAAGATGAAAGCACCGGGTCAGCTGAGGACAAGGGAATGCGTGGGGGCGCTTGAAGCCATCCCGTTGGGCCGATCTATAGAGGAGGTTATGGCCGAGTATGGCATAGCTGATGTCATTAAGATGGCCTCGAACGAGAACCCCCTGGGTCCCTCACCCCTCGCGATGGAGGCGGTCCGCGAGGCCTTATCAAAGGGAAACTACTATCCGGACGCAGCGCACACGGAGGCGAAGAAGGCCCTCGCCGCTCACCACGCGGTCCGCCAAGAGAATCTCGTTATAGGAAACGGCGCGGGAGAGCTCATCCCCCTTATAGCGAGGACATTCTTAAATCCCGGAGAGGAGCTCATAATTCCGGCCCTCTCTTACGGCCCTTACCGCCCCGCCACCATCCTAATGGAGGCGAACGTTATTTTCAGTGCGATGAAAGGCTACGCAGCTGACCTGGAAGACATACCTAACCAAGTCACGCCCAAGACCAAGATAATCGCCCTTCCAAACCCGAACAATCCGACGGGCACTATATTCACCGAAAAGGAGTTCGGGAAGCTCCTCGAAAAAATTCCAGAGAGTACCCTCGTCATCCTTGATGAGGCTTACCATGACTTTGTGGAAAGCCCCGATTATCCCGAGGGGATCAAGCACGCCACCAGCGGGGCGAACGTGATAGTTCTGAGGACCTTGTCCAAGATATACGGCCTTGCCGGGTTCAGGCTAGGTTATGGGATATCCAGACCGGAGATTATAGGCTCAATCGAAAAGGTCAGGGAGCCCTATAATGTGAACCTCCTGGCGCAGGTAGCAGCGGTGGCTGCTCTCAAGGACAGGGAACATGCGGAGAAGACCAGGCGCACGATCTGGGAGGGTAAGCGATACATCTACGGGGAGATGAAAAAGCTTGGTCTCGAATACGTGCCGACCGAGGCCAATTTCATCGTCATCAAGACGGAAATTCACGCGGACGATATCCACAGGAAGCTCATGGAAAAGGGAGTGATCATCCGGCCGGGGACGGTCTTCGGGCGAGAGGATTTCATCAGGGTGACCATAGGCGCCGACCATCAGAACCGGATGTTCGTTAAGGCACTGAAGGAGGTTCTGGAAGAAAGATGAAAGCCGGCGTTAAGCTTCGGGAGGTTCGGACATGAGCATTGAGGCGCGGCAAGCACTTCACGCAGGCCAGGCGATAGTCGAGGCGCTCAAAGGGGAGGGTGTCGACAGGGTCTACTGTTTGCCTGGCTCACATGTCTTTCAGGTCTACGACGCGCTCAGGGATGAGCCTTCCATCAAGCTCGTCACCTGCAAACTGGAGAGCAGCACATCCATCATGGCGGACATGCACGGAAGGCTCACCGGGAGGGCGGGTGTCTGCCTGGTTACGGCTGGCCCCGGGGCGGCCAACTCCCTCGCAGGGGTCGCCCAGGCCTACTCCGCGGCGTCGCCGGTGATTCACATATCAGGAGCTGTTCCCCTCGAGGCTGGTCGTGAGGCCTTCCACGGGGTGGACGACCCTGATTTTGTACTTGACATGTACAGGAAAGTGACCAAGTGGAGCGTCCGCGCCGAGAGGATCGAGGATATACCCTCAATCATGGCAAAGGCATTCAAAGTGGCCCTCAGCGGCAGACCGGGCCCTGTCCATATCGAGATACCTCGAGAGACCAATACAAGTCGCTGCATGATCCAGTCCGAGCCTGCCGTCATAGATCCTTACAGGCCGGAGCCCCCGGAGGTAAACGCCCCCTCACCGCAGGATGTCGAGCGCTTTGCCATGAGGCTCCTGCGGGCGAAGCGCCCCCTGATCTCTGCCGGCAAAGGGGTACTGCGCAAGGGCGCGACTCGTGAGCTTGCCGAGGTCTCAGAGCTGCTCTCGGCCCCTGTGATCCACCCCCAGGATTCCATCGGCGTCATCCCCGATGAGCATCCGTTCAGGGCGGGCTTCTTTTCCCTGTGGAGCCTGAGCCCATTTTTCACCCAGCTCATGGCCGAATCCGACCTCCTGCTCTCGGTCGGCCTGCGAGCGGGCACAGCCACAGCCACCCTCATGAAGAAACAGGCGCGCGGAGACCACATATTCGTGGGCTTCGATAGCGGTGAGGACGGCTACTATCCCGGAGAGGATGAGGTCGTGGCCGACCCAAAGCTTTTCCTAGGCGCTCTGCTGGAGTGCCTTAAGGGGAAGTCCCGGCCGAAGGATGAAGCCCTGAGAAGAGAGATCGCAGAGCGGAGGGAGCGGTTCAAAGAGGAGCTGGACGGCCTGCTCAAGGACTACCGATCCTCAAAGCCCATGCACCCCGGCTTTGTTATCGAGACCCTGGCCTCTGTTATCGACCGCGACGCCATCGTGGTGAGCGATGTGGGCAACTGCGCCGTATGGCTCCGCAACTACCTGTCGGTCAACACCCCTGAGTCGCACCTGCAATCGGGGATGTGGAATTCGATGGGCTTTTCTCTGCCTTCGGCAATAGTCGCGAAGCTCATCCACCCCAAGCGACGGGTAGTGGGAGTGGTTGGAGACGGGGCCTTCCTCATGTCCATCGGCGATTTCGGCACGGCCCTGGAGCAGGGTGCGAACGTCGTCATGGTTGTCCTGAACGACAGCGCCTTCGGCATGATCTACAGGCTCCAGATGACTTTCTACGGCAGGGCTTACGGTTACGAGATCGCCAGCCCCGACTTCGCCGGGTTGGCCCGCGGCTTCGGCGCTTTCGGCATCCGCGTGGAAGAGCCCGGCAAGCTCGCGGGCGCCCTCAGGGAGGCCCTCTCCGCAGGGCAACCGGCAATAGTCGATGTAATTACCGGAGACTACCCGTACCCTTCATTCGAGCTGAAGAGATAAGAAGTCCGGGTGGAGGTGAAGGGTTACACAGCCGCTTCAGTGTCGTCACGGAGAAAGGGGGTAGGGTTTGGTCCTTTTGGAAAAAGTCTTTGAGCCCCTGGCCATCAAGGGGATTCAGTTAAGAAACCGTATCGTCTGCCTGCCCATCAACACAAACCTGGGCACCAGCGAGGGGTTTCCCACTGAGAGGCTCATCAGCTTTTACGAACGCAGAGCCCGAGGGGGGGTGGGCCTGACCATAGTGGGCGCCACAGCGGTCGCCGCCGATGGCCGGGTCACAACCCGAGGGCTCCGCCTGGACCAGGATAAATACATCCCCCATCTCAGGTCCCTTTTCTCCGCCATAAAGGAGGGGGGCTCCCTTGCAGCCATCCAGCTCATCCATTCAGGGAAGTTGAGGCACTCCAAGAGACCGACCGAACCACCGGCCCCCCTGCCCCAGCCTTCGGCTATCTTGAAGAGCGAGCCCCGGGATTTCACTGTCTCTCAGGTCGAGCACCTGGAGGATGCATTTGCGGAGGCAGCCCGGAGGGCGAAGGAGGCCGGCGCCGACATGGTTGAGTTTCATGGCGCCCATCACTATCTCATAAATCAGTTTCTCTCCCCCTATTTCAATGAGCGGGAAGACATCTATGGAGGAAGCCCCGAGAACCGACTCCGCTTTTTCAAGAATATACTCCGGAAGACCAGGGAGAGGGTTGGTGAGGACTATCCTTTGATCTGCCGGATAAATGGAGCGGATTTCCTCCAAGGGGGGTTATCCCCGGCGGACTCCTCCGCTATGGCCTCAGAGCTTGCTATGGCGGGGGTGGACGTCTTCGATGTTTCTGCCGGCGGCCGCGAGGAGGGGATACAGCGGACCATCCCTGGGGAGGACCTGGGCGAGGGCCCCAACCTTTATCTGGCGGAGGCCGTCAAGCAAGCGGCAAATGCCACACCCATCATAGGCGTCGGAAATATCTGGGATCTGAGTTTCGCCGAGAAGGTCATAAAGAGGGGCCAGGCTGACCTCGTGGGTATGGCCAGGGCCCTTATTGCCGACCCAGAGATCGTCAATAAATCGAGGGCGGGGGACTTCGGTGCCATCATTAGCTGCTCTCACTGCGCTAATTGCTGCTACTGGCGCTTCGCCAAGCCCGAGGTGGCCTGCTCGATGGGAGAAAATCTATGATTCCCGCCTGGCGAAGCAACCCCACCGTCCCGAGGATGGCCCTTAAAGACCACTATGAAGGGGGGAGAAATCAACTCGCTCCGCCCGGAAAGTGAGTTCCTCCCGGTCTAGGGTAAATTTTTCTTAGGGAGATAGTCCGGGTAGTTCCCATGGATGAGGCTAGGGCACATTTCCTGCGCGCAGGAGCTTATTTCGAGAAAGGCTCATATTCCCAAGCGATAGAAGAGTATAAGAAAGCTCTAGAGATAAGGCCTGATTTTGCCGACGCCCACCACAACCTCGGCCTCGCCTATGGAAAGAGAGGCCTCATAGATGAAGCGATAGAAGCATTCAAGAAGGCTCTGGGGCTGAGGCCTGATGATGCGAAGGCCCATTTAAGCCTGGGGCTTGCTTACGGATATAAGAGGCTCTACTCCGAGGAGATAGGGGAATATAAAGAAGCGATAAGGATTGAGCCCGATTTCGCCGAAGCTCACCACCGTCTGGCCGCGGTCTATTGCCTCGTGGGGGAGGATGACCTCGCCCTTAGGCACGCCGAAATAGCAGAACGCCAGGGCTTCGAGGGGGCCCGAAGGATTGTGAAAGTACTAAAAAATCCTTCCCCCTGAGAGTTACCCTCTTCTCTCTGCTGACTACTTCCTTATCATCCCGAAGCTGAAGCCCTTGACGAGATGCTTCTGAATTAGGAAGCCCAGGAAGACCACCGGGAGGGTGGCAATAGTTCCGATTGCCGCCTGAGGCCCGTAGTCCCTTCCCTCATTGGCCGACTGGAATTTATTCAGGAGGACAGGGATGGTGTTGATCTTCGTATGGGTCAGGGTCAGAGCCAACAGAAACTCGCTCCAGTTCAGGATGAAGGTGAAAAGAAAGGTCACTACCATGCCCGAGATCACGAGGGGTAAGATGACCCTCCGGAAGAGCTGGAATCTGTTGGCGCCCAAAAGGCGGGCCGAATGCTCGAGCTCAAGGGGAACCTCATCCATGAAGCTCATCATCATCCAGATAACGTAAGGCAGCGAGGTTGCTATATAGATGATTATCAGGCCCGAATAAGTATCGGTAAGCCTCAAGGTGACATAGAAGACCACGAAGGGGATGGCCACGACGATGGGCGGAAGCATACGAATGGTGAGGACAAGATAAGGGAAATTCTTCCCCGCGGTCCGGTAGCGGATTATGCTGTAGGCCATGAAAGTGCCCAGGATCAGGGCAACGAGGGAGCTGAGCGAACCTATTATAAAGCTGTCGCGCAGGGGCTTCAGGGTCGTCAAGGTCATTCTGAAGCTGGAAAAATCGGTTATGCCCGTAGAAAGAATCTTGCCATAGTTCTCAAGGGTCGGCTCGTAGGGGACCCAGTGAGGCGGCCAGGTCACCCATTCGCCCGAATGCTTGAAAGATGTGTTGAGCATCCAGAAGATGGGGAAGAGGGCGACGAAAGTCCAAAGCATGAGCATCCCATGCCTGAAGATGCCGAATCGGGTTCCCTTGACCGACCGGCCCATCGCCTTAGCCCTCTCCTCTCATACGGCCGCGCTCCCGCATGATGACCCTAATGGCCATTGCGATATAAATGGCGGTGATAATAAGAAGAATAATGGACATGGCCGCCGCCTCTGACACCCGGAAAAATTCCCAGCCCATCCGATAGAGGTAAACGGGAAGGGTCTCGGTGGCATTTCCCGGCCCGCCCTGGGTCAGGAGCATGGGATAATCAAATATCTTCAAGGCCTCCATGCTGCGGATGACAAGGCCGATGGCGATAACGGGCTTGAGGAGAGGAAGCTGTATGCGCCAGAAGATCTGCCATCTGCTGGCCCCAAAAACCTTCGCGGCCGCTATGGGTTCCTTCGGTATCCCCACGAGCCCCGAGAGGAGGATAAGGAACATAAGGGGGGTCCATTGCCAGATATCAGCCCCTATGATGGCCGCCTGGGCGGCCGTGTGCTCGGAGAGCCAGCGGATGTTGATGTTTCTTCCGGCGAGGAGGCTCAGGAGCTGATTAAGGGGGCCCGTGTCCACAAGGATCATCGAGAAGTCGTAGCCAACAACAGCCGGCACTATCATCATGGGCACAAGGAATGCGGTGCTGTAGAACCTCCGGCCCCGAAACTCCCGGTAGGCCAGAAGGGCCAGGAGTAACCCTAAAATCAGCTCAATGGGGACCGCGATGGCCGCAAAGGCAAAGGTGCGGACCAGGGCATCGAAAAACCTCCCATTGCCCAAAGCATAGAGGAAGTTGCTGAATCCGGTAAAAGGCGCCGTCCACCAGGGACCCCGGGTGACCCTCCAGCTGATAAGGCTCAGGTAAATCAGAAGGATGAAGGGACCGATGAGGAGGAGGAAAAAAGCCTCCACGGGCACAAAGGGCACCCACTTGAAAACCCTGTCCCGGTCGAGCCAGCGGATCAGACGAGACCCCAAGCCGCTTGAATGAGCTAATGATATCTTTTGGTTAAGGGCCATAACTTAAGCTTAGCGTGGAATTGGAGTTCAAATTGAAAATGATGAATCTCTTTATGGCATTTTACCTACATCTGCAATGCCTATCCCGTTCTCAAGATCAGGGGGGCAGCCGCTCGGCTGCCCCCCTGATCTAAGCTCTTCTTAATCCGGAACGTCCTTAGTGGGCATACCCTTCATGAGGGACTGCCAGGCCTTGATCTGCTCGTCCCTTCCTATGCGCCCGGTTATCTCCTCCCATTGCTTGGCCGTGCGCTTCATCGCCTCCTCGGGTGTGATCTCCTCGTTTAAGGCGGCAGAGATGTTGAGGTCAAGGGCATCGTGATATTCCGCCGCCCCCTCAAGCAAGATGATGGGAACCATCACCTGCGCGTTCTTCAGCTGCGCGTCAAGGAAGCTTTTTCCCCTGGCGTTGATCACATTTGGGTCAGTGAACTGGGTGACCATGAAGGGGTCGTAGACGGATTTCGGAAAGGACACCATTCGGGTTGCCACCTTCTGGCTGTTGAGCCACTGGATGAACCAGTAGCCGGCCTCCCTGTGCTTAGAGTAACTGTTGATCATGTAGGTGTTCCCCCAGGACTGGAGGGTACGACGGATGAGCTTCCCCTTAACCATGGATCCCGGTATCAGGCAGGCTATGTTCTTCCCCCTGACTTTAGATTTCGCAGGATCCTCGGCCGCAAGCGTTGCCGAGGGGAATGTGTAGAAGGAAAAGACATGGCCAGCGGCGTAGAAGGGATAGGCCTGCGCCGTTGCCCATCCTTGAATATCGGTCGGCATATACTTCGTTATCGAGATATATTGCTTCGTCGTCTCTATTCCCTCGGGGGAGTCGACGGTCGGGTGCATCTGGTCATCGAAGGGTGCCTTCCCCTTGGAGTAGTAGCGTCCCAGCCACCACCTCCAGGCATAGCGCCGCGACCGGTAGCCCATGGCACCGAAGAAGTCCATCCTGCCGTCTCCGTCCAGATCCCTGGTGTAAAATTCCGCCAACTGCTCCCAATGCTTCCAGGTCGGCGGACACCCAGGCCCCCAGCCATATTTTTCCCTGAACTTCTTGGCCTCATCTGCCTTATCCAGCCAGTCCTTCCGCATGATGAAGGCGAAGTGGTCTCCATCGGCGAAGAAGGCGTAAGTCTTGCCCTTGAACTGCACCTGCTCGAGGAGCCCCGGAAGCCAGAGCTCCACATCGGGCTTTCCGACCTTCATCATGTCATCCAGAGCCCAGAGCACTCCAGAGGCCGCACCGTCCGGGAGGTCGAAGGTGGCCCCCATGTTGATATCATAGGTCCCGCTTTTTCCCACGGCCTCGGCGAGGATCTTGGCCCCCAGGTCAAGGATTCCCACCTCCATGTAGTTGCCGATGCCTATGCCCGTCTCTTTCTCAAAATTCGGTTCCTCCCGCTTTACCGCCGTGCTGAATAAGGTGGATATCAGAAAATTGAGCTTGAGGCTCTTTAGGCCATTCTTTTGCATGTAAGCCTTTGCCCCGTTGATGGCCCGCTCGTCAGCCGTAGCGCCGGGGACGACCTGCTGGGCTGAGGCGGCCACGAGCCCTATGGAAAGCGTAAGCGCCAGGATCAGTGAAATGATAAACATATATCTCTTAAACATACCATTCCTCCTCCTTTGCCATAAGCCAAATCGGGTTCACTGCGCAAGACGATATTCCTCACCTCCTTTCATGGATTCCAGCAGAGGGGATTCTAGCATAAATCATAATCTTCCTGAAGCCCTGGCTCGGAGGCCGTAGGCCAGGGCTCCCTTTCTTCCGAACCCCACCCTCGGCTGGACGAGAACCCCTCTTTAAGATTCCCGAAGGCCCAGGGCCTCTCTGAACTTTCCCCTCCGGGACGCCATGTCCCTCTTGGCAATCTTTTTCTTCGAGAAATCGACCTTGGCCTTTTTGGGGTCGATGCCGATCATCTTGGCCAGATTCTCGCCGAAGAGCTTGGCCTTGACCTCCTTGGTTATGGGAGGATAGCCCCACCCGTCCTGCATCTCCTTCGGCATATCCAGATTGAGGATGGCCTGGACTGACTGCACGGGGTCTGTGGCCGGCCAATCGGTCCCGAATACGAACCGGTCGGGCCCCACGATGGTCAGGGTGTGGCCGATGATGTGCTGCAGTTTCACCGGCGCATGGTAGAGCCAGCCCAGGATGCCGCTCAGCCCTATGTAAAGATTTGGGTGCTTCCAGGCGAGGATATCCACTTCCTCGTTATAGGGATAGCCGTGGTGAAAGGCCACCACCTTGAGGTCCGGGAAATCGGTGCAGATGTCATCGAGCTGTATGGGGAGGCAGTACTTGTTCATCCCGATCCTCACGGTGAGGCCGAGGTGGATCAATACCGGGATCTGCATCTCCTCGCACTTCCTGTAGAAGGGCCAGAGGTCGGGGTGGTTAATGGGCCCATCCTCGGGAGAATATAGCTTCGTCACCTTGAAGCCCATCTCCTTGTGGAGGATCTCAAGCTCCGTTATAGCATTCTTCACCCCCCGCTTTAGTATGGGCCCCACATTTGACTGGCCTATGATGCGGTCCGGAAACTTCTCCATAGCCTTCTTGACGTAGCCGTTTGTGGAAAAGGGCGAGGCTCCGCCCGAGAGGTCCATGAAGCACTCCCTGAGTCCGCAGGCCATATCGATGCCTGCAGCATCCATGTCTTCTATGAGGGCCTCGGGCGTCCACTCATCGGGCTCCTCGGGACATTCCCCCGTAGTATGGTCGGTGCGCCACCAGTGTTTGCACATGACGTGAGCGTAGGCGAAAGCCTTCACATCGGGCATGTAGCTCAGTTCTTCAACGGTGTAGTTGGGAAAGAGATGGGCCTCGCAGTCGATGATGAAATAATCGTTGGCGCTCTCGTCAGTCTTCTGCTTTTCAGCCATGGTACCCTCCTTTAGCAAGAAAGAGATTTCGCCTCCTAGCTGACCACTTCCTTAACAGCCGCTATCAGCTTCCCCTCATCGGGAAAGATGAATTCCTCGAGCGGGATGCTGAAAGGGACGGGGGAATCCAGGGCCGCCACCCGCTTCACCGGGGCGTCCAGGTAGTCAAGGGCCTCCTCGGCGATTGTTGCGGCTATCTCGGCGCCCACGCCGCCCGTGCGGCACCCCTCCTCCGCAATGACAACCCGCCCCGTCTTCTGGACCGCCCCGAGAATGCCCTCTCTATCCAGGGGGGCAAGAGTGCGGGGGTCGAGCACCAGAGCGCTTATCCCTTCGGATTCTAACTTCTCAGCCGCCGCAAGTGCCACATGCACCATCTGGGAGACAGCGATTATGGTGACGTCCTTCCCGTCCCGCTTCACATCCGCCTCTCCCAGGGGCACCGTGTAATCCCCTTCGGGGACGGGACCCTTCTGGCGGTAGAGCCTCTTGTGCTCGAAAAAAAGCACGGGGTTATCATCCCGGATGGCCGTTTTAAGCAGCCCCTTAGCATCATAGGGAGTGGAAGGGATCGCGACCTTGAGCCCCGGCACATGCATGAACCATGCTTCAAGGCACTGCGAGTGGGTGGCCCCGAACCCGCTGAAGCGCCCCGTCGGAGTCCTGATGACCATAGGGGCATTGAACTGGCCGCCGAACATATAGCGTGCTTTGGCGGCCTGGTTCACTATCTGGTCCATCGAAAGGGTGATGAAATCGGCGAACATTATCTCAGCAACGGGCCGCATGCCCATAAGGGCAGCTCCCAGGGCAGCTCCCACTATGGTCCCCTCCGAGATGGGGGTATCCCGGACGCGGTCCATGCCGAACTCCTCCACAAGCCCACGGGTGACGGTGAATACGTAGGCAAGCTCAACGTCCTCACCCAGGATGATTACCCGCTCATCCCGGAGCATCTCCTCCCGCAGGGCTTCAGTGAGCGCGTCAGCATAGCTCAACTCTCTCATACCTTCGCTCATATGAAGATATCCTCCAGGGCCTCTTCGGGCTTTGGTTCAGGGCTCTGCTCAGCAAATCGAACCGCATCCTCAAGTGTTGCCTCGACCTCGGCTTCCAGCTCCTTCACCTCATCCTCCCCCAGCTTAAGCATCCTCCGAACGAGAAGGATGGGGTCTCTCTTAAGCCAACTGTCAAGCTCCTCCTTTGTCCTGTAGGCACCGTGGGGTGGGTCTCCCCGGGAGTGGCCCCGGAAGCGGTAGGTCTTGCACTCGATGAGGGTAGGCCCCTTGCCGGCCCGGGCACGGGCCACGGCCTCGCGGGCCGTCTCATAAACGGCCACGAGGTCCATGCCGTCAACCACGACTCCGGGAATGTCATAGGCCCGCGCCCTTTCGGCGATGTCCCTCACCGAGGTCGATTTGGCCACCGAGACCGTGACGGCGTACTGATTGTTCTCACAGACGAACACGACGGGGAGCCTCCAGAGGGAAGCCAGATTGAGCCCCTCATGGAAGGTGCCCTGATTGGAGGCTCCATCTCCAAAGAAGCTGACGCACACCTGGTCTCCCTTTGCGAGCTGAATGGCGAGTCCGATGCCTGCGGCAATCGGGATGTTCGCGCCGACGATGGGGTTTGCCCCCATAAGACCCACGCTCTTATCGGCCACGTGCATGGAGCCACCCCTGCCCCTGCAGACACCCGTCTTTTTTCCGAAAAGCTCCGCCATCATGGCCCGGACACTCGTCCCCTTGGCGATGGCGTGGCCGTGGCCCCGGTGGGTGCTCACGATTATGTCATCGCGGCGCAGGTTTGCGCAGACTCCCACGCTCACCGCCTCCTGCCCGATGCTGGTATGGACGGTACCGTAAATCCTCCCCTGTAGGAAGAGGTCGTCAGCCGTCTCCTCAAAGCGCCTCACTGTCAGCATGGTAACGTACATCTTACGCAGGGAAGCCGCATCCAGCGCCATAGCCCCACCTCCTGAGCTTAACCCTCAAGCATGCCTGACTCAGAAAAAGATTCCCAAATCTTAAGGCATTCTCTTACCGAAATCAAAGGAGAAAGAGGCACGGGTAGTGTACCGCGTTCAACCTTCCCCCTGCCCTGCCCTTTCGGCTTCGACGGGATTGCTCGTGTGGGAAGGATTGCTGGGGGAAAGTGTGAGGTTCCTTTACCCTTGGCTGTCGGCTTGCTTGTATGGTAGTATAGCGATTTAATTGGGGGTAAGGCCTCCCTAGTGCGCACGTTTGACGGCTCCGGCCGTTTTGCTTTCTTCTTTGATTCAGAGGACCTAGGGCGCTTTCAATTCTTACCCCGGGAGATACGGGAGATGAAGCGAATAGGATTCATTGGTGTAGGAATAATGGGAAAGCCTATGGCGAAAAACCTCTTGAAGGCCGGCTACCCTCTGGTGGTCTATGACCGCCACCGGGAGAAGGTGGAGGAGCTCATGAGAGAGGGGGCCAAGGGCGCGTCTTCTTCCAAGGAGGTGGCCCAAGAGTCCGAGGTGGTCATAACCATGCTCCCCGACTCCCCCGATGTTGAGGATGTGGTGCTGGGGCCCGAGGGGGTTCTCGAGGGTGCCGGGGAGGGGACGATTCTGATAGATATGAGCTCGATAAATCCCCTGGTGGCCCGCCGCGTGGCCGCTGAAGCCGCCAAGAAAGGAGTCCGGATGCTTGATGCACCCGTAAGCGGCGGCGAGCCCGGGGCCAAAACCGGAACCCTGGCCATCATGGTGGGTGGTGAGGAGGCCCTTTTCAGAGAATGTGAGCCGATCTTGAAGGTCATGGGAAAGAGTGTGGTCCTTGTCGGCGATATCGGAGCCGGGAACATCACCAAGCTTGCCAACCAGATAATGGTGGCCATAAATATAGAGGGCCTCTCTGAGGCTCTCATTCTGGCTGCTAAGGCGGGGGTGAATCCGGAGCTCGTCTATGAGGCTGTGAGGGGGGGGCTTGCAGGCAGCAATGCCCTCGACGCCAAGGCCCCACTTATATTTAAGGGTAACTTCAAGGCCGGCTTCCGGATCCGCCTCCACCAAAAGGACCTCAATAATGCCCTCATGACAGGCAAGGAACTGGATGTGCCCCTGCCCGTCACGGGCATTGTGCAACAGATGCTGAGTTCCATCATAGCCGATGGCCACGGCGATTATGACCACGGCGGCATCGCCACCTTTCTGGAGAAGATCGCTAACTTCGAGGTGAGAAAGTAGAAGAGAGCGGGAGCGCAAGGAAAGCCATGGCCCTCTATCTTTACAATGCTCAGTGGTCCATACAGCTGGAGGGGTCCCTTCGGGGGGAACTCTCCAAGGGGGAAGCCCTCCTCAGGGATGAGGCAAGGCTGGGCGAAGCCATCTCCAGCTATCAGGGGGGAAGTCGCCTCCCTCAGTTTGCTCGCCTAAGCCCAGACCTCGATGCCATATCGGCCCTCGCGCGGGAGCACAGCCGCTACTGGCACTACGTGGTCATCGGAAACGGGGGCTCCATCCGGAATGTCTGGGCCCTCTACAAGGCCCTTTTCGAGGGAAGGGAGGTGAGGAAGATCCGCCTTCTGGACAGCACTGACCCCTCGGGCCTCATGGGCTCGCTCCTGAGGGGCGAGGGCCCCTACACGAAGAAAAATACCCTAATAATCCCTGTGAGCAAGTCGGGCACCACGGCGAACGTGGTGGCGGAAACCAAGGCTCTCCTCTCCGCGGGCTATTCCGCACTCGTCATAACTCCAGAGGGTGAGACTCCCCTCTACGGTCTGGTCCGGGAGAGGGGGCTCCCATATATAGCCCACCCCGTCGAGGTAGGGGGGCGCTTCACGGCAAACCAGAATAACTGCCTTCTGCCCCTGGCCCTCGTGGAGGGCGGGATGAGGGCCGTTAAGCGGATATCAGAGGGCTTCAGGAGTGCCCACACCGCATGCGCCCCTTCTGTCCCCCTCGAGTCCAACATGGCAAAGAGCCTGGCCCTTGAAATTTTCCGGGCGGAGCTTGCGGGGCTTACCGAAATATTTGTTCCCATCTACTCCAAGGCCCTCTCAGGGCTCGGGGAGCTCGTGGTTCAGCTCGTGCATGAGACTTTCGGAAAGGGGGGCAAGGGGGTCACCCTCCTCTGGGCCGAGGCACCCGAATCTCAGCATCACACGAACCAGCGCTATTTCGGTGGGAGGAAGACCATCGCCGGGCTCAGCATAGGTGTGGGGGGCTTCGAGGAAGACCTTCCCCTCCGCGAGGGCCCGAGTTGCGGGGAGTTCCTTGAGCTTGAGCACCGGGGGGTAGTGGAAGAGGCGGAAGAGCAGGGCATCCCCCACATGGTTCTCACCCTTGAGCGGCTCTCTCCCGAGGATGTGGCAGCCGCCATAGGGCTCTGGCAGTGGGTCGCCGTCTACTCGGCCCTTCTGCGGGGGGTAAACCCCTTTGACCAACCCGCTGTCGAGGGGAGCAAGAGGAGGACTCTGGAGTATCTCGCCTCTTTCGTCGGGGAGGGAAGGGGAGCCCTCGGCCGTTTTATGAATGAGGCTTCCCTGAGAATGCCTTAGGTAAGGTTCGGACCATCCGGGGGCGGGACTCTCTTTCCCCCGGATTATGGTGAGACCGAGGAGGTTTTCTTAATTCATGCAAGAGACTCAAACACATCAGCGCTATCTCGTCTTTTACGGGAAGGGCGGCATAGGGAAAACCACAGTTGGGGCAAACCTTGCCGCTGCACTCGCCGGCATGGGAGAGGGGGTTCTTCTCATCGGCTGCTCACCCAAGGCGAGCCTCTTCAGCAGCTGGCACCTCAAAGACCGTACCCCCATTCTGGACCTCGACCGGCAGGTGGGGATAAGCGAGGAGAATTTCTGCAACGCGGTCTGGACCACTCCCGAAGGGGTCATCCTCACCGAGACGGGGGGTCCTGAGCCGGGGGTCGGCTGCGCGGGGAGGGGTATACCGGCAGCACTCCAGAGCCTGGGACGCTACGGGCGTGGGATAGAGGGCATGGGGCGGGTGACCTTCTCCCTCTATGACCTCATAGGGGATGTCGTCTGTGGGGGTTTCGCAGCACCCATGCGCGCCGGAGGAGAGCGAGAGGTATTCATAGTGACAAGTGGGGAGCTCATGGCCCTCTATGCGGCTAACAATATCGCCCGTGCGGTGGCCTCCATGCCGGTGACCCGCACGGTGGATGTCAAGATAGGGGGCCTCATCGCGAACATGCGGGGGGTACTCCGGGAGCGTGAGATTCTGGAGAGGTTCTCCGAGATGACGGGAATCCCCATTCTGGCCTTCATCCCGAGGGACCCGGAGACCTTCCGCGCGGCCGAGAGCCAGGGGAGGCCTGTGGTCTCCGTCTTTCCCGATTCCCCCATAGCAGGGCTTTTCAGGGAGCTTGCCCGAAAGGTCCGCTCCGAGCCCCTGCGCCTCTCCCCCTCTCCCATCGAGAACTATGATGAGCTTTTCAACATGTTCATGCAGTTTCAAAAGGAGGCCGCAGAGACCTTCCATCCCGGAAGTGAAGGGGCAGAGGACGGATGCGCGGGGAGCCTTCAAGAGGCGAAGGCCCTCTCCCGAACCGGAGTCAAGCGGGTCTCTATCTATGGCACGGGAGGCATCGGGAAGTCCACCATCTCCGCCAACCTGAGCGCGGCTCTTGTGCTCTTCGGGGAGCGGGTCTACCAGGTGGGGTGTGACCCCAAGCGGGATTCCATAGCCAATCTCTGCGGGGAGCTGAAGCCTACGGTGCTCGATAGCTTTTACGCGGCTGGCGGTCGCAACTGGACGAAAGAGCAGATGCATTCGATGGTCTTTGAGGGTCAAGGCTACAACGGGAAGCTCTACGGCACCGAGTGTGGCGGGCCTGCTCCGGGAAGGGGCTGCGCGGGGAAAGGGGTCGAGGTAGCCCTCAGGTTCATCGAGAAGTACCGAATCGTGGAGGAGAAGGGAGTGACCTTTGTCCTCTATGATGTCCTGGGGGACACCGTGTGCGGCGGGTTTGCGACCCCGTTTCAGTTCGCCCCCCTGGTCTATGTGGTCACGAGCGGGGAGCTCGCCACCATGGTGCAGGCCATGAAGATCCTCCAGAGCGTCGAGAACCTCAGGTGTCGAGGCGTCAACGTGGGAGTAGCGGGCATCATCAATAACCGCCGCGGCGTTGCCAGGGAGGATGAGCTGGTCGAAGAGGTCTTCGACCAGGTGGGAGTGCCCGTTATCCATCATGTCCCGAGGTCTAACCTCGTGCAGGAGGCGGAAAACCTGAAGCAGACGGTCATGAGAGCCTTTCCCGATTCAGACCAGGCCCGCGAATTCATGGCTCTCGCCGAGAAGGTCCAGAGGGCTGAGACCACCTTTCCCCTTAAGAGAGAGATCCTCTCGAGCCTCGAGATCCAGGAAATAATCAACCGCTACGAGTAGGGAGGGAACCCCCCAGAGACCTCCCTCACGCACCGAAGGCTCCTCGCGGGGGCGGATCAAACCCCCGTATTCCTTGCCGGAGGCCATCCAGTGGTCATTGCTGGCGCGAATCGGCTTTCCGGGGGAGGGACGAGTCCCGGCGGCCTCAGCTCACCCTGATGAGCACCTTTCGGGTTCTTGGTCCGTCGAACTCGCAGAGGAAAATACCCTGCCAGGTTCCAAGAAGGAGGCTCCCATCCTCGACGGGAACGGTCTCCGCGGGGCCCAGGAGGCTCGCCTTTATGTGGGCGGCGGAATTTCCCTCGTTGTGGCGGTAGTTGTCCTCGAAGGGAACTATCTTGTCGAGCTCCATGAGAATATCGGCGGAGACTGAAGGGTCGGCGTTCTCGTTTATGGTGACGGCGGCCGTGGTGTGGGGGATGAAAATATGGCAGAGGCCCTCCCTTACCCCCGAGGCGGCGACCGCCTCCTGCACCCTGGACGTAATGTCGATGAGCTGGGTCTTTGTGCTTGTCCTAACCTGAAAAGAGGTCATGGCGACTTATTCCCGGAAGAAATAAAATCCCCTTTAGGCTTTTGCTTTCGCCTTGGCGAAATCTTGAGCGTACTCCCGCTCCCAGCTCTCCGCAGCGATCTCGGCGTAGCGCCGCGCGTATTCGTCCATTTGGGGGGCCAGGTTGGTGATAAGGCCCTCAGCCCCAGGGTGAGTGGCACGGGCGCCACACTTTTTCACCACTTCCCTCAGGTTTTCGGGATGGTCGATTATCATGCACGGTCTTAAGGGGTTATCGCCGAAGGGCTGGCGCGAGCGGATCTCTTTGAAGAACTCAGAATTGAGGGCTTCGTAGAGGCTCTTATTATTTATGTTATCCACTGCGAAGTGGACGAAAACACAGGGCTCAACATCGCCATTGGCGTTTATGTGAAGATATTCCCGACCGGCAGCAAGGCAGCCGTCTATGTAGGGGCCGTCGTTCCAGAAGTCGCAGATGAAGATGGGGCGGGTGTTGCGGATGTGGCGGAGCCTTCGCCTCACCATGTCCCGCTGCTCGGGCAGCATCATCGTCTCCATCTCTGGCTGCCGGCCGAGGGGGATGTACTGAAAATACCAGGCGACGAGCGCGCCCTTTTCCACAAGCATGTCGGCAAAGGCCTCACTTGAGATGACCTCGGCGTTATCCCTGGTCTGGCAGATGGATACGCCGAAGAGAATCCCCCTCTCCCTCAAGAGGTCCATGACCTCCATCATCTTCTTGAATTGGCCCGGTCCGCGGCGGGCATCGGTCTCCTTCTCAAAACCCTCGAGGCTCAACATGGGGGCCACGTTTCCGAGCCTGGCCAGGCGCTCTGCCACCTCCTCATCGACCAGCGTGCCGTTGGTATAGACCTGAAAGACGATGTCCCGGTGCTTTGCATAGAGGTCATAGAGGTCATTCCGGATGAAGGGCTCCCCCCCTGAAATGGTTATGAAGTGGATGCTGTAGCTCACGGCCTCGGTGAAGACCCTGTCCAGAACCTCGTAGCTCAGGCCGAAGTCCTGCTCGTACTCGGCCGAGTAGCAGCCGGGACATTTGAGGTTGCAGCGCATGGTGGGGCTTATGACGAAGAAGAGGGGGGGCTTGAAGCATTTCTCGCGACGCAGGAGATCGCGATTTGAGGTTCCGGCCAGCAGGGCCAGTATGAAGAGGTTATAGATGGTCCGGAAGCGGCTCTCGGAGTTGAGCCTGTAGAGCACATGCTCGACCACCTTCACCGCGGGGTGCCCTTCGCGGATATATCTCTTCAGCGCCTCGGCGACCTCTTTGTATTCCTCTTTGACGATGAGTTTCTCCCCGAGGTCTATGATCTTGCACATGTTGTCCATAGAGAGGCTGGGCAGCATGCGGACCATCTGCTTTATTATGAGTCTCTGTGAGAAGTGCTTGACTATTCCCATGAGCCTCATAGCTCGACCTCCCCCTCAAATAACTCCTCCTCCACAAGGCATGGGCTAAAACCCACTGGAAAGGTTTATCCTCTGAAGCCCGGAGAACCCCAACCCCTTATTTTAGCACAATAAGAATTTCGACATTGAAGTAATGCGTGAAGCTATGTTTCGCCATTTCCCCGAAATGAGAAAAAAGCCAAACCCTGTTCAGCGTCCGACGGCGAGCTCCCGGGAGGCAAGGGCTTCAGGCTTTGGAGAGGGCCTCACACACGAATGCCACGTTTCTTTCAACAGAATCGCGGTAGCCCGCAGTGACGCTCTCCGAGTAGCGTCTGACCTTCTCCAACAGGTCATGGCGCCCAAGGATAAACTCAATCCCCCGCGCCAGCTCCTCAGCGCTCACCACCTCGAAGCCAGGCCAGATATTCTTGAGGGCCCCGGTTATCTTCTCCCAACGGCGCATGTGGCGGCCGAAGAAGATTGGCCTTCCGTGGATGAGGGGCTCTATGATGTTGTGCCCGTGGCCCAGGTGAAAGGGAATGATACTGGCTCCGATGAAGTTGACGTCTCCTACGCCGTAAAGGCGGCTCAGCTCGCCGAAGGTGTCCACCCAGACGATGTCCCCGCCTCCATCTCCACCAGGGCCGATCTTGCTCTTATAGGCGAAACTGACTCCCATCTCCCTGGCGGTTGCTTCGGAGTCAGTGGGATTGCTGTCATAGCTCGGGGCCATGATGAGGCGCAAGCATGGGAACCGCTCCTTGAGGAGGGCATAAGCTTCAAGCATGATGCGATCTTCGCCCGCTCGGATGCATCCCGCCACGAGCACATGGTCCTCCCCGCCCCAGCCCAGGCTCACCCGCAAGTCCAGGCAGGCCTTCTCATCTATCTTGATGAAATCTATATCATATTTCATGTTCCCCACGACTCTGATCTTCTCGGGCTCGGCTCCGGTCATGACATAGCCCTCCCTATCCTCTTCATCCTTGACTCCGATGGCGTCCAGGTGGCGGAAGAATTTCATCGGGAGAGCCCTTCGGTAGGTGGAGTAGTTCCAGAAGCCGCTGCTCATGATGCCGCTCACAAGGATGGTTCTAACGCCCCGGCGCCGGGCTTCCCTCAGAAGAACCGGATAGGGGGCGTTATCGATGCAAATGAGGGCGCGGGGATTCAGAGCCAGAACTGCCCGCCGGGCAGGGCCCTTGAGATCCCAGGGGGTGTCGAAGACAAAATCAAGCTCAGGTATGGTGGCGGCAAAGTCCAGAGAGTATTTGTTATTGGAGGAGAGGACTATCTTGTGCCCGGGGAAGCGCTCCCTCAGTTTTCGGCAAAAGGTAACGACCTGGGTGACCTCTCCCCCGCCCACGGCATCGAGCCAGAAGGTGGGCCTACCCCTCACTAATTCCTTCAGCTCCCGGGCCAGGAAGCCCCATTTAGACCAGAAGTATTGCCGCCAGTAAGGGTCCTTTCCCAGGAGAACCCTCTTCGTGTAGGTGATGGGAAGGTAGGTGTAAGCCTTAAGAACATAGGCGGCGTGGCGCCTAAAGCCGAGGGCAAAAGCCACTTTGCTTACTCCTGAGAGCCCGGGCGGGCAACGCATGAACCCTTCCGGGCTCTGTCAAGCTCCTGCAACAGATCCACTACCAGCTCCGAGGCCCTGCCGTCGTTGAGGTAGTTGTGCTTGGACGCCAGAGGGGCCTGCCTCCGGAGCGCCTCTTCGGGATTCATCAGCGTCTGCCTCAGGGCGGGCAGCAGCTCTTCCCCTTTCCTGACGGTGAGGGTGCCATCTCCCTCATCAAAGAAGCTGGGCTTATCCGTGAAATTTATGGTTATGACAGGGATCCCCGCCATGACGGCCTCAAGCGCGACTGTGGAGCAAGTGTGAAGAAGGAGCTTGCTCCTTTGGAGAAGCTCGGGCCAGTGGACAGGACCGCTCATAATCTCTCGGGGGAAGCTGAAATCACCGAGGCCCTCGAGGTAGTAGTTCTTACCCTGTCTCACCTCTTCGGGGTGGAGCTTTATCGTGAGGTGCTCACCCAGCTCATCCAGGGCGGAGTAAAGCCAGCGGAAGAGGGCTCTGTTCTGCTCCTCTGTATAACGGGCCCAATGCGTGTTAGTGGCAAGAGTTATGGTGTTTTTGTCAGCCTTACAGGAGCCCCCTACAAGTGCATCAAACTTGGGAGAGCCCGTTATCTTGAGCCGCCCTTCCTCCGCCCCCAACGCTATGAAACGCTCCTTGTACCAGGAGCTCCACACGGCCATGAGGTCTGCCTCAAAAGGGAGGTAGAGCTCGGGTTCGAAGAGGAGACCATGCTGGAGGATGATGGAAGGAAGCCCCTTACTTTTGAAGACCCTCACGGCCGTCCGGCCCAGGCAATGGTCCGGATGGTCGCTCTCCGCCGGTATAACCAGAGCATCCGGGGGTTCCCCCGGCAAAAGCCCATGCAGGTTCTGCTCCATCCTCTCAGGGCCCTCTGAGGCCAGGGCCTCCCCATCCCTCACTCTTATGCCCAGGGCTGCCAGCTCCTCCAGCTCCCTCCCATCGGCCATAGGGTCAGCGTTGAGAAGGAGAACCCCGTGGCCTCGTGCTCTGGCGCACCTTGCCACCGGGGCCAGAAGGGAGAGGAGGTTTGACCGCTTGTAGTTCAGGATGAGCAGGTGCATCGGGAAAAATTATCCCCTCGGGGGGCAAGGGGAGAGGAGCCTATTTAATCATGAAGAGATTCGAGTTTGAGCGGCCCACCTTCCTGCTCGGGTCTCCGGGGCCGCGATTTGAGTAGAGGAGGACATCCCCCCTTTTCTGAAGCTGGTCACACCCGTCGCAGAAGGGAAACCTATGGAACTGGCCCGCGGCATGGGCTTCCCTGAGTTCCTGGTAGCGGGCCGAGCGCAGCACCTCTGGGATGGTCTGGTATTTCAAATCACCCAATATCTCCCGCCCGTTATAATCCCAGCAGCAGGGGATGACGGTGCCATCCCACTGAACCTGAACGGGACCCATGAAGGGGCGCCCGCAGCTCTGCTTATTCTCCGGTTTTTCTCGATAGTTGCGACCATCGCTCCAGTTATGGGGTTTCCAAACCTCGATGAAGTCCGCCTTGGGCTCCCACTCTTGGATGAAGTCCTCAACCTGATGGGCATTCTCCTCAAGCACCAGGAAGAAGACGAGCACCAGGGGGTTCCGCCGGTGGAGCTCCCCCTTGAGCTCCAGCAGCCGATGGACGTTTCCCACAACCTTCTCGAAGGAAAGACGAGTGTGGACCTTCTCGAACACCTCCTTCGTGGTCCCATATATGCTGAAGCGCATCTCATCGAGGCCCGCCTCGATGAGATCTCTTGAGACTTCTTCCCTGAGCAGAGACCCGTTGCTTATGAAATTGCAGCGAAGCCCCTTGCTCTTCAAATACCCAACGCGCTCGACAATGAGCGGGTCTGCGAGAGGCTCCCCGTACCCCCCCAGAAAAATGCTCTTGACCCCGTACCCCAAGGCCTCATCCACTATGCTCGTGAAGAGCCCGAAGTCCATCACCCCCTGGGGCCTTGTGAGCTTCTCCCGGGGGCACATGATACATTGGGAGTTGCAGATGTTAGTCGTCTCGATGCGCACCTCAGGATTCTTCAGGGTGAAGGCCTCCCGAGGAACATTTCGCACAAAGGGCCGAACCCTTCCGGTCCTGATTCCGCTCAAGTTCCATCCCCCCAGCTGTAAAGCTGTCTTCATAACCTCATCACATTGAAGAGCCAAAAAGACCTACTTATATTGACAAGGGGGAGTGAGGGATGTCAAGAGTTTTCATCCGCCTGAGGACATCTCCTCCTGCGCTGGAACTCTTGCCTATCGCAAAGGGATGAATTATTTTTAGGAGTTCTCCATTCGACTTTCTTCCTCTGGTGATGAACTCTAGACCCGGTAGCCTGCGTTGCCCCTAACACGGGGCGCAGCTCGCAGCTTGAGGAGCCTTGCTACAAGAAAATGAAATGGAGGGTAGGTCCATGGAATTGAGGCGTTTTGGAGGGAAGGTGGCCATAGTTACAGGAGGGGGGATGGGTATCGGCCGGGCAACCTGCCGGAGGCTCGCCAGTGAAGGGGCCCGCATCGCCATTTTCGACCTCAGCGAGGAGGCGGCCAGGGGAACGGGAGAGATCATAGCCGGGGAAGGGGCCGAATGGGAGTTTTTTCAGTGCGACGTGCGGCAAAAGGGGGAGGTGGACAGGGCTGTGGCCGGGGCAGCTCGGCGCTTCGGCCAAGTGGATGTCCTGGTCAATAACGTGGGAGGGGGGCAGCCCGTCCCGACCATGGATATCACTGAAAGAGATTGGGACGAGATGTTCGCATTCAACGTCAAGGGGGCCTTCTTCTGCAGCCAGGCCGTCCTGAAATTCATAGCCGAGCGAAAGTCCGGCAAGATCGTAAACGTCTCTTCCATCGCCGGCCGCTCGGTCAGCGTGCTTCAGGGGCCGCACTACACGGCCTCAAAGACGGCCGTCATCGGCCTCACGCGCCACCTGGCCCGGGAGTTCGCCCCTTTGGGAGTTAACGTGAACGCAGTGGCCCCGGGCACAACAGCAACCGAGCGCATCCTCCGTCAGATGAGCGAGGAGCGAAAGAGAGACCTCATAGCCAAGACACCCCTCGGCCGCATGGCGAGACCAGAGGATATGGCCGGGGTGATCGCTTTCCTTGGCTCAGACGATGCGGCCTTTGTCACAGGGGTGGTGATTGACGTGAATGGGGGCTATTTCATGGCCGGCTGATGGGTAAAAGAATCCCCGCACAAGCCCCTGTCACCGCCATATGAACCTTGAAGGGCACCTTGGCCTTCTGTTATTATTAGGTTGATTCTGAGCAGGGGGGGCCTTATGGCCCCAAAATCTTTTTTCGGGCGAGGGAGTAAAGATGTCCCTGGAAGCTCTCCTTCTCAAATCGGAGCTTGCTCCCATGTGTAGGAAGGTGCGGGCCGGAGAGCGGCTCACCCTGCAAGACGGCCTCGCGCTCTACCGTTCAGAAAATATCGTGGGCCTTGGCCACATGGCTAATCTTGTAAGGGAGCGCCTAAACGGGAACCGTGCGTATTATGTCGTAAACCAGCACATTAACTATTCCAACGTATGCAAGAATCAGTGTCGTTTCTGTGCCTTCAGCCGCAGGCCCGGGGAGAAGGGGGCCTACACCATGACAGTGGAGGAGGTTCTGGCCAGCGCGCGGGCCGAGGGGAACGGAAAGACCGAATTCCACATAGTCGGCGGCCTTCACCCGGAACTCCGCCTGGACTACTACCTGGAGATGCTCTCTGGCCTCAAGGCCCTCTTCCCTGAGGTTCACCTCCAGGCACTCACGGCTGTGGAAGTGGCCCATCTGGCGGAGGTCGAGGGGCTCAAGGTCGGGGAAGCCGTGAGGCGCCTCAAGGAAGCGGGAATGGATAGTCTTCCCGGGGGCGGGGCAGAGGTCTTCTCACAGAGGGTGAGAGAGGCTGTATGCCCTGAGAAGCTGTCTGCCGAGGGATGGCTGGGTGTCATGCGAGAGGCCCACATGCAGGGCTTAAGGAGCAACGCTACCATGCTTTACGGGCATCTTGAGAGCCATGAGGAGCGGGTGGAACACATGCTAAGGCTCCGGGCACTTCAGGATGAGACAGGGGGATTCATGTCCTTCATTCCCCTGGCCTTCCATCCGGCCAATACCGGCCTCTCAGAGCTTCCGCCCACGGGGGGCATCGAGGATCTTAAGACTCTCGCCATCGGCCGCCTCATGCTGGATAATTTCCCCCATATCAAGGCCTTCTGGATAATGCTGGGGGTGAAGCTGGCCCAGGTTTCTTTGAGCTTCGGCGTGGATGATATAGACGGGACGGTAGTGGAGGAGCGGATAACCCATATGGCCGGTGCCATGACTCCCGGCTCTCTGACGGTAGAGGAAATCATCTCCCTTATCGAGGAGGCGGGCCGGGAGCCCGTGGAAAGGGATACCCTCTATCGCCGCGTCCATCGGCGGGGGGAGAGGTGGTGGATAGAGCGCGGCTAGGTTCTGTCCCCTACCTGAACGCAAGGCCTTTGCATTGGCCGCTGCGGGGGCAGAGCAGCCCTGTTGAGCTCAGCTTTGACGTTCCCAGCCGCCTGGCCCAGGGCCTCAGGAAGGGATACCTTGAGGGAGCTCTTGTCTCTTCATTTGAGTGCTTCCAGGCCCCTGGCTACCGAATTGTGCCTGATATCTCCATCAGCTCCCGAGGACCTGTGGGGAGCGTTAAGCTCTACCTGAGGAAGAAGCCCGGGAGATTAAAGAGGCTCGCTCTTGATTCAAGCTCCCTGGCCTCAACTTCTATGGCGAGATGCCTTCTCAAGAGAAAATATGGCGCCGAGCCGGTGTGCTTCTCCGCAGGGCCCGACCGAATAGCCGATGAGGCCGATGCCGATGGCTACCTTCTCATAGGCGACATCGCCCTGAGCCACGCCCCTCCGGGGCTAGAGATTCTGGACCTGGGGGAGGAATGGACGGATTTTACGGGCCTCCCCTTTATCTATGCCTTCTGGCTTTTGAGGGAAGGGGTAGGGGGCATTTCCGGGGTGCTGCATCGGGCCAAGGAAGAGGGGCTCAAGCAGCTAGAGGACATATGCCGGGAGAGTGCCCCCGAGCTCAAGCTTCCCTATGAGCTCTGCCTGGATTATCTTAGGAATAACATCCGCTACGGCCTGGGCCGGGAGGAGGTTGAAGGCCTTGAGCTTTACTATCGCTTCCTCTGCGAGGACGGGATGGCAAGGCCCGGGCTCCCCATCCTTTTCGCTGAAAGCTAGGAACAGGCTATTTCCTCAAGAGCTGGAGTAGGGCTTGAGAGGGTCTTTGCTGCAAGGAGAAGATTTTTTCCGATGTCGGAGCCTTTAAGAGAACCTTGGAATCATGGCCTTGGGGGCGTTGCATTGAAGCTTGATGCCATCCTGGATAAGGCCATCTCTGGCGAAAGGCTCTCGCGCCAAGAGGGAGAGGCTCTTTTCACCTCGCGGGACATTCTCCCCCTCGGCGCTGCGGCCGACCTCATTCGAGCCCGCCGTCACCCTGAAGGCATCGTAACCTACGTTGTGGACCGCAACATCAACTATTCCAATAGCTGCGTGAGCCGGTGTCTTTTCTGCGCCTTCTGGCGGGAGCCCGATGACCCCGAGGCGTATCTCCTCTCGCGGGAGGTCCTCGCTGAAAAGGTGCGGGAGATGAGAGCCCTGGGCGGAAACCAGATCCTCCTTCAGGGAGGCCTGCATCCGGAGCTGGGCCTTCCCTATTTCACCGACCTCTTCAGATGGCTAAAGCGGGAGTTTCCGGGCCTCCACCTCCACGGCCTCTCCCCTCCCGAGATAGTGCACCTGGCGCGAAAGGAGGGCATGAGCTTCAGGGAGGTTATAAGGACTCTCAAGGAGGCGGGCCTTGATACCATCCCCGGCGGTGGAGCCGAGGTGCTCTCCGAGCGTCTGAGGAAAAAAGTGAGCCCCCGCAAGTGCACGGCCGGCGAGTGGTTAGAGGTCATGCGGGAGGCCCATGGCGAGGGCCTCAGAACCACGGCCACCATGATGTTCGGCCACGGGGATACGCATGCCGACCGGGCGGAACATCTGGAGAAGGTGAGGACCCTCCAGGATGAGACGGGAGGCTTCACCGCCTTCATTCCCTGGACCTTTCAGCCGGCTTTCACACGTCTCCCCAGGCCCCCTCTGGGAAGTGTGGAATATCTCAAGACCCTCGCCATCTCCCGTCTCTTTCTCGATAACATCGATAACATTCAGGCCTCGTGGGTGACTCAGGGCGCAAAAGTGGCGGAGCTCGCCCTTCGCTTTGGCGCCAATGACCTCGGAAGCACCATGATAGAGGAGAATGTGGTGCGAGCGGCGGGAATCTCCTTCCGCATGGGGGAGGAGGAACTCCTGCGACTCGCCAGAGGAGCCGGCTTCAGGGCCAGGCGCAGGGACTGCTTTTACAATCTACTCTAGTACGCGAACCCCCTTTTCCGGGAGCGGAAATGATTTTCAGAGCTGCTTTCCTCCTGCCCGGCGCTGAGCATCCCATAAGGGATGGTGCCCTCAGGGTTTTGCGGGGCCGGGTGGAAGAGGTCGCCCCGATGGCCTCGCTGAGTGCGCGGTATCCTCAAGAGGAGGTGGCTGACTTGGGGCGGGCGGTCCTCATGCCCGGATTGATCAACGCGCATTGCCATCTGGAGCTTTCTGAGCTCAGGCCCGCAGCGAGGGACTTCACCCCCTGGCTTGAGGAGGTGGTGCAGGAGCTTCGTAGCTGGGGGAGAGAGCGCTTTGAGCGCTCGGTGGAGGCGGGGCTGGCCCAGAGCCTCGCCTCCGGAACGACATCCCTCGGGGACATCTCCTCCCGATACTCTTCGGCAGGAGCCCTGAAGGGAGCCGGTGTCCGGGGGGTTGCCTTCAGGGAGGTTCTGGGCCTTGACCCTGAAGGGGAAGAGGAGGCTTTGGGCAGGGTCATGGCCGAGGGGGAAGAGGGCTGGCGGGCGGGGCACCGAATCTGTCTGGGCATCTCTCCCCATGCACCCTTTTCCACCTCGGGGGAGCTCTACCGGAAAAGCCTTGCTCTGGCCCAGCGCTTCGGGCTCCCTCTGGCCACCCATGTGGGCGAGAGCAGGGAGGAGGTGGAATTCCTGAGCAGGGGCAAAGGACCTCTCGTGGAGCTTTTGAGTCGCCTGGGCTCTCCTGTGGAAGGTTTCAAGGCGCCGCGCCTGAGGCCCATTGAGTGGCTCGGGGAGCTCGGCCTTCTCCGATACCCCTCCCTTCTCGTGCATGTCAATTATCTCTCAGGGGGGGAGTTGGCGCTTATAGCTTCCTCTTCTGTCTCTATCTGCTTCTGCCCCAGAAGCCACGCTTTTTTCGGTCGTGAAGACCATCCCTGGCGGGAGCTATTGGCTGCGGGCGTGAACCTCTGCCTGGGGACGGATAGTCTCGCCAGCAACGACACCCTCAGCCTTCTGGATGAGCTTCGCTTCCTTAGGGAGGAGGCCCCCGGGGTGGAGCCGCGGGCTCTCCTGGAGATGGCAACCGTAAATGGTGCAAGGGCCCTGGGCTTAGAGGGCGGCGTGGGAAGGCTCAGGCCAGGGGCAGCCGCGGATTTCATCGCTCTGGATATCGGCGGCGTATTCCAGGGGGAGCCTAAAGAGGTCACATTTAGCTCTCTCTTTGACATGGTCCTTGAGCCTGAAGCCTCCGTCCTCATGACGGTTGTAGAGGGAGAGACCCTTTATCTGAGGGGTGAGGTTCCGGAAAGAAAGGTGGCCTTTCCCCGGCACAAGAACCTTTTTCAGCATCTTTGACGGGTGTAGAATTAATTTGTTCGGGTGATGAGGAGCAGCGGTCCATCCCTTCGGCTCAGGGGGAGGTGGAGGATGACGGATAAGCGATATCAGGTTGCCGAGGGTCGCATCGGGAGGGTACTGGCGGTGCGCCTGGCTCCGGGGTGTGATCTTGTTGCGTCAATTCGCGAGATAGCCGAGCAGCATGGGGTCAAGTCGGGCTTTATCCTGGGGGCGTGCAGCCTGCGGAAGGTAATACTCCGCAATCCCGTGAGCTTCCCCAGCGCTTGGCCCATCAAGGACGAGAACCGCGTCTATACCACTATTGAGCAACCCATGGAGCTCACCTCTATGACCGGGAACGTGGGGCATAAGGAGGATGGGGAGCTGGTGATTCACCTGCATGCCAACATTTCTCTGGGAAGCCCCGAAGGGGTCTCCATGGGCGGCCACATAGTCGAGGGAGCGGAGATCTTCTCCACCGGAGAGGTCGTTATCATGGAAACGGAGGGCATTGACATAAAGAGGGTTTTGAACGATGAGACAAAGGCCTGGGAATTCTGGCCCGTGGGGAAGGAGGAGGGTCATTTTCAGGTCTGAAGAATCCGCCCGCGTGAGGGAGTAAGGTGGAAAACTACGGGGAGCTGGTCATTAAGCTGGTCCTGGCCGCTGGGCTCGGAGGAGTCATCGGCGTTGAGCGCGAGAGAAGCCAGCAGCCGGCAGGCCTGAGAACCCACATAATTCTCTGCTCGGGCTCCGCCCTGATCATGATGGTTTCCATATTTATGGGTCAGGCTCATGGCTCGGACCCCTCCCGCATCGCAGCGCAGGTGGTCAGCGGAATAGGCTTTCTGGGCGCTGGGGCCATAATCCGCCTTGGGGTTTCCATAAAGGGCCTGACCACCGCTGCAAGCCTTTGGACTACTGCAGGGATCGGCCTGGCTGTAGGCTCGGGGTTCTACCTGGGCGCTCTGCTCATCACCGGGATAATCATCGCCGCTCTTGCCCTTCTCAAGGGTCTGGAGAGAGCATTCGTTACCGTGGAAGGTGGAATCACCGCTTTTATCGGTGCCCGGGATGTCCCCGGCATCCTGGGCCGGATGGAGGTGGTGGTGAGCCGTCATCGGGGCACCATAAAGGACCTTGAGATAACTAAGCGACCCGATGAACGTGCAATGGAGGTAAGGGTTAGGATGGTGGTGCCCGAGCCCTTTGACCGACCCAAATTCACGAGGGAGCTCAACGAGCTGGAGGATGTGACAGATGTGGATATTCGTTGAGAAGAGAGAGCCTGGGGCCAGAGCTCAATGAGCGGCCGGCATTTTTCCGGCAAGGGGATGCTGTGACGTCAGTTTTCTGGCGGACTCTCTTGAAAAAAATGGGCTCTTGCCGGCAAACTACGGGCCGGTCTAAGGCAGCAGATGGGGCAAGAGCCCAGCAGGGGGACCAGAGACAATGAGTACCTTACGAGATCAGCTCTTCGCGCAATTCGCCTCTGAAGCCTTAATCCAACTGACGAACGAATACAAACAGAAGTATGAACCCAAGAAGGGCGACCGCTTCAACATCAAGGGGATCACCTATGAGATCGGCCCGCCTAGAGTTCAGGGGGAATCCATTGAATTTGAGATAAGCTCCAAGATCCCTCAGGATGAACTCCCCCACCGGATGGACACCAAGAGATACTTCAAAGCCATAGAGAAGTTAGTCCTCAGCGACAAGAAGAAACCCGTTACGGTTGATATGGAGAACATAATCCGGGAGACGCGGGAGGAGGAGCGAAAAGAGCGCGACTACGTTAAGCTGGCTTATCGCTATGAGCGGGGGGAGCTATATGCTGAGGACGATATCATGAAGGAGGCGGAAGCCCTCAGTCGAGACTCCGGCGCGGTGGAAATCCCGGCCGTCCCGGGTGCCCACACGCTCGTGAGCCGCCTCATCCTCTCGGCCATCCGAAACTCAATTTACCAAGGAGCCAAGGTGAACGTGGAAAGCCTTGTCAAGGCCAACGAGCAGGTGAGAAGCCAGCTGCGCAAAGAACATGGCAAGGCCAAGAAATAGCGCCAACGCATCGGTCTCGAGAAAGACCTTGCTTCCCTTCGAGTAGCTCCCTGCCACGCTGGTAACTCGCTGAGCTATACTATTTTCTGTGGAAGAGTCCCTGCTTTTCATAAATGCCCATCTCATCAGCGAGACCCGGGATATCCCCGGGGGATATCTCCTCGTGCGTGGAGGAAAGGTGGCCTCCTCAGGCCAGGGGCACCACCCAGCAGCCCGAGGGGCCGAGGTCATCGACCTGGGGGGAGACTACCTCTCACCCGGCTTCATAGACCTTCATGTCAATGGCGCGGCGGGCCGCGACCTTCTTGAGGGGGAGGCTGAGGCGGTGGAGGCGGTTGCGCGCTTTCTGGCCGAGCACGGGACCACCTCCTTCCTCCCGACCCTCGTCTCTTCTCCGCCGGAGCTCACCCTCAGGGCCTGCCGCGCGATAGGAGACGCAGCCCGTCGGTCGGAAAGAGCGGCACCATCTGCAGAGGTTCTCGGCCTTCACTTGGAGGGTCCGTTCATAAACCCCAGGATGCGGGGGGCCCACTCCGAAGGGGCCCTGCGGCCGCTGAGGGAGGAGGAACTCTCGGCCTGCCGGAGGGCCCTGATGGGCGGCGAAGGGAAAACCCCCTTTCCATTTGTGGTGACCCTGGCGCCCGAGCTCCCGGGAGCTTTGGACCTGATAGGACGCCTGAGCAAGGGAGGGTTCATTCCTGCGATCGGCCATACGGAGGCCTCTTATGAAGAGGCGAAGGAGGCCATAAAGGCGGGAGCCCGTTATGCAGTGCACATATTTAACCGCTACCCTCCCTTCCATCATCGCTCGCCTGGAGCAGCCCTGGCCGCTCTTCTGGATGAGGCCGTGAGCTGTGAGCTCATAGCCGACGGCCTCCACCTGCATCCGGCTGCGCTAGAGCTCATATTCCGCATTAAGGCCCCCCTCGGGATGGTGCTGGTTTCGGACAGCATCTCTCTCACGGGCTCAGGAAGGAGTGAAGGCTACCTCGGCTCGAGGAGAGTCATTCTCAAAGAAGGAAGGGCGGTTACTGAGGAGGGGGAATTGGCCGGAAGCGTCATAGCCTTGCATGAAGGGTTTGTGAATCTCAGACGATTCTTGAAACTCAGCCCCAGGGAGGTCATTCCTGCGGCTACCTCTAACCCGGCGCGGGTACTCGGTCTTGGAGGAAGAAAAGGCTCCCTTGAGCCCGGGGCCGATGCAGACCTGGTTGTTTTAAGGCGAGAGGATCTCTGTCTCCTCAGAACTCTTGTGAAGGGGAGGGAGGTGCTCCCGCGGGGAGCTTCTTCATGAAGAAAACTCTTGCCCTGGGTGCTTCTTATTGTTATCATTCCGACGGGAAAGTTGGCCCATCTTCTTCCTCCAGCAGGTCTTTTTTTCTCTCCGCCCTTTTAGGGAGACTCCCCCGCCATCTTTCGCTCGGGAGAGAGCATGTTTGATTTCCTCTTCAAGGACGCCCTCATCTGCGAGGGCACGGGCAGTCCCCCCTCCTCGGGGGATTTGGCCGTCAAAGGAGAGCGAATAGTCTCCATCGGGAGTCTGGCGGCTCTCCCCGCCCGCCGAGTAATCAGCTGTGAGGGGCTCGTCTTGGCCCCCGGGTTCATCGACGTCCACTCCCATTCCGACTTCTACCTCCTGATAAACCCCTTGGCGGAGAGCAAGGTGAGACAGGGGGTGACAACCGAGGTGGGTGGGAATTGTGGCTACTCAGCTGCGCCACTTGCCGGAGAAATCTTCGAGGAGAGGCAAAAGAGCTGGGGCGAGGTATATGACCTGAACATCGATTGGCGGGATTTTTCAGGCTATTTCAGCCGTCTAAGGGGAGAAGGCATCTCCATAAACTTCGGCGTACTCGTGGGCCATAACACCGTCAGAGGGAGTGTGATGGGGGGGTCGGCCCGCCCTGCGAGAAGGGAAGAGCTTGGCTCTATGGTGAGGGAGGTGGAGATGGGCATGGCCCAAGGGGCCCTGGGCCTCTCCACGGGTCTGATTTATCCTCCCGCGTGTTATGCTTCTGGGGAGGAGCTCACTGAGCTGGCTCGGGCAGCCAGTCGGGCGGGGGGGATTCTGAGCACTCATTTGAGGAGCGAAGGAGATGGGCTACTAGAGGCCCTAGAAGAGGTCCTCGGCGTAGCCCGTGCTGCCTCCATTCCTCTTCAGATATCGCACCTTAAAACAGCCGGACGCCGCAATTGGGGGAAGCTTCAGGATGCCTTTGAGCTGATCGAGGCTGCACGGCGGGAGGGCCTCGATATAACTTGCGACCGCTACCCTTACACCGCCTCCGACACATCCCTCTCCGCCCTCCTTCCCAATTGGGCGCATGACGGCGGCCGCAGGGCCGAGTTGAATCGTCTCCGCTCCCCTGAGAAGAGGGCCCAGATCAAAGAGGTTCTCGAGCGTCTTCATCCTGAGCCCGAATACTGGGAGCTGGTTTTTGTCTCCCACCTGGCTACAGGGGCGAATAAAGCGCTGGAGGGCCTGAGCCTGGCGGAGGCTTCCGCCCGGCGGAGAGAACCTGTCCTGGAGACCATCCTTGACCTCCTTTTGGAGGAAGAGGACAGGGTGGAGGTCCTCATATTCAGCATGAATGAGGAGAACCTTGAGAGAATACTGCAGAAGGCCTATGTGATGATCGCATCAGACTCCGGGGCCAAGGCTGCTTACGGAAAGCTGGGGGAGGGTTCTCCTCACCCCAGGGGCTTTGGCACCTTTCCCCGTGTCCTGGGCCGCTATGTCCGGGAGAGGGGCCTTCTGAGCCTTCCCGAGGCCATCCGGAAGATGACCTCTGAGCCGGCGAGGCGGTTCGGGCTCAAAGAGCGCGGAAGGATTGCGACGGGCGCTTACGCTGACCTCGTCCTCTTTGACCCGGGGGCCATTCTCGATGAAGCCAGCTATCGGGAGCCCCATCGCTATCCCTCGGGCATAGAACTTGTCATGGTAAACGGAAGGATCGCCGTGGAAGGAGGCGAACACCTGGGCACTCGGTCGGGGCGGGTGATATTGCGGGATGGCACCTAGAAGGTTTTCGGAAGGACGGCTGCTATGTGGATTGGGTTAAGCATCATGCAGCTTGCAGTCTTAGGGGTCCTTGCGGCCCTCGGCGTTGCCGGTCTCTTCATCTTTTTCCTCCTTCGCTCCAAGGTCCAGACCTTCCGGCCAGGGGACTTGGGGGAGTACATGGAGCTAATAAGCGGAGAGGAGAAGCAAGAGGAAGAGACGCCTTCTCCAGGCGAGGCGGAGGTCGAGATTCCCTTAAGGGAGGAGCAGGCAGTGGCTCCAGTGGCGGAGCCCCCCGAAGAACGCCCTCAGCAGCCTGAAGAAAGAGAAACCACGCCGGAAGAGACCCTCCCCCCAAGCCCTCCTCCCCAAGAGCGCATAGACGAAGGCACTCGACAAGACCTGTGGGCCCTCTTGGAAAAAGGCAGAAAAAGCGCACAGGGGGAAAGGAGAGATTCTTCCGGGCTCCCGTCAGAGCCCGTTTCCCCAGGGGGTGAGGATGACGTCGAGTCCATTCTCCATGAAATTTCTATATCGGCTGCTGCACACGGTGACAATTCCCATGAGGAGGAGGAACCCGAGCTCTGGCAGGAGGAAAAAGCGGCCGAGCCAGAGGAGAACTTCAAAGAGGGCCTCAGGCGCCTCCTTCTCTCTCTCTCGCCCAGCGAGCAACTGGTCCTGGATGAGTTGGGAGCAGAGCTACCCGAGGAGAAGCGCTCGGAGCTGGAGAGACTTGAAGAGGCCTTTCTTCAGGCTGAGGAATCAGGCGAAGCTCCAAGCGGGGACGACTATTACCGCTTGGGCTTCCTCGCTTACCTCGATAAGCGTTTCCTTCGGGCCTCGCGTTACCTTAAGGCGGCCCTCAGGCTTTCTGAGAGCTACGCCTCTGTTCTGAACCTACTGGGTGCCGTAAACCTTGCTCTGGGGAAGGAGGAGGCAGCCTTAAGCTACCTCAGGGAAGCCGCGAGGGAGAGTCAGGGTGAGGTGGGAGCCAAGCGGGCGGCCCTTTGTAACCTTGGTTTTCTCTATGCGCGCAGGCACTCTCCTGAGCGCGCGGCGGAGTGCTACCGCAGCGCGCTTGCCGTCTCGGGCAAGGACGCTGATGAGCGGCTGACGGCCAGGGTCTTGAGCCGCCTGGGGACTCTCTCTTTTGGGCAGGGTCAGCTCCAAGAGGCGAGCCGGTACCATCAAGAAGCAATGAAGAAATTCGAGGCCATGGGTGCCCAGGAGGGCATGGCGCGGGAGCTAGGAGCAATGGCCGCGGTCCTCAGGGCCAAGGGGCGGCTGGAGGAAGCCTGCCGCCATCTGGGGGCTGCCCTGAGCATAAACCGCGAGCTGGGCAACACTGGCGGCGAGGCTTCCAATTTGGGGCAGTTGGGAGTGGTTTATAGCGGTATGAACAAGCTGGATGAGGCTCTGGAGTCTTATTCGGAGGGACTCTCCCTTAACCGTCAGCTCGGGAATCTCAGGGGTGAGGCTGCCAACCTAGGGAACATGGCTAACGTCCATTACCTCAGAGGGGAACTCGAGAAGGCGTTAGAGCTTCACCATGCTGCCCTCACCATTAACCGAAAACTCGGACATCGGATAGGCGAAGCCACAAGTCTCGGAAACATCGGGCGGGTTCAGAGAGATTTGGGGAACAGGGAAGAAGCCTTGAAGTTATTGGAGAGGGCGCTTGAAATCTTCAAAGAAGAAGGGGCGGAACGGCACCTGGAAAAGGTAAAGGGGATAATTGGGGAAATAAGGGAGAAAGCCTAAGGCGGGGAGAAATTGGGGAAAGAGTCCAGGGTTTGAGTTCTATCCTCTCCTCATCAGGCTTTACTGGTCCCTTCCATCAGAGGAGGGCTCCGATGAAGATAAAACGCGTTGACCACATAGGGGTGATCGTGAGGGATGCAAAAAAGGCCGTATCCTCCCTCACCGAACTCCTGGGCCTCAAGCTTGACCGATATGAGGAGTCTGTCCGTCCTGATGGCCTCTACAAGCTGGCTTTTGTGCCGGTCGTGGGCGACTTCAACATCGAGTTCGTCGAGACGGACGCCAAAGATAGCCCCATCGGGGAGGCCCTGAAGAGCCGCGGCGAAGGGTTTCATCACATCGCGCTGGAGGTGGAGGATGTTCGGAAGGCCGTGAGCGAGCTCACGGCGAGAGGGGCTGAGACTCTGGTTCCGGTGCGGCCTGGCTCCAGGGGCTCGACCATCGCCTTTCTGCGCCATCCTTCGGGTGGCGGGGTCATCCTGGAGCTGGTGGAGCTTCCGCCTGAGCTTCGGGAAGAGTATGCTTCCCGGCGTCGGGCCTCGACCTCCTGAAGGGCCTTCGGCCAGGTTTCATGGTCGGGCACTTGTACCTTTATGGGTGTCGAGAGGCGCCCTCTTCTCCCCACCTCCGCCCGTGTAGTCTTGGGGAGAGGAGGTTAGGTCCGGGGGGCCTTACGTGGCACCCCCGGACCTGCCCGAGGGGCTTCCCCGCCGTTCCCTCTAGGTGATTAGTATGAAAGGAATAAGAGGCCTCGCTGCGCTCTTGTCGCTGGCCCTCCTTCTCACCCCTCTCTCAGGGGCCGGGGCTCAAGAGGAGAACATTCCCACCCTCCACATAGCAGTGCTGGTTCCCGACGCGCAGGACCCTTATTTCCGGCAGAAGGAGTGGGGCTATCGGGATGAGGCCAATCGGCTGGGGAAAGTTGAGGTGCTCTACATCGATGCGGGGGGATACTGGAACCCCAACACTCAGCTAGCTCAGCTAGAGGAACTGACGATAGCTGGCTTTGACGGGGCCATCATAACAGCAATCGACGGAAAAGCCATAGTGAAAGCCGCAGAGAAGGCGCTTCAAGATGGAATAGCTTTGCTGGCCGATGAGCATGAGATCTTTAGTGATAAGGTAAAGATGCGCATCATGAAGAAGGAGGCTGAGATAGGCGAGCTCATGGCGGAGGCCTTGGCCCAAGCCCTTGGGGGAAAAGGGGGCATCGGGATGTTAAAGTCCACGGCCGACCGCTACCACGGGGAACAGCGGGCCATGGCGGCCAGCCAAGTTCTCCGAAAATATCCTGGCCTGATGATTTTGGCCAGCATATGGGTGCCCCGGAGCCAGATCGAGGGCCGGAAGGCGGCCCGCCGTCTCCTTGAGGAACACCCGGAGCTTAAGGGAATCTATTGTGATGCAGCCCCAATCTGCGCCGGGGTCGTAGATACCCTCAAGGAGTCGGGCCGGCTGCCGGGGCAGCTAAAAGTAGTGGGCCACATGCACAACTATGGGGTTCTCGACCTCCTAAAAAGTGGGTGGGTGGAAGCAACCGTCGTCACCGAAAACGTGGCCATGGCCCGAAAGTCCATGAGAACTCTTGTGGAGCACCTGCGAGGGAAGTGGGTTCTCTCTTACCGCAGCCCGGAGAATTTCCTCATCACAAAGGAAGACCTCTCCTTTCTCGAGGGGCTCGTCGGCCTCTGGACTCCCCCGGGCTGGATGAAGGGCCCCTAGCCATTCGTTTATTTCTGGTATTCGAAGGTCTGCTTATAGATACGCTCGTGGAAGTTACGAATATGTGGCATCATCTCAAACCAGCCTCTCTCTTTCTTGAATTCCGACGTGGTGAGGGCGGCCTCGCTCTCAAGCTCGTAGATGGCGAGGTAGCGGGGCTCGCCATGGATGGCGATGTAGCGTCGGCAGGCGATAAAGCCCGGGCATTTGACAATATTGGGAACGTGGTCGGTGTTGTACCAGTGGTTAAAATCCTCCTCATGCGCGGGGTCCACATCGGCACTCACCACCAGAAGCACAGGTGATAGCTTTCCTCCCATCTTTCTCTCTCCCCCATGTCAGTTTTGCCTCTAAGCCAGAGGCTCGCAGGGGCCGCCCATGTCAAAATCGGCGGCCCGAAAAAACTGGCCAGTCACCCCTCAGGAGTCATCAGAAGCCAGGTAGATGACGGCAGGCCCTATTCCCTCGGGCAGGGTGATATCCATCCTTCTCATAATATCACAGAGGGGATTTTGGGGTGCCCATCCGGCGCCTAAGAGATCGTGCCTCCCCTCTCACAAAAAGAGCGGGGCCCGCTCGAGCCCCGCTTTTTCTCCCTAAGTTTAGCCTGCTATTTGCCTAAGCTGTGTACCCCCTTGGCCGTGCCCAGGGCCCAGGCCCTATCCTTCTCATGGTGACAGCTCAGGCATGCGAACTCTACCGTCAAATAGCCCTTGGCGAACTTGCCATCAGGGGTGAACATCTGGGCCTCGGGGTCAAGGTTAATCTTGAAGAGGTGGGTCTTCACATCAGCCTTATACTTCCCGAAAGCCACGGCCGATTTCGTGGCCTCGGGCATGTGGCAGTCCTCGCACTTGACATCTTTCAAGTCCATCCTGCTTCCGGCGTACTCCTTGGCCGACTTCTGGTGGCAGGCCTTGCAGGAGACCTTTATGGCGAACTTGGCCCGCTTGTGGGGGTCGTGGCAGGTGACGCAGCCCATCTGTTTCTTGGGCGAAGCGAGGAGCTCGTTATACTGCTCGTGGTGGCGGATGAAGCCGCCACTGGCCGGGATGGTATCCGCCTTCCCCCGGATGTGGCAGCGGCCGCAGAGCTTGCTCTCCCGCTCGACCGCAAGGGGGGTCTTGCCCCCAGAGGCCATGTGGTCGCTTCCGGGGCCGTGGCAGGTCTCGCACTGCACACCCGGAAAAGTCCAGGTGCCTATGATGCCGGGAAGCCCGTCCTGATGCCCTTCCTTCTTATAGCCTGTCGTATGGCACCCGCCGCAGTCATAGGGCTTCTTCTCGCCGGGATCGTAGTCACTCCAGGTGCCGGTCTCCAGGTTGAACTGGTTCTTGCCGGGTCTGTCCCGCTTGGGGCCCGTCATCGTGATGATATAGCCCTGCTTGTCCATGTAGCGCACTTTCCAGTTGCGCCCGCCGATCACGTAAGAGATGTCATCCCAGGTGTAGCCCTCGGGCAGGGGAAGGCCCTGCTTGCGGGCATCCTCGGCCTCCCTGAGCTTATAAGGGTGGCCCGAGAGAACGAAGTCGTTGTACTCCTTGAAGTGGCATTTGCCGCAGGTCTCTGAGCCTGTGTGGCTAGTAGCGAGAACTGGCCCGGCCCAGGGCAGCAGGGAGACCGCAGCCACAATCGCGAGGAGAAGTTTGACATAAAAGGCTCTCTTCATGTCAGCCCTCCTCCGCCCAAGTTGTAAAGTCATCGGCTCGAAAGATAGCTTAAATCAAATGCCCTTAACCCTTAAAATACGGATATATGAGCCCGCATCCCCGAACTGTTAAATTATTCCAATGTTTATGTGAACTTCTTCACTTTTTTAACGCGAAAGGACATCCTTTTCAAGAATAAAACTAATTATCTTTACAAAAAAAAGCCAGAACAAGCTCTCTTATGACCTTAGCCGCCATCACGGCCGAGACCCCTGTGGGGTCGGCCTGAGGACAGAGCTCCACCACGTCCATCCCCACAAGCCTGGGCCCTCCTCGCGCGAGCTCCAAAAAGAGAGGCATCAGCTCCCTGAAGAGGATTCCTCCCGGCTCCGGGGCTCCTGTGCCCGGAAGGCAAGAAGGGTCGAGGAAATCCAGGTCAAAACTTAGATAGATGGGCCTCTCTCCAAGCTCCTTGAGGAGCCCCCTCAGCCCCGTGGCCGTAGCTTCCCTAAGAGAGCCCAGCTCCAGGGCAAATCTCCACTCCTCCCGGGTGCCCGAGCGCACGCCGAGCTGATAAAGCCCCTCCCCTCCCAAGACTTCAGCCACCCGCCGGGCGACTGTCGCATGGGAAAGTTTCTCCCCGAGGTACTCATCCCTCAGGTCTGCATGGGCATCGAATATGAGGACCGCGAGCTTCCGGTGAAGAGCCCTGACCTCTTCTATCAGGGGGAGGGAGATCAGGTGCTCCCCTCCCAGAGCCAGAGGGACCTTCCCGTCCCGGAGAATCTCCCGGGCTTTTTTCCCTATGGCCTCAAGAGCTTTCTCCTTGTTGCCAAAGGGGAGCTCGAGGTCTCCCAGGTCACAGAGGGCGAGCTCTTCAAAGTCTCTTCCCAGCTCCGGGCTGTAGCTCTCAAGCTCCTGGGAGGCAGAGCGGATGGCTTCGGGTCCAAAGCGAGCGCCAGGCCTGTGACTCGCCGTCCCGTCATAAGGGCATCCGAAGATGACGGCGCTGGCCTCAGCGTAAGAGCTCCGAGCCTCGAGAAACCTCGAAAACCTCAGCTCTTCCATGGACCGAGGATTTCCTTGACATAGGTTGGAAGAGAGAAAGCTGAGCGGTGGACTTCGAGGTTATAGTAGCGTCCCCACTTGACGGCCCTTCGCGCCCTCCCCGCTTTCAGACCCTCAAGAGGATCATAGCCCTTGGAAGCCAGCGCAAAACTCCACAGGCCTCCCGGATAGCTCGGGATGGAGGCCAGATAAGGGGCGACAACGGGAAACACCTCCCTGAGGGCCCGGTAAAGGGCTCTTATCGTCTTATGGTGAAATAGGGGGGATTCCGTCTGGGCGGCCATGAGGCCCTCCCCCCTAAGGGCCGCATGAGCCCGCTTGAAGAAAGGCTTTCTGAAGAGAGAGCGGGCATGCCTCACGGGGTCAGTGCTGTCAATCAGGATGACGTCATAGGCATCCTCCACCCTCCGGAGATAGTGGGCGGCGTCCTCGATTATGACCCTCACTCTGGGGTCATCCAATCCCCTGCTGAGGGAGGGGAGGTAACGCCTCGCGCTCTCAACCACAAGGGCGTCGATTTCAACCAGGTCGATGGCCTTGAGGCTCTTGTGCTTGAGTAGCTCCCTCACCGCTCCCCCATCTCCCCCTCCCACGACGAGGGCCTTTCGTGGCCGCGGGTGGATGCAGAGGGGCACGTGGACCAGCATTTCGTGATAGGCGAACTCATCCCTCTCGGTGAGCATCACGGCCCCATCCAAAACAAGGAGCCGGCCCCACTCGTAAGTGTCAAGAATCTCGATTTGCTGATACGGAGATCGTGCTCGGAAGAGAGTGCTCTTGACCTTGATGCGGAGGGCTGCCCCCTCGCCCCATCTCTCGGTGAACCATCGCTCCATCAGGGGTCCCGAAAGGGTAAGCCCCCCTAGTCCCAAAGGGTCACGGCGGCAAAGGCCGCCCCCACGGAGAGAACCTCATGCTCAGCAGCGACGCTCTTTATCTCCTTCACCTCCTCTCCCCTCATTCGCATGCCTTGAAGGGCCATCTCCCTCACCCTCTCTTCGGCCTCCTCACGGCTGCCTCGGGAAGCATATTCCATGATGAGGCCCGCCTTGCTCTCATCCTCGGGAAGGGCGATGGCAATGGCGGCCGAGATTGTCTCCCCGGGGGTATTGCCCGTGATGGACGCATAGGCTACTGGCAGGAGCGCACCCTGGGGTATGGCGAGAGGAGGGACCTGCTGGCAGCGTGGAGGCAGTATGCTGCTTACCTTGATGAGGTTTGTGTTTCCGATTCCAGCCGAGAGAAGGGCGCCGTCGAAGGCGTTGAGGGGGGAAATACCCTCAGAGGAACCCTGCGTGAGGAAATATTTCGTGGGGGTCTTGAAAAGGGTTTTCTCCCATGGCCCCGATGTGGGAGGGGCCGGGCTCACGGCTTTTTCTTGGGCCTCCAGCTCCCCCCGGGGGATTTCACAGATGGACATCCTCGAAGCTTTCAGGATGTCCCTGAGATAAGAGATGGCCTTCCAGGGGTCCATCTCCTCGCCACAGGTGAAGAAGTCCAAGGAGGCGAAGCAGTGCTCGGGCCAAGTGTGGATGGCCAGATGGGACTCGGCAATCACCACCACACCGCTTATGCCGTGGGGATTGAAGAGGTGAAAAACGCTCTGGACCACATGGGCATTGCTCAGGCGAGCGGCCTCCTGCATGTGATTTTCGAGACGAGCCTTATTGTCAAGCGCGGCACTGTCACACCCAAAGAGTTCAACAAGGAAATGACGGCCGAGAGCCCTCAATGTCAGTTCCCTCCAGATATTTAATGGAATCAGGGGGTGACCACCGGTATGAAGGAAACCAGCGGCCGATGAACCTCTCTCGCTCTAAGCGGCCGTAGTCAAGAAGGGAAGGGGAGAAAAATACCCCTTCCCCGGAGACCTCCTTCCTACCGTGCCCTTCGCGGAGCTGGTCATCCCTGCGCCTCCTGGACGATGGCCAAAGGACTGGCCTGAGGCTGCTACTTGCCCCCTTAAAAGGAGGTAAAAAATACAATAGTTTAACAAAGTAAAACGTTCAAAAATCCATTAAACATAAAGGGAACCCCCTGTCAACTCAAATTTGATTCCTTGGTCGAATTTCTATCCCGAATCCCTTCGTGGTCGATGCGATTGAGCGAGAGTATGCTCTATACCTAAAGATCCAGGCCAGACCTTGCAGAGGGATGGCAGTGGCCGAGGGGCTAAAGGTGGAGGAGGGCGGGCTTGGGAAAAAAGGAGTCCTGACCTTCAGGATAGCAGGTCTGCCGAGGCGAGAAGGTCCACGCCTGTTCCCGCGATATCGGGGAGCACCACCTCCCCCAACCTCACGGGCGGGGATATTCTGAGAGCCGCAAGCTCCCGCATGCACTGGTGGAGGAGCTTCCTGGGGACGGGAAGCAGGGTCCGCACGGGGAGCATGGGCTGGGAGCTATCCCGGGTAAGGACTGTGGCGGTAAACACTCTCTGGGGGAGTTCCCATTCAGCTATAGCATATTCCATCCCTCGCTTGCAGGCCTCCTCCCTGCTTCCCGAGACCTCCACCACCTTCCCCCTTTCCACGGTAAGGGTGATGCGGCAGGCCAGAGGGCATGCCAGACATATTATCTCTGCTTGTTCCCTCTCCATCTTATCCTTCCCCCTCACAGCTCACCACGATCTCTCTCGTCCCCGGCGCAAGTGCGGAGAGTCGCTCCCGTCTCAGACGCACGCGGATCATCTCGCTCGGCCGAACAAAGGGGAGGCGCCTTCGGAAAAACCCCCCCACATTCAGGGAGACTCCCTCGGCCGGCTCCCTGACCCGCATGTAGAGGGTAACATCCCTCTGGCCGCTTATCCGATGAGGGACGATATATCTTATGTTCTCGCCCGGCCTCATCTGAAGCTCGCAGGGAAAGTGGGGCCCTTCCAGGATGGAGCGGGCCGCGCTCTCTCCCGCGAGCTCGCTCTCGATGGTCACGTAATCCACCAGGTCATGGACGTGAACCACGTTGCCTGAGGCGAAGAGGCCCGGAACACCGGTCTCCATCGCCTCGTTCACGAAGGGGCCGCCCGTAGCGGGGTCCAGCTCCACCCCCGCCATCTTAGAGAGCTCATTCTCAGGAATCAGGCCCACCGAGAGGAGAAGGGTGTCGCAGGGTATGAGCCGCTCTGTGCCCGCGATGGGCGTGAGGCTTCCGTCCACCTTGGCAATGGTGACCCCCTGCACGCGCTCCTCCCCGTGGACCTCCGTAACTGTATGCTCAAGCAAGAGCGGAATATTGTAGTCCATGAGGCACTGGACCTCATTCCGGATAAGCCCGCTGGTATAGGGGAGGATCTCCACCACGGCCTCAACCTTGGCCCCCTCTAGGGTGAGGCGTCTTGCCATGATCATCCCGATATCGCCCGAGCCCAGGACGACTATCCGCTTTCCCGGTAAGCAGCCCTCGATGTTTATGAACCTCTGTGACGTTCCCGCAGTGAAGATGCCCGCGGGCCTCGTTCCGGCAATGCCCACAGCTGCCCGTGTCCTCTCCCGACATCCCATCGAGAGAACCACCGCCTTAGGCTTCAGGTGGACGAGGCCCACCTGGGGATTAAGGGCCAGGATGCTCCCCTCGGCCCCGAGCTCGATGCACATGGTCTCAAGCAAAAGCTCCACCCCCAGGTCCTGAGCCCGCTGGATATAGTGGTGAGCGTACTCAGGGCCCGTGAGGTCTTTTCTGAAGATATGAAGCCCGAAGCCGTTATGGATGCACTGGGGAAGAATGCCCCCCAGCTCCTCAGAGCGCTCCACCAGCATAACCCTCTTGAGGCCTGCCTCCTTTGCCCTGGAGGCTGCGGCCAAACCCGCCGGACCGCCTCCTATGACGGCCAGGTCTATTTCCTGCGTTTTCATATCATCGACCCTCACCTATGGCCATCCAGGAGTTCTTTGCTTCTGAAAAGCAGGTGTTGGGAATTGGCTCCCTTCTTGGTGAGGTCCACCATGGGGATGCCGAGCTCCCTTGAGAGGATTCGCATGACCCTTGGGCTGCAGAAGCCTCCCTGACACCGGCCCATGCCGGCCCGGGTTCTGTGTTTAACGCCGTCCAGTGTTCTTGCGCCCCTCCCTATGGCCTCGACCACCTCTGCTTCTGTGACCCCCTCGCAACGGCAGACCATGTGGGCGAAGCGAGGGTCTCTCTCAATTAGGGATTCCTGCTCAGCCCAAGGGAGCTCTCTGAACCTGGGGATGCCCCTGCGGTATGGGTTGAAATCCTCCCGTGGGGAGAGCTCAAGGCCCTCGCCCGATAGAAGCTCCACGACATGCCGGGCCACGGCAAAGCAGATGCTCATCCCTGGCGGACTTATGACCGCATTGATGAACCGTCTCGCCTTGTGCGAGACCTCTATGACGGAGTCGGTGGGATCACGGCTGTTCACGGTCACAAGGCCGGTGAAGGTTGTGATTATCTCCTTACCCGAGAGTGCCGGCACGAGCTCCCTTCCGATCTCGGCAAGCTCCCTTACCCCTTCAGGGGGAACCGCCCTGTCGCCCTTATCCCTTGGGTCTCGGTAAGTACCGCCAATAATCATGAGGTTTCCGTGGATCGTCGGTGCCACCCTTCTTATCACCATGGGCACTGTGGGCCTAGTCACCCGGTCGATCACCCTGCTCACGAGCCCCCCCACCTCCTTGTCCAGGATGGCCACCTGGGGCTTTCTTGCGGTTATGCTCAGGTCATCCTCCCCTACCATGGCTGCAACCTCGTCCGCGTAGAGCCCGGCGGCATTGACCAGGAAGCGAGCCCTCAGGGAACCGCGAGAGGTTTTGATGAGGAAGGCGCTACTTCCATCAGAGGAAATAGCTTCAACCTCGGTCTCAAGCATGAGCTCCGTGCCGTTGGCCTCGGCATTTTCCACAAGGGCCATGGTGAGCTCCGGGGCGTGGAGAATCCCATCTCCCGGAGAATGCAGAGCGGCCACCGCCTCCCTGATGATATGCGGCTCCATCTCGCGGAGGCGCTCCCTGCCGATGATTTCAAGCCCTTGCACGCCATTGGCCTCTCCCTGAGCCTTAAGCCTTTTGAGCTCCGGCACTTCCCCCTCATTCATGGCGACGACGAGCTCTCCCACCCGCCTGAAGGGCACTTCAAGCTCACGGGTCACCCGGTCGAAGCTAGGCCCGCTCTCAACGCAGAGTCTCGCCTTGAGGCTTCCCGTGGGATAGGTGTGACCGGAGTGCAGGAGAGAGTAGCTCCCCTTGGTGACGCCGAATCCAGGGTTCACCTCTTTTTCCACCAGGAGGCATTTGAGCCTGTAGCGGGAAAGTTCCCGTGCGACGGCGGCTCCTATGATTCCTGCTCCTACTATGAGAACATCATAGATTGAAGGCTTTGAGGTAGGCCTTGGCATGAGCTAAACCTCAGCCGGGGTTCCCATCTTCAGGAGTTCTTTGCTTCTGAAAAGCAGGTGTTGGGAATTGGCTCCCTTCTTGGTGAGGTCCACCATGGGGATGCCGAGCTCCCTTGAGAGGATTCGCATGACCCTTGGGCTGCAGAAGCCTCCCTGACACCGGCCCATGCCGGCCCGGGTTCTGTGTTTAACGCCGTCAAGGGTTCTCGCGCCCCTCCCTATAGCCTCGACCACCTCTGCTTCTGAGACCCCCTCGCAGCGGCAGACCATGTGGGCGAAGCGAGGGTCTCTCTCTATGAGGGCTTCCTGCTCCTCCGGGGGGAGCTCCCTGAACCTGGGGATGCCCCTGCGGTAGGGGTTGAAGTCCTCCCGTGGGGAGAGCTCAAGGCCCTCGCCCGAGAGAAGCTCCACGACATGCCGCGCTATCCCGAAGACGCCCGTTATGCCAGGGGAGCAGATGAAGGCGTGGATGACCCCGGGGGCCTTCTCTGAAGGGAAAATAAGGAACTCTTCAGGGGTTCGGGGATTGTCGGGCCTGAGGCCAACGAAGGCGGTGATGACGTATCTCTCAGAGACAGCGGGCACAAGCTCCTGAGCCATGGCCAGGATCTCCTGGAGGCCTTCACGGCTCACGGCTGTATCCCGCTTGGAGTGAGGCTCCGTGAAGGTGCCGAGGCCTATGAGGAGGTTTCCGTGCACCGTGGGCGTGAGGAGCTGGCTCCTTCCCGGGGAGGGTGGAGCATAAACGATGTGGCTGATGAGGTTCCCCACCTCCTTATCAAGGACTGCCAGATGGGCTTTGGTGAGTGTCACCCCGACACTCTCCCCCATCAGAGATGCGACCTCATCGGCCCATGCGCCCCCTGCATTGACGATGAACCGCGCCCAGATGGGACCCCGGGAGGTGCTAACCCGGTAGGGTCCACCATCCGTGCGGGAAACCTCCCTCACTTCCGCCTCCGAGAGGAGGCCCAGACCATTCTGGCATGCATTCTCCAGGAGGGCCAGGGTGAGTTCCATGGGATAGCATATGGCCTGTCCCTCAGAGTAGAGCGCACCCACCGTCTTTCGGCTGAGCTCGGGCTCCAGAGTAAGGGCCTGCTCGCGACCAACTATCTCAAAACCCCTCAGGCCGTTGGCCTCCCCCTGCGCCTTAAGTTTCTCAAGAACCGGTAGGGCCTCTTGGCTCAAGGCCACCATGAGTTCCCCCACTTTACTGTAGCGGAAGTCCAGTTCCCGCGCCGCCTGTTCAAAGAGGGGATAGCTCTCAAGGCAGAGTTTTGCCTTGAGCGTTCCAGGCCTGCAGATATTCGCCAGGTGGATGATGGAGAGGCTCGCCTTGGTTACGCCGAACCCCGGGCTCACCCCCCGCTCCGCCAGCAGTACCCTCAGCCTGTAGCGGGTGAGCTCCCGGGCCGTGGCAGCGCCGATTACCCCGCCCCCGATAACGAGGACATCGGCGGGCTTTCTCTGGCTCGTCAGCCCGCCAGGGGAAGTTTCTCTCTGGCTCTTCCCTCTCATCGGCTCGCCTCTCAGCGCGGCGAGATAGCGGGCGTGGCAGAACTTCCGTCCTGGGGGGTCTCAATGCGGAAGGCGCCCCGCTGCCCGCCCTGAAAGATTTTCCCTTCAGGGGCGCCTCTTGAGGCCGGGGGAACTACCTCCCCGCGCCTCAGAAGATGGCGGGAGAAAATACGTTATAGAGCAAAAGTTCCTCGGTAACGTTCTTTATGGTGTGCATGGTATCTTTCGGGACCTGCACCACCATGCCCGGCTCCAGGGGAAACTCGCCCACTCCATCTATCCACATGGTGGCCTTGCCCTTGAGGGGATAGATTAGGTCCGGCTGGTTCTCGTGTCTGTGCTCGGGAAGGGAGCAGCCCTTTGGTAGCTGCACCTTCATGACGGTGATCTCGGAGCCGTCATTTTTCTGGGAGTAAAGATGCTGGAGCCTGGCCTCCTTAACCATGTGATGCTCTGTCCAGGGGACTTCAGCCTCTTTCTTGAAGATGGGCACCATTGCAGTCTCCTCCCCGCATGCACTCAGGTGCAAAACCTGATGAAATCTGAGAGGCCGCGTAGACACTCACATTCTAGTTGCCAAACTCGGCTTTGACAAAGGGAAAATTCTTTCAACGGCCTTTCAGGTAATCGGGAAGCTCCTCCTCCTTCTTCATTGCGAACATGCAGTGGGGCACGCCACCCGTCTGGGCTTCAAAGGCCCGCCTGCCCTCCTCAAGGCTCTCGGCGGGGGAACCAGGGACGCAGGCTTCGCAGATCCCCTTCTTGGGCAAGAAGGGCCTCTCGCCCTTAATCGACTCGACTATCCCGATGGCCCTCTCCACAGATTCCCTCTCACCTTCGGCCACGAGCACCACAGAGCCCTCGGAGCCGTTCACCCCGCCGGAGGCAACATGCCTGGCTTCCACTCCCGCAAGCACCCGCAGGGCCTCAATCTCCGTGACAACATGCGCGCTCACAAGCGGCATCATCCCCACGCGGAGTCCCGTGCAGTAGTCAAGCGTCTGCTGGCCGCAAACGCGGGCGGCATCTCTGACGGACGGGACGAGCTTCTCGAGCCCCACGGGTACTATCAGGTTGATTCCCTTGGCCAGAACAAGGCCCAGTCCCCAGCCTATAGTGCCCCCGGCATAGTGGGCCATGAATACCCCGGCGTTTCCCTCGGGGTCCACGGCATTGGCGCCCTTGATGAAGACGGAATCGCGGCCGAAGTCCTGAAGGGTTTCCTCCATCGTGAGGGCCGGTGGCCTGAGCTTCCCCTTATAGAGAATGATGATGGGCGGCTTCTCCACCGCCGCCGTGACGCAGAGGATCCCCCGGGTTATCAGGCCCGAGAGGTAGACCTCCCGCTCGCAAGGTTTTCCAAGGATTTCCTCCGCCACATAGACATTTGTGGAGCCGTGCCCGACCAACAGCCCTTCCTTCTCTTTGGCCCTCTGAACGACCGGCATGGCCGCAACGCCCTTGCCTATGAGACGCTTGGATTCGGTCGGAGTCAGGGTGAAAAGTGCTCGCATTTTGCTTCTCCCTCAGAGTTAACGTTAATTCCTTGGGGGCATGGGTTTTCAAAAGGAAAAAATATCATAGCGGAGGGCTGAGGGGAAGCCTCTTTGATCTATTCGCGGCTTCTGAGCAATGTTGAAGAGAAAAACAGCGATAAATGCTCCCCCGCGCATGGTCCCCGAGAAAAATAACGGCCTGTAGATCCTGCGGGAACTACTTTTTTTCCGGGGGGGCGCCGGAGAGGTGAACCTTGGAAAGCTAGAAATGAAACGCGCACATGAGGCTTTGGCCCGAGTTACCGTTCAGCAAAAATTGTTTGCCCTGGGAGTTAGTTTTGCATTAGAATTAAAAAATCCCACCTCAAGAACCTTAAGAATTCTTCGGCGCCTCTTGGGGTTTTCCTCGGAGAAAGGAGGTGAGGCCGGGAGGAGGGGCCCCAGTGTAAATGGAAACCTCAGGATTGCTTCCGGAATAGGAGGGCTCTCATGGCAAGGCTGAGCGATCAGTTAAAACTCTCGGGTCTGGACCACAGCTACATCAAGAAGCCCCATCACTGGGACCCGCGGCGAGTTTACTCGCAAACCGGAGCCGACTGGCAGGCCCGGGTTAACTGGGACCGGATGCGGGAGGAGCGCCTCGCCCGTGCGAAGATGATGCTGGAAAAGCATGGTCTGGATGCGATGGTACTCTACACCGGAGCCAATGTGCGCTACGTCACGGGCGTCTACCAGGGGAACTGGAAGTATAACATCTTCATCAGGTATGCCGTCCTCTGTCGGGATGCCGAGCCCTATCTCTTTGAGACGGTCGGGGCAGACCTTGAGTGCGCCAAGATAGATGCCCCCTGGCTTGCCGACAGAATAAAGCCAGCCATCACCTGGACCTGGAGTGAGGGAGCCACCGAGCGCCAGGCCAAGCTCATGGTAAACAGCGTCTACGATGTCCTCAAGAAGCACAAGGTCCATAAAGAAAAGGTCGGCATCGACATCATGGACATGTGGATTTACGATGCCTTCAAGGCCAAGGGGGTTAACGTGGTCAACGCCTGGCCGGCCATCAGCGAGGCCAGGGTCATAAAGACGGTGGATGAGCTTGAGTGCCTGAAGCAGGCCTGCGCCATAGGCGATTCCTGCTACTATATGATCAGGAACGAGTGGCTTAAGCCAGGGGTGCGGGAATCAGACATGGTGGCCCTTTGTAACAAATTCTTCTATGAGAACGGGTTTGAGCACCTCTATGAGCTCATCTGCGCATCGGGCGGAAACACCAACCCCTACAGGCGCTGGTTCACCGACAAGATCATCAGGGAGGGAGACCTCGTTATCTTCGACCTCGTGGGCTCTGGGCCCGGTGGGTATTTCATCGACTACGTGCGCACTTTCATGTGCGGGAAGGGCGCGCCGACGAGGCAGCAGAAGCAGCTCTATAAGGAAGTATACGACTCCATGAACGCAGCCATAGCGGCCCTCAAGCCGGGGGCCACCACGGCTGATTCCGCCAAGCATATGCCTGTTTACGACGATGATAAATACAAGACCTGCAGCCTCTTCCAGTTCGGCCACAGCGTGGGCCTCACCCTCTATGAGGGAATGTGGATATCCCGTGGGTTCTCCCTGGAGTACCCTGCTCCCATCAAGGAGAACATGTACTTCTCGCTCGAGACCTACAGCGGAAAGCCCGGACTGGAGCAGGCCGTACGGCTGGAGCAGAGCTTTGTCATCACCGATAAGGGGCCCCAGCTCTTCACCCTCTTCCCCTTTGAGGAGGCGTTCTTGAGCTAGGGAGCAATTGCGGGTACCTTCGGCTTAAAGTGGCGGCGGCCCCCACCGCCGCCACCAAACTTTTTTGGGGTTAGGGGCCCCCCGGGAGGAAGGAGTTATTACCGTGGTTTCGCCGGAAGGGAGTCATGAGTGGAACAGGGTCGATGTGGTCATAAGAAACGGTGAGGACTACCGGGAGAGCCTTCGCCGGCTGGGTGCCAACGTCTGGGTCAGGGGTGAACGCGTCCAGAGCGTGCCCGACCACCCGGCCACGAGGCCTCATGTCAACGCGGCGGCCATGACCTATGACCTCGCCCTGGACCCCGAGCTGGCTCCCCTTTTCCTGACCGAGTCTCATCTCAGCGGGGAGAAGGTGAGCCGCTTCACCCAGGTGGACCTCAGCCCGGAGGACATAATCAATAAGGCCAAGATGCTGAGGGAGCTGGGCCGCAGGACGGGCACCTGCTTCCAGAGGTGCGTGGGAGCCGATGCCCTGAGAGCCCTCTTCATGGTCACCTATGAGGTGGATGAGGCCAAGGGCACAGACTATCACAGGCGCTTCCTGGAGTTCCTCCGCTACATCCAGGGTACCAACAAGATGGCCACGGGCTCCATGACGGACCCCAAGGGAGACCGGAGCCTGAGGCCGGGCCAGCAGCCAGACCCCGACCAGTTCGTGAGGGTTGTGGACCGGAAGGAGAGTGGGATCATCGTCCGGGGCGCTAAGGTCCACCAGACGGGAGCGGTCAACTCTCACGAGTTCATCGTCCTTCCCACCTGCGCCATGAGCGAGGATGAGGGGGACTACGCTGTGGCCTTCGCCGTGCCAGCCAACGCTCCCGGCATAACCGTCATCTTCGGCCGACAGGCCGGTGACCTCAGGCGCTATGAGGAAGGAGACATTGACCTTGGGAACGCGGAGTTCGGAGTCGTGGGCGGGGAGTCCACGATAGTGCTCGATAACGTTTTCGTTCCCAGGGAAAGGGTCTTTCTTTGTGGCGAGTGGGACATGGCGGGGAAGATAGTGGAATATTTCGCAACCATCCACCGACAAAACTACGGGGGGTGCAAGGCGGGGGTGGCCGATGTGCTCATCGGAGCGGCGGCGGAGCTGGCGGAGCTTCAGGGAACGGGTAAGGCGAGCCATGTCCGCGACAAGCTCACCGAGATGGTCTTCCTCACCGAGACCCTCTATGCCTGCTCCATGGGGGCGGCGTGCGAGGCCATCAGGACCAAGTCGGGCGCCTACCTCGCCAACCCTCTCCTGGCCAACGTTCTCAAGCATAACGTCACCCGCCACATGTACGAAATCGACCGCCTGGCCCACGACCTGGCGGGGGGATTCATCGCCACCATGCCTGCTGAACTCGACCTCCGCCACCCCATCCTGGGCCCCCTTGTGGAGAAATATTATCGGGGTGCCGGGGAGGGGAGCACCGAGCGGCGGATGCGCCTGGGCCGCCTTATCGAGAACATGACGACCTGCACCCCTCTCCTTGAAGCCATGCACGGTGCGGGTTCCCCTCAGGCTCAGCGCATCATGATCCTGCGGGGGAGTGAGGTCGCGAAGAAGAGAGCTCTTGCGCGCGGAATAGCCGGGCTGGAGAAAGAGGCGAAAAAGGAGGAGGACTCTAAGAGCAAGGGCAAGGAATCCTGAGCCCCGGCGCCCGGACCCATTGGGCGGGCGCGGAAGGCACTTTCATCTGGCAAGGGTTTCTCTTTCCTCCCCCAGTTCCCAGAATTCTTTCTCCGGGGGAAACCCGGGGCGGTGAGGCGCTATCGAGGAGGCAGCCGTCACGGTGCCTGAGTAGCCACGGCGTTTTCAGGAGAGGAGTCCTGCGATGAAGATCATAGACCTCAGCCTTCCCATATTTGACAAAGTTCCGATTCCCCCCGGCGTGCCCAAGCCGGTCCGGCACACCACCGCCTTCAAGGGCCCCGGTCACTGGCAGGCCACCTGGCTCGAGCTGAGTGCGCACACGGGCACTCACGTGGACTCCCCCCTGCACGTAAAAGCCGGGGCGCCCGTGATAGGGGATATTCCCCTGGAGAAGGTCGTAGGGGAGGCGGTTGTGCTGGACGTTACCCACAGGGGAGAGCCCAACGCGCAGGTCACGGCCGAAGACCTCAAGAAGTATGAGGGACAGGTGAGAGAAGGGGATATCGTAATCGTGCGTACCGACTGGGGACGAAAGGTGTTCCCGAAGCCTGAGTATTATTCCGAGTCCCCTTACCTCACGGTTGATGGGGCACGGTGGCTCGTGGCCCAGAAGCCGCGCTGCATATGTTTTGATTTCTTTCAGGAGTACAACGCCCGTCTGAAGGAATTCACTTCAGACCAGTTCGAGGTTCATAAAATCATGCTGGGGGCCGACATCATCTTGGTGGAGGGGCTCACTAACCTCGATAAGCTCTCCGGCCAAAGAGTTCAGTTTTATGCCGTGCCCGTGAAGATCGCCGATTCAGAGGCCGCGCCTGGCCGGGCCTTTGTCATCGAACCCTGAGGTCAGGAGCGGTAAATAAGTCCCTTTTCCTCTTGAGAGGTTCAGAAGGAGGTAGGCATGGAAGGTGTCACCATCATAGACCTGACTCAGCGAATCTACGTGGGGATGCCCGTCTATCCAGGTCACGTGAAGACCGTAATGTGGACCCAGCCCTCCCACTTCGACACCTACCACTGGAAGAAGACGGGTTTCTCCTATGAGGCCAGGGGCATGGTGATGAGCGACCACGGCCCCACGCATGTGGATGCCATAAATCACCTGACCCCCAAGCCCGGGGCCAAGTCAATTGTGGACTTCCCCCTGGAGGATTTCTTCACCGAGGGCATCTGCCTGGATGTGTCGCACGTGGGCTCGGAGTTCCACATCCAGCGACAGCATATGGAAGAGGCCCTGGAGAAGCACGGTCTCGAGATAAAACGGGGTGATACGGTGCTGCTGTGGACGGGCCACTACGACCGCAACTACGGCAAGGACCACGGCCAGGAGCTCAACTACGAGTGGCTCTATGAGTACCCGGGCCTGGATGGGCCGGCCATGCAGTGGCTCGTGGACTGTGGGATAGTGAACATGGGCGTGGACGCGCCCAGCATCGATAACTATAAAGACACCACCTATCCGGCCCACAGCGTCTGCCGGGACAACGATATCCTCAACATCGAGAACCTCATGAACCTGGCCAGGGTGGCGGGCCGGCGCTTCATCTTCAGCGGTCTGCCCATGAGAATAGAGAACGGGACCGGCTCCCCCATCCGTGCGGTGGCGCTCTTCATAGAAGCCATGGGCTTCAAGTATTGAGCCTCCTCCCGACGCCGCAGGGAGGTTTCGCCTTGACACCCCCTTGGGGGTGTGTTAAAGGGGTTTCGTCCCGTTGCTCCCGTTTCATTCGCGTCGGGTGTCCTCCAGAGCAAGGAGGAGGGTCAGGACGTGGCCCTGCGGGATCCACTGCTTTCACTCCTGACTTTGCCTTTGAGCTTTGGGTTCCTTTTGTAGCCTTTTGGCCTGCGCATGCGGACCGGCCTCAAGTAGATTGCACAGTTAAATCCATTAGACTACAAGAGACAAGGAGGGGGGGAGGACATCATGCGACTTAAGGATAAAGTGGCAATCATAACCGGAGCCGCCCAGGGCATCGGCGAATCCGTTGCGAGGGCCTTCGCCCGGGAGGGAGCCCGGGTGGTCCTCGGCGACATCAACGAGGCGGGCGTCAAGGGAACGGCCGAGGACATAAAGGCCTCGGGTGGAAAGGCGGTGGCCGTCAGGTGTGACGTCACCCGCATGGCGGACCTGGATGGCCTGGTGGCCGCGGCGCTGAAGGAGCACGGAAAGATCGACGTCCTGGTGAACAATGCGGGAATCTATTTCTTGAGGACCATGGAGGAGACCACTGAAGAGGTCTGGGATAAGACCTTCAACACCCAGGTCCGGGCAATGTTCTTCCTCTGCCAGAAGGTTGTCCCCCAGATGGAGAAGCAGGGAAAGGGGAAGATAATCAATATTGGCTCCATCTTCGGTGCACATGGAGTCCCCGTCTCCTGCGCCTACGGTTCCGCCAAGATGGCCATCCACGGGATGAGCCGCTGTCTGGCCATAGAGCTGGGACCCCGCAAGATAAACGTCAACGTCATCGCACCGGGCAACATCCAGACCCCTATAAATGACCCCCTCTATGATTACATGGGTGGAAAAGAGAATCTCCTTCCATACTACCCCATCGGAAGGCTGGGCGTGGTGGATGATATAGCCCATGCGGCACTCTATCTCGCGAGCGATGAGAGCGACTTTGTGACAGGGGCCATCTATTTCGTTGACGGCGGATATTCGGCCCAGTGAGCGGCTAGGCGGGGAGCATCATGAGCTACCGTGTGGGAGTAGATATCGGCGGCACATTCACCGACATGGTGGTGCTGGATGAAAGGACGGGAGAGCTATCCATTGCCAAGTCCCCCACAACCCCCCGTGCCCCCATAGAGGGAGTCCTCAATGCCATAAGAAAGCTCGAAATTGACCCCAGGGAGGTCGCCTATTTCGTGCATGGCACTACGGCCGCCACAAATGCTGTGGTGCAGCGCCGGGGAGCGAAAGTGGGCCTCATCACCACTCACGGCTTCCGTGACACCCTGGAGATCATGCGCTGCCACCGCGAGTTCCATTATGACCTTCAGTGGGTCAAGCCCAAGCCGCTCGTTCCCCGCCGGCTGAGGGTGGAGGTGCCCGAGAGGATAGACTACAAGGGGAGGGTAATAAGGCCGCTGGATGAGGGGTCGGCGAGGGCTGCCGTGAGAAAGCTCAGAGCGCACGGTGTCGAGGCCGTTGCCGTCTGCTTCCTCTTCTCCTTCGTAAACCCCGCCCACGAGCGGCGCATGAAGGAGATCATCAGGGAGGAGTGGCCCGAGGTTTACGTGAGCACGTCCTCGGAAATATTGCCCGAGGTAAGGGAGTATGAGAGGACGAGCACCGTTGTTATAGACGCCTACGTGAAGCCCCTCATAAACCACTATTTCAATAGCCTTGAGAGGGGCCTGGATGAGATGGGTTTCCGCTCGGACCTCATGATCATGACCTCGGGCGGGGGGGTCGTGACGAGCGCTGCCGCCAAGGAGATGCCCGTTTATACTCTCTCCTCGGGGCCAGCGGGTGGTGTCATCGGAAGCGTCTACCTGGGCCAGGCGATCAAGGAAAGGAACCTAATATCGATGGATATGGGGGGAACCAGCTTTGACGTGAGCCTAGTGGACGGCGGCCAGCCACGGCACACGACCGAGGGGGAGATCGAGTGGGGTGTCCCCTTCAGGGTTCCCCTGATCGACGTGCGTTCCATAGGTGCCGGGGGTGGTAGCATCGCCTGGATCGACCAGGGGGGGCTCCTTCGGGTTGGCCCGCAGAGTGCGGGAGCCGAGCCGGGCCCCGTATGCTACGGCCGGGGGGGCGAGGAGCCCACGGTGACCGATGCCTATGTGGCACTGGGCATAATAGACCCTGAATATTTCCTTGGAGGCGAGCTCAAGCTGGATAAGGCGGCGGCCGAGGAGGCCATCGGCCGGAGGGTGGCCTCTTCAATGCGGATGAAGCTCCAGGAGGCCGCTCAGGGCATCCTGGATATAGCCCAGGCCAACATGGTGGGAGCCCTCCATATCGTCTCCATCCAGCAGGGCTATGACCCCAGGGATTTCACCCTTCTGGCCTATGGCGGAGCCAGCCCCGTCTCGGCCAGCGCCCTGGCCAAGGAGCTGGGAATAAAGAAGGTGGTCGTGCCCGTTTTTCCGGGAGCCTTCTCGGCCCTTGGGATGCTCACGGCCGACATCCGGTTTGACTACGTCCGCTCCTACCTCGCCAGGTTCGACGAGGTGGACATGGCGAAGATAGCCGCCATTTATGCCGAGATGGAGAGGCAGGGGGCGGAGGCCCTGAGACGGGAGGGTTTTAAGGGAAAACCGGCACTCATCCGCTCGGCTGACCTGCGCTACGTTGGCCAGAACTTTGAGGTAGCGACCCCGGTTCCAGGAGGCCGCCCCCTGAAGGCCGGGGACCTTAAAACCATCATCGCCAACTTCAACCGCGAGCACGAGCGCCAGTACGCCCACAGCAAGCTCGATGAGCCCATCGAGTTTGTGTCCCTGAGGCTCGCTTCCCTGGGAGCGACCGAGAAGCCCAGGCTTAAACGCATGGGCGGCGGCGACGCGCGGCGGGCCCTCAAAGGCCGTCGCCCCGTCTACGTAAAGGAGCGGGGGCGCTTCATCGGGTGTCCCATCTACGAGCGGACGCTTCTTCCCGCCGGGGTCAAGCTCCGGGGGCCGGCCATCGTGGAGGAGGTGGACTCCACAATCTTCATAGGGCCTCGCCAGGTGGCCGAGGTGGACCGCTTCGCCAATGTCATCATCAATGTCTGAGGAGCCTCTAAAGGGGAGCCTCTCCTATGCCAGCAAAGAGGAGCACTAAGCGCAAGCCCTCCCGGGCGAGACTCGACCCCATCACCCTTGAGGTCATACGGGAGAGCCTTATCTCGCTCTGCCGGGCCATGGGTGCCACCATGTCGCGCACGGCCTACTCCCCCATTTTCAGCGAGGGATTTGACTTTTCCTGCGCCATCTTCGATGGGATTCCCGAGATGGTGGCCCAGGCCGAGTTCAACCCCGTGCACCTGGGAGCCATGCCCTATGCGGTCGAGTGGAGCATCAAGGAGATAGGGGTGGAGAACCTCGAGCCGGGCGATGTGGTCATGCACAACGACCCCTTCCGAGGAGGTACCCACATAACCGATTTCACCATCATGAACCCCCTTTTCATCGGTGGGGAGCTCATCTGCATCCCCGCAAACCGGGCTCATCAGATAGATGTGGGCGGTAGTGCTCCGGGGGGCTTCCCCGGAGATGCCACAGAGTGCTTCCAGGAGGGAATCCGCCTTCCGCCCGTCAAGGTTTACTCCCGGGGCAAGGAGGTCAGGGATATCTGGAAGCTTCTCTTCAGCAACGTTCGGGTCCCGCGCACCATCCACGGCGACATGCGCGCCATGCTTGGAAGCCTCCGGGTGGCGGAGCAGAGGATAAGGGAACTCATCAAGAAGTACGGCAAGGAGACCTTCAAGCAGGCACTCGTGGAGATAAAAGATTACTCCGAGCGCCGCATGCGGGCCGAGATAGCCAAGCTCCCCGATGGGAGGTATGAATTCGAGGATTACCTCGATGACGACGGCCATACATTAGAGCCCATCAAAATCAAAGTGGCCGTCGTCGTGCGGGGGGACGAGATCATCTGCGACTACACGGGCTCGAGCCCTCAGGTCAAGGGGCCGATAAACGCCACCTTCGGGGTCTGCGCCTCCCAGACCTATAGCTCCATCTTCCAGGTCACAGACCCCCACATCCCGACCAACCACGGCTGCTTCAGGCCCATCAAGCTCATAGCGCCCCCGGGCACGGTGGTAAACGCCGACTACCCCGCGGCCACCTTCGGGGGAAACGTGGAGACCTCGACCCGCATGGTGGACGTGGTTCTGGGCGCCATGGCCAAGGCCGTGCCTGAGCGCTCGGCGGCAGCCTGCTTTGGGACATGCCAGAACTTTACTTGCGGCAGCCTGCACCACGAGACGGGTGAGTTTGTCATCTTCTACCTCTATGAAGAGGGAGGCTGGGGCGGAAGGGCCACGCTCGACGGCAACCCGGCTCTTATAAGCCCCATCGGCAACGACCACAACCAGCCCGTTGAAATATTCGAGAACAAGTTTCCGTGGCTCTATGAGGCCTATGAGCTTGTGGATGACTCCGCGGGCCCTGGCCGGAGGCGGGGCGGCATGGGCGTGCGCCAGGCCTTGAGGCTCCTGACCCCTGAGGCGAGGATAAACCTTATCGCCGACCGCTTCACTCGCGCGCCCTATGGGCTCTTCGGGGGTCTTTCGCCTGAGCCCCACACGGGACCCGGCCACTGGAACGCCTTCCTGGTCAAGCGCAAGGGCTCCGAGACCTGGCGTCGGGCAACCGAGCTCTGGGGCACCCCCTCACCCTCCAAATTCGCTAACAAGGTCATCTATGAGGGCGACGTCATCGAGTACTCAACGACCGGAGGTGGGGGATATGGGGACCCCTTTGAGCGGGAGGTTGAGCTCGTCCTGGAGGACGTTCGAAACGAGATGGTGAGCGTGGAGAACGCCCGCAAATTCTATGGGGTGGTTGTCAATCCCGAAACCCTGGAGCTTGACCGGGAGGCGACGGAAGCACTCAGGGCCCGCGGGAGGAGCTATGGAGATGGCCGAGATAACCTTCAGCTATGATGTGGTCAACATCAAGTGCCATTGCTGCGGCCGGATGATTCCGGCCAAGCCTCTGAAGAAGAAGATCAAGGGAAAGGAGCGGCTCTTCTGCTCGCGCGAGTGCGATAAGCTCTTCAGGGAGTACGTGCTTCCCCAGCACGGGGGATAACCCCGGGCCTGGAGGAAGAAGCCAATGGGCTTCAAGGTCTATCTCAATGGCGAGCTCGTTCCTGAGGAGGAGGCCAAGGTTTCTGTGTTTGACCATGGGCTCCTTTACGGGGACGGCATCTATGAGAGCCTCCAGGTGCGAAACGGCAAGGTCTTCAAACTCAGGGAGCACATCGAGAGGCTCTTCCGCTCGGCACGGGCCATAAAGCTCGAGGTGCCCCTCGGGCCCGAGGCCTTGAGGGAGACAATTCTGGAAACTCTAAGGGCCAATGGAGGTCGGGACCTCTACCTGCGGGTGGTGGTGACCAGGGGGCCGGGCTACCCCCTTTTGGACCCCCGGGTCACAAGTGGCCCCACCCTGGCCATCATCCCTCATGAGCCCAGCCCTCCCCCCGAGACGGGGACGAGCTACAGGCCCCGGGGCTCTGGCCTTCGCCTGAAGAGCGTGTCGGTGCGGAAGACCCCCTCGGTGAGCCTCGACGCCCGCATAAAATCCCTGAACTATCTGAATAACGTTCTGGCGCGGATAGAGGCCATAGAGTCCGGCTTCGATGAGGCCCTTCTTATGGATATAAACGGCTATGTGGCCGAGTGCCCAGGGGAGAACATCTTCCTCGTGAAGGCCGGGGTCCTTAAGACCCCGAGAGCCTCCCAGGTCCTAGATGGCATCACGCGGAGGACGATTTTGGAGCTCGCGGCCCGCGAGGGAATCCCGGCCTCAGAGGAGGACCTCACCCTCTACGACCTTTATAACGCGGATGAGGCCTTTCTCAGTTCCTCCTTCGGCCATGTTCACCCGGTTGCCGGGGTGGACGGCCGGCCCATCGAGGCTCCTGGCCCGCTGACCGTAAGACTCAAAGAGCTCTGCCTTAAGCTTGAGGAGGAGGAAGGGGAGCCAATTTTTGGCTAGAGGCGCTATTAGGCTCGGAGCGCAGGGATGAGGAGGAGATAGGTCATGGCAGCAGAAATCTATACCGCGCGGTTTTCCCGCAGGGTCTGGTTCGGCGGCGGAAGTGTGGCCAAGGTGGAGGATGAGGCGAAGTTCCTGGGTGCCAAGCGGGCCCTTTTTGTCACCGACAAGGGGGTAATTGGGGCGGGCCTGGCGGAGCCCGTGCTGAGCGGCTTGAAGGCGGCCCGGGTCAAAGTGGAAGTCTACGACGGGTGTGTGCCCGAGCCTCCTATTGAGGCACTTGAGGAGTGCTACGGCCGCTACAGAGAGGAGAAGTTTGACCTCGTGGTGGGCCTGGGCGGCGGAAGTTCCTTGGACATAGCCAAGGCCACGGGTCTCGCTTTGGGGAACAAGGGCGAGGTGCGGGATCTTGTGGGAGTGGAGCTTGCAAAGAAGCCCGCCCTTCCCACAATCCTCATCCCAACTACCGCGGGCACTGGGGCAGAGTCCACCCCCAACACCATCTTCACCTTCAAGGATGAGAAGGTGAAGAAGGCTATCGTCAGCACCTACAGCGTCCCCAGGGTGGCCATCATCGACGCCGCGCTGACCCGCACCCTTCCCCCTAAGATCACGGCTGCCACCGGTATCGACGCCTTGACCCACTGTGTGGAGTCTTACGTTTCAACCCTCGCCAATCCCATCTCCGAGATGTACTCCCTGGAAGGAATGCGCCTCATAAGCTCTAGCCTCAGGGAGGCCGTGGCCAACGGTGATAACATGGCCGCACGGGAGCGGATGGCCCTTGGAAGCTATTACGGGGGAGTGACCCTCTCAAGCTCCTCTGCCGCCGCCGTCCACGCCCTGGCCTATCCTTTGGGAGGCCGCTTCGGCATCCCTCACGGCGTGGCCAATGGCCTCATGTTCCCCTGGGTCATGGAGTTCAGCTTCATGGGCAACCTGGAGAAATATACAAATATAGCCGAGGCCATTGGAGAGAACATAGAGGGACTCTCCTTGAGGGAGGCGGCCGAGCTCTCGGTGGAAGCCGTGAGGTGTCTTTGCGAGGATGTCGGGGTTCCCATGAGGCTCAAGGATGTGGATATCCCCGACAGCGTCATCCCTGAACTGGCCGATGCGGCATCCACCCTGACCCGCCTTCTGGACCTGAATCCCCGGAAGCTGACCCGAGATGATATCGAGGCCATCTACCGGCAGGCGGCCTGAGGGGGAATGGCATTGGCTTAAATAGGCTGTGGGGCGGGGGGAAATGCTAAAAGCCTGGAGTCCTCGGCTCCAGGCGTCCTCTGAAGTGTCCATGTGGCACTCCCTTTGAGGCGGGGGGAGCACCCGAGGTGGCGAATCCTCCTGCAAATCCTCCGCGTGATGGGAGCAACCACGGACGTGGGCTCCTCAGGAAGGGCTAGCTCGCCATGAGCTCCTTCCTGGCGTCCGCCTTCTGTGCGCTCGCCACGGCATTCCTTTTCGCCGTCTTCAACCATCTCCTCCGGGAAGGCCTCAAGGATTCCAGCCCTCGCATGGCCATTCTGGTTCCCGCCCTGGTGATGGTAGTGGTTCTTGGCCTCTGGACGAGCCTCGTGCCGCCCAGGGGACTTGTGAATCTTGGGGGTGTTTTCTGGCTCATCCTGGCGGGCATCGCTGCGCCCGGGCTGGGTCGCCCCTTCTTAGTGCTGAGCCTCGACCATCTGGGTGTCGCCCGTTCGGCACCCATCGTCAACAGCAATCCCCTGGCGGTGATAGCCTTTGCCGTGTTCTTCATGGGGGAGAGGCCGGGGATGAGCGTTATATTGGGCATGCTGGCCATCGTCGGGGGCGTGGTGCTCATCACCTCCCGCGGCCCCTCGCGGACCTGGGAGGGACGACATCTGCTCTATCCTATAGGGGCGAGTGTCTTCTTCGGCGCCGCTATAATCTTGGGCAAGCTAGGGATGAACTTCATTCCTCATCCGGTCTTCGGTTCTTTCCTCAGGAGCGCTGCAGCTCTGCCCTTTTTCTTCCTGCTCATGCCGCATCTTCCCATCGGGAGCCGTAGGGGGCTGACACGGCGTGGCGGTGCCTGCTTCGCGGCGGCGGGCGCTGTCAACTGCCTAGCCTTTTACTTTTATTTCGAGGCACTCCGGATCGGGGACGTATCCGTTGTAACACCTCTAATAGCGACCATCCCCCTCTTCAACCTCATTCTCGTGTATCTCTTCCTGCGGTACCTGGAGCCGCTCAACCGGCGTATAGTGGCGGGGACCTTCCTGACAGTTCTCGGGACCGTGGCCATGCTCGTCTTTCAGGGCCGCTAGAGATGGGACGCTACCCGGTGAACCCCTGGGTCGTGATCGAAGCCGCGTCTGGGGACTCTTCAGGAGGGACTAGCTCGCCGTGAGCCCTTTCCTGGCCTCCGCTTCCTACACGCTCGCCACCGCCTTCCTTTTCGCCATCTTCAGCCATCTCATGCGTGAAGGCCTCAGGGAATGTAGCCCTCGCATGGCCATTCTGGTTACCGCCCTGATAACGCCGGTGGTTCTCGGTATCTGGACGAGCCTCGCGCTGCCCAAGGGAATAAATCTCCGCGGTGTCTTATTGTTCCTTCTCGCTGGTGTCTTGGCACCAGGATTCGGCCGAACTTTATTAGTGCTGAGCCTCGATCATCTGGGTGTCGCGCGTTCGATTCCGATCACCAACAGCTATCCCTTCGGGGTGGCGGTCTTTGCCATACTTTTTATGGGGGAGAGGCCGGGGGTGAGCGTAATACTGGGCATGGTGGCTATCGTCGGGGGCGTGGTGCTAATCACCGCCCGCGGCTCCTCGGAGGCCTGGGAGCGACGGCATCTGCTCTACCCGGTAGGGGCCGCCCTAGCTGTAGCAGCGGCTACTATCCTGCGCAAGGCGGGGATGAACTCTATTCCCTACCCGGTCTTCGGAGCCTTTCTCAGCAGCGGGGCGGCTCTGCCCTGCTTCCTCCTGCTGATGCCGCATCTTCCCACGGGCGGCCGCACGGGGCTGACGCGGCATGGTATTGCCTGCTTCGCCGCAGCCGGTGCTGTCAACTGCCTCGCCGCTTACTTTATCTTTCAGGCTCTTTGGCTCGGGGACGTAACCGTTGTCTCACCTCTAATGACGACCACACCACTCTTCAACCTCATCCTCGCCTATCTCTTCCTGCGGTACATGGAGCCGCTCACCAAGCGGGTGGTGCTGGGGACCTTCTTGACAGTTTTCGGAACCATGGCCATGCTTGTGTTTCAGGGTCGCTGAAGGCTGAGCGTGTGGAGGCTTTAGGGCGCATGGGGCGCTATGGGGTGAGGACTGGGGTCGTAACCGGAGCCGCGGCCGGGTACTCTCCAGAAAGGTCCAGCCCGCCATGAGCCCATTCCTGGTCTTTTCTCTGTACGCACTCGGCGCCTCCGTCTTTTTCGCGGTCTGCAATCATCTCATGCGGGAAGGCGTCAGCGATTCCAGCCCTCACCTGGCTATCTGGGTTTTTGCCCCGACGATGTTGGCTCTTCTGGGGCTCTGGACAAGCCTCGCGCCGCCCGAGGGACCCATGAATTTTTTGGGTCTCTCCTGGCTCATCCTGGCGGGCATCGTGTCGCCGGGATTGGCCCTTCCCTTTTTCGTGATGAGCCTGCGCCATATGGGCGTCGCCCGCTCGGCTTCCATCGCCCACTGCCATCCCTTCGCGGCGGCGGCATTTGCCGTGCTTTTCCTGGGGGAGAGGCCGGGGGTAACGGTCATCCTGAGTATGGTGACTATTGCTGGGGGCGTGATGCTCATCACAAGCCGCAATTCCTCGGGTACATGGCAGAGATGGCATCTTCTCTTCCCTGTCGGGAGCGCGCTCTCACTGGCCGCAACTACCGCCCTTCGCAAAGCGGCCATGATCTACTTGCCGTACCCGGTCTTCGGCGCCCTTCTGTGCACCGTAGCTGCTCTCCCGTGCTTCTTCCTTCTGATGCCGTATCTCCGATGGAGGGAACGGAAGGGACTTACACGGCGTGGTGCCGCTTGCTTCGGTGCGGCGGGGGCTTTCAACTCGCTGGCCTACTTTTTTGTTTTCGAGGCTCTTCGGCTCGGGGACGTATCGGTTGTCGCTCCTCTGATTGCAACCTCGCCTCTTTTCAGCCTCATTCTCGCCCATCTATTCTTACGGTCCCTGGAGCCGCTCTCCTGGCGCATGGTGGGGGGGATGCTACTGGCGGTGCTCGGCACTGTAAGCTTGCTCGCCTTCCAGGGCCGCTAAAAGGCGGGGCGCGTGGAGACCACAGCGAATGAAAGCGCTATCGGATGAGAGCCGGGGCGGTAATGGGTGCCGCGACCTTGAGCTCCTCTGGAAAGCCTAGCCCGCCATGAGTCCCTTCCTGGTCTCCTCCTTCTACGCCCTCGGCAGCGCCTCCCTCTGGGCCGTCTTCAACCATCTCCTCCGGCAGGGCCTCAGGGATTCCAGCCCTCGCATGGCCGTTTGGGTTCCCGCCCTGGTGATGGTGGCGGGCCTTGGTCTGTGGACGGGCCTCATGCCGCCCCAAGGGCTCATGGATCTCCGGGGTATTTTCTGGCTCATCCTGGCGGGTATCGTGGCGCCGGGAATACTGCGCCCTTTTTACGTGCTGAGCCTTGACTATCTGGGCGTCGCCCGGGCCGTGCCTATTTTCAATTGCTTCCCCTTCGCGACGGCGGTCATTGCCGTGGTCTTCATGGGTGAGAGGCCAGGGGTGAGCGTCATCCTGAGCATGCTGGCTATCGTCGGGGGCGTGGTCTTCATCACCGCCCGCGGCCCTTCGGAAAGTTGGCAGAGACGGCATCTGGCCTATCCCATCGGGAGCGCCGTCTTCCTTGCTGTCGCCACAATTTTCCGCAAAGCGGGGATGATCTATTTGCCCTACCCTCTTTTCGGTGCTTTTCTCACGAGTTTGGCAAGCGTACCCTGCATCTTCCTGGTACTCCCGTATCTTCCCCGCGGGAGCCAAAGCGGGTTGACACGCCGTGGTGGTGCCTGCTTCGCCGCCGCAGGGGCTCTCAACTGCCTGGCCTTCTACTTCATGTTTGAGGCCCTTCGGCTCGGGGATGTATCGGTCGTGGCGCCCCTGATGGCGACCCCGCCCCTCTTCAACCTCATCCTTTCCTATTTCTTTCTCCGATCCCTTGAACCTTTCACCTGGCGGGTGGTGGGAGGAACGCTCTTGACAGTTCTTGGGACCATGGCCATGCTCTTCTTCCAGGGTCGCTGAAGGCCAAGTTCATGGGGGCCCCGGGGCACATGGAACGCAATCGGGTAAGGGTCTCATGATGGAACCTGCGTCTGGGGGCTCTTCAGAATGGACTAGCTCGCCATGAGCCCCTTCCTGGCCTCCGCTTCCTGCGCGCTCGCCACCTCCTTCCTTTTCGCCATCTTCAGCCATCTCATGCGCGAAGGCCTAAGGGACTCCAGCCCCCGCATGGCCATTCTGGTTACCGCCCTGATAGTGCCGGTGATTCTCGGTCTATGGACGAGTCTTGTGCCGCCAAGGGGACTCATAAATCTCCCCGGTGTTTTGTGGCTCATCCTCGCGGGTATTACGGCACCTGGATTCGGCCGCACCTTTTTAGTACTGAGCCTCTACCATCTGGGTGTCGCCCGTTCGGCGCCGATCACCTACAGCTATCCCTTCGGGGTGGCGGTCTTTGCCATACTTTTTATGGGGGAGAGGCCGGGGGCGAGCGTCATACTGGGCATGGTGGCTATCGTCGGTGGAGTCGTGCTCATCACCGCCCGCGGCGCCTCGGAGAGCTGGCGTAGACGGCATCTGGTCTATCCGATAGGGGCCGCGGTCTTTGTCGCCGCCGCCTTGATAATGCGCAAGGCGGCGATGAGCTATATTCCCCACCCGGTCTTCGGTGCCTTTCTCGCCAGCGTAGCCGCCCTCCCGTGCTTCTTGCTCCTTATGCCGCATCTTCCCGCTGGGGGCCGCACCGGGCTGACCCGCCATGGTATCGCCTGCTTCGCGTCAGCCTCTGTCGTCAACAGCGTCGGCGTTTACTTTTTCTTTAAGGCACTTCAGCTCGGGAGCGTAACCGTTGTCGCGCCTCTAATGACAACAACCCCCCTCTTCAACCTCATCCTCGCCTATATCTTCCTGCGGTACGTGGAGCGGCTGAACTGGCGGGTGGTGATAGGCACTATAATGACAGTCCTCGGCACCATGGCCATACTTCTCTTTCAGGGGCGCTAAAGAGCCGAAACTCAGGAGGGAAAGTAGCGGGCGAGCTCCTTGGGCTCTCGGGTGAGGCTGAGGACAAGGGTGAGTTTTATTCTGGCCTTCTGGCCGCTCAAGCTCCCGCCGAAGGTCACCCCCAGGCGCCTCAAGTGCTTGTCGCCGGCCTCGTACTCATAGGTACCCTCCAGAAGCTCTCCCGAAAAGCACCGGGAAACCAGAACCACAGGCACTCCCTCGGCAAGAGCCCTCTCTATCCCGGGAAGCATAAACGGCGTGACGTGGCCACCGCCGAAGCCCTCTATCACGAGCCCATCGGCTCCTCCCCTCAGTGCCCCCTCTAACAGCTCACTTCCCATTCCGGCGGCCGCCTTGATGAGTTCTACCTTTGCCCTCAAGGCCGGGGGAGAGATATGCTCACGGACGAGGGAGCGGCGGTATAGGCTGAGGCGCCCGTTATTGACCCTTCCCAGGGGGCCAAGTCCGGGAGACTGGAAGGTGGTTACGCTCTGGGTTCGCGTCTTTGTTACATCGCGGGCCGTATGGACCTCACCCCCCAGGGCAACGAGCACGCCCATCCCCCGGGCCTGCTCATGGGCGGCAACGGCCACCGCGTTATAGATGTTTACGGGACCGTCGGAGCTGAGAAGGGAGGGGTTCCGAAGAGCGCCCGTGACCACGACGGGCTCCTCCCCATCCCAGGTGAGGTCAAACATATAGGCGGCTTCCTCCAGGATGTTTGTCCCCATGGAGACGACCACGCCCTGAAATCCTTCCTCTTCCAGAGCGCTCTTCACCTTCCCCGCAAGCTCGAAAAGCTGCTCCATGGAGAGATGATGGCTGGGAAGGCTGGAGAAGCTCTCCACCTTGAGCTCCGCAAGCTCCCGCACACCGGGGGCTGCTTCAAGCAGCTCCTCGCCGCTCAGCCGCGGCAGGGCTCCCTTATCGGGCGCCAGCTTGAGGCTCGCTATGGTGCCCCCTGTGGCTATGAGCTTGACCTTCTTCAAGTTACTGGTCTCCCCTTCAAAGCTTAGGCCTTCCTCCCGCGAGGAGTACCTCGCCATCCACCTCAAGGCTGGCCCTCAGGAGGACAAAGAGGAGGGAAGGCTCCACTTCCCCTGACCGAGAGAAGGCGAGGCAGGCGGAGCCCATCACGCCCAGGTCATAGGGAAGGGAGCCGATGGGAGTGGCGCAGCGGGGGTTGAGGCCGAAACTCAGGGAAGAGAGCTCAAATTCCCCCTCCTCCAGGATCTCGTTGAGCTTCTCCGGAATGCTCCATTCCTCTCCGGGCTCTCTTCCCTGTTCGGGTGCTCTAAGGAGGCCCTTCTGAAGCTTAAGGTAAGGGGGTTCGTCCAGGACCCTGAGCCCAAGGGAAGGGATCGACCCGTCTACCATGAGTTCGCCCTCAGCCGTGCCCTCGACCGGGGATATTCCGACTCTTAGGTCGGGGAGGGATACGAGTTTTCCCGGAGTGGGGAGGCCTGTGTTGGCAAAAGGCTTCTTACCTCGGAGGCTCATGGTAAGGCTGGTTCCCGCGGGATTTGAGAGGGACAGAGCCTTTGCGGAGGAAAGCCTCTCGGAAAAATCCTCCAGGAGTCTCGCCTGGCAAGGGAAATCCACCTCAAGGCATCCTCGGGAGGCGAGCTCATCGGTCAGCCCCGAGATATCAATAAGCCGACGCTCCGCTCCCAGGGCCTCTTTGATTGGCTCAAGGTCCTCGGGCTTTCGGGCCAAAAGGAGAAAGCTGGCATCGGCCCCGGCCATAGCCTTAGCGATGGGCCTCGGGAATTGGCCCAAGCCCTCGACCTTAAGGGGAATGAAGGCCAGGGTAGCCTCGGCGCCTGCTCCCGCGGCTGACGCAGCCAGGCTTTCAGCCAGGAGGGGAGAGATGCCGTCGGTCACGATGAGGACATCTTCAGCTTCCGTGATGCGGGCGGAGAGTTCCATAACCTTTCTCGCCCCTCGCATGATGGGGATGCGTCTCATAGGGTTCTCTGGCATCTCGGGCTTGACTCAAAGGGCGTTGGGTTGAAGCTGGCCCTCCTTGAGAATAGCTTCCCCATCCAGTGTGAGAGTTGCGCTGCGGATGAATAGGTCGTAGTGGCTCACGGCCCGGACTGTTCCGCCGATGAGAGTATTGGTTCCGATGCCTATGCGCACCACCCCGATGGCACCCCCATCCTCCAGGGGATGACCCGAGAGGCTGGCCCCGGGGTTCAGCCCAACCGAGATCTCCGCAAGGTTATAGACATAAGGGTCCTCGTGGGAGAGCAGGGCATCTCTGAGCGAAAGGGCCTGGGGCCCGCCATAGGCGCCCGCGAGAAAACCGTCTCTCACGTCAGAGAGCACAGGCTCCCTGAGAAGACCTATTTCCAGCTGGCCCACGCTCCCGTCGGCCACAATCACTCCCTGGCCGCTTCCCTCAAGAGGAGCTATTGTTGCAGCCAGGACCAAAGCAGGAGTTAAAATTCCTGGCGCGGCCGCTCCCGCAAGGGGGATGCCCCGCCTCCCCTCAAGACTTACTTCGAGTTTGGTGCCCGCCGGGCCCGTGAGGCGGGCCATCTCAGTCTCTGTCAAGCGCTTGGCAACCTTCATGGCCAATTCCCGGCCCTCCTGGAGAGCCTCTCCCAAGGCTCCCCCCGAGAGCATTTCCTCGCGAAAGTCGGTCATGATAAGACCTCGGCCTCCTCCACCGAGGGCCTCCTCCATTGCCAGAGTGTGGGAGATGGAGCTCTTGGTGAGTGCGAAGAAAAGTTTGGCTCCTGCGAGAGCTTCGGCCGCAGCGCGGGGCGGCTCGGCTTCGGGATAAGGCCGTGGCAGAAAAACCAGCCGCGAAACCTCGCCATCAATACCTTTCAGAGACTCCTCCAGAAGCTCTCCCAGAGGGGCAAGCTCGGTATCAGAAAGGATCAAAACCTCCTCGCCGGCACTCGAAGGCGCAAACCTACCTATCAGGCTTCGCGCTCCCCGGAGCAGTTTCTCAATGGAAGGCCTCTCCATGTGGTTTCGACCCCTACCTCTTTATATCCGCCATCTCCTCGAATACCTTGATAACTGAGGCCAGGTCTTCCGAGCCATAGCCCATGGACCCAGCTGCGGTGGCCACCTGTTGAGCGAGGCTCGCCATGGGCAGTGGGACCCCCAGGCTCTGTCCGTTCCCAATAATGAGGCGGAAGTCTTTCAGGAACATGTCTACCTTCATCTGAGCCTCGAAATACCCTCTTGCCATGAGGGGGCCCCTCACGTCCATCATCTTCGAGCCGGAAGCACTCGGGCGCAGCACCTCAAGCATGAGCTCTGGGTCGATGCCCGCCTTGAGGCCCAGGGAAAAGGCCTCGGCCAGGGCAACCGTCACGGTGCCCACGAGATGGTTGGCAATGAGCTTTAGCTGAGTCCCGGCTCCACTCGGGCCTACGTAGAAGACCTTCTTTCCTATGGCCTCAAGCACATCGCGGCAGCGCTCGAAGACCTCCTCCCCTCCTCCCACCATAACGATGCAGTCCCGCCGGGCCACCATGCTGCTCGTGCCACTTATAGGGGCATCCAGGAAGGGGAGCCCCCGCTCTGCAAGGCGGGAGCCGATGGAGCGGGCCGCCTCGGGGCTTATGGTGCTGGTGTCGATGAGGATGAGCCCCTCGTGGGCTCCGTGACAGGTGCCTTCGGGGCCCAGGTGTACCTCCTCCACTACGTCTGAATTCGGGAGGGAGGAAATGACAACATCGGCCTCGCGGGCTACCTCCATGGGGGAGGAGAGGCCAAGGACGCCCTTGGCTCCCGCGGCCTTGACCTGAGCCTCAAGGACATCGTAGCCCACAACTTTGAAGCCAGCCTCGAGGAGCGTGGGGCTCATGGCCTGGCCCATGAGCCCGAGGCCCACGATCCCTACACACTTGGCCATAGCTTTTTTCTCCCTGAATTAAGAGATTTTAGGTACACGCTGCTCCCATTCGATTAGGAGCAAGTCTAGCAGATTGAGTCGGCGGTTTGCGATAATTCAGAGGGGCTTGACAAAGATCTCTTCGGCTATCTGGCTGTCTAATGCAAGCGTGGTCTCGCCCAATTCGATGACAAAGGAAGGGCTCTTCTGATGGAGTTCCACCGTGGAGCCAGGCACAAGTCCCAGAGAGCTCAAGCGGTTGAGCCGCGCGTGAGAATGCGGGGCGATGAAAACCACCTTGGCCCGGTCTCCCACCGGAAGATGGCTCAACTGCACCACAAGCGGTTTGACCTCCCGGCTAAACTTCAGACAGCACTCCCCCTGGGGTATGGGGCGGCCGTGGGGACAGAGGCTCGGGTGGCCGAGAAGGGTGCAGATTGCCTCGGCGACCCTTGGGCTAAGGATATGATCGTAACGGCATGCCTCCTCCGCCAGGTACTTATACTCCATGTCCAGCACTTCCGAGAGGAGGCACTCGGCCAGGCGATGGCGCCGCACGATGCCCGCCGCCGCCTCCAGGCCTCTCGTGGTGAGGTAAAGCTCCTCCCCATCCCTCCGCACCAGGCCCTCCTCTTCCAGACGGCCCAGGGCTTCATTGGCACGTTGCGTCTTGACCCGCTCCAGAAAGCGGTCCATGGTGGGAACCCCTTCCTCCCGGAGCATCCAGATGATCTCCAGCACTTCTTGGAGAAAATGATCCAGAGCCGCCATCAGGCTATCTCCCTCTGAAAAGCCTCTTGGCCAGGTTCAGGAAAAAGGACTCCCCGGGAAAGCAGTACCCGCAGCGGGGGCAGCGCGGCTCCTGAGCACAGGTTTTCTGGAGCGCCGAGCACGCGCCGCAGTGGCCCCGGGCAAATTCTCTGAACCTGAAGCCACAGAGGGGACACTGGTGGAGAGGAGAGATCTCGGGCAAGGGAGGGCTGTCTTCTCTCACAGGGAAATCCCCAGGGTCAGGAGCAGGAAGCGGAGGAGCCCTCCTATAAGAAAGGCCGTGGGGAAGATGAAGGCGCTCATGAGGAGAGCTGTCAGGAGGCCCCGTTCCTTGATTATGATGAAGAAGTTAGCGATGCATGGTATGAAAAGGGTGATGGTGACGAGGCTCACTACCACCTGCGTCGGGTCAAGGAGGCCCTCCTGGGCCATGCTGAAAAGACCCGCGGCCCCATAATCGCGTCGAAGAAAGCCCACTATGAAGGAGTCGGTAGCCCGCGCGGGAAGGCCCAGAAAGCCCTCAACCAGAGGAGAAGCGGCCCGCTCCAGGGCGCCCAGGAGGTTGAAGCGGTCAAGGAAAAAGAGGATGAGGGTACCCAAGAGGAAGAGTGGGACCGCCTCCCTCAGGTACCACTCCACGCGGGCGGTTGTCTTGACGAGAATATTGCCTATCTGGGGCACTCGCATGGGCGGAATCTCAAGCACGAAATCTGAACCCTCGCCCGGAAGGAGCCGTGAGGCGAGAAAGCCCACCACCAAGAGAGTGAGAAATACCACCAGTGCCCAGATAACGGCAGCGGCCAATGATATCCCCCCCAGCATGCCCAGGATGACGCCCAGCTGAGCCGAGCAGGGAACGCCGAGCGCCAGAAGCAGGGTGACAAGAAGCCTCTCCTTCTTGCTGTCAAGGATGCGGGTTGTGAGCGTTGCCATGGTGTCGCAACCCAGGCCGAGGACCATGGGCAGAACGGCCTTACCGTTCAGGCCTATAGCCTTGAAGAGACGGTTCACCATGATGGCCAGCCGGGGGAGGTAGCCCGTATCCTCCAGCACCCCGAAGACCAGGAAGAAGGCTCCAACAATGGGCAGGATCAGGGCGATGGCATAGGTCAGGCCCACGCTGATGAGCCCGTATTGCCCGACCAGGAGGTCCCTGATAAAGGGTATGGGGATGAGGAACTCAACCACTCTCTCAGCCCAGGGGATGAGATACCCGCCGAAAAGTCCCCCCTCAAGGAGGTCCACCAAAGTACCGGCGGCGAACTCCCCCACGAATTTATAGATGAGATAGAGCACTACCAACAGAATTCCCACTCCCCAGATGGGATGCATCGCCAGGTCTCCCAGCCGGTAGCCCAGGCCCCCACGGGCCAATTCTTCGGCCTGCATCACCTGGCTGATTATGCCGTCCACGACCCTGAGGCGCGCCTGATTCATTATGTAGCTCAAGGGTCGGCGGAACTTATTCTGGACCTCCCCCCTTACCTCCTCTATCTGGCGCAGGACTTCTTGGCTGTGATGAGAGCGGAGCCAGCCCCTCAGGCTCTCGTCCCCCGCCAAGACCATGAGGGCCAATGACCTGGCGCCTATTGGAGCTTCGGCGAGAAGTGGCAGAAGAGCCTCAATACCTCGCTCTATGGCTTCGGGATAGCGAAAACGGAAGGTGGACGGCCTTTGAGAGGAAAGGGAGCGCTTAAGCCGCTCGATCCCGTGGTGGCGGATGGCCACGGTGGGCACCACTTCAACGCCCAGGAACTCCGCCAAGCGCTTATCATCAACGCTGATGCCTCGGCTCCGTGACTCATCTGTCATGTTCAGGGCTATGGAGAAGGGAACCTCCATCTCCGCCAGTTGCAGGGAGATGATCAGGGCTCGCCTCAGATTCTTAGCGTCGGCCACCTGGACGATGCGGCACCTCTCCAGCTGAAGGAGTATGTCCCGGGTCACCCGCTCATCCTCGGAGAGAGGGATGAGGTTATTGACGCCGGGGGTATCCACTATTGCCGACCTGACGCCATTATAAGTCATAGACCCTTGTGCAAACTCCACCGTGGTGCCCGGGTAATTGGAGACGGTCACGTATTTGCCGGTGAGGTGGCTGAATATGACGCTTTTCCCCACATTGGGGTTTCCGATGAGGAGGACCGCCTCCCCATCCAGCCGCTCAGAGCTATGTGAGGTGCAGCGCAGCATAAGGGCCATTGCGGTTAAGGGAAATCAGTACATGAAGATGATATTCGATCTCAATTAAACCTTATAACCCCTCCCGCCCTTCAAGTCAACTAAAAATTAGCCCATATGAAAGGGCCTGGAAGCTCTCCCCCAAATGCCTTTCTGTGGTCGGTAATCTATGCCTCTCGGAAGGGAGCTATCGCTGGGGAATCCCATTAACGGCCTTTTTGGGCGTTCGGGGGGCCAAACTTGGCTGTGCTTGAGGGCGGTATTTCTTCCACCCTTACTACCATGAAAGCTGGGAGAACTAACCCTACTAACCGTATTCCCGCAGGATAGACAGGAGGTTTTCGCAGACGTAGTCCTGCTGGTCCTCCCCTATATCCGTAAAGAAGGGAAGGGCGAGCGTGGTGGAGGCAACGGCCTCCGTCACGGGGAAAGTCCCTGGCTCATAGCCAAACCTCTCACGGTAGAGGGGCTGGAGGTGGATGGGGGGGAAATAATCTCCTGTGGCCACTCCCCGCCGGGCAAGCTCTGACCTGACGGCCTCCTTTTCTACGCCCTCGGGAAGGCGGACCACATAGACGAACCAGCTCACTCGCTCCTCCTCCCCAGGACTCGGCAGCCCCAGTGCCCGGCAGGCGGCGAGGGAAAGATTATATCGCCGGGCGGCGGCTAGCCGCTTGGCCAGTATTTCCTCAAGGCGGGAGAGCTGAGCAAGGCCCAGGGCGCAGGAGAGCTCATCCAGCCGGTAGTTATAGCCCAGGCGGTAGTGGGCGAGCCACCCCTTCTCATCCCGGCCCTGATTTCTCAGGCTCGCGAGAAGCGCCGCGATCTCAGGGTCATCGGTAACCACCATGCCCCCTTCGCCGGTGGTGATTTGCTTATTGGGGTAGAACCCGAAGACGCCCGCCTTTCCCATGGTGCCGAGGGCTCTTCGCCCATAGCGCGCCCCCAGGGCCTCGCAGGCATCCTCAATGACGGGGAGGTCATTCCTCTGCGCGATAGCCATGATCTGATCCATGGGGCATGGCCTTCCGAAGATATGCACAATGAGAAGGGCCTTTGTCTCGGGGGTAATCCCGGCTTCTATGTTTTGAGGGTCAATGTTAAGGGTTTCTGCGTCTATATCGACAAAGAGGGGCCGGGCTCCCTCAAAGAGCAGGCAGTTGGCCGATGCCACAAAGCTGAAGGGAGTGGTTATTACCTCATCTCCTTCCCCTATGCCCAGTGCTCTCACTGCCATGTGGAGGCCGGTTGTGCCGCTGCTCGCGGCCAAGGCATATCGGCAGCTCAGGTATTCGGCAAAGCGAGCCTCAAATTCCTTGAGGCGAGGGCCGAGGCTGAGGTAAGGGGTGGAGAGAACCTCGAGCACAGCCTGAACTTCCTTCTCAGTGATGCTTGGGCGTGAGAGGGGCACTTCCATTCTCAGTTCCTTTCGCTCTCTTCAGAAAAAGACTCTCTCCTCCAGGAAGAAGTCAGGCCATAAGATATCTCATTCGCGTCCTTCCTGCAACGGGGGAGCATCCCGCCGGAGGGAGTTAGCAGTTGACAGGCCCGCTTGCCCGGATTATAAGTTTCCGCAAGTCGTTTCTCTTGCGTCCTTAGTTTTTGGCGGGGGACCTTTCAGCTACACGAAAGGAGGTAAGGGAGTTTTTTTGAGTCCTGAGGTAAGTTCCTCCCCGAGCTTCCCTTTCAGAGGAAGCCATGATGACCCGGCCTGCAAGGTCTTCTCTATCGGTGCTTTCGTGGGGAAAAAGGCTGATGCTCCCTGGAGTGAGGCTCCATCGAACCTGAGGAGGATTTTTCTGTGAGTGCAAGAGAGTTAGGAGAATTGACCGGAAAATCCTGGCAACCATTGGCCTGGCTTGAGGAGAAGAGATTTCCTGAACCGCAAAAGCTCATCATTCTCACCGCGGCGCCGGGTGCCACGATCGCAAAGGACCAAAACCCATACCTTCCATGCACGCCCGAGGAAATCATCGCGAATCACGTAGAGGCTCATAAGGCCGGAGCCGCCATCGTGCATATCCACGTGAGGGATAAAAATAATATTCCTTCACCCGACCAGGAGCTTTATAAGCGGGTCATCCTGGAGATCAAGGAAAGGTGCCCCGATGTCATCATTGACTGTTGTCTGGCGAACCCTATCAACGAGGATACCGTAGAGGCCCGCCTGAAGCCCCTCTGCGAGCTTGGCCTTCCCATCGAGCTCGGCACCATCTCAGGCGGCTCCTTCAACATCACGGGACCTCTCATCTACATCAACCGGGAGGAATACCTTCGCTCAGCCGCAAAATACTTGCTCGAGAGGGGGATAAAGCCAATTATCACGCTCTATAACATCAAGCAAATCGAAGACATGAAAAAGTTGATCATCGAACCGGGAATCATCAAGAGGCCTTTCTTCAATCTGAGCCTTGGCCTCTTCGGGGAGCCGGCCCGACGTGATATTTTCAGGCGCTGGCTCAGGTACCTGCCTGAGGAGTGTGACTGGGTCGCCGAGACTGCCGGCAGGAACTGGCTTCCGACGGGCGTTGAAGCCATTCTTAATAATGGCCACGTGCGTGCAGGCATGGAGGATGGCATCTATATGTATCCTCATAAGGATGACCTCATCAAGAGCTCTGCAGAGGCGGTAACCAAAGTGGTGAGAATAGCTGAAGAGCTCGGCCGGGAGGTGGCCACCCCGAAAGAGGCCCGGAAAATTCTGGGCTTGTGATTGAAAGGTCTGGTTAGAGAGTAAGAGCTCTCCCTGGGCTATCGGCCAGCCTTTTTTGTTCAGTCGCTCGAACCTGAAAAATGCCATAGCCGCGCCATGACCCCGCAAGTAGGCTCTTTCAAGAGGTGAGAGATGCAGAATATCATCGAGCATATAAATAGGAGCAGAAGCCGCTATCTCGAGGAGCTGAAGGAGCTGCTGAGGATGGAGAGCGTGAGCACCGACCCCGAGAGAAAGGGCGAGGTCGAGAGGTGTGCCCGGCATCTGAAAGAAGCTCTCAGTGAGATGGGCCTTGAGGCGGGCCTTCACTCCAGGGGGGGGAACCCGATAGTTCTCGCGCGCTGGATGGGAGCCAGGGGGAAGCCCACCCTTCTTCTCTACGGCCACTATGACGTGCAGCCCCCAGAGCCCCTTGAGGCCTGGAGGAGTCCTCCCTTTGAGCCCGAGGTGAGGGACGGGAACATCTACGCCAGGGGCTCTAGCGACGACAAGGGGCAACTCCTCTGCCACATCAAGGCCGCGGAGGCCTTTCTGGCCTGCCGGGGGAGCCTTCCCCTGAACGTCATCTTCCTTTTGGAGGGAGAAGAGGAGGTGGGAAGCCCGAGCCTGGCGCCTTTTATCAGGGGAGAGAAAGGGGGACTCGGGGCTGATGTCTGCGCCATAAGCGATGGGGTGCAGCTTGCTCCGGGGCTCCCCGCCATAACTTACGGCTTGAGGGGGATTCTCTATGTAGAGCTCATCCTTGAGGGCCCGAGCCACGACCTCCACTCCGGCTCCTTCGGCGGCACCATCGCCAACCCCGCCAACGAGCTTTCCGCCATGATCGCATCTCTCAAAGATAAAAGTGGGCGTGTCACCGTCAAGGGCTTCTATGACGAGGTGGAGAGCCTCGGGGAGGAGGAGCGGAGGATGCTCCGCGAGCTTCCCTTCGATGAGGAGGCTTACCGGGAGAGCCTTGGGGTCAAGGACCTCTCGGGAGAGAAGGGGTTCACCACTCTGGAGCGAATGTGGGCCAGGCCCACACTCGATGTCAACGGCATCTGGGGAGGTTATGCCGGCCCGGGCTCCAAGACTATAATTCCCGCCCGTGCGGGTGCAAAGCTGAGCATGCGCCTTGTCCCCCATCAGGAGCCGGAAAAGATAGCAGGGCTTCTGGAGCCCCGTCTGAGGGAACTCTGCCCGCAGGGGCTTGAGCTGACCTTTAGCGCTCACCATGCCTCCCGCCCCTATAAGGCGGCCCTGGATAGTCCGGGCATCCTTGCGGCAAAACGCGCTCTGAGAAAAGGCTTCGGACGTAAGCCCGTAATGATAATGCAGGGAGGCTCAATCCCCATAGTCTCTACCATAGAAGAGGAGCTCGGCCTTGAGCCCACTCTGATGGGCTTTGGCCTTCCCGATGATTCCCCCCACGGTCCAAATGAGAAGCTCTGCCTGGAGGATTTTTACCGGGGAATAACGACATCGAGCTATTTTATGGAGGAAGTTTCGAGGATAAAGGGATAGAGGTTTTCTTGGATATTAGCTTCTTGATATTCAAGCCCCCCTGACAGCGCCCCTCTCTAGAACCAGTACCAGAAGATTCCGGGCCTGCCCTGACCGATGAGGCACAGGCCCCTCTAAAGCCCGAGCTCCCCCGCCACTCCCTGCATGGCCCTGAGGCTGAGTTCTATGAACTCATCCAGGCTCATGCCCAGGCCTTCGCATTCCATCACGATCTCGCGGTTCACATTGCGCGCAAAGGCTGGCTCCTTCATGCGCTTTCTGACTGATTTCGCCTTTACGCTCGCGAGCTTCTTATTGGGCATGACGAGCGCGGTTGCCACGATGAGGCCGGTTATAGTCTCTGAGCAGGCCAGAGCTTTCTCCAGGGGCTCCTTTCTCTCAAGGCCAAGGATTTCTGCATTATGGGCCTTTATGGCCTGGATGGCCTCGGGCGGAAGGCCCTTCTCTTCGAGGATTTCCGCCGTCCTCAAGGTGTGCCTATTCATGTCATCTTTGGTTTCCTCGAAGTCAAGGTCATGGAGAAGGGCCGTGGTTCCCCAGAGCTCCGCGTCCTCTCCCAGGCGAAGGGCCAGCTCGCGCATTATGGCCTCTGAGGCCAGGCAGTGCTTCTTGAGATTCTCATTATGGATGTGGTTATCAAGGAGCTCCAGCGCCTCATCCCGGCTCATGATCTTTCCTTCGGCCATTGCAATCCCCCGATGCAAGAAAAGAAAATAGGCTCTTTATAGAATCTTAGTCTGCAGGTGAGCTATTAATGCAACCTCCCACAGGATTTGATTCTCATCCAAAATGTCCGTCAAAAAAAGGTATAGTTATTCTTTAATGGGATTTTTCCAGATTTATTTTATCAGCTTCCGTAAGAGTATTGGCTTTGAGGCGCTCAAAATCTTGGATATAATTTTTCTCGCTATAAAGACCGCGTATTACAAATCCTGGATGATAAAAAGGAATAACAACCCTCCCATCCCTCTCAAACTCCAAAGATTTAATCTCACTAAATTTTAGGTTTTTTGAATTTCTTAAGAAAAATTTGGTAGCTGTCGCCCCTAGAGGAGCTACTATAATAGGATTAATGAGTTTGACTTCTCGATCCAAAAAATTAGAGCAATTTCGGATTTCTGCCAAGGTCGGATTGCGGTTCCTCCCACATTTATCCTTTGGGTTACACTTGACTAGATTTGTGATATAGAAACTTTCTAAGCCAATATGCTCGATCATCCTTCTTAAAAGTCTCCCAGATCTGTCTTGGGTAAAAGGTATACCCGTTTGATCTGCACCTAATCTGCCTGGAGCAAGGCCGACAAAAAAAACCAAGGCGTTTTCATCACCAGTGCCTGTTACAATTTTGCTCCTTGTCCGAGACAAATCGGTGCATTTATTACAAATCAAAATTTCTTTCTGTAATATTGTTATGTTATTCGCCCCGGACACAGCCTGAATGTCGATCTGATTTCTTATTTTTTGATCATATAACTCGGGCCAATGCGTGATCTTTTTCATGCTGTCTCTTGGATATTATGCCTATTATGCATAAAGGATCTGGCCCTCGATAGATATTCCCATACTTAAGCAAGCGTTGAGCGATACATCTACCTTGGCAGTGTTGCAGCTGAGAGCAGCTATTACAATGTCCGTCAATCTCAGAGATTTCAAAATTCCTTAGCTCAGTAAAGGAACCTCCGGCTTCCCATATTTCCTTTAATGATTGAATAAATATATTGCCCGCGGTATATTGCTTTGTATCTTTAAAAGCAGGGCATGGAATAACATCACCGGAGCTCATTATATAGCATGTTGATTTGGCTGCCTTACAAAGCACAGGCTGAATATTGGGGTTATAAAAGGAGCAGAAATTCATAGGGCATCCGACTCTAATTTTAAGAAGTCCTAGATATTCTTCATATAAGTCAGAAATTTCGCACAAAAGGGAATCAAATTGTTCCTTAGAAATTTCCAGCTTGTCAATATATGCTTTGCCTCTTCCTTGGGGAACGAATCTCAGAATAGCCAGCTCATTTACCTTTAATTTCAGGCATAATTCGGCGAGTCCAGAAAATTCGTTGATATTGGGTCGCATTGGCACATAATGAACGCCGACCCATCCGTGAAGCTTTTTGAGATTTTGGATGCCTTTTAGCGCTATATCGAAGCTTCCTGGCAGTTTTGTAATACTATCGTGAATATCGGGAGAAAAAGCTTGAAGGTTAAAAATTATTTTATCAGTTCCGGCATTTAGTAATTTCCTTGCTTTTTCTTGACTTATTCCCGTATTCCCGCCTGATGAGGGTATAAACTGCCCTGAGGTGTAGAGTCTGACTTCCATTCCTTTTCTTTTTGCATACTGAATTACTTCTAGCAAATTGGGGTGATATAAAGGCTCCCCTCCAGAGATCTCGAATATCGAACATCCAAGTAGATAGAGATCATCAATTATTTCCCTCAATTTCATCAAGGGAATATGTGACCCGATGGATTCTATAGAGGCATGTGAAGAACAATGGACGCAATCTGCAGGACAAAAATTAGTAAGTTCTACGCATATCTCTTCCATTCTTTGAGTGAATACCATTCGCTAGGCCCTCCAAGTGCCGTGAATTATAAGCTCGATCTGCAGGCCGCGATTCATATTTAATCAAGGACCGGGAACATTCTGGAAGGCCAATTTCATCAGCAGGATAAATATACTAATGAGCAATGCTCCTGCTATTGAAGTGTAAATTTTGACTCGTGTTTCTAGGTCGGAAACTCTTTTTACCAGCCCTTGAAATGATTCGCTGACGCCTCCTCTCAGATTCGTTATTTGTTCAGCAGTGAGCCCTTCCATTTTCCTATGCTCGCCTGCGTACAAATCTTCTTCAAGGACACTTGGGCGCACACGAGCGAAGAAGATAATAAACATAGGGTCTTTGTAACGCAAGACAATCTCATTCGGTCCGGCATTGTAGACCGAGAAAATTATTTTGCCCCTGTAACCTGGATCAACATGAAAGCCGGAAATATTAATCAGACCCAGACCAGTATATTTAAATTTCATAGAAATAAAGGCAATCAGATCCTTTGGTACTAAAACAGTCTCATATGTAGTTAACAAGGCAAACTCACCAGGAGATATTTTAAAGGTATCCTCAGACTTCTTTAATTTTTTAGGAAGTGCCTCTCTTGTGAGATAAATCTCTTGGCCCAAACGTAAGTCATACGATGCAGGTTGAAGATTGTCTGGATCAGGATTTATAAATAGTTCTCGTAATCTATGGTTGATAATCTCCTTTGGTAAAAAGGACATATCCTTTAAGCTGCCTCGGAGTTAATGAATGAATAATTCTATTAAAGTCTTAGCCGGCCGAAGAGAAACGGCCAAAAGTGTTATTATCAACCCGAAAATGAGCAGCCATTGAGAAGCCTTCCTTTGACTGAGCTCTAATCCTACCTCGATAAAAATGTGATGCTGCGGCGTGCCTTCTCCATTCGGTTCTTTATTTTTCTTCGAAAGAATTAGGGGCCAAAAATAAATGAAGAAAACCCCAGAGCCAACTAAAATCATGCCAATATAATCTAACATATCATTGGATGAGACTATCCGCACGGAGGGTGTGAACGCAGCTAAAGTTCACTCCGCTCAAAAAGCTGGCATTGGCAGATGCAACCCCCGATAGCGCCCCGAAGAACTCAGGGACGCCTCCTTCCACCTCGTGCTTCATGAAACCGCTCATCGGCCCCAAATCAGGCATCTCTTTCGAAGAGAAAACGAGTGCGCCTGCTTCCCAGCCTGAGCCTATCGAACATAGGCCGAAAGGCTGCCGGAAAGGCGGTCCCGAAAAGCAGCTGGTAAGAGATTGCCTTGATCTGTGCGATAGGCTCGGCGGGTCCTTCGCATGGCAGGCCTTCCCTCCTCCGGGCAGCGTCAGACCACTCTAGCCGATCTCGACTCTCAGGGGGTCAGAGAAATCAATATTCGGACGACTTCTCAGGCGGAAGTCAAGCACGGAAGGGGGGCTTTCTCGCCCTAATGTTTAACAAGGGATATTCTTTATCAAAGCAAAAATATTGTCAAGAGAAAATACTAGATATGGTAGATTTTTTTGAAAAGCCCCAAAATAGCGTATTACCCTCAGCTTCCATCGAAGCTGCTGGTCCAACGAAAAGCTTCAGGAGAGAGCTATATTTAGTTTTCATGTTTAAAATATAGGCGAAAATGAAGCGAAAGTCAATACCTAAATCTTAAGAATTTTGCTTAAAAATCAGGCAATTTATTTTCAAACATAGAGACCAGGCAAAGCTCTGGAGGATGGATGTATGTCTGCTGAAGAGGCTTAGGAGTTCTCTCCATATTTTATGGACTCTGTTTTTTCCTTCCGCAGGGCCGCGAGAACCCTCTCGGGCGTTGCCGGGAGTTCCCTCAGTCTCACGCCCACGGCATCGTAAATGGCGTTGAGGATGGCGGGTGCCGTGGCGATCATCGCGGGCTCCCCGACCCCTTTGGCCCCGAAGGGGCCCGTTGGCTCCGCCGCCTCCACCGTGAGCATCTGCACCTCGGGCACATCGAGGCTCGTCAGGAGGAGGTAGCTGGCAAGTTCCTCATTCACCATGCGCCCCTCTTCTAGGAGCACTTCCTCAGTCAGGGCGTAGCCGGCCCCCATTGCGCACCCCCCTTCAACCTGTCCTTCGACAAGAGCCGGGTTTATGGCCCGGCCCACATCGTGAGCGGCCGTAATCCTCAGAACCTCCACCACGCCAGTCTCAGCGTCCACCTCCACCTCGGCGGCCTGGGTGGCAAAGGCGTAAGTGGCATAGGCGATCCCCTGCCCATCTTCAGGGGTGAGCTGTGTGATGGGCGCTTCATAGTAGCCCTCAGCACGGGGCGGGGGACCGTGCTCCCAGCAGGCCCTGGCCACCTCCTCGAGAGGAAGCCTTTTCCGGGGCAGACTCACTGATGAAAAAAAGCCGTTCCTGAAGCTGAGGTCCCTCCGGTCGAGCTCAAGGAGCTCGGCCGCCTTCCCAAATAGGATTTCCCTCAAACCCTCGCCCGCCCCCATGACGGCCCTTCCTACCATATAGGTGACCCGGCTGGCGGCGGTGACTCCGGCGTCTGGAACCATCTCAGTATTTATGGTGGCGAGGCGCACTTCTTCTCCCCTGAGGCCCGAGCTCTCTGCCGCTATCTGGAGGAGCGCCGTATGGGAGCCTTGACCCAGCTCCGTGGCCCCGGCGTAGAGGATTAGCTCCCCCTCGGGGCTAACCTCCATGCGGCAGCGTGCGGGGTTGGGGTGCCCCGTGGCCCCTATGCCAAAGAAAGCACAGCCCACACCGCGGCCCCGCCTCTTCGCCCCCCTGATCCTCGTTGAGGGCCTCCCGGGGCGCGCTCTACGCTCCACCTTCTCCAAGGTGGCCGTGATTCCCACTGATGCCTCAAGGCGCTGGCCCGTCGCCGTCTCATCCCCTTCCCTCAGGGCATTGAGCTTCCTTATCTCCCAGGGGGATAGACCAAGGCGCCCTGCAATCTCATCCATTTGGCTCTCATGGGCAAGGGCTATCTGCGGGACACCGAACCCGCGCATTGCTCCGGAGATAGGGTTATTGGTATAGACGGCCCTCGAGTGGATATCCACATTGGGCACCCGGTAGGGGCCCACAGCATGGATGGTGGCCCGAGTGAGGGTGATGGACCCGACAGTAGCATAGGCTCCCGTGTCGGCAAGTGCTCTCACCCGGACGGCCACTATCCGCCCGTCCCTCCGGGCGGCTGTGGTGTAATGGATAGTGAAGGGATGGCGTTTATTGGTAGCCCCGAAGGATTCCTCCCGGCTGTAGATGAGTTTCACGGGGCGGCCCGTCCTCTGGGCGAGGAGCGCCACGAAGATGATCACGGGAGGGTCGAGCTTTCCACCGAATCCGCCTCCCATGGTCACCTCATCGAGTGCTATGGCCTCTGGACTGACCCCCAGAACTTCGGCCACTTCCTCAAGGTCGCGGTGGGGGTCCTTGGAGGCGCAGAGGACCTTGAGCCTCCCTCCCTCCTGGGGCAGGGCAATAGCGCCATCGGGCTCGAGGTAGGCGTGCTGAATCATGGGAAGCTGGTAGGTGTTTTCGACGATGAGGTGAGCTTCCCTGAGGGCCGCCTCCACATCGCCCCTCCTCACTTTTCTCTCGGCCAGGAGGTTCCCTCCCGGATGCAAGGAGGGGCTCCCAGGTCTCAGGGCTTCCTCTGGAGAGAGTACCGGTGGGAGGGGTTCATAGGCGACCCGGATAAGGGAGCAGGCCTCCTCGGCCACCTCAGGCGTGCGAGCTGCGACCAGGGCCACGGGGTCTCCGCAGAAACGCACCCTCTCTCCACAGAGCACCGGCCTATCCTTAACGGTCTCCCCGATGAGATTTTCTCCGGGAATGTCTCTTGCCGTCAGGACGGCCAGGACCCCGGAAAGCGCTCTCGCGGCCTCTGCATCAACCTCAAGAACCCTGGCGTGGGGGTGAGGGCTTCTCAAGACGCGGGCATGGAGGACTCCCGGGGGCTCCAGGTCTTCAATGAAAAGGGCCTTCCCGCAAACCTTGTCCGGGGATTCCACGCGGTAAAGGCGCTTCCCAACGGCCCCTTCCCCATCCAAACGCAGTGCGCGCTTCCCTACGGCCTTTATCTCAGCCAAAGGAATCTCCTGAACATTCAGATCACCCCGAGATTATCGGGGCCGACACTCATCCGCAATCACCGCTCAGGCCCTTGAGCCCAGGGCTCCCGAGCTTTTGAGTTCCTCAATCTCCCCCGCGCTATAGCCCAGCTCTGCAAGCACTTCCTCTGTGTGCTGGCCCAGGGTGGGAGGCGGGCGGCGAATCCTTCCCTCAAGGCTTGAGAACTTCAAGGGGAAGCCCACCGTCTTAAGGCGCCCTGCTGTGGGGTGGATGAACTCCTCGACCATCCTACGGGCAAGAACCTGGCTATCGCTGAAAACCTCATCTATTCGGTAGATGGGCCCGCAGGTCACCCCCGCGCGGTTGAGCTCCTCTATGGCCCCCTGGGCCCCCTTGCTGGAGAGCGCCTCGTTCAGGACCTCGCGCAGCTCATTAAGGTTAGCCCTGCGCCCGTTATTTTCACAGAACCGGGGGTCATCTCTCAGGCGCTCCAGGCCCAGAGCGCAGCAGAGCCGACCCCACATCTCCTCGCTGCCCACGCAGATGTTTATGAGCCCATCCCTGGTCTTGAACACGCCGCAGGGCGCGATGACCGGGTGGTCATTCCCGGCGGGCGGGAAGGGCTCTCCCGTAACGAAGAATTTTTGGGCCTGAAAGCTCAGAATCCCCACCACGGCTTCCAGCAGCGAGGTACTGACGCGCTGGCCCTCTCCGGTGCGCTCGCGGTTTAAGAGGGCGAGCAGAATTCCTATTGTGCCGAAGAGCGCGCCCGTTAGGTCCCCTATGGCAAGGCCCAGGCGAAAGGGCCCCGACTCTTGGGTTCCCGTCATGGCCATTAGCCCCGATATTCCCTGAACGATCTGGTCATAGGCCGGACGCTGGCTGTAGGGTCCCGTGTCGCCGAATCCGGAGATGGCGCAGTAGACGAGGCGCGGATTCAGCTCATGGAGGTGCTCCCAGCCGAAGCCAAGCCTTTCCAGGACCCCTGGTCGGTAGTTCTCTACCAGAACATCCCCCCTCTCCATGAGCCTCCTCAAGACGGCCTTCCCCGCCTCGGCCTTGAGGTCAAGGGTCATGCTGCGTTTATTTCGGTTTATGCTCAGAAAATAAGAGCTCTCACCGCCCACCATGGACCCGTGCGTCCTCGTGGGGTCTCCCACCCTCGGGTTTTCAACTTTTACGACCTCGGCTCCCATGTCCCCCAGGAGCATGGTGCAGAAGGGCCCGGCCAGGAACTGGCTCAGATCAACTACCCGGACCCCCTCTAGTGGCTGCCTCATAGAGTTCCCTCCCTCAGGCAGGAGATAGAATTTTTCAGCGAAGGTAGCCGATCCCAAATCATGATCCCATAAGTTCTTTGGAGCGACTGAGAATGCAAACGCAAGGCTCACCCGGCATGTGAGCGCCACCATTCCTGAAAAACAGGGAGCCGGTTTTTTCCGAATGACGGGCTTCACTCGCCCGCGAAGTGAGGCTTGCGCTTCTCGCGGAAGGCGGCGAGCGCCTCCAGCCGGTCGCGGCTGGTGAGGCAGCTCTCATAGGCCTCCCGCTCGAGGGCGAGGCCCTCCCTGAGGTGGGTCTCCATACCAAAGTTTATGGCTCGCTTTGCCTGGCGCACCGCAATGGGGGCGTTGGCGCATATGGTTCGGGCCAAGGCAAGAGCCTCGGCCATGAGGCGCTCCTTGGGGAAAACAGCGGAGAGAAGCCCCATCCTTTCCGCCTCGGCCGTATCGATAACGCGCGCCGTCAGGATGAGCTCCTTGGCTCTCGCCCTTCCCACGAGCCGGGGAAGGCGCTGGGTCCCGCCGCCACCCGGAATGATTCCCAACGAGACTTCGGTGAGGCCCATTCGGGCGTGCTCGGCGGCAATTCTTATATCGCAGACCAGAGCCAGCTCAAAACCCCCGCCAAAGGCTCCCCCGTTTATGGCGGCTATGACCGGCTGGGGTAGCTCCTCTATGAGACGGAAAGTTTCTCCCAGAAGGGAAAGGTAGTCTCTCGCCTGGGGCTCACTCATGCCCTCCCGCTCCTTGAGGTCCGCTCCTGCGGAGAAGGCCCTCTCGCCCGCTCCTGTGATGATGAGGGCTCTCGCCCCTCTCTCATCACCGAGACGCTTAAGAGCGCCGTGAAGGCTGGAGATAGTCGCGCGGTTTAGGGCGTTCCTCACCTCAGGGCGGTTGAGGGTGAGAACCGCGACTTCCTCCTCCCTTTCCTCAAGAAGGGTTGGTTCCTGGGAGGCCATGCATTGAGTTCCTCTGAAGGGAAGGCTCAAGGTAAACCCTCGGGACCCGAAACTCCACAAAACTATATCGGAGGCCTGGGGCATTATCAACGGCATTTTGGGAAGGGCTAGATACCTCTCGCCGCGCTTGCGGCAAGCAGGAGGATATCCAATAGGAAAGCGAAAAATTTGTTGAGGAGGCCTATGATTATCTGCTAGCTTGGATTGATATGAGAAGATCCGAAATTGGAGATATTTCTACGCGGCCGGGTCGAAAGGGAAGCGAGGCCGGGCATTTGATTCTCAACCCGACTTTTATTCTTGCCCTCGGCTTGTTTATCCTGGCTGTTTGGGGGGATGTCCCCGGGGCCTCTGCGCAAGGCCCCCCGCTCTTGGTCTCGGCCGCGGTCAGCCTTCAGGAGGCCTTCTCCGAGATAGGAACTCTCTTTGAGCGGGAGCATCCAGGCAGAATAGTAAGGTTCAACTTCGCCTCTTCGGGCACCCTGCGACGGCAGATCGAGGGCGGCGCTCCGGTAGATGTCTTTGCTCCAGCGGGCCAGGAGCCCATGGATGTATTAGAGAGAAAAGGGCTTATCTTGAAGACCTCCCGCCGAAACTTCGCCCGAAACACCATAGTTTTGATAGAGCCGGGTGGAAGGGCGGTCCTCGAGGGATTCAAGGACTTGACCTCTCCTCATGTCCAGAGGCTCGCCATATCGGACCCCTCCCATTCCCCCGCGGGCCAGTATGCCCGGGAAGTGTTACTGAGTCTTGGGCTCTGGAGCGCTCTCAAGCGCAAGATGGTCTTCGGGGGCCACGTGAGGCAAACCCTGGACTATGTTCTCAGGGAAGAGGTTGATGCAGGCATAGTGTATGCCACAGATGCCCGGATGGCTCGCGGGCGGGTAAGGGTCGTGGCAGAGGCGCTCCCGGGAACCCACCGGCCTATCCTCTATCCCGTGGCGGTTGTCAAGGGGTCCTCCCACAAGGAGCTGGCCCAGGCCTTCATCCTTTTCCTCCTGAGCGAGAGGAGCCGGAGCCTGCTTGGGCGCCTTGGCTTTCTCCCCATAGGTTCCCAGGGCTGATGGAACTCATCTGGTTTTCCCTTTTCCTCTCCTTGAAGGTGGCCGCTGTAGCCACGCTGTGCGTTGGAGTGGTGGGCATCCTTTTGGCCTACCTCCTTGCCAAAGGCGCCTTCCCCGGTAAGGGCGCGCTTGACTTGATTCTCACTCTTCCGCTCGTTCTCCCTCCTACGGTTACGGGTTATTATCTGGTGATCCTGCTTGGCCTGAAGGGTCCCCTGGGGAGCCTCCTCTACCGATATCTGGGCGTGAGGATTCCCTTCACCTGGCAGGCCGCGGCCATAGCCTCGGGCGTCCTGGCTCTCCCCCTTATGGTCAAGACTTCACGTGCGGCTTTCGAGGCTGTGGACCCCATAATGGAGAAGATTTCTTACTCCCTCGGGCGCTCCCGAAGCTATACGTTTCTAAGGGTGAGCCTCCCCCTGGCCCGCCACGGCATCGTGGCGGGCCTTATTTTGGCCTTCGGCCGAGCAATGGGTGAGTTTGGGGCAACCCTCATGCTTGCCGGCAACATCCCAGGCGTGACGAGCACCATGCCGCTTGCCATTTATAGTGCCTATGCTGCAGGCAGAGAGACAACAGCCACGGTGCTCGTGCTCATCCATACGGCCGTTAGCCTCGCGGTGCTGTATGTGGCGCAGAAAGGGGAGAGGGTTTCGTGGCTCACCCGGGGGTAGAGCTGGATATTGAAAAGGAGTTCCCGGGCTTCCGACTCGAGGTGAGCCTTGAGGAGGAGGAGGGAATCCACGTTCTCTTCGGGCCCTCGGGCGCGGGAAAGAGCCTGACCCTTCTCTGCATCGCGGGCTTCATGAGGCCCGATAGGGGGCATATCGCCATAAACGGGCGGGAGGTCTTTAACGGTGAGAAGGCTCTAGACGTCCAGCCCCAGGCAAGGCGCGTCGGTCTCGTCCCTCAGGACTACGCTCTTTTTCCCCACATGAGCGTCTTCCAGAACCTGGCCTATGGTCTCAGAGGTCCCAACCGCAGGGAGAGGGTGCGGGAGATGATCGGCTTCCTGCGCCTTAGCCGCGTGGAGGAGCAGCTTCCCTCCCACCTCTCGGGAGGACAGCAGCAGCGGGTGGCCCTGGGAAGGGCCCTCCTCTCCGACCCCTCGGTCCTGCTACTGGACGAGCCCCTCTCGGCCCTGGACCATAACGTGCGGGAGAAGCTCAGGGAGGACCTCTACAATATAAACCAGCGTTTCCAAATCCCCATCCTCTTCGTCACCCATGATGTGGCGGAAGCTTTCATCATGGGCCACCGCATCTCCGTCATGGATGAGGGAAGGGTGGTCGAATCAGGAGATATCGAGGAGGTCTTCTCCAAACCACGCAGAAGAACCACGGCCCGATTCCTCGGGGTGAAGAACATATTCCCCGCGAGAGTCCTTGAGGCGGGAGACAAGGCGATGATCGTGGAGACGCCGAAGTTCCGGGTGAAAATGCGGCGGGACGAGCGATTTGAAGGGGTCTCTGAAGCCCACCTCTGCATCAAGCCCATGGACGTCAGGCTCGTTGTGAGCGATAAGCCCAGGGAGAACCTCTTTACGGCAAAGGTGGTGAAGCTCATCCCCAATGAGGGCCTGTGGCGGGTTTTCTGCCGGCTGGAAGGGAGCGGGGCCGATTTTGACCTCATCATGGACCTGGAGGCGCGCGCCTGCGAGCAGTGGCAGGTGAGGGTGGGGGAGAGTGTGAGAGTCGCCATGAACCCCGACAGGCTATTTCTTTGCCTTTAACTCTGGGTCAGGTCTCCACAGAAGCCCAGAGAGGCTTCGCTCGAATGCTCAGCGACTGGGACAGTGGTTCCTACCCTATAGAGCTATCCGGCGGGGGCTATTTTTTCGGTAAGCCCTCTCACTCAGGATAGGAAGGTCCGGCCGAAGGGAACGTGGAGAGGGATTCTATGGCTTTAGGGATGGCCCGGTGGCGGGTTTTCTTTTCCTCTGATACTCCGGGAGGATGCCTTCTCGTGCCACTCTTTCATAAGCATCAAAAGAAGAGATAACCAGCGTGGAGAAAAACCCAAGAAACTCGGAATCTCCCGACCTCTCCACCCCGCATGGAGGCGGCCTCCAGAAGAGAAGCGTCGCTCTCCTCACCTTCGCCCACATCGTCAATGATTCTTATACCGGAATCCCAACACCCCTCCTACCCCTTCTCATACCGAGATTGGGCATATCCCTCACTCTGGCCGGGGTCCTGGTGACGACTCTGACCGTCTCCACATCCCTGGGCCAGCCAATTTTCGGCTATCTGAGCGACCGCTTTCCCAACCGGGTGCCCGCCCTCTTAGGACCGCTCGTCGCAGGCATTTTCATAACCGCCATCGGTATAGTGCCTAGCTACAGGTTGGTTCTCTTTGTGCTCATCCTCGGAGGTCTGGGTTCAGCCTTCTTTCATCCCATGGCAGCGGCCATGACTGGGGCGGTGAGCGGGAGGCGGCGAGGATTGGGTATGGCCCTTTTTGTTGCGGGCGGGAGGTTGGGCTTTGCCATTGCCCCCCTGATAGCCATCCCAATAGCAACTTTATTGGGCCTGGAGCTTCTGCCTCTCATGACGGCCATGGGTGTGACAGTGTTCCTGCTTCTTTACCGTTATGGTCCTGCACCTAAGCTCTCACCCCAAAGACAGACAGGAGGTGGCCTGCGCGATGTCCCGCGGGTGTCAAGGCCTCTTGGCCTCCTTTGGGTGAGCACTGTGCTTTCCAATATGGTGACCCAGATTTTGACAGCCTTCATCCCCCTTTTCCTATACCGGCAAGGGCACTCGCTCATGGCCGCGGGCGGGGCCGCCTCGGCATTCCTCGTTGCCGGAGCCTTGGCCGTGATGCTGGGGGGGCACCTCTCCGACCTGACAAACCGCCGAGCCCTTCTTTTATATCCCCCACTTCTCGGCATTCCCCTGGTGATCCTTTTCCTTCAAGGCAGCGGTGCCCTCCAGGTAGCGGCCCTCGTGCTCACCGGCTTGCTTGTCTTCGCTCCGATGGGTGTGAGCGTCACCTATGCGCAGGAACTCATGCCCGAAAGGGCGGGGCTGGCCTCAGGCCTGATGATGGGCATGGTCTGGTTTATCGCGAGTTTCGGCGTGACAGGGGTGGGTGCCTTGGCGGACTGGGTGGGAATAGGAAGTGCGCTGGGAGTTACGGTAGTGCTCCTTGCAGGATCAGGCTTGCTGGCGTTCCTTCTTCCCCGAAGGGCGGGGGAGGTGGCAACCCCGGGAAATAGTGATTGAAGGGCCGACCCTCGATCGGCTATCCTCCGATTGAGGTTAAGGTGGGGTATTCTCTTCGACCCTCTATTCTTGATTCCATTCTATGGAAGGCGGGCTGAAGGTTGCCCTGGGAATCTTGGATGCTCAGCGGGAGTAGCCCAAAGGGAGCGGCCCGATGGAGCAGGGACTGAGGCCTTATCTGGAAGCGCTCGAAGCCGAGTGTCCTGAGGAGGTAGTGCGCGTACGGGAGGAAGTGGACCCCCGTTTCCAGGTAACCGCTCTGGTTCTTGAGCTCGAGCGTCAGGGACGATATCCCCTTCTCATCTTCGAGAGAGTGAAGGGTCACCCGATGCCTCTTCTGACCAATCTCATGTCCTCGCGCTCCCGGTTCTCGCGGGCCATGGGCGTGGGCGAAGGAGATCTCTTGGAGGAGTATGGAAAGCGCATCGGGAACTATAATCGCCCCAGGTCGCTGGGCGGCGCTCCCTTCAGTAGCCGCCGCTTCTCGGGAGAAAAGCTGGACCTCGGCCTTCTCCCCCTCCTCACCCACTTCCCCAGCGATGGGGGTCCTTACATCACGGCAGGGCTACTGGTGGCTCGGGACCCGGACACGGGGGTTGAGACGGCCGGCTACCACCGGCTCATGCTAAAAGGCGGGGACACCCTTGGCGTGAGCCTTCACTCCAGAAGGCGCCTCTGGAACTATGCCCGCAGGGCCGAGGAAAGGGGGGAGCCCCTTCCCGTGGCCATCGCCATAGGAGTTCACCCCCTCATATCTTTGGGCAGCCAGGCCCTCCTGCCATCTGGCATAGGGGCCTTCCAAGCGATGGGAGGGCTGTTCGGAGAGCCGCTTGAGGTGGCCGAGACGGGAGAACTCGGGCTTGAGGTCCCGGCCTGGGCGGAGATTGTGATAGAGGGTGAGATCCTGGCGGGCAGCAGGGAGGATGAGGGCCCATTCGGGGAATTCACGGGTTACACCTCAAGCCGGAGCACCCGGCACCTGATAAAGGTGCGAGCCCTCTCCATGCGAGAGGATGCCCTCTACCAGAGCATTTGTCCGGGCCTCTCGGCCGAGCACTGTCAGCTGCTCTCGATGCCCCGCGAGGTCGAGATACTGAGGGCCCTCAGGCGCTCCCTTCCCGAGGTTTCGGCTGTACATGTGCCCCTCTCGGGCTGCGGAAGCTTCAGCTGCTACTTCTCCTTCAAGCCTTCTGCCCCTGGCCAGGCCATGCAGGCCATCCTGACCGCTTTCAGTGTGGACCACTATCTGAGGCTCGTGGTGGCGGTGGATGATGACGTGGACGTTTTCAATGAGAGGGAAGTTCTTTGGGCCATCACCACCCGCTGCGATTTCGGCCGTGACCTCCTCCTCCTGCCCGAAACCATGGGCACCCTCCTTGACCCCACCGCAACCCAGGACGCCCTCACGAGCAAGGTGGGCATCGATGCCACAAGACCCCTGGGGCCCTTTGCCGAGCGCCTCACCCTTGATGAGAGCGCCCTCGGGTGGGCGAGAGAACTCATAGGCCGCCTGGGGAGGGGATAAGCTTAAAACCGGGAAGACCGGATGAGGGAGCGCATCTCAGGCTCTCCCGCGTGCCATGACAGAAACGCTTTTGGACTCACCCTTCTTCCAATTCGCACTTCAGAGCACAGCTCACTCCATTATTGCGGCCCTGGTGGCGGAGGTTCTGCTCAGGGCCTGGCGCATAGCTCATCCCCCTTTCGCCCTTTTTTTCCGCGCCTTACCCCTCCTTATGCCCGTTGCCCTCTTCCCTCTTTTTGAGTTCATCTATCCCGCGAGAGAGGGCCAGGCTTTCAGGGAGGGCCTCGCCCTTCTTGACCTCAACCGCTGGATGAGGCTCTCCCCCTGGGGAAGCTTCACCCTCCTTCACGGGACCATTTTCGTAATGGCGGCCACCACAGCCTTCTTCCTCGCCCAGGAACTCTTCCCCTGGCTCGCAGAGAAGCTGGGCCCGGGCGGGGGGCTAGAGCCTGTGGATGAAGGCGCTCATCCCGCGCTGCTGAGGGACCTCGAAGATATAGCCTCTCGTTATAAGATCCCACCTCCGCCCGTTCATCTCATCAAAATTCCCGCACCGGTCATCTACGTCATGGGCTTCTGGCGCGGTTCCCTGGTGATTTCCCCATCCCTCTTGCAGGGTCTTGATGAAAAGGACCTCCGCTGCCTACTGGCCCATGAGCTCTGCCACCTCAACCTCGGGGACACCCTCCGCAGTTGGGGGCTTTTTGCCCTTCGGGCGGCCATGTTCTTCAACCCCGCTGTGCTCCTCATAAGCCGCCTGATAGCGAACGAGGCTGAGACCATGAGGGACGTCACCGCGGCCCAGCTCCTGGGGGACTTTGAGGGCTATGCGGATAGTCTTCTAAGGACCTGTCACAAAATGAGCTCCTGGGCTGGAAGCCGCCGACCGGAAGTGGGAACTTTGAGAGGAATTTTTAGGAGGCTGGGTGATCATTCCTTGGAGGCTCTGGTGAGGCGGCGGGTTTCCCGGCTCGAGGGAAATGAGCCCATGGAGCCCGTTGCCTGGAAATGGCCGAAACTACTCCTTACCCTGGGGGGGCTTTCGGTCCTCCTTTTCTTCGTGGTTTGATTTGATTGTCCCGGTCTGCGCCCTGTCACACTCCCGCACGGGTTGAGAGGTTCGGGCCTGCGAGTGGGGGATGCTCGGGAGGCTGGCTGCGCATGATGGAGAGGCGGAGAGAAAGGCCGTGCCTTGGACTCTTGAGAGAGGTCGCTCGACTTCTCATCCCGTGGCTCGCCGTTATGGCCGCGGCGGCAGGAGCCCTGAGATTCCTCAATACTCTCCCTTCCCTCCTCCGGGCGGACATCCCCAGCGAAAAGAGGCTTTTATCTACGGTAGAGGAGGGGGAGCGGGAGGTGGAACTGAAGCTGCTCCTTCCCGCCTACTTTCCTGATTATCTCGCCTGGCCGCCTGTGAGAATTGAAGCCTCGCCCCATCCCTTCCAGGGACTGACCCTTTACTTCAACTCCCGCACGGACCTCACACTCTTGCTTATCCTTCAGCAGGTTATGGGGGATGATCTTCCTCCCTCCCCAGAGCTAATGCCTGAGCTGAGTGGGGTGGAAGTCCGCTTGGTTCAGGTGGCCCGGAGGCCGGCCCGGCTGAGCTCAGGGCTGGATAAGCAGGGCGAGCGCTGGCGCGAACTCCTCTGGTGGGCCGATGACCGGTTTATCCGCCTCCTGGGTCGGCTAGAGGAGAGAGACCTCTTTCGGATGGCGCGGAGCATTCACCGGAAGGAAAGAGCTCCGCCTCCAGGGGGTGGTCCCTCAACATCCGCTCCCGGGATATTTTCCCGGTGAAGATGGTGGTGTCTATGGGGAAGGTATCGGGGCTCAGGTGGGCGGCGTACATATGCCAGATGAGGATGATCAGCAAGGAAAGAAGGGCCTCATAACTATGGACCGTCTTGGCCACAGGCACTACCTGGCCGGGGAGAAGACGGGTTGTCGTGATGGGGTAGTAGAGGATGAAGCCCGTGATCATCATTATGAGCGCATTGAAGAACATGGCCCAGTACTCCCACTTCTGCCGGTAGCCGAAGCGGCCGAAGCGGGGCTGATCCTCGGTGAGACCGAAGCAGTACTTGAGCATGAGTATGGCGTCCTGGGCATCCTTGGGCGTTGGCACCATGCTGGGCTGGACCCTTCTTGTGAAGACAAGATAGAGGACGCGAGCTATGTGGTAGCCGACGATAGCGCTAAGGGCTACGCCGAAGCCACGGTGGATGAGTCGCGTCCATTCGATGCCGCCGAAGAAGGCGATTATGCTCTGCGCCCAAGGAGAGGTGTAGTATTTTTGCGATAGCCCCGTGGGAAAGAGGACCGCAAAGCAGGCCATAACGGCCAGATGCTCAAGGCGCTGCTGAAGGGAAAATCGGGTGACAAACTCTGGCAGTGTCGCTCCCGCCTGCCCCTCATTCATGGTTGCACCTCCGGTGCGGATCGAACTCTTGAAGAAGCTGAAGAGAAACGGCGGAGGGAGAGGCTGAGGGGGGCTATTCATCCTGAATCTGCCTCGCTTCAGGCTTTATGTGCATCTTCCCTCAGGCTTTCCATGAGGCGGCGACGGTAATCGAGCGGACGCTCCCGCCTGGCCCTCTCTAGGGGCACTTTACCAGTGAAGATGCTCCTATCCAAGGGAAAAGTATCGGGATTGAAGATGACCCCATAGAGGTGCCAGACCACCACCACCAGGAGGGCCAGCATGGCCTCGTAGCTGTGAGCAATCTTGGCCGCAGGGATGACCTCTCCCGGAAGGAATCGCGCGGCCAGGGTGGGGAAGTAGAGGATAAAGCCCGTGACGATCATCAGGAGGCCTCCCATAACGAGCCCCCAGTACTCAAACTTCTGCCGGTAGTCGAAGCAGTCGAATTCGGGCTCCTCTTTGGTGAGTCCCAAGTGGTGCTTGAGCGTCTGGATGGCATCCCGAACGTCCTTGGCTGTTGGGATAAGAAGTGGCTGAACCCTCAGGGTCAAAACCAGGAAGGAGACCCGGGCCAGATGGTAGAGAACCAGCGCACTGAAGATTATCCCGCACACGCGGTGAATCAGTCGGGTCATGGCGATGCCACCCATGTGGTTGACCAACCAGAATGAAACGGGCGAGTCGAAGTACCTCTGGGGGAGACCTGTTAGCAGAAGCATGAAGAAGCAGATCATTACCACCCAGTGCTCCATCCTCTGCTGAAGGGTAAAGCGGATGAAATATTCTCCTTGAAATCTGTTAACCTTTCTGCCCAGCAACTCGGATCCCTCCCATCTACCTGTTAATGCTCACTCTCCATATGTGGAGGAGGACGTGAAAAAGGAGACCGCCTATTACAAAGGGTATGAAGAAGGAGTAGAAGAGCTTCACGTAGTAGACCAAAGGCGCCTTCTCGGGGCTCGGCTCATAATGGGAGAGCCAGGCCGCCGGGAAGTTCTCGGTGGCATCGGGGTGACACTTCCGGCAGGTCTTGACCAAATTGACTTTCATGACTGCGGAGTTAGGGGCATCGGTCTTGGTAATATCATGGATACCGTGGCAGTCAGTACACACGGCGGCGAATTTGGATATATCGCGCTTGCCGTCCCCCGAGAGGCTCACTGTGACGCCGTGGAAGTCCTTCAGGTAGGTCTCCACCACCCTGGTGGAGATTCCGTATTTCTGCATGAGATTCTTGTTTTCATGGCATTTGCCGCAAAGAATTGGGGTGCTTCTCTTGAAAGATTCAGTTCGGGGGTCCTCGATGTTATGGGCCCTGTGGCAATCGGTGCAGACGGGCACATCGCCATTTTTCTCTTCCATAAGGGCCTTCCCGTGTACGCTCCCCAGGTAAGTCTCATAGATGCCCTTGTGACACTGGGCGCACTTCTTGGAGATCTCCGGCCGGGGGTTCCGCCAGGGGGTTATCGCGTGGGATCCGTGGCAGTCAACGCAGACGGGAGTGCGCTCATCGCCCTGGGAGAGGAGGTTATAGTGAATACTCTCGAGCGTCTTTGTGTAGTGTGCAAAGTGGCAGCGGCGGCAGCTGTTGTATTGGATGAGCGTATACTGGCGGTGGCTCTGGAAGTTCCGCGTGGGATGAGGATAGGAGTTGTAATTCCTGTGACAGTCCTGGCAGTTGAGCTTATCGCCGTGGATGGAGCGGCTGAAGGCCTCCACATCAAAGTAGAGGCTCATCTTCTCCCCGCTGGGGAGTTCTATCTGGAAGTCTCGGTTTCCGTGGCAGCCAAGACAGAGCGCAGCCCTTCTCTCAACCATGAGCCTCACGCGGTGGTTGCTGCCGTGGGCGGCTGAGGCTGAAAGGATGAGGCAGGCAGCTATCGCTAAGGGAAGAAGAAACCTCCCCCCTTTACCCCGACTTAGCATGGCCTGTGCCGCTTCCTGCATTAGCCCTCACCTTTGAGCGGGTAAGTGGCGCTGCGGTTTTACTGACCCTCTAGAGACCCCTCTTCGCTCTTTTCGCCTTCCTTGCCTCGAGCCTCCTCCTTCCTCTTGGGAGAGATGAGCCTCGCAAAATAGGCTTCGCCGGGAACCCAATGGGGTAGGGCCACGGGCAAGATGGATTCGGTGACTCTCCCTAGAGCCCTTATGCCCTTCAGAGCTGAGTACCCGATGATCAAGGCCATCCCTATGAAGGGAATGAACACCACATAAGCAAGGCTGGAGAAAAGCCCTATAACCATGGCCAGGGGCAGGGAAACCTTCAGGTAGCTCTTCTCGCTTCCACCCGGCAGGATTTCTCCATCGAAACGCCGGAGCACTACCCTGCGCGCGGATAAATCGAAGTATGCCCCGCCATCTACACTCTGTCCGCCTCTGAAACGCAACATTCTTGGCACCCCCTTATCAGCCAACGGCCTTATCGATTGTCCTTTTCATTACCGCTGACTCTTCTTGGAGAGATGAGCCTCAGAAAATAGGCTTCGCCGGGCACCCAATGGGGCAGGGCCACGGGTAAGATGGCTTCCTTGAGCCATGCTAGAAGCCTGAAGCCCCTGAGGGCTGAGTATCCTATGACCATGGCCATCCCTATGAAGGGAAGGAATACGACATAAGCAACGCTGAAAAAGAGCCCCATTACCATAGCCAGGGGCAGGGAAACCTTCAGGTAGCCCTTCTCGCTTCCTCCCGGCAGAACCTCTCCATCGTAACGCTGGAGCACTATCTGTCCCGCAGACAAATCGAAGTATGCGCCAGCCCTTACACTCTGTCCACCTCTGTAACGCACCATTCTTGACACCCCCTTCCCGGCTAAAACCTCAGTGATTCTGCTTATCATTGCCGCTGACTCCTTCTTTTATCTCCCTTTTAAAAGATCGACCCTGGCTCCCCTTTCGTAAATGGGGAAACTTACCCGTTTCAGCTGGAAAAAAGTCCTGAAGAGGGAGGGAAAATACCCTGTTTTTGGCTTCTCCTCCCCCCTGGGAACCCCCTGGGGTGTGGAGGCCAGTGAGCCTTGGCCCTTGGCGGGGCGGGCCTACCTCTGCCCTTAAGGTAAAAATGGGGAAGTTGGGGGGTCGGAGCGATGATGGTTCCTTCTCAGGTGCACTGCCAGAGTGGGTGAGGAGAATGCTCAGGCTAGTAAATATGCTATAGTAATCAATATAGAGGAAAATTGCTTCCCTTATAGTCTTTAGCGGACCTATGGGCTTAAAGAAAGCGGGAACGGGAAAAATTCGTTCCATGCTCTTTCCGCCATGTTCAAGAAGTTAAGCATTCAGAGCAGAATAATCTTCCTCGTCTGTATCTGCGTGATCTTCATGTTCGGCATCCTTTGGCTCTCCACCTACCTGAGCGTCAGGGAGAGCGTTGAGCGTACCCTTAATGAGCGCCTGATCTTGGCACGGGCCACGGCCACTCACCTTGAATATATCCTCAAGCAGAACCTCCGGAGCCTCTCGGACATAGGGTTTGCCCAGGGAGTTGACCTTGAGGATGATAACCCTGAGCCCGAGAAGCAGGCCCTGCATACCGCATACTACCAGTCGATCTTCGGTGAAGGGGTCTTCCTCCTTGACAGGGAAGGGAAGCTCCTCTTGTCAGCTCCTGAGGGCATGCTTGAGGTCGTGCCCGACATGAGTCGATACCCCTACGTGAGAAAGGCCCTTGCCTCTGGAAAACCGGTTGTCTCTAACGTTTACACCATCGAAGCTAAGAGGAAGAACGTCATCTCGGCGGTGGTTCCCCTCACAAATTCTCACGGAGAGGTTGTGGGCCTTGCGGGCGGGAATATGGACCCCACAGCCGGCGACATCGTAGAGGCCATTCGCTCCATAAAGCTGGGCGAGACGGGCTACATCGAGGTGGTCGACGGAAACGGCATCATCCTGGCCTCCACCCGCATCCCCCGCTTATTCACCCCCACCGACCACAAAGATTTCCTCAGGCACCTCATCGAGGAGAAAAGGTCTACTGTCAGCACGTGTCATAGTTGCCACCAGGGGGAGGAGAAGAACGCAGAGCGGGAGACGGAGCTCCTGGCCTTCAACCCCCTGCCCTCCATCCCCTGGGGGATCGCGGTCCGGCAGTCAGAGGCTGAAGCTTTTGGCCCCACCCAGCGGATGAAGAAGCAGATATTTATTTTCGGCCTCCCCCTCATCTTCCTGACGGTAATCTTCGCCTGGGGGACTTCAAGCACCTTCGTTAAGAAGCTCTCCCAGCTCACCCGCTCGGCACAGAACATAGCCGGCGGTAACCTCTCCGATGCCATTACCATAACGGGAGGGCGGGAGATAGACGATCTCAGCCAAAGCCTGGACATCATGCGGGAGAAGCTCCGTCTCTCCATGGAGCGCCTGGAGGGCTGGGCGAGAGAACTCGAGAGCAAGGTCGAGGACCGCACCGGGGAACTCAAGGATTCCAGGGACTATCTTCACACAATAATCGATAGCCTGGATGACGAACTTATGGTTTTGGACAGGGAGCTCAGGGTGAAGCGGGTCAACAGGCGGCTCATCGAGCGAGTGGGGGTCAAGGAGGAGGAACTCTTGGGGAAATTATGCTACCAGGTCAGCGCAAAGAGGGGCCTAGTCGGTGGAGAGGTATGCGACTGTCCGGTTCAGGAGGTACTGGAATCGGGAACGCCGAGGCGGGTGGTCCATACTCGCCCCGGTGAGGATGGCACCCAAATATACACGCAGATAGTCCTCTCGCCCGTCAAGGACGAGGGGGGCAGGACGGTTGAGGTTATCGAGCTCGCAAGAGACATAACCGAAGAGAAGCGTCTTCAAGAGGAAGTGCTGAGGCGAAACCGCGAGCTTTCGATCCTGAATGAGACGGCCTCGGTCATAAGTCAGACTTTGAAGCTAAATTTCATCCTGACGAGCACCATGGATCGGGTTATGGGAATATCCGAGGCCGATATCGGGATCATATGCCTGAGAGGCAAGGAGAGCGGCGAGATGAGGCTGGCCCTGGCCATGGGGCTCTCTGAGGAGGGGGGCGCCCAGGTGCTCGTGGAGCTTCTCAGAAAGGCTATGGGAAGCCGGGTGGAGGCCATGGAAAGGGATAGCTTTCTCATAGATGGGGCCTCGGCTCCGGACCCTGAGCTCTCGGCCTTCCTCTCCCGGGAGGGCTTGACCAGCTTGCTCTTGATTCCCCTGGCCCTGCGGGGGGAGGCTTTGGGTTTTTTCTGCATGGGCACCCGGAGGCCCCGGGCTTTCCCCGAGGAAGGTATTTCCCTCATAGGCGCCGTGGCTCGTCAGACGGCCGTTGCCATCGAGAACGCCACCCTCTATGAGGAGCTGCAGCGCAAGGAGGAGATGAGAGGTGAGCTCCTGCATAAGGTGATAACGGCCCAGGAGGAGGAGAGAAAGCGGATCGCCCGGGAGCTGCATGATGAGACGAGCCAGAGCCTGGCGGCCCTGGGGGTTGCACTCGAGGCTGCATCAATAGAAGCCTCGCGCACTTCTATCTCTGAGCAGGTGGAGAGGCTGAAGGGGCTGGCCTTCACCACCCTCGAGGGTGTGCATCGCTTGATCTTCAACCTCCGTCCCACTGTGCTGGATGACCTGGGCCTTGAATCGGCCATGAGATGGCTTGTTGAGAAGCAGCTCCTCCCAGCCGGGATTAACGTCAGCTTTAACAGCGCAGGGCTCAAGGGCCGGCTTCCCTCTCAGGTGGAAACCTCCGTCTTCAGGGTGGTCCAGGAAGCCATCTCTAACATCCTCAGGCACTCAGGGGCCGAGAACGTCACCATCGATTGTGAGTATAAAGATGGTAGCCTCAAGGTGAGCGTGGAGGACGATGGCCGGGGCTTTGATGCGGAGAGTCTCTCGGATGCCTCCCAGGGGCGTATGGCCCTGGGTCTGCATGGTATGAAAGAGAGGATAACCCTGTTGCAGGGCAACATCGAGGTCATCTCCAGGCTCGGTAGCGGCACTCAGATCAACCTTGAGGTGCCCATCTCCGCCGAGGGGAATGGCGATGTCTAAGATAAGGATCCTTCTGGTCGACGACCACGCCATCTTCCGGGAAGGGATGAGGGCGCTGCTCAGGCTGCATGAGGATATCGAAGTGGTGGGGGAGGCGGCCAACGGCAAGGAGGCCATCGAGGAGACCCTCAAGCATGAGCCTGACGTGGTTCTTATGGATATCGCCATGCCGGGCTTGGGGGGGCTTGAAGCCACCATAGAGATCAAGAAGCAGAGACCCCAGACAAAGATCCTGGTCCTGACCCAATATGAGGACAGGGAATATATTTACCGCTTTCTCGAAGCCGGGGCCTCCGGCTTCCTCGTGAAGAAGGCTGCGGGCACGGAGCTTCTGTCCGCCATCCGCGCCGTCAATGCGGGGGAGTCCTTTCTGCATCCCTCCGTGGCCTCGACCGTCATAGAGGAATACCTCAAGGGCAGGAAACCCCTGGCCGAGAAGGGTGCTTACGAGAGCCTGAGCGACCGCGAGAAGCAGATCCTGAAGCTTCTGGCTGAAGGGCAGTCCAATAAGGAGATTGCGGCCCTTCTCGGTATAAGCGTCAAGACTGTCATGGGCCATCGCTCCAACATCATGGAAAAACTCGACATCCACAGCCGCACCGACCTCATCAAGTTTGCCATACGAAGGGGCATAATAAAGGTCTGAGGGCAAGCCGCGCTGAATGCCTAGTGCTACCCTTGGAAAGAGGAAAGGTCAGATGAGGCTCAGGGCCCTCAGGCTTATGAGCACGCCAAGCCCGATGATCACGCAGGCTCCAACCAAGGGGAGAAACTCCAGGCGACTGGAGGAACTATCAAGACGGCTCTTGAGCCACCCCGCCGCCAGCGTGGCAAGGAGCCCTATCGCCATAAGGGCGCCCGCCAGGCCGACTGAAAAGATGACGACATAGGACAGCCCCTCCCCCAGCTTTCCCGATGCCAGAGCCGCCGCGAGGATGGCCAGGGCTCCAGGGCAGGGTACCGCGCCGCCCGAGACCCCGAGGCCCAGCAGGGTTCCCACCCCTATCCGTGATGAATTCCCCTCAATCTCATCCCCACCCTTTGCGGGATGGCTATGAGAGTGAGCGTGATGCCTCCCTCGTTGGGCTCTTCGCAAAAGCCAGACCCCCAAGCCGGAGATGAAAAGCCCCGCCCCCACCTCTAGGAAGCGAACCAGGTGAAGTTCAGGGTTCTGGATAAGAGCCAATTGGAGGAGGAGGGCAAGGAGGAAAACGCTGGCAGTATGGGAGATGGTGACTATAATCGCGAGGAAGAGAGCATGCCAGGGCCGTCCCTGCTGACTTATGAGGTAGGTGGCGACCACCGTTTTGCCGTGGCCCGGCTCCAACCCGTGGATGGCCCCGAGCGCGAGAGCCGAGACCTGGCTGAGGAGCGTGTAGATTGCTTGAACCCTCCCCAGGGTTATCTCATGACAGAGGAAGCTGTCCCTTAGCACAAGTAGCTAGATATATCCTATCCTCCAGGATAGCATAGTTCAACTCCATTTTGGAGGTTCCTATGGCCCACGAGGATATATTTCAGGAGGTGAGCCGACGCATGGCCAGGGTGGAGGGGCACTCCCACGCGGTTCGCCGGATGTTCGAGGAGGGAAAGGACTGCCCGCAGGTTCTCCAGCAGATAGCCGCGGTCCAGAAGGCCTGGGATAAGATAGCGAGCCTCATCTTCGAAAGCCACGTGAAGGGCTGCATAGGTCAGGCCATAGAGAGGGGGAGGGGTGATGAAGCCCTTGAGAGCCTGAGGGAGGCCTTAGTCCGCTTCCTGCGGTGAGGCTAAGGGGTGGGACTGCTGGCGCTCCAGGAGTCTTATTATCTCCCGCCGCGCCTCGCCGATGGTGAGGGGAAGGCGCTCGAAAGGGAGGCGGTCCTGGCGCTGGAGCATGCTGAAGAGCTCCCCTATCAGGGGCAGGTTGAGCCTGGCCCCTTCGAGGGCCAGAGGATCACAGAAAACCTCTTCCGGGGTACCCTCTCGCAGGACCAGACCGCGGCTCAGGATGATGGCCCGGTGCATGAAGGTGGGAACCAGGTCCACGGAATGCGTGGCCATGGCCATGGTTATGCCCTGCTCTTCATTGAGGCGCTTGAGGAGCGCCATTATGGTCCTCACGCCCATTGGGTCAAGACCCTGGGTGGGCTCATCCAGAAGCATCAGCTTCGGCCGCATGGCCAGGATTCCCGCAAGACAGGCCCTTTTTCGCTGCCCGAAGCTGAGTGCATGGATGGGCCGTTCGGCGAGCTCGCTCATGCCCACTTGCAGCAGGGCGAGCCTGACCCTCTCTTCAATCTCCCGCGGCGAGCAACCCAGGTTCATTGGCCCGTAGGCCACATCCCCCCCCACAGTCGGCGCAAAGAGCTGGTCATGAGGGTCCTGGAAGACGAGGCCCACACGGGAGAAAACCTCCCGGGATCCCGCGTCTAAAAGGGGCTTCCCTTCGAGAAATATTGAGCCTCCCGTGGGCTTGAGGAGAGCGTTAAGGTTTTTGAGCAGGGTGGTCTTGCCCGAGCCGTTTGCCCCGAGGATCGCCAGAAACTCCCCTTCCTCTACCGAAAGGCTCAACCCCCTCAGGGCCACTGTCCCATCGGGGTAGCGAAAGGAGAGGCCTCTTGCCTCAAGGAGGGACATCATATACTCTCCCCGACTCCTCACGAGAGGGCCAACACGGCGGCTACGAATGTGAGCCCAAGTGTGAGCTGGATGGCCTCCCCCCTTCCGGGGGGCGGGAGATAGCTCCAGAAGGAGCATCCCTGGTATCCCCGGCACCTCATGGCCTCATAGGCACGCTCGGCCCTATCAAGAGCCCTCAACATGAGCATCCCTCCCAGGAGGCCCGCCGAGTGGAGGCTCCTGCGCCAGGTGGTATAGCCCAGGCGGCCCCTCTGGGCGTCGCGCATGCGGTGGGTCTCCTCCATGAGCAGGAAGAGGTAGCGGTAGATGTAGAGGAGGAGCTCCACCAGAGTCCGGGGGATCCGAAACCAGAGGGCGGCCCCCGCCAGGCGGGGAAGCGGGGTAGTCCAGGAGAGCCAGAAGATGAGGCTCACGCCGCCGAAAACCTTGGCAAAGATGAGGAGCCCCCGCCTCATTCCCTCTTCATAAAGGGTTAAGGGAAAGCCTAAGATGGAGAAGCGGAATAGGGGGGTCTCGCCCAGGTGAAGGGCGGTGATGAGCGCGGCAAGGATGCCTATCACCGCAGGAAGAAGGAACCGGAGGGCGAGCACTCGGGGTTGAACCCCCGCAGCGAGAAGGCTCCCCATGCCCAGGGCACCTAGAAGCAGGGAGGGCTGAGGCCGGGAAGCGAGAAGGCTCCCCAGAAGGGCCGCGCCCACAAGGAGAACCTTCACCCGTGGGTCAGCGCGAAGAGCAAAGCTAGAGGCACTGAGGGTGGGCTCAAGAAAGTAGTGGCTCATGGGGAAGCTCGCCTCTCGCTCTTCTCATGTATCTCCTTACGCCAGAGGTATCCGATGATAAAGCCCCCGACCGCGCCCGAAAGGGTGAAGAGAAAGAGGAGAAGGTCTCCCCGGTCGGTATCTATTAAGGGCTTTTGAGGTGGCCTCCCCATTTTGGTTGCGTACTTTTCCACCACCGCCACGTCAACTCCCACATAATCTCCCCCCGACCTCAAGTCAGAGAATAAGAGCATGATTCCCAGAAACCCCAGGCCGGCAAGAACTAAGAGCCCCTTTCTTTTCATTTCCTCACTTCCTCATCATGCGGCGACGACACCGAGGGTTGTCAGCAGGCCCGGCCTGTGCTTATAGATGTGGACGACCACCGCCCCTGTGAGAGCCCCTTCCAAGAGCGCCAGGGGTATCTGTGTGGGCATGAAAGCGATGAATATCTCACCTATGACCCTGAGGGGAGGGGCATCGCCGTGAAGGGCGAGGCCCAGCTGTATCGAGGTGGTCAGATATGTGAAGAGGTCGGCTGCAACGCCCGCAAGAAAGCAGGCCCAGAAGAGGGATGCGCCAGCTCGCCTAGCGCCCCTGAAGGCCGCCCAGGCCGTGAGTGAGCCGACGATGCCCATGGAGAGGATATTCCCTCCCAGGGTAGTGAGGCCGCCGTGGGCCAGAAATAGGGCCTGGATGAGGAGCGCGGCTCCGGCCACGAGAATGCTGGGGAAGGGCCCCAGGAGAACGGTGCTAAGTCCCGTTCCCGCCGGGTGCGAGCAGGTGCCCGCAATTGGCACTGGGATGGGAATGGTGGAGAAGACGAATACGGCCGCGCCGGCGATGCCGAGAAGGGGCATGTAGCCAGGGTTTTTCGACCTTTTTTCCCTCACCCTCAAAAGGCCCAAAATGACGAAGGGCGCCGCCAGGGCCGCCCAGAGGGCCGCCCAGGGGGCGGGGAGAATTCCTTCTGTTATGTGCATGGCGAAGGCCGGAGGGGGAATGAGCCCTGTAGCCAGGAAAACTCCTACCCCAAGGGATAACTTTCGCCACCTTTTCTCAGCCACCGCCCGAACCCTCCTCAATCGGCCCTGGAAGCAAAAAAATCCCCAGCCCTTCGGGGTTTCAGGCTGGGGTTTCTTTCAGGGCTTACCTTCACTGGTCCCGGGCCCTCGAAGACTCTCGTGAAGAGCGCCCGGGCAGGTCTCCTGGCTTGCGGCTCTTCCTAATCCCCACGCCTTCCCGAGGGGAGCCCTCCCCTCAGTGGCTCCGGTGGGTTTCGTCGCCGCTCACAGTGGCGGGTCCACGACGGATTCTCACCGTCTTCCCTTTTAGACTCTCGGCGAGTCACCCGGACACCGAGAATTCTAAGCAACAACTAACAGATGCCACCCCTTCTGTCAACGGAAAAGTTGACGGGAGGCCCCTCGACCAGAGACCTTCTTCGGGCCCCCAGAGAGCAGGGTTCCCCTGAAGGCTCTCCCACCGATAGGCCAGATCCTTGAGGTCATCGGGCCTCCTCTCTATGGTATAATTTTTCCTGACTCTTCTCAGGGTGCCCGTATTCCGAGGCTTCAACCGTGAGCGATTACAGCACGCTGATTGAGGTCACCGGACCTCTCACCCACCCCATTTTGCTAATTGAGAGCTCAGACGTTGCGAAATTGGATGACCTTGTTATATCTGCACGGAATCGGGTGGAGCTTGCGGAGGAAAAGTTCTTCGTCTTCGGGTCGTTGGAGCGAGTCACCAGAGGAGAGATAGTATGTCCATAGAAAAATTGAAATGGGCAGCCATGATCAGCTTCATCGTCTCGCTAGCGGTCCTGCTCGGCGGGGGTTTTCTTGCCAGAGATAGGGTTCCCCCGTACCCGGGAAAGGTGGTGAGCCCGGATGGAAGGGTTCTTTTCGAGAAAAAGGACATCCTGAAGGGCCAGGGCGTATACCAGCGATATGGCCTCATGGACCACGGGAGCGTCTGGGGGCACGGCTCGCAGCGAGGTATGGAATTCTCGGCGGTCACGCTCCATCTCATCGGCGACACTGTGAGGGATCACCTGGCAAACCAGGAATACGGGAAATCCTACGCAAGCCTACCCCCTTTAGAGAAAGAGTTCATCGACCTCAAGACAACAAAAGAGGTAAAGACAAATCATTACGACCCTGGGAAAGACACCCTCACCCTCACCCCCGCCCAGGTAGAGGCTCTGGGGGCGAACCAAGATTTCTGGGAAAAAACCTTCAAAGATGGTGAAAGGCGGTACGGCTTTCTACCCGAGACGGTTCCCTCCTTGCAAGAGCGGCTTCAGCTCTCACGCTTTTTCTTCTGGACCGCCTGGGTGGCCTCGGCCAACCGCCCGGGAGAGGACCATAGCTACACCAACAACTGGCCCCCCGACAGGAGCGTGGGAAATGTGCCCACCCCGGCGACCTACATATGGACTCTGGGCGGCGTGCTCTCGCTTTTTATCGTGCTGGGTATTTTCATTTATCTAGTCCATAACTACCAGATCTGGTACGGACCCCCGAAGGGTGTTGCACTGGCAGATAGGCTCATTGAGATGCCTCTCACGCCGAGCCAGTTCAGAGCGGCCAAATATTTTCTGGTGGTCATACTCCTTTTTTTGCTGCAGACCCTCTTCGGGGGGCTTCTGGCCCATTACACCGTTGACCCTCAGACCTTCTACTTTCCCATTGTGGCCCAGATTATCCCCTACAGCTGGGCCAAGAGCTGGCACCTCCAGCTCGCCATTTTCTGGATAGCCACAACCTGGGTCGCATCCGCCATCTATCTCGCCCCCATTATCGGAGGGGTCGAGCCCCGAAAGCAGAGCCTCCTCGTTCAGGTTCTCTTCGTCGCCATCTTGGTTGTGGCCCTGGGGAGCCTGCTTGGTGAAGTGGCGGGCATCAAGGGCTTTCTGGGAGATTTATGGTTCTGGCTCGGCCATCAGGGCTGGGAGTATCTTGAGCTCGGGCGGCTTTGGCAGATCCTGCTTTTTGTGGGCCTTATCGCTTGGCTTCTCACAGTTTATCGAGCAATAGCCCATCATCTCGGGCGGGGGCAAAAGAGTGAGTTCAGCTCCCTCGTTGTTTTCTACGTTTTCAGCGCGATCCTGGTTGTAGGCTTCTTCGGGTTCGGGCTTTTTTACGGAAGGGGTTCCCACCTCACAGTCGCCGACTACTGGAGATGGTTCGTGGTGCACATCTGGGTTGAGAGCATCTTTGAGTTCTTCGGGGTCGCGGTCATCTCCCTGCTTTTGGTCGCCATGGGCCTGGCCTCGGCGAGGGCGGCCCTGACGGTCGCCTACTTCACGGCCACCATCGTGTTTTTCAGCGGGATCCTCGGGACCGCCCACCATTATTTTTGGTACGGAGGTCCCTCCTTCTGGCTCGGTCTGGGAGCGGTCTTCTCCTCGATGGAGCCGATTCCACTTTTCGGGCTCGTGGTTCGCGGCTGGCTGGAATATAAGGGTATTCGGGAGCAGGGGGGGGAGTTTCCCTACAAGTGGCCCATGTATTTTCTCGTGGCCTCCTCGTTCTGGAATTTCCTGGGAGCGGCCGTTTTCGGGTTTCTCATCAACCTTCCCATCGTGAACTACTACGAGCACGGGACCTACCTGACGATGAACCACGGCCACGGCGCGCTTTTCGGGGTCTACGGCATGCTCTCCATCGCCCTGCTTCTATTTTCCTGGAGGGGACTCGTGGACAAGGGGTACTGGAACGACCGCATTCTCAAGGTCTCCTTCTTCGGGTTCAACATTGGCCTCCTGCTCATGACGGTCGGGACCCTGTTCCCGATCGGAGTGGTCCAGGCCTGGACGAGCTTCAAGGAGGGACTCTGGGCAGCCCGGGACGCCTCATTCTTCGAGAGCGGCTTTGTGTCGGTCATCGGGTCGCTCCGAATGGTCCCTGACCTGATGATCATCGTCCTTGGAGTCATTCCCCTGGCTTATTTCCTCTTCAAAACCTACCCTCACCTGAAAGCAGCTCAGATCAGGGACGGGGAATCTGTGTGGGACCGGCTTGGGATTCAATTGTGAATTGAGCTAGGAGGCTTTCGGGGCCGGGCCCTAAAAGGGTCCGGCCTTTTTCATATGGCCCGGCGGAGAGAATTCTTATATCCGCTATCCGCCCTCCGGGAGCAACTTATCGGGCGAGCTTCCCTCTTTTCTGTGGTATGATTTCGTCTGCTCCTCCCGAAAGCACCCACACCGCGAGGAGGCCCCCATGAAAGGTTACAGCATCGGCATTGATATCGGAGGAACCTTCACCGACCTCGTTTACTTCGGGGGCGATGGCGAAGGGCTGAGGGCCTTCAAGGTGCCCTCTACCCCGAAGAATTTCATAGCTGCTGTGATAGATGGACTCGAGAGGTCAGGAATTCCCCCCGAAGAGCTGAGAAGCTTTAGGCATGGGTCCACCATCGCGACGAACGCCATAATCGAGAGAAGGCCCTCCCTGACGGCACTTCTCACCACCCGTGGGGTGCGGGCCATCCTGGAAGCGGCCCGAGCAACCAGGGCCGATGTGGCGGACCTCGCCTGGGCCCCCGCCCCTCCCCTTGTGCCGAGAAGGCATGTCCTGACGGTGGCGGAGCGAGTGGACTACGAGGGGAGTGTCCTTGAGCCTTTGGATGAAGAGGAGGTGAGAAGGGCCGGGCGCATCTTCAGAAGGCGCGGGATGAGGGCCGTTGCCGTCTGCTTTCTCAATTCCTTCATGAACCCCTCCCACGAGAGGAGGGCAAAGGAGCTCTTGCAGGAGGAGTGCCCAGACGTCTTCATCTGCTCCTCCTATGAGGTGCTGCCCGAGATGCGGGAGTTCGAGCGTACGTCCACGACTGTGGCCAATGCCTACCTCGGCCCCATAATAGAGAGCTATCTCACGGAGCTCAAGGAGAGGGTGGGAAAGTGGGGCTACCGGGGCGAGGTTCTCGTCATCCACTCCGGGGGCGGGCTCATGGCGGCGGAGGCGGCCCAGCGGCTTCCGGCCCGCATCTGCCAGTCAGGCCCCGCCGGAGGTGTGAAGGGAGCGGCCCTCATCGGAAGTGCCGCAGGCTTCAGAAACCTCGTCACCCTCGACATGGGCGGCACCAGTGCCGACCTCTCCCTCATCTGGCGGGGCGAGCCTCTGACGACCAATATGTATTCAGTTGAGTTCAATATCCCCATCGCCCTTCCCGCAATCGATGTGAAGGCCATAGGCGCCGGAGGGGGTAGCATCGCCTGGATAGACCCGGGAGGCATACTTAAGAGCGGCCCCCAGAGTGCCGGGGCCGAGCCCGGGCCCGCCTGCTACGGCCAGGGGGGCGTAGAGCCCACCAACACCGACGCCAATCTGCTCTTGGGCCGCTTGAGCCCGGAGACCTTCCTCGGCGGCGAGAAGAAAATCTATGAGGCCCTCGCCCGCAAGGCGGTGGAGAAGATAGGGCGATTCTTTAGGATGAGCATCGAGGCGGCGGCGGCGGGCATCCTCCGGGTGGCCAATGCCAATATGGTCAACGGGATTCGCCTCATCTCGGTCCAGAGGGGCTATGACCCGAGAGACTTCGTTCTCCTCGCCTACGGGGGCGCCGGCCCTCTTCATGCGGTTGACCTGGCGAGGGAGCTCGGTATCCCACGGGTCCTGGTTCCCCGCCTTCCGGGGGTGACATCTGCCATCGGGGTTCTGTCAACAGACCTGAGCTATGACTTCCTGACTTCCATCCTCGAAAAGGAGAAGGAGCTCGACCTTGGGAGGCTCAACCGGGCCTATGAGGAGATGGAGGAAGAGGCGCTCGCCACCCTCTCCAGGGCGGGAACCCCAAGGGAAGAGGTTGAGCTTGAGCGCCTGGCCGATATCCGCTACTTCGGAAAGACGGCCTACCTCACCATCCCCGTTCCTCGGGGCAAACTCATCCCACAGTCCCTGAAGCGCATGTTTGACTTCTTCAATGAAGAGCACCGCCGCCAGTATGGCTATGTGGCGAGCGATGTGGGGGAGTTTGAGGTGGCCAACGCGAGGCTCCGGGCCCTGGGTAAGAGGGAGGCCCTGCCGCCCGAGAGGGCCCGGGGGAGAGGGAAGGCGGAGGATGCCCTGAAGGGGAGCCGGAAGGTCTATTTCCCCGAAGGGGGAGGGTGGCTCAAGAGCGATATATATGACCGGGAGAGGCTCCTCCTGGGAGCCGAGCTTTCGGGCCCGGCCGTAGTGGAGCAAACCGATGCCACCACAGTGATACCGCCCGGAGCGCGGGCCCGAGTGGATGAGCACCTAAATCTTATCATCGAGGTGAGCTGAGAGGAGAAGGCTATGGGCGGGGAGGCGGCCATCGACCCTATCACCTTTGAAGTGCTCAAGAATGCCTTCAGGGCCATATGCACCGAGGGAAGCGCCCTCCTGGAGAGGGTCTCCTACTCGCCCACCATATCCGAGGGGCATGACTACTCGGTTGCGCTCCTCACCCCGGATGCCCGCCTCATTGCCCACGGCTACCGGGACCAGGCCCCTCACCTCGGCACCTTTGAAGAGACGCTTAAGGCTGCCTTGAGCCAGGTGGACCGCTGGGGCCCGGGGGACGTCTACCTCTACAACGACCCCTACACGGGCGGGACCCACGCCAATGACGTGAAGCTCATCCGCCCCGTCTTCTACGGGGATGGGCTCATCGCATACGCCATAGCCCTCTGCCACTGGGCCGATGCCGGAGGGCCCATGCCGGGGAGCTTTAACCCGAGGGCTACGGACTTTCACGAGGAGGGGATGCGGCTCCCGGCCATCCCCCTTTATCTGGGCGACAGGGAGGTGGGGTCAACTTTTCTCCTCATAAAGATGAACATGCGCTGCTATGTGGACAGGCTAGGCGACATCTACTCTCAGCACGAGACGGCCAAGCTCATGGAGAGGCGCCTTGCTGAGTATGCGGAGAAGTTTGGCCTGGAGACCGTTCGCGCCGCGTTTGAAGAGGTCATGGACCATAGCGAAAGGATGTTCAGGAAGGCCATCGCGGCCCTGCCCGATGGCGTCTATGAATTCTCTGACTATGGCGACATGGACTGCATGCACCCCGGGATGCCGAGGATAAGGGTCCACTGCAGGCTCACCGTCGAGGGCGAGAACATCACCCTCGATTGGACGGGCTCTGACCCGGCCCCAAGAAGCTCCTGGGGCTTTGCCAGGCCCGCCCTGCTCTCCGCCGTCTATGACGGGACCATGCACTCCTTCCCCGAGCTCGCGCCCTTGAACCACGGCATCATCCGCCACCTCAAGATAATCTCAAGACCGGGCACCTGCGTTGATGTGCAGGAGCCCACGCCTGTCTCCGGCTACTGCTCAGGGGCCTATGAGAAGGTGGACCACGTGACCATGGGCTGCTGGGCCCAGGCTCTAGTGGGGGTGAACCCCAGGAATGTATTCGCGGGGAGCCTCAATCTTGAGAACCTCTGCACCGGAGGGGTGCACCCCAAGACGGGGGTTGACTTCGTCTCCTACCTCTGGCTTGAGGGTGGAGCCGGGGCGTGCACCTTCAGGGACGGCACCTCCCTCATAAACTCCATCTATGTCTCTGGCGCCTCGAACCAGCCCATAGAGAGCTGGGAGAGGTGGTACCCCATGGTCCTCACCTCATGCGATATCATTCAGGATTCCTGCGGGGACGGCCGCTACCGCGGGGGCTTCGGCATAAAGCGAAATTTCCGGGTGACGGGCGACACCATCATCACCATCCATGGTGACAGGGAGTTCCTCACCCCTTACGGCATCTCCGGCGGCACCAACGGTGGTCCGAACCGCCTCGTGAAAAACGAGGGCACCCCTCAGGAGGAGAATCTGGGCATGTTTGCGGTGGGGGTACGCTGCAAGCCTGGAGACTATATAAGCTTCGAGAGCAACGGGGGAGGGGGGTGCGGGAACCCACTCCTCAGGCGTCCCGAGGAGGTCTTAGAGGATGTGATAGATGAATACATCTCCCTCAAGAAAGCGAGGGAGGTTTACGGCGTTGCCATAAGGGAGATAGATAAGGAGGTCCTCCACTACGAGATCGATTGGGAGGAGACGGAGAGACTGAGGCGAGAGTTCGCCCGGCGGCCTTTTCCCCGGGGCGAGGGCCCTGGCCAGGTGAACCCCGAGGGGGAGAAGATAAAGGTGGAGTTCAAGGAGGGCGGATGAAAAAGGAAATAGTAGCCTCTCAGGCGCTTCACAGGAAAATCGGCCCTCCCATAGGCCCTTACTCGCACGGGGTGAAGGCGGAGGGGACGCTTCTTTTCATTGCCGGCCAGGTGGCCTGGGACGCCCAGGGGAAGGTGGTGGGAAAGGGTGATATCGGAGCCCAGTACGAGCGCATCATGGAGAACATCAAAGCCATCCTGAATGAGGCCGGCGCCGGAATGGAGAACATAGTGAAGATAACGAACTTCGTGACCAAGAGAGTCACGAAGTCTGAGGAATACGGCAAGATAAGCGAGGTCCGCCGCCGCTACATCTCAAGGGATTTTCCCGCGAGCACCCTCGTCCAGGTCGAGGCTCTCATGGACCCGGACCTGCTCGTGGAGGTGGAGGCGGTGGCAGTGATATGAGGAAGGGAAGAAAGGAGGTTATGCCGTGAGCCGCCCGATAGAGCCCCTGGGGACTCATAAGCTGGAGATCGATACTCCCGCCCTGCTCCTTGATATGGACCTCATGGAGAGGAACCTCAAGCGAATGGCGGATTTCTGCAGGGGCGCGGGCTGCAACTTAAGGCCGCACATAAAGACTCACAAGGTGCCCGAGCTCGCCCGAAGGCAGGTGGCCGAAGGGGCCATCGGCATAACCTGCCAGAAGCTGGAGGAGGCGGAGGTCTTTGCCGAGCACGGGCTGGATAACATCCTCATCACGTACGAGCTCGTGACCCCGGAGAAGATAAGGAGACTCGTCGAGCTCTCAAAGCGGGCAATGGTCATAGTATGTGTCGATGACGCCAGGAATATAAGGGACCTCTCGGAGGCAGCGGTGGCCGGAGGGGTTGATCTCAACCTGCTGGTGGAGCTTAACGTGGGCCACAACAGGTGTGGGGTCGAGCCGGGCGAGCCGGGTTTGGAGCTAAGCCAGAAAGTCCTATCCTCTCCGGGCCTCAGCTTCCGCGGCCTCATGGGTTATATGGGCCCCATCATGTTTGAGGAGGATAGGGAGAAGCGGGAGGCGGGCGCACGGAAGGCCACGGGGATGCTCATCGAGACCCGAAAGCTCCTTGAGAAGAAGGGGATCGAGGTTGAGGTCTGCAGCGCGGGCGGCACCGGCACTTACGATATCGACGGGAACTTCCCCGGCGTGACCGAAATCCAGCCCGGCTCCTACCTCACCATGGATGCCAGGTATAAGAATATTGTGCCCGAGTTCCGCAATGCGCTCAGCATCCTCACAAGCGTCATGAGCCGGCCCGTAAAAGAGAGGGCCATCCTGGATACGGGCCTTAAATCGACTACGCCGGATTTCCTCTGGTTCGGCTTTCCTGTCTTTAAGGAAGAGAGCAGGGGTATTGAATTCAAAAGCCTCAATGAGGAGCACTGCATCCTCAGCCTCACCGACCCCGAGCCCGACCTAAGGCCGGGAGACAAGGTGGAGCTCATCCCCGGCCATGGGTGCACCACCTTCTCCCTCCACGACAGGCTCTACGGTATGAGAGGGGAGAGGATAGAGGCCGTCTTTGAGATCGCGGGCCGGGGGATGTTTCGTTAGATGCGGAATTTCCCCCTTCACTCAGCGGATGGCCTCTGCAAAAACTTCTCTCCCATGGTCATTGTGGATATCTAGGGACGATCACGGAACGAGATATTTTGATTCTCAGGTGGCTTGAACCGCTTTCATTTTATTCCCTGCGGAGGTAGGTAAAAATGTACAACAAAGTCCATTCCATATTAGAAGAAGAGTTAGATGATATTAGGAAGGAAGGACTATACAAAGCTGAAAGGCTTATTTCAACCCCACAGGGTCCTAGAATAAAGGTTGCCAAAAAGGTGGTATTAAATTTCTGCGCTAATAACTACCTTGGCCTGGCTTCTGACAAGAGATTAATCGAAGCTGCGAAAGAAGGTATGGACAGATATGGCTTTGGCATGTCATCTGTCAGATTCATCTGTGGCACACAGGATATACATAAAGACTTAGAAGGTAAGATTTCCTATTTCTTGGATACTGATGATACAATACTTTATTCTTCATGTTTTGATGCCAATGGTGGATTATTCGAGGCTTTGTTATCCAAAGAGGATGTTGTTATTAGTGATGCTTTGAATCATGCGAGTATAATCGACGGGATAAGGCTTTGCAAGGCGGAAAGGAAAGTATTCAAGCATGCTGACATGAATGAGCTGGAAGATAAATTGAAAGGGTCAAAAAACTTCAGGACGAGGCTTATAGCTACCGATGGTGTATTCAGCATGGATGGGGATATAGCCGGCCTCAAAAATATTACTTCCCTGGCTGAGAAATATGATGCTTTGGTTATGGTCGATGATTCTCATGCCATGGGCTTTGTAGGTAAGACCGGAAAAGGCAGCGGAGAGGTCCATGGTGTTATGGACAGGGTTGATATTATTACGAGTACACTGGGTAAGGCGATGGGAGGCGCCTCAGGCGGTTTTACAACGGGTCGGTCGAAGATCATAGAGTATTTAAGGCAAAAATCAAGACCTTACTTATTCTCCAACACACTTGCCCCTCCGATAGTATATGCCTCCATCAAAGCGGTTCAGATTATCAGGGAGGCTGATGATTTGAGGGAGAAATTGCGCGATAATACAGATTACTTCAGGATTAAAATGGCACAAGCTGGTTTTGAGATTAAACCGGGGAGCCACCCCATTGTGCCTATTATGTTGAGAGATGCAAAATTAGCACAGGATGTGGCTAAGGACTTACTTGATGAAGGGATCTACGTGATAGGCTTTAGCTATCCGGTTGTGCCCAAGGGAGAAGCAAGGATCAGGGTTCAGATTTCAGCAGCCCATAGCAGAGAAGAGTTGGATAAGGCCATTGATGCTTTTGAAAAAGTCGGTAAGAAATACGGGGTTGTATGAATTTGCCTTCTTCACCCGCGAAGCGCTCTACGGCATGAAAGGGGAGAGTATAGAGGGGGTTTTTGAGATCGCTGGCCGCGTGATGTTTCGTTAACCTGTGGGAGATAAGACGGTAACACGTCCGATACTCTGCGGGACCATCTCGGATATTTTCTATCATGCGCATAGCTTTGTTGGCCTGGGAGACACTTCAATCGATTCATGTCGGGGGCCTCGCTGTTCACGTTACTGAGCTGGCGGCGGGGCTTGACCGGAAAGGTCATGAGGTGCATGTGTTCACCCGGATCGGGGAAGGCCAACGACATTATGACTTAATTAACGGAGTCCGTTATCACCGCTGCGCATTTCCCCTGAACCATGACTTTATCGAAGAAGTAAAGAATATGTGTCGGTCATTTGTGGACCATCTCTTCCAGACCGAAGACTTTATCGGCCCCTTTGATGTGATTCATGCGCATGATTGGCTGGCGGCAAATGCGATGATATGGGTCAAACAGGGCCGCGGGCGAAAGGGGGTTCTGACCATCCACTCGACCGAATATGGCCGCTGCGGGAACGTGTTCTACGACGGTCCCTCGGCTCGCATCCGCGAAGAGGAAAGGGCGGGGACATACTGGGCGGATCGAGTCATAGCGGTCTCGGATTCAATCAGAAAAGAGGTCATGTGGATGTATGAGGTTCCCGACTGGAAAATTACGGTTATTTTCAACGGCGTTGATGCACACCTTTTCGATGGCCCGATCGCCCCGGGAGGAGTCAAAAAGCGGTACAGGATCGGCCCCACTGACCCGATGGTCCTGTTCGCCGGCCGCATGGTCGAGCAGAAAGGCCCCGACCTCTTGGTCGAGGCCATCCCCTCAATCCTCAAAGATTATCCTCGTGTTAAATTCGTATTCGCCGGCGATGGCGAGATGCGCACCTCGATTGAACGGCGTGCGGGAGAACTCGAAATTATGGATTCAACCCGTTTTCTGGGATTCAAGACCGGGCCTGAATTGGTTGAGCTTTTTAAGGCATGCGACGTCGTATGCGTGCCGAGCCGCAATGAGCCCTTCGGCATTGTCGTGCTCGAGGCCTGGAGCGCTGGGAAGCCCGTAGTCGTCACGAACAACGGGGGGCCGAATGAATATGTCTGGCACGAGGTCAATGGGCTGAAAATTGACCCCAACCCGGATTCCATAGCCCGAGGGTTAGTCACTCTCTTTTCAGACTTGGAGCGGGCGAGATGGATGGGGAAAAACGGAAGGACTGCCGTCGAAACAGCTTTCAGCTGGGACGGGGTCGCGGACAAAGTGCTCTCCGTTTATAGCCGATTATGGGGCTGAAGAAGCCCCGAAGGAACGGACGCCTACCTCCGCGCTGGGGCGAGCAGCCTCTCCCTATCATAGAGTCCTTCCCGGTAAAGGCGGGCGGTGGCGGCCCTCCCGCGGGCGCAGGTCCAGCCCATGCTCACGGGATGCCCGGGGTCTCCTTCCACTCTGAGGATTCGGCTGTCTTCGAGGTGGATTATGGCCCCGCACCTGCAGGGGCAGAAAAGGCAGGCGACCTTAAGGGTTTTCGCCTCTTTTCCTTTGGAAGCCTTGACCCTTCTTGCCATTTGAGCCTCAGCGGGGCGCCCAGATAACGGTCTTTGGCTTTAGCTGCTGAAAGCGGGAGAGTTCCGCAAGCGTTCCGAACCTTATAATTGCCGCCTGGCAGTGCCTGACGCATGAGGGAAGGTCCCCGGCCTTGGTCCTCCTCTCGCAGAGGTCGCAGAGCTCTGTGGGGACGGGGAGGTTCAGGAGAGAGGAGGCGCTTTGTCCAACCCTCGCGGGCGCTAGCTCCACGAGCTTTATCCCCCACTCGCCGACACCATAGCCGTGCTCTTCCTTGCAGGCTATCTCGCAGGTGTGGCAGCCGGTGCAGTCCTCGTACTCTATGAGAAGGCCATACTTTGCCACTCTCTCGCTCCCTCAGGCCTTATAGACCTTGCAGAGAAGGGCCCGGTAAGGCGCGCCGTAGCCGCTTCTGCCATATTGCATGGGCACGAGAAGATTTATGTTAGAATCCCACACCCCGTAGAGCTCGGGCGCGCTGCCCTCCCTCTCGGGAAACCACCAGCCGTGCTGCGCGGCAACGACCCTGGGGTGGATGATGGGGGTGACCCTGGCCCTCTGCCTGCACCTTCCCCTCTGGTTTTCTATGTAGACCCAATCGCCATCTCCTATCCCGAGCCCGGCCGCGGTCTCGGGATGGAGCTCAACCAGGGGGTCCGGGTGAATTTCCCTGAGCTGGTTCACCTGGCGCTCCTCGGAGTGGAAGAAGGCCCAGCTCTTGGGGACGCCGGTGATAAGGATCAGGGGAAATTCCCCGGCAAGTTCAGGGCTTCCCAAGGGGCTCTCCTCGGGCTCCTCATAATAGGGGAGGGCCTCGTGGCCCCACCCCTCACACAGAGTGGAATATAGCTCCACCTTTCCCGTAGGGGTATTGAAGCCTGGCTTTCCGTCCTCCCTCAGGAGCCCCTTCTCGTACTTCCTGTATTCAAAGCGGGGATAGACCCAGCCCCTCTCAGAGAGCTCTCTAAACGTGAGTCCCGTGGGGGAGACTATGTGGTCGAACATTTCTTGAACCGTCTCCCACGGCCAGGCCGGAGGGTTGAAGCGCCTTCCCATCTCGAGGCAGATTTCCATATCAGACTTGCACTCGCCAGGCTCCGCCGCCTTGTTTATGGCCGCGACGCAGTACCAGAGGGCCCTCACGCCGTCCCGCTCGGCGGCCCCGGCGGCCGGGAGCACGATATCCGCCACGGCCTGAAGGGTGGGTGTCATGAAGAGGTCCACCCCCACGATGAAATCAAGCTTGAGGAGGGCCTCGTAGATGCGCCTCGGGTCGGCGGCCATGCAGGCAAGCGGGTTTGTCGTCTGGATCCAGGCCCCCTTTATGGGATAGGGCTCTCCGGTGAGCATCTGCTCTATCGTGACATCTGGCTGGGCGTAGACGCGGGGTTTTCCGTACATGGGAAACTCCCCAGCGCCTATCCTCTTGGCCTGCTGCTCGGGGCTCAAGAACTCCTCAAAGCCCCAGCCCCCTCCCCAGGGCTGGGAGACACCCAAGGGGGGCTTCACTATTATGTTGCCCCCCGGGATATCCAGGTTTCCCGTGATGGTCCAGAGGCACTGGAGTGCGTGGAGAGTTCCCATGCACTCCTTGGCCATATCGGTGCCGAGGCCCCACTGGATGGCCGCGGGCTTGCTCCGCGCGTAGAGCCTGGCCGCCTCCACTATCATCTCTGCCGGGACCCAGGTGATCTCGGCGGCACGCTCGGGCGGGTACTCTGCCGCCCTCTCTCTTAGCTTCTCAAAGCCGTGGGTCCACCTCTCGATAAAGGCCTCGTCATAAAGACCCTCCTCGATGATGACGTTCAGCAGGCCGAGCGCCAGGGCCGCGTCAGTGGCGGGTCTCAGCTGGAGCCAGAACTCACTTCGCGAAGCCGTATGGGTGAGGCGCGGGTCTACTGTTATGAGCTTTGTGCCCCTTCTCAGGCAGTCCATGACCCAGTGGCCGAAGAACCCGTCGGGGTTTGTGCGGACGGGGTCATTGCCCCAGATGAGCAGGCACTCGGGTCGCCTCCATTGGGGGTTCTCATAGCGGTCTGGAAAATACTGGGAACAGTCGGCAACAGCGAAGTCACCTGTGATGATATTCATGCTGGCCATCTTTGGAAGGTAGCAGGCGTTTCCCGCGAGCGGCGCAGCCACGTTGGGGCTCCCGAAAGAGTAGGCGAGGCGGCTCTCATAGGCTATTACATCGCGGCCCGTGCCGTGGAAGAAGACGACGCTCTCGGCTCCCCAGCTCTCCTTGATGCGGGTCAGCTCATTGAAGATATGGTCATAAGCCTCCTCCCAGCTGACCCGCTCCCACTTCCCCTCGCCCCGCCCTCCGGCTCTTATTATCGGGTGGCGCAGCCGGTCCGGGTGGTTCAAGACCTTGGGGATGGAGAGGGCCCGGACGCAGAGGCGGCCCTGGTTATGTGGGTCCTCCGGGTTTCCCTCCACCTTCAGCAGGCGCCCGTCTCGCACGTAAAGCAGAAGGCCGCAGCCGCCGTGGCAGCCGGGCGCGCTCCAGCAAATGCTTCGGGTAATCTTGACTCCTTCCTCGTGAGGGAGCTTCATCCCGGCCTCCGGTTTTTGTCGTTGGCTTCAGCGGAAAAGAGCAGTCTCCCGGAAAGAGTGAACCCGCACTTTCCCAGATCTTGAGATTATTTTGAGAAGCCCTCCATGTCAACGAGTTCTTTGAATGCTCAGCTTTGTTGAGCGCTTCTCCTTAAGAGCGGGGATCATCCGAACCAGTTGATATTTTAGTGCCGGGTTTTTTCTTGACGGAATTCGGGCATTTTCGGTATGCTTAGCGCGGACTGAGCATAAGATAGGCTCGATCTCCGGCCCTCCTGGTGTGAGCCTGAGGTCGGTTATGGACCTAAAAGGACTGCCGGGCGGTACGGCACTGGGAACAGCACAGACGAGCTTCCCGGCAGTTCCTCTTCGACTCCGGAAGCCCTCTTTCCTTTACTGTAATCCCGCGTTTTTCGGCGGTGGGAAGGGTTCTCATCGTGTAATTGAGCCTTGGGAGGGGGTGGCATGGCGGTCCTGAGCACAGAGAATCTCTGCAAGAATTTTGGAGGCCTGCAGGCAGTGGACCACGTCGACTTCAGCGTTGACACCGATGAGCTGAAGGCCATCATAGGGCCGAACGGCGCCGGAAAGAGCACCTTCTTCAAGATGATCACGGGGGACCTTGTACCCAGCTCGGGCAAGGTCTATTTCATGGGGAAGGACATAACGGGCTGGCCCGCCAACGAGATCTCTCAGATGGGCGTTGCCATGTCCTGGCAGATAACCAACATCTTCCCCATGCTCTCCATCTTCGAGAACGTCCGCGTGGCTGCCCAATCCCGTCGTACCACATACAATTTCTGGAGCCGGACGGGAAAGCTTCGAAAAGCAGCCGAGCGGGCCGAGCGCTGCCTTGAGATGGTGCACCTCTTGGATAAACGCGATGAGATCGCGGCGAACCTTTCGCACGGAGAGCAGCGCAACCTGGAGATAGGCATAGCTCTTGGCACCGAGCCCAAGCTGCTGCTGCTCGATGAGCCCACGGCGGGCATGAGCCCCGGTGAGACCGGGATGACCATGAACCTCATAAAGAACATCGGCAAGGGGTTGGCCGTGGTGCTGGTGGAACACAAGATGAGCGTGGTGATGAACATTGCCGAGTCCGTGACGGTGATGCATCAGGGGGCTGTCCTGGCCGAGGGCACGCCGGAGCAGATCCGCTCGAACGCGAAGGTGCAAGAGGTCTATCTCGGAGGGTCTATATGATGCTCCTCGAGCTATCCGATATTCACACCTACTACGGCAGGAGCCACATCCTTCAGGGGGTGAGCCTCCGGGTGGAGGAAGGGGAAATCGTGACCCTGATCGGTCGGAATGGGGCGGGCAAGACGACGACCCTTCGGAGCATCATCGGCCTCAACCCGCCACGGCAGGGTATCATCAGTTTCAGGGGCGAGCCCATCCACGACCAGCCCACCCACCTCATCGCCCAAAAGGGGATCTCCTTCGTGCCCGAAGACCGGCGCGTGATCCCCAATCTCACGGTTTATGAGAATCTCAAGCTCGGCATGCTTCAGAAAAAGAACCCCGAGAAGGACTCGCAGATCCTGGACCGGGTCTACAATTATTTCCCGCGCCTCAAGGAGCGGGAAAGGCAGGTGGGGAGGAGCCTCAGCGGCGGCGAGCAGCAGATGCTGGCCGTAGCCCGGGGGTTTGTCTCCGAGCCCTCCCTGATGCTCATAGACGAGCCGACCGAGGGCCTGATGCCCACCATCGTCATGCTCCTGGCCGAGATCTTCACCGCGATGAACAAGGACGGCGTCACCATTCTTCTGGTGGAGCAAAACGTGGAGGTGGCACTGGACATCTCAGGCCGCGCCTACATAATCGATGAGGGGCGCATCCATTATGAGGGAACAGCGGAGGAGATCAAGGGCAACCGCGAAATGCTTCACAGGTTCCTGGGCGTGAGCTAGGGCCCAGGCTCGAGCAAGGCCCCGAGAGGCTTTAGCCCACCGAATAGTTCGCTTCTCCCCTCGCCGCATCAAGCCGCCAGGCCCGAGATGGCCCCGCCTTTTTAGCGGTAGGACAGCAGTAAGGGAAGGGCTTTAGAAGAAAAAGGGGGAGGACCATCGGGCTTCCTCCCCTTTTTCTTACGGCCTGGCCTTCTCCGGGCGGAGCCTCTCCTGAGGCTCATTTGAATAAATCAAGGGCAGATTTGACCTTCTGAACGGCCAGCGCGCCCCCCTCCTCAGCCAGCGCCCTTCTCGTGAAGAGGGCGGACTTCATTAAGGTTCCCCAGAGCCCTGCGGGCATGACCACCACGCAGAATATCACTATTCCTCCCACGAAGAGCATCCAGCTCTCGGTTATGTTGCTTATGAACTCCTCCAGCATGAAGAGCACGGTAGCTCCTATGAAGGGCCCGAAGAAGGTGCCCATGCCGCCCAGCAGCGTCATCATGACCACGTTACCGGATGTGACCCAGTAGAGGTACTCCAGGTCCACGAAGTGTATGAAGAGGGCCTGCAGCGCTCCGGCCAGCCCGCAGAAGAAGCCCGAGATTATGAAGGACATGTATTTGACCCGGTCCGTGTTGTAGCCGCAGGCCGTGGCCCTGCTGTCGTTCTCGCGGATCGCCTGGAGTACCGCGCCGAAGGGGGAATCCAGGATTCGTTTTATCATCACAAGTGCCAGGGCCGTGAAAAAGAGGCAGAAGTAATAGAAGTAGTAAGGATTCTCGATGGGGATCTTGAAAAGCCCGAAAAACGAGGGCTCGGGGCGGGGCACTCCGGTGAGGCCGTTGTCCCCTCCGGTTATGCCGTCTATCACAAAGCCGAAAATGAAGTAGGAGGCCTGAGCGAAGGCGAGTGTGAGCAGGGCGAAGTAGATGCCCCTGCGCCTCAGTGCGAAAAAGCCCACGAAGGCTGCCCCCAGCACCGCCGTCACACAACCGGAGAGCAGTGCCAGGAAAACGGAGGTCTCCGCATTCACCAGGAGAATGCCCGCCCCATAGGCTCCGAGCCCGAAATAGGCCGCATGGCCGAAGGAGAGGAGGCCCGTGTAGCCGAGAAGTATGTTGTAGCCCATTGCGAAGAGGCCGAAGATGAGGATCTGCGTCGCGGTCCCCACGTAGGGAAAGACGAGAGGGAAAAAAGCAAAGACTACGATTATGGGCAGAATGGGATGCCTCTGGCCCCACCCGACAACCCTGAGGTAAGCCGGAAGTTCTCCCTGGTTGAACCCTTTGGCGCTGGCGGCAGTGCTCATCGTGGAGGTCTTCCCCTATGCTCTAGTCTCACTCCAGAAGCCCCGCCTCTCCCAAAAGCCCGCTGGGCCTGAGCAGAAGCACGACGGCCATGGCCACAAAGATCATGACCTGGGACCCCTTGGGGTAGAGAAGGCTCGTCATTATGTAAACCTGGCCGATGAGAAGCCCGGCCAGGACGGCGCCCCTCAGGCTCCCCATCCCTCCCACAACGGTAACCACGAAACACTCGACAAGTGGCTCCACACCCATGTCGGGGTGGACCCCCAGCATGGGCGCTGCCAGCACGCCCGCCATCCCCGCCAGGCCCGTGCCCATGCCGAAGACGAGAAGCCATATCTTGGAGATATCGATCCCAAGGACCCGCACCATCGTGGCATCCCTGGTGCCCGCCCGGATTATCATCCCCAGGTTCGTCTTCTCGAGAAAAAGCACCAGGCCCACGATGAGGCCCAGGGTGACAACTATCACGAAGATTCGGTAAGCGGGGAAGTACATGAATCCGAGGTTCACGGAGAAGGCCAGAAGCTCGGGCGTATCGAATGAGAAGCCGGTGGTGCCGAAAATTATCCTGATGCCCTCGATCATGACGAAGGAGAGCCCGAAGGTGAGGAGGAGGGGATAGTTTATGTCGAGGCCGTAAAGGCGTCTCACGACGGTGCGTTCGCAGAGCATCCCGAACGCGCCGGTCACAAGTGGCGCCAGGATGAGGCCCCCCCAGAAGCTGCCAACCGACATGACCGCCACAAGCCCCATGTAGGCTCCCACCATGTAGAAGGCCCCGTGGGCGAAGTTGACCACGGTGAGCATGCCGAAGATGAGGGAAAGCCCCATGGCCAGCAGGATGAAGATCATGCCGTATACCAGGCCGGTGAAGATCTGGGCCGCCCAGGTGGAGTAGTAGATTCCTAGGAACATCAGTGTCCCCTCAGCTCAGGGCCGCATCGAAAGGCTTCGGCGCAGGCTCTCCCCGACTCTTCTACGCGAATACGGACAATTTGGGAAAATAAGCATGCCTGGAGGCAAAACCCCGGAAGGGGTTTTGCCTCCAGCCCTAATAGGGGAGATGCCGGCCCCTCGGCCCTCTATCAGGCCTTATGCCCGATACGCTCGCAGGACCTTAAGATATTCTCTCCGCCCGGGGTCTTGCCCACGATCTCGAACTGCTCCCAGGGCGGGTTCTTGATCTTATCTGGGTCTTTCCCGCGGATGACGTATATGTCCTGTACGGACTGGTGGTCGCACTTCCGCCAATATTGGGGCCCGCGGTTCCAATCGTAAACATGGCCCTCAAGCTCGGAAACGATGGCGTCCGGGTCAAACTTTCCGACCCTCTGGATGGCCTCGCAGATCTCCTTGTTTCCGCTGTAGATGTAGGCGGCGTATCCAGTGGGCGGATAGCCATACTTCGCGGTGAAGGCCCTCACGTATTTTCTGGCCGAGATGAAGTCCTGCTCCTGCTCCCAGTAGAAATGGGAGCCGCAGTAGACACCGTGGAAGGCCTTGGAGCCAGCCTCCTTGGCGATGGTGGTTTCGGTCACCGGAATGACTAGGTTCATCTTCCTCTTGAGCCCGAATGACTCGAACTGCTTGGTGGAGTTCACCTGGTCCTTGCCGAAGTTGATAATCCAGAGGATGTCGGGCTTCAGGGCCTCGACCTTGGGGAAGTAGCCCGAGTAGTCCCGCGTTCCCAGCGGGAAGGGGATGCTGCCGAGGTCGGTCATCCCCATCTCCTTGGCCACCTCCATCAGGGAGTCCCTCATACCGTTGGCCCAGACGTAGTCCGCAGTCATGAAAGCCACCCGCTTGCCCAGGTGAGTATAGGCCCACCTTCCCACGCCCTGAGCCGTCATGTGAGGGGTGATGGCCTCGTGGAACATGTATTTGTGGAAGGGTCCCTCCCTCCCCAGAAGCACGGCCTGGGTTATCTCGTTCGTCTGGCAGGGGGCGAGGTAGATCTTCTTGTAAAGCTTTGCCTGCTCGTTGATGGCGAGTGAGACCGCCCCTGAGATTGCCCCTGTCAGCCAGTCCGCCCCCTCCTTCTCGATGAGCTCCTTGGCCCGGCGGGCCCCCTCGCCCGGTTTCAGCTTGGTGTCGCGGGTAACATGCTTGATGGGACGGCCGGCCAGGTTCTTATATTCGCTCAAGAGGAGCTCGACTGACTGGAACTGGCTCTTAGCCTCCGTGCCGTAGGGGCCGGTGAAGTCTACGCACTGGCCCACCACAATTGGTTTCTTTTGAGCGACGGCCGCCTGGGTTGTGTAGTGGATGCTGAACCCTCCGGCGGCGATCCCTCCTCCTCCAATGCCCATGGCCTTGAGGAATGACCGCCTGCTAATGCCTTCTTTCCTGCGCTTCCTTACCATAGGGCACCTCCTCCTAAAGAAAGGTTTATGAAACGTGGAGCTTTGGGTAATTTCCCTCGCTGGGCAAAGATGAATCGCACAAAACCCGCCCTTACGGGCCGCCCCATATCCTGCTGTGGGCACGTGGATGAGGATTCAAAGAGGAAGATTCAGCGATGAAACCGCAAAGGATTATGGGACAAATAGAAAATAATTATCATTACAATTTATTAATATTTTCATTTTAGTAAACCATACTATTTAATTTATCGCAAAGCCTTGTCAAGCTTTTTTTGGGCCAGCCAGGGGGTTTCCCGGGTGCCGTCAAGGAAGCATGCAAATAGCCTGGGTTGCTTGCGAATTCTTCCTAAGCTATAATATTAAGAATTGCTTACGTGAAATTCAGCGAGTCCCCGGATGGGGCTCATTTCTTTCGGGCCTTCAAAAGGAAGAGAGGAAATGAAAGAAAAGGGGATGGAAAATTCAGCGAGGAGAGCGGAAGCTCCCTGGGGCACGGGTGATGCGGAGCCCTACCTCAAGCGGGCCATCCGCGAATTTATCCTCGCGAGCCCGGATAACCACCTCCAGCTTATCGACGGTGAGCCCATCTATGAGGAGCCCCTTGTGGCCTTTGCCGGGGGAAGGGACCCTCTTTTTGAGGAGCTCAAGGCCGTAATCGGGCCTTTTCATATAACGCCCGAGGAGCTCTTGAAAAAGGCCATGGAAGATGGTCTCTGCCCGGAGGAAAAGGGCGCTGACCTTGAATCCGTGAGCGTGATCAGCTGGGTCCTCCCGGTAGCGCAAGGGGTGAGAAAGGCTAATAGCCGCGTGAAGAAATTTCCCGCCAGGAAGTGGGCTCACCAGAGAAACTTCGGCGAGATCCTGAACGATAAGCTTCGAGAGCACGTGGTGGGCCTGCTGCAGGGGGCGGGGCTCGCGGCCATCGCTCCCATGAAGAGCCCTTACTACAGGCGGGTTGATGGTGAGAGGGCGGGCTTAGCTTCTACTTGGTCGGAGCGCCATGCGGCTCATGTGGCCGGGCTTGGTACTTTCGGCTACTGCGATGGGCTGATCACTCCCAGGGGCAAGGCCCACCGGGTCGGGAGCGTTGTGACAAATCTGGCCCTCAGGGCTACTCCCAGGCCTTATAAAAGCCACACTGAGTGGTGCCTTCATTTTCGGGGGATAGAGTGTCGGAAGTGCGAGAAGCGCTGCCCGGCCAAGGCCTTTGATGAGAGGGGCCACAGTAAGCCCGCCTGCAGGATATGGCTGCAGGAAGTCATCTTCAACAACTTCAAGGATATTTACCGGGTGAAGGCCATGGGGTGCGGCATCTGCCAGGTGGAGGTGCCCTGCGAGGCAGAAGCTCCGGCAGAAACCCTGAGCTCTTCACTGGACCTAAGCATCTATCGTTAAAGGAGATTTCGCTGCCAGCCCCCTATTTTGAAGCGTTTTCTGCTCCTCCAATACCAAGGGCGGTGAGGAAGGTATGAGCCGAGACAATTCTCACCCCCTCGTAGGAGCCCACATTGAGGAGCGCCTGGTCGGAAGAGATGAGGGATGAGGCTCCGGCCTCCAGGGCGCATTCTATGAACTTGTCGTCGCTTGGGTCCCCGGCCACCGCCTCCACGCGCTCCCTCGGGTCCACGAGGAGCACCGGCGCCCCCCCTTCCAGACCCTTCCGGATGGCGGCCACTTGCTCACCCTTAAAGGCGAAATGCGCCAACACAGAGTCGTACTCCCGGCGGATGGCGGGCGAAAGGCAAAGGGTGAGCTCCCCTCTGAGCCAAAGGCCCACTACCCGCCTGGAGGAGCCAGAAAAGAAGCTCGCGATGAGGATATTGGTGTCAAGGACAACCCGGCGGGGCTCGCCCCTCTTCTCTGCTTCTCCTCCAAGAACTGTGCCCACTCTTCCTCCTGAATCCTAACTAATAAATGCTAACGGGGTCCACGTCAAAGCTCGGGTGGATTCCTCCTCGCCTTGATGCCGCCAAAAGAGCCCTTGCCTCCCCCAGGAGCCGCTTGAGAGCTCGCGGCTCCTTCGCCTTGAGCAGAAGCTGCCAGCGGTAAGTATCCCTCACCCTTTCGACGGCGGCTCTGGCCGGTCCCAATAGTTCTGCTCCGGGCTCTTTCTCCACGGCGGGCTCGATAGCCCGTGCCAGCGAGTGCGCTTTCTCCTTGACCCTCCTGTCATCTCGACCCTCAAGCCTGACGCGTGCCAAGCGCTTAAACGGGGGATAACCCAGGGCCTCCCGTTGAGCCAGCTCCTCCTGCATGAAGCCCCGGAAGTCATGAGCCTGGGCGAAGCGCAGGGCATAGTGGTCGCTGCGGTAAGCCTGAATGATGACCTCGCCGGGAAGCTCACCCCTGCCCGCTCTACCCGCCACCTGGGTGAGAAGCTGGAAGGTGCGTTCGGGGGCTCGGAAATCTGGGAGGTGAAGGGCTATGTCGGAAGCTATGACCCCCACCAGGGTTACTCTTGGAAAGTGATGCCCCTTGGCGATCATCTGGGTCCCTATGAGGACCTGGATCTCCCCTCTTCCGAGGCGTCCCAGGATCTGGCTGTGGGCGTGGAGACGGCGAGTGGTGTCGCGGTCCATGCGACCGAGGGAAACCCCGGGGAAAGCGGCTTGAACCGCCTCCTCGAGCCTCTGCGTTCCAAGGCCGAAATACCCTATGCGGAAGCTTCCGCAGTGAGGGCAGAGGTCCTGCGGTTTGAGGGCACGCTCGCAGTAGTGGCAGCGCAGAAGCCTCTCCTCGCGGTGAAAGGTTAGGGTCACACTACACCTGGGGCAGAAGAGCGCCCGCCCGCAGTCCCTGCAGAGGATAAAGGAGGCGAATCCCCTGCGATTGAGAAAAAGGAGGGTCTGCTCCCCGCGCTCAAGACGCTCCCCCATAGCCCCCCGGAGCTCTTCGGAAATGAGGGGTGAGTCATCTGCTTCCCGCCCTCGGCCCCGCATGTCAACGATCCGCACCTTGGGAAGAGGCCTGCCTCCCACCCGCTCCGGAAGGCGCAAAAGCTGGTACTTCCCCAGGGTGGAATTATGGTAGCTCTCGGCCGAAGGGGTCGCAGAACCCAAGAGGGCCACGGCGCCCGCCAGCTTGGCTCGCATCGTGGCCACATCCCGGCCGTGGTAGCGGGGGGATTCCTCCTGCTTGTAGGAGCTATCGTGCTCCTCATCCACCACCACAAGGGAGAGCTTCTTCAGCGGTGCGAAGACAGCAGAGCGTGCCCCAACCACTATGGAGGCCTCCCCGCGCCTTATGCGCTCCCACTCATGAGCTCTCTCCCTGGGGCTCAGGCCGCTGTGGAGCCTGGCCAGCACATCGCCGAAGCGGCTTCTGAAGCGGCCAAGGAGCTGTGGCGTTAGACCTATCTCGGGAACAAGAACCAGGGCCTGGCCGCCCCGGCCGAGCACCTCGGCAATGGCCTGAAGGTAAATCTCCGTCTTTCCGCTGCCCGTGACACCGTGGAGGAGGAAGACCTTAAAGGATTTCCTCCTCAGGGCCTCTCTTATAGCCTTAAGGGCTCGGGCCTGGGCGGGGGTGAGCTCGTGAAGGAATGGGGCCTCGCCGGGTAGAGACTCCTCCTCAAGGGCACGCGAAGTCGACCGGGGTCTCCTGACTAACCTCACGAGGCCGCGACGGCTGAGGCCATTAAGAGCCTGCCTCGCGCGCTTGACCTCAGCCTCGGCCGAAGCCACGGGAAGGGACCCTCGCTCCCCTATGAGGTCAAGAAGGCGGCCCTGGACGGGAGCCCGGCGGGTTAGCTCCTCAAGCTCCTCATCTGTGGCCGGCCGCGAGGCCTCGGCCCACAGAAGGGAGCCCTCCCGAGGAAGGGGCGGGAGCTCCAGGGAGCGCCGGATCAGCCCCCGTGCTTCCAAGCGGCTTGAGAGCTCGGAAGCCCTGGGACCAAGGTGCACCCTTATTTGGCCTAAGGTCATGGGGCCACGAGCATTCAATAGCTCAAGAAGCTTTCGGCCCTCTCTTCTTCGGGAGACTTCCCCCTCGTCCAGGGAAGCTCTCCCCTCCGGGGTCAGCTCCACCCGGAAGACACTTTTCCGCTCGGGGAGGCCGGGCAGTGCCGTCTTTATCACTTCCCCCCAGGAGGCACAATAATAGTCAGCCGCCCACCGTGTGAGGGAAAGGAGATGGGAATCCAGTGCAGGGGTCTCTTCAAGAATTTCCTCAAGGGGTTTTATCTGAGAGAGGGGGAGCCCCTCGGGAGGGGTGAGCCTCGGGGAGCTGACCACATAGCCCGTGAGCTTCCTCCTGCCCAGCGGCACGAGGACCCGCACACCCGGCTTGGCGAGGCCCTTCAAAGGAGACGGTACGCGGTAGGTGAGGGGGCTTCCCAGGGGAAGAGGCAAGGCCACATCCACAAAGGCCTCCCTCACGTGGGGATGGCGTTTCCTCGGGCTCTCTTTTTCCTCTATGATAGCCATCATGCAGGTCCACCTGGCCAGGGCCGCTCCAAGATTACCTAAAGGGATAGGCTCAAGAATTTGAATTTCATCTCTTTTTCCTCCGGCGGCTCAGCTCCTCAGAGGAGACCTTCCCCAGCACCTTCAGGGCCTCCTCCTGAAAGCGAAGGTCAAGGAAGGAGTCCCCGCCGCGAATTGGCCCGCCGAGGAGCCCATAGCGTAGCGCCAGCGCCTGGATAAAATCAAAAGAAAGCGTTGAGAGGCCCCCGTTGGGAGCATAGACATCCCAGGCTCTCATCCACCCGTAAGCCTGAAAGAGAGGCGGCATTTTCCTGAAAAGAAGGGAGACTTCCTTCGGGATGGACTCCTCCCCCTGAATAAGAAGGCGGTCAGAGCGGATCAAGGCCTTCACGAGAGAGAGAACCTCATCTTTTCTCCCGACCAGAACCTCCTCTCTACCCACGAGCCAATAGGAGGGCAGATAAGGCATGAAGAGCGCAATGGGGACATAGCTTCTTTCTCCCAGGGTGGAAGGGATGGAGAAGGCATCCGCTGCCCTGAGAAGTGCGGCATCTTCAACTCCATCCTCAAAGGCTCCCTTGCGGGCTCGGGAGTCACCCCAGGGGACAAGGGTGACGGTCTCTGGCTCGATCCCGCGACTCTCAAGGAGGGCTAGAAGGACTCCCCAAGAGAGGCTCTTCCGCTCTCCTGTCAACACCCAGCGGCCCGAGAGCCCTTCGAGCCCCCTGAAGTTTCCCCAGACCACGAGCACGAGGTCGGTCCTTTGGGCTGGGGCCAGGATGGCCCTTAAGGGCTTCCCCTGGGAGAAGGCCCTAAGGGCCGAGAGGGGGCCTAGGAAGGCGAGGTCCATCTCACCGCTTGCCAGTTCCGCGATGAGGGTTTTTTCCGACTTTGGATAGAAAAGGTCAACCGAGACCTTTTCCTGCCTGAAAAGGCCGCCCCGGTGAGCGAAGAAAGCGGGAAGACTCGCAGGGTCAAGAGAAGGAAGTCCGAGCCGCAAGGACTTCGGCTCGCCTTCCGCCGCCCCGGCGCTGAGAAGGAAAGAAAAGGCAAGGGCCAGTGCTAAGAATCCCTTTCTCATTCTGAGCTCACCCTTGCCCTCAGAAAGAAGAGCTGTTTTTTTCGTCCCAGAAGAAGACCCTCTGTAGGTTCATAAAGGGGTTTTGTCAGAATCGCAATGCTCGGCGGGCGATTGTCAGATGCCAAGGAAGCGGCTCTTTACCTCCTCATTTTCCTGGAGCTCCTGAGGGGAGGATGAGTAAACCACGCGACCGCGACTCAGGACGTGGGCGTGGTCGGCCACATCGAGGGCAAAGGGCATGTTCTGCTCCACGAGCAGGATGGAGAGCCCCTCTTCCTTCAGGTGGAGGATTATGTCCCCGACCGCGCTCACCAAGATGGGGGCCAGCCCCTCGGTGGGCTCATCCATGAGGAGCAGCTGGGGATTTGTCATCAGGGCCCTTCCAATGGCGACCATCTGCTGCTCCCCGCCGCTCAGCTTGTTCCCAGGATGATGGGAGCGGTCCTTTAGGCGCGGGAAGAGTTCATAGACCCTTTCCAGGTTCCACTCGCCATCGGTCTTGATGGCTCCGGCCGTGAGGTTCTCCTCGACGCTGAGCGAACCAAACACACGCCTTCCTTGAGGCACAAGCCCCATGCCCAACCTCACCCTCACATGAGACCGCAGGCGCGTGATGTCCAAATCTTTAAAGAGCACCTTCCCCTTTTTGGGGTACACGAAGCCGATGGCAGTTCTGATGAGCGTGGTCTTTCCCATGCCGTTTCGCCCCAGGATGGCGATGACCGAGCCCTGCGGAACCTCCAGAGATATTCCCTGAAGCACGTAGCTCTGGCCGTAATAGGTGTGAACATCTTCTATATTTAGCATGCGGACCTACTCATTTGGCTCCCAGGTAGATTTCCTGGACGGTCTTGCTCGAGTGGATCTCCTCCTTAGTCCCCTCGGCCAAAACCTCGCCGAAATGAAGCACGGTTATCAGCTCGGCCAGTTCAAAGGCCACGTCCATGTCGTGCTCGATGATCAGGATGGTGATGGCCGTGTCCAGGGTCTTCAGCATGGAGACCATCATGGCCGATTCGGCGGGCGCAAGGCCAGCCGTGGGCTCATCCAGGAGCAGAAGGCGTGGCTCCCCCAGGAGGGCCATGCCCACCTCGATCTGGCGCTGTTCGCCATGGGAGAGGTTCTTGATGACCTCCTCCCGCTTCTCGGCCATGCCCACCTTGGCCAGTATCTCATCAGCCTTCCGGTAGAGGTGCTTGTAAGTCTTCAGAGGACGCAACATGAAGAACTTGGTCTTCTCCAGGGCCTGGGCCGCCAAGACAAGATTGCCAAGCACGGTCAGGTTAGGAAAGAGGTTTGTGACCTGAAATGTCCTCGAGATGCCCAGATAGGCCCGGCGGTGGGCGGGCACCCTCGTAACATCCCTTCCGAAAAAGAACACTCGCCCCGTCGTGGGCGGCAGCTCCCCGGTTATCAGATTGAAGAGGGTTGTCTTGCCCGCGCCGTTGGGGCCTATTATTCCTCTCCTCTCCCCCTGTCGCACTTTAAGGTTGACATGGCTCAGAGCAGCAAGGCCGCCAAAGTTCTTCGAAAGATTATCGAGAATGAGGCAGGGCCCGGGATCGTCAACTCTAACTGCATTCAAACTCCTTCTGATCCCCATAGCTATCCCTGTTTCTTAAAGCTCTGAGAAGGGTGGGGGCCTTGAGGTGAGCCCCCACCCCCTTAAGGTTCTTTCTCCTCTCCGCCCTCACTTGCAGTAACGGCAGGGCGGGTAATCGCGGCTGTAAACCGGCTCCTTCATGTACTCCTTCGGGTCATACTTCCAGAACTGGGTGACCCGCGGGATGGTGGCGATGACAGTATTTTGCAGTTCACCCTTAACCCGTTCCACCTTCCTGATATAGGTGTTCTGGATGATATTGTTAAGGTTGTCTAGCTCCAGGGGGCCCTTCACGGAATCGGGCATCTTCACCTTCCGCAACGCCTCCAGGAACTTGGGCGTGTCCTCCACGTTACCATCGACCGCCTTGATGCCCGCAACGGCCCAGCGGGCGACCGTGTTCATATCCTCCGAATAATAGGAGGGAATTATCTTGTGTAGCTTACGATACTCCTGGAAGAAGTGTCGGTTCGCAGGGATATCAAGGGCGGCGCTGTAATGGAGGGAGGTCATGATGCCCAGAGCCTCATCGCCCATGTAGCGAAGCGCGGACTCGTCGGTGAAGGTCCCTCCCCCGAGGACCATCATCTTTCCCTTGAGCCCCGCCTCCTCAAACTGCTTGGCGAAGCGCAGCGAGTAGGCGCCGAAGTAAAGGGCGAAGACCGCGTCCGCATCCCGCCGTAACTGGGCAATATAGGGTGCGAAATCCAGGATTCCCAGGGGCGTCCAGACCTTCTGGATCACCTTTCCCCCAGACTCCTCGAATGTCCTCTGGAACCCTCCGATGACCTCGTGGCCGAAGGCGTAATCGAGACCAATCGTCGCCACCGTCCGGATCTTCGTGTTCTTGTAAACCCACTCGCCGAAGGGGTGGCTATTCTGGCTGCTGGACCAACTGGTCCGAATCAGGTAAGGTTCGGGGCGTCGCTGGGTCAGGTCATCAGCAGCGCACAGGGAGAGATAGGGCATCTTCTCCTTATGCACGAATGGGGCCAAGGCATAGCAGCTCGAAGCTAAAAGGGCACCCGCCAACACGTTTACCTTATCCTCCAAAACGAGCTTGCGGGCCTTGGTCAGGCTCACGGCTGGTTTAGCCAGATCATCCTCAACGATGACCTCGATGCGGCGGCCCGCGACTTGGCTTCCTATTTCATCGATGTACATCATGAACCCGTCAACCATGTCCCTGCCGATCGCTGCCGCCGGCCCTGTCAGAGGCGCGAGCACGCCGATCTTGATGGGCCCCTTTTCCGCTGCGGCCGGGCTCAAGCCAAATGCGAAGAGCAAACTAAAGATGATCAATCCCATTATCATTTTTCGCATGACCGCTCCTCCTTTCGCTTCTCTCGCCCAAGTTAACCTTCTACCAAAGTTTTATCTCTTACCACCCCCTTTCAAAGCCCGTCTTGCGAGACCAAGCAGTCCATCGGGGGCATAGAGAACAGTAAGGACGTAAATGCCGCCCATGATCATCATCCACCTTTGGATATACACACTGACAAGGTTTTTCAGGAAAACGATGATGCCCGAACCTATTACCGCGCCAAAGAGGGTTGCAGGCCCACCAAGGGCCACCATGAGCAGAGCCTCCAGAGAGGAGAGGAGTTCTATTTCCACCGGGCTCACGAAGCTATTGTAAAGAGCCCAGAGCACGCCAGAAAGTCCGCCGAATGTGCCGGTAATTATGAAGGCTATGTATTTATGGAGCCAGACGTTATAACCGAGGGTGCGCATACGGGATTCACTTTCCCGGATCCCCACGAGGGTCTGGCCGAACGGAGACTTGACGATCAGGAACATCAGGATAAAGGCTATAAGAAAGACAATAAATGAGAAGTAATAAAAGTAGGTGACATTGTCGAGAGACAAGGGCAGCCCCAAGTCGGGTCTGGGGACACCGGCAATGCCGTTATCGCCGTCGGTCATGGATGTCCAGCGGTAGGCGAGGCCCCAGATGACCATGGCGAGGGCAAGGGTTATCATAAGATAATAATGACCGGCAGCCCTGAGCGCGAATAAACCGAAAATTGCCGCCGTGATGGCTGCAATTATGAGGCTCAAAAGGAGAGCCTCTGGAAAAGTAGCCTGATAGCGGACCAATAGGATCGCCGTCGTGTATGCACCCACCCCCATGTAGGCGGCATGCCCCAGCGAGGGGAGGCCTGTGTAGCCCAGCTGGATGTCGAGGCTCACGGCCAAGATGGCCCAGACGAGCGTCTGGGTCAGAAGGTCCACCACATACCTGGACAGAAAAGGCGGAAGGACCACCAGGAGAATCAGAGCACCCGCGAAGCCCAGAGAGGCTTCCTTCTTTTCCAAAAGACGCGCCAGCATCAGGCCCTCCCGAAGAGGCCTGTCGGCCGCACGGCCAGGATTATGGCCATGGGCGCAAACAGGGTGAAGTAGGAGAGCTCTGGGAAGAGGGCCTTGCCGAAGTTATCTATGAGGCCCACCATGAGGCTGCCAATCACAGCCCCCCGGAGACTCCCACAGCCGCCGACGATGACCACGACGAACGCATAAGGAAGAACCTCGAAGTCAACCCCCGGGTAGATGCTCAGGTATGCGCTCCCCACCACTCCGGAGAGAGCGGCAAGAGCAGCGGCCAGAACGAAAACACCCATAGAGACTATGGGCACATTTATTCCAACGCCTCCGGCCATCTCACGGTCATCCACAGAGGCCCGCATCATGGCTCCGGCTCTGGTCTTTTCCTGAAACCACCAGAGCCATAGTCCCACGCCGATGGCAAGAGCGATGAGAAATATCCTGAACCCCGGGAAGTTGAGCGTCTGGACATGCAGGGTTCGCGTGAGGTAGCCGGGCGCCTTGACCCAATAGGGGTCGCCCCCCCAGACGACGAGAGCAAGGTCCTGGAAGAAAAGTGCGAAGCCCACTGTGATGAGTACCTGGCCCAGAGGATTTCCTTCCAAGCCCCTTATAAAAAAGCGCTCCATTACTATGCCTACCAGGGCAATGGCCAGTGCCCCGGCAAGGATGGCAAGGTAGAAGTTCCCCGTCTTCCACATTACAGTCAGTCCCACGTAGCCCCCCAGGAGATAGAAGGAGGCGTGCGCGATATTTATGATATTCATGACTCCGAAGATGAGGGTGAGGCCGCTGGCCAGAAGAAAAATGATGGCCCCGTAGGAAATGCCGTTAAAGGTCTGGATTATCCAGAATTCCATACGTGCGGTTTTTAAGATTTGAGGCCTTTTTAGTTTTAGGATAAAGTTGAGGAGCTTCAGTAAGAGAATATTTAGCATAGAGAATTTCAATCGTCAAGCCCGGAAGCTCCCCCGGCGTACTCGGCCTGGAAGACTTCTTCCAAGGAAAAAGAGAGAATTTTGGAGGGTCTCCCCGGGATGGAATTTGGTATAGTTGTGGGCATCTTCAGGGATTTCTCTCATTGAGGAGCTTTGCAATGGAGTTGATAAAGATCGGCGAACTCAAAGGCTATACGTCTAAGGGGCATTACGGGGTTATCGCACGGGAGGTGGCGGGAGCCGCGCTCGGAGTTCGGGCGATGAGCGTTGCCCTGGCGGTCATGGATGAGGATGGCGGGGCGGATGAGCATGTGCATCCCGAGTCAGAGCACCTCTATATCGTTCTTGAGGGGGGGCTGGCAGTTAGGTCAGGCTCCCGGGAGGAGACGGCGAGGGAAGGGGAAGCCCTTCTTGTCAGGCCGGGGGAGCCCCATTCCGTGCGACCGGGCATCAAGGGAAAGACCAGGTATATTGTGGTTACGGCACCACCCCCCGCGCACTCCTGAGGTCTTTAACCCTTTTCCCATGAAGGCAGGAGGAAGGCCATGGCCAGTAGGTACACCAGGGAGGAGGTCGTCGAGAGGCTTCGCGAGGAACTCCGCCGGGGGAGATGTCTCTTCGCGGTTGTGGCCGGGAGCGGCATCTCGGCCAAGTTCACAGAAGCTGGAGGCGCTGACCTCATCATGGCTTACGGCGGGGCCAAGTTCCGCATGGCGGGCCTGGGCTCCATGTGCGGCTATCTACCCATTTACGATGCCAATGCCACCATTCTCAAGTTTGGGCCCCGGGAAATCTTCCCCGTCGTTAAGGAGGCCCCTGTGGTGGCTGGCCTTTTCGGGGCTGACCCCACCCGGGATATGGGGAGCCTCCTTGAGCAGGTGGCCGTGGCGGGGTTCTCGGGGGTCATGAACGCTCCCACACTTGCGCTTGTGGACGGCCTCTTCCGGCAGGCGCTTGAGGAAACTGGAATTAGCTATGAGAAGGAGGTGGAGATGGTTGGCCTGGCCCGGGAGAGGGGCCTGTTCACAATGGGCTTTGCCAGCCGGGAAGATGAGGTTGAAAAGATGGTCGGAGCCGGCTGCGACATGCTCGTCATCCATCTCGGCAACACCATCGGGGGCTCCATCGGCTCCAGGAGCTCCATCTCCCGCGAGGAGGCGGCAGAGAGGAGTGCGACTCTCTCCCGGCGGGGAAAGGGACTGAAAGGGGAGCTCCTCACGATAGTCCATGGCGGTCCCATCTCACTGGCTGAGGATTTTCGATACCTCAAGGAAAGGGCCAAGGAGGTGGACGGCTTCCTCGCTGGCTCCAGCGCCGAGCGCCTCCCTGTGGAGAAAGGCATTCGGGAGACAACGGCGGAGTTCAAGGGCATCCCCGCCTGAGGGGAAAGGCGATGGGGGAAGGGGTTCTCGTCATCTGCACGCTGGATTCCAAGGGGGAAGTTTTTGACTTTTTGAGGGAGTGCCTCCTGGCCCACGGGCTCACGCCCGTCACTCTGGATATAAGCTGCAAGGAGTGCTGTCCGGAATTTGAGCAGGATTTCAGCGCTCTCGAGGTGGCCCGTGAGGCTGGGGTCGATTTCAGCAGAGTGCAGGGGGAGACAAAGCTTGGAGCCAGGCCCTTCATGGTCAAGGGAGGAAGGCGCATCGCCTCGCGCCTCCTGGCTCAGAGAAAGATAAGGGGCTGCATCGCTTTTGGCGGGGGCAACGGGACGGGCATGGCCTGTGACATCATGCAGGCCTTCCCCATAGGTTTTCCAAAGCTCATGGTTTCTTGCATTGCTTCCGGAAACACCCGTCCCTATGTCGGCCCCAAGGACATAACTATGATGCACTCGGTTGGGGATATCGCGCTTAACCGGATGATCCGGCGCATCCTCTGCAACGCGGCCGCCGCCCTTGCCGGCATGGCCCGCCTGGAGTACCCCGAGGAGAGGGAGCAAAAGCCCCTAATAGCCATCTCCACCTTCGCCGTGACCGAGCCCTGCGTGAGGCGAGCGACCGAGCTTCTTGGCGGGCGCGGTTACGAGGCCATGCAGTTTCATTCCTCGGGCGCCGGGGGGATGGGCCTTGAGGAGGTGGTGAGAGAAGGGGAGGTTCAAGGGGTTCTGGACATCACTACCTCGGAGCTTGCCGATGAGCTTGTGGGCGGCATCTTTAGCGCAGGGCCGCGAAGGCTTGAGGCAGCGGGGGAGATGGGCGTCCCCCAGGTGGTGATCCCAGGCGCCATTGACGTCATGAACTTCGGGGCCCCCGAAACTGTTCCCTTGCGCTTCTCCGGCAGCGCTTTTTTCAGGTATACGCCAGAGATAACTCTCATGAGGACAAATATTGAGCAGAGCGTACTGCTCGGGGAGGAGTTCGCCCGCAAACTCAATCGGGCCCGGAGCGCCACAGCAGTCCTCATCCCCTTAAGGGGCTTCTCCTACCTTGATCGCGCTGGCGGCATCCAGGCGGTGAGCTATGAGGGGAAGGCCCACGTGCCCTGGCATGACCCAGAGGCGAACCAGGAATTCCTAAAGAGGCTCGAAGCTCTCCTGGACGCCTCGAAGGTAAAGCTCCTTCGGGTGGATGCCCACATAAACGACCCGGCATTTGCAGAGAGAGCCGTAGAGACTTTGGAAGAGCTCATGGCGAGGGCCTGACCTCCTCCTCAAGGCAGAGTCCCCTAAGCTCACACTCACGGCAGAGCGCGCTCCTCTGCACCTTCTTGCAGCGCTCCAGTATCCCCAGACGGCAGATGGCGAAGTCATATTTTACGGGGTCTTCAGGGTCCAGGCGGCGGAGGCTGCGGGTTATATCTTCGGCCATGCGCCAGGAGGGGGTCTTGAGCCTTGTGAGCCCTATGCGCCGGGAGATACGCGAAACGTGCACATCAAGGGGGATGATGAGCTTTCTGGGCGAGACCCGAAGCCAGAGGCCGAGGTCAATCCTGTCCCCCCGCCTCACCATCCACCTCAGGTAGAGGTTCAGGCGCTTGCAGGGGCTTCCCCCCGAAGGGGAAGGAAGAAGATATCTCACGCCAGCTTGCTTGGGAAGGGGAGGCCCTCCATAGAAGGGCCCCGGGTCAAGACCGAGGAGCCTCTCCACAAAGGAGGCCATGGCAGGGCGGATGCTCTCCTGACGCTCATCATAGCCCTTAAGAAAGAAGCCCTCTAGCGTGCCCTCCTTCTCCAGGGCCTGCTTCACCAGATGAATAAAGCAGGCAATGTCCCCTCCCCGGAGCCACCTGTAGCGAAAGCCACTTAAGAGCCCGCCGTCTCGCTCAGGATTGAATCCCATGAAAAAGGAGAAGGGGCTTCGGTCCATGGCCTCAAGCAGAGCCCTGGCATTCGCCGAAATGATGTCGGCCCGGCCGAAGGCGAGGCAGGCCGAAAGCAGGCCCACCACCTCCTGGTCCTGGGGCTCCCGGTAATGGTGAACGAGATGAAGGGGGTCTGTGGGGAGAAAGCTGTGATTATAGTTCCGATAGAGCTCATCGAGCCGGGCCTTGAGCTCCTTCAAGGAGGGCCTGGCCATCGCGCCTCAGAACTCCCCCCGGCTATCCAGCATGAGCGTCACGGGGCCCCAGTTCACAAGCTCCACCTCCATCATCGCACCGAACTCCCCTCGCGCAACCCGCACTCCCAGGGCCTCCGCCTCCCGGCAGAAAGCATCATAGAGCTCTCTCGCGCCCTCGGGCCGGGCCGCTCGGGTGAAAGATGGCCGCCTCCCCTTTCGGCAGTCCCCGTAGAGGGTGAATTGAGAGATGATGAGCATCGAGCCCCCCACCTCCAGGAGGGAGCGGTTCAGCTTCCCCTCCTCATCCTCAAAGATGCGGAGCTGCACGACCTTGGTTGCCAGGTAGCAGGAGTCTTCAGATGTGTCTTCCGCGGCGACCCCCAGAAGGGTCAATAGCCCGGCGCCTATCCTGCCCCGCACCTGGCCCTCCACCCTCACCTCAGCCCTCCTGACCCTCTGGATCAAGGCGCGCAATGCTTCCCCTCCTGAGTCATCAACCCACTACCAATGCTATAAAGGGACCCCGACCTTCTTCCATAGGGCCCCTTTTTATTTCTGGTAGGCGATGCAGGATTCGAACCTGCGACCTTCGGCTCCGGAGGCCGACGCTCTATCCAACTGAGCTAATCGCCCACCTCTAGCTTTCCTATTCTTAATCTATTTCAGGGCCTGCGTCAAGCATCCGCTCATGAGATATCATGCCTCTGGTAATTCGGATTGAAATGAGACTGCAAATTCCTTATAATTCTAATGTTTCAACCACTCGAATATAAGGTTGGGCCTCCCATAATCAGTTTGCATCTCCTTTGCTTCACGGGAGAAGGGTGTTCTGGCCGTGGACATCCGCCAGTTGGAGATCTTTTGCAAGGTGGCCGACCTCAAGAGTTTCTCCAAGGCCGCGCGGGCGGTCTATCTCAGCCAGCCCACGGCCAGCGGCCACATTCAGAGCCTTGAGGCCTTTCTCGGGGTTAAGCTCTTCGACCGGCTCGGCCGCGAAGTCTCCATGACCAAAGCCGGTCGGGTTCTCTATGACTACGCCAAGCGCATCCTGGAGGTCAGGGCCGAGGCCATGGGGGCCATAGAGGAGTACCTGGGAGTTATTGGGGGCTCCCTTCTGGTGGGCGCCAGCACCATTCCCGGGGGCTACCTTCTTCCAGGAGTCGTGGGCCAATTTAGAGGGAACCACCCTGAGGCGCTAATTTCGGTAGCAATAAGAGACACCCAGCAGGTGGCCGAGGGGGTCTTGAATGGAGATTTCGAGCTCGGGGTAATCGGGGCTAAGCTCTATGAGGGCCGGCTGGAGTACGGAAATTTCACCGAGGACGAGCTCATCCTCGCGGTGCCTCCTTCCCACCCTTGGGCGGGCCGAAGGCGCATAGAGCCCAAGCAACTCCTCGAAGGGAGTTTCATACGGCGGGAGCTGGGCTCAGGCACCAGGACCGTGACCGAGGGGAAGCTTAGGGAAGTGGGGGTGGAGGCCGACCAACTCAAGGTGGTGGCCGAGATGGGGGGGACCGAATCCGTGCGCAATGCCCTGAGGGCGGGCCTGGGGGCCGCCATTATCTCTAGGGTAGCTGTCGAGGAAGACCTCCGCTCGGGGTCCCTGGTGGAGGTGGCTATAGAGGGAGTGGAGCTGAGGAGGGATTTCCACGTAGTCTCCCACAAGGGCCGAAGCTTTACTCCACTTTGCAAAGCTTTTAGGGAGTTCCTGCTCCAGTGGGAAAGCTGATTCCAAAGGAGCATAATATGTCAAGAGGTCTCCTGGCGATCGTCACCCTTTCCTTCATCCTGGGCTTCTTCTCTCCAGCTTTCTCCCAGAGCGTCATCCTTAAGGCGGTGGAGAGGTCCGACCTCGTGAACCCGCGGGAAGTCCCCGTTCAGCTCTGGAGCGAGCCCGGTGGCCCTCTGATGGGAGCCATCCTTAAGGCCCAAGTCCCGAGCGGCACCCCTGCTCTTCACCTTGCCACCGAAAGCCTCGCCTTCAGGGAGCGCCTGCGAAGGAAGCTAGGCCTTGAGAACTACGGCAGGGAGGAGGTTCTCTGGATCAAGGTCAGACTCCCAGATGGGCTCGAAGGCTGGGTGCGCAAGGAAAACGTCGTGCCAGCACCAAGATAACCCTTTCGAGAGCCGGCGGCCAGGATTTTGTGTTGACGGAATCCTGCTTAAATGTAAATCTGTAAATGATAAAAGTTCTTAGCCCTCCAAATCAGACCGCAAGCCGCTTGCCCCCCGGAGGACCCGGTAGATGAGAATGGTGGCCCTGATCCTTATCGCGACCCTCTCCTTCTGGCCCCTCCCTTGGTGGGGAGCCCAGGCTCAGGAGCCTGGGGCAAGGGAACAGTCCCTCATAAGCTTCTTTCCTTCCCCCGGGAAAGATACCCTTAATTTTGCTGTAGGCTCGATGATCTCGGCAGAGGAATCGCTGGTCTATTATGGGGAGCTTGCTAAGTTCCTGGCCAAGGCCCTCGGCAAGAAAGCCCGCCTCATCCAGAGAAAGACTTACGGAGATGTCAACGACCTCATCCTGCGCGGGCAGGTCGACCTTGCTTTCGTCTGTACGGGACCCTACCTGGAGCTGGAGGGGAGGGGAATTCGAGCTCTATTGGTCCCCATAGTGAGGGGAAGGGACCACTATCGCTCCTACATCATCGTCCGGAAGGATTCGGGGATAAAGGACATCATGGGGCTCTGGCGCAAGCGCTTTGGCCTGGTCGATGAGCTCTCCCTCACCGGAAAGCTCTACCCCGAGAGGCTGCTGCTATCCATGGGTGAGAAACTCGAGCGTTTTTTCTCTTACTACTTCTTCACACATAGCCATGACCGCTCAATCGAGGCCGTGACGATGGGCCTTGCCGATGGGGCCGCAGTAGACAGCCTCGTATGGGAACAGCTCGCGGCCAGCCGGCCATCCCTGACAAGGGCCCTTAAGGTCATCCACCGGTCGTCTCCTTTCGGCATCCCTCCCCTGGTGATGTCCCCTGGCGCGGAGCCCTCTTTTCGAGAGAGAGTAGTAGCGGCCCTAACGGGCATGCATCTTGATCCTGAGGGAAAGAAGGTCCTCTCCCACCTGCACATCGACCGTTTCGAGAAGCCGAGGCCTGACCTTTACGAGAGCGCGAAGGCCTTCTTTCAGGCACCCAATTCTATGGCTTTTAGGGGGGAAGGCCGTTGAGGGATGGAGGGGAGGATGAACCCTTTTCTTGAGAAGGCGCGAGCCCTTTCATCCAGCCTGTCCCTTAAGATTTCCCTCCTGATTCTATTTCTTTCCCTGGCCGGGAGCCTTGCCACAGGAGCCCTCCTCTACAGGCATGGGAAAACCATCCTGGAGGAAGAGGAAGAGCGGCGGGCGAAAAACATGGTCCTGAGCCTTGCCGACAACAGCACCCACCACTTCCTGTACGAAGATGTGGTGGAACTGTTCAAGATGACCCGTCAGCTCGTGGAAGAGGACTTCAACCGGGGCCTCGTTCGGGCGGCCTTCATCCAGACCCTGACCGGAAGGGTCCTTGCCCATAGCGATCCCAGCCTTTTTCAGAAGCTCCTCCCGCTTCTATACCCTGACCCTGAGGAGCGCTTTTCCCGGAGGCGGCTTCCCGACGGGGGTTTTATCCTCACGACGCCCCTTGAGACGAAGGGCGCGACGATAGGTTACGCCTCCATAGAGTTTTCTCCTGCTTATAAGCAGAAAAAACTCTCCCTTCTTAAGAGGACCATTTTCTTTGTTAGCTTAGTCCTTCTTCTTGTGGGCGGGGGAGCGGGAGTTTTCATCTCCAGGATGATCTTTAAACCTCTTAAAAGGCTGCGGGAGGCGGTGGCCAGACTGGGCCGGGAGAGCCTCTCAATGGAAGTGGAGGTCAACTCCCGAGATGAAGTAGGGGAGTTGGCCCGGGCCTTCAGGGATATGACAGAGCGCGTCCGGGCCCTTATAGGGACCATCCGCGAGAATGAGGCCCAGATCTACCACGCCGAGAAGCTCTCGGCCATGGGGCGGCTCACGGCGGGCCTCGCGCATGAGATAAAAAATCCTCTCACCTCGGTTAGAATCCTCCTGGAGACCATAGAGGAAGAGTGCGATGGTGCCGGCTCCTACCGGCTGAGAAGAGATGATCTGGCCCTTTTTCGGGAAGAGGTGGACCGCATAAACAACGTCATCACCTCATTCCTCAGCTTTTCCCGGCCTACAGAGCTCACTCTGACCCAGGAGGACATAAACGCCCTCATCCGCCAGCTGGCCTCGGTCCTGAAGGTGAGCGCGCGGAAGAAAGGGGCGGAGCTCTCCCTCAACCTTGACCCATCCTTGCCCCCGATTTCAATAAACCGCCAAGGGATCGAGCAGGTTCTCCTGAACCTCACCATGAACTCCCTGGAAGCGGTCTCCTCCGGGGGCACGGTCGTTATCTCCACCGAGAGGGATGAGCATCGGCATGGCGTCATCCTTAAGGTCAAGGACAATGGCATCGGCATCAGACAAGAGCATATGAGCAAGGTCTTTGACCCCTTCTTCACTACCAAGGAGATGGGCACGGGCCTCGGGCTTTCGATCGTGTTCAAGGTGGTCCAGGAGCACAGGGGTGAGATAAAAGCCAGGAGCGGGAATGGATCGGGCACAGAAATGGAGGTCTTCCTGCCACTGGGAGAAGCCTGTGAGACGCCTTCTGGTCATAGACGACGATAAAAACATCCGCTATTCCTTCCGGAGGCTCTTCGGCAAGGAGTATGAGGTTCTGGAGGCCGAGGACGGCGACGGGGGCCTCGCCGCCATCGAGGAGAAGCAGCCGGACCTTCTCTTCCTGGATATCCGTATGCCTGGAAGGTCTGGAATAGAGGTTCTAAAGGAGGTAAAGGGGTGCCAGCCCCGGTTGCCCACTATCGTCATGACGGCCTTCGGCGATACCGAAACGGCTATTGAGGCCATGCGGCTCGGAGCCTTCGACTACCTGGTCAAACCCTTTGAGACGAGCTATGTGAGGGAACTGGTGAGAAGGGCTCTTCACGTCCGTGAGCTCGGGCGGGAAGCGGTCCTCCTGGATTGGGAGGCCGAGGAGAACTACACGAGCGACCGTCTGGTGGGCCGAAGTCTCTCTATGGTAAAGGTCTACAAGGCCATAGGACAGATCGCCGAAACCGATGTGACTGTGCTGCTCATTGGGGAGAGCGGCACGGGAAAGGAGCTGGTAGCCCGTGCCATTTACCACCATAGCCGTCGCAAGGATAGGCCCTTCCTGGCCGTTAACTGCGCGGCCATTCCAGAGACACTGCTTGAGAGTGAGCTCTTCGGCTACGAGAGAGGTGCTTTCTCGGGTGCACTTGAGAGCGGGCGCATGGGCAAGTTCGAGCAGTGCGGCGGCGGCACTATCTTCCTTGACGAGGTGGGCGACATGTCCCGGCTGACCCAGGCCAAGGTCCTCCGCGTGCTTCAGGACGGGAGCTTCGAGCGCCTGGGCGGCGGTGAGGTAATCCGTACGAATGTGCGCATCATAGCAGCCAGCAATAAGAATCTCGAGGCTCTGATCGAAAGTGGCGATTTCCGGGAAGACCTCTACCACCGACTCAATGTCATCCGCCTAGAGATACCCCCCCTCAGGGAAAGGAAAGAAGATATTGATGCCCTGGCCCATTTCTTCATAAAAAAGTTCAGCCATGAGTTCCGCAAGCCCGTCGACGGCATCTCACCATCCCTCATTGAAGCCATGAGGGCCTATGACTGGCCCGGAAACGTTCGGGAGCTTGAGAATTTTATCCGCAGGGCCGTTGTCATGTGCCGGGGGCCCCTGCTCACCGCCCAAGACTTCCCACTGCCTGGGCTCCCAGAGGCTTTGCCCCGGGCTGCGGAAGCGGGGCTTCCCCCATCGGTGAGGGCCTGGTGTGAGGGGCTCCTCGAGGGCTATAAAGAGATGGAAGGGTCATCCTTCCATGAGGCAATATCCTTAGTGGAGAGGTGCCTTATCGATAGAGCCCTAATGCATAGCGACGGAAACCGGGCCCAGGCCGCTAGAATCCTGGGGATAAGCCGCGTAACCCTGAGAAAGAAAATGGAAGAGTACGGGATGGGGGGAACCGAATCGCACGCCTCCGGGGAGTAAATGGATAGACCCTAACCACCCATAGGAGCCCAGATGGTTAGGGACTGAACTCCTTCCACCCCGCCTACTTTCTGGCCCCTCAGCTCGCCTTCATAAGGCTTGATACATCAAAAGGTTAGCCATTTTTGGCCGGGCAATAATTGGTGACCCATTTGGCATAGTCTTTGCTGATAGAAATTTTCTTTGAAGCTCAACCTAAGAAGTAACCTCCAGAGTTCCGCAATCAGGAGCCTAATCAGAGGGGGGTGGTTAAGAACCAGCGGGTAGAAAAATGGAATTTTGCCTTGAGGTTCAACCAGAGGAGCGAGGTGAGGTATGGCGAAAAAACAATATGGCATGGTCATCGACCTAAGGCGCTGCATCGGTTGTCACGCCTGCGCAATTGCCTGCAAGGCGGAGATGCTGGCGCCTTTGGGTGTCTGGATCTCCCACGTCAAGTATCTGGAGAAGGGGCCCCCTCCAAGGCTCCGGCGCCACTTCCTGCCCAACCACTGCAACCACTGCACCGACCCGCCCTGCGTGCTTGCTGGCGATGGTGCCCTGGTCAAGCGGGAGGACGGTGTGGTACTCTTCACCGGGGAGAAGAAGGAGAACCTCCCCACCGCTCTCATGGCCTGCCCCTACCACAACATCTCGAAGGATCCCGTGACGGGCCTTTACTACAAATGTACGATGTGCATCCACCGCGTCACCAAGGGCATTCAGCCCGCCTGCGTCAACGTCTGCCCGGGTAGGGCCAAGGTATTCGGCGACCTCACCGACCCCAAGAGCGAGGCCTCTCGCCTCCTGAAGTCCTTCAAGGCGTCAGGGCTGAAGGAGCAAGATGGGACGGGGCCGAACAACCGTTACATAGGCATCAGGCCCGTTCTCAAGGATTTCGAGAAGCTGATCCCCGGCCACCGGCAGTGGGACCCCAAGGAGCTCGAGAAGCAGATGAGCTTTAACGCCTAAAGGAGGTGAGAGCAGAATGGAGCTTAGCCGGAGAGATTTCATAAAGCTGGGCGTGGCGGCCGGAGCGGCCCTGGCGGCCGAGAGTCACTTTCATCTTCTCTCGGATGCCATGGAGACCCGCCAGAATAAATACTCTTACACCGGCGTCACGGGCCAGGCGCGGCGGGGGATCCCGACGAGCTGCCTTCAGTGCGTGGCCGTCTGTGGCATCATAGGCCATATGGAGGGAGACAGATTAGTCAAGATCGAGGGCCACCCCGATAACCCCAACAGCCGGGGCCATACCTGCCCCAAGGGCCAGGCCGGCGTGAACCAGGTCTATGACCCCGACCGCATCCTCTATCCCATGAAGCGGACCGGAGCTCGGGGCGAGGGGAAATGGAAGAGGGTCTCCTGGGATGAGGCCCTGGATGAGATAGCCTCGAAGCTCAGAGAACTACGAGACGCGGGCCACCCCGAGGAATTCATGTTCCACTACGGGAGAAGCCGTGCAGGGTGGATCATAGGCCCCTTCATGGACGCCTACGGCACCAAGACCATCGGGAACCACACCTCCATCTGCGAAGGGGGCAAGTTTGTGGCCCAGGAGCTCACCTGGGGCAAGCACTATGACGTTAATGACGTAGAGAACACGAAATACATGCTCAATTTCGGCGCCAACATGCTCGAGGCCCACACCTCCCACAACTACTTCGCCCAAAGGGTTGTGAGGGCCAAGATGGCTGGCGCCAAGCTCGTCACCTTCGAGGTGAGGCTCACCAATACCGCCGCAAAGAGCGACGAGTGGTACCCCATAAGGCCCGGGACCGACGGCCTCGTGGCCCTTGCCATGTGCAACGTGATCCTTGAGAACGGGCTCCACAAGCGGGGGGAGGAGTTCATCGAGAAGTGGACGAACGTCACAGTCGACAAGCTGAGGGAGCATCTTAGGCAGTACACCCCCGAGGTGGCCGAGAAGGAGAGCGGGATCCCCGCCTCGGTCATCCGCCGCATCGCCATCGAGTTCGCCAAGACCAAACCCTCTACCGTCATCTCCTACCGCGGCTTGGTCGCCCACGAGAACGGCGCCATGAATGAGCGATGCGCTAAGCTCCTTGACGCCCTTGTGGGCAACATCGAGGAGAAGGGCGGCACCTGCCTAAAGGTCGGGGGCAAGTGGGGAAAGGTCAAAGCTCCAAAGCCCAAGCACAAGGCCAAGAAGCTCGACATCCTTGACGGTGAGGGGGTCGCCTATCCCGACCATCACGTGAACCATCAGGTCTTCACCATGATAAAGAAGGGCCACAAGGGAAGGCCCAAGGTTTACATGACCTATGTTTATAACCCCGTCTATGTGAACGGAAACTCCCGCGAGAACATCGAGGTGATGAAGGATGAGAACCTGCTCCCCTTCCTCGTGGCCTGCGACGCTTACATGAGCGAGTCGACGGAGCTCGCGGACCTCATCATCCCCGATGCCGCCTATCTCGAGCGTTGGGACCCCGAGGCTCCCCAATCCTACTCCATGATCCCCTTCGTTCAGCTGAGGCAGCCCGTCGTGAAACCCCTGGGGGAGGCACGGGCCTTCCAGGATGTCCTCATGGACCTTGCCAGGAGGATAGGGGGCGGCATGGAAAAGCTCATCCCCTGGAAGGACTCCGAAGAATACATGCGCATCGCCGCCAATAATACTCCAGGGCTCAAAGATGTGGGCGGCTTCGAGTACATCAAGAAGCATGGGGTTTTCATCCAGAGCAAGAAACCCCAGTACCATAAGCATGAGAAGAAACTCAAAGAGAAAGACCTCAAGGGAACCAAGGTGGACCCCAAGACAGGCGTGATCTTCAAGGACGGGGACGCCTACAAGAAGGATAAGCAGTATGTGGGCCAGATGATAGACGGGGTGGCCTACAAGGGTTTCACCCCCGATAAGATACCCAAATCGGGCAAGTTTGAGGTCTACTCTGAGTTCCTCGAGAAGAAGGGCTTTCCCGCCCTTCCCTCCTACCTCCCCATAAAACGCCACCAGGGGATGGGGAAGGATGACCTTCACCTGACCACATTCAAGGTGAACGTCCAGACCCACTCCCGCACCCAGAACTGCAAGTGGCTCTCGGAGGTCTTTCACTCCAACCCGGCCTGGATCCATCCCCAGACGGCCGCCGCCCGCGGCATAAAGAATGGGGATAAGATCCGGGTCAAGTCAGCCATAGGCGAGATCGTCACCAGGGCGAGGGTAACCTCCGGGGTCCATCCCAGAGTCGTTGCCATCTCCCACCATTGCGGCCATTGGGTTTACGGCCGTTACGCCTCGGGCAAGCCCGTATTCCCCGAGGTGAAGGGAGAGGTGCCCTGGTGGACGGATCACGGGGAGCACCCCAACTGGGTCATCCCCAATGTGCCCGACCTCATCAGCGGCCAGCAGGCCTGGATGGATACGGTAGTCACGGTGGAGAAAGCCTGAGAAAGGCTGAAAAAGTAGATTAGGGGGAGCCCAGGGGGGGCTCCCCCTAATTTTTTGTGAGGGATTGCCAAGGGGGGTCGATTGTGGTTTTATTGATAGGTTCCCCGTGAGGAGGACTCTCGGTGAGTAAGCGAAAGGGTGATGCCCAGAAGATAGAGCTGGCCCAGAGGAGGAGCCAGGTCTACGGACTTCTTTCCTCGGTCTATCTCAAGGAGCCCGCGGCCTCCCTCCTGAGTCAGCTTAGAGCTCCGGATTTCCTCGAGGTACTGGAAGAGCTGGGGCTTTCCTTCAGCAAGAACTTCAGGGACGCCCGAGAGGAGGAACTCCTCGAAAGGCTGGCCATTGAGTACACCGGCCTCTTCCTCGGCCCCGGCCCCCACATAAACCCCTATGAGAGCGTTCAGCGGGGTGAGGAAAGGTACTGGGGCGATTCCACGGTAGAGGCCCTGGAGTTTTTCCGAAAATGCGGCTTCGACCTGGGGGAGAAATTCACCGGTATGCCCGACCACCTCTCCGTAGAGCTTGAGCTCATGAGCCGCCTGAGTGCCCAGGAGGCCGAGCGTTGGGAGAAGGGTGACCGCGAGGGAGCGGAGAAGCGCCTTGAACTCCAGAAGGCCTTCCTCCGGGAACACCTCCTCACCTGGGTCCCATCCTTCTGCCAGGAGGTCATGGAACAAGCTGAGGAAGAGTTTTACCGTAACTTCGCCTCCCTTACCCGGGAGGTCGTTCTGAGCGAAGCCCGGGAGCTTCTGGGTCTGGAGGAAAATGAGGTGGAGGAACTGGCCAGGGAGGCCAGGGAGAGCTTCCTTAGGGGGAAAGCGCCCGAAGGCTCTCAAGCCTGAAGTACGATGGAGACGCGCGGGGTAGTGACCGCCTTTCTTAGCCTAAGGGGGAAAGTTCTCATTCTTCGTCGCAGCGACCGGGTAGGGACCTATGGGGGAAAATGGGCGGGGATTTCGGGCTATCTGGAGCCCGGCGACCCTAGCCCCCTTGAGCGGGCGAGGATTGAGATTAGGGAGGAGGTGGGCGTAGAGAACGCCCGCCTCGTGAGGGAGGGGCAACCCTTCGAGGTCATTGACGCGGAGCTGGGAAGGCGCTGGGTAGTGCATCCTTTCCTCTTCGAGGTGGATGAGGGAAGAGTGAGGCTCGACTGGGAGAGCTTGGAGGCCCGGTGGATAGAGCCCGACCAGCTCGTGGAGTTTGACCATGTCCCCGGCCTCGACCTCTCCCTTAAAGCTATTCTTTCCTGAATCCCCAGGATTTTTATGCGATATCATCAACCCCTCTATCGGCCCCCAAGCGAGGAGGGAAGCCTGCTCATCCAGGCCACCATCGGCTGCCCCCATAACCGCTGCACCTTCTGCGGCATGTATACCGGTGTCGATTTCCAGATAAGACCCATTGAGGAGGTCAAGGAAGACCTCCTCATGGCCCGGCATTCTTACGGCCCCTCCGTCAAGACCATCTTCTTCCCTGACGGGAACACCCTCTGCGTGAAGACGGAGGCCCTGACCGAGATAATCGGCTTTGCGCGGGAGCTTTTTCCGAGGCTTGAGCGGGTGACCCTCTACGGCTCGGCGCGCTTCATCGTGAGGAAAAAACTGGAAGGGCTCAAGCGCCTCAAGGAGGCCGGCCTCGACCGCATCCACTCGGGCTTTGAGACGGGTGATGGCGGGCTGCTGCAGAAGATACACAAGGGCTTCAGTCCTGAAGATGAGGTTACGGCCGGGGAACTCTGCCGCGAGGCTGGCATCGGGCTGAGCGCCTATATCATCATCGGCCTCGACGGCCCTGAGGGGAGCCGCTCCCATGCCCTCGAAAGTGCACGGGTCCTGAATTTGGCCCTTCCCCGATTTGTGAGGCTCCGCACTCTGGTCCCGAGGCCGGGGACTCCCGTTTGGGATGCATACCATAAGCGTACCTTCAGGCTCCTCTCCCCCTATGAGGCCCTTGCCGAGACCCGACTCCTCATCGAGAGCCTAAAGGGCCCGTTTGAGTTGTTGAGCGACCACATCTCTAACTACTGGAACATCGGGGGGAAGATCCCGGAGGATAAGAAGCGGCTCCTGGCTGAGGTGGACCATGCTCTCTCCCTTGACACGTCTTGCTTTCGTCCCGCCTTAATCGGAATACTTTGAGAGCTCCGTCATTCAGAGCTTGGGGCTCACAAACTTTTTGACAGGTAGTGCGAAGAAACCTATTATTAAAGGGTCTTTACGAAGGGCTTACGGTTTCAGCCATTTTTCCAGTTCAAAGTATGAAGGCCCCACTCCCGAGGGCCCCTCTAAGGGAGGGAAAGGGAACTAATTTGCGCACGGGCTTAAGAGCTCTCGAAAGGGGGGATGTCACTGGAGGGATACTCTTAGCCGTAAGTTTGTGAAGCTCTACAAAAATATTGATCCGGCTTTTGAACCGCCAAGAGGGGGGGATTTTCGATGGGTAAGAGGAGAAGCTTTCTAATTATTTCCATCCTGGCGGCTATGACTCTCGCTCTGGCCCCCATGACCACCACAGGAGCGGCTGCGGCCGAGGAGGTATTCCTCAAGGTGGGCGCCTCGAGCCTGGGCGGCGCATGGTTTCCCACCATGGCCATGACGGCGAGCGTCATAAACTTCCAGGTGCCCGGCGTTACCGCTACTGTTACCACGGGCGGCGCCATCACCAATGTTAAGAATATGGAGCAGAAAAAGGTAGACCTGGGCTTCACCTATAGCGCCACCACGGGCGAGGCATGGCATGGCCGCGGTGCCTTCAAAAAGCCTTACCGCAATATCCGCGCTATCGGCGCCTATTATCTCTCGGCATTCCAGATCACGGTGCCAGCCGACAGCCCCATAAAGAGCTTTTACGACATCAAGGGAAAGCGCACCACAGCCGGCAAGATGGGGTGGGGCTCCACTCAGGCATATGCCCGCCTCCTTGAGGCCCATGGCCTTTCCTTCGATAAGATTAGGGAAGCCGGGGGCAAGGTTCACCACGTGGACTGGGGCGATGCGGTGCTCCTCATGAAGGACCGGCAGGTGGACGTCATCCAGCTGGCCCAGCCCCTTCCCAACCCTCTCATCTCTCAGATCGAGACGGCCTTCCCGGTCAGGGTACTGCCGGTAGAAGATAAAGTTCTGGACGGAATAATAAAGAAGTACCCCGGCTATGTGAAGGTAAAGGTCCCAGCCGGGATTTCTAAGGGACAGAAGGAGGACGCGTGGACCCTGGGCGACCTCGATGTTCTAATATGCCGGGCGGACCTCCCCGAAGACCTGGTTTACAAGATCACCAAGGCCATCTACGATAACCCCGGAGCCTTCAAGGACCTTGACTGGCTCAAGGGCATGAGCTATAAGAACGCAACCGAAGGGATGCCCATCCCATTCCATCCAGGAGCGGCCAGGTATTTCCGCGAGAAAGGGGTGAAGTTACCCTAAGGGGGAGGGAGGTCTGATAGAAATCGGGAGGGCCGCCTAGGGGCGGCCCTCTTTTATTTCCCGCTATATATCGATATCAGCCTTCCTAAAGAGGTTCCATGACCGACCGGGAGACTCGCCCCGAGGATAGCCCGGGAAGAATCGCATCCGCTTCCCGCAGCAAGGATGCCCTGCTACCCTTGCGGCGGGCGGCCGGCGCAATAGCCGTTATCTTCGCCGTTTTCCATCTCTATACTTCCGCCTTCGGCGTCCTCGAAGCCTACTTCCAGCGCGCCACAGACCTCACCTTCATCCTTGTGCTGGTGTTCCTCTCCTATCCCTTGAGCAAAAAGCGGGGGGACCGACCCTGGTCCATAGCCCTGGACCTGGGCTTTGCGGCCCTGATGGTCGCCGTAGGCGTCTACATCTATTACAACAGCGAGGAGATGCTCATCCGAGCAGCGGAGCCCACCGGCCTAGACCTCTTCTTGGGCGCAGCCACCCTGCTCCTCGTGCTGGAAGCCACCCGCCGGGCCGTGGGATTGCCCATGGTCGTCCTGACGCTTCTGTTCTTTTTCTATGCCCTCTACGGCCGCCTCTTCCCCACAGCCATCGCCCATGCCGGATTCTCCGTGGAGGAGATCATCACCCTCAACTTCATGGCCACGGACGGCCTCTATGGAATCATCCTGGGAGTGCTCTCCACCTTCATCATCATCTTCGTTATCTTCTCAGCCTTCATGGAGGAAAGCGGGGCCGTCGGCTTCTTCATTGAGCTGGCCAACTCTGTGGCAGGTCACCACTCGGGAGGTCCGGCCAAGGTAGCCGTTGCGTCCAGCACTTTCATCGGCTCCCTTTCAGGAAGCTCGGCCGCCAACGTCGTGACCACCGGCTCTTTCACGATCCCTCTCATGAAGAGGATGGGCTACCGGCCTGAGGTGGCAGGAGCGGTTGAGGCGGCAGCATCCACAGGGGGCCAGATAATGCCTCCCGTCATGGGGGCCTCGGCCTTTGTCATTTCGGCCATCCTGGGCATAACCTACGTGGCCGTCATGCGGGCGGCTTTGGTCCCGGCCCTGCTCTATTTTTTCTCCGTGGGAATGGTCGTGCACTTCATGTGCCAGAGGGCCGGCATGAGGGGCCTTCCTCGGGAAGAGCTCCCATCCCTGGGGCGTGTCCTGCGCCAGGGCTGGGTCATGCTGGCTCCGGTTTTCACTATTGTCTATTTCCTCCTTCAGGGCTACACGCCCATGATAGCCGGACTCTACGCCATAGTCGTCACCATCATCGTCTCCTCCTTCAAGCGAAAAGTCCTGATTCTCATACCGCTCACCCTAATAATCGTGCTACTGCTCCTGGGCCAGCCCTTCAAGTTGGCCGGGCTCTACGCGGCCGGTGTCACTATCCTCATGACCGCTTTCATGAAGGATGTCAACCTGAAGCCGCTGAAGGTGCTTTCTGCGCTCGAGCGTGGTGGGCGGAGTGTGGTGTCCGTGGGTGTGACCTCTGCCTGCGCTGGCGTCATCGTGTCCCTCATCATCATCACGGGCCTTGGGATGCGCCTGACAGACCTGATCAGGCTTCTCTCGGGCGGTAACCTGCTCATAGCTCTCTTTTTCACGATGATAGCGGCATTAGTCCTGGGAATGGGAATGCCCACAGTGGGAGCTTATATCATCGTCGCCACGCTGGGCGCCCCCGCGCTCCAGAAGCTGGGCGTAAACCCTATCGCAGCCCATATGTTCGTCTTCTTTTTCGCCATCATATGTAACGTGACTCCCCCGGTAGCACTGGCCGCCTATGCCGCAGCTCCCATAGCGGATTCTGACCCATGGCAGACGGGCTGGCTGGCGTTCCGGTACGCGCTCGCAGGCTTTCTCGTGCCCTACTTTTTTGTTTTCAACAACTCCCTCTTGCTGGTTGCCCCGAGCTGGATGACTATCTGGTATATTTTCACGGCGGCTGTGGGGGTGGTGTGCCTAGCCGCTGCTGTATCGGGCTATTTCCTGACCAGAATTGGATGGGCAGAGCAGGTCATATTCTTCCTGGTCGCCCTTTCGCTCTTACATCGCTCGCCCCTCACAGACCTTTTGGGCTTTGTGGTCATGGCGTCTTTGCTTATGTTCCAACGGAGGCGTTTGGGGCGGGAGCCTTCTCTCGCCTAATGTCAAGGGGCTACGCGGTCTTAGAGGAGCCTTGAGAGAAATGTCTTTTGCCCGTTCTGGAGCATTTGCAGGAGAGGGGCGCCTCATCATAGGTGCAAGCGCTGCCGGGGTAAGTGCCCTAAGGGCCATGCTCAAGGCTAACGCACAAGCCGGGGTGACTATGATAACCCAGGAGACATCCCCTCCCTACTGTCCCACGGCACTCCACCACCTTCTCTCGGGGAGGATGGTTCCCGAGAGCATCAAGCTCCTGGAGGAAAAAGAGCTCAAGGAAGCAAGGATAGAGCTCCTAACGGGCACGTGTGTAGTATCCGTGGATCCCACCCGGCACCAGATCCTCGCCGAAGGCGGAGAGGTCTTGCCTTATACCAAGCTCCTCATCGCCACAGGCGTCGAGCCCATACTTCCCGCCATTCCCGGCCTTGACTCAGAGGCTGTCTTTACCTTCAGGACGATGGCGGATAACCAACGTCTCTTGCCCATGGCTCGGCCCGGCGAGCGGGTAGCCACGCTGGGAGGCGGGCTCATTGGCCTCCAGGTGGCCCTCGCCCTGATGGACCGGGGCGTGAGGGTAACGGTAGTGGAGAGGGAGACGCACCTGCTTCCCTTGCACTTCGATGAGGAGGCAGCTTCCATCGTGGAAACGGCCTTCAGGGAAAAAGGGCTCGAGGTTTTCAAGAACTCCACCTTGAGGGCGGTCCAGAGGGAGCAAGGAGGGCTCACCCTGACCCTGAGCTCCGGGGAGGTACTCCAGGGTTTCGCGGCCCTTGTTGTGGCTGTGGGCATGAAGCCCCGGGTAGGTTTCCTTTCGGGAAGCGGTGTTGATATCGACGAGGGCGTGCTCGTGGATGAGTACATGCGAACGAGTGCCGAGGACATCTTCGCGGCGGGCGATGTAGCTCAGGCACCCGACTTCTTCACCGGCGCGAAGCGGCTCCTCCCCATTCTCTCGGATGCGGCGGAGCAGGGCCGGGTAGCGGGACTAGGGATGGTGGGCCTGCCTAGGCCCTATGAGGGCGGGCTCTTGCGCCGGGCCTTTAATTTCTTCAACGGGACGGCTTTTGCCATAGGCGAGACGATAGCTGGGGAAGGTCTTGAGTTTCACATCAGGAAGAACCTCTCCCGTGGAAGATACCGAAAGCTTTGCTTCAGGGAGGGCGTGCTTGTGGGAGCGGTAACAGTCAATGAGGAAGACTCCTTCGGGGTCATACACCAGCTCATCCGCTCCCGCCTTGACCTCTCGGGGGTGAAAAAAGAGCTTCTCGCGAGGCCGATAAGCCAGGCCCTGCTCCTGCGCTTACGCCCGAAGCCCAGGGAGAGCCTCTTTGCCCTTCCCTCTCAGGAGTGATCCTCCGCCTCACCTCCTCCCTGAACGCATACTCCGCCATCTCATAATCTCCCATGTCAACCCCTTCGGGGATGGTCGCATCCATTCCTATCTTGACCGTGGTGGGAAGGGAGCCCCTGGGCAGCTTTGAGGCTTTCAGGCTGGGGTCCGGGTGCTTTCCCCGCGCGCCCGAGAGAATCATGATGTCCTCATCCGCCTGAACCCTGAAGGTGAGGGCCACCGGAAGAGCCTTCCCCTCATCAAGGGACTTCTGGTAGATGAGCGGAGGTCTGAGGGGGAGACCAGGTCTATGCCCGTCTCCCTGGACGTGCGATACATGAGGCGATATACGCCGGCATTGCGCCCGCCCCTCTCATCCTTTGTCACCACTATGCCGGTGGTTATGTAGGGACCGCCGTCTTTGCGGTTCAAGAGGGGGATAAGGTCCTCTTTCATGGGCAAATCCCCCCCACCTGCAGATAGAATCCGAATGAGAAACCCAAAGGGGTTTAGGGCAACCAGAGATTTCATGACTAAGGGAAGCCAAAAAATAAAGCCCATCTGATTCAAGTAGTATTCACAACCTCCCCTTTCCGGGAATTTAAAGCCCGGGAGATCGATGCTATGATAATAATTGCCGGGTGTTCAGGAAGGCTCAGTGGGAGGGAGCCATGACCAAGGCCGAGCTGAGGGAAATGATCTGGCGGCGGCTTGAGGAGGAGGGGGTCGTCCGCTTTCCTGGCAGTTGGGGCCGCATCCCAAATTTTGAGGGCGCAGGGGAAGCGGCATGTCCAGGCCACGCAGCCCTGGACGCTCGGGTCCGCCTTTAGCGGCTTTGGTTCCTATTTCACGGGAGGAGAATAGCATGGCCCCAGGAGCAAGAGAACGCCTGAGAGCCCTTCTTGAGGGAGAAGTACCTGACCGGGTGCCCATAGATTTCGCTGGAACCCCCCAAACGGGGGTCAACATCTATGCCTATGAGCGCCTCAAGGAGAAGCTCGGGGTTGACTCGCCCACGGAGTTTTTGAGCAGGAGGGCCATGATCGCGCGGCCACATCCCGATGTGCTAGATCGTTTTAATGTCGATTTTACCCTCATTGTGCCCCCAGAGGGAGGTCACGAAGGGGTAAGACCTTACAGGCCAGAGGAGGATGACGGGGAGCAGGAGTTCACCGATACCTGGGGGGTCCATTGGAGGAAGCCTCCCCGGGGCCATTACTATGTGGTGAGGAATCCCTTGGGTGAGTTGGATCTCACGATAAAGGAAGTGGAGGAATATCCCTGGCCCGAGCCCTCTCGCGCGGGGCTTGAGGAGTTGAGGGATGAGGTTAAAAAACTAAGAGAGACATCCGAGAGGGCACTCGTTCTTAGTCTCCCCTCGCGCCTCTTCGCCCAGGGGCAAAGGCTCACTGGCTTCGCCAACTGGCTCCTCTTTCTCGCCAAAGAGCCCAGGCTCGCAGAGGCCTTGCTTGAGGGCATCGTGGAGCATAATCTCGCGCGGGCAAGGGTGCTACTCAAGGCCGTGGGCGACCTTGTCGATATCGTCGCCTTTGCCGATGACCTGGGGATGCAGGAATCGACCATCATTTCTCCTGAGATGTACCGCCGCCTGATCAAGCCTTACCAGGAAAGATTCTTCAGTGAGGTCCGCTCCCTAACAGGTGCCGCCCTCTTTTTTCATTCCTGCGGCTCGGTCGCCCCCTTCATAGAGGACTTCATCGAGATGGGTCTTGATATCCTCAACCCCGTGCAGACTTCCGCCCGGGGAATGGAGCCCGAAAGCCTGAAAGAGAGGTTCGGCGGCCGGATCGTTTTCTGGGGAGGCATAGACAGCCAGAGGGTGCTCCCTTTCGGAACCCCCCAAGAGGTCCGTGAGGAGGTGGAAAGGAAGCTCAAACAGCTGGGCCCCGTGGGCTACATCCCCTATTCCATCCATAACATTCAGCCGGAGGTGCCTCCCGAGAACATCCTCGCCATGATGGAAGCCATAGCTGAGTTCGGAAACTACAACTGAATTGATATCGGGAAAATTTCAAGAGGGAGCCTGAGCGCGGCTCGCAAGAGGGAAAGAACCTCTCCGGGAGTTTAGCAGGCTTTTCTCTCGTCGAGGGCGGTCCTGAGGAAAGCCTCTATGAGCCTGGTCGATGTGGGTTCCTTCCCGTAAAGAACCTCGGGATGCCACTGGACCCCCACGGCGAACCGGAAGTCCTCCCCCTCGATAGCCTCTATCACGCCGTCCTCGGCTAGGGCGGCCGCCTTGAAGCCAGGAGCCAGCGTCTTCACACACTGATGATGGGAGCTATTGACCCGGGCTCTTCCCGTCCCTGCTATGTCCGCGAGGCGCGAGGAGCCCTCGAAGAGGACGTCGTGGTACTCGTAGTCGCGGGACCCGTCGGTGGGACGGTGACACAGGGAACCATTGAGCTGGGAAGGTATGTCCTGGATGAGGCTGCCGCCGGCAGCCACGTTGAGCACCTGATGTCCGCCGCAAATGCCCAGCAGGGGAAGGTCTCTTTGCAGGGCTTCCCTAACCAGAGCGACCTCGAAGGCATTTCGCTTGGGATAGGTCTCCCCGAGATGGGGGTGGGACCCCTCACCGTAGAAGCTCGGGTGGACGTCGTCCCCTCCTCCGGAGACCACGAGACCATGAAAGAGGTCCAATAGGAATGGTATAGCCTCCGGGTCATCCTGGGCCGGGATTAGAAGGGGATGACCCCCTGCTTTGAGGACTGCCTTCACATAGGGCTCCTTGAGGAGGTGCACTTCCCCTTTTGTCCCGTACTCAGGTGCGCCCTTGGCCTTGAGGTTGCAGGTGATTCCGATGAGGGGCCTTCTCATCTGAGGTCCCTCTCGCGAGAGCTCTCCTCCACCTCAAGGAGGCTTCGTACAGCAGGGGGGAGGTAAAAGCCCTGAATGGGAACGCCCCTCAGTACCTCGGTCAACAGCTCTATCCTTTCCCTGGGCGCAGCCGAGCAGTCCAGAAGAATGAGCTCCTCTCCCTTCAGGCGGCAGCGTCCTCCCCGAATCGGCAGCTCATTTTCCCCAAATTCGGCATAGACCAGGCGGAGGCCAAGCTTTGAAGCCAGATCCTCCAACGCGGCCAGCACGAAGCTATCATCCACCTGCGTTGTCACTTTCCACCATAGCGCCTGGCCCAGTCATCCAGGGCCTTTCGGTCAAACGGGTACGAAAGCTCTGGCCAATGGGGAGGGCTGAAAAAACTAACCTCGCTTATCTCTCCCCTGCCCCCATTGGGCGGTCGGGCTTCGCCTCCCTTCAGCTTTGCGGCATAGACCACGAGAACCATGGGGCGCCCCCCTCCAGAGTAAACCCCCAGGAGCCCGTCAAGCTCCACCTCCACCCCTGCTTCCTCGAGGGCCTCCCTGCGGGCAGCCTCCTCTACCTCCTCCCCAAGGTTTACGTATCCCGAAGGGAAGGTCCAGGTCCCCTCCCTGCTCCCCCATCCCCTCTTCACAAGCAGGACCCGCCCTTCCTCTGATGCCACCACTCCGACGACCACCTTGGGGTCCTGGAAAATAACAAAGCCACATTCCCCACAGGAAGGTCTCTCCTTGCCATCGACATGTCTGGAGCTGAGGGGGTTTCCACAGCTGGGGCAGAATTTAGGGGTGAGTTGTCCGCCTTCGGGACAACGGGGTGTCGTCTCGCGCTCTCCTCTTGCTGGATAGAAATCCCTTCTCACATTCAAATTATAGCAAATGGGGAACCCGAAGGACGCTGAATTCGACGTGAAGTCTTTTGCTGGAAGCGCCGCCTTAGGCTTTTAAGGTGCCTTTAGCCCCTGCTTTCTTTTTTTAGCCTTGGGCTTCTTGCCCTCAGGCATGACCTCTGACTTTCCACTCTCAGCAGTCTTTTTGGCCTTTTTAGCCAAAGGCCTAAACTTGTAGCCTATGAGCTCATTGCCGTCCTCATCCTCCCCCACTTTCTCCAGCACCAGCTCCACCCTCATTCCCGTCTTCAGGTTTTCCTCTTTGTCTCCCCAGCCGGTGATAACAGAGCTGACCCGCAAACCTTCTGGCAAGAGCACGTAACCAGAAACCCTGGGCGAAGCCCCCTCCTCTCCGGAAGAACGGGTGATGGTAAAACTGTCGAGGATTCCACGCGAACTCAGGCGTATCTCCTTGATGTGGTCGGGCGTACCGCAGTCTGGGCATGAGCCTCGCTTTGGAAAAAAGACATCTCCACAGGCCATGCACTTGGTGCCCAGAAGGGCGGGCCTCTCCTTGGACGACGCAGGCAGAGTGAAGATGTCCTTCATGAAGGGTATCTTTTGACGCCCCGCCCTACAAGCCGCCGTCAATTTCAAGACCTTAGAAGATTTAGACATCGCCCCTCCCGGGAGCTGAGGGAATACCCGATTTCACCTTCCCCCTGACGAGTCAAAAACCGGGGAAAGAAGGCTAGCAAGCGCCCTAAGCTTTGTCAATAAGCCTTCTGAACGCGAAAAAAGGAATAAGAGTAAAATTCTTGGCTTCGGGATAAGAAAACACCATTAATTCATTTAAACGCGCACAATGTCTTCTTATTCCAGCATAATTGCCCTTCAAGGGCCATGGGTCTCAGGAGGGCAGCCTGTCAAGAACTTTTTCCTGTAGGATACCCAAAAGAAGCTCCAGGTTAGCCTTGGCCTGAGGTTCGAGATGGAGGATGAGCCCGGAGCCGTCTGGAGGGCGTTGGACAAAGAATCCATATTTTCCATGGAGAAGCATCCACATGCAGCGCTCAAATTCCTTCTCCTCGAAGGTCGGAAAGCTCCGGGTGAGCGCTTTCAGGTCAAAGCTTATCTCTAACCACCCCTCCTTCAAACTGGCGCTGGCGATAGGGCTCGACCTCTCGCCCTGGGAAAAGGTGAACTCGATATTTCGGCTGTCGATCACCTTTTCCCGAAGCCGGGGTGAAAGCCCCCGCATTAGCCTCCTTAGCTCGTCGAATAGGCGCTCAACCGTGTGGGCCCCCCTACCTCCCCTTTCTGCGGGAGGAACTCCAGCTCTTCCGAAAAGGCGTTCGTAGTCCCTCACCCTCCCCTCATCCCTAATCTCCTCAAGGATTCGGGCGATGCGACCGAGCCTTCGCCTGATTCCGAGAAGAGCGAACGGGATAAGACACCAGAAAATCAAGAGGGCCAAGAAGAGGAGACCCCCAGCGATTAGCAAGGAACTGAATCCCCAACCCGAAGGTTCATCAACTATCACTTTGTTTCCCTTAATCCTTTAGCCCAATGGGAAAACCGGAAGCTGAGACAATAACGCCCATCGCTTATCACGACTGAGAGCCATGGTCAAGTGAGTAAAGGGGCAGAATTTTCAAAAAATTTGAGAGCCCGGTTTTTCTAGTGCAACCATGAGCCTTAGCGCACGCCTGTCCAAGGGAGGTATGCTCGACTGAAGTCCGGCAGAGAGGCCCTTTTCTTGGGGGAGAGGGAAGGAGTTGCTCTCAGATGAAAATGTCTACGGCCGTGGCAGCCGCTCTCTGGGCATAGGGAGCCTGAGTCAATAAGATCTGGCTCTCGGCGCTCAAGCCGATGTCGGGGCCCTCAAAGGAGGAGATAAGGGTCTGGGTGCTGATGCCTTTATGGAGAGCATACCTGACGCCTGAGGAGTCCAGGTTTGAGAGCTTTGAGGCTATCTCATCCCCCATAGCCATCGTTTTTACACCCGAGTTCAGGCCGGGGCGAATGAGGTCTTCTCCCTGCCTCAACCTTGGGCCCTCCCTCAGGCTCCTGATAAGAGGGGAGGCCACGGATTTCTTGAGGAGGGCAGCCTGAACCCTGAAAGCTCCTGAGTCGGTTATTCCGAACAGAGTTTGCATGACAGGAAAAGCTTCTTCAAGATGCTATCATCCCTTTTCGTCTTTTATATCGGCAGAAATGGTGAGAACTTTAGAGGAAATTTTAAAAAATTTTAGTCCTTAAAAATCAAAAGGTTATAAAAAATGGGCCGGGCTTTGAAGCCCGGCCCGAGGAGAGTCCTTTCTCTTTTTTCCTTCTCTTCAGTCCTTCTTCCTATCGCTTCCGAACTGGTTGTTCAAAAACTGCAGGAATTCCGACTCCGGAGGCAGGAAGAGGGTGGCCTTGTCCTTGAGAGCCTTCTTGTATGCATCGAGCGTGCGCAAGAAGGCGTAGAACTCGGGGTCCTGCTGGTAGGCCTTTGCGTAAACCCTCACGGCCATGGCATCGCCCTCGCCCTTTATCTCCTGCTCCTGCTTGTAGGCGTCGGCCAAAAGCTCGATGCGCTCCTTATCAGTGAGGGAGCGGATTCTCTGGGCCTCCTCCTTGCCCTCGGAGCGGTACTGCATGGCGATGCGCTTCCTTTCGGCCTCCATCCGGCCGAAGACGGCCTTCTCGTTCTCAGGGGGGAGGTCGGCGCGCTTGATGCGCACATCCACTATTTCGATGCCGTACTCTCTGGCCTTCTCGTTGCTGCGCTCAGTGACCTTCTGCATGAGCTCAGCCCGTTTTGTGGCTACAATTTCAAGAAGGGTCGTAAGGCCCAGGTCCACCCTAAGCTCTGAGTAAATGATATCGTCCAGGCGGGCTTGGGCTCCTGCCTCGTTGCGAACTGTTTGCAGGAAGAGCAATGGGTCCGCGATCCTCCAGCGGGAGAAGTTGTCGACCACGAGCGTTTTCTTGTCCGTGGTGATGATCTCGGTCGGGGAAGAATCGTATTCCAGAAGCCGCTTGTCGAAGTAGTGGAGCTGCTGCACGAAGGGGACTCGGGTATAGAGGCCCGGCTCCTGCACGTTTCTGACAGGCTTTCCCAGCTGGGTGACGACGACCTGCTGCCTCTCGCTCACGGTGTAGAAGGCGGCGTTACTGAGGATGATGGCCACGATGACCGCCACCAGAATAATGATTATTTTCTTTGACATGAGACTCACCTCCCCCCTAACGTCCCTGGCCTTTACCCAAACCCATGTCGCCCCTGCCAAGCGGCAGGATGGGCAGGACCCCCCTGCTGGCAGAGCCCGGCTCCATGATGAATTTCTCTATGCCGGGGAGGATCTCTTCCATGGTCTCCAGATAGAGGCGGGTACGGGTAATGTCCTTGGCTTTGAGGTATTCGGCAAGGATATTCTTGAAGCGGGCGGCATCTCCTTCGGCTTTCAGGATCTTCTCCTTCTTGTAACCCAGAGCGAGGTTTACTATGCGGGCCACTCTGCCCCTGGTCTCGGGCAGGATGGAATTCCGGTAACCATCCGCCTCACGGATGAGCCGATTCTTATCCTCTCTCGCACTGGCCACATCCTTGAAGGCGTCTATCACCTGCCGGGGCGGACTGACATCTTGAAGCTGGACAGCCACCACCTGAAGGCCGGATTCATACTTATCGAGGATGCTTTGCAGGAGCTGCTTGGTATCCTCCTGGATCTTGAACTTGCCCACCGTGAGCGCTTCATCGATGGGTTTGCTGCCGATTACCTGCCTGAGTGAGGCCTCAGCCGCCAAGCGCACGGTTTCATGGGGGTTCCTCACCTTGAAGAGGTACTTGAACGCGTCCAAGATGCGGTACTGGACGATGATGTCCAGGTCGATTATGTTCTCATCGCCCGTTAGCATGAGGGACTCCGGTGGCACATCCCGGTAGCGGGCCGGCGGGCCCGGGTCTATGGTGCGGAACCCTATTTCAAGCCGCTTCACCTCGGTCACCTTGGGGGTAAATTTTTGCTCTATCGGCCAAGGTATACGATAATGTGGGCCGGGCATGGTGACCCGATTGAGCTTGCCGAAGCGAAGGATCACCCCCCGCTCATCGGGCCCGACAAAGTAAATACCCGTGGCCATCCAGATTCCGATGACGATGATTGCCACGAGGCTTCCGGGTATCCTCATCTTTGGTAATCGGAACTCGGGCATCTTAAATTCGGGTCCCTGGCCTCCGGGACCACTGCGCCTCCTTTGCCTGAACTCATCCCAATCCATTTCCCATCACTCCTTAAAGAGAGTTTCTGAAGGCCTACTCCAGGGAACCCCTCCCCCAGCAGAAGGGATGCTCTCTTCCCGTGCCAGCTAGTGGGAATTAGGGAGCTTGCCGGAAAACGGGAAATTCGAGCCTGGCAGGCATGGGGAACCATCGGATTTTATTTTTTTATTAAGTTATGCTCTTCCTTTTGAAAAGTCAACATGTTTTTAGCCCGAAGGGGCTCTTTTATGCCTCGTGTCTTCCTTTCCGAGAAAGCCCAATATTTCATAGAGTCGAGGAATGCTGGGCTGTGCACCCTGTCTTGTAACGGAGAGTGCGGCGGCGGCATTTGCCAAGCCAAGGGCCTCCTTCAGGCTCTCTCCCCGCGCCAGAGCTGCAGCCAGAGCCCCGCAAAAAACATCTCCAGCAGCCGTAGAATCCACTCCTTTGACCCGGTGCCCCGCCAAAGAGCCTTCCTCATCCTCTGAAAGATATACGACCCCCCGCCCGCCCAAGGTGATGATAGCCGCCCTGGGACCCAGCTCCAAGAGCTTCCGACAGGCCTTCTTAGCTTCCCTGAGAGAGAGAATGTGCTCACCTGTCAGAACCTCCGCCTCCACCTCGTTAGGAAGGATGAAGTCAACCAGTCTGAGAACCCTCGGGCTCAGCCTGGCCGCTGGGGCGGGGTTAAGGACGGTGAGGGCTCCAGAGGTCCGGGCATCCTTAAGCGCCCTTTCAACCGTAGGAAGAGGTATCTCCAGCTGGACAAGAAGCACCCGCCCCCAAGCCCTCTTGCCCCTCAAGGCATGCAGGCAATCCGGAGTAAGCAGGGAGTTGGCGCCTGGTACCACGGCTATCTGGTTTTGGCCGCGCCTATCCACAAGGATAAGAGCGAGTCCCGTGGGGGCGCTTGAAACCCGGCCAAGCCCCCAGCTCTCTATACCCTCAGAGCGCAGGCAACGTCGGTAGCGAGCGCCGGCAGGGTCTCCGCCCAAGAGCGCCAGCAGGGCCACCCGGGCACCGGCTCTCGCTGCGGCCACTGCCTGGTTAGCTCCCTTGCCGCCGAAGAACTCCTGAAGGCCACCTCCCCGGACGGTCTCTCCCGGACGTGGGAGCCGCTCTACCTGGATGACCAGGTCCCTATTGGCGCTGCCCAGGACGGTGACCCGTCCCTCAGCCTCTCCCGCCATCCAGCCCCCTCATACGGCCGAGGAAAAATTTCAGAAACCCCTCCGCCCGAACCTCAAGGCAGACCCGGGTATGGGGCGGGGGGGAGGGCCGGGAAAGCCAGCTCCTTCTCTCCACAACCGTCATGCCCCGGGCGGGGCCGCTTCCTGTCTCCACCTCTACCCGGAGTGGAAAGCGCCGCACAAAGGAAGGGTCTATGGCCACGCCCACGGCCAGGGGGTCATGCAGGAAGCAGCCCCGCACACCCCGGGCCTCCCTGTGAAAGCGCATGTAGTGACGGGTAATTTCCCTCAGGAAGCGGAAAAAACCCCTTCCCCCCTTGAGGTGCTCCCTCCTGAGGATGACCTTCCTTGTGACGTCAAGCCCCACCATGGTGATGGGGACTCCCGAGGAGAAAACCTCCCGGGCGGCCTCTGGGTCGCAGAAGATATTGAATTCGGCCACAGGGGAAGAGTTTCCCGGCTCAAGGGCGGTGCCGCCCATTAGGATTATCTCCCGGACCCCCCTCAAAGGACTCCCCGAAACCCTGAGGGCTCTTGCCAGATTGGTGAGAGGGCCGGTGGCGATGACGGTCAAACGCCTACCCTCGCCCTCGGCTATCCGAAGAAGTGCAGATATGGCTCCCTCTCGCCCCTTTTTCGAAGAGGGTAGGGAATAGAGGGGCCTTCCCGCCCGGTCCAGCTTCCTCGATATTCCTCCCAGACCATCCCCGCCGTGAACATCCAGGGCAGTGAGGTTGAGTGTCCCTGGAGCTCTTTTTAGTGGGTAAGCAGAGCCCCGGTAAACAGGGGGGAGGAGCCTTTCGGGTAGTCCCGTCCGTCTCAATACCTCTAGCACGCGCAGGGCATTTTCAGTCCCCTGAACGGCGGGCGCATTACCGTGGGTAGTGGTAATGGCAAGAACCCTGAGCTCGGATGAGGCAAGGGCGAGGGCAATGGCCAGAGCATCGTCGACCCCGGGGTCACAATCCAGAATAACCGCTTTTCTTACCATATCTTATGAGAAAAGATGCCTGAATTTACTTTTCCACCCTTCGGCATTATATGATATGTTAATATCTTACCATGAGGTTTAGTTGGGTCTCTCAAGGAGGCGAAAAGCGATGCGCAGGATGACCAGGGAGCGCCGTAAGGGTGCGGCCAAACTTTTGGACACCCTGAAGGGGTATGAGATATTCGATGATTTCACTGAGCAGGAGATTCATTACCTCATCAAGGCCAGCGACCGCAAGGTTTATGAACCCTTTGAGGTTATTTTCAAGCAAGGAACTATCTCCTACAAGCTCTACCTCATCCTCTCGGGCTCGGTCATCCTTACCCGCTCTGCCGGCGGCAATGAGGAGTTCTTAGCGCTCTTGAGGGCCGGCCACTGTTTCGGTGAGGTAGGGATAGTAAACCGTTCCCCCCGTACGGCCACCGCCACGGCCAAGGGCAAAACCCTCCTCATAACCATTGACCACGAAGTGCTCGAGACCCTGGGCCCCAACCTGAGCCTCAAACTCTACCGAAACCTGGCGAGCACTCTCGCCCGGAAGTTGCAAATGGCGGATGAGAGGATTGACGCCCTGGCGAGCCAACTGAGCCAGCTTTCGGGCCGGCCTGTCCGTACCCCCCGGGAAGAGGACTGGTGGTGAGGGGAACCTCCGGGGGACCCTGATATCTGAGGCTTCCATCTCCCTTCTCGGTCTTTCTTATTTCGGGCGGCCCTTTGAGCTCAGGAGAGCGACCTCTCGGTTATACAGTGGGGAAAAGCCGGGAGCCAGCGGAGGACTGCTCAAGGGGATTCAGGAGTAGGACCCGTACTCAAGAGCCGCCTCGAACATGGCGCAGACGTTCTCGGGCTTCACCTCAGCCTGAAGGTTGTGGACGGAGTTCAGGATGTAACCCCCGCCCGGAGCCAGGTCTTCTATCCTGCGCTTGACCTCAGCCCTTACCTCCTCAGTGGTCCCGAAGGGCATAACCCTTCCCGTATCGATGGCCCCCCAGAAGGCGAGCTCACCCCCGAACTCCCTCTTGAGCTTCTTGGTATCCCCCATATCCCTGGCCGAAACCTGGACGGGGTGGATGGCGTCAATGCCGATCTCTATGAAGTCCTTAAGAAAGTGATAAATCGAGCCGCAGCAATGATGGAGAACCTTGGCGCCACCCGAGCACTTCTTAATGTGCTCTATAAGGCGCGCCTGCCTGGGCTTCAGGAGCTTTCGGTACATCTCCGGGCTCATCATGGGGCCGTTCTGGACTCCGATGTCATCCCCCATCATCACCACATCCACATAGCCCTTCACCTCCTCGAAGGCCCGCCCTATGACCTCCAGCTTGAGCTCCAGAACCTTGTCCATCAGGGCCTCTATGAAGGAGGGACTCGTTACCATCTCCGTATAGAACTTCTCAAAGCCTCTCAGCCACTGCGAATCGGCGAAGAAAGTGGCCGAGGGTAGGAAGACGACGGCATAATCAGTCCCCTCGTGCAGGTGAAGGGCCTTCTCCTCAAGCCCCTCGTAGCGCCCCGGGTCGGTGGGGTCGGGCCAGGGATAGCGCTCAATCTCCCGGATGGTACCATCCGCCTCCTCAAGACCTCCTTTCTCGTGAAAGTAGGAGTTCATGCCGGGAGGCCTCCGCCACTTGATCCCCCACTCGTCCCGGTAGGCATCGCCCTCAAGGGGGACATCCTTCCATCGGGAGGGGGCGCCGAGACTGAAAGAACGGGTGTCGACCTTGAAGCGCTTGAGGATTTTTTCATCCACGCACGCGACCATGCCCTGCTTTCCAAGGATCTTGGTCTCACTTTCTATACCCAGATAGGCTTTCAGCTCCTCATAAGACTGTTGAACGATGCTGCTGACAGCGGTAGAGCCGAAGTCCAGGGGAACCCTATCGGGTTCTTTATGGCTGAGGGCGGTGAGAACCCTCTCCCTTGGGGTCATCTCGGCCATTGTCACGCTTTCCCTCTTCGAGTGTCGTTCTAGAGGCCCATGAGCTTTTTGGCCCGCTCAACGGCCATGCCACCGTCTTTTCCGTAGCCGTCAGCCCCTATCTTGTCGGCGTACGCCTGGTCCAGAGGGGCTCCCCCCACCATCACTTTTACCCGGGAGCCTATCTCCGAGTCCTTGATAACCCCAACCACACGGCCCATCTCCTGCATGGTGGTGGTCAGCAGTGCAGAGATGCCGATGAGCTCGCTCTCGTGCTCCTTAGCGCTGGCGATGAACTTTTCGGCCGGCACATTGACGCCCAGGTCTATGATCTCGAACCCGGCTCCCCGGAGCATCATTCCCACAAGGTTTTTTCCGATATCGTGCATGTCGCCCTTGATGGTGCCCATGACAACCTTTCCCACGGGCCTGATGTCCGAACCTTCCATGCGGGGCTTCAAAACCCCCATCGCCGCATGCATTGCCGTGGCCGCGGCCATGAGCTCGGGGAGGAAGATATCGCAGTTGCTGAACCTTATCCCCAGCTCCTCCATGGTCTTAACCAGTGAGCCGTCCAGAATCGCTCGCGGCCCTAGCCCTTCCTCCAGGGCCAGCTCGGTCAGAGTCTTGACCCGGTCCCTCTCCCCTCTCTCCAGGGCTCTAGATAGATCTTCCAGTGTGGACATGAAACGCTCCTCCAGCTCTCAAGAAGCCCGCTTGCACTCCGGCCAAAAAACCTTGCCCCAGAAATTTCATGTCAAATTAATAGATTTAGGGGCTAGAAGTCAATAATGAACTCAGATTCAGTCCCGAGAGAGAGGAGAAAGGGCCGGCCATCCCTAAGGGAGCCGACCGCCACTTCTGTCTTTCGCTCCAGGTTGAGACAACCTGGGATACAGGATAGAATTCGTTTCCGGGTGGCAAGGGGCCTCTCGTCCTGTGCCTCCAGACCCCCGGCTTGGGGGAAACCCAGTCAACCTTCTATGAGAAGGCTCATCTCATGCTGCAAATCATGAAAGCGGGGATTCCATGAATAAAGGCTTGAGGGCGCAGCACGGTACACTCTTGAAACTTGAGTGAGCTTCGGGGGGGAAATTGGCGATTCCATGGTCACTCGATAATCTATACATAGTTCTCCTGAAGCCCAAATCGCCGGGCAACATAGGCGCCGTGGCCCGTGCCATGAAGAACATGGGGCTCTGCCATCTCAGGCTCGTGGAACCCGCTGACCCTCTGGCGCCCGAAGCCCTGGCGATGGCCTGCGGGGCCGAGGACGTGCTGAGAGGGGCGGAACTTTTCGAGAGCCTCCCCCAGGCCCTCTCCGATGTAGGGTATGCAGTTGGAACCTCCCGCCGGAGGCGCCGCGGTGGCTCACGCGCCAACCTTCCTCGCGAAGGGGCAAGCCTCTTGCTTGAGCGCGCTCAGCAAAACCAGGTAGCCCTTGTTTTCGGCCCAGAGGACAGGGGCCTCTCCAACGCGGAGCTCTCGTTTTGCCAGGAAAGGGTTACCATCCCCTCCCATGCGGCCTCTCCTTCGCTCAATCTGGCCCAGGCGGTGCTTATCCTTTGCTATGAGCTTTTCCTCCTGGCGGAGGCTCCTCCGCCCGCCGAGCCCAGGCGGCTGGCCCCGCTGGGGCGTCAGGAAGCCATGTACAGCCAGATGAGGGAGCTCATGCTGAGGGTCGGCTTCCTTCATCCCGAAAACCCGGACCACATTCTACGGGCCATAAGGCGCTTTTTGGGCCGGTCGGGGCTGGATGAACGGGAGGTGAGAATCATACGGGGATTCATGAGACAGCTTGACTGGTATTTAAAAAGCGGGCTCAAGGGGGAGAGGGAGCTTAGTCGATGAAGCGGTATTTGAAAAGCGCCCATAGAGCTCCCAGCCCATGCTTCCAGCTTATCTTTTTCCCCTCGCTATAGGAGCGGCCGTAGTAGGATATGGGCATCTCGTAGATACGGCATTTCTTCTTCAGCACCTTGGCCGTGAGCTCGGGCTCGACCGTGAAGTCATTCGAGCGAATCCGGATGTCCCTCAGCACATCCGCCCGGAACATCTTGTAGCAGGTTTCCATATCGGTGAGAGTGGTATTGAAGAGAATGTTTGTCACCAGGGTGAGGAAGCTGTTTCCGACCTTATGCCAGAAGAGGTGGACCCGCTGGGGCTTTCCCCCCGAGAGGCGGGAACCGTAGACCACATCGGCCACCCCCCTCTCGATGGGGTCCATGAGCATCGGAAGCTCCGCAGGGTCATACTCGAGATCCGCATCCTGAACCACCACGAGGTTGCCCCGGCACTCCCTGAATCCTGTCCTCAGGGCGGCCCCCTTCCCCATGTTGCGCGAGTGGTAGATGACCCTCACGCGCTCGTCCTCAAGCCCACCGAGAACCTCCTGGGTCCCGTCCGTTGAGCCGTCATCGACGATGATCAGCTCTTTATCGAGGTCCACAGCCAGAACCCGATTGATTATCTCCCGGATGAAGGCCGCCTCATTGTAGACGGGCATGACAATGGAGAGCTTCATGAGTGCCGATACCTCAAAAAGGGCTCCCTGGTTCAGTGCGCCTTCAGGAGCCTCAGGTAAAACTCTCCCAGGCGCCCGGCATTGAAGGCTGCCTCAAATCTCTCCTCGACCAGAAGCCGTCCCCTCCGAGCCAGGGTGAATCCTAGCTCTGGGTTTTCCAGAGCCCTCGAGACTCCCCGGGCAAGGGCCGCAGCGTCTCCCGGCTCAAAAAGATATCCGCTATCTCCATCCCTTATAAGTTCTTCCACGGGCTGAATCCGGGAGGCCACACAAAGCCTCCCCGCCGCCATGGCCTCCAGAAGGGCCACGGGCAGACCCTCGCTCAGCGAGGGAAAGATGAAGAGGTCAGAGAGCTTGAGCAGAAGGGGTACGTCTTCCCTGAGGCCCATGAAGTGGACTTTTTCCTCGATGGAAAGCTTTCTCGCGAGGGCCCTGAGCTCTCCCTCCTGAGGCCCCTCTCCGGCCAGAAGAAGGGTGGCTCGAGGATGGCGAGCCAAGACCTCTTCCATAGCCCTGACCAGTACATCCACCCCCTTTCCAGAAACCAGGGACGTCACGGCCAGAAGAAGGGGACCCCGGGAGTTGAGGCCAAGGGTACCCTTCAGGGCCGCCACTTCCCCCTCCTCCACCCGTGAGAATTTCTCTAAATCCACTGAATTGGGAATGATTTCGAACAATTCGGGCCGGAATCCCAGATGCTTCACCGTCGAGGCTCTCACAAACTCCGATACGGCTATGAAGCCGTGCGAGAAAAGCCTCCCCGTAACGAGGTCCAGCCAGCGCCTCTTCCGAGAGAAATAGACCGATGGCTCGTAGCAGGAGGACTGGATGGTGGAGATGACCTTTTGAGCGCCGCCCACGCGCGCAGCAAGTCGAGAGCAGACATCGGCACAGAAAAGCTGGGAGTGAACTATGTCGGGCCTGAGCTGCCGGATGAGCCCCGAGAGGCTTCTCACCCCTCGCACTATCTGCCTGGGCCCTTTAAGGCCCAAGCAAAAGACGGGTATCCCCAGGGCATCAGCCTCTGGCACCAGGTCTCTCGCCGGAAAGAGGTGGCAGACGTAGTTCTCAAACCTTGCCCCATCAAGGTAGCGGAGGTCGTTGAGAAGGCGCCTCTCGGCCCCTCCCCGGCGTAGAGATTCGATGACATGGAGGACCTTTATCTTCACTCCATTACCTGAGAGAGAGCATGACTAAAGGACCCTTGGGAGAACGCTTCTATTTAGCCTTTCTATCTGAACCTGTCAAGAGAACCCGCGTTCGGCACCGCCCAGAGGCTGGGGAGCACCCTCCGAGGCCTTCCTTGCCAAGAAGGCACAAATATAGTAAGAATCGTCTTGAGAAGAGAGGGATAAGCAGGGTTGACTCAGGGAGGGATGCCCTCATGGAAGCGAAGATCCTAAGGGGTCTTGCAGCAGCCGCTTGCGCCTCATTCTTCTTATCAGCCCCAAGCCTCTCCCGAGCAGAGGAGGGGCTCCTTCGGTTCAGGATTAACCCCGAGAGGAGCCACATCGAGCTCCTGGTCGGAACGCCATTCGGGGTGGTCACGGGAGAGGCGAAGAGATTTTCGGGCACCATTAATGCCTCGCGGGGCATCGTCCACCCTCAAGCGGGCGCCCATCTTGAGGTCGATGCAGGAAGCATCGAGACCGGAAACCGTCTCAGGGACTGGCGCATGCGCAGAGAGGTGCTCAAGGTCTCTGAATACCCGAAAATAGTCTTCAGGGCCCTTGGCGTGAGGCCCGTGGAAGGGGCCGAGGGGGAGTTTATCTTCCGAGGGGTTCTGGAGCTGACGGGGGTGAGCCGGGAGCTGGAGGCCAAGGTCAGGGCCCGCTTCATTGGCCCCGACCTCAATGTGGAGGGAAGGGTAAAGCTCGATATGAGGCAGTTCGACATAGACCCGCCGGTTTTTCTGATCGTGTTCGCGGTAGAGGATGAGGTTGAAATTTCCTTCAGTTTACTGGCCGCGCCCATTGAGGGAAAGTGAGGGAGATCCCCTCCCTGAGGAAATGGAGCAGGAAGAGATTTCGAAAAATTTTAGGGGACTGAGGGCGAGCTTCGTTACCCTGGCGGTTTGGGTTTTCCTCTCTTTCGCCGCAGCACGGGCCGAGGCTCTATCAGGGCCTCTCCTCCGATTCGAGGTGGATCCCCAGAGGAGCCTCGTGAGGGTCGGGGCGAAGATTCTATTCTTCAGCCTGTGGGCGAGAGCGGGGAAACTGCGGGGAGATATTTATGCCTCCTCCCAAATCCTCCACCCCCGTGCAGGAGGAACGCTGGAGATAGAAGCAGGTAGCGTTGATACGGGTTACGGGTGGGGCAATAGAATTCTCTGGGAGGAGATGCTGGAAGTGAACAGATATCCCGTCATAAGGGTCTCCGCGCGAGAGGTTGCCCCCATGGGGGGAGATAAAGAGGGGGACGAGTTTCTTTTAAGGGCAAGCCTCACCCTCCACGGGGTCAGCAGGGATGTTGCCTTTCCTGTCATTGCGCGCCTGGAGGATGAGGGTATCATCGTTCAGGGAGCGACAGCGATAAGGATGAGCGACTTCGGCATTCGCTTGCCACGGATTCTACTGTTCTTCAGGGTGAGGGATGAGGTGGATGTGGAACTGAAACTAGCGGGAAGGCGGGTGGAGCCCGGGGCTTCCTTTGAGGAAGCCCGTCCCTGAGAGGAGGTTTGGGTATGAGTGTGGAAGAGCGCTACTTTCCCTTCTGCCATGAAATCAGAGAGGAGCTCTTGGGGGCGGTCAAGGGACTCAGCCAGGAGGCTCTCGACTGGAAGCCCATAGACCACCCCAAGGTGAGGTCAATAGCCGACCTCCTGCGCCACATAGCCACATCCGAGGACTACTGGATTCGAGTAATAATCGGAGGGGAGGGGAAGCGGGAGGAGAGGACGGCTGAGAGCCACCCCAAGCTCTCCGACATTCTCGACGACCTGCAAAGGGTTAGAGAAAGGACGCGCGCCTACATGGCTTCAATAAGCTCCCACGACCTCAGGGAGACCCGCCACCAGGAGCGCCACGGAGAGAAGCCCATAGCGTGGATCCTCTTCCATATATTCGAGCACGATAGCCACCACAAGGCGCAAATCCTTCAGAACCTGCGCCTTCAGGACCCGGACCGGTAGGCACGGGTAAATCCACCAATCCTCAAGGCCACCTAATTCTCTGCCGGGGCAGGCCCATGAGCTGCCGTTAAAAGAGTTATGATTTGGAAGAACGGGCTGAAAGCCGTTGGCTGGCCACTGAGAGCTGGGCGCTCTCTCTTCACTTCAGACCCACCTTGCGCAGGGAGTTAACAAGGCGCTCTAATACCGCTTGATCTTTGCGGGGGAACCTCTGCATCGCACCTTCCAGCGTGAAATCGGGATTTATCCTGAGGATTTCTGCCACCTCGGCCCGGGCCTCATCCTCCCGGCCTAGATCGCTATAGATGCTCGCCAGTTGGAGATGGGATGGCATAAAATCGGGGTTCCGCGCAAGGGCCCTCTTATGCGCCGCCATCGCCTCCGCACACCGCCCCATCAGGCGATAGGCATGGCCTAAATTAAATAAGTAAAAAACCGGATAATGGGGGTTAAGGCGCATCGCCTTCTCCGTCACCTCAATAGCCTCCTCCGGCCTTTCAGCAAAGTTCAGGATATGCCCCAGGAGCGCATAGCTGTCAGCGTCATTGGGATTTAGGGAAATGGCCTTCTGCGCCTCGGCTATGGCCTTCTCATGCTGCTTTTTCCAAAGATAGACATTGCCCAATATCATATAGGCTCCCGGCAGGGAGTCATCCAGGGCCACGGCCCTTTTGGCGAGCTCAAAAGCCAGCTCCAGAGAGCTTGGGTCCTGAGTCCATCCGAAGGACCACTCATTCAAATGGGTCCAGGCCAGGCCCACATACGCCAACGCATACTCCGGGTCCAGCTCAATGGCCCTCTCATATATCTCCCGCGCCTTCGCATTCGCCTCTTTCGTGAAGCATAAGCAATAATCCCACCCGCGCAAGTAGCAGTCATAGGCCTCGGGGTTGTCCGTGTATTTGCGCTCAAGGAGCTCCATCTCCCCCCTCGTCAGCTTCACCTTCAGGGCCGCAACTATCTTTTGCGTGACCTCATCCTGCAGGGCAAAAATGTCTTTAAGGTCCCGGTCATAGCGCTCCGCCCAAAGGTGATAGCCTGTCCTCGCATCGACAAGCTGCGCCGTGATCCGCACCCTGTCGCCCGCCCTGCGCACGCTGCCCTCCAACACATACCGCACCCCCAACTCCCGGCCCACCTGCTGGAGGTTCGCCGCCTCGCCCTTGTAGAGAAAGGCCGAGTTACGGGCAATGACAAAGAGGCCCGATATCTTGGAAAGGTCGGTGATGAGGTCCTCAGTTATCCCGTCGCTGAAATACTCCTGCTCGGGGTCTCCACTCATGTTGACAAAGGGCAGCACGGCAATCGAGGGCTTGTCGGGCAACTCGAGCGCCTGGGCCTTCCCGGCCGGAACCACCACCCTCTCTCCCCTCACCCTGAGGGCAGCAACCCCGGGCTCCATCTCTACCCGATAGGCCCGCACCGGCTTCTTGATGTTCTTGACCGCCTGCTCTCCCAGGTATTCATACCCCAGGGAGAGCTTCCCCTCGACCTGGTCATAAGCGGTCCCGGAGATGCAGATGCCTCCGCCCTCGGCCATCCCTTCCAGCCGAGCCGCGATATTGACTCCGTCGCCATATATCCGCTCTCCCTCCACAACCACATCCCCGAGGTTTATGCCTATGCGAAATTCCATCCTGCGGTGCGGGGGCAGCTCGACATTCCTCGCTTCGAGCTCCTGCTGGACCTCCACGGCACACTGCACAGCATCGACCACACTCGCAAACTCAGCCAGCAGATTATCCCCCGGAGTGTCCACCACCCTGCCCCGGTACTGCTGGATAAGAGTGGCCATCACCTCCCGGTATGCGGTTAAGGTTTGGATGGTAGCCACCTCATCATCGCCCATAAGTCGGCTGTAGCCTTTGACATCGGCGTTGAGGATGGCGGAGAGCTTGCGTTCTAAGCCTTGCTGCGACATGGGAGGATTATCCACGAAGCATTCCTAACGGGGAATATTCCTGAGACTCGGCCAAAGAGTCTCTCCCGCACGTCATTCACTTCGGAACCAACCCGCCATAGTTAAAGCACGCCATAAGAATACGGAAAAGGGCTGGATTATGCAAAGCAGGAAAAAATTCGTCCCTCTTTCCGCCAAAATCCATGATTGAGTCGTGCTCCCGCCCCAGTGGAATGCAGACGGGGAAGGCTCGGGCAAAATAGAGGATCGGTAGTCGATCGCTTGTAGCCCCTTTTCATTGAACTCTTTGAAATAACAGATTTTAGCAAAACAGTACGAGTCTTATATCTGCAGGGGGAAAGGTCCTTCAACGGGAGCGGGGAGAGTTCTTTTGATAACCTATACCAGGGGTGCTGCCCTGGAAAGCCCTTCCGTTTCCTCAAAGCCGAGCATGAGGTTCATGTTCTGGACAGCCTGCCCTGAGGCCCCCTTCATGAGGTTGTCGATGGCGGAGACGATGACCAGGTACTCTCCATCGGGGTCGGTGGCGAAGCCTATGTGGCAGTTATTGGTCCAGCGCACATCCCTTATCTGGGGAAGGTCCCCCAGGTTGCAAATGTGTATGAAAGGGGAGCCCTTGTAAAAGCTCCTGTAAAGGTCGGGCAAAGCCTGGGCTTCAGCCGCGTCTTTGAGCTTCACATAGATAGTACTCAGTATTCCCCGACTTATGGGAAGGAGATGAGGAGAGAAGAGAATCTTGACCTCACTTCCCGAGAGCTCACCCAGAACCATCTCCATCTCGGGCTCGTGCTGATGGCGGCCTATCTTATAAGCCTTGAAGTTCTCGTTGAGCTCGGCATAGGCAAAGCTGTCACCGGGCCAGCGTCCCGCCCCCGAAACCCCCGACTTGGCATCCACAATCACAGAAGCCCCGGCCAGCTTACCCGCCGCCGCCAGAGGAGCGAGCGATAGGATGACACCCGTAGAGTAGCAGCCCGGGTTCGCAAGCAGGCGTGTCTTCTGAATCCTCTCCCTGAAAAGCTCGGGGATACCGAAAACAGCTTCTTTCAGCCCTTCCGCATGGGTATGGCGGACGCCATACCATCTCTCGTAAAGGGCGCCGTCCCTGAAGCGGTAGTCGGCGCTCAAGTCAATGACCTTTTTCCCAGCCCCAAGAAAAAAGGGCACATGCTGCATGGAGACACGGTGAGGAAGGGCGAGGAAAACGAGGTCACACTTCTGGGCCACCTCCTCCGCCCGGAGCTCTGTTACGGGGAGGTCAAGATGCCCTCTCAACGAGGGGAAGAGCTCATAGACCTTTGGGGAGCCATCAATTTTGGCCGTGAGGGAGGTTATCACCACACGGGGGTGAGAGGTAAGAAGCCTCACTATCTCCGCCCCGGTGTAGCCAGTGGCTCCAACGATGCCGACCTTTACCATCAGACTCGTCTCACTCCGGTAGCACAAAGGAGGGACCGGGTCCCCTCTCTCGGACCACCTTAATCAGCATGGGGGAAGCGATACTACGCTCGACTCGCACTTATTTCATTTTATTCTATTTCATCAAGAATATGGGTGTCAAAGAGTTTATCCCTGAAGCCAAAGGCAACGGGGCCAGGGCAAAATAGTATTGCTTTTCAAGCCCTTTGTGTTAGACTGAAATCCCAGGGCAATTTCCGGGCATTTTATAATTTTTCAGTTCCTGCCAGAGGAGCGAATCAACATGTCCTATTTCGAGCTGAACCCTCACCACCGGATTCTCCTGGGCCCGGGCCCCAGCATTCTGGCACCTCGGGTGAGTCGTGCCATGACGACGCCGGTGCTTGGTTACATGGACCCTGATTATCTGCACATCATGGATGAGGTCGTGGATCTCCTGCGGTATCTCTTCCAGACCAAGAACGAGCTTGCCTTCTCCATCTCTGGAACTGGCATGGCCGGCATGGAGGCAGCCTTCGCAAACTCAGTGGAAGAAGGGGACCGGGTAATCGTTGGAGTAAACGGCTTTTTCAGCGGGAGAATGGTGGAGGTGGCAAGCCGCTACGGGGCCCGGGCTGAGGCCATCGAGGTGCCCTGGGGTGAGGCGACAGAGCCCGCCCTCGTGGCCGAGGCCCTCAAAAAGCACCCCGAGACCAAAGTGGTTGCCGTTGTGCATGTGGAAACCTCCACAGGAGTTGAGCAGCCGCTGGAGGAGATCGGCCGCCTCTGTCAGGAGCACGGGGCCCTTTTCATAGTCGACACCGTGGCCTCTCTTGGCGGGGTCAATGTGGAAGTTGACAATTGGCATATCGACATCTGTTACAGCGGTTCCCAGAAGTGCATTGGAGCTCCTCCGGGACTGGCCCCCTTCACCATGAGCCCCAAGGCCAGAGAGAAGCTTCATAACCGAAAGAGCAAGGTTCCCAACTGGTATCTGGATGTGAGCCTCATTGAGAAGTACTGGACTCAGGAGCGTGTCTACCACCACACGGGCCCGGCGATCATGAATTATGCTCTGAGGGAGGCTCTCCGCCTCGTCCACGAGGAAGGCCTTCAGCCCCGGTTTGAGCGCCATCGCCTGAATGCTGAGGCCCTGCGGGCCGGTATGGAGGCCCTGGGCTTGAGCCTCTTTGCGAAAGAGGGATTTCGGGCCGCCTCACTCAATAGCATTTCCCTCAGCGAGGGCATCTCAGATAAAGTGGTCCGCGGCCACCTCCTCAACGACTACAATATAGAGATCGCAGGGGGGCTCGGGGAGGTGGCTGGCAAGATCTGGAGAGTCGGCCTCATGGGCGAGGGCGCCCGGCAACAGCACGTCATGTACCTGCTCTCCGCCTTGGAGGTGATCCTCAAGGACCTCGGCCACATCGAGCAGGTCGGTCCTGGCGTGGCAGCGGCCACTCGGGTTTACGCCGGCTTGGATGTCGCCTACGGCGGCGAGAAGCCTGAGCTGGCTGAAGCGGTCAAGGGGGCCTCCAAGGGCGGCCGCCTCAGCTGCCACCGTGCCCATCAGCTGGCCGAGGATGAAGGAACTCCCCTTTCCGCCATTGGCAGGGTTGCCAATGAGGAGGGGATCAAGATAAGCAGCTGCATGCTCGGTTGCTTCTGAGCATGAGCCGTCTTGTAATCAGGGGAGAGGGCATATGTTCCCGACTTTGGGCGTCCAGGAGCTCATCATTATCCTCCTCATCGTGGTGTTCATCTTCGGCGCTAAGCGGATTCCGGAAATAGGCTCAGGATTGGGCAAGGGCATCCGAAGCTTCCGCAAGGCCATGAAGAGCGTAGGTGCCGAAGATGATGAAGAGGAGGCCAAGGCCGAGCTAGCCGAGAAGGTTTCCTCCGAGAAGAAGAAGGCAACAGAGGAGAAGAGCACTTAAAGGCATCCGATAGGGCTTAAGGCCTCCGAGCCTGTGCCCCTAAGGGTAGCACTAGGGGGCTCAGGCCGTCAGGGTCTCGACGGAAACGTCGTTGCCTCCCGTGTTCGGAAAGGAGGGCTTCTCATAAGGCCAGCTACCCGGGCGAGGGAGCTGGCCTTTTGGCAGGAGGCAAGGGAGCCCGAGGCTCAAAAGAGCGATGGAATTTTTTACCGTCATAAGCCCGGCTGAGGCCCGGAAAGTGCTTGATGATTTTGGACCCCAGGAGAAGGAGGGGGTCCTTCTCTCCGAGGCGGCCGGAAGGGTCGCTGCTGAGGATATTCTATCTCCCGAAGAGCTTCCCGCCTTTGACCGGGCTACAATGGATGGCTTTGCAGTGCGGGCCGCCGATACCTTCGGCGCCAGCGAGAGCCTTCCCGCCTTTCTCAGGCTCGTCGGGGAGGTCCCCATGGGAGGTCCGCCCCCTTGCGCCCTGAGCCCGGGGGAGGCTTTGAGGATATATACGGGAGGCATGCTGCCCCGTGGGGCCGATGCTGTCCTCATGGATGAGTACGCGGCCTCTGCGGATGAAGAGACCATCCAGCTCGTTCGCTCCGCCGCCCCGTGGGAGAATGTGCTCAGAGTGGGAGAAGACCTCAAGAGGGGAGAGCTCATCCGCCCCGAGGGGAGCCGCCTCAGGCCCCAGGACATCGGGGCTCTTGCCGCAGTTGGCATAACAGAGCTTACGGTGTGGAGGAAACCACGCGTCCGTGTGATCCCCACGGGGGATGAGCTTGTGGAGCCGGATGTGGCGCCCGCGCCGGCCGAGATTCGGGACATAAACCGCTTCTCGCTCGCAGCAGCCGTCAGGGAGGCGGGGGGCGTAGCAGAGGCCTCAGCCATCGTGCGCGATGACCTCGAGGCATTGAAAGGGGCTATCAGAGATGCCCTTCAGGACTCAGAACTGGTTCTCATCTCGGGCGGAAGCTCCATGGGGAGGCGTGATTTCACCGTAGAGGCCATAAGCTCCCTGGGAGAGCCCGGGGTTTTGGTGCACGGCATATCCATCAAGCCCGGCAAACCCACAATCATAGGGAAGCTCCCTGCACCCGGGGGAAGGCCTGCGGTCATAATCGGGATGCCGGGCCACCCGGTCTCCGCGCTCATGGTTTTCCGGGCCTTCATAAGGCCTCTCATCCGGAGGATGGAAGGCTTGAAGGACTGGCTGCAAGATGAGGGAGGGAGGCTCAAGGCGAGGCTCTCCCGAAACCTCCCCTCAGCCCCAGGCAGGGAGGATTACGTGAGGGTTTCCCTGGAAAGGGATGAGGATGGGTCCCTCGCCCACCCCCTCATGGGGAGCTCAGGAAGCATTTCCACCATGCTTCGAGCCGAAGGCTATCTCGTAATCCCTCTTGAGAGTGAGGGGTTGCATGAGGGGGAGGAAGTGGAGGTCATCCTTTTCTGACCGCTCAAGGGATGAAAAAGGCCTTAAAGAGAAAGATATATCTGGACAATATACCCCTTGAAGAGGCGAGGGAGCGGTTTTTCTCCGCCCTAGAGCTCCCGAACCCGCTTCCCCAGGAGATCGTCTCCGTGGAGGACTCCCTGGGCAGGGTGACAGGGGCGCCGGCCTACGCCCGAATCTCCTCTCCCCACTACCACTCATCAGCTATGGATGGAATAGCCGTGAGGGCGGAGGCAACTTTCGGGGCCTCGGACGCAAGGCCCCTTCGCCTCGCTCTGGGCCGAGAAGCCTTCCCCGTTGATACGGGGGACCCTCTCCCTTCGGGCACAGATGCTGTCGTCATGGTCGAGCACGTACATGAGCTCACCGAGGAGGGCATGGTGGAGCTCCGGGCGGCCGCCACTCCCTGGCAGCATGTGAGGGTTGCGGGGGAGGATATCGTGGTGGGCCAGCTCATCCTGCCCGAGGGCCACAGGATCAGGCCCTATGACATGGGGGCTCTTCTGGCGGGTGGGCTCACGAGTGTCACCGTACGCCGGAAACCCTCGGTCGTGGTCATCCCCACGGGGGATGAGCTGGTGCGGCCCGGGGATGAACTGAAAGAGGGGAACATCATCGAGTTCAATTCAACCACGCTCGCGGCCTTCGTGCGCCTTTGGGGGGGCGAGCCCATTGTCCACCCCATCGTGCCCGATGACCGCGAGGTCTTGAGTGAGGCTGCAGCCAAGGCCTTGGAACGGGCCGATATCCTCATCATAAATGCGGGCTCCTCAGCCGGCTCCCAGGACTACACCGCGCCCGTGGTGGAAGAGCTGGGAGAGGTTCTTATCCATGGAGTAGCCATCAACCCGGGAAAACCCACCCTTCTGGGGGTGGCTCGGGGGAAGCCGGTGGTGGGTGTTCCGGGCTACCCCGTGTCGGCAGCTCTCGCCATGCATGAATTCATAGAGCCCCTCATCGCCCGCTTCCTCGGCACCATGCCCCAGGAGGAGGCTGAAGTGAGGGCCACGATATCCCGCAAGGTCCCCTCCAAGCTGGGGAGCCTGGAGCTTCTGAGGGTGAGGCTCGGAGAGGTCGGAGGGAAGATGGTGGCCCTCCCTCTAAAGCGGGGGGCCGGCATCATCACGAGCCTTGTCGAGGCCGACGGCATCGTGCGGATAGCTTCAACAGCCGAGGGCGTTGAGCCGGGAGAGGAGGTGAGGGTCACTCTCCTCCGCCCCCTATCCACCGTAAGGAACAACGTCCTCTTGGCCGGAAGTCATGACAACAGCCTGGACATCCTGGCCAATGAGCTCAAAGCGCGCTTCCCTCAGTACACCCTTTCCACCGCCTCATTGGGAAGTCTCGGGGGGCTTCTGGCCCTGAAGGATGGAGAGGCTCACCTGGCGGGCTCCCACCTGCTCGACCCTTCGACGGGCGAATATAACTTCAGTTACCTGGAGCGCTACCTGCCGGGGAGGGCGCTCACCGTCATCAATTTCCTCTACCGGGAACAGGGCCTCATGGTGCTTCCAGAAAATCCCAAAGGCATATATGGTATAGAAGACCTTGCGCGGGAAGATGTAAGGTTTGTGAACCGGCAGGGGGGCGCCGGAACCCGGATTCTCCTCGACCTCAAGCTCGGGGAAGTGGGAATATCGCCGAGCCAGGTTCAGGGCTATGAGCGGGTCGAATACACGCACATGGCCGTGGCCATGGCCGTGAGAGCCGGGAGGGCGGATGTCGGGCTCGGGATTCTGGCGGCGGCCAGGGCTCTGGGGCTTGACTTCATCCCCGTGGAGAGGGAGCGCTATGACCTCATAATCCCCCTCCCCTTCATGGAGCTTCCGGGGATCCAGGCCCTTCTCGAGGTTATCCGTGATAGGACCTTTCGGGAGAAGGTCAAGGCCCTCGGGGGCTACGGGGTGTGCCGCATGGGAGAGGTTTTGAGCCGTGAGGGGAGTGCCAGGGCTTGACGGTTCTTGTGGATAGCTTCAGCCGACGCATCGACTACCTCCGCATCTCTGTGACCGACCGCTGCAACCTGCGCTGCAGCTATTGCATGCCCCAGGAGGGGTTGCGGCTAGCCCCTTCGGAGGAGATCTTGACATTTGAGGAGATAGCGCGCTTCACACGGATAGCCGCATCTCTCGGGGTAAAGAAGGTTCGCCTCACGGGCGGGGAGCCTCTCGTGAGGCGGGGGCTCGACAAGCTCATCAGGGCTCTTTCCGCCATCCCCGGGGTTGAGGACCTGAGCCTCACAACCAATGGCCTCCTCCTCTCCCGCTTTGCCGAGAGACACAGGAAAGCCGGTCTCATGCGGGTGAACGTGAGCCTGGATACCCTTGACCCTGAGAAATATGTCAGGCTCACCCAGAGGGGGGAACTCTTCAGGGTCCTTGAAGGCATCCAGGCGGCCCTCGGGGCGGGGCTCAAGCCCGTCAAGGTGAATGTGGTGGTGGTGAGAGGTTTTAATGACGGCGAGGTGGAGAGCTTCACCCGCCTGGCCCTTGAGCAAGAACTCCGAGTGCGCTTCATAGAGTTCATGCCCACCGGAGGGCAGTCCTTCTGGCAGGAGGGTCGCTATCTGAGGACAGAGGAGGTCAAGAGACGCGTTGAGGCGCTGGGAACCCTCGTCCCTGCACCCGAAGGGCCCAGGGCCGGCCCCGGCACGGAGTACCATATTCTCCTTCCCAGCGGGGAGCTCAGCCCGGGCCGTGTGGGTTTCATAAGCCCCCTGAGCCAGCACTTCTGCTCCGCCTGCAACAGGCTCCGGCTCACGGCCGACGGAAAGCTGAGAGCCTGCCTCTTCTCCGACTCCGAGATTGACCTGAGGGTCCCACTGCGCAATGGCGCCTCCGATGCCGAGATCTTGTCCCTTCTCTCAATGGGCACCTGGGAGAAGCCCGAGGGGCATGAATTCAGTGAGCTGGGCGGGAGATGCGGCCGCTGGCGACGGCCCATGTCCGCCATCGGGGGCTGAGGGGGTAATATGGCGGGGGAGAACTCCCGGTTCATGCGGGCCGACGGACGCCTTCCGCGCGACCTGCGGGAGGTGAGGCTCCATCCCGACTTTATAACGAGCGCTCCCGGCTCCGCCCTCATAGAGGTGGGAAACACCCGGGTCATCTGCACCGCCACCGTAGAAGAAAAGGTTCCCCCCCATCTCAAGGGTACGGGAAAGGGCTGGATAACGGCCGAATATTCCATGCTCCCCGCCGCCGGGGACGCGCGCTCCCCGCGGGAGCGGAGTAGAACCTCTGGCCGGACAATGGAGATCCAGCGCCTCATCGGGCGCTCCATGCGGTCTGTGGCCGACCTCTCCCTTCTGGGGGAGCGGACCATCTGGCTTGACTGTGATGTCATCCAGGCCGATGGCGGCACGCGCACGGCTGCGATAACCGGGGGCTATGTGGCCCTCGCACTCGCCTGCCGAAGGCTCGTGCAGATGAGAGCCCTGGAGAAGAACCCGCTCAAGGACTTCGTCGCCGCCGTAAGCGTGGGCCTCCTGGGAGACATCCCCCTCCTTGACCTCGACTATTCAGAGGATGTGGCGGCCGCCGTGGATATGAATGTGGTGATGACGGGGGACGGCAGGCTGGTCGAGGTTCAGGGCACAGGGGAAATCAGGCCCTTCAAGAGGGAGGAGATGGACGTCCTCCTCTCCCTTGCCCAAGAGGGAATAAGGGAGCTCATCGAGGTCCAGCGAAGGCTCCTCTCAGAGGACTAGAGGGAGGGCCTCCTTGGAGCTAGTCCTGGCGAGCCGAAACCGGGGAAAGCTCAAAGAGCTTTCTTCAGCTCTTGCAGGGCTTCCCGTAAAGGTATTGAGCCTCGATGGGGTGAACTTCAGGGGGGAGCTCCGGGAGCCTGGGCCGGGCTACAGGGAAAACGCTCTCTCTAAAGCTGAAGCCGTGGCAAGGGCGACAGGCCTCTGGGCGCTGGCTGACGACTCGGGCCTCGAGGTGGAGGCCCTTGACTTTGGGCCGGGGCCGGAGTCAGCCCGCCTCCTACCCCCAGGCAAGGGGGACAGCGAGCGAAACCAGAAGATACTTGAGCTCCTCCGGGAGGTTCCCCTTCAGAAGAGGAAGGCTCTCTTCCGGTGCACCCTTGCCCTTGTTTCCCCGAGCGGTGAGGCTCACTTTTGCGAGGGGACCCTCGAGGGCGTGATAGCCACGGAGCCTCGGGGTTCAGCGGGCTTCGGCTATGACCCCATCTTCCTCCTTCCCGAGTACGGGAGGACTCTTTCCGAGCTCGGCCCCACCGTCAAGGGGAGGCTCAGCCACAGGGCGCGGGCGCTATCTGAGCTGAGGGGGGTGATCGAGAGGATCTTGAAGGCTCTACCCCGGGCCGAGGGCCTTGAAATGGGGAAGGGCCGGTGCTAGCCTTAAGGGGTAACTGAAGGTCGGGGCGTGGCGCAGCCTGGTAGCGCACCTGCTTTGGGAGCAGGGAGTCGGAGGTTCAAATCCTCTCGCCCCGACCAAGAAAAAACAAAAAGTTAGAAGCATTGGCGATTTCGACGATTTTTCAGGTTGCTCAAAGGTTTCCCAGGTGAAGAGGCGAGCGATGGCCGGGAAGGTCCAGATCGAGATCCCCAAGGAAAAGGTCGCCGCCTTCTGCCGGAAGTGGAAGATCGCGGAGGCGTGGCTCTTCGGCTCGGCGCTCCGGGAGGATTTTAGGCCCGAGAGCGACGTGGACGTTCTGGTGCGCTTCGCGCCCGACGCCAAATGGCGTTTCTATGACCTGATGGACATGGAAGAAGAGCTCGCGGCCATCCTGGGGCGGAAGGTCGATTTGATCGAACGGAGATTGGTGGAGCAAAGCGAGAACTACATCCGACGGAAGCATATCCTGAGCCACCTGGAACCCCTCTATGTGGCGGGATGAAAGCTGGCTCCTCGACATCCTGACGGCCGCCCGGCGCGTCCTCCAGTACGCTGAGGGCCACACCGAGGCGAGCTTCCAGAAAAGCCAGCTGACCCAGGACGCCATCCTGCGGCAGCTGACCGTCATCGGCGAGGCGGCGAAGCGCATCTCCCCGGAATTCCGCACCGAGCACCCGGACATCCCCTGGAGGAGAATCGCCGGATTCCGCGACGTGGTGGTGCACGAGTATTTTCGTGTGAACCTCGAAGAGGTCTGGCGCATCGCTCGGGAGGACGTTCCCGAACTTGTCCGCCTCATCGCGCCCCTCGTCCCGCCGGAGGAGGGGTAGTTCCTTCCCGGCCACCCCTTCGCAAGCCTGATGATTTCCTCGGGCGAGGACATCAACTGCGTTGCCAGGATGATGGGGGACAGGATAGAAACCGCGCTGAGGCATTCCCACCGGCACATTCCTGACAGAGAAAGGCAGGATGGGACGAGATTTCTGAAGCGGTATCAAGTTGATAAAAATCTTCCTGGGAAATGAGGATTGTGGGTGAGATAATGGCAAATTACTCCCGAGTGCCGCAATCCAGAGGAAAAGCTGCATGACAAATGGTGGAGAGCGGTTTTCACAGAGGCACGGATATCGACCTGCTCCGGCAGAAATTTCCGTACGAGAGGACGCACCTGAAAACCTACGTTCGGCTGTTATCCAAATTGGTCGGGAGGCCGATTTGAGCTTTACGACTCTTAGAGAAATAGTCTGCGAAGTACTTAGGGAAAGCCCAAATCCGAATAACTGGTCTGAGATTCCAAATGTACGAGATGAGGTGCTTGACTTAATCCAAGGATGTGCTTGGTTTCGGGTGTATGATGCAGCCGAAGCTATATACATAACTCTTCGTCGACGGTCATATGAAAAGGCAGAAGGATATCAGGAGTCCTTGAATGAGTTCTTTGTTGAAAGGGGAATTGGCTGGCAAATGGTCGACGGTCAAATCATTGTCAGAGGTGAGGAATCTTTTGAAAACACAGTTAGGAAGGCGGAAGCGACTTTACGAGCCAGTGGACGTTCAACTGCCGCGAATGAAATCCACGAAGCCCTTCAAGACCTTTCTCGGCGTCCCCAACCTGATGTGACGGGCGCAATTCAGCATGGGATGGCCGCTCTTGAGTGTATCGCCAGAGACGTTACGAATGATCCTAAAGCTACCCTTGGAACAATATTACAGAGGCATAGAGGGCAATTGAGAATCCCTCGTCCTCTTGACGAAGCGGTCGAGAAGATGTGGGGATTCGCGTCCGAAATGGGGCGACATATTCGAGAAGGTAGGAGTCCAGAGTTCGAAGAGGCCATTTTGCTAGTTGAAATTTCGGCGGCGGTTTCTTCGTATCTGGCGAAGAAACATTCAAAGTGAGGGGCCAGCCAATGATTTGCGAATCTGCGCTGCAATGCCTTCGCGATGCTCTCGAAAATATGACGAAGAACCCGAACGATCCGATACATAAAACAGTTGCTCAAATCTGCGATGCAAAGGATTCAGTTATCCGTCGATACCGTCCCATGTTCCTGGAAAACGACCAACGGGACATTACGAAGGATTCCTTTCTGGGTTTTCTTCTCTTCAAGAATAACCAGCACTGGGACAGCCTTCACCGCCAGGAAGGCCCCATGACGGCGGACATGAACCGGTTGCGTGAGGCCATCCGCATTCTGGTGGATGAAGGAGTCATGACGGGAGTTCCGGTGGCCACCTGGACTTCAAAGTCAGGGACGGGGTTTTACAAGTATTTGTTTATATTTGATTTATAAGGGCTTAGCCATTTCGTTCCATCCCTAGATGTGCCTACTTTTCCCTAAAAAGTGGAAAGAAAATGAAGGGGCCCTTAAGGGTCTGATTAGGCTTGTCCTTAGAGGGAGAAGCATCTTCTAAGGGTTTTTTCTCGACATTATAAGTAGCCTTCTGGCCATACGATGAGGACATGATTCTTCTTTCATCTGGTACTACATACTGAGGTTCTTTTCTCTGGAGCCCCAATATCTTGACAAAAGAGCCTTTTGGTGTTAAATTAATTTGTAAGCTTTTCTGGGGCAGATGCGAGAAGAGAGACATCGGGCAAGCTCAGAAGACACCCAGCTTCGTAAAGAAGGTTTCCGGGGCTCCTTTGCTGTAGAGTCGGGGCTAGGCACCAAACAGGTGCAGCATCGACTAGGATAACTTAAACTTATGCTATCTCGCACTCAGAGAGCTTCGATTCAGGGTAAAAGCAGTGGCGAAGGTTGGCCGAAACGAAAAATGTCCTTGCCGTAGCGGTTTCAAGTACAAATATTGCTGTGGAGCCTCTTCACCTTCTCAGCGCCGCTCTATCCCCAGTTTCAGCTCTGGAGAAGTGCCGCCCGAAGTTCGACGAGCGGTCATTGAGCATCAGCGGAAGGAGGCTGAACGCATAAGAAACTTCGGCCACGGACGGCCTATTATCTCCACGGATTTCCATGGCTACAAGGTGGTCGCAGTCGGAAACACGATCCACTACTCTAAGTCGTGGAAGACATTCCATGACTTCCTTGGCGACTACGTTAAAAAAGTCATTGGCTCTGAGTGGGGGAACGCTGAACTAAAGGAGCCGTTTGAGCAACGTCACCCAATCATTCAGTGGTATCGTGATGTTTGCGACCTACAGCATCGTACTATCAAGGAACCTGGGAAGGTCCAGTCAGCAGTCGCAACCGGTCCGGTCATGGCCTACATGTCGCTTGCATATGACTTGTACACTCTCGAACACCATGCCCTTTTGCGGAAGAAACTGATCAACCGGTTGAAGGTCAATGCTCAGTTCCAAGGTGCGCGATACGAAACCTATGTAGCGGCTGCCTTCGTAAGAGCGTGGTTCGATGTAGTTCTCGAAGATGAAGGCAATTCCGCTACGACACACTGCGAATTCACCGCGACGCATCGAGGGACAGGATTGAAGTATTCGGTTGAGGCAAAGAGCCGCCACAGACCCGGACTGCTGGGCCAGCCTGGGCAACAGCAACCCCTAGAGCAAATCGAGGCGGATGTTTATCGCCTTCTCCAGGGGGCGCTAAGCAAGAGAGCCGAGCATGATCGAATCATCTTCGTTGATGTGAACGTGCCACCCCATAACGGTGCACCATTTGAGGCGCAGTGGTTTAAGAAAGTGGCAGAGCAATTAAAGCGGCTGGAGGAAGGACAATCAGCCGAGGACCCTTGGCCTTCTGCTTTCGTGTTTTTCACAAACCACCCCTACCATTACGTTGGCAATGATGCGCCAGAGCCTGGGCGAACGTTTATCTTTACAGCCATCAACATGCCTGAGTTCAAAGGGGCGGATCCGTCAGTTGTGAGAAAATATCCGGAAATAAATCAGGTTTTGGATTCGGTCTTGAACCACACAAAGATACCACATGAGTTCTAAATGGGTATGGCTGAATCTGGACAAGGAATGCTCCAATAGCCATGAGTACCAGAGAAACAGCAAAAATGGAAATCCATGAATGGATGAAATATAATTTTACAATAAGTATTAGCTTTATCGGTAGGAGGGTTATACGATCCCTGAGTCTCGCCCCGACCAATGAAATCAAGGGGTTGGCGGAAGCTTGCCCCTTTTGCTTTTCAGGGGGTTGCCCAAGAATGTGAAGGGTGCATTTTAAGGCGCTCGCCAAAAATAAGAACCCCCCAGTATCCTTTCGGCATGGCGGGGACTCCCCTATTCTGGTCGGAGATTTCCCGGATCAACGCGTGAACCCTCGGGAGCTTCCCTCCTCCGTGCTTGAGGGAGAGCCTACCGCCAGGCCGTCACCAAGCCCTCGCTCCGGCCTCCCTCCGTATTTGCCGGATTTATTTGACAGAATCCTAGCGGAAATAATGCTTGACAGAAGCTATTTGGTTTGTTACGTTACGTAACGTCTTTAAAAGGGATGATCTCTATGGAAGCCGGGATACTCATCGGTGAAGTGTGTCGTCAGGCGGATTGCACGCCGAGAACTGTCCGGCATTACGAGGCGGAAGGACTCGTTGCACCCCTCGCGATGACGCCGGGAGGTCGAAAGCTTTACGGTAAAGAGACCGCCTCGATAATCCGCACGGCTCACCTCCTCAGGCGCCTGGACTACTCGCTGAAGGATATCCGCCAGATCATTGTTCTGACGAAATCCTGTGATACCAGCCATCGACTCCTCACAAATAAGTTACGAAAGATGCTTTCAGAAACTATATCGAGCATGGATTCTGAATTGGAGCTATTGACTTCTTCCCGGAAAAAAATTGCAGCTCTGCTAGAAAAAACCGAAAGCTGTGAGGCCTGTGCATCTCCGGATTGTGGAGATTGCGGCAAACTAAATTGTCTGCGCACACTCGGATTACTCGAGCAGTGACCGGTATCCAGGATTGAAGGGGTTTCTTGCAGTTGGCATCTCGAAGCACCGGCACTGAATAGCGTAAAAAAATGCTTTACGATGGTCAACATTTGACAAAATGGATTGAAGGCATCGATATGGATTCTATCCTCGACTCTATTGAGAATAATCTCAATGATAAGACAAGAGAAAAGTCCGGGGGGCACTGCTTGTGGGTCTCTCAAAGGGAAGGTCGAGCCTTCAGTGCCCGAGAAAATCAAACGGAAGAGTCCCGATATAGACTATTTTGACTGAATATAGAAAGGAGGTTGAAATGGAACCCAAGGTTCTGGGAATAAGCGCATCTCCCCAGAAAGGGGGCAAGGTGGAGACGCTGATAGAAGAAGTTCTATCCGCCTCACGTCTTCCCTCGGAACTAGTGCGCCTTCATGGGCTTACCGTAGGACCATGCAGGGCCTGTAACGGCTGCCGGGCCGAAAATGTGTGTGTTATCGACGATGATTGGGGACAACTCCAACATAAGATAATTGAATCCAGCGCGCTGGTGTTGGGAGGTTGGGCGTTTTCAGGGATGATCGACTCGGCCACCAAGGCCCTCATGGAGCGATTCTGGTCCTTCCGCCACCATCGCCGGCTGACCACGGGTAAGGTGGGCGCGGTTGTGGTGGTGGGCAGCAACACGGAGTTGGCGGGCGACCTTGCCGACGGGCTTCTGCAATTCATGCGAAACTACGGCATCAACGCTCTGGGCCGCGTTACGGCGGCGGGCGCAAACCCATGCCTGGGGTGTAAAGATTCGCTGAGCGGATGCGAGTACAGCGGCATCGTGGCCCAGTACGGTCTGTTGGAGCGAATAGGGATCGGCATGTACAATCCCATAGAGCACCAGTTGGGAGCCCTGAAAGCCGCGCGGGTTCTGGGGCAAAGGCTTGGGCACAAGGTGAAATGTTTGGCGGCTCGAGGTTTCAATGCCGAGGTCGCTTGACTCGATGTACCCGGAGAATGGGAGGAAAGATGAAAACAAATAGTTCCAGCACAAAAACGATGAAGAAGACCGCCCGGTCGTCCGATGAAAAGCTAATGTGGGCAGTCAAGGAAAAAGGCCTTTCTTTGGGTGCACACCTGGTGGGTATCGCTCCGATGGAGCGCATGGATGCCGCCCCGCCGGAACTTCACCCACGGCGGCTGCTGCCAGAGGCAAACAGCTTAATCTCCATGGCCTACCGAATCAACCGGGGCGTTCAGCAGCTCCACCTGAGGGGTATCAGCCCGATGCCATTTTCCCGCTTCGCCGGTCTGGAGCCTAAAGTCCGACTCGACGAGATGGCGCTGGACCTGGCTAATTTTCTCGAGGATCTGGGTTACATAAGCCTTCCAGTGCCATCGAACCAATACTATAACCAGGAATACGGCGTAGGAGAGATTTCCCACAAACATGTCGCTATGGCGGCCGGGCTCGGCCGTCTGGGTCGGGGTGGATTCCTGGTTACCCCGCAATATGGCGGGGCTGTGCAGCTTGTCAGCGTCTTGACCACTGCCCGACTCCAGCCCGATCCGATGCTCGAAGAAGACCCGTGCGAAGGTTGTCCCCAGCCTTGTGTATCGATCTGTCCGGTACGGGCCCTTCCACGCGACCGGGACAGGGTTATCATGATGGAGGGAAAAGAATACCGCTACGGTTGGCTTTCTTATCTCAGATGCCAATGGGGCTGCGGCGGCATGGTCATGGGCGACCGCTTCTATGCCCTTTCGGACCTGCCAATGCCCGCAATCGACGAGGAAGACGACGGGAAACAGGTGCGGTTGGAGTTCTTGCTGGCGAGCGAAAAGAGATTCCCCTGGGACCGCGCAAATCGAGCGGCATTCGCATACAATGCCTGCTCTAAGTGCTACGTGGCCTGTCACCCGGAGGAGTTCAAGAAAAAAAGAGGATAAAGGGTGTAAATACCTACCCGATTGAGGGGAACCGAATCAAGTCAATAACTGAGGGTAAGGTCAAACTCGAAAGATGACTTTTTTTAAGCGTAGTAGGACGGACTTGACTTAACAGTTTGCCGCGCTCGGAGGCACCCGGGCGTACGACCTTCCCCTTTACCTCGGGTGGCGGTAAAAAAGGGGGCGTTTATGTCGCATTTTTGACGCCCAACGGGGCTTTGCATAAACCCTAAATAACAAGAGCACCGTTCCAAGGAAGGCTACTTCCCACGCTAGGCTCCACATTATTTATCCCTTTACTCGTTATTAAGAGAAAAGAAAATAGGGGCAACCCGACATCCGAGCTGACCCTGGCTCCCTGGAAGTCAACGTGGATCCTCAGGGCCAAAAGAAATCAGTGAAGCGCGTTCAATGCGTTGGTGAAAGAAGCAAGAAAGGTGCCACCTATCTCGGCAAGCCCGGCCCGCCCCTCATCAGCCCAAAATCCGTTCGGCTTTGCTGCTAGAGTGAGGAGCCGAAACCGTCGTGATGCCCGGCGGAACGGGTTTTTCGTTAGAGTGCTCTCCTCATCAGCAAACGACCCATTGCGACCCAGCGCCATTCCCTCTCAGCGCTAAAAAGTCCTTCCACGATATGCCCCGGTGATATGCTAAAATGGGCGGAAGATTAAGGACACCGCAAGACCGAGAGGAGTGCCCCATGCGCCGGGTGGCTATCTTGACCGGAGGCGGAGATTGTCCAGGACTCAACGCTGTCATCAGGGCTACCGTCCACAAAGGGCACCAGCTGGGCCTGGAAACGGTAGGCGTAAAGAACGGCTGGGCCGGCATGGCGGAGGGGGAGTTTGTCCCCCTTGTCAGGGCCTCGGTGGTGGGGATCTTGGGAAGGGGAGGAACCATCCTTGGCACCACGCGGGCCAATCCGTACCGGGATGAGGCGACCCTGGATCAACTAAAGCGCAACTGGGAGCGGCTGGGTCTGGATAGTGCAGTGGTAATAGGCGGGGAAGACACCCTGAGCGTGGCCCTCAAGCTCAGCCGGGAGGGCTACCCCACAGTGGGGGTGCCCAAGACCATCGATAATGATATCGGTGGCACCGACTACACCTTTGGCTTTGATACAGCAGTCAATATAGTCACTGAGGCCATAGACCGTCTCCGCACAACGGCCGAAAGTCACGAGCGGGTCATCGTACTGGAAGTCATGGGGCGCCATGTGGGCTGGATAGCAGGTTATGCCGGACTGGCGGGGAGTGCCGATTGCATTCTTGTGCCTGAGAGGCCCTTCAAAGTGGAAGAAGTGGCAGAGCTCATCAAAAAGCGCCTGGCCCGGGGCCGGCCCTTCTCTATCATCGTCATAGCCGAAGGCGCCAAGCCGAAGGAACTGGATAGTCTGGTGACTCAGTCAGAGGAAAAGGATGAATTCGGCCATGTGCGCTTGGGAGGGGTGGGAGAGGTGCTGGCCAGGATGTTGGCCAAGCTCACGGGCTCTGAAACCCGCGCCGTGGCCCTGGGTCACATCCAGCGAGGTGGCTCTCCCTCGCCCTTTGATAGGGTCCTTGCCACCCGATTCGGTGTGAAGGCAATGGAGCTCGTGGCCGCCGAGGAGTTCGGCCAGATGGTAGCCCTCAACGGTACAGAAATCGTGAGCGTTCCCCTGGAAGAGGCGCTGAGGGGACCGAAATACCTCCCCGATTCCTTCTTCCGGACGGCGGAGCTCTTTTTCGGGTGAAGAAAGGAGGAACCTCGAGAGATTTTCGTTATTGGTGCAAAGGCTTGTCAAGAACAGGAATAGCGGATTTCTCATTTTCGCGCCGCAAGGGCGTCCAGGCTTGGTTCGCGGCATCCCTTCCGGTTCCCGTAGAGGGGGGCGGGCGGGTTCCCGCCCTTTTTCCTGCTTGCCCCGACATAATTGCTTTTGCTATAATAAATGTAATTGTAGGGGGGCCGCCCCTGGGGATAGAGTTTTCCCTCCTCCTCGCTCGTCCCCAGCCCCCTCTTCCGAAAGTCCCTGAAAATCCCCGCACACACTCCCCAGGGAAATCATGGAAGCCCCTTCGGAACCCCTCCAGAGGTGCCTCTTAGTCGTCTCTGGAGCCGTTAAAGGCTCCTGCGTCCGGAATCGAAGAAATTCTCCAGGGTAAGGGTTTGGGGAATGGAAGCGAGGGTTCAAGTACCTTTTCCAGATCATACGGGTCAACACAGGCGCCAACTTCGGTATCATGAAGCTGGCGTGAGGAGCGCGGCTGCTCTTTTATGTGGCCCCTCTCAGGGATGAGCTCATCCAGAAGAAAATAAGAAAACTTCAAGCTGAGGGGTAGTGGGCCAGCGATTTGGCAAGCCCGCTTACATAACAGGAGAGGACGTTGCACCTTGATTTCTTCACATGGCACTATCGGGTAATATTTTACTCCTACCCCGCCCGTACCGGAATTATCACTATGTTGACTCTTCTGTTGAGGGCAGCAACAGAAGAGACCGGCATAGACTCACCGAAGCCCACTGCCTTGATTCTCGCGGGATGTACTCCCCTCTGTACAAGAGCGTTCTTTACCGCCAAAGCTCGCCTTTCAGAGAGCTGCTGGTTATAAGTTTCAGACCCGGTCGAGTCCGTATGCCCCTCGACTCTAACCGCTGTTTCTGGGTATCGAACTAGCACCTGCGCCACTCTGTCCAGCTCTGCGTATGCTCCCGGCTTAAGAACAGCAGAGTCAAAATCAAATAGAACGTCACTCTTGAAGGTAGCAGTCAGGACATCCTGTGTTCGGGCTACACTCATAGCTTCAGACTGCGCGGCGACTTCCTCGAGTTGCTGTTCCTGCTGGTCCATATAGTGCGCGATCTCGTGTCCGGCTATGCCACCGACAACGGCGCCGATCGCTGCTCCCCAGAGGGTAGATGCGGTATTGCGACCAATGGCCTGACCCAGAGCAGCTCCCGCTGCCGCGCCGACAGCTGCGCCTGCTGCTGTCCCTTTCTGCTTCCTCGTCTGCAGCATGGAGCATGAGGTCACCAGCACCAAAGCTAAAATCAAGAATGCGCTGATTGCTCTTTTCATTGCTCCCCTCTCTGAACCAAAATTTGATTTAACCTATGTATGGACCATTCCCGGTGTAGTGTTTCCGACAGATCAGCGGAACCTTTGACGAATTTCCTCCTGCTCCTTCGGATGCAGTCTTTCCCATTTCTCCAGCTTTTCCCGAATCCTCCCGCGTTCTTCGGGCGAAAGTTTTTGCCATTGCTGGAACCGTTGACGGAAGAGCCCGCGGTCCTCAGGGGTAAGTTCCTTCCATCGTTCCATTCTTTCACGCATAATTCGGCGTTTTTCCGGAGGTAGCGACTCCCACTCCTTAAGCTTCCTCTGGAGCTTCTCCTTCTCCTCGGGCGACAACCTCTCATAGGTTCCCCCGCTCCCTCCCAGACCTCCTTTCGCCGGAGCAGATGGCCCCCTCCTCCGCGCAATTCTTATCTGGGAACTCTCTTTATCCCCTGCATTGAAAGCCTTCCAGCGATGTGGGGTCAACCCCTCGCGAGATTCTTGCGCTCCCAAGAAACCTCTTGCCCTGTGAAAACCCTTGGATTGAGCCCAGGTCGAGGTGGGAAAGGACATTACGATCCCAAAGGGTAGAGCGGAAACAATCCCCCATCGGCTCAACCACTTCAGGACCTTACATATTCGTTGCACCATACCGAATTTTTCTCCGAAGTCCTCGGTATCCCTTGACAAAGCAGGGCTATAGCATTACATCCCGCTGGTCTAACACCTGAACGAGCTTCCGGAGAGCATCCATCTCCTCCAGGAGCTCCAAGTTCTCGATGATTTCCAGATTCTTGACGATCATCTGCTCTTCCGTCTTGATGCTCGATACGGGCTGGACGGGGGAAGGAACTTGGAATTTCGTCAATCCGAACCAGCCCAAGGCCGCCACCAGGAGAGAGGCTGCAACCAGAGCAGGAATGGGCTTGATAGGGACCCCCAAAATCCGTTTTCGCCACCACGTCTTCGCCCTTTCCTCCTCCATTGTCCGCATGATAGAAGAGTGCAGCGCCCTGGCTTTCTCCGGAGAAAGCGCCGGCGGGGGCATAGCTTCTCTGAATAGCTGGAGGAAGCGGAGTAGTCTTTGCCGTTCTTGGCGGCAGGGCTCACACGTCTCAAGGTGCCTTTCCAAGGCCCGACGCTCCTCCGGGGCTAACGCACCATAGACATCCAGCCACAAAGCCTCTTCGCGATCAGGACAAGGTTTCATCTCATCACCTCCCCTACGGCTTCACCCAGTCCTTGAGGGCCTCTCGCAGGAAGTGAATCGCTCGAAAGAGATGGCTCTTGACGGTTCCCTCGGCCGCTCCCATCACCTGAGCGATTTCGCGTATGCTCATTCCGTGAAGTGTCTTGAGTTGGAAAGCCACACGCTGCCTTTCAGGGAGGGACATCAGGGCCTTCCGGATTTCCTGGGAGAGCTGCTTATTGCTTAAGACCGCCATGGGATTGATATCCGCTTCTATATCCGGTTGCTCTTCGTATTCTTCTCTTGATGGTCCCGCATGCCTTTCCGCGGGCCGCCAGATCGAAAACACCCGCGCCCGCCTCCGATGACGTCTTCTTCCGTCGAAACAAGTATTCACAAGGATGCGATAGAACCAAGTATAAAATGAGGAACTTCTTTGAAATTTTCTTAGGTTTCGAAAAGCTCGTAAGAAAGCCTCCTGGGTAAGGTCCTCTGCTTCTTCACTGTCTCCGGAGCACATATGGTAAGCGATTCCGTAAGCCTTCTGCTGGTAACGTCTGACCAGTTCCTCTAACGCTCTTTGTTCGCCTCGCTGGGCGCGACCGACCAATTCTTCATCTTTCAAAGACACGGGGGAACTTTCCCCTTTTTCCTTCTCGCGCCCGACCACCCCGCCATTCCTTTCGGGGAAAACCCGATAGCTAAGTTGCATCCGTACCACGAAATGCCTGGCTACATAAACTCAAAGCCGGGAAGAGAGTGGCTCCCGCCGTGCCAAAGACTTTCTGCTAATTCATTCCAAGCCCACTGACCAACCAATTGACAATCCGGGCTGCAATATTATCACACTAAAATAGCTACCATAGTATCGAGGCCCCCGCCACCGGTAAATGGGTCCACGGTGTGGGCTCCAGTATGGAGGCCTTTGCCAATGGTATGGCTGTCCATAGTGCCGGCTAAAAACGCGTGGATGGGCATAACGCACCTTCTCGTTGCGCTTAGCCTGGTAGATGTGCTTGCTGGCGCTGCGCTGCACCCTGTGAAGTCCATGCCTTTCTGGAGAGGCGAGATAGCCATCCGACCAACCCCCCCTTTTAGCCCGCTGGATTCGCCCCTGCTCTCGGCTTATGCGAATAAACTCTCCGCCTGTTATCGCCCCCTTTCTGATGCCCGGCGCTATCCTCTTATGCTGTGTCACCCGCCGATGGCCGATCCGGCCACCAGCCCAGGAGACGCTTCCAAAAACAAGAACCAGAACCACTGCGATAGTTCCAACTATTAAAGCTCTTGCTTTCATTTCCCTTCCTCCCTTCTAATGATTTTACATTATTAGACGTCTCTGGACTAAAAAGGTTTACTGCTGAGGCACAAGAGAAGGCTTGCCGACGAGAATTCCCTAAACGCGGCTTTTAGGGATAATTCACGGAATCCAATTGCTTCGCTTCTGTTTCGGGCCGTCTGCGGCCAGATGGATTGACCTGTCGGAAGGGCTCGCTCAAAGGCGCGGTGGATTGCTTTTCCCATGGTGCACACCACTCAGCTCTCCGTTCCTTCGGCTCAAAACGATGTTGACAGGCCCGGCGGAGGCGGTTGTAATGCCCATGAAGGCCACCGGTGGAAAGCGGTGGCTCGTTCTCAGTTTGAAATGGAAAATCGCGGTTAAAATGAGAGGTAGTTGCCTCACAATCTCGGAAACATGACTTAGGGCCGTTTCCATGGACTCCCTCCACGACAAAAGCGCCCTCGTGACGGGGGCGAGCCGGGGCATCGGGCGGGCCTGCGCGGTGGCTCTCGCGCGGGAGGGTGCCGCGATCGCCGTCAATTTCCGCTTGCGGGAGAAGGAGGCCAGCGAGACCTGTGACCTGATCGAATCCGCAGGCGGAAAGGCGTTTCCCGTCCGGGCGGACGTATCGAAGGCGGATGAGGTGAACGCCATGATAGAGAAGATCCGGCTCCGCTACGGACCGGTCTTCATCCTCGTCAATAACGCTGGCATCGCCACAAAACGCTCGCCGGACGAGGTCACCGAAAAGGACTGGGACGAGGCGATTGCAGTCAACCTCAAATCCGCCTTCCTGCTCACTCAGGCTGTGTTGCCCGACATGCGGCGGGCGCGATGGGGCCGCATCGTCAACGTCTCCTCCAACGCCGCCTTCACGGGCGGAGCCACCGGGCCTCACTACGCGGCCTCAAAGGCCGGCATGAGTGGCCTCACCCACTCTTACGCCGCGATCCTCGCGCGAGAGGGGATTACGGTGAACTCCGTGGCGCCTGGCGCCATCGAGACCGAGATGATCACCAAGGATCTGGGGGTTAAGTCTCCGCGGGCGCCGGTCGGTCGCTTCGGCCAGTCCGAGGAGGTGGCGGCAGCTGTGGTCATGCTGGTCCAGAACGGCTACATCACGGGTCAGACCCTCGTCATCAGCGGCGGCATCTATATGACCTGAATCCACATTAACTTTTCGGCTCCTGACTTTCCTAATTTCAAAACGTTTTGGCCCGAATTTCCCGGGCGAGTGTCAATTTTTCGCTCCCGCGGGACCGATTGCCAACGCAAAATCAAGACTTTAAACGCCCCTGGATACCTTCGCGCCGCGGGGGAAAGGCCAAATTGAACTACGGTGTCGTGAATAGAGGCCCGCTGTCGGTTTCCGGTGGTCCATAAGGTGCTTGACAGCAGGAGGAAAAGGGTTCATCCTTACTCTAAGCGCCGATGGCGGGGGAGGCATGCCTCCAACAAGAGTTGAAACGGGAAATTCTTGGTATTTAAGGAAGACACAGCTTATAGAGGGGAACATGTGGGATCACCAGCCATTTAAGAAAAGAGGTGTGAATAAAATGAGAAAATTGGTTTTCTTGGTTTTGATAGGCTTGTTTTTTTCTGGTTGTGGAACAGCGGCCCAACGTTCTGAGTTATGGCAGCACGATACACATTTTAAAAGTTGGGAGCACATGAAATATAGTTTGTGGGGCCACAAAAATACCACGGATGAAGATGTAAAAAAATCTCAAGAGCAGGGCTGGTGGGGAATACCAACCCCAGAATGAACCGCTTTACGGGGAAGCCACTCTAATCATATTCGGCTCACTTGAAGCAATAAAAGAGGGTTCTCATAGCTCTTTGAAACTTCAGGAGGTCCCCTGTCGCCCTTGAACTTATGCTACGCGGCATGTACATCTTTGGGAGCAGGTGGTTGGAGGTTCAAATTCTCTTGCCCGACCAAGAAAAGGATTCTGGCGGTAGCCCAGAACCCTTTTTCTTTTGGGCTTCCCGAATTCCGGCTTCTCGTTCTTGGAAGTTAACGCTCAAAAATCCCGAATGCGGTTAGTTCATTCTTTATTTCCCCGGGTTCCGCTCTGGGGCCCAGCACTAACTGGGCAAGGAAAACAACGAAAATTGTGGTGACCACCGAAAGGAAAGTGGAAAGCATTCATCGCAATTTTTACATGTCCTCAACTGAGAGCAGGCTTTCGGATAGCATTTCTATGACTTGATGCGCACCTCCCAAAGCCAAGAAGCTGAAGCCGTTCAGCTGAAATTTGCTTTTTCTGGCTGAGGAGAAGGACAATTTTGTCTCATTTTACCAAAATGGCCCAAGACGGCTAGGGACTTTTTTAATAATGAGTTACCGATGGAAGAATGCAAACAGTAGTCAATATTAATTATGGGCCAAGAAAGAATAGAGGTTAGTAAATTTACATCTATTGGAGTAACCTACAGATTCTAAAGGGCTTAAGATAAAATCAGGCTCACCGCGGTTGTGGGGGAGATGGCATTTTTTTTGCATTTTAATAATTAGATAAGTTATTTTAGTATTGGCAGTTGTATATAATAATACAATCCATAAGAGAACCTCTCTCAGCTTGCGGAGGCAGCTTGTAGCCAAGTGGCTTTAGGTTTTCGGAAGAGAAGTCCGGATTTTTTACCGGTGAATGCGTTGGAGATGCGGAAATTGCTTTGGCTGTTCTTAGGTGTCCCGAAAGCCTGCTCCGGAGTGAGACAGGAGCACGGGCACCCTGCAACGCGGCCGGAAACGAAAATATGACTCGCTTCAATCGAAGGGGCTTGCAGAAATTAAGAGGAATTCCTATATTTCATAATGTACGCGAAATATCCTTGAGGAGCTGCGAGAAACCATGTGGAGGGTTTTTAAGATTTTTCAGTCTTGAGAAAAATTAGTTTTTTTGAGGCAGATTGAGAAAAATATCACAAATGGTTATCATTCTTCGTTGCTTTCAAATGGGCTCTTACTGTTTCCGGACGAGGTGCTAAGAATCATGTCGAGTATTTTTGACATTCTCCGGTATTCATAAAAATTTTGATGTGGTTTGAGAAAAATATCACAAATAGTTATTGTTCCTCATAGGCAAATTTCTTTCCGGAAAACCAAGCGCAAGCGCCGGTTTTCTAAACCCTGGGAGGTCGGAAGGTGAAAGTAACGAGCACTCGTGTAGCCTTCATCTGGTGCTTCTTTTTCCTGGCCGATTTTGCTCTGGGGGGAGGGCTAGCTTATCCCCAGAAAGATATAGAAATCTTTGAAAAGGGAGGCCCCCTGGGGAGGGTAACTTTCAGCCATCAGCACCACAAGATGTACCAGTGTATTGATTGCCATCCCAAGGTCTTTCAGATGGAGAAAGGGGCCAGCGGGGGCGGCAAGCCTCTGTCCATGAGAGAGATGATGGATGCAAAGTTCTGTGGCAAATGCCACGACGGGCAGACGGCCTTCAGTATTATAACGGGCAAAGATTGCGGGAAATGCCATAAATTCCATCCGACAACAAATTGCACTAAATGCCATGAGCCCCACAAGTTAACCTTTGAAAAGGCAGGCCCCCTGGGGAAGGTAATTTTCAGCCATCAGGACCACATGATGAACCAATGTGTTGATTGCCATCCGAAGGTCTTCAAGATGGAGAGACCAGGAAGCGGCGAGGCCCTATCCATGAGAGAGATGAGGGACGAGAAGTACTGCGGAAAATGCCATGACGGGAAGAAGGCCTTCAGTATCCGCTCGGAAAAAGATTGCGCGAGATGCCATGTGCCCCCTAAAGAAGGTGAATAAGAGGGAAGATGCTCGATTCTTAGGAGCTCTGAGGAGGTCGCCCTGAAGCCTGAGGGCTAAAGAGGCCTTGAAACTGTCGCTGTTAGCTTTGGAAGGAGAAAATCTTCTGTTACTTGTGAAAAATATGCTCATTGAGGAGAACCGGGGGTGAGTATGAAAAGAAGGGATTTTCTCAAAATAGCCGGTTCGGTCGGTAGTGCAGCCCTCCTTGGCGGCTCTCGTAATGCCCACGCTAAGAGTGCCGATTCGGGTCCACCCTCTTCTATCGGCGTGCTGTCCGACGTAACCCGGTGCATCGGGTGTCGCATGTGCGAGGCGGTCTGCAACTATACACAGGGATTGCCGAAACCTCGGGTGTCCTTTTTCGAGCGGTCGGTACTTGATAAGAAAAGACTGACTGACTCACGCGCATATACGGTTGTCAACCGCTTTACCAACCCAAAAGGAGACTATCTCGGCGTCAAGATACAGTGCATGCACTGCAATCAGCCCGCCTGCGCCTCCGCCTGCCTTGTGAAGGCTCTTGAGAAGATGCCGGAGGGACCCGTTATCTGGCACGAGGACAGATGCATAGGGTGCCGATACTGCATGGTGGCCTGCCCCTTCAACATCCCGAAATTCGAGTACGAGAAGTTGGTCCCGGCCATAAGGAAATGTACCCTCTGCTACGAGCAGCACGTAAAGAAGGGCGAGCCTCCGGCATGCGTCCAGATCTGCCCTATGGGGGTCATGACGTCCGGAAAGCGCGGGGATCTTCTCGAACTCGCCAGGAGCCGCATCTACAGGAACCCCGAAAAGTACGTCCACCACATTTACGGGGAGAACGAGATCGGCGGGACCGGGTGGATGTACATATCGAGTTTTCCCTTCGAAAAGATCGACTTCCGGACGGACCTCGGGAGGAGAGCTTACCCGGAGCTCACTCTGCCCTTCCTCTCGGCGGTGCCCCTGGTGCTTATCCTGTGGCCAGCAGGACTGATGGGGTTCCACGCTTTCTCGAAGCGTCGTGAGCAGATCGCTGAGATTGAGGCCGCGAAGGAAAAAAAGGAAAAAGAGGAGACGCGATAGTGGTCGAAGGCATCGAGAAAATCGAGGACGTAGGAAAAAGGGTGAACTTCTGGGCCTGGGCGACGGATAAGTTGTTCATGGGAATGACACTCGATGAGTACATCCGGAAGAACATCACCCCGTTCAACATCATCGCGGGCCTGATCGTCCTCGTCGGGCTCTTCGCCGCGGTGGTCCGCTTCTCACAGGGTCTCGGCGCCGCAACGCACCTCACGCAGACCTACCCCTGGGGGCTATGGATCGGTGTCGACGTTCTCTGCGGCGTGGCCCTCGCCGCGGGGGGATTCACCCTCGGTACCGCCGTGTACGTCTTCGGGATGAAAGAGTATGAACCCATAGTGCGGCCCGCCATCCTCACCGGCTTCCTGGGCTACTTCTTCGTCGTCATCGGCCTCCTCTTCGACCTCGGGCGTCCCTGGCGGCTCCCCTACCCCATGGTCTATTCCTACGGTGTCAGCTCGGTCATGTTCCTGGTTGCCTGGCACGTTGCGCTTTACCTCTCGTGCCAGTTCGTTGAGTTCTGCCCCGCGATATTCGAGTGGCTCAACATGAAGACCTTCCGCAAATGGGTGGCGGGGCTGACCGTCGCGGCGACCGTCTTCGGCGCCATCCTCTCGACGCTTCACCAGTCCGCCCTCGGCGCGCTCTTCCTTCTCGCCCCCACTAAGGTCCACCCGCTCTGGTACACGCCGCTCATCCCCCTCTTGTTCTTAGTCTCGGCCATAATAGCGGGGATCTCGATGGTGATATTCGAGAGCACGCTCTCTCACAGCATCTTCAGACATCAGGTCGACTCTAACCATGCCGCGAGCCTCGATAACCTCACCATCGGCCTCGGCAAGGCGGCCTCGGCTACCCTTTTCGCCTATTTCTTCCTGAAAATTATTGCCCTGGCTCACGGACAGAACTGGCACCTTCTGGGCACGCCTTACGGGATCTGGTACATGGTCGAGATGTTGGGGTTCGTCCTCCTGCCATGCTTTCTCTACGCCTGGGGGGTGCGGGAGAGGAAAGTGAGGCTCGTCCGGTTCACAAGCGGTCTGGCCGTTATCGGGATCATCATCAACCGGGTGAACGTCGCGATAATCGGCTTCAACTGGAATCTTCCGGTGCGTTACTTTCCCCACTGGATGGAGTTCGCCATCACCATCTCCATCATCACCACGGGAATCCTCACCTTCCGCTGGATCGTCAATCGGATGCCCGTCCTTTACGAACACCCGGAATGGAAGGGCATCCATTAAAAAGGGAGGACCGGATGGAATTCGTGAACGTGTATGCAACAAAGGGGACGGAATATATAATCGCCGTCGTGTTCCTCTTTTTGTTCATCGCCTTCTGGAGCTTCCTGACCGCCAAGGAAAAGTAGCCGGTCAGCATGCCTGAGGCGGGGGCCAGTGGAACAAAGCTGGCCCTGCTGTATATGGGTTCTTTTTACCAGAGGAAGGAGGCGTGAATATGCAGGTCTCACGAAGGGAATTCATCAAGACCTCCGGCACGTTATTGGTAGGCGTCGGGATCGGGGCGCTCGGTTTCGATGTCGCCACTGTCGAGGCCAAGGCCTGGAAACTCCGGGTGAAGGGGGCCAAGGAGACCCCTACCATCTGTCCCTACTGCGCAGTCGGATGCGGCATCATCTGCCACACCGACAACAGGACCGGGAGGGTGGTGTACACGGAGGGCGATTCCAGCCACCCCATCAACCAGGGCTCCCTCTGCTCCAAAGGCGCGGCCCTCTATCAGCTTGCCATAAACGAAAACAGGCTCACCCAACCCTTATACAGGGCTCCTTACAGCAACGAATGGCAGGTCAAGTCCTGGGATTGGATGCTCACACACATCGCCCAGAGGGTAAAGAAGACCCGGGACGCCGGCTTCATCACCACCGACACGAAGGGCCAAGCGGTCAACCGCTGCGAGGCCATAGCACACGTCGGGAGCGCGGCCCTCGACAATGAGGAGTGCTGGGTTTTGCAGGCCATGATGAGGGCCCTCGGTCTCCCATACATCGAACATCAGGCCCGCATTTGACACAGCGCCACGGTAGCGGCTCTGGCAGAGTCGTTTGGACGCGGCGCAATGACGAATCACTGGATCGACATTGGCAACAGCGATTGCATCCTGATCATGGGAAGCAATGCGGCCGAGAACCATCCCGTCTCCTTCAAGTGGGTGACCAAGGCCAAATCAAACGGCGCAAAGCTCATAAGCGTTGACCCGCGGTTCACCCGCACCTCATCAAAGGCCGACATTTACGCCCCGCTTCGCTCCGGCACGGACATCGCCTTCCTCGGTGGGATGATCAACTACATCCTCAGCAAGGACAAATATTTCAGGGAGTATGTGGCCGAGTACACCAACGCCCCCTTCATCCTGACCGAGAAGTACGGCTTCCACGACGGGCTTTTCAGCGGCTTCGACAAGAAGGCGGGCAAATACGACAAGTCCACGTGGGCCTTTGAAAAGAACGGCAAGGGAATTCCCAAAAAGGACCGCACGCTCAAGAACCCGAGGTGCGTGTTCCAGCAACTCAAGAAACACTACTCGCGCTACACCATCGACAAGGTCTCCGAGATAACCGGCACGCCGGAGGCCCTCCTCGAGAAGATCTACGAGACATATTCGGCGACAGGGGCCAAGGACAAGGCCGGGACCATAATGTACGCCATGGGATGGACCCAACACACGGTCGGGACCCAGAACATCCGTGCCATGGCGATCATCCAGCTTCTCCTTGGCAACATGGGGATGGCCGGCGGAGGAGTGAATGCCCTGCGGGGTGAGTCCAACGTGCAGGGTTCAACCGACCACTGCCTGCTCTATCACATCTGGCCCGGTTACCTCGCGACCCCTAGGGCGTCCTTAAGCACCCTTGCCGCCTACAACGAGAAATCCACCCCCAAGACCAATGACCCCATGAGCGCAAACTGGTGGGGCAACTATCCCAAGTATTCGGTGAGCTTCCTGAAGTCGATGTTCGGCGAAAACGCGACGAAGGAAAACGACTTCGGTTACTCCTGGATGCCTAAGCTGGACGACGGGAAGAGCTACTCATGGCTCGACCTCTTCGATGCCATGTACAAAGGAGATATACACGGGTTCTTCGCCTGGGGGCAGAACCCCGCATGCAGCGGCGCCAATGCCAACAAGAACAGGGTGGCGCTCTCCAATCTCGACTGGCTCGTGAACGTGAACCTGTTCGAGAACGAGACGGGCTGCTTCTGGGAGGGCCCCGGCATGGACCCGAAGAAGATCAAGACCGAGGTCTTCTTCCTGCCGGCGGCGGCTTCCATGGAAAAGGAGGGCAGCATCACCAACAGCGGCCGCTGGATGCAGTGGCGCTGGAAGGCCCAGGACCCGCCTGGCGAGGCACGCCCGGACGGCGACATCATGATGGACCTCTTCAACAGGATAAGAGAGCTCTATCAGAAAGAGGGCGGCGCCTTCCCAGAGCCCATCCTGAACCTCAAGTGGGACTACATGGAAGGAGGGCAGTACAACTCCCACCTCGTCGCGAAGGAGATCAACGGTTACTTCCTCAAGGATGTTAAAGTTCGCGGCAACTCCTTCAAGAAGGGGACGCTCGTTCCGAGCTTCGCCTATTTACTGGACGATGGCTCTACCTCCTCGGGAAACTGGCTCTACTGCCAGAGCTATAACGAGAAGGGAAACAACGCCGCCAGAAGAAGCACCGTGGATAAATCGGGCATAGGTCTCTTCTCGGAGTGGTCTTGGTGCTGGCCCGTGAACCGCAGGATCATCTACAACAGGGCGTCTGTGGATAAGAACGGGGTTCCGTGGGACAAGGAGCACCCGGTTATTAGGTGGGTGGCCGACCCCAAGAATGCCAATAAGGGCAAGTGGGTAGGCGATGTGCCGGATGGCGGATGGCCTCCCTTGAGCTTCGGCTCCAAGTCGAGGTACCCCTTTATCATGAAACCCGAGGGCCATGCCCATATCTTCGGGCCGGGGCGTGCTGACGGGCCCTTCCCGGAGCACTACGAACCGGACGAGTACCCGATCGATAAGAACCCGATGTCCTCCCAGATCATCAACCCGGTCGCCGCGGTCTACAGGACGAGACTCGACATAGCCTGCGCCTGCGACCCGAGGTACCCGATAGTTGCCACGACATACAGGGTCACGGAGCACTGGCAGACAGGCGTCATGACCAGGTGGCAGCCGTGGCTGCTCGAGATGCAGCCGCAGCTCTTCGTCGAGATGAGCCCCGAGCTGGCGGCGGAGAAGAAGATAGGCTCTGGGGACCGCTGCATCGTGAAGTCTCCGAGGGGCGAGGTCGAGGCCAAGGCCATCGTCACGAAGAGGTTCAGGCCTTTCAAGGTCATGGGGAAGACCATCCATCAGGTCGGCCTCCCCTGGTGTTTCGGCTGGGTTGTGCCCAGGAACGGAGGGGATAGCTCGAATCTCCTCACCCCGTCCGTGGGCGACCCCAACACCAGGATACCGGAGACCAAGGCCTTCATGGTCAACGTGGTCAGGATAGGGAGGTGATCTGAGATGGCGGGGAAATCTTTTCTGATAGACACATCAAAGTGCATGGGCTGCAGGTCCTGCCAGGTCGCATGCAAGAGCTGGAACCAGAACCCTGCGGAAGTTACCGTCCAGAGGGGAACATATCAGAACCCTGAGGATCTGTGCTACACGACTTACAAACTCGTGAGGTTCAACGAGGTCGAGGTCGATGGAGAGCTACGCTGGTATTTCTTCCCCGACCAATGCAGGCACTGCATCGAGCCTCCGTGCAAGATGATGGCCGACGCATCGGGCGTAAAGGGAGCGATCACCCAGGACGAGAAGACCGGGGCCGTGGTGTACGACCCGGTGAAAACGAGGCAGCTCCCAAAGGACCTGGTTGATGAGAGGCTCGGCTGCCCGTATGCGATACCCAGGGCCGGAACGCGCGGGAGTGTGTCCAAGTGCACGATGTGCATTGACAGGGTCTCTAACGGACTCCTCCCGGCCTGCGCGAAGGTCTGTCCGGGGGGCGCGGTGAGCTTTGGGGATCGGGACAAGATCCTGAGCCTCGCAAAGAAGAGGCTCGCCGAGCTTAAGAAGGACTACCCTAAAGCCCAGCTTCTGAACGCCAAGGACGTGAGGGCCATCTTTCTGGTGCTTGACGAGCCAAAAAAGTACCACGAGTTCGCGAAGGCGTCTCCTAAAGCCAAACTCGCCGTGGAGTACGCGTAGGTGGGGAGCGCCTCGAAGGGCTTCTGAACGCGGTTCGGGTTCGGGAGCACGCGAGAAAAGCGGTCGGCGGCGAGGGGAGGAGCCACTTTCTTCCCTCGCCGCTTATATTATAATGGCATAGAGGCCCCTTCCCCTTCAACCGCAGTGGAGGCCAAATGCGAGATTCTAAGGCCGAGACGATAGCGAAGCGCATCTCTGAGGCCGTCCGCGAGAACCCGGCCGCCGAGGAGATACTCAATTTTTATGAGAAGATCTTGCTCCGAGGAGAGGAGCTGAAGGAGAGGGTCCCCTTTGTCCCTGCAAATCTCGCGGATATTGAGGACGAAGGGAGCGAGCTTCCACTTTTCGCTGGCGGCGATCTTCTCTCCCATCTCGATGCCTTTGAGGAACATTTCGACTCCCTGATCGAGATCTCCAAGGACGTTAACGAATCCCTGTCGAAAAGGGTCGCGGACATCCAGGCTGCGAGGGCGAGGGGAAAGCTCAAGCTCCTCACCCTTCTTGAGGGACTCCCGAACGACTTTGATGAGCCTCTCCGGAAGGCCTCTCGGGAACTCTCCCTGGACGAGAGGGCCCTCACCTTTCTCCTCGTGAACGCCGCGAGGCCTTTCTTTGAGATGGCGGCAGCACACGCTCAGAAAAAAACCTCCCTCGGGGAGAGGCGCGGAAGCTCGTGTCCACTTTGTGGTATGCCCCCCGGCATTGCTGAGATAAGCGGCGAGGAAGGGATAAAGTTCTACTCGTGCTCTTTGTGCGGCTTAAGATGGCGCGGGGAGAGAATACATTGTCCATACTGCAACAACGTCGACCACGAGAAGCTCAGGTACATCTACGCAGAGGAATACCCCTCTCACAGGGCTTACCTTTGCGAGGCCTGCAGGCGCTACCTCAAGACCAAGATCAGCAAAGAAGCGGGCGCGGTCTTGTTGCCCTTGGTCGAGGATCTCGCCACATTACACCTCGACATGCTCGCCGAGAAAGAGGGCTTTGCTCGAGGGGGAATCTCTCCCCTCGGGATCTGACCCAAGAATCTAAAGGTCGCGGAGGGGCCGAATAAAGGTCTGCCCTGCGGAAATCCCCAAGCTCGAAGCCAGGTGATCGCCTGGGGCCGGGGGGGTCCTCAATAGTCGGCTGTTATCGCGGGGACCGCCACTCCCAAGAGGGCAACTGCAAGATAACCCCTTCCCCCCTGAGGACTGAATTTAATGCCAATGGCGAACAGGGGCCAAGAAAAAGAAAGGCTCGGGAGTTTATCTTCCCGAGCCTTTTTCTCTTGGGGGCTATTGCCCCGCAAGAAATTCTGGGGTGAGCGAAGGGATTCGAACCCTCGACCACTAGGGCCACAACCTAGTGCTCTGCCAGCTGAGCTACGCCCACCATTTTCCCGCAGGGAGGCTGGCGTGCCTGGGAGGATTCGAATCTCTAACCCAAGGATTAGAAGCCTCCTTGGGGCCTTTTTCGAATCCCCTCGAAATACGGCCTCTATCAGGCTAAGCACCCCAGCTATCAAAACATTAGCAGAGCTCCCACTATATGTCAATATGGGCCTATATGTCTTTCTGTGTGCAGAGTGTGGAGGTTTTTTGGAGATTTTTCAATAAGAACCAGAATAAAATGCGGGCAGGCAGCCTATCTATCAGTTTATCCCGTCCAAGCATCGGCGCTCCTACACCACCATCACCATAGGCCTGCACTGCATGGGTCTAGCGGCATCGCCAACGAAGAGCCGAGCGAGTGTGTGGTTTGCTGCCGGCGATGTCAGGGCTTTGGAATAACCTGGAAAAAATAAAGCTATTTTATCGTAATATCATTCTATACTATTTTCAGCTCAGTCTATGGAGGAGTGCAAGATATCAATACATTCTGAGAGGAAGGACAAGATTGACCCGGATGTTTATATGAAAGAAGGTCCGAGAAGGTAGAAGTGTACCCACCACCAGTCCATTTTCTTTGACCGATTCAAAGCCTATGCGGCAGGATGAGTTGATGAAGAGGCGGACTTGTAGAGCCTGAATTTCTCGCGCCTCTCCATGAATCCATAGCAATTTCCACGGCGCTTTCCAAGTTTTTAGGAGTATAGCTTTGGCCACAAAAATCAGATTGGGAATAAGCAGCTGCTTGTTGGGCGAGCGTGTCCGTTTCGATGGCGGTCACCAGATGGACCGCTTCTTGACCGATATCCTGGGGAAATATGTCGAATATGTGCCTGTGTGTCCCGAGGTGGAATGTGGTTTCGGAGTTCCCCGTGAACCTTTTCGCCTGGTCGGCAATCCCAGTTCTCCCCGTCTGCTCACAGCCCGCACAAAGAAGGATTGTACGGAACGAATGGTCAAATGGGCACGCAGGCGTGTTGTTGAGCTGGATAAGCAGGGGCTATGCGGTTTCATTTTCAAGAGCGGATCGCCGAGCAGCGGCATGGAAAGGGTCAGAGTCTACGACAATAATGTCGTGCCAGTCAAGAGAGGCGTCGGCGTCTTCGCCAGGATATTTATGGAACGCTTCCCGCTGCTCCCGGTGGAAGAGGAAGGGCGTCTGCATGATATGAAAATCCGCGAGAACTTCATAGAGCGGATATTTGCCCTCAAACGTTGGCGGGAAGTTATAGAACAGGGAAGGCAACTCGCCACCCTCATAAGATTTCATACCGAGCAGAAGCTCTTAATATTTTCCCATAGCCCAAAGTATGCCGCGGCAATGGGGAAGCTGGTGGCCCACGCAAAGGAACTACCTCCAGGGGAAGTATACGAAAAATATCAGACTCTTTTGATGGATGCGCTGCGGCTAAAGGCTACCATAAAGAAACACGTGAACGTACTCTTTCATATTATGGGCTTTTTCAAGAGGGATTTATCTCAGGATGAGAAAGCTGAATTACTGGAGGTCATAGAAGACTTTCGCCGAGGTTATATACCGCTAATCGTACCTATAACCCTTCTGAATCACTATGTGAGGAAATACAAAAAAGAATACCTCCAGAAACAGTGCTACCTGAATCCGCATCCGCTGGAACTTCAATTAAGAAACCATGTCTAGTTAGGCCGGTGAGAACAAAAATTATACAAGTGCAAATTACGGGATTTTTGTTCACGTCAAGGCGCCCGGCTCCTCATGATTTCGGGCTTTTTGGTCGGGGAGCGAAAGGGCTTGAATAATCGAAGAGTTCTCGTAACTGGCGCTACCGGATACGTGGGCTCGCGCCTCATACCCCTCCTTCTCAATCAGGGATATCGGGTCCGGGCAGCGGGTCGGAAATTGGAGAAATTGAGCGTCCATTCCTGGTCCGGGCATCCCTCCCTGGAACCGGCAGTTTTGGATGTGCTAAACCGTGAGGCTCTCCTAAAGGCGTGCTTAGGGTGTGAGAGCGCCTTTTATCTTGTCCACTCGATGCAATCCTATCGGAAAGACTTTGAACGGGCCGACCGTCAGGCCGCCGAGACAATGGCATGGGCGGCGGCGAAGGCGGGTCTGAAGCGTCTCATTTACCTGGGCGCCCTAGGGGAAGACCAATCGCATCTAAGCAAACACCTGCGCTCTCGGGCGGAAGTGGGTGAAATTCTTCGAGCTGGAAATGTCCCAGCGACTATTCTGAAGGCCGCGATGATAATCGGCTCTAGTAGCGCTTCTTTCGAGATACTCCGGTATCTGGTGGAGCGCCTGCCGGTCATGATCACACCACGATGGGTGCATACCGAAAGCCAACCCATTTCGATTCGGGATGTATTGGCCTATCTTCTGGGCTGCCTTGAAAACCCGGAAACGACCGGCAAGTCATTCGATATCGGCGGCCCCGAAATTCTGTCCTACAGACAATTGATGGACATTTACGCCGAAGAGGCCCGGCTCCTGAAGAGGCTTGCCTTGCCCGTGCCGGTCCTTACACCGAGGTTAAGTTCTTATTGGATCCATCTGGTTACGCCGGTTCCTGCCTCCATTGCCCGTCCTCTTACCGAAGGCCTGAGAAACCAGGTCGTGTGCAAGGAGGATAGCATCAAGAGGCATGTTCAGGTCGAGCCGCTCGATATCCGTTCCGCCATTCGGAAAGCACTAGGGTTAGAACAACACCTTGGCACCGTGATATCGCTGGATAGCTCTGGACAGAGGCCCCCGGAGTGGATGCACCCGGGAGACCCTATGTGGGCGGGTGGTACTGTCTTTGAGGATCGGAGGCGCATCGTTGTAGAAACCGCACCTCACGAACTTTGGCAACACCTTACCCAGCTTTGGAAAAAGACAGGATGGCATTACTCATCTCAACTCTGGAATATAGAAGGATTTATCCAAAATCCTATTGTTCCCGTAGGAATGGGCCGAGCCGGAAGCAACGAGGCCGTCACCCGGCTGGGTGACATGAGGGGTCGCTGGAGGGTCAAACTCGTAGAGCCGAAGCGGCGTCTGCTTCTAAAAGAAGAACGGAGAATACCGGGCAACGCCGTGTTGGATTTTCGCATCCGGGAGCTCGATGGCAGCTCGGTGGAGCTAGAGAAGACCTATCTATTTTTCCCCCGGGGCCTGATTGGACTCCTTCATTGGTATGCTCTCTATCCCCTCCGCCGGTACGTTTCCAGCAGCATGTTGAATGTTATTGCAGGTGAAGTGAGGGGAAAAATTATCGCCAGGCCGGACACATCGAGGAACGGGCTTCCTGGGGGAAACTTCTTTAGATTTCATGCCACACAGCGCCTCCCCATATCCATCGAGCAGGCATGGGATTTTTTCTCGAACCCCAAGAACCTTTGCGAGATCACGCCGCCCCTTCTCAGCCTTCAAGTGACTTGCGAAATCCCTGAAAAAATGCATCCAGGAATGATAGTCACTTACCGGGTGAGGCCTTTCTTGAAAATTCCGTTCACCTGGGTAACTGAAATCACGCATGTCGTAAAGCCCCATCTCTTCGTGGATGAGCAACGGTTCGGTCCCTACCGCTTCTGGCATCACCAGCATCACTTCCGCGAGGTCGACGGCGGTATTGAGATAAAGGACATCGTCCATTACGCGCTCCCGTTCGGCCCCCTCTCCAGGCTAGCGAATGCCCTGATAGTGCGAAGGCGACTGGAGGAGATATTCGGCCACCGTAAGGAGTCGCTTGCGAGGAAATTTGGAACCCTCGAATAGAGCTATTTCTACAGGCCTGACTCACGGCTAAGGCGGAGGTTCGGACGGGGACCAGGAATAATTCCACGGGAGGACCGGTCGTGGAACTCCTGGAAGCTCTGGCTTCAGACCCACGAGTGACGGTGCGTCGAAGAGGCGCTCCGAACACTGAGGGACGCTTCGTGGTCTACTGGATGCAGCGCGCGCAAAGAGCCATCGATAATCCTGCACTCGAGACCGCAGTGAAAGCAGCTAACATTCTCAGCAAGCCCGTTGTTGTTTTCTTCGGGCTAGTGCCCGACTACCCAAACGCGAACCTGCGCCATTACCATTTCCTCATTCAGGGCCTGCGGGACGTGGCCGACCGACTTCAAAAGCGCAAGATTGGCTTTGTGGTCCGCCGATACGCCGACCATAGTCCCCACAAGTTTGCTGAGCAGGTCAACCCCTGTCTAGTGATCGGGGATGAAAACCCTTTGCGTGTGCCGGAAAAGTGGAGACAGAATCTGAGTGAGCAGCTTCGCGTCCCTTTCTTGACCGTCGATGCCGATGTGATAGTTCCTTCCAAATTGGTGGAGAAAGAACAGTACTCCGCGAGAACCATTCGGCCCCGCATCCATGCTCAACTGGATGGCTTCCTGGTTGCGGTTGGCGACACATCTGTTCGAGTTCCTTGGAAACCACCGCGGGGATTGCGGTCTCTTGATCCGGACATGAATCTTCTTGAGGGGTTCGGAATTGACCGCTCGGTCCAGCCCGTCGAGCGCGTCGGAGGCGCAAGAGAGGCCATGCGACTCCTGAGAGAATTTATCCGGTACCGTCTTACGGGCTACGCCGAGCGCCGCAACCGCCCGGAGCTGGATGGCACCAGCCAACTTTCTCCCTACCTCCACTTCGGACACATAGGGCCCCACACGGTTGCGCTTGCGGTCAAAAAGGCTGATGCGCCGCCCGAAGATAAGAAAGCCTTTCTGGAAGAACTCATCATCCGACGGGAGCTGGCTGTTAACTTCGTTCGCTTCAACCCCAACTACGACCGCATCGAGAGTGGCGAAGAGTGGGCGCTGCGCACCCTGCGGCTCCATGTTGATGATCCCCGCCCCTACTCGTATAGAGAGAGAGCATTTGAGAGTGCTGAAACACATGATCCGCTGTGGAACGCCGCACAGAAGCAGATGGTGCTGACGGGTTGGATGCACGGCTACATGCGGATGTACTGGGCCAAGAAGATTCTGGAGTGGAGTCGTTCGGCAGAGGAGGCCTATGATATTGCTGTCCGCCTCAACGACCGATACGAACTCGACGGGCGTGACCCCAATGGCTATGCGGGCGTGGCATGGGCGGTCTGCGGAAAGCATGACCGTGCCTGGGGACCGGAGAGACCTGTTTACGGGAAGGTGCGATACATGTCCTATGCGAGCACTTCAAGGAAGTTTGACAGCGATGCTTATATCAAACGAATAGAAGGCCGGGGGGGGGAAGAAGCACGTTAATGTCCCGAGAACCCGGAGCCGGATCTTGCACTGATAGGACGTTTTGACGATTAACGCCAGCAAACCTAAATCGATGTAATTTCAGAGGAGGCACAACAATGGCACGAATCGATTGGAGCTATTACCGCCCTGGTTGAAAGACCTGCGCCAAGACGCAAGAGTTCCTTGCGAAGCAAAAGATCGAAATTAAAACTCAGGTGGACGCTAAGAAGACCACTCTGAAGGAAAAGGATGCACTGGCCCTTGTCAATGATGTCGATGAGATCTACGCGAGCAAGGGGAAGCGGGTAGTTTATATGGACCTGCGCAAAACCAAACCGGACAAGGCGACCCTTATGGGGCTGCTGTTGGGGCCGACCGGTAACCTAAGGGCTCCGACGCTCCGAAAGGGCCGAACGCTCATAGTTGGCTTCGACGAGGGGACTTACGTTAAGGCATTCAAATAGCGGAAAATGCCAAGTTTAGTCTATGGGCCAGCGAAAGGAGCAGCGAGCATTGCTTTCTGAGAGAAGGAGCCCCCAGCGAGTCCTATCGGTTAGCCGTCAACCTTCTCTCCTCATTGAGGCTGATGCCTTTGAGAAGGTGGCTGAGAGGACTGACGCCAGGAAGAAGAAAAAGGTCTGGCTCCTAGAATCTTGGATGGCCCGAGGCCAAATACCCTCCTCCTATGGCCGGGCGTAGCAGGAAGGGGCCTCATTCTATGGCCGTCAACGATGGGGAGGGTCCAACGGCGGGGAGGGGCTGGCCCTAGAGGCAAAACCCTGCTCCCCCAGATAGGCTGCAAGGGTTGAGGGGGGAGCCGCCAACTGAAGAGGAGACTCAAAGGGAGCCGGATAACCTTCCTGTCCCCCTACGCCTCGGCTCTTTTCCCCTATTGCCAGCTAAGTTGCGAATTCCTGGCCGGACTATGATAGTATAGGCATCTCAACCCTACCCTATAACCAGCCCGGCTTGAAGGAGGAGTTTGCGATGAAACGCATTGCCTTCCTGATCCCTTTCTTTGTTTTCTGTATGACTTCGCCAATTTCTGCCTCCGAGCCGACTCTCAAAGAACACCAGAAAATCGCGTGTCTGAAAAAGGACCTCGTGAAAATACGAAATCAGATCGAAGAGGCTGGACAGCAGAACGATTCACATGCGTGCGGGTTGATTAAGCCCCTTGACGCCGATCGACTCGAAATAGTAAGGGCGAATGAGGCCCAGGTTGAACGACGGATAAATGCCCTCTCAGACAATGACGGGAAACCCAGTTTGACCCAAGCGGCCTCCGGGACAAAGCAAACACCGGAGGACTGCCTTTCCATTAATACTTCTTCCAGAGCGATGGTCCCCAGCTCGTCTTCCGCAGAGCTTACGTGGAAAGTCAGCTTCAATAATGCATGCGACCGACCATTTCACATCCACGCAACGTTAAAAATATCTGACAACGAAGAAATCAAACTCGACCAAGACATCGAAACCATAACTGTTCCGGCGAACGGCATGGGCAAGAGGAGTTTCAAGATCACGCTGAGCGTAGCACCGCGAAGAAGTCTATTTTTCAAGACAACCCGACTCCCACGCGAATCCTTGTTGCCTGACTAATAATTGAGGGTGGAGGAAGGAAAGGGAAGCCCCCTTATGTGGTCGCAAGCGTCGGGGGAGTGGAGGCGGGGGCCGAAGCCGAAGGGACGCCCTAATGGGGAAGGCGTATAGGCAAGAGTGGAAAGGAACTTCTGGGCCATAAGACCCTTGAGATGACCCCTTGGCATTCCCACCTGGCCCCCGAAAATAAGAGGCGGGCAGTTGAGAACCTAGATGCTCAGCTTCAGGCAAGCTCAGAGAAGGAAAAAGGGGCTGAGTTCCACAACTCAGTGGAAATTTCTTGCAGACTTCGCCTCCTCGGCCAAAGAATAAAATCCCACGATCTATTGAAAAATATGGCGCGCCTGAGAGGATTCGAACCTCTGACCCACGGATTAGAAGTCCGTTGCTCTATCCACTGAGCTACAGGCGCACCCTCTAATATCAATGAGCTATAAGAGCGCGTCCCTTGGGGCGACTTCTTTGTGGCTCACCATCAGGGTAGCAGAAGACCCAGGGGCTGTGCAAGAGCCTGGGAAGAGGGGTGGACCTCGGCCAGCTCGCCCTTTCTCATGTCCCAAGCCCCTGGGGTTCCCGCCAAGGTTTTGGGGCTTTTTCTTTTTGCCCCTATCTCACACCGCCAGGGCCCTCCGAGCGAGGGAGGGTGTTCTCCTTCTCGGCCGAGCCCTTGGCCTCGGGAAGCATGGTGGAGGTGCCTTCTCTCGGGCAACAGCTTAAGATTTATAAGGGAGCAGGCCTTCGCCCCCCGGTTGACATGGCCCGGCCCTTCTGCTATCTATGCAGAGGAGGGGGAAGGCTTGCGCCGAGTCCCCCGAGGGCCCTGTGGACATCAAAAGAGGGAGGCATTCCGCCCATGGTTGAAGGTGCAGAGCGTCGCAAAAAGTTTTTTGAGGTGCTGAGGGGTGAGCTCAAGTCAAACGAGCAGAGGCGGTGCGCCATCGATACGGCCATCTCTCTGCTCATGTCAGTGGAGCAGGAGATAACCGGGTCCCTCGCGGGCTTGGACGAGGAACGGAAGGAGCGGGAGAATCTCAGGGAGAGGGGGCGCTCGGAGCGCGCGGCCCTCATCGAGCGAAAGGGGGACCTGGAGAGGGAGCTCTCCGACATCGAGGGAAAGCTTAGGGGCCTCGATCAGGCGGAGGAACTCTACCAGGCCGAAACGGAGGCCCTCCAGAGGAAAGAGGAGGCAATCCTGGAGAGGGCGGAGGCAAGAGTACAGCAGGCGGAACTCGGGGGAAACCTGGAGGCCCACGCCCAGAAAGCCGAGGGCGTTCACCACCACTCCGGGGAGGCATGAGGTCCTTCCCCCTGGGGGGCTGAACCCCCTCTCAGAGGTCGCCCTTTTCCTCCGTCAGCCTCTCCGTGACGTAATCCACGTGCTTCGTCACCCTCTCGAGGTTCGCCTTGGCGATGAGGAGCGCGTCTGTGGCCTGCTGCACGAGGGGAAGGGCCTGGTCTCGAAACTCCTTGAGCTTCTCGGGCGAATCGATCCCGACCGACTGGTTTAGCAGCCATTCCGCGTCCGCGGCGCCCGTCTCCAGCTTGGTCGCCATCTGGGCCGCCCTCGTCCCGAGACCTTCGGGCCCTCTCCTCCCCCAGCCCCTTTCGGCTTCCCTCTCGACTTCGGGCACCTCAGACACCCTCCTTCGTCGCTCCACCCCGTATTCCCGACGCTCTCTCGGTGGGGCCTCCCGGCCTCCCTCCTCTCTCCGACCGTCGAAGTCAAGGGCCAGGAGCAACTTGCCGAAAGAGCTCACGTCCGGCACGGGAATCTCCGGATAATCGCGATAAAGGTCCCCCTTGAGCATTCCCTCATGAACGTACCTGAGCCCCTCGGTCAGGTCCCCGGTAATGCCCGCCAGGAAGGAGGTGTAGCCTCGGGCCTGGGAAGGCAGGTCCTCGCCCTTCGCCATGTAGGAGAGGCCAGCGCTGACCGCTTTGAGCTCCCCCTCGATCATCGACAAGAGGTCATCCCACCCCTCGATGAGCACCGCACCCATTCTTCTCTCCCTGTCCGGTCTTCCCCCCTCTGCTCGCTTCATCGTCCCTAGCCTCCTTTTTGCCCAGCTCTTCCTCCAACCACCCGAAAGTTCAGGGGGGGACCACCTCCCCCCTTGTCATTGGCCGCCGCAGTATACCACAGCCCCGCCTAACGCAGTAAAGTGAAAGGGAGAGATATCCCAGCTTCGTTTCATCTCCGTTGATGGCCCCTAAAGTGGTGCGCTACCGGCCCTTTTCGAAGCATGACAAGAGCAGAAACTGATCTTTTTTCTCGGCCAAAACACCGGGAGGATTCGCCGGCGCAGATTTCCTGTTTTTGCCCTGTTCCGACGAAGAGGTTTTTTACTCTATGGCTGTTTTCGGGGCTGTGCAAGAGTCTGGGAAGAGGGGTGGCCCCGCGAGAGGGGAACTATGATGAATTATAGCCTCAGCCGCGTCGCGCGACTTCAATGGGTGAACCTCTTGAAGATTACGGGTCAAGAACCCCGCGGGAGTTCCTGAGCTGCGGTCGGCCTCAGCCGGTCCTATCCCGATTATCCGCTCCAAGGATCTCGTGCCGGCGGTCAATCACGCTCCTGTCGCCGGATGAGACCTGCTCTGCGTTCATTCTTATCCGGGGAAGGAGGTCTGAGATATACTTCTTAGCCAAAAGCGCCTTCCTTGCAGAGAGCCTGGCCTCGCCGAGGAGGAGGTAGCCCATGTATATCTCAGCCGCCGTGTCGACGAGGCGCCTTGCGTGGTAATCTGTGTATTCCGAATCACGCTTCTCCCTCACTAAGGCGAGAGCCCCCTCGTAAAGCTCACAGCAGACACTGAGCCTTTCCGCAAGTCCTCCGAGTTCTCCCCATGGCCCCTGGGAGAGACGGCTGAATTCCTCGCTCATCACTCCCGTAAGCACAGGACCTACGGCCGCGACCACCTGGAGCTGGCTCGTGCCCTCATAGATGTTTGTTATGCGGGCGTCTCTGAAGTGCCGTTCCACGCTGAAGTCCCGCATGTAGCCGGGGCCACCATGGACCTGGATGGCGGTCGTGGTGACCCGGTTAGCCATCTCAGAGGCGCAGTACTTGGATATGGGCGTCAGGGCCGAGGCGAGCCGCGAGTAGTGCTTATGGCGCTCTTTGAGAGAGACATCGCCTCCGCCCACTCTTCTCTCAAGCCCCTCTTCCATATCGACGGCCTTGGAGGTGGCGAGAATGAGGCTCCGCGTGAGCTCTATCTCCATCCGCATCGTGGAGAGCATGTCGTAGACAGCGGGGAACTCGATGATCTTCTTACCGAACTGCTCCCTCTCGCGGGCGTATTTGAGGGCCTCGTGGTAGGCGGCTTCAGCTATGCCGAGGGCCTGCACCGCAACCCCCAGGCGGGCCCCGCTCATGAGGGACATCACATAGCGGATGAGGCCGAATCGCCGCTTGCCGATGAGACGTGCAGGGGAGTCCCTGAACTGAAGCTCGCAGGTGGGAGAACCCCTGATGCCGAGTTTATCCTCAAGGCGCCTTATCTTCAGGGTGTCATCCCGCTCATAGAGAAAGAGGCTCAGGCCCTTGGCCCCTCTTGTCCCTTCCTCTGAGCGGGCCAGCACGAGGAGAACATCGCCGCACCCGTTCGTTATGAAGCGCTTTACCCCGTTCATGCGCCAGCAGCCGGCTTCAGGGTCTTCCGTTGCCTTGAGCTGCACGGCCTGAAGGTCTGAGCCAGCCTCGGGCTCGGTCAAGACCATGGCGCCAGTTACTTCTCCGGCGCAAAAACGGGGGAGATATTCCTCCTTTGTCCTCTCATCGGCGAACTTCTCGATGGTGACGGCTATATCCTGAAGCCCAACGATGTTCATGAGGCTGGCGTCGGCCCGCGAGATCATCTCAAGGGCCATGTTATATACCGTCGCGGGGAAATTTAGCCCGCCAAAGCGCCTGGGGAGGGTTGGCCCCATGAGCTCAGCCCTCCTCAGCATCTCCATCGACTCCTCTATTCCCCGGGCATAGCGGACCCTCCCGCCCTCCAGCTTGCTCCCCTCTTTATCCACCTCAGGGGCTCTGGGGGCTATGTACTCAGCCGCCAGCTCTCCCACCATGGTTAGGACCCGCCGGTAGGAGTCCATGGCATCGGCCTCGTCCTTCGGGGCATAGGGGTAAGCCCCGGCCTCCACGAAGTCATCCTCCTTGAGCCTGATCACCTCCCCAAGTCCCAGGTTTTGAAAATGGAACTGGAGGTCCTCGTTATCCAGGAAGAAATTGGCCAAGGCTCAGCGCTCCTTTGTGTCCATGGTTTTGAAGGCCTTGATCATGGTGGAAATGACTTCCTTCAGGTCGCCCACGACCTTATAGTGGGCGATAGAGAAGATGGGTGCCTCGGGGTCGGTGTTTATGGCTACGACCTTGCTGCTCTCGGCCATCCCCGCCCGGTGCTGCACCGAGCCCGAGATGCCGCAGGCGATGTAGAGCTTGGGCCTCACGGTCGTTCCCGTCTGGCCCACCTGGTGGGCTCTTCCGATGAGGCCCGCATCCACTGCGGCCCGGGAGGCCCCCACCTCGCCTCCCAGGGCTCGGGCAAGCTCGTGGATGAGCTGGAAGTTCTCACGGCTTCCCACCCCGGCACCGCCCGACACTATGACCCGCGCCTTCTTGAGATTCACCTCGCGTGGTGCCTTGACCCGCTCCACCACCTGAGTTATGAGCTCGAAGGGGCTGAGGCGTACCGCCACTGGAATGACCTCTCCGCGGCGGCCTGGCTCCCGCTTACCCATCTTCATGACCCCCTCGCGGACGGTAGCCATCTGGGGGTGCATCCTGGGATTGACTATGGTGGCTATGAGGTTGCCACCGAAGGCGGGTCTTATCTGCAGAAGAAGGTTCTTGTAATCGCCCGGCGCCCAGGAACTCTTGTCTGTATAATCCCCTATCTGTAGGTCGGTGCAGTCGGCCGTGAGGCCGGCCCGGAGCTCTGAGGCCACCCGTGGGGCGAGGTCCCGGCCAGTGGTAGTAGCGCCGAAAATGACAATGTAAGGACTCCGCTCCCTTATGATGTCCGCGACCACCCTGGCGTAAGGGAGAGTTGTGTAGAAGGTGAGCCGCGGGTCATCGGCAAGATATACCTCATCACAGCCGTAAGCAATGAGCTCCTCGGCCAAAGGCTCGACCCTGTGGCCGAGAAGGATTGAAGCACATCCGGTCCCCAGACGGCTGGCGAGCGCCCTCGCCTTTGAGGTGAGCTCAAGGCTTATCTCGGCAAGCGTCCCTTCCTCCTGCTCGGCAACGACAAAGACGCCCTCGAAGCTCCCCATGGCCCTACCCCAGAATGTGGTCATCTATGAGCTCGGCGAGGAACTCCTTCACTCCCTCTTCGGTGGGGGCTATCTCCTTGGATGAGGTGGCGGTCAGGGTCACATACTCTACCGCCGCAACCTTGGTCGGGGAGCCCCTGAGGCCGCACTGCTCGGGCTCGGCCCCTATGTCTTCCACCTTCAACTCCTTTATGAGAAGCCCTTTTCCCTCAAGCTCTGACCTAAGCGTCTGGCCCTCTTGCCCTCCCGCCTTAGGCTCAAGCTCAGAAGGCGTTCTCGCCCGCTTGAACGCCATGAGGCGCTTGGCGCTTGGGGGTCTGGGGTCATTGGCGGAATCGGGAACCGTGAGCAGGAGCGGAAGACTCGTCTCCAGCACCTCGTGTCCCCCTTCGATCTGGCGCTTCACTCTCACCCTTCCCTCCTGCATGAACTCCAGGCTCTCGGCATAGGTGACCTGAGGCACCTTGAGCTTTTCCGCCACCTGGGGCCCCACCTGGGCGGTATCGCCGTCTATGGCCTGGCGGCCGCATAAGACTAGGTCGAAATCCCCCAGGGTGCGGATGGCCCGAGCGAGGGCATAGGAGGTAGCAAGCGTATCAGCCGCGGCGAACCGGCGGTCGGTAAGGAGGATGGCTTCATCGGCCCCGCGGTAGAGGGCTTCCCTCAGCACCTCCGCAGCAAAAGGGGGCCCCATCGTGAGGGCCGTGACCCGGCCCCCGAAGCGATCCTTTAGGGAGAGGGCCATCTCGAGAGCGTTCAGGTCCTCGGGGTTAAAGATGGCGGGCAGGGCGGCCCGGTTAACGGTGCCATCCTCTTTCATGGCATCGACAGTAATGTTGCTCGTGTCGGGCACCTGCTTGATGAGTACAATCATGCGGTAGCCCATGACTTCCCCCGCCGATCCTTACTGAAAAAAGTAATTCCCCTGCGGCCAATTGAGACCTCTCAGGGGCTCATTTTCAGAGGTATCTCCGGTATCAAAGGCAAGAAAATAGCATAGCCCTGGAATCGGGTCAAGGGCTTTATGGGAGACAATCCCTCTCAAGCCGAAAGGCGTTAGAGGATAGCTCTCGCGAGGGTTTAACACTGAGGGCAAGGGCGGGGAACTCCCTTTTCAGGGCTTTCAGATTCTCGCCCCTGTAGCCGATGAAATTGGATAGCTCCCGGGGTGGGACAAGAAAGGAGAGCCTTCCCGACTTGACACCCCTCTTCATGAGCTCCACGCGCATATCCTCAAGCCTCAAGCGGCTCTCCGCCAGATGACGGAGAGCCGGATGGAAGGGGCCGGCGACGATGCGTCTCCCGAGCCCAGCCTCAGGGTGGAGTCCCAGGCGCGCGACCCCTATCCCCCTCTCCCTGAAGAGTCGAAGGAGTGTCGAGGAGACCTCCACAACCCGCCCCAGGCTCCAGGGCCGGTAGAGTCCTCTCCTATAGAGACCCTCCAGAGTCGTCCCCTTGAGCACCAGGGTGGGGTATAGCCTCACGAAGGAGGGCGAAAGCCCGGCCGCCTCCAGGCATGAGCGGAAAGCCCTCTCGGGGCTATCCCCCGGAAGGCCCAGCATAAGCTGCAGGCCCAGCTCAAAGCCGGCCTCCCGGATAGCTCTGGATGCTTCCCTCGTGGCCTGGGGACCATGCCTTCGGCCCGTGAGGCTGAGGACCTCAGGGTCAAGGGACTGGGCACCCAGCTCGATCACCCTCACGCCCCACCGGCCGAGCAGCTTGAGGCCCTCAGAGTTTATGGCATCGGGTCTTGTCGAGAGCCTTATGCCCCCTATAGAGCGGCTCTCAAGATAGGGCCAAACCCAGCTGAGGAGCTCCTCCTGAAGGGTTAGGGGGAGTGCTGTGAAGGTTCCCCCGAAAAAAGCCACCTCAATCTCATGGGGCGACCTCCCCCGGAGTGTGTTCAGGTGGGCCTCGATGGTGGCAACTATTTCTTCTTTTCGGGGAATGGCGCTGGATGCGCCTGAAAGGACCTTCTGGTCACAGAAGAGGCAACGATGCGGGCATCCGCCAAAGGGAAGAAAAATGGGAATGATAGCTCGGCGCAAATGCGAAGGTCTTTTCACCGCAAGCGGGCGAGACCCTTCTTGGCGGCCTGCTGCTCGGCGCTCTTCTTGCTTGGACCCCTACCCACAGCTAAGACCTCGCCCCTCACTCTGAGTTCCACCTCAAAGGTCTTCTCGTGGGCGGGACCGTACTCCCTCACCACCCTATAAACGGGCCTGCTCTTCCCCTGCTTCTGGAGGAATTCCTGAAAACGACTCTTGAAATCTGCTAGCTCTACGTGGTCCAGAGGTCCGTTGACATAATTCAGGAACAGTTCCCAGAGGACGCTACTGCAGAGCTCGAAGCCAGCATCCAAATAAATGGCCCCCACCAGGGCTTCAAAGGCCCCAGCCAGAATGGAGCGCTTCTGCCTGCCGCCACTCTTTTCCTCGCCGCGGCCAAGGAGGAGGTGCCCCCTGAGACCAATGGCACGTGCCAGCTCTGCCAGATATTTTTCACTGACAAGCTGGGAGCGCAGCTTGGAGAGCTCACCCTCCCGGGCCTGAGGCTGCTCCCGCAGCAGGCTATCGGAGAGAACAAGACCCAGGACCGCATCGCCCAGGAACTCCAACCGCTCATTGTCCCTGAGCCCGCGGTTTGACTCCTGCGCATAGGAGCGATGGGTTAGGGCCTCCTGTAGGAGGAAGGGATCTTCGAAGGTATAGCCGATAGAGCGCTCAAGAGCCTCCTGGCTTTGCCTCGTCAGTGAAAGGGTGGCAAGGCCCTGCATGCTCCGTCGGGCTTCAGTCACCGGTGTATTTTTGCAGGGCGAGTGTGGCGTTCGTACCCCCGAAACCAAAAGAGTTGCAAAGAGCAACCCTAACGTTAGCCCGGCGCGCCTGGTTGGGCACGTAATCCAGGTCACACTCCGGGTCTGGAGTTTCATAATTTATTGTCGGCGGCATGATGTCGTGGCATATGCTGAGCACCGTGTAGATGGCTTCCACTCCCCCGGCGGCTCCCAGGAGGTGGCCAGTCATGGACTTGGTGGAGCTCACTGCGAGACGATAGGCTTGCTCGCCGAAGGCCCGCTTCAGAGCCATGGTTTCAAACTTGTCGTTCAGCGGTGTCGAAGTTCCATGAGCATTTATATAGTCCACGTCCTCGGGCTTGAGGCCCCCGTTCCGAAGAGCCATCTCCATGCAACGGCAGGCTCCATCCCCCTCGGGGTCGGGAGAAGAGATATGATAGGCATCCGAGGACATGCCATATCCTATAATCTCGGCATAGACCTTGGCGCCTCGGGCTCGCGCGTTTTCCAGCTCTTCCAGGACCAAGATACCCGCCCCCTCGCCTATTATGAAGCCGTCTCGCTCCTTGTCAAAGGGACGCGAAGCGCGCTTAGGTTCATCATTCCTCACGGAAAGAGCCCTCATGGCACAGAAGCCAGCCACCGAAAGGGGGGTTATCACAGCCTCGGTGCCCCCGGCCACCATGACGTCGGCATCACCCCGCTGGATTATCTTGAAGGCATCACCTATGGCGTGGCTTCCTGCCGCGCAGGCGGTCACCGTACAAGAGTTGGGGCCCTTGAGTTTCCAGTACATGGAGACCTGGCCCGAGGCCAGGTTTCCGAGCAGCATTGGGATGAAGAAGGGGGAAACCCGCCTTGGCCCTTGCTCCCTCAGGATGTCATGGTATTTCTCAATAGCCGGCAGCCCCCCCAGGCCCGCACCCACCAGGGTACCATAGCGGTGAGAGTCATCCTCGTTCACCTTCAGCCCTGCATCCCGGATAGCCTCAGCCGCAGCCCCCAGGGCGTAATGGATGAAGAGGTCCATCTTCTTTAGCTCTTTCTTCTCGATGTAATCCTCAGCGTTGAAATCCTTGACTTCGGCAGCTATCTGGGAGGGAAAACCTGAGGCGTCAAAACGTGTTATGCGGTCAACACCGCTCTCCCCCCGAAGGAGAGCTCCCCAGCTCTTTTCCACTCCAGTGCCCAAGGGGGTCACTAGCCCCAGCCCGGTGACAACAACACGCCTTCTCTTATTTTCCACCTATTATCCCCGATCCAGAATTCTCACTCCCCTCCGCAGAAGGGCCTTCAAGGCTGAGAGTTCAGGGGCCTCCAGCCGCTCCGCTCTGGGCCACTGGATTCACTTATGATTCATGATATAGTCGATAGCCTGCTGGACTGTCTCTATCTTCGCGGCGTCCTCATCGGAGATATTAAGGCTGAATTTTTCCTCAAGGGCCATTACCAGCTCCACCTGGTCCAAGGAGTCGGCGCCCAAGTCGTCAGTGAACTTAGCCTCCAGAACCACTTTATCAGCCTCGACCCCGAGCTGGTCGACGATGAGGCTCCTCACCTGCTCTTCAATAGCCTTTACCTGATCCTCTATTGTCACCTTCCTATCACCTCCCCGTTTCAAGAGGGATTAAGTTTTCGGACCCATTGGAAAAGTGTGAGATCAATTCTAATGAAAAGAGCAATTTCTTCACCTCACATATATAGCCCACCATTCACTTGGATTACCTGGCCGGTGACATAGCTTGCGCCCGACGAGGCCAAAAAGCACACCGCTGCCGCAACATCCTCAGCTGTGCCGATGCGCCCTACTGGGATCTGGGCCAGAAAGCTCTTCCTTGCCTCCGCGGGCATGGAGCGGGTCATCTCGGTGTCGATGAACCCCGGAGCAACAGCGTTTACGGTAACCCCCCTTCCCGCAAGCTCCCGGGCTACCGCCTTGGTGAAGCCTACGATGCCTGCCTTCGAAGCAGCATAGTTTGCTTGGCCGACGTTTCCCATAAGGCCCACCACCGAGGCTATGTTTATGATGCGACCACTCCTTTGCTTCAGCATGGAGCGGGCCACCAGGCGAGTACAGTGATAGGTTCCCGTAAGATTGACCCGGAGCACATCCTCCCAGTCTGAGGGCTTCAGGCGAATGAGGAGACCGTCGCGCGCGACGCCGGCATTATTGACCAGAATATCGAGGCGGCCCTCCTGTGAGATAACCTCGTCCAGGGCTCGCTCCACCCCCGCTGCGTCGCCAACATCGAGACAAAGGGCCCTGGCCTCAAGACCATTTGCCCTTAGCCTCTCCGCCTCCCTCTGGGCTCCCTCAATATTCACATCGGCCAGAAGGCTACGAGCCCCGCTCTCGGCCAGGGAAGCAGCCACGGCAAGCCCTATACCCCGGGCAGCTCCGGTGATCAATGCTACCTTCTGAGTCTGCACAGCTTCTCTGGAATACCCTCAACCTATGAGCGAGAGCTCCCTGAGGCCCGAGAGCGTTCGGTCCAGGCTCTTCATGTCTTCTACGTTAAAGGTTACCAGCCTCTCGTCGATCCGCTTGGCGAGGCCCGTGAGAACCCTTCCCGGGCCCACCTCCACCATAACCGAAGCCCCTTCCCCGAGGATGGTTCTCAGCGAGCCCTCCCACCTTACAGGAGAAGTCACCTGCCGTTTCAGGTTCCCCAAGACTTCTGCCCTGCAACTAACGCAACGCCCGCTCACATTGCTCACGACGGGAAAGCTTAAGTCACGGAACTCAACCCTCTCAAGTTCCTGGGCCAGCTTCTCCTCGGCCCCCTTTAGCAGCGTGCAGTGGAAGGGAGCGCTCACCGCCAGCCTTATGGCCCGCTTGGCGCCAGCCCCCTGGGAGGCCTCCACCAAATCATCAACGGCGCCCTTCTCCCCAGCAACCACTACCTGGTCGGGCGCATTGTAGTTGGCCGGTTGTACCACCCGGCCCTGGCTCACCCGCTTGCAAAGAGTTTCCACTTTATCGCCAGAAAGCCCGATAATGGCCGCCATCGCCCCGCCGTGGGGGGGCACATCATCCTGCATGAAGCGGCCCCGTTTACGCACGATATCCAGAGCTATGGGGAAATCCGTGGCGCCTGCCGCCAGAAGTGCCGAATACTCCCCCAGGCTGTGGCCCGCCGCCACCGCGGGCTCCAACCCCTGCATCCTGAGGAGCCGGTAAGCTATGTAGCTGTGAATGAGAATAGCGGGCTGAGTGTTGAAGGTTAGCCGCAGTGACTCCTCGGGCCCATTGAAAGAGAGGGAAGCTATGTCAAAACCCAAAACCTCATTAGCCTTATCGTAGAGGTCTCGGACAAACTCAAAGGACTCATAAAAATCCTTCCCCATTCCCACTTTCTGGGAGCCTTGTCCCGGAAAAAGGAACGCTACCTTGGGTTTCATGGCTAAGTTCCCACCTCCTCCTACCAGCTAACCACGGCGGAGGCCCAAGTGAGTCCCCCTCCAAACGCAGCCAGGAGAATCTTGTCGCCTGGTTTTATGCGTTTTTCCCTCACCGCCTCATCCAAAGCTACGGGAATTGTGGCCGAGGACATGTTCCCGTACTTATGAATGGTGACGAAGAGCTTCTCCATGGGGAGACCGAGCCTTTTGGCCACGGCCTCCAGGATGCGGATATTGGCTTGATGGGGGATGAGGAGGGATATGTCATCCACGGTGAGCCCAGTATGGCTCAAGGCCTCCTCACACACGCTCAAGAAGGAACGCACGGCCACCTTAAAGGAGTCGGGTCCCATCATGCGAAGTGAGTGAAGGTCCTTAGCGACCGATTCGGCGCTTATGGGAGTGGTGCGCGAGCCTCCTCCCGGAAGCTGGAGCATCTCCCCCATTCGGCCGTCGGCGTGAAGATGGGTGGAAAGGACTCCCCGGCCGTCAGAGGCCGCGGAAATGACCACAACTCCAGCACCATCTCCCCAGAGCACGCAGGAGGAACGGTCCTGCCAGTTCAGGGTACGGGTCATGACCTCGGCGGAGGCAAAAAGGATATTGCGGGCGGCCCCAGTCTTGATGTATTGCTCAGCCACTGAGAGCCCGTAAAGGAAGCCCGAGCAGGCGGCGTTAAGGTCAAAGGCCCAGGCCCTTCGGGCATCCAACTTGTTTTGAAGCCAGCATGCGGCCGAGGGGCAATAGGTGTCAGGGGTGATAGTAGCCACCATCACAAGGTCTATATCCTGCGGCGTTAATCCGGCCGCCTCCAGAGCCCGTCGACAAGCAGGCTCAGCAAGGTCTGAGGTGCTCTCATGGGGCGCCGCCATGCGACGCTCCCTGATTCCAGTGCGTGTTCGGATCCACTCATCCGTGGTATCAATAACCTTTTCCAAGTCAAAGTTCGTGACCACCTTCTCCGGTAGATAAGAGCCGGTGCCCACTATAGCCGCCCTGACGCTCATAGGATCTAGCCTGCTTCGGCGGAAGATTTGGGCTAAGGCCGGCTTTGGCCTCGGCCCTCTCCTTCGTCGCCTTCGCCTTCCTCCTCGGGCAGATGGAGAATCCTGGAACGCATCTGATGCCACAGGCGCCGGCCTCGATCGGCAACTCCCTGGGCCTCGATGTTAAGCTCAATATCCTCGCGGATGCGGGCATTTAACTGGCTCGCAGCCGTGTCTCGTGCCACCCGGATGGCGTTCATGATGGCACGTGGAGTGGAACGGCCATGTGCGATGACGCAGGTGCCGTTCAGCCCCAAGAGGGGAGCGCCGCCATACTCAACGTAGTCCATCCGCTTTTTGAAGGACTTAAATCCGTTCTGCAAGAGTCGATAGCCGAGCCTGCTGCGGAACGAGCTTTCGAGCTCACCACGCAGCATGAACTCCAACATCTCACCCATACTCTCGCTGACCTTTATGGCGATATTGCCGGTGAAACCATCGCATACTATCACGTCGGCCTTGCCCATGTAGAGGCGATTCCCCTCAATGTTTCCCACGAAATTGAGGGGACTTCGCTGGAAAAACTGGTAGGCCTGTTTGGTTATTTGGTTCCCCTTGGAGCCCTCACCCCCGATGTTGAGAAGCCCCACCGTGGGGCTCGCCCTGCGCAGTACGTACTTGGCGTAAGCCCTTCCCATTATGCCAAATTGGAGGAGGTGGACGGGCTTGCAGTCCACGTTGGCCCCGACGTCCAAGAGCACGGAACTGCCCGAGAAGGTGGGAATGGAGGTAGCGATGGCGGGACGCAAAACCCCCTTTAAGGGCTTAAGGAGGTAGGATGCAGTGGTGAAGGCGGCCCCGGTGTTCCCGGCGCTCACCAAGCCAGTTGCCTTTTTCTCGAGGGCACATTCCACGGCCACCCGAATGGAAGAGTCGTGCTTCTCCTTAAGAGCCACCGTAGGCGGCTCATCCATGGCCACCACCTGGGTCGCTACAACCTTCTCGAGGGGGAGGCTCTGAGCTCCCAGGCGCCCGAGCTCAGCATCAATTCTCTCCGGGTCGCCCACAAGAAGGCTCTCTATGCCCAGCTCCCTGTATGCAAGGACTGCCCCCTCCACTACAGAGGCAGGGGCATCATCCCCTCCCATGGCATCAATTGCAACCTTCATAGCCTAATCCTATGGGGCCCTCAGGCTTCCTCCAGAGCGAGAACTTCCCGCCCCTTGAAGTACCCGCACTTGGGGCACACATGGTGGGGCGGCTTGGACGACTGGCAACGGGGGCAGAGGGAGGTGGGTGGAAAACTCAGTTTATAATGAGTGCGACGCTTTCTCCCGCGAGCCCGGGAGTGCCGCCTTTTAGGCAGTCCCATCCGCTATCTTTCTCTCTCTTGTAAAGGGGCCTAACAAGGCCCCTCCCTTTTTTCTTGACCCTTGAGCTTAGCCAGCACCTGAAGGCGGGGGTCCACCTCCTCCTCCCGGCAGCCGCATGCTCGCTCATTTAGCTCTGCGCCGCAAGTGGGGCAAAGCCCTTTGCAGTCCTCCCGACAGAGGGGCTTCATGGGAACAGCCAGGCCCAGCTGGTCGCGCACAGCCCCTCCCAGCTCAATTAACCCTCCTTGATAAAAGCTTATGTCTAGGTCCTCAGAGGAGAGCTCCACTTCCTCCTCAGAGAGAGACCGGGAGGAAGGCAAAAAGTTGACCGTCAGCTCTTCCTCCACAAGGGTGCTGAACCTTGTCAGACACCGGCCGCAAGGGAGGGCAAGGCGGGTGGCTAGCCTTCCTCTAAAGAAAACCTCCTCTCCCAGGCGTCGCAGAGTCCCTTCCACCCTGATAGGACTCTCGATGGAGACCTCATCCCTCTCCAAGTCAAAGGCCTCAGGGCTCTCCTCTAAGCTGACCCCTAGGCCTTCCTCCGGTATGGTTTCAATATCAAAAATAAGCACCAAAGGGCCGGGCCCCCTGCCGCAAGGGCCATTTTAGCCTAGGGCTTTCAATGTGCTGGCTTTAGAAGGTTTTCAAATTAACGAATTATACTCCCCTCATTTAATCGTTGTCAAGGGGGAAAATCTTATACTTTCCGAAAAATCCTCGTCCATCATCTCAAGCTAATGACACAAACTCCCTTTAGAATCTCCAACTGGATAATGGGCCACGCCTTTGGCTTTTTCCTTGATGAGGAAGACGCCTGGCTCTGGCTACGCTCACCCTCATTCACAATCCTTTGTCTTCTTTGGAAGCTAGAAGGTAGAGGAGGTATTCGTGCCAAGGAAAAGGAGGAGAACCCGGTAGATGACCATGGCGGCCCCGGCGGCGAAGGGGACGGTCATAAGCCAGGAAAGGAGAATGTTCTTCACTATCCTGAGGTTAAGCGCTGAGATGCCCCGGGCCAACCCCACGCCGATAACTGCTCCCACGAGAGTGTGGGTAGTCGAGATTGGCAGGCCCATTTTGGAGCAGATGAGTACAGTCGTGGCCGCGCCAAACTCTGCTGAAAAACCACGGGATGGGGATATCTCCGTGATGGACCGGCCCACCGTTTCGATGACTCTATAGCCGTAGGTTCCAAGCCCCGTCACAATCCCCGCTCCTCCGAGGGCCAAGACCCATGCGGGAACCCCATAGGCAACCTGAACTGCCCCCTCTTGCAGCGTCGAGACCACGGCGGCAAGGGGCCCTACCGCGTTGGCCACATCGTTTGCGCCGTGAGCAAAGGCCACGTAGCTCGCCGTAAGGATCTGCAGATACCCAAATATCCTTTCGGTATAAACCAAGCCCTCTCCACGGGAAACAAACCCCATGCCCCAACGTCCCGCCACGCTAAGGCCTGCGCCCAGGGCCGCCGCTATCGCGAGCACCTCCACGAAAGAGAGCTCAAGATGGAAGTTTTTCAAGCCCTTGTAAATGAAAGACTGAACTAGGATGAAAATCACTATGAAGATGAGATATGGGGAGTAAAGCCTCACTGCTTCTGCAGGGTTCCGGGCAAGCAGGATTCTGTTACGGATGAAGATGAACATGAGGTAGGAAATGATGCCTCCGGCCAGCGGCGAAATGACCCAGCTCAAGGCGATCTTAGTTATGACCCATCCCTTAAGCACCTTAAAGCCGCCCCCCACGATACCGAAACCCACAATTGCTCCCACGATTGAGTGCGTCGTGGATACCGGAAGCCCCAGGCTCGTGGCAACGTGAAGCCATATGGCTGCGGCCAGAAGAGCCGAGAACATCCCGAGGGCGAACTGATGGGGAAATCGGAGGAAAGGGGAAGGGTCGACGATACCACCTCGGATGGTCTGGGTGACGTGGCTTCCAACGAGGACGGCGCCTGCGAACTCGAAGATGCCCGCGACCAGGATGGCCTTACGAAGAGTCAACGCCCGCGAGCCCACCGATGTGCCCATGGCGTTGGCCAGATCATTGGCCCCGATATTCCAGGCCATATAAAGGCCTACCGCAAGGGTGGTGAGAATGAGAAGGCTCGAGGCTTCCAAGGCTGCGCTCAGAGGGGCGAGCTATTTCTTGTAGAGCATCAAACGCATGCGGTTGGCCGTCTTCTCGGAGAAGTTGGCTATGTCTCCCAATTTTTCGAAAATCTTGGACAGCCAGAAAATATCCACTGGGCTCAGCTCTCTCTCCAGCTCGAAGGTGGCCTTCACGAGGGAGAACTGAGCCTTGTCGCACTCCCACTCCATAACGCCCACCTCGTCGATGAGCTCGAATATTTTCTTGGTTTCAGGACCGCTGAACGCCGAATCCATCACAGGCTGCAGCTCGCCTAGAACCTCATAGGTCTTCCGAAAGGTTTTGACCACCTTTTCGATGAGGCCGAATAGCATCGGCCTCAGGGCCTCTGGAATCCCAACGGGTCGGAGGATGAGAAGGATCGAGATATCCTCAACTACATCGGGGATGGAGTCTTGCTGAGCCAAAACCTCAAGGAAATCCCCCCTGCCCATCGAAAGCAGGATGGTCCGGGGAAGGGTATCTCGGATCTCGTTTTTTATCACATCGGCTCGATGTTCCAGTTTGGATATCTGCTTGGCAAGCCTCTCCAGTTCCTCCTTGTCAGCCGCGACCAGGGCCTCGAACATTGGCCCCACCAGCTCAACACACTCTCGACTCTTGTCCATATGCTCTTTCAGGGCGCCGAATGGAGCCTTGACGAAGAGCTGAGCGATAGAGCGCATCCCCCACCCCTCCATTGCTAGCCCTCACGGGAAGGGGGGGCTTTGAGCAAGAACTGCCCCTCTGTTCTTCCCTTGAGGGAAAGGGGCATTAGTGCCCCTTCTCTCGAAAACAAACTTAAACCTCAAAGGCGCCTGTGTCAAGGGGAGATGAGCGCAGGGTGAGATTTAGCCATGGTAGCGCGCAATATGTGAAACGGGAGGTGAGGCGGAGGGGAAAGAGGAATGTGGTCAGGAGGAAAGAGGTTCCTCAGGGAGGCTCTTGTATTCATCCTTGAGTCTCTTATAGTGCTCTGCCACATCGCGAAAGCGCCGCATCTCATCCTCCTTGAGCTCCCGGACTACCCTGGCCGGAAGGCCCATGACCAGAGTGCGCGGTGGGACAACATACCTGTCCTTGACCAGGGCTCCGGGGCCTACTACAGCTCCCTCCCCCACCTGTGCCCCGTCCAGAACCCGGGCTCCAATTCCTATGAGCGCCCCATCTTCTATCCGGCATCCGTGAAGGATGGCGCCGTGGCCCACTGTCACGCCATCGCCAATGACGGTGGGATAGAGGTCTGTATACACGTGAATCAGGCAGCCGTCCTGAATGTTAGTGCCCTGGCCGATGCGGATGTAGTTAACATCTCCTCTCAGGAGGCAGTGGAACCAGACGCCGCTCTCCTCGCCCACAACCACATCACCGGCGATGACAGAGGTGGGGGCGATCCAGGCCGACGGGGCTATACGGGGCAACTTCCCCCTGTATGGTAGAATCACGACCTTTCCCTCCCGCCTTTCATGACCAGAAGGGATTTTTTTCCGTTCAGGAGGTCCGTCATGCGCTCGGCCTCCTTCTTGAGAAGGTGGCGATACTTCTCCTTAACTGGAGCCCCCGCCGGGAGGCGGGCTCTCAAGGGGTTTATGAGGCGGCCATTTTTCTCAAGGCGAAAGTCCAGATGAGGTCCTGTGGCAAGGCCCGTGGAGCCCACATAACCTATTACCTGGCCCTGGGAGACCCGGGCGCCCCGACGGATGCCCCGACCAAACCGGGAGAGGTGCATGTAAACACTCCTATAAAGGGAACCGTGACGCAGCTTCACCATGTTTCCAGCCCCACCATTCCGGCCTGCAAAGATGACGGTACCCTCACCCACAGCCCGAACGGGAGTTCCCGCAGGAGCGGCATAGTCAACGCCAAAGTGAGGGATATTGCGCTTGAGGATTGGATGGAGTCGGCGGCGGGTGAAGCGGGAGGAGATGCGATAGTAGCTCAAGGGAGAGCGGAGGAAGCGCTTTTTCATTGAGCTCCCATCGGGTGCATAGTAGCCGGTATGGCCGTCTGGGTCCTTGAAGAATATGGCCACGGACCTCCTCCCCTTGACCTGAAATTCAGCCGCCATTACCCTCCCGTAGCCAATGAACTCCCCCTCCCGGTAGCGTTTCTCCACTAAGACCTTGAAGCTATCTCCCTTCCGAAAGTCCTTATGGAAGTCGATGTCCCAGGCGTATATATCAGCCAGGAGGGAAGCCAGAAGAGGGCCCTCCCCCGCTGAGATCACGGAATCAAATAAGGACTCCTCTATTATCCCCTGGACCTTCTCCAGTCGCCTCTCCGAGGGAAGCCGCACAAGGCGGGCTTCGAATTTCCTCTCGCCCCCACGCTCCACCCGGAGTGCTCGCTCATCATCTACCTCATACTCAAAGCGCCTCACCCCTTGAGGGCCCAGGCTCACGCGGTAGGCCCTTCCCCGGAGGATCCGGTTCAGATTGAAAATGGGTTCGGCTGCCTGCACTATTGAATGAACCTCTTCGTAAGAGACCCCGTGGCGGCGAAGAGCCGAGGAGAGGGTCTCGCCTCGCTCAAAGACATTCTCAACATGCTTCAAAGAATTCATCTCTTCAGGCGCGGCCGCTTGTTCCCCGGAGGAATTTCTCTCGGGCCCAGAGGATCCATCCGAGGATGGAGCCATTCGGGAAGAGCTAGCTTCAACGGCGCTCTCTAGAGGAGGCCCTTGGGGAACCTTAAGAAGAGCTTTTTCTAGCTTTTCTCTCTGAGGAGGGAAAGTTGAATTATCGGTAATGCTTCCTTGGGTGGGAAGACGCAGAAAAACAAAGAGAAGGACTCCCGCCCCTGCAGCCAGGGCCAGCCCAACTGGCCATAACCTCCGGTCTTTCAACCCAAAGGGCTTGAACTCAAGCACGCTCGCAAAAATCTGGGCGGAGGTAGAAAAGCTGTATAAGATTGCTTCTTTTAATTCACCCCGGAAATGCCCTTCCGCCTGGAATCTCCCGAAAGGGCTCCGGTGGATGAGGGCAAAGATACGGTGGAAACTAGCATAACTAGGGGCATAAAATAAAGTAAAATTATCTTCTCTTCGATTTTTTCTTCAAACTTTCTCGCCCAAACCTTTACTTGAGAACCTCCAGCACCTTGAGCGCCCCCCGGGCTCCTCCCACGGGCGACATGATGTAAGCGCCTTGTACAAGGCCCTGGGTCTCAAGAAGCGCCTCCTGGGCCACCTCGATCCCGATGGCCCTCGCCTCATCGCCGGTCCGGGCTCTTCGCATGCGCTCCAGAACCCCTTTGGGAATGGACATGCCGGGCACCTCGTTATGAAGGAACTCTGCCGCCCGGTAGCTCGCCAACGGCAAGATGCCCGCCAGAATCGGAATCCTGAAGCCCTCGACCCGATCGAGAAATCTCTCCAAGAGGTGCAGCTCAAAGACAGGCTGGGTCAGAGCATATTCAGCTCCACCCTCGACCTTAAGCTTAAAGCGCCTTATCTCCTCATCGAGGTTTATAGCCCCGGGGTTGACACCCACGCCGATGTGGACGGCCGTGGGGGTTCCTATGGTGTTCCCCGCCACGTCCTCCCCTCGGTTAAGGCGCGAGATGAGTCGCACCAGCCCTATGGAGTCCACATCATAAACGGCCGTTGCTTCAGGATAATCGCCGAGCTTTGGCGGGTCGCCCGTGATGATGAGCAGGTTTCGGATGCCAAGGGCATGAGCTCCCAAAATATCCGATTGCATGCCGAGAAGATTGCGGTCGCGACAAGTGTAGTGAAGGATGGGTTCCAGCTTAACTTCCCTAACGAGCAGGAGGGCCAGAGCCAGGGGGCTCATCCGGGCACTGGCCCTGGGCCCATCAGGGATGTTGACGGCATCCACCCCCGCCTCCTTGAGCAGCCTGGCGGATTCTAGGACCTTGCCCGGGTCCACGCCACGAGGCGGAATCACCTCGACGCTCACCACATACTTACCCTCAGCCAGCTTGAGCGCCAGAGGGCTCTTCTCCGCCGTGGGAACGGCCTCTTGCCCCCGGCGTAAGACTCCCCGCCTGGGCTCAGGGCTCACCTCCGCCCGGGAGGGGCTCATAGCCCTTACAGCTCTTCTCACAGCGGCAATGTGAGCGGGCGTTGTGCCGCAGCAGCCGCCCAGCACCCGGACCCCCACCTGAATGAACCTCTGTGCATAGGTGGCGAGGTATTCCGGGGAGGTGAGATAGATATAACGCCCGTCCACCAGGGCTGGAGTTCCTGCATTGGGCTGGGCCGAGAGCGGCAGCGAGGTCGCGGACCTCATGCGCCGGATGCTTTCCAGCATGGGAGCGGGGCCCACACCACAGTTTGTGCCCAAAACATCGACCCCCCACTGCTCGATCTGATGGGCCACCCGCTCGGGTTCGATCCCGTGCAGCGTGTTGCCATCCTCGCCAAAGGTCATCTGGGCTATGATGGGAAGAACCTTGCCCTTCCTCTCGCAGGCCTGCTTCACGGCCACTATGGCCTCTCCCATCTCTTCCAGGTGGACGAAGGTCTCCAGAACGAAAAGGTCCACACCACCCTCGAGCAGGCCCTCGGCCTGTTCCGTGAAGGCTTCCCTGGCTGCAGTCGAGGGAACCTTTCCCATAGGCTCAATCAAGACTCCCAGAGGCCCCACGGCACCCGCCACCAGAGCCGCCTCTCGGCTCTCCTCCCGCGCTAACAGAGCCCCCTGCCTGTTTATCTCCCGAACCTGGCCCTCAAGGCCATGGACTCTGAGCTTGAACCTATTGGCACCGAAGGTGTTACTCTCAATGATATCGGCTCCGACCTTAATGTACTCGCGGTGCACTTCCCTAACAAGGTCCGGAGCCGTGAGGTTCAGCGCGTCAAAGCAGCGGTCTATGTAAACCCCCTTGGAGTAGAGCATGGTCCCCATAGCGCCGTCGCAGACGAGGACTCCCTGCTCAAGCCTTTCCGAGAAGGATACGCCCATAGGAACCCTCAAAGCCGCATGGCCCTGCTCGGGGGGGCGGGGAGTCGTCGCCCCGGATCCCTCGCGGGTCGCCCGGCTAGCACAAGCTCAGTCCCATCCCAGGAGGAAAGCTCTCTTCTCATGGGATAACGCCCGAGGGGCCAATAAGAAGGTAGCGGCGGACCAAGTCAAGGGCATAGACCGTTGCCCTCGCCTGGATGAAACGCTCATCGCCCCCGAATTTCTGCTGAAACCTCGCCTGGCCCTTTGGCCCTGATAGGGAGAAGCAGGTTTCCTTTACCGGAGGAGCCTCCCTGCTTCGCTCGGGCTCGATGCCCACCGACGGATTTGGGCCGACGACGGCAAGGCTTAGGGCGGCTCCGGAAGCTTTCCCCAGGGCACGGGAAGCGGCATCCGCGAGAGCGACGAAGTCATCGGCTGGGGGAGCATCCTTAATTCCCAGGGCTTCGGCCACCCGCTCTGCTGAAAGGGCCACCACGCCGTGCAGGAAAAAGCCCTGTGCACCTGGGGTGGAAGTTAGCCGCTGAGCGACGGCCCCGCCTGTGCTTGTCTCCAGGAGAGAGAGGGTTTGTCCTTGGGAGATAAGGAGCCTGCCAACGGCCTCCTCAAGACTCTCTTCCCCCTTTCCGTAAATGTAAGGCCCTATCCGCTCCTTCACCCTGCGTTCGAGTTCGCCTATCATCGTCTCCGCCTCCGCCTCGCTCACGGCCTTTGCCGTAATGCGCACATCCACCTGGCCCGGCCTTGCGAGAAGAGCTATGGTGGGGTTGGCCGAGCTGCGGAAAAGGTCGGCTATCAAGCTATCCAGGCGGCTCTCCCCGATGGCGCAGGTTCTGAGAACCTTGGTCTTTATTACTTCCCCCAAGGAGAACTTTTCCCTGAGATACGGGATGACGCTGTGCTCCATCAGATAGTTCATCTCGCGGGGTACACCGGGAAGAGCTATGATAATACCCAGGCCGTCCTCGCAGATAAAGCTCGGGGCGGTTCCCCTCGGGTTCTCAAGGGCAAGGGCCCCTCGGGGCACATAGGCCTGCTTACGGTTATTCTCGCTCATGGTGAAGCCCCGCCTATTGAAGTAGGCCTCGATGTAATCGTAGAGGTCCTGGCGGAATTCCAGCTCGACGCCCATGACGTCTGCGACCGCCTCCCGCGTCACATCATCTATCGTAGGACCCAAACCTCCTGTGGCGATGACTATCTGGGAGCGGCGGTGGGCTCGGCGGAGAACGGAGCCCAGCCGGCGCCGGTTATCACCTACTGTGGACTTAAAAAAAAGATCAAGCCCGACTTCCTTGAGCCTCTGTGCGATGTAAGCACTATTGGTATCGATGAGGTCGCCCAGGAGCAGCTCCGTACCAATGGTAACGACCTCTGCTTGAAGCCGCTTCAAACCTTCACCTCCTGTATGAGGGTTCTCACTTCAGGCGTGAAAAAATGGTAAAGCGGAAAGGGGCCGGGGTCAAGGACGAAGGGGGTGATTAAAGCCGGGAACCTCGGGCACCTTTCCATCCCGCTGAAGCGCGATACGCAGGGTTTTGGCATCCTCAGAGGCTAAACGCCCCTCATCAACGGCTCTCCTGAGAGCCCCTACGTAAGAATCATAGCAGAGGTTCGGAAGGCCTCGCATGACTTTCATTATACAGAGATTGCAAGAGATGCAATCAGCCCCATCTTTTCCCCCTTGCCAGAGGAGAGGTAGGTCGGGCTCCCGTGTGAGAGGCCTTCCCAGGGAGATGAGGTCCACTGCGCCTTCGGCCAGGATCCCCTCCGCAACCGAGCGCGAACGGATGCCGCCCACGAGGATGAGGGGGCCTTTTACCTTCTTTCTTATCTCTCTCGCCGCCTCAAGGAAGTAAGCTTCCTCCTCCTTTGGCCTGAGACCCCTCCGGACGGTGAAATCGCCCGCCTCAAACATCCCGCCGCTCAGCTCAATGGCGGTGAAGCCTGCTCCGAGGAGGCGCCCCGCCACCTCAACGGCCTCCTTCGGCTCAAGACCCCCCGGGATACCATCCTCAGTATTTATCTTCACCAGGAGGGGAAAATCCTCCCCTGCGAGACTCCCTATGCTCTCCCTTATCTCCAGGATAATCTTGAGTCTCCCCTCAAGGCCTCCTCCCCACTTGTCTTGCCTCCGATTGGTGTGAGGGGAGAGAAACTGGCTCAGAAGGTAGCCGTGGGCCGAGTGGAGTTCTACCCCGTCAAAGCCCCCCTCACGGGCCCTTCGGGCCGCGCTTGCGAACGCATCGATGATGCCCTCCACTTCTTCTTCTCCGAGGGCTCTCGGCCTCGTCCCGAGTGTGGGTTCCTCAAGCTCGGAGGGCGCTACCGGAGTCTTTCCTCCGGTGAATTCTTCCTTTGTCTGCCTTCCGGCATGGAATAGCTGAAGGATTCCCCTTCCGCCTCCCTCCCTGAGGACAGAGGAGAGCTTCCTCAGACCGGAGATGGTAGAATCATCCGCCGCACTCAACATCCCGCCGCCGCTTCTTCCATCAAGGGAAACGTAAGCGCTCCCCGTGATGAGAAGACCGGAGCCTCCCTTGGAAAGAGCTCTATAGGCCGCGAGGAGCTCCTCTGTGACCTCACCGCCGGGGCTCGCCATCCCTTGGTAGACGGCTGAGCGGACCACGCGGTTTGGGAGGCCCAAGCCTCCAAGCTCGAAGGGCTCAAAGAGTAGGGACAAATTCGCGTCCTGGCTGAGACTCAGCGGGCGGAGGCGGAGCCTTGCCCCGCCCCCAAGAGGGCTTGAAGAAAAAGTTTCTCGGGCGGCAACTTTAGACCCACCCGACCGTATAAGGGAAAGATTGACTTCTTCTGGGTAGCGCTCCTACCGGACTTACACGTCTTCAACTTCCCCACAGGTCTGGAATAGTATCCGCAAGCCCTAAAGACTTGAGCTTCTCCCGAGTGGGTATGCCAGTCTCCTTATCCCAGCCCCTGTGCTCATAATACTCATCCAGCATCAGGTCTAGCTTTTCACGGGGAATGAGCATCCCCTTGCTCGGCCCCTCGGGTATGGGCTCCTCCATGAAGCGGCGGGGAAGGGTGTCATCCTTGCGAGTGTAGCCCTCGCGCACGAGGTGGCACCGCGTGAGGGTCCAGATGCGGTCCGCCATCTCGTTTGCCTCATCCATCGAGAGCTTCATGCCGGTAACGGCATTTATCACCGCTGGAACGATATCGTTCGGGGCTATGGGGCCGTAGATGGGCTCTGTCATGTGGCAGATGATCATGGAATCGGTGATGGCCATGAGGTCGTTCACCCCCGCTGTATAAGGCCCCTTCCCCTCAAAGGCCTCCCTCTCCACGAGGCCTCCGCGCTCGCCCGTGGGCCTCCCGTCATGATGGCTCCCCCCGCGGGGACCCGTCGCATAGCCAAGAGCCATTCCGGGAAGGCCCCGCGAGCTATGCCCGGCGAAGCCCAGCCCCCGGTGATGCATGGCAAAATCATGGGCCTCTCCTCCGAGGCAGTCGGCTGCGGGAACGAGGCCGTCGGCCAGCATAGCGCCGAGGCCCTCCCTTCGGGCCATGAGCTCGATGAGCTCGAGCATGGCCTCCCAGTTTCCGAAGCGAAGCTCGAGGCCGCCCGCCGCCTCCTTAGAGAGGATGCCCTTCTCGTAAGCTTCCATGGCAAAGGCAGCCACGACACCCGCCTCGATCGCATCAAGGCCCAGGTCATCGCACCGCCTCTCCCCGCGTGCTACGGCCCGGATATCGCTCACCCCGCACAGGGAGCCCAGCGAGAAAAGGTCCTCATACTCCGGACCCTCAACCACCGTTCCCTTGAGCGGTCCCTCCCTCACCACAGAGTACTTGCCGCAGTAGACGGGGCAGGCAAAGCATCCCTTGTGCTTCCTCCAGAGGGTCTCCTTGAAATGCTCGGCCCCTATCTGCTCGGCCTGGGGGAAGTACTCGTTCTGCCAGTTCCGGGTGCCGAGGATGCCCATCTTATTGTTGGTCATGACTATGGCCGGGGTCCCGTAGGTGGGAAGCCCCTTGCCCGTCACGGGGTGGCTCGTGACCCTCTCGTAGAGGTCCTTCAGAACCCGGTTCAGCTCCTGGGGGTCAGGAACGGCAACGGCTCCCGTTCCCCTGACGGCTACAGCCTTCAGGTTCTTAGAGCCCAGGACGGCCCCTCCGCCCCCGCGGCCAGCCGCGCGCACGCCGAAGATGGTCGCCGCAAAACGAACCCTCTTCTCTCCGGCCGGCCCTATGCAGCCCACCTGGGCTTCGGGGCAGGCGAGGTCCTCTCTGAGCTTCTCTTGAGCATGGTGGGTCTCAAGACCCCAGTAGCTCCCAGCATCCCTTATCTCGACCCGCTCATCCTGAATCCAGATATAAACCGGCTTCTCCGCCTTACCCTCGATAAGGATGCCATCCCAGCCCGCATACTTGAGCTCAGGGGCGAAGTGGCCCCCTGCGGAGCTATGGAAGAAAGCGCCGGTGAGGGGAGACCTGGTGTAGACGCCTATTCGGGAGGCTGTGGGCACATAAGTGCCTTCGCAGGGCCCCGTGAAAATCGCGACCTTGTTCCCCTCATCAAAGGCGTCAACCCCTGGGGGAATCTCATCGTAAAGAAGCCGTGCCGCAAGGCCGAGACCCCCCAGGTACCTCTCGGCCCACTCCGCCGGAAGGGGCTCGCCCTTTATGTCCCCAGTGGTGAGATTAACTCTCAGGAACTTCCCCGCGTATCCCCCGTACTTGAAATTTCCTGACACGATCAGCTCCTCCTGCCGAGAAGATTCAATGAGTTTCACTGGAGCGCCTCACGGAGGGAGCCTCAGCCCCCTACCATGGGGTCCATTAGTGTCACCGTGTCTCCGTGTGAGAGGGGACTGCTCATGCCCGTCAGGGAGCGGACAACCTTCTCATTCACCATGAGGAGGAAGGGAACAACCTCTCCCGTGAGCCGGTCCCTCAGAAGGCGCGAGAAGGGCTCCCCGTGGGCATTCTTCAAGACCTCGAATAGGTCCGCCAGGGTTGGGCTCTCTTTGAGCTCATACTCCCTCTCTCCAGCCCCCAGGGCATCCTTGAAGCAACCGTAAGCATTAACCTTGACCCTTACCACAGAAGGGGGACCCCCTGAAGCCTAGTCCGCCACGTCTACGGGCGGGAGGGCACGGCTCAGCCACTCCTCGGCCAGGGCCAGCGCATCCACCTTTGCCTTACGGTCGAGGCGGGGGTTATCCTCGGAGTATGTGAGGGCTCCGGGAGTGCAGAATTTTACGCAGTTGGGGTCACCGCCGCAGTAGTCGCAATTGGGCTGATAGACGGGCACAGGCACCTCGGGAAGGCCTATCATGTGAACGCGAATCCTCGATTTCAGGGGGTCAAAAACCCCCTCCTTGATGAAACTGCAGGCCAGCTCGCAGAGCTTGCACCCGGTGCAGAGCTCCATATCAGCCCTCACGTGTTTAACCTTCTTTTTGGCTTTCTCCGTGCTCAAACCTTGACTCCTCTATTAAGTTTTTCAGGGGGGAGTGCTCAAAAGACATTTATATCAAATTTCCTCCCCGTCTGTCAAAGCCTCCTGACCTTGGGGCAAGCTAACCTTTTATATCCTATGGCTTTTCATGACTATCGAATACATTCCTTGCCCCTAAGCTGATCGCAAGAGCCCCCCAGATACTTCTACTTCTTACCTCCTCCGAAATCCAGCGAAACTCTCTCACAGCCCCTTCCCTGGGCCAGCTATCGCTGGGCTATTCCGCTTTGCCGGCGTTACAGCATTATAATTTAATGTACCAAAGAGGAGTTTATATGTTTATATAAAATGGCGGATCATGAGCTCGCGTCCTGAGGACCCCACATGAAAAGGCTTGGAGTGAAGTTTTCCCTGGCGGCCCTTTTTCTCCTCATCGGTCTTCTCCTCTCAGGTCCAGAGCTCAGGGGAGAGGTGCAGGGAACCATTCTTGCTCACCCTAAGCAGCTAATAGCCCCAGGAGCAGAGACGGGTTTTGATCAGAAGGTCGGCCTGGAGTATCTGGTCCTGGGAGAGAAGACTCCCTGGGCCCAATTCAACTTCACGCTCGAGCGGGGGAAGACGCTCGAGCTTTGGGGCCTTTTCTATTTCCCCTACGGCACCTGGAAATCGCTACTTCTCTTCATAAACGGGAAAGAGCGTCCCGTCAAAGGTGCGAGCCTGCCCTACTGGCTGTGGGTCCCCCTCGGGAGAGAGAGCTTTAAGGCGGGACGGAACTACCTGAGAGTCAGAGCCCTGAAGCCCGGGGTGCGCTTGGCCCGACTCGCCCTCTATCCCGGAGAGAAGGCTTTCGAGGAGACCTGGTATCAGGAGGCCGACCCTCTTTTCTCACAGGAGGAAGTCCTTTCAAAAGCAAAGTTCCTTCCAAAACACCTTTCCTTTCTCTCCCTGCAGGCCGACGATTTCCTTGAGGTCAGAGGGAAGGTGAAGCGGGGGGCCGCCTCAGGGGGCCTTTATGTGGAGTTCTCTGAGGCGCCGGAGGACACCCTGGCGACTCTCGTCAGGCTCGAGGCGCCAAGAGACCTCAGCCTCTGGGTAAGAGTCTATTTTGACGCTGCGGCGGCGACCCTGGGCGACGCCAACTCCTTTTGGCTCAGCCTCGACAGCAGGGCCGACCGGGTCCAGCTTCTCACCAACGACGACTACGACCGCTGGCAGTGGCTTCGTGTGGGGCGCTATCGCCTGGAAGAGGGCCTTCATCTCCTTCGGCTCATGGTTCGGGAGACACCCGTGCGAATAGACCAGGTCGTGCTCTTCGAGGGAGAGAATGCTTCCGCCGCAGCCTGGTATAGGAAGCGCTACCCGGAGGCCTTGCCCCTGGCAATAGCGAATCCGCTCCCGCCCGAGGAGGCACCCGGAGCGGGGGGCTGGCGGGCCTTTGGGGCCTCCGCCCAAAGGGTTCACTTGAGTTTCATCTATCCTGGAGGCGGGAGGGGGGCCCTGCGCGTGAGCCTCCCGCCGGGTTCGGGGGAGGTAATCCTTGAGAGAAAGCTTTCGCTGAGGACGGCCGAGGCCTTTGTCAATAAGCATAGGGCTCAGGCCCTCGGGCTCCGGCTCCGGGGACTTAAGGGGAGAGTTTCCGTCCACGGAGTTTACCAGGATAGGGAGGGGGAGGAATTTGAAGGGGTCTTTGAACCCGAGCTCGGGCCGGGCCCCTGGCATGAGGCCTCCCTTAACCTGGGGGGCGACACCCGGTACCCCCGGATGCGGAGGGACCGGGGCGATGGAATCCTCGATTTCCCCCTGAGCTTCCGGCATCTGATCCTGAGAAATCTGGGAGAGGGGGAGGCCCTCTTAGAGGTGGGAGAGATTTCCTTCCGCAGGCCCTTTGGCTACAGCGTCCGTCTCATGCCCGAGCAGCCAGGCCTCAAGCCCGGAGGTGGGGCGGTCGTCGAGGTGAGAGTCGAGGAGGAGGGGAGTGCCTTTCGGGCGGCCGACCTCTCCTGGTCCCTCATAAAGCAAGAGAAAGAAGGCTCGCGGCGTCTTGCCCATGGAAGAAGGTCTCTTTCGCTGGGGGGCTCCCTCCAGAAACGCTTTGAGCTGCCCTTGGACGGGGAGGGGATTTACGCCTTCCGCTATGCCATTGCGGCTGACCCCCCAAGAGAGCTTCTCTTTGCTGTGGGTGAGACCGCGGAAGCGGCCCTGAAGCATCACGAAAGGAAAAGAGAGAGAGCCCAGGGAGCCTTCCGCTTTGACCCTCAGTGGAGGGATAGGCCCTTGAGGAAGCCCGATGGGAGCCTCATGAAGAGAGAAGAGGTGGCCTCCCTTTACGGCAAGGAGGGTGGCATCTCGGTCGAGGCGGATGGCCTGGATGTGACCACGAGAGAATATGCCCTGAAGAGGGGAGGCCCCGTTCTCAGGCCCAGGGGGTTTGACCTCTCTCATCGAGCGGGCTGGCCCGAGGTGGGGGTACCTCCTGGGGTTCTGGCCATAGACCCCGTCCTCGGCCGCCTCAAGTTCCCGAGCATTTCCCGCAGGAGGCTCGTCCCAGCGGGAAGCATCTATACGGGCTTTGGCGTCCCGGGCTCGGGAAGGCCCTTTGTGAGGGAGCCCTTCCTTTTTATGCCCCCGGGTGAGGGAGACCTTGCCATCTTCGATATTGAGGATAAGGCCTCACCCAAGGTCGTGGGGCTCGTTCCGAGCAGCTTTTTCTTCAGCTACATTCTCCCCTTCAGAAAGTGGCTTCTATTCAACGTGAGGCAAGGAAATGCCATCCTTCCCCTGCCAGAGAACCCACGGCTCCCCGGAAGGATAAGGATCTCCCGCTGGAAGGCCGAATGGGGTAGAGGTGTCCACGATGTGCTCGAAACAGAAGGCCTTGGCTACACGGTGGGCAAGGACAATCTCTATGTCCTGGACCTGGAGGACCCTCTCTCCCCACGCATGGTGGGTCGAGTCCCGGCTTCTGGGATCGGCGGGTTCAGGATAGCCCCTGACAGGAGCAGGGCCTTCGCCCTGCTCCAGGGGGGAAAAAAAGTGGGCATCTTCGACCTCAAGGACCCCAGGAGGCCCACTCTAAGGGCTGAATGGGATAACCTCTCCTGGAAGGACAGGGGAGGCAGCCTCCACTTTTACCGCCCCGCTTCCTTCACGAGGAAATATCTCCTGCTGCATAGCAAGCGGGAGCTGGCGCTCTACGATATAGGGAAGCCCTCTGAGCCGAGAGAGCTCTCGCGCTTCACCTTTCCGGAAGAGGGGACATACATCAGGGACGCAGCAATAGGGGGGGAGAATGTTTTTGTTCTCGACGGCAGGCGGTTGCCGTCGCAGCACTCCCTCCACCGGGGGCACTCAACGAGCCGTCTCCTTGTGCTGAAAATTGGGGCGGATGGCGGGCTCCGCATCATCGGGCGCTATGAGGAGGAGAAGCCCACCGAGTACTCATACATCACCCTCTCCGGGCCCTGGGGCTATGTCAACGATTACAACTTCGGGCTCTGGGTCTTTGACCTGCGCGATCCCGGAATGCCGAAGAAGATCGGCGGTGCGCCAGGCCCTGGAGAAGGCCACTGGGCCCTGGCCCGAGGGGAAAAAGCCATGCTCGTCCAGACTTTCGGCGGAAGTGTTATCTTTGCGGACCTCTCGGAGGTCAGCAATCCCAAGCCTTTGGGCTTCTTTTGGGATGGCGAGTGGTTGGATTATCGCTCCCGCCCCGCCTCCTGGGGGCCCTATGCAATTCTCGCCAGGCTTCAGAGCATCATTGCTCTGGATTGGCAGAGCTCCCAGATGCCACCACCATATTTTGAACTCAAGGGTGAAGGCGGGCGCTCGATACATCAAGGGAATTTCAAAGTCTTCGACAGCCGGCTCTATGTGGCTGGCCGCGACCCGGCCGACGGGCGCTTTTACCTCGGGGTCTATGAGCTGGGAAGGCCGCCCAAGCTGAAAGCCACCTTGCAGCTCCCCTCCCGCGGGCGTTCGGCATGGAAGCTGGAGGCTGAAGGGGAGAGGCTATACCTTCTCGACACCGGGGAAGGAGCGATTCATATATTTAGCATTGAGCAGCCGCTCTCCCCGCGCCCAGTAGGCTCTTTTTCCTTCCCCACCGGGGACATCCCCCGGCTCGTTTCGGGTGATGGCCGCTACAGCGGGCTTGCCGCATCCAGGGGCTACCTCTACATCGCACCCGGCGGCCGGCTGGAGAGGGAGCCCGCGTTCCACATCCTTGATGTCCGCGACCCAAAGAACATCCGCTACCTGAAAGCGTTTCACCTCCCCCGCGGGGGCTGGCAGCATTCCTATGTTGACCTCCTCGCCCGGGACCCTTACCTTTTCGGCTCGGGTTACTCTCAGATGGATGTCTTCGACATAAGAAACCCGACCGAACCGCGCCTCATCATCACCCATGGAAAGGGGTACCAGTGGACACTGGGCTCTTTGTGGCGGGACTACATCTTGGTGCCGAAACTGCGGGGGCTCGAGATCTTTGCGGCGCCCAGAGCCTCCCAGGTGCCCTGGGGCGAGGTCAGAGCGCGGGCCCTCCAGTGAGCTACCCCTCGCCGAAGAGGGGGACGACCCGCCCCTTCCTCACGTCCACCAGGCCCATATCGGTCACCTTGAGCTCTGGAACCACCGGAAGGGCCATGAAAGAGAGGGTCATGAAGGGGTTCGCGAGCTGGCAGCCCAGAGACCGCGCCGCTTCCGAGAGCCTTCCTATCAGACACGCAACCTCCTTCCCCGGCCTGTCGCTCATGAGTCCCGCCACGGGAAGCTGAAGGGCCTCCACCACCTCACCCTCCTTCACCACTACCTGCCCCCCGTGCATGTGCACTACGGCCTGGGCGGCGGCCAGCATGTCGGCATCGCTGGTCCCCAGGAGGATGATGTTGTGGGAGTCGTGGGCAACGGAGGAGCCGAGCGCGCCCGCCTTCAGGCCGAAGCCGCGGATGAAGCCCATACCCACACGGCCGGAGTTTATGTGGCGTTCGATAACGGCAACCTTGAGGATGTCGCGTGAGGTGTCCGCCTGGACGAGGCCATCGACCACCCGGGGCTCTTCCAGACGCAGGAGGGTTATAAGCTGGTCGGGCACGAGCTCCATCACCTTCAGGGGGGAACCCTTGGCGGGCACCTCGAGGGATTTAAGGAGGTCCCACCTGAGGTTAACGGAGCTCCTTAGGCGAGGCCCTTGGGGGAGGTCTTCGGGATGGAGAAGCTCCCCGTCCCGGGCCACGAGTTCACCCGCCTTATAAACCTCCCTCACCGTTACTTTCTCCAGGGACTCCAGCACCACAAGGTCCGCCCGAAGGCCCGGCGCAATGGCTCCCCGGTCCCAGAGGCGGAAGCACTCGGCTACGTTGAGGGTGACCATCTGAATGGCTCTTAGCGGGGGAAGGCCCAGACCGATAGCCTTTCTGAGAATGTGGTCCAGGTGTCCCTCTCCCAGGAGACCGGCCATGTGCTTATCGTCCGTGACCAAAATGAAGCGCCGGCAATTTTCCGCCGTAACGAGAGGCAGGAGGGCCTCCAGGCTTTTGGCCGTCGTGCCCTCCCGGATCATCACCCTCATTCCAAGACTCAGCTTCTCCCGCGCTTCCTCAAGCTCTGTGGACTCGTGGTCAGTGCCTATGCCGGCGCCTATGTAGGCGGCCAGATCCTTGCCCCTTAGGCCCGGCGCGTGGCCATCCACAGGGCGGCCAGCCCCGGCCTCGACCTTCTCCAGCACTTCGCGCTCCCCCGCCAGGACCCCCGACACATCCATCACCTCACCCACTCCCAGCACCTGGGGGTCGGAGAGGAAAGGGGAGAGGTCCCGCGCGTTAAGGTGGGCCCCCGCTGTCTCGAGCTCGGTGGACGGCACACAGGAGGGAAGCATGAAGAAGACCGAGAGGGGGAGCCGACCGCTTGAGGAGAGCATGTAGCGGATGCCATCGAGGCCCATGACGTTGGCTATCTCGTGGGGGTCGGCCACGACAGTGGTCGTTCCCCTGGGCACGACCGCTCGTGCGAACTCAGGCGGAGTCGCCATGGAGCTCTCGATGTGGATGTGGCCTTCGATGAAGCCAGGAGCCAGACAGCATCCTCGAAGGTCTACCGTCTCCTTGGCCTCATAGTCCCCAAGGCCCACTATGAGTCCCCGGGCAATGGCCACAGACACTTCCTTCATCTCAGAGGTGAACACGTTTACGACGCGGCCCCCTATGAGAAGAAGATCTGCGGGCTCCTTCCCCCGGGCAACGGCTATGAAGCCTGCTAGGTCCTTCATCACCACTCAGAGTTCTCGAAAGCAAGAGAGCTCTTTAAGATCTTTTTCAAATAGCCTATTTTTCAGAATAATTTATAAAATCCCAAAAGGCAAATTAGGTTATATTTAATTACGGCCTATCAGTTTTTCCCAAGCCAGGCCCTTTCAGTATGGAGGGGAAAGCCATGAGGGAATTCTTGGATAGTTACTTCGAGCTGAGGGTCAGGGGAAGCAATGTGAGGACTGAGGTCGTGGCGGGAATCGCGACCTTCATGACCATGGCCTACATCATAGTGGTCAACCCCGCCATCCTGGCGGCGGCCGGAATCCCCAAGGGGCCCTCGATGGTTGCGACCATCCTTTCCGCCATCTTCGGCACAGTCATCATGGGCCTTTACGCTAAACGGCCCTTTGCCATCGCTCCCTACATGGGGGAGAACGCGTTCGTCGCCTTCACCGTGGTGAAGGTTTTGGGCTATAGCTGGCAGACGGCCCTGGGAGCAATCTTCATAGGGGGGGTAATCTTCACCGCCCTGACCATAGCCCGCGTGAGAGACTGGCTCGCAAGAGCCATCCCCGAGGGACTGAAGTATAGTTTCGCCGTGGGGATAGGGCTTTTCATAACCTTCATTGGGCTCAATGAGGCAGGGCTAGTGACGCTTGGGGTGCCGGGAGCGCCCGTCCATGTGGGCAAGATAAATACCCCTCCCGTGTGGGTGGCCATCTTCGGCTTTCTTCTCATAGGGGTGCTCATGGTCAAGCGGGTCAAGGGCTCGATCCTCATAGGAATACTCGCCTCCACGGTGCTGGCCTTCATCCTGGGAGTCGCCAAAGTTCCGGCCGATTGGGTAAGCCTGCCTCCGAGCCTGGGCCCCATCTTCTTGCAGATGGATATCTTCGGTGCTCTCACCTGGGGCTTCTTCGCGGTGATACTCACCGTCTTCGTCATGGATTTTGTTGACACCATCGGAACCCTCATAGGGCTCTCGGCCAGAGCCAACCTCTTGGATGAGAAGGGCGACCTTCCCGAGATGGAGAAACCGATGCTTGCCGACTCGCTTGCCACGGTCTTCGGTGCCTGCGTCGGGACCACCACCACGGGCACCTACATAGAGTCGGCCGCGGGAATAGAGGAAGGGGGTAAGACTGGCCTCACGGCCATCGTGGTCTCCATCCTCTTCTTCGCGAGTCTCTTCTTTGCGCCCTTCATCACCACAATTCCACCGCAGTCTTACGGGCCGGCCCTGATTATCGTGGGACTCCTCATGCTTAGCCCCATAACCCGCATCAAATTCGATGACTTTACGGAAGTCATCCCGGCCTTCTCGGTGGTCGTGCTCATGAGCTTCACCTATAACATCGGTGTCGGCATGACGGCGGGCTTCGTCCTCTACCCCTTCTTCAAGGCCATCTCCGGAAGGGCGAGGGAGGTGCATCCGGGCCTCTGGATCCTCGGCGCCCTCTCCCTTCTCTTCTTCATCTTTTACCCTTATTGATTGGAAACGGTGAGGGAAGCCCTGAGGAAAAAATTTGAAACGCACTTAGAGAAAAAAAGCGGAGTAGGCGCTAAGGTAATACTAATCTTCCTCCACGGCCCTCACGCAGAGAAGCTCACGCCAGCGTTCGGCAAAATCCAGGCCATAGCCCACGACGAAGTGGTCTGGCATCTCAAAGCCCACGTAATCCGGCTGAAGAGGAGAGCTCCGCCGGCCCTTCTTGTCGAAGAAGGCGCATATTCTAAGCGAGGAAGGGTGCATCACAAGGAGGGCTTCCTTTATCTTGAGAAGTGTCAGGCCAGTATCCACTATATCCTCCACCAGGAGCACGTGGCGGTCCCGCACCTCCCCCAGGGCCGAAAGCTCTAGCCGCACCTCACCCGAAGAGGTTGTCCTGTCACCATAGCTTGAGGCGCTGAGAAAACCCAGGGTGACGGGAAGGCGGAGCTCTCTCATTAGGTCCACCGTGAAAAAGAGGGCCCCTTTGAGGATGCAGACGAGATGAGGCTCAAGGCCGCGGTAATCGGCCTCTATCTCCCGGGCCAGCTCCTTCACCCTCCGGGCTATCTCTTCCTGTCCCAGGAGAATCTTCCCGAGCTTCATGGCCCTCCCCTCCCGCGATTCAGGTTACATTTTCTTGGCCGCGATTTCAACGGGAGGCTTCCCTTTTAGGGTTTGAAAGCTCGGCGTATCAGGTATAATAAAGATTCTTCAGAAGTTGACCTTCGGGGGGAGGGGAAGGCTTTGCCTTCTATGAACAAAAAGGAGAGGCTCTTTGCTTCTCTCAGGGGAGAGCCCCTGGACAGAGTTCCCTTGAGCCTCTGGGGGCATTTTTTTGAAAAGGAGTCCACGGCCGAAGGTCTCGCCGAGAGCACGCTTTCCTTTCAGGCGAGGTGGGATTGGGATTACATAAAGGTCCAGCCCCGGGCCGAGTACCATGCCGAGCTCTGGGGAGGGAGGTTCGGTAACTCCCCCGACGGGATAGAGGGCCCGCTCTGCCTCGAGGCTGTGCTCGAAAGCTCCGTGGACTGGCGCCGGGTAGAGAGGAAGGGGCCGGAGGAGGGTCCCTTGGGCGAGCAGATCCTGGCCTTGCGGCTCATAGCCAAGGGCCTTAAGGGGGAAGTCCCTTTTATTCAAACTGTGTTCTCACCCCTCACCATAGCGTGCTATCTTGCCGGAAAGGACCTGGGGAGGCTCAAAGACCTCCTTAGGGAGGAGACGGCCGCGGCACATGCCGCCTTAGGGGCTATCGCCGAGACCTTCAGGGCTCACCTCCCCCTCTGCCTCGAGGCCGGAGCCTCCGGCATCTTTTTCGCTATAAGCTACGGGCCCACAGAATTCATGAGCATCGACGAGTATGAGGAATTTGGCCGCACCTATGACCTCATGGTCCTTGAGGGAGCAAGGGGTGCAAGCTTCAACGTGCTCCACCTCTGCCGGAGCAACATAGCCTTCTCTAACTTCAACGACTATCCCGCCCATTGCATCAACTGGTCAGTGGCTGAGCCCGGAAACCCGACTCTCGCCGATGCCCTCAGGCTCACAGACAAGGCACTCATGGGAGGTCTGAGGGAGCGGGAAACCCTTATTCATGGCTCCCGCAAGGAGGTCTCTCAGGAGGTGAGGAGGGCGCTCGATGAAACTCGGGGAAGGCGCCTTCTGCTTGCCGGCGGCTGCTCGGCCAAGCTCAAGCTCATTCCTGAAGAGAATCTCAAAGCGGTGAGAGAAGCCCGCGAGAGCTTCAGGCCCCAATAAAAGGAGGGGGCAGGAAGGACGCGTTCTTTATCCTGAATCTTCTGTGCGGCCTGTTTATCCTGAGCAGTATTTGAGGGTGCTGAAAAAGTCTTCAAATGATGCATTATCTAGAGAGATAGCGTATACTCGGGGAAACCTCCCGCCCGCTGGAGTTCTCCCCTATTGCTGAGACGCGATTCTTCTCAGAGGAGTTTCTTCGACCAGACCCTTTATGACCGACTCATTAAGCCGGGGAACTTCCTCAAGAGGCTCGATAAGGTGGCCGACGATAACCCTCCCGGCCCCGATGCCCGACGGGGGGCTCGGGGCCGCGGCCGGCCCTTTGTGGGGTATAAGGCGCACCCGGCCCTTGACTCTGACTCAGGCCTCCTCACAAGAGAAGACCTCACCCCAGGCAATGTCCATGAGGGTCGCCACCTTCGTGGGGTTCTGGACCCAAGCGCCCGCACCGATAGGGCTAACAAGGCCTATGACTCAAACCGAAACCACCACCTTCTTGCGAGCCGCAATCTCCGCTCCGCCATAATCCTTAGCCGGCCCTTTTCAGCAGCCTCAGTATTCAGGAGATGGGCCTTTTTGTCGATAAGAATTAAAGGAAAAGCTGCTTGATTGCGCAAAATCGACGGAAATGGAAGGCAATGGTATCAGTTGATTACTTGATTAACTGAGAAGAAATTTAGAGGAGCCATTTCTGACAATGCCTGTGTCCTGGTCGTCGGTGTATCCGTCTGTCGTGGCTTATTTCTCCATGGAGATTGGGATTGACCCGGCCATGCCAACCTACAGTGGTGGCCTGGGAATACTTGCCGGGGACACGCTGCGGGCTGCAGCGGATCTGGGTATACCCATGAGGGGTGTGACAATTCTTTACCGTAAGGGTTATTTCAGCCAGCACCTGGATGCCCGCGGAAACCAGTCCGAGAGCCCGTCCGAATGGCGTCTGGAAGAATTTCTGGAACCATTGGCGCCACGCGTATCGGTGAACATCGAGGGGCGACCGGTAAAGGTCCGCGCATGGCGCTGTGTTGTGCGCGGTGTTGGCGACCACCTGGTGCCAGTATATTTTCTGGACACAGCACTTCCAGAAAACAGTCCTTGGGATCAAACGCTCACCGACCACCTTTACGGTGGAGACGAGCGTTACCGGTTTTGCCAGGAAGCAGTGCTCGGCCTGGGCGGCGTGGCCATTTTACGTGCACTTGGACATAAAAGAGTGAAAGCCTACCATATGAACGAGGGACACTCCGCCCTCCTCGCCCTGGCCTTATTGGAAGAGCGGACCGCGAGACGAGGTGAGCACGCCCTGAACGAAGCGGACATAGAGGCGGTTCGCCAGCAGTGCATTTTCACAAGCCACACACCTGTCGCTGCGGGCCATGACCGGTTCTCCACGGCTCTGGTGCGGCAGGTGCTGGGAAATCAGCGTGCCAAAACTCTGGAAAACTTTCATTGTTGCATGAACGGAACCCTGAACATGACATACCTGGCCCTCTCTTTTTCGCGCTACATCAACGGGGTCTCCATGCGCCATGAGGAGATCTCCCGCAATATGTTCCCCAACTATCCCATTAACTCCATCACAAATGGGGTGCATGCCGTCACCTGGACGGCACCGCCTTTACGCCGCCTTTACGACCGCCACATCCCTGAGTGGCGTCATGACAATCTCTACCTGAGATACGCCGTAAACATAGACCTTGATGAAATCAGAAGGGCCCATGCCGAAGCCAAGCGAGACCTCTTCGAAGAGGTGGAACGGCGGACCGGAGTGCGCCTGGACCCTACCGTTATGACCCTCGGTTTTGCACGGCGCGCCACTGGTTACAAACGGGCGGATATGCTTTTCTCTGACCTTGCCCGGCTGAGGAGGATAGCGCGCGAGGCTGGTCCTCTTCAGCTCATTTATGGGGGTAAAGCCCATCCTCGGGATGAAAGCGGCAAGGCCATCATCCGGCGTGTCCTTGAGGCTGCCTCCGCCTTGAGGGACACCGTACGTATGGTGTACCTGGAAGAGTACGACATGGAGTTGGCAAAGCATGTTTGCGCCGGGGTGGATGTCTGGCTTAACACCCCGCGGAAACCGCTTGAAGCCTCCGGCACTAGCGGCATGAAGGCCGCGATGAACGGTGTGCCCAGCCTGAGCGTCTCGGACGGTTGGTGGATTGAGGGCCATGTGGAGGGTGTGACCGGCTGGTGCATTGGCGATGGTCATGAACCCGAAAGTAACCTCGCCCAAGAGGTCGCTTCTCTGTACGATAAGCTTGAGCGCGTGATCATCCCCATGTTTTATCGGCAGCCCGATGCGTTTGCCGAGGTAATGCGCTCGACCATCGCGCTGAATGCTCCGTTTTTCAGCGCGCAACGCATGATGTTCCAGTATCTGATGAATGCTTATCTTGGCGTCGAAGAATTCTGAGCCAAGAAATCCTGAGTTATTACCTCCCTTCCATCAGAAACAATCTATCCATGGAAATACCGGCTCGAACGGGCGGCATTCACTTCGGGCAAGCCATGTCTTCAGGCACTCTTCAGGCTTTTGCAGGCGATGAAAGGTGGGAAAAGACCCATTTTACGGATAAGACGAAAAGGACAAATTTTGGAGCGGCGGGATAAACTTGAGAAACACGAGGGACTGGGCATCTACTCACACCTTATCACAAAACCGCTGGATGGAGGTATTGGAGAGAGCTATAATAAGATCCCGGTGGCGTAGGCGATGATTCCCTTTTTACCTTGGGAGGCTGCCCAATGAGAAAATTAGAGGGGGCATACACCAATGATTGTCAAAGATCGCCGACAGATGGCCCAGCTATTGAACGAGCGGATGACTCGGACATACACAGCCTTGTCCGAACGCCAAGAACTAGAGCCGGACACATCGCTTGTTAAAACCTATCTTCTTGAAGCCCACCTTCCCGAATCCGCCGAGCCAGCTCATGCCTTTGCGCTGGCGGAAAGGCTTTTTTCGTGGAAGGCGTTTGGAAGGAAGTCTCCGACTCAGTTCCACCGTGCTGACGAGCCAACTTTGGGATCGGTAGAAACGAAGGTAAAGAATGAACGTTTAGTTATCTACGTAGATTTCACTAATCCTCGCTATTGGCGCTTGCATTCGATGGGCAGTAGCAACTCAATGGACTGGCTGATTGAAAGGCTCGTGAGAGCTAATCCGGAATTGGACCGTGCCTGGCTACCAGCCGACTTCCTAGAACATATATCCGGCTTGGGCTCATTTCGCGGCCTAAACCTCGACTATGATCGCCGGATTATTCCCGATGTTGACTTCCAGTCACAAGAAGCTCCCGTCGAGTTCCTCAAGATGCAGTTGTGGGGTAACAAGGCCGGTGATGTTCTCCGGAAACTCCGTGAGAAGGATGCGTTCCCCCACGAGACAACTCTGTCTAAGGTCAAGCTCAAGTTCTGGTTGAATGGCGATTTGAATGATGAGTTTTCACTAGACGATATCAAGTACGATGGCAAGGTCACTGCCCGTGGCACTTCATTCGAGTGTCATATAGGCTTGGTTTCTCATATCTATGAGGCATATGCCAAGGAAATCCGCAAGCTGGAGGAAAGGTACGCTATCAGAGCTTGCGAGCGTGATGGGCGCTTATTCTTGGAAGGCATCCCTATCAACTTCCTGTTTGAGCGTCCTATCCTCAACCTAGAAATCTTTTGCGAGAGCATCTTCTCTTGTGGAGAGCCATTTCGCCTTTGGGGAGTTCCAATCAGCCTGCCTGAGAATTTCTATCGGGTGCAGGCAGTTGATTTGCATGTCGGCGGCCCCTTGCAGTTCGAGATTTCTCCAGAGTTCATGCGCGTATACCTGCCGGCTGGGTCCTGCGGGAATAGCGTTGTCAGGCTATATACGAATCTGCAGCACCACTATGACTCTCGGATTCGCGCAGAAGATGGCGATGGGAGGCCCATCTTTGAGTTTTAACTTGATCATGCTCAATTTGTGGATAGGCTTCTGCCGGGGGGTAGCGGGGCTTCCCAAGGACCTCAGGAATCTGGGCTACCAAGACAAATGGATAGAGTGGAGGTTTATTAATCAGGACAGGAAAGAGGTCTGTCCAGACTTAATTATTGCGTCTGAGCAAGTAAACCACACGCTTTTGCTGGAATTTAAAGGTGGTGCTAACACGGAACCGGAGCAACTACGACGTTACTCTCGCGTGACCGCTCAGGACCTCGTAGATAAAGCCTTCATGACCCGGCGTGCTACAAACAACCATGATTTCGTAGTAGTGGGACAGGGCGAGCACGGCGAACGTCTTCGCATGGGGATCGATAACAGTGGCTATTCATTCCCCTTGCTGTTAGCTGATCATGAGGGATTGGTTCTAGACCACAATCAATTTCAAATCTCCCAACTAAACAGCATTTTCTTTCCTAAACTTGGGATAAACTGGAATCGAGTCCCCTCAAATTTCGTTCCGTTAAACGGGGACTCTGCGCTCTGGGAAGTCGCCGAGAAAGTTATACCTAAGGTCTTGGAGTATATGTTGGACCGCAGACCTCATGTGAGCATGGATGAAATTTCCCGGGATATCTGCATTACATGGGACATCATGGGAAGACAACCGAGAAATGAAATTAAGGCTAAAGTGCGGAAGGTTCTCCGCGAGGCAGCTAGTCGACACTTTAAGGCGCACTTACGCTGGATAGGTCCCAGAGATAGGGTGGAAATCGTGGCTAACCCACTTGAGCTGCAATCGGACAAAAGAACGGCAACCTACCGAAACCTTCTCACCGCGCAAAAGAGGTTGATTGAGAGCTTGAGAACAGGCCCTACAAGGGACGACGGCGAACAACTCGCACTTCCTTACTCCTAAGACCATCTGCCGCGACAGAAAAGGACGTTCTATTTGCAGGCTATCCCTCTATGCAAAATGCCGTGAGCTTACTCCCATTCGCTCTAGCTCAGGAGCCACGCTAAAAACCACATAGATCAACCTGATTTTCTATCGGGAGCAGCTCAGAAGGCGGCCCGATAGTTGAGGAGGTATCATAGACACCATATCGGTTGAAACTATAAGCATTGAGGGGGCGAAGAAACTCATCAATGCTGCCGAGGAACAGGCGAGGCACATGGGGCTTGCGGTGAGCATGGCCATTGCCGAAGTCGGAGAGGGTTATCAGGGGTCACCCCTCAATAGATGCTCCTTGAACCATCCCACAATAAGCGCGGCCACGTGCTCTCTATCCTCGGGCCGGCTTAGGCGGTGGTCCGCGCCTGGGAGGATGACGAGGCGCTTTTGAGCGGGTAGGGCCTCGAAGAGTTCCCTCGCGTCGTTACTATCTATAATCATGTCATTCTCGCCGTGAATGATTAGGGTGGGAGCTTGGAGCTTTCTTGCAGAGCCCATTATGTCCTGCCTCACGGCGTCCTCGATGAAACCGAGGCCTATGGGGCCGAGCTCGCTGTCTATGAAACCCTGGCAGCGCCAGCGCTCGAGCTCTCCAGGGGGAGAGTTCTTGGGGAGCTTGGCCGAATGGACGACGCTCGCCATGAGCGCTAGTGCTCCTATGTCTCCTCTCCCCGATGCGGTGAGTACGGCAACCCCTCCCCCCATGCTCGAGCCCACGAGGCCGAGGCTCCTGGGCCTGAGGCCCTTCACAAACTCAAGCGCGCCCTCAAGGTCCTTCCTCTCCTGGCTGTAGGTCATATCGAAGAGCTTTCCCTCGGATTCGCCGACAAAGCAGAAGTCAAACCTTAGGGCAACCATTCCAGCGCGCTCTAGCTCCCGTGCTATCATGACCATCTTCTCCCCATCCTTGCTTGAGAGCATCCCGTGGCAGAGGATGACGGCGGGATGGGGACCAGGGCCCGGCGGCCTGTGGAGAATACCCGCTATCCGCTGGCCCAGGTTATTCCTGAAGCTCACCCTTTCTTCCATTGCGCTCCCTCATCCCTCCATAGTTATCGCGGCCGCACCCGCCACAAGAGCCCTCGTGACCCCGGCAATGAATTTGAGGTCGAGGGTCTCAAGGCGGTCGCCTCTCGTATGGTAGAAGGGGTTCCGGTAGAAGGCGGTGTCTGTGAGCATGAGGGCGGGGAGCCCCCTGTCCCAAAAGGATATGTGGTCGCTCAGGCGTGCGCCCGGCAGCCCCTCACCAACGCCCGGAAGGCAGATGTCCCTCATGGGAAACTGAGGCACGAAGAGACGGGCAGCCTCCCTGAAGCCTTCGAGAAGCCGCCTGGAGTTCTCATTGGCAACGACCCCCAGGAAATCACCCCTCTCGGGAAAGGGATGGGGAATGAGATGGGCTATGGGCTCGAGGCCAGAGCTTTCAGCCGTGAAGCCCACGCACTCCAGGACAATTGCTCCAAGGAAGGGCTCCTGATTATCCATAAGCTCCTGAACAAAGCGCTCACTCCCCACAAACCCATATTCCTCCAAGGTAAAGGCGATAAATTTAAGCGGGAGCCTTCCTCGCGAGAGCGCCCTCGCCGCCTCGAGCAGCACGGCCACGCTTGAGGCGTTGTCATCTGCGCCCGGAGAGTCGGGCACAGTATCGTAATGTGCCGCCAGGATGAGGCCAGGAGAGGAGGCGCCTTCCCCCGAAGAGGTGCCGATAACGTTATAGTAATACCTTCCCTCAAATGGAACCTCTTGTTCCTCGACCTCAAGGCCCGCTTCTCTGAAAGCGAGGGCTATCGCGTGGGCCTCTTCCTCAAGGGCCCTGGGGTATGAATAGGGGCTCTTCTCTCCCACAAGGCTCCCCAGGCTCTCCTCGATGCGCTCCTCTGAGACCCCCTTTATGAGGCTTGAGATTTCTTGCCCAAGCATTAGCTATTCTTTCGGGTCCCGGTAGCCGAGGAGCTTGTCATAGAGGTCCACTCTTCTATCGGCAAGCGGGTTGGCCAGTGCCGTCCAGTGGCGGTAGCGGGCCTGGACGACGTTTATCTCCGCCGCCACTATCTCCTCCCCTTCGAAGCTGGCGGGCCCCGCGACGAAGCCTGCTGGCCCCGCGATGCAACTTCTCCCAAGAAAGGTGCACTCCCGCTCAACGCCGCACCTATCGGCACAGACGATGAAGATGCCGTTGACGTGCGCGCTCGCCATATGGAGGTAAGCCGAGACGGGGTTCTCAGGCGTGACTATATCCGGGACGAGAACCCAGCAGGTGGGGTCGCAGATGATGTCGGCGCCCCGGAGCGCCAGGATCCTTGCCACCTCCGGGTGCCAGCCGTCATAGCAGATCATCATCCCCACCCTTCCGAAGGGCAGGTGGAAGACGGGAAGGCCCAGGTCGCCCGGCTCAAAGAAGAGCTTCTCCTCATCCCAGAGGTGGACCTTGCGGTACTTGCCGATTAAGCCCTCAGGCCCATAGAACGCGGCCGAGTTATAAAACCTCTTTCCTTCGCGCTCGGCTATTCCGGCCACTATGTATATTCCCCTTTTCCTGGCTATATCTTCCCAGGCCCCGCAGGTGGGCCCGCCCGGGATCTCTTCAGCGAGTTCCGCCACCTCTTGCCTTGAGTTGAAAATGTAGCCCGTGTTTCCGAGCTCGGGGAGCACCATGAGCTTCACGCCCTCATCCGCCGCCTTCCCTATCAGCTCGAACTGCCTCTTCAGGTTATGGTCCTTATCCCCCACATGGGGCTCCATCTGGATTGCCGCCACCTTGATGACGCTCTCCCGACCGCGCTCTCTTTTTCCTGGATATGGGGGAATCTCCCTCTTTGCCATGCCCCTGCCTCCTTATACTAATGGTTTCTCTCCGCCCAAAATACCCACTCACCCCTCTTTGGGCCTGCCCTTGACGGCTTCCAGCACCCGGCGGTAATCCTTCTCCTCATCGATATCAAAAAAGGCTTCTGGCTTTTCCCAGGGAACGGTGAGAAATCTTTCGGGCTCCTCATTCATAATTTTTTCAATTATATGCCGGGCTCCGAGGTCGCCCCTTAGCGCAAGGAGCTCCCGCCTGAGCTCAAGGCTTATGAGGACGGGGTTCCGGCGCGCGCCCTTGAATATAGGAGCCGCGACAAGGCACTTGCCGCGGGCTTCGGCATAGGCGTCCATGAGCCGGTTCATGAGGGCTTCGCCCGCTAGCGGCTGGTCCCCCAGGCAGAAAAGGGCGGCCTCTGCCATCTCATCAAGGGCCCTCACCCCTACCAGGAGGGAGCTTGCCTGGCCCTCCCGGTAGCTTGGGTTAGGGGCGAAAGTCACGGGTCTAGCCCTAAGACACGCCCTGAGCTTCTCCTCCTCATGGCCCAGGACGACCACAACCTGCGAAGCCTTGGAAGAGAGGGCACTGTCCACAGTCCACTCCAGGACCAGCTTCTCACCCAGAGGGAGAAGAAGTTTATTGCGGCCTAGACGGCTGGAGAAGCCGGCTGCCAGTATAACGGCCCCTACGAATGGGTAGGGCGACATAGGGTTTATCTTTGGAGGGTGCTTAGGGCCTGAACCTTTAAGGCAAAAAAGCTGCCCCTTATCTTATAGGGGCGCCTCCGGGCTGTCAATTCCCATCCCTTGGCTCTTCAAGGGACGATAGCCTGCTATCAGTCGCCCCGCGTGGGCGGAGCACGAGAGAGAGTGGTGGCCCAGAGGCCACATCGCTTAGTTTTGCCGTTGACAGAAAGAGCGGGCGTTAGGATAATGAATTTTCGCAATTCAGCAGAAAGCTCCCTTTTTTGGACATCGCATATTTTCGAAAGGTGGAGGTAAATCCATGGCTTACAAGAATCACCGCATTATCGACCTGAGCCAGGAGATCTATAACGGAATGCCCGTTTTCGTCGGCCATCCCGAGACAAAGATCTGGAAGAACGCGACCCATGAGGAGACGGTCAATCATCCCGATTTTCTGGGAGAGATGAGCTATGAGTCCCACGTCCTCCAGTTCTGCGACCATGGACCCACGCATGTGGACTCTATAAGCCACATCGACCCCCGGCCCGGGGCCCCTTCCATAGATGAGAGCCCGATCGATTGGTTCTACACAGACGCCATCTGCCTGGACTTCACGGGGGTGCCCGAGAGGAGCTACATAACCAAGGAAATGGTCCAGAAGGAGCTCGAGCGCACGGGCCTCGACATAAGGGAAGGCGATACCTTCCTCTTCACCACGGGCAACTACCGAAAGTACTACCCGCGGCCGGAGTACCTGACACAGTATGCAGGCCTCAGTCAGGATGCGGCCGAATACATCTACCGGGACTGCGGCGCCATCAACATAGGGGCCGATGCGCCCAGCATCGATAATGCCGCCGACAGGAGCTTCCCCTGCCACATAGCCTGCAGGCGCTACCAGCGCCTCAACACCGAGAACCTCTGCAACCTGGAGGAAGTCGTGGGGCAGAGGTTCCTCTTCATAGGGTTGCCCCTGAAGATCCGCGAGGGGACGGGCTCTCCCATAAGAGCGGTGGCAGTTCTGGGTGCCTGAGGGAAGAAGTATATAGCCCATCTCCCGAAACGAGTGGAGGCCCCGCCGCGCGAGGCCCCCGCTCGCCCGCTTCTAGGCTCTATCCCCCTCAGGTTGGGTTCTGACCCGTAAATTCAAACCCCGTGCTAAACGAGTCCCTTGTCCTTCCACTTCGCGAAGATGCGCTTGACCGCCGTCTCCGCCTCCTTGATCGCGTCATCTGGTGGCCGGCTCAAACGGAATGATTACATATCACTATACGAAATACTGTCGATAGGTAAAATGGCTCTTTCACTTCAAGCATGCCTTCCCCTGTGGTATAATTTCGCCGTTTTTTCCGAACTTGCGGATATTTTCTCGGGAGAGAAGTCCATGAACCAAGCCCTGGGCCGAGAGGGGGGTTTCTCCCTTGTCGGCACCTCTCCCCCACGGGTGGATGCCCTGGAGAAGGTCACGGGGAGCCTTCGCTTCTCTGCGGACATGCCGATGGAGGGCGTACTCCACGGCGCCCTGGTGCGTAGCCCCCATCCTCATGCGCTGATAAAGGGGATAGATGCGGGGGAGGCCCGCCGGGTTCGGGGCTACCTTGACCTCGTGACCGCAAGAGACGTTCCAGGGCTTAACCGATGGGGGATTTTCCGGACTGACCAGCCGGTCTTCTGCGAGGAAAAGGTCCTTTTTGTGGGGGATGTTGTGGCCCTGGTCGTGGCCGTAACCCGCGAGGCGGCAAAGGAGGCCGCCTCAAGGGTCAGAGTAAACTATGAATTGCTGCCAGCGGTCCTGGATCCAGAGGAAGCCCTCGAGCCCGATTCCCCCCTTGTTCACGATTCCGGGAACCTCATTTCCCACTGCCGTGTGAGGCGTGGGGATGTGGAGAAAGGCTTCCGCGAGGCCGACGTCATCGTCGAGGACATCTATCATGTCCCCTTCGTGGAACACGCCTATCTCGAGCCAGACTGCATCGTGGTCACTCCCAACCCAAACGGAACCATCACCGCGCGGGGGGCCATGCAGGCGCCCTTCACCGTGAGAAAGAACCTCGCTCGGGTTCTAGCTCTTCCCTTGAGCGAGGTCCAGGTGGTGGCGGTGAGCATGGGCGGAGGCTTTGGGGGGAAGGAAGACTCCTCCATCGATGTGGCCGTGCGGGCGGCTGTGGCGGCCAGAAAGCTGAGAAGGACCGTCAAGGTCGAGCTTGACCGGGAGGAAATAAATCTGGCCACCTCAAAGCGTCATCCCATGAAATTTAGATGCAGGATGGGCGCCACACAGTATGGGAAGCTCACGGCCATAGAGGGGACCTTCTGGGATGAGCAGGGGGCCTACGCCTCTCTGGGGCCGCACGTTCCCCCTGCAGGTGGTGTCCACCTCCAGGCCACCGTCATGATGGCGGGCCCCTATGTTGTCCCCAACGTCAAGGTGGACGGCTACCTGGTCTACACCAATAAAACCTATTCAGGTGCCATGCGGGGGTTCGGTGTACCGCAGGTGACCTTCCTCCATGAGTCCATGATGGATGAGCTTGCCCGCCGCCTGGGCATGGACCCTCTGGAGGTGCGCCTGAGGAATGTCCTAAGGGCGGGCGATGAGACGAGCTTCGGCCAGAGACTCCAGGATAGCGTGGGCCTTGAAGAGACCATGCTCAGCGCTTCGGGGGCGACGGGATGGAAGAGCCGCTGGGCATCTCCCCCTGAAGTCCTTGAAGGCGGAAGGCGCCTCTACCGTGGTCTCGGGATGGCGCTCGGCTGGTTCGGCGTGGGGTTGGGGGTGGGGCTTGACGCCGGGGGAGCCAACGTCCACGTGGGGGATGACGGCTCGGTTCTCGTGGGGGTAGCCTCTGTCGAGATGGGCCAGGGTCTAAAGACTGTAATGACCCAGATGGCGGCCGAAGTTTTCGGGGTCGAGCTCTGCAGAGTCCGCCTCACCGAGGCCGACACCGATACGGTGCCCGAATCCGGGCCCACGGTGGCCTCCCGTTCCACAACTGTTGTGGGAAACGCCGTAGTCGGGGCTGCGCTTGAAGTGAGGCGCACGATGGCGGAGGTGGCGGGAGAGGAGCTCGAGGCTCATCCCGATGACCTGCTTTTCCGGGGAGGGAGGGTATTTGTCGGAGGCCATCCCGAAAGGTCACTCCGCTTTGAGGAGCTCGCGCTTAAATGCTACCTTTCGGGGAAGCGCCTCGTGGGGCAGTCCTGGTGGGCCCCGCCCAGCTCTTCTCTTGACCCCGACACAGGCCAGGGAAACCCTTACCACGTTTATATCTTTGGAACTCAGGTGGCCGAGGTTGAGGTGGACGTGGAAACAGGCGAGACAAAGGTTCTCTCCATCGCTGCAGCCTATGATGTCGGAAGAGCGATAAATCCCCTTCAGGTCCAGTGCCAGATCGAGGGTGGTGTATCAATGGGCTTGGGCTATGGCGTAATGGAGGATTTCCTCGTCGACGAGGGCATCCCCCTGACGCCCGACCTATCCAGGTACCTTATCCCTACCTCGCTGGACATGCCTTCTGTCAAGCCCATCATCGTCGAGGCTGAGAACGCTTTGGGGCCTTATGGCGCCAAGGGCATCGGCGAGCCCCCCTGCATTCCCACTGCTCCCGCCATCACCAATGCCATCTTCAACGCCGTGGGTGCCAGAGTGTATGGCCTCCCCGCGAGCCCCGAGCGGGTGCTCTCAGCCATCCGCTCCCGCCGGACTCGTGCCTGAAGGGCCCTTGGGCTCACCCGCCACGGCTGAGAGAAGCCTGCCTTGCCGCATCCCGGCGCGAGTCCCGTGAATCCCGAGAAAGATGCCCGCGCAGGGAAAACTCCTGCACCCCTGGGGAGACTCCAGCGCTGGCTTGTGATGGCCGCTGTGGCCTCGGGGATTTTTCTTTCCACCATCGACAGCAGTGTTGTTAACCTCTCGCTTCCTACTCTCACGGCCGCCCTGAACACAGAGCTCGGTACAGTGGAGTGGGTCATAATTGCCTATCTGCTCACCATAACGAGTCTGCTTCTGAGCCTGGGAAGGCTCTCTGACATGCTCGGAAGGCGTCCCCTTTATATTTCGGGCCTTGCCACATTCACCCTGAGTTCGCTTCTTTGCGGGCTCTCCGGTTCCATCTACCAGCTCATCTTCTTCCGTGTGCTCCAAGGCGTGGGAGCCGCCATGACCATGGCTATAAGCCCGGCCATTGTGACGGCTGCATTCCCTGCTGAAGAGAGGGGCAAGGCCCTGGGTGTGGTCGGGACCATTGTGGGGGTGGGCCTCACGCTGGGGCCCGCTCTGGGTGGCATCGTCACAGAATATTGGGGGTGGCGCTACATTTTCTTCATAAACCTTCCCCTTGGAGGGGCGGGATTCCTCTTCGCACGCAAGGTTCTTCCCCGTGAAAGGGGGAGGCCTCTCCTGCTGGGGGAATTCCATCTCGCGGGCGCAGCCCTCCTCTCGGGGAGCCTCGTGGCCCTCTTGCTGGCCCTGAGCCACAGCTCCAAAGGGGGCTGGGGAGGCCCTTGGCTCTTGAGCCTCTATGCCGGGAGCGCACTGGGCTTCATGCTTTTCTCCCTCATTGACCGCCGGGCCCGGATGCCCCTGGTGGAATGGGAACTCTTCGCCAACCGTGTCTTTGCGAGTGCAAACGCGGCCTCTTTCATGAACTTCTTAATACTCATGGGCATAATTTTCCTCATGCCTTTCACCATGGAGTTAGCCCTGGGCTTCAGGCCCGCTTACGTGGGAAGACTTCTAAGCGTAGTCCCCCTGACCATGATGGTCGTATCGCCCCTGAGCGGATGGGCCTCGGACCGGGTGGGAAGCCGCTACCTCTGCGTCTGCGGCCTTGCCCTCACGACTCTCTCCCTGTTGCTGCTTCAGGGCATAGGGCCTGAGAGCACGGCCTCTGGGCTCGGAGTCTGTTTATTGCTTCTTGGCTTGGGAATAGGCATCTTTCAACCCCCAAACAACAGCATCATCATGGGCACTGCTGGCCACCGCCGCCTGGGGGTAGCGGCGGGTACCATGGCCACAACGAGAACCCTGGGGATGGCGACAGGGGTGGCCCTGATGGGAGGATTATTTTCCCTGCGTCTTTTCAGCTATCTCAAGCCCGGGGAATCTTACCACCTGGTGCCGGGCGGGGTTCCGATCTCTGCTTTCCTCAGCGCCCTTGGGGACTCCCTCCTTATCCTTACAGTTCTTTGCGGAGCCACCTGCCTGCTGCCCCTTCTGGGGTACAGGCCCCCCCGGCCAGACGCCCCAGACCTCGCTGAGGAAACCCAGAAAAATGAGAAATTATGAATGAATATTTTTTTAGGTTGACTTCAAAAAGGATATTGTCTAAATGTATTAAAACTCTATTTTCATACAATGTAAGAATCTTCAGCGCGTTTTGTTTTTCTTTGAGCCTTTCTCCAGCCGGGAGGCTCTTCGCCATCTGGAGTGAAGCCCATGACCAGTGGCAGCGATAACCAAGAAATACAGGTACGCATAGAAGATCTGCGCGCTCGCACCTCTAAGGCTTTGGCTGGCGGGGGCGATGCTGCTATTGTCAAACAGCACGAGAAGAATAAGCTCACGGCCAGGGAACGTTTGAATTTGCTCTTAGACCCGGAAACTTTTGTCGAGACCGATAGATTTGCCACCACCCGTATCAACGACTTCGGCATGGACAAGCGTCGATTTTCGGGGGACGGGGTTGTTACGGGCTGCGGCAAAGTGGACGGCAATCTCATCTACGTCACCTCCCAGGATTTTACGGTCATAGGGGGGTCCCTGGGGGAAATACATGCCGACAAGATTGCCCGGGTACAGGATTTAGCCTTGGCCTCAGGGTCTCCCATCATACAGATAAATGACTCGGGCGGGGCGAGGATTCAGGAGGGCGTTGCCTCTCTCAATGGGTATGCCAAGATCTTCTTGAGAAACACGCTGGCCTCGGGCGTAATCCCCCAGATCTCCGTCATCCTGGGTCCCTGCGCCGGGGGAGCCGTCTACTCGCCGGGCATCACAGATTTTATCTTCATGGTGACCGGAGTTAGCAATATGTATGTCACGGGGCCGGATGTCATCCGGGAGGTTCTGGCGGAGGAGGTGACCCACGAACAGCTGGGCGGGGCCATGATTCATGGGACTACGAGCGGGGTCGCCCACTTTGTCTCAGAGACCGAGCAGGAGTGCTTCCTCCTCATCCGCAAACTCCTGAGCTTTCTCCCCAGCAATAACCTGGAGGAGCCTCCCAGGGCCGAGGTGAGCGGGTGGCCTCCGGAGGAAAACCCTGAGCTGGATGCCCTGGTGCCCACCCGCCCGACTCAAGGCTATGACGTGAGGGACCTCATAAGGCAGATATTCGATGACGGGGACTTTCTTGAGGTGCACGCCCACTTTGCCAAGAACGCCGTTGTTGGCTTTGCCCGCCTCTCGGGGCGTCCGGTGGGCATCGTGGCCAATCAGCCGAGCACCTTGGCCGGCGTTCTGGATATCGACTCCGCCGACAAGATCGCCCGCTTCGTGCGCTTCTGCGACTGCTTCAACTTTCCCATCATCACCTTTGTCGATGTGCCCGGGTTCCTGCCCGGAACCAACCAGGAGTACGGAGGCATCATCCGTCATGGCGCAAAGATGCTCTACGCTTACTCTGAGGCCAGTGTGCCCAAGGTCTCCCTCATCGTCCGCAAGGCTTACGGAGGGGCCTATGTGTGTCTCTGTAGCCGAGATATGGGCTTTGACCGCATTCTAGCCTACCCCACAGCCGAGATAGCGGTCATGGGACCCGAGGGAGCAGCCAATATCATCTTCAGGAGGGAGATTGCCGAGGCCGAAGACCCTGAAGCCAGGCGCTCCGAGAAAATAAGAGAGTTCCGGGAGAAATTCGCTAACCCTTATGTGGCCGCCTCCCTGCAGTACGTGGACGCAGTCATCGAGCCCAAAGACAGCCGTCGGGAATTCATCCGCTCTCTTGAGATGCTGGAGCGGAAAAGAGAGGCCAGGCCTAGGAAAAAGCACGGCAATATACCTCTCTGAGGGGCTCAATGAGCAACCTGAGCCAAGGCCTCATGCTCACAATAATTGGCATGGGGGTTGTCTTTTTCAGCTTGGCCATTCTGGCTATCCTAGTAGTGTTCCTGGAGCGCTCCTTTTCCGGCCGTCCGGCGAAAGTGGGACCCAGGACCGAGCCCCCTTCTCTCCCCAAAGCTAAGGCGGAACAGCGGGTCTCCCGGGAGCCCGACGGGGAGGATGTGGACCCTCTCCTCGCGGCGGCGGTGGCATGTTTCCTGGAATGTGAGGCGGCCTCCATCTTTATAGCGGCCCCCAAGAGGCCCAGCGTTAGCCCCTGGGCCCAGCAAAGTCGGACCGATGCTCTCCGGCCCGACGGAGGCCGCTGAGGGGTCGGTCTCTCACAACGGCGGGGAGGTCCTTTTGAAAAAGTTCAAGCTTACTATCGGGGATAGGACCTATCGAGTGGAGGTGGCGAGGGAGAAAGACCCCTCCCGGCTCCGCGTCAAGGTCGATGATGTGGAGCACCTGGTGACGGTGGAGGAGGAAAGCACACCTCCCGGAGGCTTATCTCCTGCACCCACTCCCTTACCGGTTGCGCGGCCGATTGTGGCTCCCTCCCCGCCGAGGGTCTCCGCCGAAGGAGGAGGCGTTGTGACCGCTCCCCTCCCCGGCGTCATCGTGAGCGTGAGCGTGAGCCCGGGGCAGCAGATCCAGAGAGGGGCCGAGGTCTGCGTGCTGGAGGCCATGAAGATGGAAACCAAGCTTCTGGCGGAAATGGGAGGAGAGGTAAAGGAAGTGCGAGTTTCACCCGGCGATAAGGTGGATACCGGGCAGACCCTTGCGGTGATAGGCTAGGGGAAAAGGAGATGGAGAACCTCGGTGAGGCCATGGTGAGATTCCTGGGCCTTACGGGCTTCAGCAATCTGGACCCCAAGATGGGGCTGATGATCTTCATCGGCTGCACCCTCATCTATCTGGCCATAGCGAAGGGCTTCGAGCCCCTCTTGCTCCTTCCCATAGGCTTCGGCTGCGTCCTCTCCAATATTCCTATATCAGGAATGTTTGAGGAGGGAGGTCTCCTCTACTACTTTTATTTCGGCGTCAAGGAGGGCATCTTCCCTCCCCTCATCTTCCTGGGAATCGGGGCCCTCACGGACTTCGGCCCCATGCTGGCCAACCCCAAGACCATGCTCCTGGGGGCCGCGGCCCAGTTCGGGATCTTCGGCACCCTTTTGGGTGCCCTGGCCCTGGGCTTCACCGTGCCTGAAGCCAGCTCCATTGGCATCATCGGCGGGGCCGACGGCCCCACGGCCATCTACCTCGCAAGCAAGCTGGCCGCTCATCTGCTCGGGCCAGTGGCCGTCGCAGCTTACTCCTACATGGCTCTCGTGCCCCTGATCCAGCCACCCATCATGAAGGCCCTCACCAGCGAAGCCGAGCGCCGGCGGGTTATGGTGCAGCTCAAGCCCATTTCCAGGCGCGTGCGCATTCTTTTCCCCATCGTCACGACCGTCCTCACCTCGCTGCTGCTCCCTTCGGCCACTCCCCTCATCGGCATGCTCATGCTGGGGAACCTCTTCAGAGAGTGTCGGGTGGTGAGCCGGCTCCTCAAAACTTCCGAGGGGGAGATGCTCAACATCGTTACCATACTCCTGGGGGTGTCGGTGGGGGCGTCGATGACCGCAGGCCGCTTCCTCGACCTCAGGACCATCTATATCCTCGTCCTGGGGTTCATCGCCTTCTCCATTGGAACGGCAGCAGGGGTCATCTTCGGCAAAATCATGGCCGCTTTCTCGAAAGACGCCATAAACCCACTCATCGGAGCCGCCGGGGTCTCGGCCGTGCCTATGGCGGCCAGAGTCGTGCAGAAGGTCGGGCAAGAGGCCAACTCCAGTAATTTCCTGCTGATGCACGCCATGGGACCTAATGTCTCGGGGGTCATCGGCTCGGCCATCGCCGCCGGGGTGCTGCTCTCCCTGGTGGGCACTTGAGGGAGTAAGATAATGAGACCCTTAGAGCACATCCGGGTCTGTGACCTCACCCGGATCCTGGCCGGTCCCTACTGCACCATGATACTGGCCGATATGGGGGCTGAGGTCATCAAGGTGGAGCGCCCTGGCGAGGGGGACGACACACGAAAATGGGGCCCTCCTTTCATCAACGGCGTAAGCACCTACTACATGAGCATCAACCGCAACAAAAAGAGCCTTACCCTTGACCTGAAATCCCCCAGAGGGAAGGAGCTCTTGAGAGAGCTCATAAAGGTGAGCGATGTGGTGGCCGAGAACTTTCGGCCCGGGACCATGGAGAAACTGGGCTTTGGGTGGGAGGAAGTCCAGAAGATTAATCCCAGGGCCATCTATGTATCCGTCTCCGGCTTCGGGCACTCAGGCCCCAGGGCCAAGGAGCCGGGCTTTGACGTGGTAATTCAGGGGGAGGGGGGTGTGATGAGCCTTACAGGCTTTCCCGATGGGCCTCCCACCAAGGTGGGCGTCTCCGAGGCCGACATTGTGGCTGGCATGCTGGCCGCCCAAGGGGTGCTCCTTGCCCTCATTGCCAGGGAGCGCATCGGAAGGGGGCAGAAGGTGGACATCGCTCTGCTCGACGGGCAGGTGGCCCTCCTCACCTACCAGGCGGGGATATTCTTTGCCTCAGGGGAGCCACCCAGACGCATGGGAAACCAGCACCCCAGCATCGTCCCTTATGAAACCTTCCAATGCAAAGATGGCTACATCAATATCGGGGTGGGAAACGACTCCCTATGGGCCGCCTTCTGCGGGGCCATAGGCAAAGAGGAGCTCACCGGTGACCCCCGCTTCAGAACCAATGTCGACCGTGTACAAAACCACGGCGAGCTCTGGCCCATCCTCAACGGCCACTTCTCATCCCTCACCTGCGGGGAGGCTCTTGAGCCCATTAAAAGCCGGGGAGTGCCCTGCGGGCCTGTCAGGGACGTGGCCGAGGTATGCACGAGCCCCGAGGTTCTGGCCCGGGAAATGGTGGTCGAGGTGGACCATCCCCAGGCCGGTAGAACGAAGCTTACGGGAGTTCCCATAAAGCTATCCGAGACGCCGGGAAGGGTGGAAACACCTCCGCCCCTTCTCGGTGAGCACACGGAGGAGGTTCTGGAGAGGGTACTCAAGCTGGGGCCCCAGGAGAGGGCCCGGCTTAGAGAGGAAGGCGTCGTCTGAGGATAACCCCCATCAGCGAGCGTTGAGCCATGAATGAAGCGAAGAAACCCGACGCGGACCTGCAGATCGAGAAGCCCAAATCCTTGAGCAAGGCCGTGGCCGAGGGCATCAAGGAGGCCATCCTGAACGGGACCTTTAGGCCCGGGGATAAGCTCGTCGAGACCACCCTCACAGAGCGCCTCGGCGTATCGAGGACCCCCCTTCGGGAGGCCTTCCGGGAGCTGGAGGTGGAGGGTTACATCACGGTGATTCCTCATAAGGGAGCTTTTGTCAGCCAGCTCTCGGAAAAAGAGGTGAGAGACATCTATACAATTGCCAGCGTGCTGGAGAGTCTGGCTGCTCGGCTCGCCACCCCTCACATGGTGGGGGAGAAGCTTGCAAAACTTAAAGAGATGCACAGTGAGCTCAAGCGCTGCCTTGAGAAGCGCGACATCGACGGCTACTATGCCGTCAATGCCCTCTATCACCATTTCATCGCTGAGACTTCCCGAAATGAGCGCCTCTGCACGATGATTGACTCCCTGCGGAAGCAGATCCTCAAGACCCGCGCTCTCTCGCTCGCACTGCCCGAGCGCCTGGATGCCTCCATGAGCGAGCATGACGGCCTGCTGAAGGCCTTCACTGAGGGAGACGCCTTACTCGTAGAGAAGCTGATGATGGAACATTTTGCGAATCAGGGAATGGCCTTCATCCAGATGTTGAAAGAGGAAGCGTAGGGTAAACGCCAAGGGGAAACTGAAGGAGGTTCAGGGCCGAGAGGCGTGCCCAGAATACCTAGTTAATATCCAGGATATTCCTACGAAAAGCCACTTTTACCCCCACTCGGGGATTAACTACCTGACACACCCTCAGATCGCCGGCGATGCTCACCAGCATGGCCGCTTCCCCGTACGTGAGGCCGCGACGCTCTTTGAGGAGTAGAGCAGCGTGGTGGAGCCCGGTCCTGGCCGCTTCATCCAGGGTTGCCCCGTCAGCCATGAGCATCACCTCATCCCGGGTAGTCGCCAGGGGATAGGATAGAGATAGGTCCTTTCTCACGTCACAACGCAGGGTGACGAGGCCCGCCGTCTCGATGCCCGAGAGGGCACTCTCACCGTCTCCCTGAGCCGCATGGATGTCCCCGAGAGCCAGGAGAGCGCCCGGGTGGAAGATGGGGAAGAAGGCACTTGAGCCCCCCTGAAGCTGATTATTGTCCAGATTCCCACCGTGAGGGCCAGGGGTGCTGCAAGGGACATCCTCCCCCTCGGGGGCCACGCCGATTCTCCCCACATGCGGTGCGAGAGGTACAGGTATGTCCTCGGCGTATAGAGCAAAACTTCCCCGGATGGGGACACGGCGAAAGACTGTTTCCTCAAGGCGCTCCCCAAAGGCACCCCTCCCGGGAACGGCGAAAGTGAAACCGTGGCCAAGGGTGAGGGCAATATCCAAAATATCTACCTGAAGGACGCGGCCGGGTTCTGCCCCTTCCACATAGACAGCGCCGGTGACAGCATTTAATCTGCTCGTGTCAGCCGAAAGAATATTGGAAAGATCCTCCACCCCACTGAAGCGGTCATGGGTCTCCATGCTGAAGACCTCCCCCGAGGAGACCCTCAGGGCCACGGGGTTCCGCGCGCTGTAACTGTAGACGAGCTCATCCGGGCCCACATTCTTCATGGCATCTCCGACCTCCTAGAGCAGCTCATCGAGCTCTTTATACCCGAGGCGGTGGGCCTCCCCCACGGCCCGGCTGGTCAGGTGGCCCCGGTAGAGGTTGAGCCCCAATGAAAGGGCATTGTCTTCCCGAATGGCCTCTTCCAAGCCCATATCGGCCAGCTTAATGACATAGGGGAGGGTAGCGTTAGTGAGGGCATAGGTGGAGGTGTGGGCCACGGCACCCGGCATATTCGCTACACAGTAGTGGACGACACCTTCAGCGAGGAAGGTAGGACGACTGTGGTAGGTGGGCCTCGTCGTCTCCACACAGCCTCCCTGGTCCACCGCCACGTCCACAACGACGGCCCCATCTTTCATCCGGCGCACAAGCTCTCGGGAGACGAGCCGTGGGGCCCTGGCTCCGGGAATTAGGACGCCGCCCACGAGGAGGTCTGCCTTAGGGACAACCCGGCGGATGTTATAGGAGTTGGAGGCCATGGTGCTGAGCTGCCCCCTGAAGACATCATCCAGGTGCTCAAGGCGGCCGAGGTCAACATCCAGGACGGTGACCTCGGCCCCCATCCCTATGGCGATCTTGGCGGCATATTTACCGACAATTCCGCCTCCGATTATTACAACCTTTCCCTTCGCGACCCCCGTGGCCCCCCCAAGAAGCTGCCCCCTTCCTCCCTCCTCCTTCTGCAGGCATTTGGCACCTACCTGCACGGCCATGCGGCCCGCTATCTCGCTCATGGGTTCCAGCAGCGGCAGGCGGCCGCTCTCAAGCCGCACAGTCTCGTAAGCAACTCCGTTTATGCCCGAGCGAATGAGGCTGCGGGTGAGGCTTCTTGAGGCCGCCAGGTGAAGGTATGCAAAAAGGGTCTTCCCCGGGGAGAGGAACTTATATTCATTGGGGAGGGGCTCTTTAACCTTGAGAATGAGCTCGGCCTTCCTCCACACTTCCACTGCACTCAGGCCCGTCCGGGCGCCCACCTGCCTGTACTCCTCATCCTTTATGCCGCTTCCCAGGCCCGCTCTCTTCTCTATGAGAACGATGTGACCGCTAGCCGAGAGGACCTCGGCACCCGCAGGCGTCAGGGCCACCCGGTATTCGTCGGGCTTTATCTCCTTGGGCACTCCGATGATCATGGTCTCTCCTCCTCGCTCTCCTCACTCAAGATCATAAAAGTTCCCTTTGCTTCGGCCACAACCTTCCCGCCACTGCGGGTAGCCCGTGCGGCCATGAGAGCTCTCTTCCCACGCCGCTCCACCAATCGCCCCACCAGCTCAACCCTTGTGCCCAGGGGCACCGGCTCCCGGAAGCGAAGCTCCATACGTCCCGTGAAGGCCCTGATTCCCTGGAGGTAAAACCAATTGGCCATCACATCATCCAAAAGGCAGCCCAGGATACCCCCATGCATGAGGTCCCGGTAGCCCTGATGCTCGGGCCCGGGGGTGAACTCGGCCCTGCTCTCACCGCCCTCCAGGCTGAACCGCACCTTGAGGCCTATGGGGTTATCAGGCCCGCACACGAAGCAGTGACGGTCGTTCCCACCTTCGTGTGCCTTTCGACTGTCCATGAGGTCAAAACTCCCGGAGATGAAAGGGATTTTAAAAAATGATATCCCTCGTGCCCTCCCCTGTCAACGGCAGGCTCCGAGGCGCAAAAAAAAGGGCACCTACCTTTGCCCTTCAGTGCCCGTCCGACCTCTCCTTTTCCTCAGCTGGCTTCTTCTTCCTTCTCCACTTTCTTTTCCTCCCTCTTCTGACGTCGCTCCCGTTTTTGTGCCTCCAGTTTGAGGTCCCTATCCACAAGCTCCAGAATAGCCATGGGAGCTGCGTCCCCTCGTCGCGGCCCCAGCTTCAGGATGCGGGTATAGCCTCCAGGGCGCTCGGCGTAGCGGGGGCCCAGGGTCTCGAAGAGCTTCTTGAGGACACCCCTTGTGCGCACCAGCCTCAGGGCGTGGCGTCGCGCATGAAGGTCTCCTCGCTTCCCAAGCGTGATGGCCCGCTCGGCATGGCGCCTTACTTCTTTGGCCTTCGCCAGAGTTGTCTGGATGCGCTCCTCTGACAGAAGCGCATCCACCATGTTACGAAAGAGGGCCTGGCGGTGCTTGGTCGTACGGCCAAGCTTCCTTCCTGCCTTCAGGTGTCGCACGGAATCTCAGTTCTCCGGGGTGGCGATGAGAGCCTTATCAACGTCCACGGCCGAGAGGTCCATCCCCAACGAGAGGTCCATGCTCTCCAAAATTTCCTTTATCTCGTTCAGGGACTTCCGGCCAAAGTTGCGCGTCTTCAGCATCTCTCCCTCAGTCTTCTGCACCAGCTCTGCGATAGTCCTTATCTTAGCGTTCTTGAGGCAGTTGTAAGAACGAACCGAGAGTTCCAGCTCATCCACGCTGCGCCTCAGGCTCTCGACCATCTTGTGTTTGCGCGCGTCCTCCTCGGGCTCCTCCGCCTTGGGTTCCTCTTCGAAGTGGATGAAGACCGTCAGATAGTCCTTGAGGATCTTCGCCGCATAGGCCACAGCATCCCTGGGCTGCAAGCTGCCGTCGGTGGTCACTTCCAGGATGAGCTTATCGTAGTCGGTGGATCGCCCCACCCGCGTGCTCTCCACCTTGAAGTTGCATTTACGGATGGGGGAGAAGACGGCATCTACCGGGATGAACTGAGCGCCCAAGCTCTGCTCCGCGTTTCGCTCAGCAGGCACATAGCCGCGGCCCATCCTTACCACCATCTCCATATCCAGCTTGGCTTCCTTGTTGAGGGTGGCGATTTGAAGCTCGGGGTTCAGGATCTTGACATCGGGATTTGGCTCGATGTCCTTAGCTTTGAGCACGGCCTCGCCTTCATGGCGGAGGTAGAGGCGCTTGGGTTCCGGGGAGCTCATCTTCAGGCGAAGCTCCTTGAGGTTCAGAATAATCTCCGTCACGTCCTCCATTACTCCCGGGATGGTGGAGAACTCATGGTAGACGCCCTCGATCCTCACGGACGTCACCGCCGCCCCATAGAGAGAGGAAATGGAGACCCTCCTCAGGGCATTTCCGATGGTGAGGCCGAAGCCCCGCTCGAAGGGCTCCGCCGTGAAGCGCCCGAAGGTGTCGGTCGAGCTCTCCTTTTCGCACTCCAGGTATTTGGGCTTTTGAAAATCGTTCAACATTCTCATTAAGGATGCCTCCTGCTCACCCCAGTGGGCCGAGCCGCCTTCGCCCCTCTACCTAGAGTAGAGCTCCACTATCTGCTGCTCCTCAATGGGGATAGCAATCTCCTCCCGCACGGGCAGGGCCTGGACAATAACCTTCAGCTCCTTTGCGTCCACCTCCAGCCAGCCAGGCCTGCCCCGCTGGTCGCGTTTGGAGAGGGCCTCCTGAATAAAAGGAAACCCCCCGCTCTTCGGCCTTATCTTCACCTCATCGCCGGCTTTCAAGATTCGGGAGGGAACGTCCGCCTTCCTCCCGTTAACCAGCACGTGATTGTGGGCCACTAGCTGCCGCGCCTGCTTCAGAGAATCGGCGAAGCCTGCACGGTGGGCCACATTGTCCAGCCTCAGCTCCAGGTTCTGGAGCAGGTTCTCCCCTGTGATGCCCTTTCGGCGGTCCGCCTCATCAAAATGCCGCCGGAACTGCCGCTCAAGGACTCCATAGATGCGCCGAACCTTTTGCTTCTCCCGCAACTGAAGCCCAAACTCCGACACCTTTACCCTTCCCGTCCCGTGTTCGCCCGGGGGATAGCCCCTACGGGAATAGGAGCACTTCTCGGTGTAGCACCGGTCCCCCTTCAGGTAGAGCTTCATACCCTCTCTCCGGCAGAACCGGCAAACAGAACCATGATCTCTTCCCAACTCCTCGCCTCCTCCGACTAAACCCGACGGCGTTTGGGCGGACGGCACCCATTATGGGGTATTGGCGTCACATCTCGAATGAGGCTTATCTCCAAGCCAGCAGCCTGAAGAGAGCGTATGGCCGCCTCCCGGCCGGAGCCGGGCCCCTTCACATAGACCTCGACGGAGTTGACCCCTAGCTCGAGGGCCTTCTTGGCCGCTACGTCCGCCGCTACCTGGGCGGCAAAAGGGGTACTCTTCCGCGAGCCCTTGAAGCCCTGCGAGCCAGCGCTTGCCCAGGTGACTACGTTTCCCGAGACATCCGTGATGGTAATGATGGTATTGTTAAAAGTGCTCTGGATGTGAGCGACACCCTTACCTATAGGCCTTCGCTCCCGCCGCCTCTTCCCCGATGCCTTCTTTGGCCCCTGCGCCACGGTTTCCTCCTACAGATGAGTTTACTTCTTGGAACGCGCCCCCACCGTCTTGCGCGGGCCCTTACGCGTGCGCGCATTTGTATGAGTGCGCTGTCCATTAACGGGGAGACCGCGGCGGTGGCGCAGACCTCGATAGCTGCCGATATCCATGTGACGCTTTATATTCATGGTAACCTCGCGCCGTCTCTCTCCCTCCACCTGATACTGACCCTCGATTAAATCCCGAAGGGCGGTGACCTCATGTTCGGTGAGATCCCTCGTCCGGACATCAAGGTTCACGCGTGCGTCTTTGAGGATGCGCCGCGCGCTCGAACGGCCGATGCCGTGAATGTAGGTGAGGGCCACCTCCACCCGCTTCTCAGTGGGAATATCTACACCGGCGATCCGCGCCACAATCTCCTCCCCCCCTCAGCCTTGCCGCTGCTTATGCTTAGGGTTCGCACAAATCACACGCACTACCCCCTTCCTACGGAGCACCTTGCATTTATCGCAGATAGGCCTTACGGATGCTTTGACCTTCATTGCTCGACCCCGCCGCTACCTGTAGCGGCTGATGATTCGCCCCCGGGTAAGGTCATAGGGGGAAAGCTCCACTTTGACCCGGTCACCCGGAAGGATGCGAATGAAGTGCATCCGCATCTTTCCCGATATGTGAGCAAGAACGCGATGACCGTTCTCCAGTTCAACCCGAAACATGGCATTGGGCAGTGGCTCGACCACGGTGCCATCCACCTCTATGGCTTCTTCTTTCTGCATAAGCCCTCTTTCGAGCTCACCCCCCTCTCTCGGCCCCTAAGGCAGACTCAAAACCTGAGGGCCATCTTCGGTGATGGCCACGGTGTGCTCAAAGTGGGCAGAAAGTTTACCATCTGCAGTGACCACTGTCCAGCGGTCGGAGAGTTCTTTCACGTCCCCTCCCCCTTCATTGAGCATTGGCTCGATGGCCAGGGTTAGCCCCCTTTCCAAAGGAGGCCCAGGGCCCATCTCGGGCTCTGCAAAGTTGGGGACCTGAGGGTCCTCATGCAGGTTTCGTCCGATGCCATGGCCCACGTACTTTCGCACAACGCTGTATCCGTGCCTCTCGGCATGAAGCTGAATAGCCCGGGATATGTCGTAGAGATGGCTTCCCACCTGGGCCCGGGCGATGCCCTCATAGAGGGCTTCACGGCCGACCCGCATGAGCCTTTCCGCAGCCTCCGAAACCTCTCCCACACCTACCGTTATGGCGCAATCGCCGTAGTAACCCCCCTTGAGGGCACCAATGTCTATGCTGAGGATGTCTCCCTCCTTGAGTTTCCTCCTCGAGGGGATACCGTGCACCACCTGTTCATTTACCGAAGCGCAGATAGTGTTTCGGTAGCCCCGGTAATTCTTAAACGCGGGGTCTGCCCCCTCCTTCCTCACCAGCTGCTCCGCCAGCTCATCAAGCTCCCGTGTGTTGACCCCGGGTCTTATCTTTCTCTTCAGTTCCTCCAGAACTACCGCCACAACACGATTGCTCTCGCGAAGCTTCAGTATCTCCTCCGGACTCTTGAGCAGAATCATCGCCCATCGATACGCTCCGCGATCGACTGCCAGAGGCGGCAAAATACTTCCCGGGGTTCCCCAGACCCGAGCGTGGTCACCAGCTTTCCCTGAGCTCGGTAATAGCTGACGAGAGGCTCCGTCTGCTCCCTGTAGACGTCGAGCCGCTGCTCCACCGTCCCCCGCGAATCGTCCTCCCTCTGGACCAACTCGCCGCCACACCTCTCACAAGGCCCCGCCTTTTCGGGGGGATATACAGCACCGCATTGGTTGCAAATCAAGCGCCCCGCAAGGCGTCTAGCCAGCTCCTCCCTTTCCACCTCAAGGTTCACGACCAGGTCGATATCCCAGCCCAGCTCGCCCAGAGTTTCGCTAAGGGCCTTGGCCTGAGTCAGGTTTCGGGGGAAGCCGTCCAGTATGAAGCCCCGCTGGCAATCAGGCTCCCTTATGCGCTCCCTTATGAGAGAGAGAATGACGGCATCGGGGACAAGCTGTCCCGCCAGCATGTAGCTCTTGGCCTTAAGACCGAGGTCGGTCCCGGCCTTGACGGCCGAGCGGAGCATATCTCCTGTGGATATCTGGGGGACCTTCGCACGTTCGGAGAGAAACTGGGACTGCGTGCCCTTGCCGACTCCAGGCGCCCCCAAGAGGATAAGCCGCACTAGCCCCGCCTCCCCCGCAGGCGACCCCGCTTCATAAAGCCTTCATAATGCCTCATCACCAGGTGCGATTCCACCTGCTGCATGGTGTCCATAGCGACTCCCACCACTATGAGAAGAGCCGTCCCCCCGAAGTAGAACGGCACGTTGAACTGCTTGATGAGGACGGTGGGAAGGATGACGATAGCCGAAAGGTAGATGGCGCCGACAAAGGTCAGCCGGGTGAGCACCCGGTCGATGAAGTCCGCGGTCCTGCGGCCGGGACGAATGCCGGGCACATATCCACCGTATTTCCGCATGTTGTCGGCCACATCCACGGGGTTGAAGATGATGGCCGTGTAAAAATAGCAGAAGAAGAAGATGAGGACAATGGTGAGCCCTATGTAGATGAGGCTTCCCGGCGCAAGCGCCTGGGAGGCCCTGTTCATCAAGGGATGGTTCACAAACTGGGCGATGGTGGCCGGAAAAACGATGACCGAGGAGGCGAAAATGGGGGGGATGACGCCCGAGGTATTGACCTTGAGGGGGAGGTGGGTGCTCTGCCCCCCATACATCCGCCTTCCCACTACCCGTTTGGCGTACTGGATGCGGATCCTCCTCTGGCCCGCCTCCATGAATACGATGAAGCCTACCACGAGGAGCATGAGAACCATTATGCCCAGCATCAGGAAGGGCTGGATGTCCCCCGTTCGCAGGAGCCTCATGGAGTTGATTACGGCAGAAGGTATCCGGGCCACGATTCCCGCGAATATGATGAGTGAGATGCCGTTCCCGATGCCACGCTCGCTTATCTGCTCACCGAGCCACATGAGGAAAACGGTGCCCGAGGTAAGGGTGAGGACCGTCATGAGCCGGAAAGCCCAGCCCGGGTTCATAACGATATGGACCCCCGTGGGACTCTGCATGTTCTCAAGCCCGATGCTGATCCCGAAGCCCTGAACGGCGCTCAATAGGACGGTGCCGTAACGAGTGTATTGGGTTATCTTCTTCTGGCCGGCCTCCCCCTCCTTCTTGAGCTTGTCCAGATAGGGTATGACCACTGTGAGGAGCTGCAGGATGATCGAGGCGCTGATGTAGGGCATTATGCCCAGGGCGAAGATGGTGAGCTGCCTCAGGGCCCCCCCGGAAAACATGTCGAAAAATTCCATAAGGGTGGAGCCGGCACGGCTGGCCTCGGCGAAGAAGGCGGAAAGGGCCTGGCCGTCGATTCCCGGCGTGGGGATGTGAACCCCTATTCGGTAGACGGCCAGAAGCGCAAAAGTAAAGAGGATCCTCTGCTTGAGCTCGGGGATCTTCCAGATGTTGGAGAGGCTACCGATCATGAACCTATGACCTTGACCCGCCCGCCCGCGGCCTCGATCTTGGCCGCCGCCGTGGAGGTGAACTTATGCGCCTCAACCGTCAGTGGATGGGAGAGCTCGCCATCTCCCAGGATCTTGACCCCATCCCAGACCTTACGAACCAGCCCCCGCTCCCTCAGAAGCTCCGGGGTCACTTCCGTCCCCCCTTCAAAGCGTGAGAGGTCTTCCACGTTCAGGATGGCGTAGCGCTTCTTGAAGATGTTTGTGAAACCCCGCCTCGGCAGACGCCGTTGCAGGGGCATCTGCCCCCCCTCAAACCCAGGTCTTCGGCTGCTGCCCGCCCTCGCTCCTTGACCCTTATGGCCCCTTCCAGCAGTCTTTCCCAGACCGGAGCCCGGCCCCCGTCCTACGCGGCGGGAAGCCCTCTTGGAGCGGGCGGGCGGCTTCAAATTACCCAGAGCCATAACCCCCTCAGGGTCCCTCCTCTACCTCCACCAAGTGCTTAACCTTGAAAAGCATTCCGCGGATCTCGGGAGTATCCTTGCGGATGACAGTCCTACCAGGCCTCCTCACGCCCAGGCCCCTCAAGACCTCGCCGTGCTTCGCCTTCTTTCCCACGGGGCTGCGCTTCAGAGTTATCCTGAGAGTGCCATCCACGGAAATCTTCCTTTATTCCTGCACTAACCCTTCAACGGGCTTTCCCCTCAGGCGGGCTACCTCCTCAGCGCTCCTCAACCTCTGCAGACCATCCACTGTGGCTTTGCAGACGTTTTGGGGGTTGTTGGTGCCAAGGGATTTAGTCAGGATGTCTTTGACCCCCGCCGCCTCCAGAATGGACCTCACGGGCCCTCCGGCTATGACCCCCGTCCCCTTGGCGGCGGGCTTAAGAACCACTCGGCCAGCTCCGAACTTGCCCATAACCTTATGAGGAATGGTATTCCCCAAGAGGGGCACCCGGAAGATTCCCTTCTTAGCCTTCTCTATGCCCTTTCTGATGGCCTCGGGTACCTCATTGGCCTTTCCCATCCCAATACCTACCCGCCCCGCCTGGTCGCCCACCGCTACGAGAGCGCTGAAGCTGAAGCGGCGACCTCCCTTGACAACCTTGGCCACCCGGTTGATGAAGATCACCTTATCTATGAGTTCCCGCTCCGGCGCCTCATCTACCACGAAAAGATTCCTCTAAAATTTTAAGCCGCCCTCGTGGGCCGCATCGGCCAGAGCCTTAACTCGGCCATGATAAAGATAGCCGTTTCGGTCAAAAACCACCTTCTCTATCTCCAGGGCTTTGGCCCGCTCGGCGAGCAATTTGCCGACCAGGGCTGCTCCCGCCCGATTGCCCCCCCGGGCGCTTTCATCTCCCGCGGCAAGCTGGCGGAAGCTTGTCCCTCTACTCGAGGCCGAAGCCAGGGTCTCAGCCTTTTCATCATCTATGAGTTGCGCTTGAATGTGCTTGTTGCTGCGAAAGACGCAAAGCCTTGGCCTCTGCGCCGTTCCGGAAAGCTTTTTTCGCACCCGGAGGTGGCGCGCCAGCCGCCCGGCCGCCCTGGGATGCAACACCATGCCATTATCTCCTAAACCCCGGCCTTTCCCGCCTTGCGCCGGATGACCTCACCAACATAGCGGATGCCCTTTCCCTTGTAAGGCTCAGGCTTGCGCAGAGACCGGAGCTCGGCGGCCACGTGATGAACCTGCTGCTTGTCAATGCCCTTGACCCGAACGATGTTTCTGTTCCTGGCATCGATCTCAAATTCTATCCCATCCGCAGCGGTGAAGTTCATCGGATGGGAAAAGCCCAGCGAAAGATTCAAGGTCTTTCCCTGCAGGCTGACCCGATAGCCCAGGCCCGAGAGCTCCAATTCCCGGACAAAGCCCTCCTTGACTCCTTTTGCCATATTTGCCACAAGGGTGCGGGTGAGACCGTGAAGGGACTTATCGAGCTTGCTCTCCGAGCGCCGCTCCACAATGATTGTATCCCCCTCCCGCCGCAGGCTCACCCGGGGGTGAAGCCTTCGCCGCAAGACTCCCTTAGGCCCTTTAACCTCTACCTCCACCCCCTGGACCTTGACTTCAACATCAGAGGGGATAGGAATAGGTCTCTTACCGACCCTAGACATAGGACTCCCCTCTACCAGACGTGACAGAGAAGCTCGCCCCCCACCTCCAGCTCCCGACACTCGCCGTCCGAGAGCACCCCCTTGGAAGTGGAGAGGATGGCGATCCCCAGTCCATTCATAACTCGGGGGATTTCATCCTTTTTGACGTAAACCCGGCTTCCAGGCTTGCTCACACGCTTCAAGCCCTGGATGACCCTGGCCCCCTCTTCGGTCACCTTGAGACCTATGAGGAGCTTCCCCTGGCGGTTGTCCTTCTCCAGCCTGAAGCCCTTGATGTAGCCCTCTCGCTTGAGGATGGCCGCGATCTCCCCCTTGAGGCGCGAAGCTGGAACCTCAACCACCTCGAGCTTGGCCCGATTGGCATTCCTTATCCGGGTCAGCATGTCAGCTATCGGGTCGGTCATGCTCAAGGGACCATTCCCCTCCCGCGTCCTACCAGCTGGATTTTATGACCCCCGGGACCTCGCCCCTGAGGGCCAACTGCCTCACGCAGATTCGGCACATTTCAAACCTTCTCAGGTAGCCCCGAGGGCGGCCGCAACGCCGGCAGCGGTTGTAACTGCGAGACCGGAACCTAGATGCCCGCTGGGCCTTGGCGATAAGACTCTTCTTGGCCAAACGGCCCCTCCCTAGCTTCTGAAGGGCATGCCCAATCGCCCCAAGAGCTCCTTGCCCTCTTCATCAGAAGAGGCAGTGGTGTCGATGACAACGCCCATCCCCCGGATGTGGTCGATGCTGTCGTAGTCCACTTCCGGAAATATCACCTGCTCGCGAATCCCGATCGAGTAATTACCCCGACCATCAAAGGCCCTCTCGGAAAGACCCCGAAAGTCCCTCACCCTCGGAAGGGCCATATTGATGAGACGATCCAGAAACTCATACATCCGGTTCCTGCGCAGAGTCACCTTGCAGCCTATAGCCATGCCGGTTCTTAGCTTGAACGCGGCGATGGATTTCTTGGCCCGGGTGATTATGGGGCGCTGCCCTGTGATAGCTGAGAGCTCGGCCACGCCGTGGTCCAGAGCCGAGGCATTGCTCACCGCCTCCCCCAAGCCCATGTTTACGACGATCTTCTCCAGGCGGGGCACCTGCATTGTGTTACGGTAGCCGAAGGCCTCCATGAGGGCCGGGACCACCTCTCTTATGTAAAGCTCTTTAAGCCTCGGGGCCATCGCTCATAGTCCTAAACCGTATCCAGCATCTCACCGCTTCTTTGGCTTGAGCGCACCCTGCGCCCATCCTCCAATCGCTGGTACCGGATGCGTGTGGGGCGAGAGGTCTTGGGGTCTATGGGCATAACGTTGGAAATGTGAATCTTGCCCTCTTTCTCCACGATCCCTCCTTGCTGGACCCCTCGGCCGGGCCGGGTGTGGCGCTTGACAAAATTAACCTTCTCCACCACCACCCAGCCTTCGGGAAAGACCCTCAGGATTTTTCCCCTTTTTCTCTTCTCCCGACCCGTCACCACCTCGACGAAATCACCTTTCTTGACATGGCTCTTGGGCCTGAGACCTTTAGCCCTCACCGCCTCCCCTCCTCAGAGCACCTCGGGGGCCAGCGAAATTATCTTCATGAATCCCTTGCGCCTGAGCTCCCTTGCCACAGGCCCGAAGATACGTGTCCCCAAAGGCTCTCCACTCTCGTTGACGATGACGACGGCGTTGCCATCAAACCGGACGTAAGAGCCGTCCTCCCGGCCATGCTCCTTAATGGTCCTGACCACTACGGCCTTGCGCACCTCGCCTTTTCTTATGGGGCTGTTAGGCACGGCCTCCTTAACGCTGACCACAATTGTGTCCCCCAGCCGCGCATAACGCCTTCCGCTTCCCCCCAGCACCTTGATGCACTGAACCCTTCGGGCTCCTGAGTTATCGGCTACTTCCAACATGGTTCTCATCTGGATCATAGCTCAAGCTTCACCGAGCTTTTTCCACCACCTCTAGGAGGCGCCAGCGCTTAGTGCGACTCAATGGGCGGCTCTCAATGATTCTCACCAGGTCCCCCACCTGCAGCTGGTTCTTTTCGTCATGGACCTTGAACTTCTTGGTCCGCCGCACGACCCGGTTGAAAAACGGATGCCGAAACTGACGGACCACCTCAACGGTCGCGGTCTTGATCATCTTATCGCTTACAACCCGGCCCTCACGGATCTTGCGGTGGCCGCGCTCCTTCACCCTAGCCCTCCTCTCCCCCCTTACCTCTGATTCCGAGTTCCCGCTCCCTGATGAGGGTGAGACATCGGGCTATGTCACGTCGCAGTGAGCGGAGCCGCAAGGGATTATCCAGGGAGGTCGTGGCCTTCCGGAATTTAAGATTGAAGAGCTCTTCCCTGAGCTCTGCCACTTTCTCATGGAGCTCTTCCGTAGTAAGGTCGCGGGCCTCTCCTATTTTCAACGTCCCCTCCTAGTGGATTATGAAACGGCTCCTAACGGGGAGCTTATGGGAAGCGAGCCTCATGGCCTCACGCGCCATACTTTCTTCCACTCCATCCATCTCATACAGGATGAGTCCCGGCCTGACAACAGACACCCACTCCTCGGGCGAACCCTTTCCCTTACCCATGCGAGTCTCGGCCGGCTTCTTTGTAACGGGCTTGTCGGGAAAGATGCGAATCCATATGCGTCCATGCCGCTTCACATGCCGGGTAATCGCCACCCTGGCCGCCTCGATCTGCCGCGCCGTAACGCGGCCGCAGGTCAATGCCTGGAGACCGTAAGAGCCGAAGGCTAAGGTATTCCCCCGGGAAGAGACGCCCCGCATTCGCCCCTTCTGTTGCTTTCGGTATTTGGTCTTCCGGGGCATGAGCATGGCGCTAACCCCCTCCCGGCCCCACCGTCAATAAAGCTTCAGCCTCGGGAGCCCTCCGCATCCGGAGAACCACCTCCCCCTTGAAGAGCCAGACCTTTACGCCGATCATGCCGTAAGTGGTCTTAGACTCGGCGAACCCAAAATCGATATCCGCCCGCAGGGTCTGCAAGGGCACCCGGCCCCGCCGGTACCACTCCGTCCGGGCTATCTCCGCCCCACCCAGTCGCCCCGCACACTGAATTTTTATTCCCTTGGCCCCAAAACGCATGGAGGAGGTCACGGCCTGCTTCATGGCCCGCCGGAAGGCTATCCGTTTTTGAAGCTGCAAGGCAACATTCTCCGCCACAAGCTGCGCGTCCAGCTCCGCTTTGCGAACTTCCTTTATGTATAAGTACACCTGCTTGCCCGTGATGTCTCGGAGCTCGTTTTTCAGTCTGTCCACCTCCACACCGCGCTTTCCAATGACGATGCCCGGTCGGGAGGTCCAGATATTGATATTTATGCGCTGGGTCTTGCGCTCTATTTCCACGGCGGAAACCCCGGCGTGGGAGAGCTGGTCTTTGACGTAGCGGCGCACCTTAAGGTCTTCATGCAGCAGCCCTGCATAGTTCCTCTTGGCGAACCAGTTAGAGAGCCAAGATTTATTTATCCCCAGCCTGAACCCTGTCGGATGAACCTTCTGTCCCACGGCCAAGCCTCCCCGAAAAACCCCCTAGGGTCCCGCCACCACAACCGTCACATGGCAGGTCCGGTGACGGATGCGCGCCGTCCGACCCCGGGCCCTGGCCCGCCAACGCCTGAGGGTAGGCCCTCCATCCACGAAGGCCCGGTGCACGACGAGCTTCTCCACATCCTCCGACCTCCCCTGCTCCCGGGCGTTTGCCACGGCCGAACGAAGCGCCTTCTCGAATATCTTCGAGGCCCTCTTAGGGGAGAGAGCCAAGATGGAGAGGGCCTCCGCCACGCTCTTCCCCCTGATGAGGTCCGCCACAAGCCGGACCTTGAGGGGAGAGCTCCGCACATAGCGCTGCACCGCCCTGGCTTCCACGACCGATTCCCCTTGCCTCAAACCTCACTTCAGCGATATGGTCCGCCTGGAGATCCCCGAATGACCCCGAAAGGTGCGAGTGGCGGCAAAGTCCCCCAGCTTGTAACCCACCATGTTCTCGGTGATGAAGACCGGAACAAATTTCTTGCCGTTATGAACCGCGATGGTGTGCCCAACAAACTCCGGCACTATGGTGGAGCGCCGCGACCAGGTACGGATGATCTTTCTCTCCCCGGTCTGATTCATGGCCTCCATCTTTTTCCTGAGATGCTCATCTATGAAGGGCCCCTTTGCCACCGACCTGCCCATAAGCTACCCCCTTGCTTTCTGCGAGCGCCGCCTGAGGATGAGGCGGTCAGAGGGTTTGGATTTTTTTCGGGTCCTGTAGCCTTTGGTGGGAACGCCCCAGGGCGTGACGGGGTGGCGACCGCCAGAGCTCTTACCCTCGCCGCCCCCGTGGGGGTGATCTATCGGGTTCATGGCCACCCCCCTGACATGGGGCTTTCGGCCCAGCCACCTAGATCTTCCGGCCTTCCCGATGGTTACGTTCTCGTGGTCGGTGTTCCCCACCTGGCCCACCGCGGCCAAGCACTTCAGGCTGACGAGACGGACCTCGCCCGATTTCAGGCGCACCTGAGCGTAGCCGCCCTCCTTGGCCAAGAGTTGAGCCGCCGCTCCGGCGCTCCGGGCCACCTGAGCCCCTTTGCCGGGCTTGAGCTCGATGGCATGGATCACCGTGCCCATGGGAATGCGCTCCAAGGGGAGCGCATTCCCCACCCTTATCTCGGCCTCGGGCCCAGAGGATACCACATCTCCCACCTTGAGGCCCAAGGGCGCTATTATGTAGCGCTTCTCGCCGTCACGGTAATGGAGAAGAGCGATATTGGCCGACCGGTTGGGGTCATACTCGATGCTGGCCACCGTGGCTAGCACACCGAACTTCTCCCTGCGAAAATCCACGACCCGGTACCTGCGCTTGTGTCTTCCTCCCCGGTGCCAGGCGGTGACGGTACCCCGGCTGTTGCGCCCCCCCGAGTTCGGTAGGGGGTGCAGAAGGCTCTTCTTGGGCTTCCTCTGCGTAATCTCCTCCCTCACCAGCACTGTCTGGCCGCGCCTTCCCGGGGAGGTCGGCTTAAATTCCTTGATAGCCATCACACGCTCTCAAAGAAGTCCACACGGTCGCCTTCCTTCAGGGTAACCAAAGCCTTCTTCCGGTCTGGCTTCCGGCCCCTGTGGCGGCCGAGACGAACAGGCTTTCCCTTCACGGTAGAGGTATTTACCCCGAGAACAGTAACGTTGAAGGTCCTCTCCACGGCTTCTTTTATCTGCCGCTTGTTGGCCCGGAGACTCACCTCAAAGGCCACCCGGTTGCCCGCCTCACCCATGGCGGTAGTCTTCTCGGTGATGAGAGGGCGCTTTAGAACTGTGAACCGCTCGCTCATGAGCAGAGCCTGGCCTCCAGAGCCCCAAGAACCTCCTGAGTAGTTAAGACCGTATCGTGATCCATAAGGTCATAGACATTGATGCCTACCAAGGCCAGGGTCTTAACCCCGGGGATGTTTCGGCAAGCCCTGGTGAGGCCCTCATCAGCCTCAGGAAGGAGGACCAGCGTCTTCCCCCCGAGACCCAACTGCTTAAGTATCTTTGCCATCTCACGAGTCTTCGGCTCAGGGAGCCTCAAACCCTCCACGAGCTTCAGTTCCCCTTCCCTGAGCTTAAGGTTCAGCGCCGACTTCAGGGCTCCCTTTTTGACCTTTCCCGGAACCCGCACCCCATAATTTCTGGGCTTGGGGCCGAAGATGACCCCTCCACCACGCCAGAGGGGAGACCTTATGGTGCCAGCCCTGGCTCTGCCGGTCCCCTTCTGGCGCCAAGGCTTCCGGCCGCCGCCCGAGACTTCGCTCCGGCCCTTGGTGGAATGGGTGCCAGCCCGTCTTCCGGCGAGCTGCGCGAGAACGACCTCATGGATGAGGTGCTCTTTAACCTGCCCGTCAAAAAGGGCCTGAGAAAGCTCCGCTTTCCCCACCGCTTTACCCTCTTGGTCCACTATTTCCAGCTCTGCCATAGCCTTAATCTCTTGGACTCCTTCTCTTGGCGCTCAGCCTTACCTCCAAGAGCCCATTCCGAGGGCCCGGCACAGCACCATGCAGGAGGAGAAGATTTCTCTCGGGGATGACCTCCACCACCCGGAGGCTCTGCACCGTCACCCGCTCAGCCCCCATATGGCCCGGCAGCCTCGTTCCCTTGAATACACGGGAAGGAAAGGCGGACGCGCCGATGGAACCCGGTGCACGGTTGAACATGGAGCCGTGACCGCCTGGACCACCGGCAAAGCCATGACGCTTAATAACACCTGCGAAGCCTCTTCCCTTGGAGATTCCTGAAACATCAACCCGGTCGCCCGGGGAGAAAATAGTGACGTTCAGCTCCGCGCCCGGCTGCAACTCATCTTCAGGCCCCAGGGAAAACTCCCTCAGGAATCTCCAGGGCTCGAGGCCCGCCTTGGCGAAGTGGCCCGCCCGAGGCTTATTAGCGCGCCCCCGCTTAAGGGGCTCATAGGCAAGCTGGATGGCGCTGTAACCATCCCGCTCCTGGCTCTTTCGCTGAACGACCAGGCAGGGGCCTGCTTCCACCACCGTCACCGGTATGGCCTCCCCATCGGGAGAGAAGAGCTGAGTCATTCCGACCTTTTTCCCCAGAAGCCCTTCCACCGCCATTCCCTAAACCTCAGAGCTTGATCTCGACATCCACCCCCGCCGCCAGGTCCAGCTTCATGAGGGCGTCCACCGTCTCGGGCTTCCATTCCACGATGTCGAGAAGTCTCTTATGGGTCCTTATCTCAAACTGCTCCCGGCTCTTCTTATCCACATGCGGGGAGCGCAGTACAGTGAATTTATTGCAGGTCGTGGGCAGGGGTATAGGGCCCACCACGCGGGCACCCGTGCGCTTCGCCGTCTCCACGATCTCCACCACGGACTGGTCTAGGACGCGGTGGTCATAGGCCTTAAGCCGTATCCTGATCTTTTGGTCCATGGTCCCTCTCTAGGCTCCTGAGCCCCCTACTCCAGCACCTCGCTGATGACGCCGGCTCCGACGGTCTTCCCGCCCTCCCGGATGGCAAACCTTAGCTCCTTCTCCATGGCAATGGGGGTGATGAGCTCGACCTCAGCGGAAACGTTGTCGCCGGGCATCACCATCTCAACACCTTCGGGCAACTTCACAACACCCGTGACATCGGTCGTCCTGAAGTAAAACTGCGGCCGATAGCCACCGAAAAACGGCGTGTGCCGCCCGCCCTCCTCCTTGGTCAGTACATAGGTCTCAGCACGAAAGCGCGTGTGAGGGGTGATGCTCCCGGGCTTGGCCAATACCTGACCACGCTCCACCTCCTCACGCTTTATCCCACGCAGCAATACCCCTATGTTGTCTCCAGCCTGACCCTGGTCCAATAGCTTCCTGAACATCTCGACTCCCGTGGCCACGGTCTTGCGAGTCTCGATGAAACCGACTATCTCTACCTCGTCCCCTACTTTCACTATCCCACGCTCCACCCGGCCAGTGGCCACGGTGCCCCGACCGGATATGCTGAATACGTCCTCAACAGGCATCAAAAATGGCTTATCAATGTCACGCACCGGCGTCGGTATATACTTGTCAACGGCCTCCATCAGCTCAAGAATGTTCTTGCACTCAGGGTCCTCTGGGTCCCCCTTCTCAAGGGCCTTCAGCGCACTCCCCCTGATTATCGGTATCTCCTCCCCGGGAAACTCATACTTCGTCAATAGCTCCCTCACCTCAAGCTCTATCAGCTCCAAAAGCTCCTCGTCATCCACCATGTCAACTTTGTTCAGATATACCACTATGTACGGTACCCCAACTTGACGCGCTAACAGTATGTGCTCACGAGTCTGAGGCATCGGACCGTCATCAGCAGCAACCACGAGTATCGCCCCATCCATCTGCGCAGCTCCCGTTATCATGTTCTTTATGTAGTCCTGATGACCGGGACAGTCCACGTGCGCATAGTGACGATTGTCCGTCTCATACTCCACGTGCGCCGTCGCTATCGTGATCCCGCGCTCCTTCTCCTCGGGTGCCTTGTCGATCTCCTCAAAAGGCACGTAGCTCGCCATCCCACGCTTGCTCAAGATGCGCGTGATCGCACTGGTGAGCGTCGTCTTCCCATGGTCTATGTGACCTATGGTCCCAATGTTCACGTGAGGCTTCGTCCGCTCAAATCTCGCCTTCGACATGAAATCTAGCCCTCCTGAGGTGGACTCAAGGCTCGACCCTCGGCCGCCTCCCTTCAAACGGCCATCTTCTGAGGAAGCCCGATACCGATCCCTTTGGCAATAATAATCTCAGCCAGCGAACTTGGCACCTCTTCGTAATGGCTGACCTGCATGGTGTAGGTAGCCCGGCCCTGGCTCATGGAGCGCAGGTCCGTGGCATAGCCGAACATCTGCACCATGGGCACGCGGGCTGCCACCACCCGTGCGCCGGCCCGCTCGGCCATCCGATGAATCTTGCCCCGGCGGGCACTCAGGTCTCCCATCACATCTCCCAGATAATCCTCGGGAACCACTACCTCCACTTCCACGATGGGCTCCAGAAGAACCGGCTGCGCCTCCTTGGCCGCCTGCTTAAAGGCCAGGGAACCGGCGATACTGAAAGCAAGCTCCGAAGAGTCCACTGGATGGTACGTTCCATCACAGAGGACAACCCTGACGTCCACAATGGGGTAGCCGGCCAGAATTCCCGTCTCCATGGCTTCAACCACCCCTTTCCTGACGGCCGGTATGTATTCCTTGGGGATCGCACCCTTGACTATCTCATTCACGAACTCGAATCCCGAACCGGGCCCTCCGGCCTCTACCTTGAGCCATACGTCTCCCCACTGACCCCGGCCCCCTGACTGCCGCACGAAGCGACCTCGAGCCCGCGCCGAGCCCTTTATGGTCTCCCGATAAGCCACCCGGGGCTGAGAGACGTTGGCTCCAACCTTATACTCCCTCAGCAGACGATCCACCAGAATCTCCAGATGCAATTCCCCCATCCCCGAGAGGATCGTCTGGTTCGTCTCCTCATCATACCTCAAATGGAAGGTGGGATCCTCCTGGGCGAGCTTCTCCAGGGACGCAGCCAGCTTTTCCTGGTCAACCTTGGTCTTGGGCTCTACGGCCACATCGATGACGGGTGCAGGGAACTCAATAGCCTCAAGAAGGATGGGCTCCCCCTTGGGGCATAGGGTATCACCCGTGAAGGTGTTGCCCAGGCCTACTGCCGCCACGATCTCCCCCGCCCTGACACCCTTGACCTCCTCGCGTTTATTGGCGTGCATCCTGAGGAGTCTGCCTATCCGCTGGGTCTTTTCCCTGGAGGCGTTGTACAGGCTCTCCCCGGAAGTAACGGCTCCGGAGTAAACCCTGAGGAAGACAAGCTGGCCCGCATAGGGGTCCATCATCACCTTGAAGGCCAACGCCGAGAAGGGTTCCTCATCGAGCGCCCGTCGGCTGACTTGCTCCCCCGTCCGGGGGTCTATCCCCTCAACGGGAGGAATGTCCATAGGGGAGGGCAGATAGCGGACGATGGCATCCAAAAGGGGCTGGATACCCTTATTCTTGAATGCGGCACCGCATAGCACGGGGAAGAGCTCCAAAGCGAGGGTGCCACGCCTGAGGGCTCCCAGGATCTCTTCTTTCCTCACGGTCTCACCCGCGAGGTATCTTTCCAAGAGTGCGTCGTCTCTTTCAGCTAAAGTTTCCAAGAGACGCTCCCGCCAGCGAGCCGCCTCCCCGGCATATTCTTCTGGAATCTGCACAACCTCGAATGTGGCGCCCAGCGTCTCCTCGTGATATATGAAAGCCTTCTCCTCAACGAGGTCGATAACTCCGCGGAAATTGCTTTCACGTCCCAGGGGAAGCTGAAGTACTATGGGCCGTGCCGCCAGGCGCTCCTGCACCTCCTCGACCACCCGGAAAAAGTCTGCCCCCGTCCTGTCGAGCTTATTCACGAAAATGATGCGGGGCACCCTGTACTTCTCCGCCTGACGCCAGACAGTTTCCGACTGCGGCTCCACTCCGCCAACTCCACAGAAAATGGCCACCGCCCCGTCGAGAACCCTGAGTGATCTCTCCACCTCAGCGGTGAAGTCCACATGACCAGGGGTATCGATGATGTTTATCTGGTGACCGAGCCAGAAGCAGGTGGTGGCGGCCGAGGTTATGGTTATGCCCCGCTCCTGCTCCTGGGCCATCCAGTCCATGATCGCCGCCCCTTCGTGCACTTCACCCATCTTATAGGTGCGGCCCGTGTAGAAGAGGATCCTCTCCGTGGTCGTAGTTTTACCGGCATCTATGTGTGCCGCGATTCCGATGTTTCGAATCATCTCAAGAGGTGCGACTCTACCCAAAGTCATAGTTTCCTACCACCGGTAATGAGCGAAGGCTTTATTGGCCTCAGCCATACGGTGGGTATCCTCCCTCTTCTTCACCGAACTCCCTGTGTTATTGGCGGCATCGACGAGCTCTGCAGCAAGCCCCGCCTTCATGGTGCGCTCGCGCTGACGGGCATGCATGATTATCCAGCGGATGCTCAAGGATGTCCTGCGGTCGGAGCGAACTTCCACCGGGATCTGATAGGTGGAGCCTCCCACACGGCGGGAGCGCACTTCCAGAGCGGGCTTCGCGTTCTCGACGGCCCGCTTGAAAACCTTGAGGGCTTCCTCCTTGGTCCGCTCGGCCACCTCGTCGAGAGCCCCGTAAAAAATCCTCTCCGCCTGCCTCTTCTTCCCATCGCGCATGATGCACGTGATGAACTTGCTCACAAGTCGGTCGTTGTACTTGGGGTCAGGCAGCATGCGCCGTCTCTGGGCCACCTTCCGCCTGGGCATCTTCCCCTCCTATTTGGGCCGCTTGGCCCCGTACTTGGATCGGCTCTGTCTGCGGCCCTGGACACCGGCTGTGTCGAGAGAGCCCCGGATTACGTGGTATCGAACGCCGGGGAGGTCCTTCACCCTGCCCCCACGGATAAGGACAATCGCGTGTTCCTGAAGATTATGGCCTACGCCGGGAATATAGGTCGTGACCTCCATACCATTGGTGAGCCTTACCCGGGCCACTTTCCTGAGGGCACTGTTGGGCTTCTTCGGCGTGGAGGTATAGACCCTAAGGCAAACACCCCTCTTCTGTGGGCAACCCCTGAGAGCGGGACTATCGGTCTTGGTCGAGACCTTAAGGCGCCCCTTGCGAACTAGTTGGCTAATTGTGGGCATCAGAACCTCTCCCTTGAAGCCCTCTTCCTGTAAAAAAACCCGCTCCATGTCCCGGATAGGGAATCCTGAGCCCCCTCGGGGAAAGGGGATCAGACACCATGGAGCGCGGAGGCCACCGCCACAATTCCGGCGGCAATTTAAAATGGCGAAGAAGTAACAAATTATTTTACTTCCAAATCCCCCACTGTCAAGCCCTTTTTTCGACTGAGGCTACCCTGCCGGTTGCCTTTCTTCCTCCTCCTTCGGCTCTTCCCCAGCCGGCATCTCCTCTCCCCCCGAGGTGAGCAGCTCTAGCCCCTGATAGCGCCTGGCTCCCGTGCCCGCCGGGATGAGACGGCCCATGATGACGTTCTCCTTGAGGCCCTTGAGGCGATCCACCGAGCCAGATACCGCCGCCTGGGTCAACACCCGGGTGGTTTCCTGGAAGGAAGCTGCGGAGATGAAGCTATCGGTCGACAGCGAAGAGCGAGTAATGCCCAGAAGAATGGGCTTTCCTTTAGCGGGAGTGCCTCCCTGAGCCATCACCTCCTCGTTCTTCTGGCTGAAGGCCTCCCTGGTAACTTGCTGGCCCACGAGAAAGTCAGTGTCCCCCGGGTCTTCCACAACAAGGCGCCGCAGCATCTGCCGAACAATAACCTCGATGTGCTTATCATTTATCTCAACGCCCTGGAGCCGATAGACCTCTTGGATCTCGTTAACCAGGTACTTCTCCAGTTCCTTCTCCCCCAACACATCCAGGATGTCGTGGGGATTAATGAGGCCATCCATTAGGGGTTCGCCAGCCTTGACCCGTTCACCCTCCTGGACGTTCACGTGTTTGCCCCTGGGGATGAGGTACTCGCGCTCCTCGCCCCCATCGCCGACCACCACCACCTTGCGCATACCCCTGGAGCCGCTGCCAAAGCGCGCGAAGCCGTCGATCTCGGCTATGGTCGCCTGCTCCTTGGGCTTTCGAGCTTCAAAGAGTTCTGCTACCCGGGGGAGACCTCCCGTGATGTCCTTGGTCTTGGTGGTCTCCCGAGGGATCTTGGCCAGGGTGTCGCCGGCTGAAACCTCCTCCCCCTCGGCCACCGCAATGTGCGCACCTGCGGGCAGGGGATAGTGGCCCATAGCCTTCCCCTCCCCGTCGATGATTGAGATGCGGGGCTGGCGCCGCTCATCCTGGTGTTCCCTGATGACCCTGCGGGAGAGGCCCGTGACCTCGTCCAGCTCCTCTTGTAGGGTGATGCCTTCGATGATATCGTCGTAAGCGACTCGGCCTTCCACCTCGGTGAGAATGGAGGCGGTGTAGGGGTCCCACTCAACGATCTTGTCCCCCTCGTTGACCTTGCCTCCGTCCTTGACCTTTATCTTGGCGCCGTAAACCACGGGGTAGTGCTCCCGCTCCCGGCCGGTATCATCCAGGATGGTCACGCTGCCGTTGCGATTCATCACCACTATATCGCCAGCCTTATTGGTGATGGCCCTGAGGTTCACATATCTGAGAATGCCCGTGCGCTTGGCCTCAACCGTGCTCTGCACCGCCGCCCCGTGGACGATGCCGCCATAATGGAAGGTGCGCATCGTGAGCTGGGTACCCGGCTCGCCAATTGATTGGGCCGCTATCACTCCCACGGCTTCGCCCACCTCCACCAGCTCTCCCGTGGCCAGGTTGCGCCCATAGCAGAGGGCACAGACGCCATCCCGGGACTCACAGCTGAGGACCGAGCGGAGGGCCACCTTCTCGATGTTGGCGTTTTCTATCTTCTCCACCGCCTCCTCATCGAACTCTTCACCCCGCTTCACAAGCACCTCTCCCGAGAAGGGGTCTTGGATATCCCGCTGGGCTATGCGGCCAATGACCCTTTCCCCCATGGTCTGGATAATCTCGCCGTTCTCAACGAGGGCGCTCATCTCGATGCCGTTAAGCGTCTTGCAGTCATCCTCCACCACTATGATATCCTGGGCCACGTCCACCAAGCGGCGGGTCAGGTAGCCAGAGTTGGCCGTCTTGAGAGCCGTATCTGCGAGGCCCTTTCTGGCACCGTGAGTGGAGATGAAGTACTGCAGGGCCGAAAGGCCCTCCCGAAAGTTGGCTGTGATGGGTGTCTCTATGATCTCCCCTGAAGGCTTGGCCATGAGGCCCCGCATACCCGCCAGCTGACGAATCTGGGCCGAGCTCCCCCGCGCGCCCGAATCGGCCATGATGTAAATGGGGTTGAAACCACGCCCGCCTTCGCCGTTGCCGCCTTCCCGCATCACCTTGCGGTCTTCGGCCTCCAGCACCCTGAACATCTCGTCGGCCACTTCCTCGGTCACATGGGCCCAGATGTCGATGATCTTGTTATAGCGCTCGCCATCAGTGATGAGGCCTTCACGATACTGCTTCTCCACCGCGATGACTTCCTTGCGGGCCTGCTCGATGAGCTCATCCTTATTCTCGGGGATCTTCATGTCGCTGAGGGAGATGGAGACACCCACCTTGGTGGCGTAGCGGAAGCCAATGTTTTTCAGGTCATCCAGAAACCGAACCGTCCTAGCCCTGCCGGCAAGCTTGTAGCTCCTGTGAGCCAGTTCAGTAAGGGCCTTCTTATCCATCTGACGGTTGACCATGGAGAAGGGGATACTCTCGGGGACTATTTCATAGAGCAATACCCGCCCCATGGTCGTCTGGACCAGCTCCCCTCCCAGGCGCACGGTGATGCGCGCCTGGAGACCCACCTCACCATGATCGTAAGCTATGCGAGCCTCATCACCGCTCGCGAAGACCCTTCCCTCCCCCGTGGAGCCCGCCCGGACCTTGGTGAGGTAGTAGCAGCCCAGGATGATGTCCTGGCTGGGCACCGCAAGGGGCGACCCATTGGCCGGCGAGAGGATATTCTTGGAGGACAGCATCAGCACGCGCGCTTCCTGCTGGGCTTCCAGGGATAGTGGCACGTGGACAGCCATCTGGTCTCCATCGAAGTCGGCATTGAAGGCGGCGCAAACGAGAGGATGAATCCTAATAGCTTTCCCTTCGATGAGCACCGGGTCAAAGGCCTGGATTCCCAGCCTATGGAGCGTGGGGGCCCGATTGAGGAGCACGGGGTGATGCTTTATGATCTCATCCAGTACATCCCAAACCTCGGGCCTCTCCTCTTCCACCATTTTCTTGGCGGCCTTGATAGTAGCCACCAGCCCCTTCTCCTCCAGCTTGTTGTAGATGAAGGGCTTGAAGAGCTCCAGGGCCATTTTCTTGGGAAGCCCGCACTGATTGAACTCCAGCTCCGGCCCAACGACGATAACCGAGCGCCCCGAGTAGTCCACCCGCTTTCCCAGGAGGTTCTGCCGGAAGCGCCCCTGCTTTCCCTTGAGCATGTCGCTCAGGCTCTTGAGGGGTCGGCGGTTCGGGCCCCTGAGGGTTCGGCCCCGGCGCCCGTTATCGAAAAGCGCGTCCACAGCCTCCTGCAACATGCGCTTCTCGTTGCGGATGATGATCTCGGGGGCTCGCAGGTCCTGGAGCCTCACCAGGCGGTTATTGCGGTTGATTACCCGGCGATAGAGGTCGTTGAGGTCGCTTGTGGCGAAGCGCCCTCCATCAAGGGGAACGAGGGGTCGGAGCTCGGGAGGAATCACCGGGATGACCTCCAGGATCATCCACTCCGGACGGTTTCCCGATTTCCGAAAGGCCTCCATGACCTTGAGTCGTTTGATGAGATTCTTGCGCTTCTGAAGTGACGTGGCATCCTTCAGCTCGGCCTTGAGCCGGGCGGCCGTCTCTTCAAGGTTCAGGTTGGCCAGAAGCTCCCGGATGGCCTCGGCGCCCATCATGGCCTTGAAGGCATCCCCGTACTCTTCCCTGAGCTGCCGGTAGCGTTCCTCATTGAGGAGGTCTCGTTCCTTGAGGTGAGTTTCGCCTGGCTCGATGACAACATAGTTTTCGAAGTAGAGAACCCGCTCCAGTTCCCGGAGGCTCATCTCCAAGAGGTTGCCGATGCGGCTGGGGAGCCCCTTGAAGTACCATACGTGGGAGACAGGACAGGCGAGCTCGATGTGCCCCAGGCGTTCCCGCCTCACCTTGCTCTGGATGACCTCCACCCCGCACTTCTCGCACACGATGCCCCGGTGCTTCATCCGCTTGTATCTTCCGCAGTTGCATTCCCAGTCCTTCACGGGGCCGAAGATGCGGGCACAGAAAAGACCGTCCCGCTCGGGCTTGAAGGTGCGATAATTGATGGTCTCAGGCTTTTTCACCTCGCCCGAGGACCAGTTGCGGACCTTCTGGGGAGAGGCGATACGGATCCTTATCGCATCAAAAGTTATGGGATCTCGGGGTTTCTCAAAGAGACTGAGAATGCTATCCAAAATTCTATCTCCTCTAGCGAGACGGAACTCTCACCCTTTGCTTCCGTCGCCCTCCTCGATGAGCTCAACATCCAGGGCCAAGCTCTGCAGCTCCTTCATCAGCACGTTGAAGGACTCGGGCAGGCTGGCCTCCAGCACATTATCCCCCTTGACGATGGATTCATAGATCCTGGTCCGGCCCGCCACGTCGTCACTCTTGACCGTGAGCATCTCCTGGAGGGAGCGGGCAGCCCCGTAGGCCTCAAGGGCCCAGACCTCCATCTCCCCCAGCCTCTGGCCGCCGAACTGGGCCTTTCCGCCCAGAGGTTGCTGGGTCACCAGGGAGTAAGGTCCTGTGGATCGAGCATGTATCTTGTCGTCCACCAAGTGATGAAGCTTCATTATATAGATACAACCAACGACCACCTTCTGGTCGAAGGGTTCACCCGTTCTTCCGTCATAGAGGGTAGTCTCACCCATAGGGGGAAGCTTGGCCTTCTTGAGGGTCTGCAATATGTCCCCCTCGGAGGCCCCGTCGAATACCGGAGTTGAGAAGTATAACCCCAGTTTCTTCGCCGCCCACCCCAGGTTAGCCTCCAGGATCTGGCCCACATTCATGCGGGAGGGAACTCCCAGAGGATTCAGGACGATCTCGATGGGGGTGCCATCCTCCATGAAGGGCATGTCCTCCTCGGGTACGATGATGGAGACGACACCCTTGTTGCCGTGGCGGCCCGCCATCTTATCACCCACCTGGAGCTTGCGCTTCATGGCCACGAAGACCTTAACCAGCTTGATGACCCCGGGGGGCAATTCATCCCCCCGCTGAAGCTTGGAGATCTTCTCGTCCTGGATGGTCTTGAGGAGGTGAATCTGATCCTCGGCTCGCTCCTCGATCTCGGCTATGAGGTCCGCGAGCCCCTCATCCCCTTGCACCTGGACCTTAAGCAGGTCCTTGCTCTTGAGCTGCTCCACCATCTCGGCAGTTATCTTGGCCTTCTTGGGAATGAGGGTCTCGCCCGTCTTGGGATGAGCCACGCTGGAGGCCGCAACCTTCCCCACCAGGAAGGACCGGACCCGCTTGTTCCGCTCCTCTCGCACGATGCGGATCTCATCGCCGTAGTCCTTCTCGATGCGGGCTATCTCCTCCTCCTCGATGCTGATGGTCCGGGCATCCTTGTCAGCCCCCCGGCGGTTGAAGACCCGCACGTCCACCACGGTGCCCTCGATGCCCGGAGGCACAGTGAGGGAGGAGTCGCGCACGTCCCCAGCCTTCTCGCCGAAGATGGCTCTGAGGAGCTTCTCCTCAGGACTGAGTTGGGTCTCGCCCTTGGGAGTTACCCGGCCCACCAGGATGTCGCCAGGGTTCACCTCGGCACCCATCCTGATGATGCCGCTCTCATCGAGGTTCCTCAAGGCCTCCTCACTGACGTTGGGAATGTCGCGGGTTATCTCCTCCCGGCCCTGTTTGGTATCCCGGGCCTCTACCTCAAACTCTTCGATATGGATGGAGGTGAAGATGTCCTCCTTCACCACCTTCTCACTGATGACGATCGCGTCCTCGAAGTTGTACCCTCCCCAGGGCATGAAGGCCACCATGATGTTGCAGCCGAGGGCCAGCTCGCCCTGGTCGGTGGCAAAGCCATCGGCAATGACTTCACCTTTCTCCACCCGCTGCCCCACCCGGACTATGGGCGTCTGGTTGATGCAGGTGTTCTGGTTGGAGCGCCGATACTTCCCCAAGGAGTAAATTTGAACACCAGGCTCAGCACGATTCTTGCCGTTACCGTTATTAGACCGAATGACGATACGGGTGGCATCGACGCTCACCACCTCACCCGCCTCCCGTGCCAGAACCACGGCTCCTGAGTCTCGGGCTGCAACCTCCTCCATGCCCGTCCCCACGAAGGGGGCCTCGGTGCGCAGGAGGGGCACCGCCTGGCGCTGCATATTAGAGCCCATCAGGGCCCGGTTGGCGTCGTCGTTCTCCAGGAAAGGGATGAGGGAGGTAGCCACGCTCACCAGTTGTTTGGGTGAAACGTCCATGTAGTGGACCTTGTCGGTGGAGACCATGACGAACTCTCCCCCAGTCCGTGCGGAGACGAGCTCCTGGATGAAGTAGCCACGGCTGTCCAGCTCGGCATTGGCCTGCGCAATTACGTACTTGTCCTCATCTATGGCCGAAAGGAACTCAACCTCTGTGGTCACACGCCCGTTCTTGACCTTGCGGCAGGGGACCTCGATGAAGCCGAACTCATTGACACGGGCGTAAGTGCTGAGGCTGGCGATGAGCCCGATGTTGGGACCCTCAGGGGTCTCAATAGGACAGATGCGCCCGTAGTGTGTGGGGTGAACGTCTCGCACCTCGAAGCCCGCCCGCTCCCGAGTGAGCCCTCCCGGCCCCAGGGCCGAGAGACGTCGCTTGTGGGTTATCTCGGAGAGGGGATTGGTCTGATCCATGAATTGGGAGAGCTGACTCGAGCCGAAGAACTCCTTGATGGCCGCCGTGACCGTCTTGGAGTTGATCAGGTCATGGGGCATCGCGCTATCCAGTTCCTGGATGCTCATGCGCTCCCTTATGGCCCGCTCCATCCTCACCAGTCCCACCCGGAACTGGGTTTCCAGGAGCTCTCCCACCGAGCGAACCCGCCGGTTACCCAGATGGTCGATGTCATCTATGAAGCCAATGCCGTGGTGAAGCTCGATGAGGTAGCGCAGCGTGGCCACCACGTCATCTACGGTGAGGGTCCTCTGCTCGAGGGGCAGGTTGAGGCCCAGCTTAGTGTTGAGTTTTAGCCGCCCGATCCTGGAGAGGTTATAACGCCTCTGGCTCAGAAACAGGCTGTCGAAGAGATTTCGGGCTGTCTCCTTAGTGGGTGGGTCCCCGGGGCGGAGCCGCTTATAGATCTCGACCAATGCATCCTCTGGGCTGGCGCAGCGGTCCATGGCCAGGGTGTCCTGGATGGTGGAATCATAGCCCACTCCCGGCACGAAGAGCAGGTCAAAGCGCTCCATCTGGCGCTTCCTCAGCAACTCCAGCCGCTCGGCTGTAATCTGGCCATGGGCTTCTACGAGCACCTCCCCCGTGGCCTCATCAACCACCGGGTCGCCCACGATTCCACCCGCGAGCTCCTCATCCTTTAGCTCCAGGGTCTTCATGCCCAGCTGCAACATGCGGCGCACGGCATTATGGGAGAACTTGCGCCCCGCCCGCAATATGACCTCACGGCTGCCGGGATGGATGATGTCTTCGGATACCCTTTGACCCACCAGCCTCTCGGACACCTCCTTGTAGAAAACGTCCCGCTTAAGGTTGAACCGGATCTCTTCTCTCTGGTAGAAGGTCTTGAGGATGTCTTCTTTTGTGAGGCCGAAGGCCTGAAGGAGCACAGTGACCGGAATCTTCCGCCGGCGGTCAATCCGCACGTGGAGGAGGTCGCGGGTGTCAAACTCAAAGTCCAGCCAGGAGCCCAGATAGGGAATGAGGCGGGCCGAATAGAGGAGTTTTCCACTGGAGTGGCTCTTTCCCTTGTCGTGGCTAAAGAAGATACCGGGGGAGCGGTGCATCTGGCTCACTACCACCCGCTCGGTGCCGTTGATGATGAAGGTGCCGTTCTCGGTCATAAGGGGGACCTCGCCCAGGTAGACCTTCTGCTCCTTGACGTCCCCGGCAACTAGTCCCCCACTCTCCTCATCCCGCTCGGAAAGAATGAGCCGGACCAAAACCCTTAAGGGCGCCTCATAAGTCATTCCCCTTTGGCGACACTCATCCACCTCGTACTTGTCCCGGGTAGTTACCTCCTGGCGGCACCTCTCGCATACTACTCCCGGTCCACCGAGGCCGGAATACTCACCGCAGCCGCAGACCCAGGCGCCGATCTCATAGCCCACATACTCCAAGGCGGCAGTGCCGTTGAAGTTGGTTATGGGAAAGATGCTCTGAAAAACGCCATGCAGACCTTCATCCAGGCGGTCCTTGGGCGCCACGGTGTTCTGCAAGAATCGCTCGTAGGATTTCTTCTGAACCTCCATGAGGTTCGGTATATCGATTATCGTGGGTATCCGGGCAAAATTCTCTCGGATTCTCTTCTTGTCAGTTATCCTAGCCATTCCTTAAGGCCCTCTCTCACGCACGGGAAACGACCTCTGGCTCAAGCCTCAAGACACTTCAACTTCTGCCCCTGCCTCCTGGAGCTTCTTCCGGACGGCCTCTGCCTCTTCCTTCCCCACGCCTTCCTTCACCGGCTTGGGCGCTCCATCCACAAGCTCCTTGGCCTCCTTTAGTCCCAGGCTTGTGATCTCCCGGACGACCTTTATGACCTTAATCTTCTCATCGCCAGGAGCCTTCAAGGTCACGGTGAACTCCGTCTTTTCCTCCGCCGGTGCCTCAGCCGCGGCTGTCCCGCCAGCCCCTACCATGATGGGGGCGGCTGCCGTCACACCGAACTTCTCCTCCAGCTCCTTGATGAATTGCGAGAGCTCCAGCACCGTCATGTTCTCGATGAAACCTATAACCTCTTCTTTGGTAGCCAATGCTTCACCCCTCTCTTTTCCAATCCGAAGAAAACCCGGTTAAGGACACCTCTCCCCTTGACCCTAGGGGTCTCGCTCCTTCTTTTCCGCAATAGCCTGGAAGGCGAAAAGAAGCTTTCTCATCACCCCTCCCAGCACCCGTGGGAGAGCGGCCACAGGAGCCTCAAGCCCTGCGAGGAGCTGAGCCAAGAGAACCTCCCTCGGTGGCAGTTCGGCTACGACCTTTACTTCCTCAGATGCCAGCACCTTTCCTTGGATGAATCCCGCCCTGACCTTCGGCAGGGGCTGCACCTTGAGATACTCCATGATCACCTTAGCGGGCGCAGGCGAGTCCTCACAGCTCAGGGCAATGGAAATGGGCCCCTCGATATAGGGGTCGATGGACTCAAGGGGTGTGTCCCGCAATGCCCGGCGAGCGAGGGTATTCTTGACAACCTTGAACTCCGCTCCCACCTCTTGGAGCCTTCGCCGAAGATCCGTCATCTGCTCGACGTTGAGACCACGGTAGTCGAGGAGAACGGCCGTCCGGGCTCGCTCGAAGCTACCCTTCAGCTCCTGCACCTGCTTCTCTTTAGCTTCCGTTACCAAACCCAAGCCCCCTTCCCCGAACACCTCCTCACCGTAAAACGCCCGCCGCTTGGTGAGGGTCCACCCGGATTCCGACACCCATAGTGCTCGATACGGCTATACCTCTCAGGTACTGCCCCTTGCTGGAGGCGGGCTTGGCCCTGGTGAGAGCCTCCAGCAGGGCTCTTGCATTCTCCACCAGAGCCTCCTTACCGAAGCTAACCTTGCCCAAGGGTGCATGGACTATGCCCGCCTTGTCCACCCGGTACTCCACTTTCCCCGCCTTGAAATCCCCTACCATGCGAGCGACGTCAAAGGAGACGGTGCCACTCTTGGGGTTGGGCATGAGGCCGCGCGGGCCGAGGATCTTGCCCAGCTTGCCCACCACACTCATCATGTCCGGCGTGGCCCCGGTCCGGTCGAACTCAAGCCAACCTCCTCTTATCTTCTCGGCCAGCTCCTCGCCGCCCACGTAATCTGCGCCCGCTTCCTGTGCCTCCTTGGACTTCTCCCCCTTGGCAAAGATGAGAACTCTTACAGCTTTCCCCAGACCATGCGGAAGAACCACGCTCCCCCTAACCATCTGGTCCGCATGCCGAGGATTCACCCCCAGGCGCACCGCCATATCCACGCTCTCTTCAAATTTGGTTGAGGCTAGCTCCTTCACGAGCCCCAGGGCTTCCTCCAGCTCATAGCGCCGCGTGCGGTCAACCTTCTCCCGGGCCTCCCGGTATTTTTTTCCATGTCTGGACATATTTCCCCCTTCCTCTCAGCCTTCCACCTCAATGCCCATGCTGCGGGCTGTGCCCTGGATGACCCTCTCCGCAGACTCCAGGTCCAGGACGTTGAGATCCGGGAGCTTCTGCTGGGCAATGGTCCTAACCTGCTCGCGACTCACCTTTCCCACTTTCTCGCGGCCAGGGTCGCTGGAACCCTTTGCCAGCCCGGCGGCCTGCTTGAGGAGCATGGACGCGGGCGGGCTCTTCATGATGAAGGTGAAGGAACGATCGGAGTAAACGGTGATTACGACCGGGATGATGATCCCCTCCTGGCCTTGGGTCTGCGCATTGAAAGACTTGCAGAACTCCATGATGTTCACCCCATGCTGTCCCAGGGCCGGTCCCACGGGAGGGGAGGGGTTGGCCTGGCCGGCCGGCACCTGCAATTTCACGCGAGCGACAACTTCCTTAGCCATAGCTTCTTCCTAAATCTTCTCCGCCTGCAGCACCTCCAGCTCCACGGGCGTGGACCTGCCGAAGATGCTTACCATGACCCTGAGCTTTCCCCGGTCGGGGAAGATCTCATCGACGACGCCGGTAAAGTTCACAAAGGGACCGTCCACCACCCGGATGTTCTCCCCCGGCTCGAACTGAGCCTTGGGTTTGGGCCCGGCCGGCTCTTCCTCCATCTGCTTCAAGATGCTCTGCACCTGCTCAGAAGGGAGTGGGGTGGGCGTGGTTCCTCCCAGAAAGCCTGTCACCTTGGGGGTATTCTTGATGAGGTACCAGGTGTCGTTATCGACCTCCATTTCTATGAGAATATAGCCAGGGAAGAACTTGCGGGTCGAGACCCGGCGCTTGCCACCCCGAACCTCCACCACGTCTTCGGTGGGAACAAGGATCTCGCCTACCTTGTCCTCGAGGCCTGCGCTCTTCAGGCGCTCTACGATGTTGAGCTTAGCCTTGCCCTCATAGCCCGAGTAGGTGTGAATCACATACCACTGCTTGGACATCACTTGCATCCTCAGCGGATGACGCGGCTTACCAGTTTGGAGAGACCTATATCCACGAATCCCAAGAAGATGGCGATGATAAGCACTACAACGATCACAACCCCTGTCGAGCCCAGGGTTTCCTTTCGCGAGGGCCAGGTCACCTTCTTGCGCTCGGCATTGACCTCACGCAGGAACACTTGAAGCTTCGTCAGTGCTTCGGCAATACTCATCTCTTCGCGGACCTATCACCCCACAGCTGAAAGCACTTGGCAGGCCAGGAGGGACTCGAACCCCCAGCCTTCGGATTTGGAGTCCGATGCTCTAGCCAATTGAGCTACTGGCCTGCGCGCACCCACGTTCTCTAGGGGTTACCTCGTCTCCCGGTGCAGAGTATGTTTCCGGTCATGACGGCAGTACTTCTTAAGCTCCAACCGGTCGCGCATGGTGCGCTTATTCTTAGTAGTCGTATAGTTGCGCCGTTTACACACCGTGCAAGCCAAGGTCACGATCTCCCGCATAGGAGCCCCCTACTCCAGCACCTCGCTGATGACGCCGGCTCCGACGGTCTTCCCGCCCTCCCGGATGGCAAACCTTAGCTCCTTCTCCATGGCAATGGGGGTGATGAGCTCGACCTCAGCGGAAACGTTGTCGCCGGGCATCACCATCTCAACACCTTCGGGCAACTTCACAACACCCGTGACATCGGTCGTCCTGAAGTAAAACTGCGGCCGATAGCCACCGAAAAACGGCGTGTGCCGCCCGCCCTCCTCCTTGGTCAGTACATAGGTCTCAGCACGAAAGCGCGTGTGAGGGGTGATGCTCCCGGGCTTGGCCAATACCTGACCACGCTCCACCTCCTCACGCTTTATCCCACGCAGCAATACCCCTATGTTGTCTCCAGCCTGACCCTGGTCCAATAGCTTCCTGAACATCTCGACTCCCGTGGCCACGGTCTTGCGAGTCTCGATGAAACCGACTATCTCTACCTCGTCCCCTACTTTCACTATCCCACGCTCCACCCGGCCAGTGGCCACGGTGCCCCGACCGGATATGCTGAATACGTCCTCAACAGGCATCAAAAATGGCTTATCAATGTCACGCACCGGCGTCGGTATATACTTGTCAACGGCCTCCATCAGCTCAAGAATGTTCTTGCACTCAGGGTCCTCTGGGTCCCCCTTCTCAAGGGCCTTCAGCGCACTCCCCCTGATTATCGGTATCTCCTCCCCGGGAAACTCATACTTCGTCAATAGCTCCCTCACCTCAAGCTCTATCAGCTCCAAAAGCTCCTCGTCATCCACCATGTCAACTTTGTTCAGATATACCACTATGTACGGTACCCCAACTTGACGCGCTAACAGTATGTGCTCACGAGTCTGAGGCATCGGACCGTCATCAGCAGCAACCACGAGTATCGCCCCATCCATCTGCGCAGCTCCCGTTATCATGTTCTTTATGTAGTCCTGATGACCGGGACAGTCCACGTGCGCATAGTGACGATTGTCCGTCTCATACTCCACGTGCGCCGTCGCTATCGTGATCCCGCGCTCCTTCTCCTCGGGTGCCTTGTCGATCTCCTCAAAAGGCACGTAGCTCGCCATCCCACGCTTGCTCAAGATGCGCGTGATCGCACTGGTGAGCGTCGTCTTCCCATGGTCTATGTGACCTATGGTCCCAATGTTCACGTGAGGCTTCGTCCGCTCAAATCTCGCCTTCGACATGAAATCTAGCCCTCCTGAGGTGGAAGCTGGAGAAGAGCCCTGGAGCCCACGACCGGATTTGAACCGGTGACCTCTTCCTTACCAAGGAAGTGCTCTGCCGCCTGAGCTACGTGGGCTTTGTCTCAAAGGGTAATCACACTCCCGAGCGGTTCGTCAACGGAAACTCCCCGAGGAAGACAATCTCTGGAGCGGGAAACGGGATTCGAACCCGCGACCCTCAGCTTGGAAGGCTGATGCTCTAGCCAACTGAGCTATTCCCGCCCCGAGGGAAAAGGCAAAAAATTTCTTTTCCTCCGCCCCTTTCTTCGGAAAGCAATGGGGAGGGGAGGATTCGAACCTCCGAAGGCATAAGCCGGCAGATTTACAGTCTGCTCCCTTTGGCCGCTTGGGAACCTCCCCACCTCACCCCTAGACATTACAACTATGATATAATAATAAAAATTTCAAAGAATTATAGCTTCAATTGGAGCTGGCGGAGGGATTTGAACCCCCGACCTGCTGATTACAAGTCAGCTGCTCTACCGCTGAGCTACACCAGCAATCACATAAAACTACACACTTATACCAAAATATCCCCTTTTGTCAAGCTAATTTTTTATTCCCACACTCTCTTTTTCGCAGAACCTCATAGAGGCCCACCGCGCCCGCCACTGCAACATTGAGGGATTCAACCCCATGAGGCGCCATCGGGATGGTTGCGAGGGCATCACAACTTCGCCTCACAAGGGGCCTGATTCCCCTCCCCTCGCTTCCCACTACCAAGGCAATGGGGCTCCGCAAGCAGGACTCCCAAATGGGAGGGTAGTCTCCCAAGTCGATCCCCAGGCACCAAAACCCCCGTTCCCTCATGGTACAAAGCGCCCGCGCGACGTTCACTACCCGAGCAAGAGGCATGTGCTCGCTCGCGCCAGCGGAGGCCTTCACGGCCACCGGGCTCAATGGGGCCGCACGCTCACGGGGAAAGACGGCCCCCGCCGCCCCCAGCGCGGCGGCACTCCTCAAAAGGGCTCCCAGGTTTCGGGGGTCCTGCACGCCATCGAGCACCAAGATGAGCGGCTCGGCTCCCTTGAGCGCAGCTTCGATGAGGTCTTCGAGACTCTTGAAACTGAAGGCTGATACTCGCCCCACAACCCCCTGGTGCTCTTTACTCCCACATAGCCGCCCCAGCTCCGCTCTCGCCATCCACTTCACGGGCACCCCGGCTTCTTCGGCCGCCCTCAGGAGGCCCTCAAGCTCGCGGCCCCTCCCTCTCCCCTCGGCGATGAAGAGCTCAAGGAGCCGCCTCCTCCCCGACCTCAGGACCTCCCTCAGAGGATTTACCCCGTAAAGGAACTCCCCCCCCTGCGCTCGGCTTTGCAGGGCCCCCCTCATTGCCGTCGCTTCCACCGAGTCCCCTCGGGCCCATCTTCCAAAATGATGCCCTGCGCGGCGAGCTCCTCCCTAACTCGGTCCGCCCGCCCCCAATCCCGGCGGCGGCGGGCCTCCGCCCGATCACTGACCTTGGCCTCGATCCTCTCGGGCGAGAGGTTGAGCTCTTCCGCCCTGGCCGAGCCGAGCCCCTTCTGAACCCATTCCTTGGGGTCTTCAGCGAAAAGGCCGAGCGCCTCTCCCACGCGGCCAAAGAATGCTCTTGCCGCTTGAAGCTCCCGCGCCCCGCCGGGAGGATTATTATCTATAAAAGCGTTCACCTTTCGGGCGAAATCGAAGATGTGGCCAGAGGCCGATGCCGTATTGAAGTCGTCGTCCATGGCCTCCCGGAAGAGCTCCTCCGCCCTGCGGGCATCAGCGGAAAGCTCCCCCTCTGCTGAATCTCCGCTCCCCTCTCGCACCCCTGAGGACTCCAGGGCTTGGGAAAGTCGCGCCAGCGTGTTGTAGAGCCGGTCCAGGCCCTTTCTGGCGTCATCCACGAGTGTATCAGAAAACTCGATCGGGCTCCGGTAATGTGTGAGGAGGAGGAAGTGGCGGATGAGTTCGGGATGGTATCGGGCGAGAACCTCTCTCACGGTGAAGAAGTTGCCCAGGGATTTCGACATCTTCTTCTCGTCTATGTTCACAAAGCCGTTATGTATCCAGTAGCGGACGAAGGGCTTCCCCGTATAGGCCACCGATTGCGCTATCTCGTTTTCATGGTGGGGAAATATCAGGTCTTCCCCTCCCCCATGGATGTCGAAAGAGGGGCCCAGATAGGCCATGGACATGGCGGAGCACTCGATGTGCCATCCGGGTCTCCCCTCCCCCCAGGGACTTGACCAGGAGGGCTCCCCGGGCTTGGAGTTCTTCCAGAGGGCGAAATCCAGGGGGTTTCGCTTCAACTGGCTCGGCTCCACCCGGTGGCCGGCCAGCAACTCCTCGGGCCTCCTGTGCGAGAGGGCTCCATAGTCCTCGAAGCGGCTCACATCGAAATATACATCCCCTCCGGCCTCATAGGCATAGCCCCTCTCCACAAGCCCCTGGATGACCATCAACATCCCTTCCACGTGCTCTGTGGCCTTGGGTTCTATGTCGGCGGGTCTGACCCGGAGCTCTCCCATATCCCGGTAGTATTCCTCGATAAAATGGCGGGCTATCTGCGCGGGGGGCACCCCTTGCTCCTGGGACTTCTTGATTATCTTGTCATCCACATCGGTGAAGTTTCGAACGTAGGTGACCCGAAAGCCCCGGTACTGGAGATAGCGCCGGACAATATCGAATATTATGGCTCCTCGGGCGTGGCCAAGGTGACAGTGGTCATAGACCGTTACCCCGCAGACATACATTCCCACCCGGCCGGGCTCACGCGGAGTGAAGGGTTCTTTTTTCCCCGAAAGAGTGTTGTAGACCTTCAGAGCCATTCTTTTTCTCTTCCCCCGGGCTTCAGGAGCTCCTTCTCAGGGCTCTTCGACCTCCTTCAGAAGACACACCGCATGGGCGGCGATGCCCTCCTCCCGGCCCGTGAAGCCCAAGCCTTCGGTGGTAGTGGCCTTGACGCTGACGAGCTTCCTGTCCACGCCGAGAGCTCCCGCGAGAGCGTCGCGCATGGCGTCGATGTGCGGCGCGAGCCTGGGCCTCTCGGCCACAACGGTGGCATCCACATTGCCCACCCTGAGACCTTCTCCTCTCGCCATGCGAGCAACCCGCTCGAGGAGCTCAATGCTCGACACCCCGCGGTAGCCGGGGTCGGTATCAGGGAAGTGCAAGCCCAGGTCCCCGAGGCCAGCCGCCCCCAGAAGGGCATCCCCTATGGCGTGGCAGAGGACATCGGCATCGGAGTGACCCAAGAGACCCTGGCCGTGAGGGACCTCCACACCGCCCAGGATGAGACGCCTGCCCGGCGCAAACCGGTGGCAGTCATAGCCCGTCCCTATGCGCACGGGTCTTCTCCCGGCCCCCTCCCCCCCTCTCGGTTGCGAAGCAGGGCTTCCGCCATAACCAAATCCAAAGGTGTCGTGACCTTAATGTTAGTGGCCTCGCCGGGGACGATCTTCACCCGGTGGCCCAGCTCTTCCACCAGGGCCGCGTCATCGGTGAAAAGAAGGCCTCGGGCCTCGGCCCTCCGCCAAGCCTCCGCGATGATGGAAGTCCTGAAGGCCTGCGGCGTCTGGGCAAGCCACATGCTCTCTCGCGGGAGGGTACGGGCGACGAAAAGCTCTCTATCTCCCTCTTTAACGGTGTCTGAGGCGGGCAGGGCGGCTATGGCCGCCCCGTGCTCCGAGGCGCAAGCCAGGACCCGCTCGACAAGACCTCTCGTGCAGAGAGGTCGGGCGCCATCGTGAATCAGAACCAGCTCCAATCCCTCTGGCAGAGCTTCAAAGCCCCTTCTTACGGAGTCCTGGCGCGTGGCTCCTCCGGGCACCACCGCCCAGAGCTTAGAGATCTTGAACTCTTCCCTCAGGCGCTCCTCCCACCCTCTCTCCAGGCCAGCCGCCACAGCCACCACGAGAGAGTGCACCCCGGGGCAACATTCGAGGCTTCTGAGCGCCCAAACCAGCAGGGGCTCCCCTCCCAGCGGAAAGGAACCCTTCTCTCCCCTTCCTCCGAGCCTCTCCCCCTTGCCCGCCGCCGGGACGATGGCTCCCACCCGAGGCCTCATCACGCCCTTCCTCCCGACGGCCCCTAGTTATTGTTATGGCGGTTATTGCGGTTCGTGTCCTCCTTGAGCTTGGTGAAGATCATGCGGCCCGCTGTGGTCTGAAGCACACTGGTGACGGAGACATCCACATGGCGGCCGATGTAACGCTTGGCATTATCCACCACCACCATTGTCCCGTCATCCAGGTATGCGACGCCCTGCCCGTACTCCTTACCCTCCTTGAGCACGTAAACGCTCATCTCTTCCCCGGGCAGGACCACGGGCTTCACGGCATTCGCCAGCTGGTTTATGTTGAGGACGGGGACACCCTGGAGCTCGGCCACCTTATTCAGGTTGAAATCATTGGTGATCACTTTTCCGTCTAAATCCTTGGCCAGGACCACCAGCTTTGCGTCAACCTCCCGCAGCCGCGGGAAGTCCTGGTCGATAATCTGCACGTCAATGTCGTGGTTCTGCTGCATCCTGTGGAGGATATCGAGCCCCCGACGGCCGCGGTTCCGCTTGAGGGGGTCTGAGGAGTCGGCTATGTGCTGCAACTCCTTGAGGATGAACTGGGGTATTAATATGGCCCCTTCGAGGAAGCCCGCCTCGCAGATGTCGGCGATTCGCCCGTCAATGATGACGCTCGTGTCGAGAATCTTAACATTCGGGCCATGGTTCTCGCTGGGGGGCTTTTTGCTGAAGTTGAAAAACCCCAGCTCTTGCCTCTTGCGCACCGCCAGGACCAGTCCCGCATAGCCGAAAGCAAGGCTCAGGAGCACGCGCAAGGCCCCCTGAGACAGAGCCCATGCGGGCAGCACCGGGGCCGAGAGTGAGAAGAAGAGATGGGCGATGAAAAGACCCGCCAGAAGACCTATAAAACCACTCAGTATGCTCTTGAAGGAGGTCCTTCCAGCACCCAGCTCTATGAGTACGGCCACCCCCGCCAAGGCCAGACCCAAAGCTCCCCCGATCAAGGGAGCCTCGGGCACGCCCTTCAGTTGCAGGCCAAAACTTACTCCCAAGGCGCCTCCACCCATGAGGATGAAGATACGTAGAAGATTTAAAGCCATCCGTTGCCCCTCCGTTATTAACCCTCTGGCGGCTTTGCCGCCGGACGCCATGTATTAAAAAGGAATAATCCCTCCTAACCATCCCGACCCCCTAGCCCTCAGGCCAAGTCTTCTCCCGGACGCCTGTATTCGCCGCTCCGGCCGCCGCTTTTGCTGATGAGGCGCACCTCCCCGATGACCATCTCCTTATCCACGGCCTTACACATGTCATACAGGGTGAGGGCGCCGACAATTACGGCGGTGAGCGCTTCCATCTCCACGCCGGTCCGGTTCCAGGCCTTAACCCTGGACTCAAGCTCGATGAAATTCCCCCCTTCAGAGGGAGAGAACTGCAATTCCACGACCGAGATGTCTATGGGATGACATAGGGGAATGAGCTCTGACGTCCTCTTGGCCGCCATTATGCCCGCCAGGCGGGCTGTCCCGAGCACATCTCCTTTCTCAAGCCTGTTTTCACCGATGAGCCTGATAGTATCCTCCCTCATATAGACCCGCCCTCGGGCAAGGGCCTCCCGCAGAGTGACCGATTTATCGGCCACATCGACCATCCGGGCCTTGCCCCGTTCATCTATATGAGAAAAAGTATTCATAAATTATGCCATCTGCACCCTGGAGGTGGGCCAAAAGATCAAATTCTTAGAAAGTAAACAACTTTATCCTTTGAAAGTATATATTTTAAACATTTTTGACAATTCTTGTCAATTTCTTTTTGCTCCAAATTCCCACCAATACATACCGAATTTATCAAAAATATATCTTTTCATTCCATTTCTAGCATAACTCCTTACTTTCTTACTAGCAAAACCGCCCCATTTCATGCCGGTTCGCATAAGAGATTCTCAAGATTCCCCATTCGAGGCATCTTTGCGCCATATTTGCGTATTGGGAATCAGGACTCCCCTTTTCTCTCTTCTAACCCCCGGTTTTCTCCCATATTTCACCGTATGAAGCTTTCCGGGGGATGCCCCGAAATTCCCGGCGCCACGCCTCAGCTCTGGCAAAAAAGATGCCTGGATAAACGATAAGGGCTCTTGAGACGGAGGAGTTCTTCTCGCAGGTGTTCCTTAGCTCGGGACGCGCCTTGGCCGGTAAACGCAATCGGGCTCTTCGCCCAGGTAGCTTCCCGTCACAGCGAGGGCCCTCGCCCTGCAGCCCCCGCAGAGCTTCTTATACTCGCAGACTCCGCACCTGCCCTCAAGGAGGCTATAGTCCCTGAGCTCCTGGAAGAGCTTTGAGTTGTAATAGATATCCTTGAAGGACCTCTCCCTGATATTCCCCGCTGCAACAGGAAAATAACCGCACGGGCAGACATCGCCCAGGTGGGACACAAAGCAGAACCCGTCGCCCGCCATGCAGCCCCTGGTCCAGCTCAGGGGACTCGCCCCGGCCCTTCCGCCGTGTGTCGCGCCCATGCCCCGGCTTCTCTCGATTTCTTCCCTGCCGCCCTCGGCCCGGGCCATCTCGCGGCTGACGCGCTTATAGTGAGGCCCGCACGTCACCTTGATGTGGATCGGGGCTTCACGTGAGACCTTATAGACCCAGCGGAGGATCTCCTCATACTCCTCCCCGCTCACGCTGTCCTCTATCTTTCCCCTGCCCGTGGGCACGAGCATGAAGACGTCCCAGGTCTCGGCCCCGAGCTCGAGGGCCTTCTGGAGCATGGCCGGGAGGTCTTCCATGTTCCGGCGGGTGACGGTCGTGTTTATCTGGAAGGGGAGCCCCCCCTCGCGGGCGGCCCCGATGCCGGCGACCGTGCGCTCAAAAGCTCCCGGCACCTGGCGGAAGCTGTCATGAACCTCGGGGCGGGAGCCATCCAGGCTGATGGAGACTCCCGACACTCCGGAGGCCTTCAGCCGGGTCACGATCTCCGGGTTCAGGTCCGTGCCGCTCGGGGACATGACGACCCTGAAGCCCTTATCCCGCGCGTAGCTGGAGACATCAAAGACATCGGCCCTCATGAGCGGGTCGCCGCCCGAGACGATGAAGATGGGCCTGGCGACCTCGGCTATCTGGTCCACCAGGCGGAAAGCCTCCTCCGTCGTGAGCTCCCTCGGGTCCGGCTCGGGCTGGGCCGATGCCCTACAATGGACGCACGCCAGCCTGCAGGCCCTCGTTGACTCCCAGGCAACTAGCCGGGGGGTGGGAAGAGCCTTTTCGGCCTGGGGCCCCTTTGTATCTGCCTTCACTCCCTGCGCTCTCTGGCTGAGCATCTCGCCTCGCATAAAATTGCTCCCCCAGTACCGGGAGAGCCCTTAAGCTGTCAGTTCTTATTATAACAATAACATCCGGGCCAGGAGGGATATTTTGGCTACTCTACAGGCCCTAGCCTTCCTACTGAAGATGGCTTTCTTATTGACAACACAGCTACGATGATAATAATTACACTTATTCTAGGGGAGCTTTCAAGGGGAAGCCTCCCGCCTTACCGCTGGTCGTGGAGAGAAAGACTATGAAGGGCAAGACGAGATTTTCAATTGAGGAGGTGCCTCAGCTTCGCCAGCGTGCCAGAAAAGGTCCTAAGATTTCATGGAGAAGTCCTGAAAGCTGGAGTAAGAGCGAAGAAGGTTAAAGGTCCCATAGTGAAACCAAAACAAGGGGCTCCGGAAATGAAATCCAAGAATTTTAAGGCCGTTATAAGACTCGTGGTAATTTCGCTAGGCTTTTTTATTCTTTTTGGCTGCATGGCTACCTTAACACAGAAAGCCATAAGGGTGCGAATAACAAAAAACCCAGTGTATGTTCAGGGATGCAAGTATCTTGGCGTAGTCCAATCGTCGTCTTCCTTTGGGGGGACTATGGCGAAAGATTTAGCTCTTCACAATGCAACAGCTTCACTTAAAAACAAAGCCGCTCAACTAGGCGCAAATATTCTTTTAATGACTTCATTGGCAAATACATTTTGGGGTACACGAATGAGTGGAGAAGCCTACCTCTGCGGCGGTTCTCCGATTCCAAATGGAACACCAACTCCTACTGTCGGCAGTGGATTTTTATTAACGGCAAGCGGGCTTGTTGTAACTAATTATCATATTGTTGAGGGCAGAACATCATATGAAGTTGTGTTTCCCGGTGGACAGATAATTAAGGCAGCAACTGTTAGGATGAAGGACACTAGAAACGATATTGCAATTCTCGCGTTAAAGGGTTTCAATTTAGCTGATATCGGTGCAGGCGAAATCCCTTTCTCTCTTGCGAACAGTAGAACAATAAAAATTGGACAGGAAGTTTTTACATTAGGGTTTCCCTTAGGTAAAGTGTTGGGAAAATCAGCAAAGCTGTCAACTGGAACGATTAGTTCCCTGTACGGTATTGCGGATGACCCTCGTACATTACAAATCAGTAATCCCATACAACCTGGGAATAGCGGAGGACCACTATTCAATGAAAATGGGGAAGTGGTTGGTATAGTTGTCGCTTCTCTAAATGCCAAATATTTGTATGAGAAAATTGGGATAATTCCTCAGAATGTAAATTTTGCAATCAAAGTTGACTATCTCAATAATTTAATCGACATGTTACCTGAGGTACATGAAATTAGAACACGCAAAAATCGATTGTTCCGAATGCCACTTGAGAAACAGGTAGAGATACTTAGTCCGTATATTGTAAAGATTAAAGCTAAATGACCCGGCTTTAAGGGCCTGCTGAAAAAGTCCTCACGGGAGGGCCGCCCTCACAGCCCGGGCATTGTGGGTCGCCCCCACTATAAGAAAGCCGCTGCTCGGTCCATAACCTACCACAACTACCACATTCGAGGTACGCTAAATGAAGGTACTATTAGCCCTGGTCCTAATGATATTAGGATTTCTTGCCTTCTGGAGAAGAAGGTAGGCCTTTCACAGGTAGCCGGGTAGGGTGAGGCTGCGCCTCGACTTTAGCTTTTCTAGAGGTCACAGCGCGGACGTGAGCTGCTCCGGCTATATATGTAAAAGTTAGGCTCTTCCATGACCAAGAACCTCGATTTTACATTTTTCTTTGCCAATTTTCAGAACATGCGGGACAGGAGGATTTTTGCGGTCATTTAACGTACCGAAAGCCTCATCTCTTCGGTTGGCATGGATTTTACCCATGCCTTGAGCAAACATATTATTTTGGGGCAACCTTTGTGAAGGATACGGGAAAACTAATGTGTGACTTGGTCGTACGACTTCACGAAATACTGGAGTACTGCAAGAGTGAAAAATACAATTATATACCTTTTTCCAGAGACGGTGCTGCCAATCACAACAATCTGGGTGACACCATGGACCGTATGGACAATTCGTAAACGGCAACGGATATCTTTTGAATAGTTGTCGGCTGATCCATGGTCCTGCACTCCCGTGATGTGGGTATTTAAAGATATGTGCTGTAAGGTCAAAAAGCCTTCTTCTAATAAGATAAGTCCAATCTGCCAAATCCCCAGGGAAAAGCATAACAGGAGAGTTAATCCCACCCAGAACATGAATCTTAACAACAATGCTTAAGTTGTTATAAAGCGTACCAAGCAGTGAGATTGGGAATATTTTATCGTTCCCGCTTTCCAACAAGTCTACTTCTGATTCCTCGCTTTCTTCTACCTCTGGAACCGCTAAAGGGTTCGTTTCTTCGATATCAACAGATTCAAAATTATCCAAGAGATTTTCTAAAACCTCTTGTTTTTGAGATACTCTTATTTTACGGGCAAACGGCAATTGCTCGCCTTCAATATTGTCCCTTGGCCAATCATGAGGTATCCAGTCCTCCGGCCATTTCTTGCGAAGCAGCGCTTTCAACTTTACCGGACTACGCAGAGCGTTATAAAATCCATCCCAGGGATAAAGAACTTCTAAATGAAGGCTACCGAGATTTATTCTGTACCCTTCAGATACTTGGAAAGCCGGGATTCTCTTTCCCCGAGCTATGTTGAGCACCTTATCCATTTCCACTAAAGTGCTTACGAACCTAAAGTAGATAATCTTATGCGTGGGATCTTTCGGCTGGGGCAACTTCCCTGTAGTGACAAATTCCTTCAAAAATGAAAGGTCAAAACACCATATGCGGTCAACAGAAATTAACGGGTTATCAATTATGGATAAAAGCCCTTGCAGATGGTCTAGGTCTGGATGTGAAAGAATTATGAGGTCAAGATGATATATGCCGACACTCTGAAGGTATGATACCACCTCTTCCTTTGCTAATCCGGTATCAATAAGAAGAGAATACGACCGTCCTTTCGAACGGTCTATAATTAGCGTGGCGTCACCATCGGGAACCGGCAGCATATGAAGTTCAACCGTCATAAATTATTTACCTCTACTACAATTGCTGCAGCCTATGCCGAGGTCAATTCAGTAGCCCGGTATTTTCGACCTCGAAAACACGAATCCCATGCGTCTCTCGACCCGGCACGCCTGATAGCCCGCCCCCTACAGCCTCGGAAGCGTCACCCCTTTTTGAGCCTGGTATTTGCCTTTCTTATCGGCATAGGAGACGTTGGGCTCTTCATCACCCTCGAAGAAGAGGACCTGGGCGATGCCCTCGTTGGCGTAGATTTTGGCCGGAAGGGGGGTGGTGTTGGAGATCTCGAGGGTGGCGTGGCCCTCCCACTCGGGCTCAAAGGGGGTCACGTTTACGATGATGCCGCAGCGGGCGTAGGTGGATTTACCGACGCAAACGGTGAGGATGTTGCGGGGGATGCGGAAGTACTCCACCGTCCGCGCGAGGACGAAGGAGTTCGGGGGGATGATGCAGGTCTCCCGCTGGACGCGAACGAGGGAGCGCTCGTCAAAGTCCTTGGGGTCAACGATGGTGGTGTTTACGTTGGTGAAGATGTGGAAATCGTCTGCTATGCGGATGTCATAACCATAGGAGGAGAGCCCGTAGGAAATGGTCCCCGCGCGCACCTGGCTTTCCACGAAGGGCTCTATCATCCGGTGCTCCAGAGCCATGCGCCTTATCCACTTGTCGGATTTTATGCTCACCCCGGCAAAACCCCTTCAGCACTTCGTGTACCCGCAGGAGCGGCAGACAAGGCACCCTTCCGCGTGCTCCAGGCTGGAGCCGCACTCGGGGCAGGCTCCGGCAATCCTCTTGACCGCCTTGCTGATGGGTATCGGCGGTTTCGACTCCTTCCTCAGGATGTACTTCTCAAGGGCGCGGGCTATGGCATCTGCGCAGGAGAGTATCCTCTCCCCATTCTGCCAGACGGGGGAGTGACAGCTTATCCCCTTCAGCTGCTTCACGACCTGGCGCAGCTCTATCCCCGAACGCAGGGCCAGGGAGACGAGCCTTCCCATGGCCTCATTCTGCGAGGCCGCGCATCCCCCGGCCTTGCCCATCTGGGTGAAGACCTCGAAGGGACGGCCTGTCTCGTCCTCATTCACGGTGACGTAGAGGTTCCCGCATCCCGTCCTCACCCGATAGGTCGCCCCGTAGATGAGCTCGGGCCTGGGCCTTGGGCTTATCTGCAGGGGCTCCTTCGGCGCCTTCTCCTTGACCCCCAGGGAGAGTACCTGCTCCTCCCGGCTTCCATCCCTGTATATGGTGACGCCCTTACAGCCCAGGCGGTAGGCGAGCTCATACACCTGCTGCACGTCCTCCACAGTGGCCTCCCGCGGGAAGTTCACGGTCTTGGAGACGGCGTTATCGGTGTACTTCTGGAATGCCGCCTGGATCCTCACGTGCCACTCCGGGGTTATGTCATGGGCCGTGACGAAGACCCGCTGCCAGTGCTCGGGCACTTCCTCAAGGCCCCTCACCCTGCCCAGCCTCGCCACCTTCTGCATGAGCTCAGGGCTCCAGAAGCCCTCCCTCCGGGCCACCTCTTCGAAGTACGGGTGAACCTCGGGCAGCTCGTCCCGGTCCATCACGTTTCGCGTGAAGGCCAGGGCGAAGATGGGCTCTATGCCGCTCGAGCAGCCGGCGATGATGCTTATGGTGCCCGTGGGAGCTATCGTGGTGGTCGTGGCGTTCCTCAAGGGGGCCATCCCCCTCTCGGCATATATGCTCAGGGGGAAGTTCGGGAACGGGCCTCTCTCCCTGGCGAGCGCCCCTGAAGCCTTGCGCGCGGCGGCCAGGATGAAGCCCATGAGCTCTTCTGCTACCTTTATGGCCGCCTCGCTGTCATAGGGGACCTCCATGCGGAAGAGCGTATCGGCGAAGCCCATGACGCCCAGGCCGACCTTCCGGTTGGCCTGGGTCATCCTCTCTATCGCGTCCAAGGGGTAGCGGTTGACTCCAATCACGTCATCGAGAAAACGAACGGCCGTCTCCACCACCCGCGCGAGCCCGCCGAAATCGATGCGGGCTTTCCCTCCTTCCCTCTTGAGCATCCGGCTCAGGTTTATGGACCCCAGATTGCAGGATTCATACGGCAGAAGGGGCTGCTCCCCGCAGGGATTGGTGCTCTCGATGGGGCCCAGCGCGGGGGTGGGGTTCCCCTCATTCATGCGGTCGAGGAAGATTACGCCCGGCTCGCCGTTGGCCCAGGCCCCCTCCATTATGCGCCGGAAGACCTCCCTTGCGCGAAGCCGCCCGCTCTCGTGGCCTGTGTGCGGCTCGATGAGAGAGTACTCCTCATCCCGCTCCACCGCCCTCATGAACTCGGATGTGAGGGCCACCGATATGTTGAAATTGGTGATCTCGGAGTTATCCCGCTTGCAGGTGATGAAGCCCAGGATATCGGGATGATCCACCCGAAGGATTCCCATATTGGCCCCCCGGCGGGTGCCACCCTGCTTCACCGCCTCGGTGGCGGAGTTGAAAACCTTGAGGAATGAGATGGGTCCGCTCGAGACCCCGCCGGTGGTTTTGACCTTGCTGTTCTTGGGTCTTAGCCGCGAGAAGGAAAAGCCGGTGCCGCCCCCGCTCTTATGTATGAGGGCCGTGTCCTTTATGGTCTCGAATATGCTCTCCATGGAGTCCTCTATGGGGAGGACAAAGCAGGCGGAGAGCTGCTGGAGCTCACGACCCGCGTTCATGAGGGTGGGGGAGTTGGGCATGAACTCCAAGCCCGCCATAAACTCATAGAATGCCCTCTCTGTGGAGGGGACGTCGGCATCGGGGTCGTAGAGGAGCTCCGCACTTGCGATATTTCGGGCCACTCGGGCGAACATCTCCCCAGGCTTCTCGCAGGGCTTGCCGTCGGGGCCCTTCTTGAGGTAGCGGCGGGCAAGCACCGCCATGGCATTTGGCGTGAGGGCGAGTTCCACCTCACTGGGAGGAGAGGCTTCCGGAGGCTCGGGCTCGAACTCGGCCAGCCGAGCCTCGATGAGGGAGGAGATCTCCTCTCTGCTCATGTGGCTGAGCTTTTCCTCTGGCACCTCCTTGCCTATGCGGGCGGAGATACGGGCAGCCCTCTCGACCTCCATGCCCTTTTCCTTGACCAAAGTGTCGAAGAGGAGCAATCGACTGCGCCCGTTACTGCTTGCCTTTTCCATTTCAACCATAAGGACCTCAAAATCACTCAATCAAAACGGAAAAATCCCTCTCCATGTGTAACTTTAAAGCCAGGGAGGGAGAACTTCGGCCCATTATGTGGTGGTACCATGTAAATATACATACAAGATGTTGTATCTGTCAAGAGAAAAAATTTAGCGTGAAAACGCTAGCTTCGCCCGCGGTCCCCTCAGCCGCCTCCCTCATGGATGCCAACACCCGTCACATTCCCATTCGATTATTCCCTAATCTTCTGCCCAAGGCAAGGGGGCTGATGGATGACAATCCATTTTTATGATTTTGAAGTTGATAAAAAAATCACAAAGCTTTATATTAATTTTCATAATAGCTATTTTTTGAATCTGGCCAGGCTTTCCCAGCCGACTTATTAAGAGGATGGAGCCATGTACGAGGAGCCGCGCAGCACCAAAGTGAATTTTCACAGTAGAGGGCTCAAGATAACCAGGCAGCGCCAGGTCATCCTGGAGGTCCTCAAGGACTCCCCTTCCCACCCCTCGGCCGACTGGCTCTATGACCGCGTCAAAGTCAAAATCCCTAACGTAAGCCTGGGCACTATCTACCGTAACCTGCAGCTCATGAAAGACCACAATATTATCCGCAAGCTGGATGTGGGGAGTGGAATGGGCCGTTTTGACGGAAACCCCTCCCCTCACTCTCACGTCATCTGCCTGAGGTGCGGGGAGATAAAAGACCTTGACCTCGAATGCCCCAAAGGCCTGGAGGAGGAAGCCGCCCGGCATTCGGGGTACAACCTACTCTCCCTGGGGCTCAAGTTCAAGGGCTACTGCCCGAACTGTCAAAGAGAAGGGATGGAAGAGCAAAAACTCCTTTCCCTAGGGGGCTTCCCCTAGCTTCTCAAGCCTCTCCTTGTGGATACGAATAGTGGCCTTTTCCTCCAGCTCCTTCAACATCTTCTGGAAGAGCGCCCTTCTTTTCTGCTGAAGGAGCTCCTGCTCGATCTCCGTTCCCACTTCCTCGAACCTGAGCTGAAGGGGTTCAGTGTGCTCTGAAACCTTGATGATGTGGTAGCCCAATTGAGTCTCGACTGGTTCACTTATCTCGCCCACCCTTAAGGAAAAGGCAACCTTCTCGAAGGCCGGGAGCATCTGACCGCGGCTGAAAGTCCCCAGGACTCCGCCGCTGGAAGCCGTGGAATCAATCGATTTCTCCTTCGCCACCGCTTCGAAATCCCTTCCCCTTCTCAGCTCCTCAAGAACTCTTTGGGCCTCCTCCTTTGTTCTGACCAAGATGTGGCTGGCCGTAACGCTCTCCTCCTGCCGGTAACGTTCCTTGTTCTCGTCATAATAATCCCTAATCTCTTTGGGGCTGACCTGCACTTTCGCGACAACACGTTGGTCTATCAATTGCTCAATGGCCAGAGCCTTACGGATATTGTCGATGCGGAGCTGCACTGAGGGATGACGGTCAAGACCCTCCTTTTTAGCTTCCTGGTAAAGGAGCTCATTTCCGATGAGCTCGACCAGCAGCTTATCCTTATCTGCGAGAGCCTTTATCCGCACCTGTGGAGGGAGTCCTTCCAGGCGGCGACGGATGTCTCCTACTTTGATAGGAGTTCCGTTGACCTCGGCAAGCACCTCGTCCTCGGAAAGCTTTGCCCCCTGCGGAGCGCTCTGAGCCCATGATTCGGGCTCGCGGAGGGCTGCTGCCCCAAAACCAAGGGAAACCGCCAGGGCAGCAGGCACAATCCATAAGAGGATGCGTTGAGTCCTCACAATCTTTCCCCCCGGAAAGGCAGACCCCAAACACTACCGTCATTTACGGGCACTTTCGACCCGATGCTCAATAGCCTATCTGCCGCATGAGATAGCGATAGAAGGGGTCCTGAAGAAAGCTCTTCTCCACGTTCAGCGCGCGGACGCACAACTCAAACTTATCTGAGAGCCTTTTGAAAAGGGCCGCCGAAGGTTGGGGCTCATCGAAAAGGGACACCTTCCAGTAAGCCGACTTCCCTTGCTCCACGTAATAGTCGGGACCGACTTTCCGCGCCGCCAGACTCTCGGGATAGAAGCCCGTGAAGAAAAGACAATAGTCTCCGATGTGTTTTCGCATCTCCCGCTCAGGAACGGGCCCTGGCTCGGAGGCCCCCATGAGCATATCCACCACATACTCCATTCGGCGGCCGGTCTTGGCGCTTATGCAGTAAAGATTATCGATGTGAACGAAATCTACCAGCATCTCAGATAGATAGGAGATGAGTTCCCTGTCGTAAGCGCCTACCGTCTCAAAGCTAGTGGCTGTGAGGTCGCCGAGAAGCCGCCTGAGAGGATGTTCTACGGGTACTCTGAGACCGGGTCTAAGCACTCAGCCCGTACCTCCTGCCAAAAGCTTTTATATAATTTTGCATTTCTTACGGCATCTTTTCAAGTCAAAACATTTGCTTTCAGGGAGCGCCTCCGCTCTGGCAATTAGACCTTGACAGATTCTTAGGGATTGAAAATAATGTTCTTAGAAGGTTAAACTTAACCCAGGAAGAGCCCTGAATCTGGATTGCAGGAAGCTTCAGTCGGTTCCCGGCGCTTGAGGGGGAGCCATCAGGTGACGCCGGGGACTCTTGCGGGTTGAGTTCTGCTAAAGGTAAGGGGCTTTCCCGTTGAGGGAAGGTGAATCCAAATCTTGAGGGATTTTACAATCGGTGCGGCTCATAGTGAATGGTGACCCTCGAGAGTTTCCTGGGCCCCTCACCGTGGAAAAACTCCTTGAGAGGCTCGAGCTCAGCCAGCCCCATATAGCCGTTGCCGTCAATATGGAGGTCATCCCCAGGGGCCGGTTCTCCCAAGTGGAGCTCCAGGAGGGGGACAGGCTGGAGATAATAAGGGCTGTGGGCGGCGGTTAGGGCCCGGCGCGCATTACGCCCCACCTAAAAAAGAAGGGAAGGAGCTGTCATGACATCTACTTATACACTCGCCGGCAGGGAGTTTAAGTCTCGACTCCTGATTGGCACCGGAAAATATGCCTCCTTCGAGCAGACCCGACAGGCCATCGAGGCCAGCGGCGCCGAGATAGTGACGGTGGCCATCCGGCGGGTTAACCTGACCGACCGCTCGAAGGAGTCCCTTCTGGATTATATCGACCCCGATAAGTATCTCATCCTGCCCAATACGGCTGGCTGCTACTCGGTGGAGGACGCGGTGGTGACGGCGCGCCTGGGGCGAGAGGCTCTGGGCACCGACTGGGTCAAGCTCGAGGTCATAGGAGATGAGAAGACCCTTTTTCCCGATAACGAGGGCCTTCTCAAGGCCGCCAAGATTCTGCTCGACGATGGGTTCACCGTGCTGCCTTACACCAGTGATGACGTTATTGTGTGCAAGAGGCTCGAAGAGCTTGGCTGCCCGGTGGTCATGCCGTTGGCTGCTCCAATAGGGTCGGGTCTCGGGATAAGGAATCCCTTTAATCTCCAGATAATCCTGGAGTCGGCGAAGGTGCCCGTTATCGTGGATGCCGGCGTGGGCACGGCCAGCGATGCCGCAATCGCCATGGAGATGGGCTCCACCGCTGTGCTTATAAATACCAGTATAGCCGGTGCAGATGACCCCATGAAGATGGCCGTCGCCATGCGGAAGGCTGTGGAGGCCGGGCGCCTGGCTTATGAGGCCGGGCGCATCCCCAGGAAGCTCTACGCCACCGCCTCGAGCCCCCTCACGGGCGTTATCGGCACCTGAATTTTCCCCTCTCAGATGAGGCACCCGCCTTGCCCCCGCCCCTCGAAAGGCTCTATCTCATAACCGACCGCCGCCAGGTGCACGGGGAAGACATAGCGGGAGCCGTGCGCTCAGCCCTTGAGGGCGGGGCGCGGCTGATACAGCTCCGGGAGAAGGACCTGCCCGCGAGCCAGCTCTTCCATCTGGCCTGCGAACTGAATTCCCTCATAAAGGACTATGGAGGAAGCCTCCTGATAAATGGCTCCGCAGAAGTGGCTCTGGCCTCGGGCGCAGCGGGGGTTCAGCTCGGGGCGGCCACACTCCCCGTTAAGGTCGTCCGCGAGCAGCTCCGGTTCCGTGGCTTCATAGGGTATTCGGCCCACCGGCTGCCCGAGGCCCTCAAGGCTCAAGAAGACGGGGCGGACTTCATCACCTTCAGCCCCATCTACCAGACGAAATATCCAGAGTATGGCCCCCCTCAGGGTATAAGAGCCATCTCAGGCCTCTGCAAGCGGGTGAGAGTCCCCGTCTTTGCCCTTGGAGGGATAACCACAGAGAGGGTGGAAGAGGTCTTGCGCGCAGGGGCTCACGGGGTGGCCCTCATCTCCCACATCTTCGCCTCCCCCGACATTGTCACGAGAACCCGGGAGGTTCTTGAGGCCTTGAGGGCCGCATGAGCGCTGGCCCGAGCTCTCAGAGACTGCCACGAAATTAGAGAGGACAGCAGATATGAAAGCTGAAGCGGTCTACAAATTCGTGGATTCGCACAAGGAAGAAATTCTAGAAGATGTCCGGGATCTCGTGGCCTTGCCCACCGTGAACCCGCCGGGAGAGGGGGCCCTGCCGGCCCAGAGGTGCCTCCAAGGGAAGCTCAAAGGCGCGGGCTTTGAGACAGAGCTCCTGGAGCTCATGCCCGAGAGGCCGAGCCTTGTGGGAGTAATGCGGGGTGGGGGCAAAGGCCGCGCTCTCATCCTGAACGGCCATATAGATGTGGCGGAGGTGGGCGAGGCGTCTGCCTGGAGCCATTCCCCCTTTGGTGGGGAGGTCTCAGAGGGGAAACTCTGGGGACGGGGCTCCTCGGACATGAAGGGCGGCCTCATAGCGTTGCTCTGGGCCGTTCGGGCGGCCCGCGAAGGTGGCCTCACTCTCGGGGGAGACATAATATTCGAGAGCGTCTTCGGTGAGGAGACGAGCGGCCCGGCCACAAGGCTTCTCACCGAGAGGGGCTTTCGGGCGGATTTTGCAGTGGTGGGGGAATCCACAAAGGCCAGGGCCCTCATCTCCGGCATGGGCTGCGCGAACCTCTTTATAACGCTAAGGCCGCCCTATCCGCGCCACGGTGCCCAGCGCCGCCTCTGCATCCATGCCGGAGGTGGAACATTGGGCTTCAACCCCATAGAGAAGATGGCGAAGATAATGGAAGCCCTCTCTGAGCTCGAGCGCTACTGGGGGGTCTTCAAATCCCACCCCCTCATCGGGAAGGGCTCCATGACCATAAACCAATATGCGATTGAAGGGGGCGGAAACCCCCACTTCATGCCGAACGAGTGCCGCCTCAGGGTGCTCTTCTACTATCTTCCCGGAGAGAGCATAGAGGACGTGAAAGAAGAGGTGGAAGCCGCGGTCAAGGCCTCCGCCGCCTCAGACCCCTGGCTCAAGGACTCCCCTCCTGAACTCGCCTGGCTCCCCCCCGAGGAGTCCGTCCACTTTCCTCCTACGGAGCTCGACCTGAATCATGAGGCCATCCGCTTTTTAAAAGAAGCTTACCGGGAAGTGACGGGCGAGGAGGTTGAGGAGGGAGGGAGAGGGTCTATCACAGATGCGGGCTGGCTCTACCAGGCTGGAATCCCGAGCGTTGTCTTCGGCCCCGGAGATTTCGCCTGCATTCACGGGATTGATGAGTACATCGAGATAGATGACCTCCTCCGCTACATTAAGATAATGGCCCTTTTCATCCGCAAATGGTCCGGCCCAAGGGGATAGGGCCGGGTGTTAGCGCCCCTCAGCAGAAAATATCAGTCTATCTTAACCGGCTCAAGGACGGCCCTGTCCATCTGGGCGATGATTCCGAGAGAAATACCCCTCATGATTCAGGAGGTGCACCATGGAGTGCCAGGAGGGAAATGTTCAGCGCGTTTTCGCCGTCCGCTTCTCCCCCGGGGAGCGCGTCATAGAGGGCCTTGAGGCGCTCGTTCGAGAAAAAGGGATAGGCACGGGTATCGTCATCTTCCTGGGCGCTCTATCCGAGGCCGACCTTGTCCTCGGCTTCAGGAAGCACTCAAGGATGCCCATGGACTTCGACCGGACCTCTTTCACCGGAACCCGCGAGGTGATAGGGGTCGGGAGCATCTCGTGGACCGACGGAAAACCCAAGGTCCACCTCCACGCCGGGGTGGCAAGGGAGCGCGAGGTACTGATAGCCCACATCGTGGAGGGTGGGATAGCGGGCATGGAGGCCTTCGTCCTCGAGCTCACGGGTGAGGGCTTCAGAAGCTCGGCCCTCGTCTGAAGAGGCTCTCCCTCAGGAGCTCACCTTCACATAGGCCGCCCCACCCCTCAGCGTGAGTCGCGTTTTGCGCTCGGCCGAGAGGCGCCTTAGGGTTCCCAGTATCTCCTGTCCCTTGGGGTCCCCAGGCGGCGGGATATGTGTCTGGCCTCCCTTATTTAGCAAGACCGGCAAGATGGTGGCGTCTTTTACCACCCCGTTCCCCACCCTTACTCTTACGAGCACACTTTCCCTCGTGGCCGGGCCCAAGAATTCGGGGCTCAGGTCAAAGACAAAGTTCCCGAGGCTGTAGAGGATGAGGGCCTTCCTGTACACCTCGACGGCCTGGAAGACGTGTGGGTGATGGCCCACCACGAGTCTCGCGCCGGCTGCGATTGCCGCGCGCCCGAGAGCGACTTGCGAGAGGGTCAGGGTTCTGCTCTGGCTGAGGCCCCAATGGAAGGCTGTGATGACAAAATCCGCCTTCTTCCTTGCCTCCCGCACGGCGGCTTGCATCGCCTCCACATCCTCACGGTTAAGGTAGGGAGGCCCGTAGAGGGCGTCTCTCCGGATGGCCGCAATCCCTGGCTTAAGGGGATGAGCCCCGTAGCCCGTGTGGAACTCCGTGGCGAAGGAAAGGAAGCCGAACTTCATCCCACAGCACTCGAAGAAAGCGGGCTTCCTCGCCTCCTCCAGACTCCTCCCGGCCCCAGCATGAAGGATGCCCTTGCCATCAAGGAGCTCTATGGTATCGAGAAGGGCCTCGGGGCCATAGTCCATGGAGTGGTTATTGGCCAGGCTGACCACCCTGAAGCCCGCTGCGGTGAAGCCCTCTATCATGGCCGGTGAGGCGTGCAGGGTCTCAAACTTCGCGTACTCGGGGGTTCCCCGGTCGGAGAGGGGAACCTCGAAGTTGCAGCAGGTGAAATCAGAAGAGCGAAGCTCCTCCATCACCCGGGCGAAAGCCTCGGCGGGGTTCTCGCGCGATATCGCCACATCGCCTACAGCGCCTATGGTCACGAGCTTCTGAGCCTCTCTCTTTCGCGCCAATTTTCCACCTCCCTCGAAGGCCAGGAAATCGCGAGAGCCCCCAGCAGACTGGGAAAGCTACCTCCGCCGCGCTGACAGACTCTCTCCCCTGAGAGTGAAGGCAAGACGCTCTCGCTCCAGAGCTAAAGCTGATCAAATCTTAAGGGGGCCTCAGGCCCAGTGGCTTGCCTCTATCCCGAGCCGAACTCCGTCTCTTGCTCTCTCATCTCCTGGAGGCCCACCAGTTTGCTGAACTCTTCAAAAGCCATCATCCGGTCGAGGTAGTGTGCCGTGCTGCCCTCTTCTTTCAGAAGGGAGAGCACCTCCCAGATGGCCTTTGCCGAAGAAAAGATGGAGGAGAGCCCGAAGGTCACGACGGCAACGCCCATCGCCTCAAGCTCCTTCACGGTCACGGTCGGCGTCCTGCCGCCCTCAACAAAGGCGAGCATGACGGGAGTGCCGACGCCGTTCACAAATTCCCCTATGGCTTCCCTCGACGGCATCGCATCGGCCCACACCATGTCGGCCCCGGCCTCACCGTAAGCATTGGCCCTCGTGATGGCTTCCTTAAGGCCGTGCGTTGCGATGGAATCGGTCCGCGCGCATATGATGAAGTCCCTGCTGCTCCTCGCCTTGAGTGCCGCCCTGAGCTTTCTTACCATCTCCTCCCGGCCGATGACCTGCTTTCCCTCCATGTGGCCGCAGCGCTTGGGATAGACCTGGTCCTCGACCGTCATTCCCGAGGCTCCCGCAAGCTCATATTCCTGGACGGCCCGAAAGACATTCAGCGGGTTGCCGAAGCCACATCCCCCGTCGCCCAGCACCGGAAGGCCGCTCACGCCCGAGACGATACGGACCTGGACGGCCATCTCGGACACACTGATGAGGCCATAATCCGGCTTTCCGAGCACGACGGCCGAGCATCCGAAATCGGTACATATGAGGGCCTGGAAGCCGAGGGCCTCAACTATCCTGGCGCTTATGCCGTCATGGGCACCTGGCATGACGAGTATCTTTGGGGCCTCTATGAGCTCTCTAAGCTTTGCTCTTTTTTCCATCACATTAAGTCCTCTCTTCTCTTGGGTTCTCCCTCACCGACCGAACCGAAAGCCCCTCCTGCCGTCAGCGCAATATAGCTCGCTTATTAGACTCCAGATACTCTATATCGTCAAGATATCCAGAAGAATCTTGCATTAATGACCACCCTGGCTGGCCTCAGGGATCGCGCTTAAGGTATGCAACCCTGGGAAGCTTCATCAGATCATGCGAGCTGGGGACAGAAAAGAGGTGAGTATTTCTTCTTGGGGGTGGCCGAGAAGGTTCTCATTCAGCATTGTGGTGGAGAGAAATCGCGCATCAGCATGAGGGAGAAACTCCACAGGGCGGGAGGTCTGCCCCAACTATTTGCTACCTCCACACATAATGCATCATCTGAAGACTTTTTCAGCAGCAGCTATTTAAAGTCCTCTATAAGGAATATCGTGCTTTCTATTGCGAATCTTTCACCGGCAATGAATCCCTTGTAAAGTGCGACCCCATGTAGTAATTTTTGAGCGGGCTCATGGGTTACGAGCCTTCTGGAGGGTAGGTCATGGCAAAGAGAGAGGATATAGCCGAGGAGTCCGCACGATTTTTCGCGGCTTTTTACGCCATCATGGCCCGCAAGCTAAGGGATCGCCTCGGAGAAGAGGGCCTCGAGCTCTTGAGGGATATCCTGCGGGAGTTCGGCACCAGGCGAGGGGAGGAGATAAGGCGAAGGGTGAAGGAGAAGGGCCTTCCCCTGACACTGGAGAACTTCGTCTCCCACTATAATCTCCCCATGCGAGCCGCCTGGCGCTCGGATAGGCGCCTGACAGGGAACCAGCGCAGCTCTGACATCTATTATTGCCCTTTCGCCGACCTCTGGCTTAAGGAGGGGGTGCCGGAGCTGGGCCTAATCTACTGCGAGGAGGTGGACCCAGCGATCCGCAAGGGCTATCGCGAAGACCTCTTCTTTGAGAACTCCGAGAACCTTCTCAAGGGAGACCCCTGCTGCCACCAGGAGGAGAAGCTCGAAGGAGAAGAGGACTCCTCGCGCCAGGAGAAGACTTAGGTCCCGGCGGGTGCTCTCACCAGATTGGTCGGCTTCCCCTTCAGGAAACTTTCTATATTCTCCACCGCCAGCATTAGGCCGGCCAGGGTAGCCTCGGGGGTAACCCCTGCGCAGTGGGGGGTAAGGACGGTATTGGGAAGCTCTGTAAGGGGATGCCCCGGCCGAAGAGGCTCCTCGGAGAAAACATCCAGGCCGGCCCCCGCCAGACGGCCCGAGGTGAGGGCCTCGAGCAGAGCGTCCTCATCAACTATCGGACCCCGAGCCGTGTTTATGAGGACGGCGCCTTCCTTCACGAGGGAGAGCTCCCGCTTTCCCAGCAGTCCCCGAGTGTCGGGGGTGAGGCGAATATGAAGGGAGATGATATCGGAGCGCCCGAGCACCTCCTCAAAAGAGGTTAGCTCTGCTCCCAGTTCCTGGGCGAGCTTCCCAGAGGGATTGAAAGTCCAGGCCAGCACCCGAAGCCCGAGGGCTTTTCCGAGCCTCACCACCTCCCTCCCTATTGCCCCGAGGCCAAGAACCCCCAGGGTCTTCCCCCGGAGCTCCATCATCGGGACGCGGCCCCAGGAACCTTCCCTCAGGGCCTTATCTTGCTGTGGGACCTTCCTCACGACGGAGAAGATGAGGGCGAGGGCATGCTCGGCCACCGACCACGCCGCGACTCCCGGCGTATAGGAGACCGCGACGCCCAGCTCCCCTGCGGCCTCAAGGTCTATGTGGTCGAGACCTGTCCCCCAGACGGAGATGAGCTTAAGCCGCGGGCACTTTTTGAGAAGGGTTCTCCCAAATTTGGTATAGGCCCTTATGTTCAAGATAAATTCCGCCTTCCCCAGCCTCCTCAGAAGGACCCCCTCATCAGGGGCTTTTTCCCCATGAATCTCAAGCTCACCCAGCTTCTCGAGCGCCTTTTCGGCCTCAGTTCCTGAAAGCACCGGCGGGAAATCGTCAGGCACTACGATGCGAACCTCACCCCCGGACATACGTAAATTCCTTTATGCAAGCTCAGCCAGGAACATGCTCCTCAGGCTCTCTCATCCCAGAAGAAATATGGGTCTTTTCCTTTTCCATAGCCGAGCCAGTCATCGAAGCGAACTATGGTGGAGTCAAGTGATGGAAATCTCTTTATGAACCACCTGACGATGTCATGCTGAGAGCCGCTGCCCTTGTTGAAGGGGCAGGTCCTCATGCAGATGCCGCAGTTAGTTCCCACCCGGGAAAAGAAGGTCCGGCACTTCTCGGCATCGAGATACCATTTGAGCACCCCGGAGTTGCTCGAGATGTTGTGGCCCTCTGTTGTTCTGGGCCCTCTGGGGATGGCCCCTCCCGGGCACGCCTTGACACATTTCTCACAGGCCTCACAAAACTCGATGACCCCGAAATCCATGTGTTTTTTCTTTCCCCCCAGGGGTAGGTCGGTTATCACCTTGCAGAAGCGTACCCGCGGCCCATACTGAGGGGTTATCACAAGCCCCATCCTCAAGGGCTGCCCCAGGCCTGCGTCCACGGCCAGGGGGATGTTAAGGGCCGTATCGTTGAGGCAGGGAATGGCCTCGTAGCCAAGGCTCCTTATGAACTTGGCCACGGAGCCTACCAGCATGCTCATCCGGGAGTAGGTCCAGAGGGTCTCAGCATACATTATCGCCGTAGGGGCCGTCTTCCACATCTCATAATCGAGCCCAAAGCCGAAAACTATAACCTCGCGGCACCCCTCGGGGAGCTCCACAGGCGGATTCAAACCCTCAACCGGAAGGTAGCGGTGGGAGTAAACCCATCTCTCATCGAGCTCGGTGAAAGCCATGAGGTCTGCCCCAAAGTAGAGGGCAACTTTCGTAACTGTCTCCTGCATCCGGGCCGGCTCTTGTACCTGATACTTTCCCACACCGGGGGGAACGCTATACATGCTCTCCAAGGGCTTCCAGGAGGTGAGGCCCGAGTCGGTGCGGTTCATGTTGGTGCCGAGGCTTGAGGTCACGGTGCCGCTCCCGGCCCAAAAGGCATAATCCAGATGGTCGAATCCTCTGTCCCCTTTCTCTATGTGCCTCTTGATGGCCGCCGCATAGTTCCCGGGGATGAAATTGAGAACGGGGTCCCACTGGGAGCGCATCAGCGCGTTGTTTTTTTGATTGAACCTCTTGTAGCTCGGAAGCACCCGGTAGTTCTCAGCCATCGGTCCTCCTTTGCGCCAAGCATCTGAAGAGGGCCCCGGGAATAATGCCAATCATTTGGAGCCGATCAGCAGTGGCTGACTATTTTCCTGCAATGGACTGAAGCCCACTCCCTTCTTCTGCTCGGAATCGGGGAACAGCATCTTTATAAAGTCTTTTGCGAAGGGGGATAGGTATTTTCCCTTTCTCATGAAGAAGCTGCAGGGTACCTGGCCAAAGTATTCTCCCACCCGGAGCATCCTCAGCTTCTTCTCATCTCCCGGGTTGAAAGCCATGTCGGACATGATGCCGACCCCCATGCTGGCGGCCACATACCTTTTCATGATCTCCGCAGAGGTCGTCTCCATGATGACTCTCGGCGTGAGGTTACGTTCCTTGAATACACCGTCGATGATCTCCCTGTGCCACATTCCCTTCTCGTAAGTAATTATGGGATGCTGGGCTATGTCCTCGAACTCGACCCGGCGCGTCTTGTTCAGGGGGTGCCCCGCACTGAGAACGAGGATGAACTCCCCGCGCTTCCACTCGATGCAGAGGATCTCTTTCTCAAGCTGAAGGGGCGGATGGGCGAACAGGCCGAAATCAGCCGTCCCGTCCTCCACCAATGAAAGGATATGGTGCATCGGCCTGTTGAGCAGGGCGAAATCAACCTTCGGGTATCTCTGCGCGAACTTCCGGACGATATCAACGAGGTCCCGGATGATCACGGCCTGCGTTGAAGCGACGGTCAAAGTGCCCTCGTTCTCTTCTTGCAGGGAGGACTTGACGTTATCGATTTCCTCGAAGAAGGGAGCCGCGAACTCGAAGAGTGCCCTCCCCTTCGGCGTGAGCCTGAAGTCCTTCCCGATCATCTCGTAGAGTTTGGTGCCAAGGCCTTTTTCCAGGCTCTGTACATGGGCGTGATACGCCGGCTGCCCCTTGAGGGGCACGGCCCTGGCGGCCTTTGAAAAACCGCCGTGCTTTGCCACCAGGTAGAAGCTCTCCAGGTGATTGAGCCTCATCTTTTGCCCTCCGGTTATTTTCAAAAAATCTGATTAATATACTCAGAATAATTTAAGTTTACAATAGCTTCCGGATGAGTCAATATCTTTCAAGAAATGACTCCCAAATACCCTTGCTGGATCATCTGGGGTCTCATCTGACTAGATAGCGATAACAAGCCTTGCCCTTTCTGAAGACGCCCTGAGGCAAAGCCCGAGGTCGGGGCACTCTCGAAATTATTTTCTTTTGAGTCCATGCCGCGGTGTGGAACGCAAAGATAGGGGGAGACCGGGCTAAAGGGCCTGCTCCATGTGAAGGAAAGCGTCCATGTCGGGTCGTTTAATATTCTTGTCATGCGAAGGGAGGAGGAAGCGATGAAAGGGAGCTCCTTGCGCTGGATTATTCTAGTGGTCTTCCTGGCTCTCGCACTGATGCCCGCCCATGCCGTGGCGGCAAAGAAGCACATGCTCACCTTTGCCACCGCGAGTCCGGGGGGCGCTCTCATGATGGGCTCAAGCGTTTGGGCCGGCTTCCTGATGAAAAAGATTCCGGACCTGAACATCACCGTGGAATCCACCGGCGGCGGGACTGCCAACATACGCCTGATCCAAGCGCGAGAGGCTGACATCGGCTGGGCCTCCTGTTCGAACCTCTACATGGCCAGGCGCGGCCTGGATTGGGCCAAGGGCAGGAAATACACGAGGCCGAGGTATCTGCTCCCGTGGTTCCGGGGAGCGACCGAGATATGGACCCTCGGGAACTTGAAACTGAACTCGATACAGGACCTCAACGGCAAGATCGTCACCCCCGGGCCTTCTGCCGGTCCAGCCGACGGGATCACGAGGCTGATGATCGAGTTCTTCGGCATTAAGCCGAAGAAATTCATAAACGCCTCTTGGGGAGACGCCATCGGGCAGCAGAAGGACGGCCTCATAGACGTTGCCGTCATATCGACGATCTCTCCCTGGCCCGCTCTCAAGAACCTCGACCTTACCCACAAGGTCAACCTCTTATACCTCACGGACGAGCAGCTCAAGAGCTTCTTCAAAAAGTACCCCTACTACCTCCCCGGCAAGACCAAGGCAGGGTCTTACAAGCACCAAGAAAAGGAGGGTCACTCCGTGGGCTTCTTCTCCGCTGTCTTAGTAAGCCCTGAATTTGATGCTGACCTCGCCTACAAGATCCTCAACGTCACGTTCGAGGGCAGAGAAGAGCTCAAGGGGATCATGGGCGTTTATGGGAAGCAGCTTGACGCCTCATTGATAGAATTTGCCAACCAAATTCCCATACATCCGGGCGCCATCCGATACTATAAGGAGAGAGGCTACAAGATCCCCAAGACCTTAGAATAGAGAATCTCCTTCAAATCGGTTGCCCGAGGCGCCATGGAGGGAGAGTAAGCACATCGCTGAATTGAAAGAGGAGCGTCTCCCGGTGAACGTTATGGAAAAACCCCTGCTTGTTGACCTTGAGAAATGCACCGGCTGCATGATCTGTGAGACTGTTTGCGCCATGGAGAAGGGCGTCGGGCCTTCCGAATCGAGGATCAAAGTGTTGAGGGCCGAGGAGTTGGAGGTCAATATCCCTGTGGTGAGGGTCAATTGTGACCTCTGCGGCGGCGACCCGAAGTGCGCTCTGCACTGTCCCGCAGAGGCCATCGAGTTTGTGGGCCTGGGGCAGGCACTCTCCATGAGGAAAGGGATGAAGTTGCAGAAGCTTTTCGCCCCGACCATCAGTGCCCACTCATGAGGGAGGGCTCCCGGATGCCGTTCGGTGGATATATGGGGAAGGTTCTCGAGGTCGACCTTACCCGGAGGGAAATAGCAGAAAGGCCCCTTGAGGAGCACACGGCGCTCAATTATATCGGCGCGAGGGGGATCACCTCCAGAATGCTTTACGAGCTTGTGGGGCCCGGGGTAGACCCCCTGAGCCCCGAGAATGTCCTCCTCTTCGGCGTGGGCCCTCTGGTCGGGACCGTTGCCCCGGGCGCCTGTCGCTGGACCGTGGCGGCTAAATCGCCCCTCACGGGCATACATGGAGATGGATGCGGAGGAGGGTTCTTCGGGTTAGAGCTGAAGCGAGCCGGGTACGACCTCGTCATAATCCGGGGAAGGGCTCCAGAGCCCGCTTACCTCTGGATAAAGGATGGCGAGGTGAGCATCAGGGATGCCCAGCACCTGTGGGGCAAAGACACCTACGAGCTCGAGAGGGCCTTGAGGTATGAAATCTCAGACCCCGACGCGCGCGTCGCGGCGATAGGCCCTGGGGGAGAAAATCTTGTCAGATACGCTAACGTCCTTAGCGATTGGGCCAGAGCCGGGGGAAGATGCGGGATGGGCGCCGTGATGGGCTCCAAGAACCTCAAGGCCCTTGTGGCGAGGGGAACCAACGGGGTCAGGGTGGCGAAGCCGGACGCCCTCTTGCGAAGCGCCCAGGAGTTCAGGGAGGCGTTCTTGGGCGGCGCAAAGGCCGGGGGGTATGAATACGTCATCAAATACGGTACCCCTGGGAAGGGCATTAACTGCCACAATATGGGCATATTGGCGACGAGGAATTTTCAGTTCGGAGAATTTGAGGGCATAGAAAGTATCAGAGGGGAAGCTCTAGCCGAAAATTTTTATGTCAAGAGAAGGTCTTGCTTCTCCTGTCCCGTCGCGTGCAACCACTATTTCATCGGAGAGGAGGATGACCCATCTAAGGTCTACTACGGGACCAAGGTGGAATTTGCCGCCACCGGGCATCTGGGTTCCATGTGCGGCAACGGGGACCTGAATTCCATCCTTAAGACCAACATTCTGGCTAACAAGCTCGGGATAGATATCATCTCCTTGGGCTCCACCCTCGCCTTCGCCATGGAGTGTTATGAGAAGGGGCTGATCACCCAGGAGGATACAGACGGCCTGGACCTCCGATGGGGCAATTCCCAAGCTATCCTCGAACTGACGGAGAAGGTGGGGAGAAGGGAAGGTTTCGGGGCCCTGCTCGCCGAAGGCTCCTGGCGGGCCGCCCAGAGCATAGGAGGTGGTTCTGAGGATTTTGCCTTGCACGTCAAGGGGATGGAGCCGCCCGTTAACGACCCAAGGGGGCTCCACGGTTGGGGTTTGGGCTATGCTGTGGCCTCCAGGGGCGGCGACCACATGAGAGCAGCCCCGATGGTAGAGTTTGGCAGCATGCCTCCGGAGCAGGTCGAGGCCCTCTTCGGAACAAAAGAGGCAGCCAACCGGTTCTCCCCGGCGGGCAAGGGGAAGCTGGTCAAATGGTACGAGGAGATGAGAGCCATCCAGGACGCCCTCGGGATGTGCAAATTTGTTGTCCGGGGCAAAACCGCAAGCCCAGAAGGAATCGCTGGTATTTATAACCAGGTGACAGGGCTCGACATAGACGGCGCTTCCCTGTTGAAGGCGGGTGAAAGGATAGTCAACCTGGAGAGGATGTTCAATGTCCGAGAGGGCATCGGGCGCAAGGATGATACCCTTCCCAAGAGGTTCCTGGAAGAGACTCTCACGGCCGGACCTTCAAAGGGCCACACTGTTGACCTTGAGCCCATGCTGGATGAGTATTATTCGATGAGGGGATGGGATGTGCGAACCGGGATCCCCAAAGCTGAGAAGCTGAGGGAATTGGGAATCGAGTAAATCGAAATCCCCTGAGCTAAATTCAAATAAAGGTGCACAGCCAGCGCCAAATCGGCCATCCATGCGAAGGAAAGCGGTCATATGTTCGGGTAGTTCAATATTCCTCTTATCCGAAGGGAGGAGTGAACAATGAAAAGGAAATCTTTACTCTGCATTATCTTGGTGGCTTTCCTGGCCCTGGCACTCATCCCGGGCCAGGCCGGGGCCGCAAAGGAGTGGATGATCACTTTCGCCACCGCGAGCCCCGGGGGCACGCTCATGATGGCCTCGAGCGTGTGGGCCAGCTTCCTGATGAAAAAGATTCCGGGCCTGAACATCACCGTGGAGTCCACCGGCGGCGGGATCGCCGACGTCCGCCTGATCGAAGCGAAAGAGGCTGACATGGGCTGGGGCCCCTCCTCGACCCTCTACGAGGCCAGGCACGGCCTGGCCTGGGCTAAGGGGAAGAAGTACACGAGGGCGAGGATCCTGCTCCCGTGGTACAAGGGAACCACGCCGACGTGGACCCTCGGGGACCTGAAGATCGACAAACTGGAGGACATTAACGGCAAGATCTTCAGCCCCGGCCCTTCCGGCGGTCCAGCCGACACCGTCTGGAGGCTGACTTTGGACCTTTTCGGCATCAAGCCCAAGAAGTTCATAAACGCCTCCTGGGGGGACGTCCTGGGACAGCAGAAGGACGGGCTCATAGATATCGCCAGCGTATCGACGATCTCTCCCTGGCCCTCACTCAAGAACCTGGAGCTCACCCACAAAGTCAATTTCTTTTTCCTGACTGAGGAGCAGGTGAAGAAATTCTGCGAAAAATACCCCTGGTACTTCCCCAACAAGGACCTAGCGGGGATTTACAAGAACCTCAAGGAGGACGGTCACTCTGTGGGCTGGTTCTCGCCCGTGAACGTGAGCCCCGAGTTCGACCCCGACCTCGCCTACAAGATCATCAAGGTCACCTTCGAGGGCAAGAAAGAGCTCGAGAAGATCATGGGCGTCTACGCGAAGCAGCTCGATCCCTCGATGATAGAGCTGGCCAACCAAGCCCCGATACATCCGGGCGCCGTCAGATTCTACAAAGAGAAAGGCTTCAAGATCCTGAAGACTCTGCCCTAGAGTAGAGACTTACCTCAAATCCGGAGGGCGGGGGGCTACCCAGTAGCAGTAGCCCCTCGCTTTCCCCGATGAGCGCGTGCCGTGGCACAGGGTGGACAGAAGCCGCCGGAGGTTGAGGTCGAGGCAACCGAGGCCGGGACAAGAATTCTCAGGAGCCTGACCGGTCCTTTCGCGATAGGCCTCATCATCTTCAACGTGGCTATGTCCCTCTTCCACGTCTACACACTGGGATACAGTCCCGTACATCCGCTCGTCCTCCGTGCGGTCCATCTTCTCATAGCGACCGCTATCGTCCCTGTATTATTGAGAGGTCGGAAGCGGTCTCCCGCGACGCGGCCCTCTGCAGTAGACCTTGTAATGATAGTCCTGGGCGTCATCGGCACCATCTACGTTGCCCTCCACGCCAGGGAGATCGAGCTCTCCGGAGGGGTCGAGCCCACCAACCTGGATGTAATAATCGGAATCGTGCTCGTGGCCTTCACACTGGAGGCGACCAGGAGGCTTCTCGGGCTGCCCCTGGTGATAATCACTGTGATATTTCTCCTCTACGCCTACTTCGGCCCTTACATGCCCGGCCTCCTGGCCCACAGGGGCAAGAGCGTTTCGAGAATATTCGGCTACATGCTCAGCGGGGACGGGCTCTTCGGCATACCTCTGCACGCCTCCTCAGCTTACGTCTTTCTGTTCGTCCTCTTCGGAGCCTTCCTGCGCGCGACCGGGGTCAGTGACTTCTTCATGAACCTGGCCTATGCCGTCGCCGGAAGAACCCGCGGCGGCCCGGCCAAGGTGGCGGTCTTCTCGAGCATGCTCTTCGGCACCATCTCCGGAAGCGGGATAGCTAACATCGTGACCACGGGGACGCTCACCATCCCTCTGATGAAAAGGACCGGATATAGGAGCGACTTCGCCGCCGGCGTCGAGACCGTTGCCTCTTGCGGCGGGATGTTGATGCCCCCGATCATGGGCTCGGCCGCTTTCATCATGGCCGAGATGATAAACATAACCTATTACGAGGTCATGATAGCGGCCTTCGTTCCGGCTGTGATCTACTATAGCGCTCTTTTCTGGATGGTCGATTTCGAGGCCGCAAGATTAGGCCTGAGAGGACTCAAGGGCGCTGAGCTGCCGAAAATAAAAGACGTAATATTGAGCCAGGGCTATCTCCTGATCCCTGTTCTCGCCCTGATATACGTCCTGGCTATCGAGCGTTCAACCCCCATTCGCGCCTCGCTGGTATCCATGGTGTTTGCCGTGGGGGTCTCCTGGGTAAGGAAAGAGAGCCGCGTGGGGATAAGGAAAATCGTCAAGGCTCTCGCCGAGGGGCCCCGGTCGATGATGGAGGTGGCGTCGGCCTGCGCCACGGCGGGAGTCATAGTGGGCGTGATCACGATGACCGGTATAGGCTTCAAATTCTCCGCCCTCGTTATCCAGCTCTCCGGCGGTCAATTGTTTTTAGCCCTTCTCCTGACCATGGTCGTCTGCATCATCCTGGGCATGGGGCTTCCGGTGACGGCCGCATATATATTGACCGCCTCCGTGGCCGCGCCCGCTCTTCAGAAGCTCGGTGTGTCGCCTCTCCAGGCGCATCTCTTCTGCTTCTACTTCGCGATCGTGTCGGGAGTTACACCACCGGTGGCGCTTGGTGCCTATACGGCGGCGGGAGTGGCGCATTCGCACCCCATCAAAACGGCCTTCACCTCGATGAAGTTGGGGATGGCTGCGTACATCGTCCCATACATGTTCATCTACGCGCCCTCCCTTCTGCTCGTCGGCAGTTATCAGAAGGTGATACTGGCCGCCCTCACATCCTTCATCGGAGCCCTGCTTCTCGCCTCAGGGCTTTCGGGGTGGCTGCTGGTTCAGGCAAGCATACCCGAGCGCTTGATCATTCTGGCATCCGCGGTCATGCTCATCCATCCGGGGTACTGGACGGACCTTCCGGGATTCGGGCTTGGAGTCCTCGCCGTTTTCATACAGATATCAAAGAGAAGGAGGTTGCGCGAGGCCGCCCTGGCGGAGGAAGCTCCGCCTGTCCTCTCGACAATGAAATATTCAGGGGAGTAACGCATAAATGGTGGATTTCAAGCTTTCAGAGGAACAACTGGCCCTCCAGAGGATGGCGAGGGATTTTGTCGAGAGAGAAGCGAAGCCCCTGATCGCCGAGCTCGACAAAAAGACGGACCCTGCGGATTGCTTCAGCATGGATCTTCTGAAGAGGACGTCGGAGCTAGGCTTCCGCACACTGGCCATACCGGAGAAATACGGCGGCATGGGCGTCGAGGACACCGTCACGTGCCTCATAGTATCCGAGGAGCTCAGTGTGGGGGACCCCTCGTTGGCCAGCGGCCTCATGAACGGGCGCAAGCTTTACCACATGTTGAGCGATCCCAAAGTCGCGAGGGAGGCCCAGCGCGACAAGTGGCTCCGGGCATTCTGCGAAAATCCCACGTTCCTCTACGCGGTGGTACTCACCGAGCCCGACGCGGGCTGCGACAACATGCTCCCCTACACGGAGCCGGACGGGGGCGTGAGGACGGCCGCGGTCAGGGACGGCGACTACTACGTCATAAACGGCATGAAACACTTCATCGCTCACGCCGGAATCGCCAAGCTCTACTGCGTCTTCACCAGAACCGACAGGACAAAGGGGATCCTTGAAGGGTGCACCTGTTTCCTGGTCCCTGAGGGCCACCCGGGCATGAAACTCGGCAGGGTCCACGACAAGATGGGCTACAGGCTACTCAGGAACCAGGAGGTCATCTTCGAGGACTGCAGGGTGCCGGCGGAATGGAGGCTGGGGCCTGAGGGAAACGGCATCCCGGTCATCAGGGCCTCCATCAGGAGCGACGGTATTTTGAACGCCGCCCGCTCCCTCGGCGTCGCGCGGGCCGCCTATGAAGCGATAGTGGATTACTGCAAGGAGCGGGTTCAGGGCGGGGTGCCCATCATCAGGCACGGGGTGATAGGCTCCGAGCTCGCCAGGATGTACACCGACCTCCTTGCGATGCGCTCGATGGTATGGAACGTGGCCTGGTCCATGGACCACCTGCCACCCGACCCCAGACTCGTGCCCGCCGCCATGTCATACTGCACCGAGAAAGCCTTCGAGATAGCACACAAGGCGGCCGAGATCGCGGCCGGGATAGGGATCATGAAAGAGGCGCCGTTCGAGAAACTGTTGAGGGACTCCTTCTGCCTTAAGCACCTGGACGGAGGAAACTACATCAAGCGGCTGAAGGTTGCCGCCGCGCTCTAGGAAGGGACTGCGGGGAGGAGCCAGCATTTCGTTCCGGGCGAGTTTCCTCTTATCGTGATCTCGCACGTCCATGAAGCCAGAGGGCATTTGATAATAAGCCCTCTTCCTAAGGCTTTTGAATTCTGCTTTCCGAAGAGAAAGGGTTAGCGGATGGAGCGCATCTCGGTAATCGGCGCCGGTCTCATCGGTAGTGGCGTGGCCCAGGTCTTTGCCCAGCGGGGCTATCCGGTTAGATTTTTCAACAGGACGAGGAAGAGCTCCCGCCGGGCCATGGATAGCATCAGGGAAAACCTGGAGACTCTCAGGAAGGGTAAGCTCCTCACCCGCAGGGGGGTGAGGGAAACCCTCTCGCGCCTCCACCCCTGCACCGACCTGGCCGAGGCGGCCGGGGGGGCCGATTTCGTTGTCGAGGCCGTCTCCGAGGATCTACCCCTGAAGCAGGAAATCTTCTCAGCCCTCGACCGGATATGCCCGCGCCGGACAATCCTTGCAAGCGACACCTCCGCCCTCCCCATCTCTCAGATCGCCTCAGCCACCAGTCGGCCCCAGAAGGTCATCGGTACCCATTTCTTCAACCCTCCCTACCTACTCCCCGCAGTGGAAGTCCCCAGGGGAAACCGGACTTCCCCCCGGACGGTGGCGGCCACCCGGCGCCTTCTGCGGTCCATAGGGAAAGTCCCCGTTGTCGTGAATGAAGTCCCCGCCTATGCCGTGGCCCGGATGACGGCCGCGATCCGGCGTGAGCTCTGCTCCATCTTGGAGAAGGGAATCGTAGCCCCCAGGGAACTGGATGACCTGTGGAAGATGGGGGTCGGCAGACTCTCTGCCGCCCTGGGCCCGTGCGAGATGTGTGACCTCTCAGGCCTCGATGTGCTCCTGACCGTGAGCGAGAGGGTACAGAAGATAATCAACAGCTCCCCCGTGCCCTGCTCCTTATGGAGGAAAAAGGTCGAGAGGGGGGAGCTGGGCGTGAAGAGCGGGAAAGGGTTCTATCGCTGGACGCCCGCATTGGTTCGAAAAGCTAAGGAGAGGAGGGACCGGGCGCTCATGAAGCTGCTGAGGGCTGAAGAAGAAGGGCTTCGCTGACGAATGGTTTGTCCTTCCGCCCGAGTCTTCTCCGGATTTATCAAAAGATGCTTCGGTGAAAGGAGCGACGCAAATGGTGGATTTCAAACTTTCAGAGGAACAACTGGCCCTCCAAAGGATGGCGCGGGATTTCGTCAACAACGAGGCGAAGCCGCTCATCGCCGAGCTCGACCAAAAGACGGACCCGGGGGAATGCTTCAGCATGGACCTCCTGAAAAGAATGTCCGAGCTCGGCTTGCGCACGCTTGCCATACCGGAGAAGTGGGGAGGCATGGGGGTCGAGGACACCCTCACGTGTGTCATGGTATGCGAGGAGCTCGGCGTGGGAGACGTCGCGTTGGCGAGCATCCCCGTGAACGGGCGTAAGTTTTACCACATGTTGACCGACCCCAACGTCACCAACGAGGCGATGTGCAACAAGTGGCTTAAAGCCTATTGCGAGGACCCCACCTTCGTTTATGCGGTATGCGTTACCGAGCCCGACGCGGGCTCCGAGAACTTCCTCCCTTACACCGGCGTCGACGGGGGCGTGAGGACAAGCGCGGTCAGGGATGGCGACCACTACGTCATAAACGGGATGAAACACTATATCTCCCACACCGGAATCGCCAAGGTTTACTACGTTTTCGCCAGGACGGATAAGACCAAGAATATTCTCGAAGGGGTCAGCTGTTTTATGATCCCTGACGGGCACCCGGGTCTAAAATTCGGCAGATTGCACGACAAGATGGGATTCAGGTTGCTCCGGAGCGGAGAAGTGATCTTCGAGAACTGCAGAGTTCCGGCCGAATGGAGGATGGGGCCTGAGGGGAAGGGTTTCCCGGCCGTCAGAGCGTCCATCACGAGCGATGGAATTTTGAACGCCGCCCGCTCGCTGGGCGTTGCGCGGGCCGCCTACGAGGCGATTGTGGATTACTGCAAGGAGCGGGTTCAGTGCGGAAAGCCCATCATCGAGCACCAGCTTATAGGCTGCCAGTTGGCCAACATGTTTATCGACCTGCACGCGATGCGCACGATGGTATGGAACGTGGCCTGGTCTATGGATCACCCGCCGACCGACCGCAGACTCGTGCCCGCCGCGATGACATTCTGCACCGATAGAGCCTTCGAGATAGCATCCAAGGCGGCTGAGATCGCGCACGGGCTGGGGATAATGAAAGAAGCGCCGTTCGAAAAGTTCCTGAGAGACGCGTTCTCCGTAAAACATCTGGATGGCGGAAACAACATGAGGCGGCTGAGGATAGCAGCCGCGCTATAGGAGGCTGAGCTTTTGTGCAGAGCTATTTTGGCTCCATGATCTATCATCCGCGGGGTTATCGAGGAGGATACCGCAATGCCGTGCGTGAATAATTTTTGGCCCTGGTTTTCGGATGAAGAGTACAAGAACCGTTATGCGCGCATCAGGTCAGCGATGAGAGAGAAGAAGCTCGACTGCCTCGTTATTTACGGCATAGGCGGCTACCTCGGCACAGAGCCGGCCCAGCCAAACGTGGTCTATGTCTCGAGCTTTGCCTCCTTCGTTCAGACCTACGTCGTGTTTCCCCTGGAGGAACCCCCCACAGTCTTCGTCACCTGGGGGCACCACCTGAAGAACGCCAGGCGGATGACCATGATAAAAGACGTCCGCGTCGGGGGCATGGCTCAGACGTCCCTCAGGGTGGCGGACAGACTCAAGGAACTCGGCCTGGAGAAGAAGCGCATCGGGGTCGTGGGAGCAATGCATTGGGCAAACATCAGCCTCCCCCACGACCACTACCTCGCCATCACGGGGGCGCTTCCGGATGCCGAGCTCGAAGTCGTCACCCAATGGTACGAGGAGCTCAGGCTCGTCAAGAGCGAGGAAGAACTCGCGTACATGAGGCGGGCCGCCGAGATGACGGACGCCGCCTACGACCTCATGGTCCGCGCCACCCGCACAGGAATTCGGCCCGCTGACCTCTATAACGTGGTTCTGCGCGCCGCACACGACATGGACGGAAAGGTTCCCTTCGGCCACGTAGGGGCGACGCCGATGAAAAACCCGGACATGGCCTACGCTCATCCGTTCGCCCTCACCACGCCCATAAACAGAGGCGATGTGGTCATGACCGAGATAGCCGTTGGCTGGGGAGGTTATTTCGGGAAGATATGGGGAACTTATTTCATTGGTGACCCGACGCCCGAGTACCAGAAGATGTTCGATCTGGGCGCCAAGACACACGCCGGACTCCATAAAGCCATAAAACCCGGTGTGAAGGGTGCCGAGCTGACCCGCCAGTGCCTGGATACGATTCAAAAAGCGGGTTACAAATCCAAGACCTGCGTATTCGGTTGGTCAAATTACAACTCGCGACCCGACATCCGCTCTGCGGGGGACAAGGTTACGGACGAAGATTTCGTTTTCGCGAAGAACCAATGCGTGAACGTGGTCGGCTGGCCGGCAAACGAGGAGGAGACCAAGGGCATCTGGATAGGCGACACTTCGGTGATCACGGAGGACGGAATCGAGAACCTGCATAAATATCCGATAACGGAAATAGTGGTAATTTCGAGGTGAGGGGGATTGCCGAATGAGAGCCGAACGGGCACAGAAGCTGGATGAGATTCTCGCGGAGATCAGAGGAATCCGCGAGAAAACCCTTCGCTTGCTTGAGGGGATAACATCCGAAGAGGCGGCGCGACGTCCCGAAGGGGGCGGGTGGTCATTGGGCGAGGTGGCCCATCACCTGGTCCTCGCAGAGGAGTTTATGCGAGGGCAAGTGCTTGCGATACTGCGCGAGCACGCCGAAGGCAAAATCGCGTTGGAGCCCTCCGGGCTTCCCGAAAGAGGGCCTGATTTCTTCGAAAGTATCGCTGACCTCTCCAAAATACCTCCGGTAAAGGCACCCGAAGCTCTCATCCCGACCCATGGGCTGGATTTCAATGAGCTTCTCTCCCCCCTGCGATCGCTCCCCGGGGAGACCGCCGGTCTCCTCGCCGAGTTCAAAGATGTGGATATGGACCGCCTTTCCTTCCAGCACCCTGTGCTGGGCAAGCTTTCCCTTTACGAGCGTATCCGTTTCATCGGATACCATGAGCTGAGGCATCACGCACAAATAAGAGCGTTGTGCCCCTGAGATTTTATCCGTGGCGTCAATAACAACATCCAATGGCGGAGCAGGTTCGGTGCGCCCGGGGCACGGCCTTCCCACAAGGACGAGACGCCTCGTGCGGCTCGAGGACGTGGACCGGCGGACTTCCGTCAGGGAATCATGGGGGCGCCCTTGAGCGAGAGGGTGACCCTGTGGCGCAGCACCTGGTTTGTACCGTCGGAGTGCAGAAAGGTGGCGGAATCTCTGAGATATTTCTCCATGGGGAAGTCCTCCATTATCCCCGAGCCGCCAAAGACCTCCATGGCCCTCCGGCAAACATCGAAAGAAACCTCTGAGGCGAATATTTTGCACATCCAGCCCAGCTTCGGGTCGTAGGGATCCATGTTATCCACGGCCCAGCCGCTTTTCCATATCATGTTTCGGGCGGCGCTGATTTTTATGGCCATATCCGCAAGCATATAGCTTATGGTCTGATGCTCTATGAGGGGTTTTCCGCCCTGGACCCTTTCCCGAGAATACTCCAACGCATCTTCAAACGCCGCCCTCCCCACACCCAGAGTGGTAGCAGCCGCTTCGGGCTTGCCGCAGGCCATAAGGCGCCCCCGGATTTCCATCATCCTGCCCTCGCCCAGGAGTAAGTTCTCCTTGGGAACCCTCATGTTGTCGAAGAAGAGCTCCGCGTTCATGACCAACCGCTGGCCTATCTTTCTGTGGAACTGACCCGCTGTGAAACCTGGAGTATCGGCTGGAACCAGAAAGCCGGTCAGAGTCTCTGTGAGCTTTTTCGTCAGGTCGAGACGCGCGGCCAGAACGTAAAGCCTGGCAACGCCGCCGTTTGAGATGAACATTTTGCTACCGTTTATCACATACTCATTCCCCTTCAGTTTCGCCGTCGTGTTGAGGGCTATGCCGGGATCATCCCAGAGCCCCTGATGGTCCGAACCACAGCCGGACTCGGTGAGGCAGATGGCCGTTAAAAACCTATGGTCGCTGCAGAGCTTGGGGAGAAACCTGTCCCGCTGCTCTTTTGTGGTACCGTGAGAGAGAATATGGGCCAGCTTCCAGGTCTGGTCCAAGATGACCGAAAACCCCAAATCACCCACGGCCAGCTCCTCGGCCACAAGACAAAGTGTCAGCACATCCTGGCCGCCGCCTCCATATTCTGTCGGGTATGGAAGGGTCCTGAGGCCGAGTTTCGAGGCTTTCTCCACGAGGTCCCAGGGCATCCGCTCCTTCGGGTCCTGAATTTTCTCACGCTCCATTACCACAGGCTTCAGCTCTCTCTTTACGAAGTCTCTGGCAAGCCTCTGAAGTGCCACCTGCTCATCGCTAAGGACAAATTCCACCATGGCAACTCCTCCCTTCAAGCGCTGCTCAATTTCAGTATTTCGAGCCCTCATTCAGAAGTTCAAGAGCGCCTAGCTATCTTCTTTGATGGGGTGAGAGACGAGCTGGCTTATATACGTCCGAGCCAGGATGAGAGATTAGCGAACTTTCTCCTCGGTCATGCGTCCAAGAAAGAAAGCTATCGCCAGTTTGAGGTCAAGGGAAACCCTTAGAGAGCTTGCAGCCGTATCGCAAAGAAATCCTATTCTTTTCAGGTCAGCCTGTCAAGAACAAGCGTGGCGGAAAGATGCCGGCTTCTCAATTCTGGTGGAACCAAGGACCAAGGCTCTGCTTGCCTTTCTCTCAAGAAAAAGTGCACGAGGCGCGGGGCTATGGTGACTGGTCTGTATTTTGAGACCTCGGGAAGACCCTGCTTTCCACTAAGATCTCTTCCGAAAACCTTTTGAAAGCAGCCGCCAGCCAGCCTTGATCGCTGGGTTTCTCATCAACAACCTTCAGTCTTTACGCTGACCTCCAGGAGGGCTGCTAATAGCTAGCTCTATCAAACTCGAAGGGATTCCATATCGTATTGAATTCAGAAAGCTGCTTCTCCAGGGCTATGCCTTTTGCGGAAGATTTGGAAGGAGATGTTGACAAACTGAGGTATTTGAGATAGGCTGCCAAACTAGTAAGTATATTCCTTTATTGTTTGTAGCTTTTTACTTTTTCCGCCTTGCTCGAATCTCTGACGAGCTTCTGTTATGGCCTAGAAGGTCGCTCTCGTGGTGGGGACGGAAAGCCCTTGTCGGTGAGCCCATAACCCGCTTGTTCCCGCCCTTCGGCACCCCTGGGGGACCGTGCTATGGATGAGCTCAATGCCGCGTTCTCCCTCACCGATGACGACCCCTTCTTATGCCAGATGCTGCAGGAACCCCTCAGCCGCAGACGACAAGCTCATGGCAGGGGTACTTGGTGAGCACCTCGCAGCCGTCTTCCTTTACCCAGATCTCCTCTTCTATGCGTGCGGCGAAAGAGCCGTCGGGGGAGCCTCCCCAGGTCTCAAGCGCAAAGACCATGTTCTCCTCCAGCGGGAACGGATTATCCAGGGAGAAGAGGCGGCTCACCACAGGCTTTTCCCAGATGCTCATCCCTATGCCGTGCCCGAACTGAAGGAAGAGCGCGGCCCGCTCATCCCTGTAGCCAAGCTCCTGGGCGCTCGGCCATTTGGCTGCGATGGCACCCGTCGTGGCGCCGGCTCTGACAACGCCTATGGAGTCATAGAGCCAGTCATAGGTCATCTTGTAGATGCGCTTCTGCTCGGCCGTCGGCTCACCGCACATGAAGGTTCTGTAGTAGCAGGTGCGGTAGCCGTTGAATACGTTGAGTATGTCTATGAAGATGAGGTCTCCGGGCCTTATCATGCGGTCTGAGAAATCGTGGGGGTGGGGGTTCGTGCGGTCTCCCGTGACGCAATTAACGTTCTCCACCTCATCGGCCCCCATGCCGTAGAGGGTGTCGTTGATGAGGGCGACTATCTCGTTCTCCCTGACGCCCGGCCTTATGAACCTGACGACGCCGTCATAGGCGGCATCCACCATGGCAGCCGAGAGCTTCAGGAGCTCTACTTCGTCCCTCGTCTTGACCATCCTTGCATCGAGAAGAGGTTCCTGGCAGTCCTCCACCTGGATTCCGGCCCCGGTTATGGCCTTGTAGAGAGGAACATCCGCGATGTCCATCCCAAGGGGCTTATCGAGCGCGCGGTGGCCTCCCAGCACCTCTTTGAGTATTTTCATGAACTGCTCCACGGCGCCCACTTCCGAGGGGACCACTCCCCGCATCCAGGTGACCGAAGGGTGCACCCTCCCCTTCAGCCAGGGACATAGCTGCTCCTTCACCCGTGCGGCGCTTCCAACCTCGAAGAGGTAGGGTTCGCCCCCGAGGGGCAGGATAGAGAAGCGGCACATCTTGTCATCGGTCCACGGCCCGAGCCTCGTGCTCGTGATATAGCGGATGTTGTTGTTGTCAAAGCATAAGAAGGCGCCCATGCCCGACTTCTCAAGCGCAGCCTTGGCTCAAGAGAGGCGCTCCCGCCTCAGGCGCTCATAATCAACCCTCACCTCACCATCCCGCTCCATCGTTCCATACGTCATGCCCGGGTCTCCTCAGATGCTCGTGAAAAGGTCCTTTGAATCGGGATTATTCCAATACCCTCTGAGCTCTCCTCAAATGTCTTCTGTGCCCAGCTTATCCTCACCGATTATTCTCGAAATAGCCGAACAGAAATATAGCATGTCCTGTCCTAGAAAAAAACCGGCCCTTCGGCCTCTTAAAGCATGAATGCGGGGCCGCCGCCCCAGCGGCCGAAGTGAACCCCGACGATGCCTCAGAGGCGGGACCGCCCGGCCAGTGCGGCCGATGAGTACTGCCCGGCGAAGGCCCTATCTGCCGCGGACGGGGGTGAAGAGGGGAACTTTCTGAGTCTCGGGGTAAAGACCATGAATGGGGTTAAAGTCCCGGGGCCAGACGGGCGTGCTCGATATTCCCCTCGTCTTCGATGATCATCACCCGCTCATCTATCGGGATCACCCGCTGGCGTGGGAGTGTCTATTTGTACACTCCCAGATAAGCCCGGATGACCTCCTCCTTCTCTTCGAGGTCGGCTGTGGTGCCCTCGAATTTCACCACACCCTTTTCAATTATGTAGTGCCGGTCAGCGGCAGCCATCGCGAGCTTGAGATTCTGCTCGGCCAGCAGAATGGTAGCCCCTTTCTCCTTAAGCTCGACCACTAAGCCGAGGATCTCCCTCACTATCAGCGGGGCGAGGCCCTCGCTGGGCTCATCCATCAGAATGAGACCCGTCTCACCCACAATGGCCCTTGCTATGGCCAGCATCTGCAGCTGCCCCCCGCTGAGGGTCCTCCCCTTCTGCCTGCGCCTTTCTTTGAAGATCGGGAAGCGCTGGTAAACCTGTTCCAGGGCTTCTTCCTCGTCCTCCACCGTGGCCATGGTCATAGCAAGCCTCAGGTTTTCCTCAACGGTCAGGCTGGGAAAGATCCCCCTCCCCTGCGGGACAAGTCTGATCCCGCACCTGAAGATGGCATGGGGGCGTCGGCCAGCCATCTCCTCGCCCCTGAAACGAATGCTTCCCGACCCGGGAGGTGTAAGGCCCATTATCGTTCGCAGCGTGGTCGTCTTTCCCGAGCCGTTCCGGCCCAAAAGGGAGACGACCTCCCGCTCCCCCACCTGGAAGCTGACGCCGTGCAGAACGTGGCTATCCCCGTAATATGTGTGGACGTCGGAAAGTTCCAGAATGCTCATAGGCCACCCAAATAAACTTCCTGTACCTTCGGGTCGGCGGCCACCTCCTCCGGGGTCCCCTCCGCGATCCTCTCGCCGTAGTGTATCACGAGCACGCTTTCTGACACGGTCATCACCACATCCATGTCATGCTCGATGAGCAGGATCGTCAGCTCCTGTGAGATCTCCTGTATCAGGTCCATAGTGGCCCTGGTCTCGCCTATGCTCATCCCGGAGGTGGGCTCGTCCAGGAGCAGAAGCCTCGGAGCCAATCCCAGGGCGAGCCCTATCTCGAGGTGCCGCTGGTCACCGTGTGAGAGGTTCTTGGCAAACTTATCTTTGGATTCGAGCAGATTGATCTTTCGCAGGAGTGCTTCCGTTCGGTCGTTCACCTCGCCAATGCCCGCCGCCACCGTGAGGTAGGAGGTACGCCTTGGATGCCGGGCCTGGACCGCAAGTCGCATGTTTTCCCATACAGTCAAGGCCGGGAAGAAATTCGTGATCTGAAAGGAGCGTGCTAGGCCCTTGTTGGAGATCTGCTCCGGCTTGAGGCCGGTTATGTCAGCTCCGTTGAAGAACACCCTCCCCTCAGTGGGCCGGAAGCGCCCGGTGATCATATTGAAGAGAGTCGTCTTCCCCGCGCCGTTGGGGCCGATCACGGACTTTACCTCTCCCTCCTTCACGCTCAGGCTAAGGTGGTTGATGGCCCTGAGCGCACCGAAATCCTTTGAAAGGTTTTCACAACGAAGAAGCATTCGCTCCTCCCGTGCCTCGCCGAATGAGTCGGGTCAACCTTCTTATCAACCCGTAAAGCCCACCGGGGAAGAAGAGGATGAAGATGATGAAGATCCCCCCGAACACGATCTGCCAGGAGCCAGGCATGAAGGTGCTCAGCCGCGAATCGAGGAACACGTAGGCGGCCCCGCCGAGTATGGGGCCGACGAGGGTGCCCTTACCGCCCAGCAAACACATAACGACGATCTGCCCCGAGAGAGACCAGTGGAAAGCTCCGTCAGGAGAGATGAAGGTCTTGCCGCTCACCCAGAGGGCACCACCCAGGCCTGTGAACATCGAGGAGATGATGAAGGCCTTCCACTTGCAATTCTTGACATTGAAGCCGAGAAATTCAGCTCTTTCCTCGTTCTCGCGTATCGCCTCCAGCACTTTCCCGAAGGGAGATTTCACGATTCGCCTTGCCACCAAAAAGCAAATTATCAAGAGCACCAGGGCGAGGTAGTAAGTGCTCACGAAATCATCTATCCGTACGACTCTCAGCGGCCCCACGCCGACCCACGGCATCGGGATGTCCTGGAGCCCGTCATCCCCACCGACCGGGTAGTAAGTCTTGGTGAAATCGTAAAGGGGCTGCGCGAAGGCCAGGGTGATGAAGGCGAAGTAGATTCCCCTGGTCCTCGTGGCCAGGAATCCGACTATGAACCCCGAAACGAGCGAGACCGCCAGGCTCGCCAGCATGGCCTCCACGAGCGACCAGCCTTGGAACTTCAGCATTATGCCGGTCGTGTATCCTCCCAGACCGAAGAGAAGGGCGTGGCCGAAGGAGATTTGCCCGCTGTAGCCTGCGAGTATGTCGTAGCCGATGAGGATTATTCCGTAGGCGAATATCTCGAAAAAGAGGGAGAGATTATACACATTGTAGAGCCTGCCCATTCCCAGCGGAATCAGGAAGAGGGCGACCGCGACGAGCACCAGGTAGTGCCTGGAAAGCAAGCCCCTCCTCTCCTCCGCCTCCAGAAAGCTCGGGCTGCTAACTCCCACCGCCATAATTTATACCTCTTTGAAGAGGCCCTCGGGCTTGACGAGGAGGATGGCTGCCATCGCCATGTACTTGAGATATGGCGCGACGCTGAAGTTGTCCTGCAGGGGGATTCCGGTCGAATGAACCAGATAAATTATTCCCCGATCGATGCCGAGGTCGGAGGAAAGCTGGACGCCGAAGACCTCAACCAGGGCCAGGAGGATGCCTACCACTACCACCCCCCTGAAAGAGCCGAGACCCCCGATGACCACGATGACGAACGCTATGATGATCTTCTGGATGTCCATCTCGGGGCCCGCGCTTTCCATAATGCCCATTATCACTCCGGCGAGTCCGGCCAGGGCGCTTCCCGCGGCAAAGGTCAGGGTGAAGATCTTGGAAATGTTGATGCCGAACGCGTCCACCATCTCGGTGTTATGGATGGCCGCACGCATGATGAGGCCGAATTTGGTCCGCGTGAGAAAAAGCCATATGCCGACAATTATCGAGGTGGATAACGCCAGCCCGAATAACCTCACGTAAGGGAAATCAACCCCGAATATCTTCACTCCGCCCTTCAGCAGGGTGGGCGTGAAGTCGGGCAGAGGGTCCGCGCCCCAGATGAGCTCAATGGCCTTCGCGATGACAAGGGAGAACCCGAAGGTGAGAAGCAGCTGGAGCAGGATGTCATGGCCATAGAGGGGACGGATGGTAAATCGCTCCATGAGGAACCCGATGATGAAGAGGAAGCAGGGAGCCGCCACAAGGGCCAGCCAGAAGTTACCCGTCACCCTCGTGACGGTGAAGCCGACATATGCGCCCAACATGAAGACAGTCCCGTGCGCGAAGTTCACCACCCCCATCATGCCAAAGATAAGGGACAGCCCCGATGCCACGAGTATCAGGGCTGTCCCCGTACTTAGGCTGTAGAGCAGATTAGCCGGAAGTATCTGCAGGAAGCTGCTCATCCGCTTCGCGCTTTCTTCACCTCGTCTTCCGCGACTTCGGGCCTCCTCCCTTCTGAGGGAATCACCCTAGGGGCGCTTCATGACGCACTTGCCCGCAGCGGGAACGGCGTCGCCCGGGGTCTCGATGCGCCCGAGGTTTTTCCACACCTTTACCTTGAGCTGCCCGTCTTCCTTAACGACCTTCCGGATATAGACCGGGATTATACTCACGTGCCTGACGTCGAAGGAGACCTCGCCGCGGGGGCTGGCTATCTTGGCCTTCTCCAAGGCCAAGACGAGGGCCTTCGGGTCGGTGTCGCCATTCGTCGCCTCAAGGGCGGTGGTCATGAACCTGCCCACGTCGTAGCCCAGAACGACCGAGGTGTCGATGATTCCCTCGGGGTTCCACTTCTTGTAGCCGGCGAGAAACTTCTGGTTGGCCTCGTTTTCCAGCCAGGGCGTGTAGTGGAAGATGTCCATGCCGCCTATGGCCGCATCGCCCATGGCGGGGAGGAGCACCTGGAGGAAGTTGCCCAGTCCACCCATAAACTTGACGCCCCTGCGCTGGAAGCCCATCTCCCCGGCCTGTTTGATGAAGTTGACGCAGTCCTGGGCGTAGTAGGCGAAGAAAATGGCCGGCGGGTCAAGCTTCTGGAGCTTGAGGAGATAGGGGGAGTAATCTGACGTGCCGATGGGCGCAAAAACGCCTTCGCCGCCGATTATCTCGCCGCCCAGCTTCTTGTAGGGGACGGCGAAGTTAGTGGTTATGTCATGACCCGTGGAGTACTCGGCGCCGGTTAGGGCCGCGACCTTGGAGACCTCGTTGTAGAAGACCGGGGCCGCAGGAGCCGCCATGTTCCAGGTGTTGTGGCCCACGAGGAACGAGTAAGGGCCGCACCCCTCGCCCACGAACTTGATGTTTCCGCCGTAGGCCATCAGGACAGGCCTGTGGCCCTTCCGGTTGGCATACTGACCGACGGCCATTGCCGTGTGACCCGCGACCGGCCCCGCGAGCATGTGAACGCCGTCCTTGAAGATGAGCTTCTCGGCCTTGCGCCTGGCGACGGCAGGCTTTATCTGGGTGTCCTCCAGGATGAATTCCACATTCTCGCCCCACTTCGAGGTCGCGAACGCATACTTCACCCCCATCGATACCCTGTCTCCGTAGGTCTTGTAAGCCTTAGAGAAAGGGAGCGTCATGCCGATCTTGATGGGGGTTTTGGAAAATGCCAGGTCTTTGACGATGGCGGGAACCCCCCCCACCGCCGCCGCGGCCCCTCCCAGCGCCCCCGCAGCCTTGAGAAAGTTACGTCGCGAGATCCTCTTTGCCATTGCACCTCCTCCTCAATCCAAAGTTATCCCCTCGAAAAGAGAACCCGGTCCGGCAGCGGGTCCCCAGAAAAAGCATCCTAAGTGATAAGGCCTTGTCGCCGGGCCCCTCGAGTCCCGTGGATTAAGAAAGGGTTGACCTCGAAGCCACGGGCAAGAAGCGGAAAAATCTTAATTGAACCCTAGCAGCGACTCAATGTCATCCCTCTCCGGGGCCTCTCCGGGGGCTGCCTAGGTCTTCTCCCCGCGGGGCGGCAGCTTAGGACCCCGGTCGTAGCAGCCCGATGTGAGGTCTGCCCTCTCCCGCCGAAGCTCCGTCTTCAGCACCTTGGGGATCGCGGCGGGCCTCGGGAAGCTCTCCCGGAACTCGATGTAGCGGGGGACCTTGAAGTCGGCCAGGTGGTCCCGGCACCACTCGACTATCTCTTCTGGCGGCAGCACGACCCCAGGCCTCAGGATCACATAGGCCTTCACCTCTTCGTCCGCGAAGGGGTCGGGAACACCGATGACCGCGGACTCCTGGATGAGCGGGTGCGCGTTCAGGGTCCGCTCCACCTCTCCCGAGGCGATGTTCTCGCCCCGGCGTTTTATCATGTCCTTCCTCCGGTCCACGAAGTAGACGAAGCCCTCTTCATCGAGGTAGCCGTTGTCGCCGGTGTGGAACCAGCCGTCCCTCATAGCCTCGGCCGTAGCCTGAGGGTCTTTGAAGTAGCCCGCGTTCATGGCCGGCCCCCGGAGGCAGATCTCTCCCACCTCGCCCGGAGGTAGTTCCCGTCCCTCATCATCCAGGACGCGCAGCTCGGTCCGGTCCGCAGCCCGACCGATGGTGAAGAGGCGCTTAGGGGTTCGCGAAGGAAGATCCCCCATCCGCTCCAAAGTCCCCGGCAAGAATTCCGTCAGGCCGTAAGGGTCAAGCACGGTGAGGCCGAAGCGCCGCTCAAAGCCCTCCTTGATGCTCCCCACGTTTATCCCGCTTATGACCACCCGCACGGGATTGTCTCCGTCATCGGGCCCTGGGGGCGCGGCGTAGAGCATCTGGGTCACCGAACCCACCGAGTTGAACTGCGTCGCCCCGTAGTGCCGGCAGAGGTCCCAGTGGTTTTTCACGCTGAAGCGCTCAAGCAGAATGAACGCGGCCTTGTAGAGCATGGTGCCCATCACCAGGTAAACGCCCACGTTCGCGTGGAAGAGGGGGAAAAAGCCCATGCAGCGGTCCTCGGGGGTACATTCCATGGCTCCGCACCAGAACTCTCCCGCCATGGGGTAGGAGCGCTGGCGGAGCAGTACTCCCTTGGGACGGCCCGTAGTGCCGGAGGTGTATATGTTAGAAACGATGTCATCCGCGGTCACGGGGGTGGGGTCAAGGTCTTCTGAGGCGCCCTCGGTCCACTCCGCAAAGGTCCGGTGACCGGGCACCGTCTCGGGGCCGACAAAGATAACCTCCTTTAGCTCCTGACACCGGAGCCGGGCTTCTTCGACCATCGGCTGCAGGTCGGAGCTGGCTATGAGGAGCCGCTGTCCGGAGTGGTTCACCGCGTACTCAAGCTCCGGGGGGGGATAGCCGATGTTCATTGGGACCATGATGGCACCCAGCTTGGCCAGGGCGAAGTAGAGATAGAGGAACTCCGGACAGTTCTTGATGAACATGCCGACCATCTCCCCCTTCTCCACGCCCCATTCCTTCAGCCGGTTGGCCACCCGGTTCACCCTCGCGTTGAACTGCCCGTAACTTATCCGCTGGTCCTCGTAGAAGAGGAAGGTCTTATCGGCAAGCTCCCCGGTCCGCCGCTCCAAGAGCTCGCGCATGGTTACGTTCATGACGTCAACGTCCATGCTCTGCTCCTCCTTCGAGGGCCGTGTCCCGACCGCTCACCCGGATGACCACACCCTCCCCCTGTGCCAGTCCCCCGCAGATGGCGGCTGCGCCCGTGCCCCCTCCCCTTCTCTTGAGCTCAAGGGCCAGAGTGCCCAGAATTCGCGCGCCGCTCGCGCCCACGGGATGGCCGACTGCCACGGCACCGCCGTTGACGTTTATCCTCTCCTGAAGACTAAGCGCACGCGCCCGGTCGCCCCCCGCCAGGACGAGGCTGCTCACAAGCGGCATGGCCGCGAAGGCCTCGTTAATTTCGATGAGGTCCAGGTCTTCCAGGGCGAGGCCAGCGCGCTTCAGGGCTGCCTGTATGATGTAGGCGGGAATGGAGGCAATTAGCCTTGGCTCAGTCGCCGTGGCCACGGCGGCAATGATGTGCGCGAGCTCCGGCGTTCCCGTGGCCTTGGCCCTCTCGGCACTCATAAGGACAAGCGCCGCGGCTCCCGCATCGAGGCCGGGCGCGTTTCCCGGGGTCACGGTGGGACTCCCGTAAATGGTCCTGAGAGAGGCAAGTTTTTCTGGGGTTGAGTGGGGTTTGGGAAATTCATCCTGCTGAACTCTGACGGGCCCACCCCTGGCCTGCGGGACTTCGACCGGAACTATCTCCTCAGAAAACTTGCCAGCGGCAAGCGCCTCCTGGTATCGCTGCTGGCTGCGGTAGGCCCAGCCATCTTGTTCCTCACGGCTGACGCCATGCTCAAGAGCCACCTCTGCTGCATCCACGGCCACCGGGTTGAAGTCGCGATAGCCCAGCTCGAAGAGATTATCCTCAAGTCGAAGATGGCCCAGGGGCTTCCCCCATCGGAGACCCGGTCCCAGGAGAAAAGGCGCACGGCTCATGTTGTCAGCGCCAACGGCCAAGGCCGTGTCAATCTCGCCACTGGCGATGGCCCGCGCTGCGAGCCGAACGGCCGTCATGCTGGAGCAACAGGCCCTGTCAAGCGTGATGGAAACCTGCTCCCGGGGTAGGCCGGCCTTGAGCGTGGCCTGCCGGGCGGGGACATTGAGGGCGAGCGCCGCCTCCCCCGGCATGGCCTGGCCGTAATATACTTCCGCCACTCCATCCAGGGGAAGGTTCGCGCGGCGAAGCGCCTCCCGCATGACCAGGGCCGCGAGCTCGATGGAGGGTGTGTCCCGGAGCGCACCCCCGAACTTGCCGAAAGGCGTCCGCACATAACTGACGATGACGACCTCGTGGCTCATAGGCTCATTCCCGCAGGAAAGTTCAAGGCCGGAGCTCCGGGTTTGAAGCTCCGAGAGTGGCTCCACAGAAAAAAAATGGCCCCCTGGCCCTGAGCTGTAGCCAGAGAAAAAGTCTTGATCGGGGGAATGGAGTTGGTCTAGAGGAGATTCGACCCCACCCGCGGGATCGAAGTCTAAGTGCTCTCTCCCTTGGAGTCAAGGGAGTTTTCGGAGCCTATGTCCACGGGGCGGCTCAGAAGGGTATGACTTTCACGCTATCCGGTGTTTCCCCCTCCTTTATCCTCAGCGTTAGGCCGTGCTCGCTGTCGTAAACCCCCAGGGGCACGCCCGCCTTTGTCGTGAATCTTACGGTGGAGAGGGTGAAACCCTCCTTTCCTCTCAGTGCGGAGAACTCACTACCCACAGATTTGATGAGGTCCAATCTTGCATCCTGCGGGAGAGGCTTCCACCTCTCTTCAACTACTCGGAGCGTAAGGAGACAGCCTGAACTGTCCAGCCTTGCATCGGATATGAGGCCCCCCTCCTTGAGCTCTGCGGCAAGGTTCTTTACCCCCTTTGAAAACTTTTCTCCAAAAAGAAGCTCGCCCTTCATTACGTCCTCCACTGCCGTGCCTGGTTTCTGTCGGCCATGCTTCGCCTATTCTTGAAAAGAAAGTGAGATCAGAACCTCTCCTCTGCAACAGCTTATCATGCATCCGAAAATTAGAATATGCAAAATCCCCCAGGAAGCAAGTGATGCCTCGGCTCATACTCGATTTCCTACCATATTCCCACCATAAAACCCCCATCTACCACCAAGTTTGTTCCGGTTATCATCTTTGCCCTATCGGACACGAGAAACAGAACCGCATCGGCTTGATCTTCCGGTGAGCAGAGCTTGCCGAGAGGTGTGACATTTCTTACCCTCTCCAATAATTCAGGCGGTGAATGGGCCTCTATGAATGGAGTCATAGTGAAACCCGGGCACAGGGCGTTCACATTTATCCCGTACTGGGCCAATTCCCTTGCCAGATGCCGAGTGAAACCCAACATTCCAGCCTTAACCGTTGTGTAAGAGGCTCCGGCCAAAGGTGTCAGCCCATGGCCCATTATGGATGACATATTGATTATTCTGCCATATCCACTTTTTTTCATAATCGGTATTACGGCCTTTGTGCAAAGGAAAGCTCCCTTGAGGTGCGAATTAATTACACCGTCCCACTGCTCCTCGGTCATGTCCTCCATCCTGGCCGGGGCCCTCGTGCCGGCGTTATTTACCAAGATGTGTATGGTTTTAAACCTCTCCACTGCCTCCTTAATCATTGCGTTTACTTCGACACTGCTTGCCACATCCGCCCTTACGGGAAGGGCCTCTTGGCCCAGCGCCTCAATTTCTTGAGCCACTGCGTTCGCGTCCTCCGGCACTATATCGTTAACCACGATCCTCGCTCCGCTTTTGGCCAGAGTGAGAGCTATTGCCCTTCCTATCCCTTTTCCAGAACCCGTTATGAGCGCCACCTGGTCCCTCAGTTTCATTTCAGTATCCCCTTACCTTTGCCTCGAATGTAATGTATGCGAGGTCCTTTGGCATCATGCTCATCTGCTCCCTCTATCACAACTCAGGCCTGCGCAGAAACTATTAATTGAGCTTCGACGGGCAAAAGAGAAGCCCCGCGTTGACGGGGCTTCTCTGGGTTCAGGTTCCTCTCCGTGTCCCCTCAGAGCATGGAGCATCCGGGCGTGGACTTCAAGCTTTGCCTTTTTTGGCTCTTATGGCGTTAAGCAGTCTCTCCGGGGTGATGGGCATGTAGTTCATTCGCACGCCCACAGCGTCATAGATTGCATTGGAGATGGCCGGCGCCGTCGGCGTCAGGACAGCCTCCCCGAGCCCCTTGGCGTTGAATGGGCCGTCGGGTTGGGGAACCTCCACGATGTGGGTCGAGACAATGTCGTTCGTCGGCACATCCTTGGCGGTCGGGACCTTGTAGTCTATGAGGTTCGGGTTGAGAACCCTGCCCTCCTCAAGCATCAGCTCCTCGAAGAGGGCGCCCCCGATTCCCATGTTCAACGAGCACTGCATCTGTCCCTCGACCATCTGCGGGTTGATCGCCCGACCCACATCATTGGAGATGGCCATCTTCTCGATCTTGACCTGGCCCGTCTCGGTGTTCACGGCCACCTGAACAGCCTGCGCCGCGTGGGAGCAGAAGGAGAAGATCCGGCGGATGCCGTCCTCCGGGCAGCAGCCGGTCTTGGGGTCAAGCCTGTCCGCCGGGACATTGAAGGTGGCCTTACCCAATAATTCACCGCCCACGGGGAGGAAGGAGCCGGTGAAGAAGAGGACCTTGAAGAGGTCCTTGACCCGGACGGAGCGCTCCGGGGCGCCCTTCACGAAGACCTTCATGTCTGTCGTTTCAAGGTCTTCCGGGCTTGCCTCAAGCCGCTCGGCCGCCAGCTTGAAGAGCTGCTCCTTCGCATCGGCACAGGCGAGCAGGACGGCATTGCCCGCGGCGAAGGTCTGGCGGCTCGAGCCCGTGAGCTGGTCGTAGGGCGTGACCCAGGTGTCAACCTGGACCACCTTCACCCTGTCCGGGCTCACCTTGAACTCCTCTGCCACTATCTGGGTCAGGATGGTGTGGTTCCCCTGGCCCAGGTTCCCCCCGCTGTGGCGTATCTCGAGCGTCTCGTCATTGTGGATCTTGACGAAGGCGCACGAGGAGGAGGGGGCGATGCTGTACTTATTTCCGATTGCGATACCCCGTCCCCTCCGCCAGGGCCCTTCCTCGCGCTTGAGCGACGTGCCCCAGCTTATTGCGGAGGCCACCCGCCGGATGCACTCCTTCACGCCGACCGAGTGTTCGACCTCGCCCACGGTGTTGATCTCCCCCTCATCGAGAGTGTTCTTGAGGCGGAACTCGACAGGGTCCATGCCGATCGCATGCGCGACGCAGTCCATCTGGGAGTCGAGGAACCAGTGGACCTGGACATTGCCGAAGCCCCGGTAGGCGACACCCATGGGCACGTTCGTGTAGACGACATAGTTGTCCAATTTGAAGTGTGGGAAGCGGTAGGAGCCGACCGGCCCGTAGCTCGCCTGGCGGGTCACGAGGAAACCGTGCTGGGCGTAAGCGCCACCGTTGATGAGCACGGATACCTCACAAGCGGTGACGGTTCCGTCCTTCTTCACCCCGGTCTTGATTCGGGTTTCGAAGGGATGCTGGACGCCGGCCCAGCAGAGGGACTCCTCCCGCGTGTAGCGTATCTTCACCGGCCTATGGCCAGCCTTCTTCGAGAGGACGGCACACAAGCCCTCGCCCTTCATCTCGATCTTGCCGCCGAAGCCGCCCCCCACGAACTTGGGGATTATGACCCTGACCTTCGAGTGCGGCAGGTCAAGCGCCTCGCTCACCTGATTCAGCAGGCAGTAGGCAGCCTGAGAGGAGGACCAGACGGTGACGTTCCCATCCACATCCCAAAGAGACATGGAATTATGGGGCTCCAGGGGGGCGTGCGCGACCATGGCATTGCCGAACGTGTTCTCGATGACAGCGTCTGCCTCCTTGAAGCCCTTCTCCACATCACCGCTGCGGATGCAGTAGTAGCCGAAGGCATTGGGGTGCTCCGGGTCGTACTGCGGCGGCCCTATGGGGATGCGGCGGTAGCCCTCGAGCTTCTCGTGGACAACAGTCGGCGGGTCCTTCTTGAAAGCTTCCTCTGGGTCAAAGACCGTCGGCAGGTCTTCGTACTCCACCTCGATGAGCTCACAGGCGTCCTCGGCAATGGCCTCGGTGTCCGCGGCCACCGCCGCCACGGGCTCCCCTATGTAGCGGACCTTCCCGCGCGCCACCAGCGGCTCATCGTAGCAGCCGAAGCCGAAGAGAGTCTGCGGGCAGTCCTTGTCCACCACCACGGCCCGCACGCCGGGAAGCGCCTCGGCGCGGCTTGTGTCGATGCGGACGATGCGGGCGTGGGGGCGCGTGCCGCGCTTCACCTTGGCCCAGAGCATGCGCGGCATCTCCAGGTCCATGGCGTACTTGCCCTGACCGGTGACCTTCTCGCGTCCCTCGACCTGAGGGATGCTCTTCCCTACGGCAACGAACTCTTCCATAGCCCTCACCCCCTCATGGCGGCGCCGGCGGCCAGGATGGCCTCGACGATCTTGACATAACCCGTGCAGCGGCAGAGGTTCCCTGCAATGGCCTCGCGGACCTCCGCCTCTAAAGGCTCGGGATTGGAATCCAGGAGTGCCTTGGCCGATAGGACCATCCCCGGGCTGCAATAGCCGCACTGCACCGCCCCGTGGTCCAGGAACGCCTGCTGGAGGGGATGGAGTTCCCCGTCCCGGGCGAGCCCCTCAATGGTCGTGATTGAGCGGCCACGTGCCTGCACCGCAAGGACGAGGCAAGACCTTACGGCAAGCCCATCCATGAGCACGGTGCAAGCTCCGCAGATGCCGTCGTTGCAGCCCTCCTTGGTTCCGGTGAAGCCCAGCTCCAGGCGGAGGAGCTCGGCGAGCGTGGTCCGCGACTCTACGTTGACACTGTGTCGAGTCCCGTTGATAGTGAGTTCAACATCCTGGCGCATCCGGCCTCACCTCCTTCCCTTTTCGGCCTGAGCGCGGCTGAGCGCCAAGCCGAGCGCCTCGCGGGTATAATGGATGACCATCGCGCGCTTGTAGTCCCTGGAGGCGAAAGGATCACCAGCGGGTCGCGCCTCCCGTCCCGCAACCTCAGCGGCCTCGGCAATGGCCTTCTCACTGACCTTCCTTCCGCGCAACGCACCCTCTGCTTCCTTGGCCCGCAAGGGGACCTCCGCAGCGCCCCCAAGTGCGATGCGCACATCGGCGCAGCTATCGCGGTCGGCCAGGGTCACGAGGGCTGCTACCGCAACCGTCGGGGGGTCCATGGCGCGCCTCATGGAGTGGCGCAGGTAGGCCATCCCGCACCCGGCGGGAGGAGCGGGAACCTGAATCTCTGTCACCACTTCCTCGGGGCCTAGGGCTGTTTCGAAATAATCCTTGAAGAACTCCTCGAGGGAAATGGTGCGGTCGCCTCCCGCTCTGGTCGCCTGCACGCTCGCCCCCAGGGCGATGAGCGCCGGAGCCGAATCGCTGGCGGGGTCGCCGTGGCAGAGGTTGCCGGCGAGCGTACCCCAGTTGCGGATCTGAACACAGGCGACATCGGCCTCGGCTTCCGCCAACAAGGGGTAGCGCTCGCGCACCACCTGTGCCTTCAGCACCTGCATGTGCGTAGTGAGCGCTCCGATGCGCAGGCCCGCGCCATCGGCCCGCACGTAGTCGAGACCGGGGACGCTCTTGAGGTCAACAATGTAGGCGGGCGAGAACAGCCGCTGCTTCATGGGGCTCAGGATCGACTGCCCCCCCGCCAGGAGCTTCGCGTCCTCCGGATGCGCCGCCAGCATCGAGCAGGCCTCGGCTATGCTGCCCGGCGCCATATAACGAAAATTCCGCATCATAGAACCTCACCCCCTTCCGGACCGCGAGGCATACTGGAGAGCAAAATTCGAGTGCCCATAGCAGCCTCCTCCTCTTTTGAATTGGCCCCTGCTCAATGCAGAGGCCCTCTATCCAGTGACAGGGGCCTCCACCCCCTTGCGAACCGCCTCGATAAATTCCTTCGCCTGCTGCTGCGCCTTGCCCTGGAGGATGCGGTTCCCGAAGGTGGCTAGGCGCCCTATCAGGCCAACTTGGGAACGGTAGGTTAGCTCCGTGCGCCCCGGGGCCACCTCCCGCAGATACATTTCATTTGTAGCCCTGAAGCTGCCGGCCAACCCGAGGTCCTCTCCCTCGGTGACAGATTCCAGCTCCCAGGGGGGCTGCACCTTTGTCAGGACGATCTTCATTCGAAAGCGGAACTTGAGGAACCCGATCTTAACCCGCACCGTTGCGTGGTAGGTCCGCTCATCCTCGGCGACCAGCTCCTCGCAGCCCGGCACCGCCTTCGCCAGGGTGGAAGGATCCATGAGGAAGTCCCACACGGCCTGGGGGGTTGCCGCCAATTCGAACTTCTCCTCTAGTATCATTATCTTCTCCCCTCAAACGCCGAGGAGGGACTTCTTCAGGGCCTCATCTTGCTCCAACGCCCGGGAGGCGCCCTCGTACTTCACCTGTCCCTTCTCCAGCACATAGACGCGCTCGGTTATGGCGAGGGCTACCCGGGCGTTCTGCTCCACGAGCACGATGGCTACCCCACTATCGCGGATGGAGACGATGGTCTCAGCGATGAGATCCACCATGCGCGGCATCAGACCCTCGGTGGGCTCGTCGATGAGGAGCAGCTGGGGGTTCGTGCCGAGGCCGCGGGCGATGGTGAGCATCTGCTGCTCCCCGCCGCTCAGAGCCTTCCCCTTGTGGTGGAGGCGGTCCTTGAGCGGAGGGAATAAATCGCAAGCCCGCTCGACCACGTCCGCGTACCCCTTTTTCTCGTTCCCGGCGATGGCTGCCATACAAAGGTTCTCGTAAACGGTGAGGGTGGGAAAGATCCGGCGGTCCTCGGGTATGAGGGAGATGCCCCGGCCAACCACCTCGTAGGGGGGAAGGCCCGTGATGTCCTCCTCCTTGAAGCGGACGCGGCCTCCTCGCGGGGTCAGAACCCCCATGATGCTCTTGAGGGTCGTGGTCTTGCCCACCCCATTCCGGCCCAAGAGCGCGACCGCCTCTCCGGACTCCACGTGCAAGGAGACCCCCTGCAGGACGTGGCTCTGGCCATAGTAGACATGGATATCGCAAACGTCTAGCATCGTCCCCCCAAGTAGACGCGCTGTACCTCATCGTTGGCCCGGATCTCCTCAGGGGTGCCCTCGGCGATAACCTCGCCGTAGTGAAGCACCGTTATCCTGTCGGAGATGCCCATGACCACATCCATGTCATGCTCCACCAATATGATGCTCACCCGCTCGGCCAGCTGGCGGATGAGGCGCATCGTATCTTGCGTCTCCTCCGGGCTCATGCCCGCGGTTGGCTCATCCAGCAGAAGGAGTTCCGGCTCTGCGGCCAGGGCGATGGCGATCTCCAGGTAGCGCTGGTCACCGTGGGAAAGAGCGGAGGCCGGGAGAGCTGCACAGTCCGAGAGCTGCAGAGTCTTCAAGATGTCGGCGGTCTTGGTGTTTATATCCCCCATGGTACCGCCATCGCCCCAGAAGGTGAAGGTGGTGCATCGGGCCTGGACCGCCACCCTCACGTTTTCGAATGTGTTGAGCCCGTGGAAAAGATTCGTGATCTGATATGACCGGCTGATCCCCCGCCTCGTCACCTTGTGCCGAGGAAGATGGGTTATGTCCTCCCCCTTGAATATCACCCGGCCGCTGGTGGGGGGGAGGGCGCCTGCGATGACGTTGAAGAAAGTGGTCTTGCCGGCCCCATTGGGCCCGATGATCGAACGCAGCTCCCCCCGCTCGAGGGCGAAATCCACATCCCGCACGGCCACCAGTCCACCGAAGGCCTTGGTGAGCTTCTTAGTCTCCAGCAACGTCGACATTAATGACCTTTGCACCGGCAAAGCGCCCCTCCGAGCCCGGGAGGAGGCCGCCGAGGAGCCGCTGAAGTGTGCCCACGATCCCATCGGGCAAAAAGATCATGATCAGGATGAAGCTGGCTCCAACGATGAACTCCCAATACTCGCTGTAAAGGCTGATGAAATCCCTGAGGAAGAGAAAGGCGGCGGCGCCAACGAAGGGACCGAGAAAAACCCCCGAACCCCCAAGCACGGTGATGATAACGACTGTCCCTGATAGGAACCAGTGGAAGTTCTCTATGGGGCATACCTCAAAGGTCACCACGTAGAGGCCTCCGGCCAGCCCGGAAAACATGCCCGAGATCATGAACGAAACCAGCTTCACCCGTGCCACATCGTAACCGCAGGCGCTCGCGCGCTCCTCATTCTCCCGCACGGCGCGCATAACATGCCCGAACGGCGAGCGCAGCAGGAGGGCTATGAGTAAGGAGGCTATCCCCACAACTACCAAAACGAAGTAGTACCGGGCCAGAGGGTTGAAGAGGTCGACGCGCCAGGGATAGTTGAGGTAAAGACGTGGAATTCCAGACAGCCCGTCCGACCCCCCTGTAATGGTAGCCAGTTCAATCACCGCATAATAAAAGACCTGGGAGAGGGCGAGGGTAAGCATGGCGAAATAAATGCCCCCCTTCCTCAGGCAAAGGGCGCCGATCAGAAAAGCTGCGAGCAAATTTATGGGCAGGGCCATGGCCAAGCTGAACTCCAGAGACCATCCCCCATAGACGAGCCACATGCCCGTGCTATAGGCCCCTAGGCCGAAGAAGGCGGAGTGTCCCAGGGATAGCATGCCCGTGTAGCCCAGGAAGACATCGAAGCTGAGGGCGAAAAGGCTATAGACCAAGATCTGCGTGGCCAGAGCCTGATAAGGGGCTATGAAGGGGAACGCGAGCAGCACGCCACCGAAAAGGAAGACCCTCCAACCACCTAGGGCGGATGCCAATAGGGTGCGCCGAGCCGCCTGGACCATCATCACTCGAACACACCCTCCTCCCCGAAAAGCCCGCGGGGACGCACGAGCAGGATGAAGGCCATGACGATATAGATGATCACATTGGCCATGGGACCGTATATGAGATTGGTGAGGCTCACCGCCTCACCTATGATGATCCCGCCGATGATGGCACCCTTCAAGCTTCCCATGCCACCGACAATGACCACAATGAACGACTCGATGAGGACGAGGCCTCCCATCTCCGGGAAAATGCCCCGGATGGGCGCAATGAGGACGCCGGCCAGGGCAGCCAAGGCGATCCCCAGAGCGAAGGTGAAGGTCCAAACCCTATGGACCTTGATCCCCAGGAGCTGAACCATGAGGTTATCGGTCGCACCGGCCCGGATGATCATGCCGATGTTCGTGCGGTATAGCAGCAGCCAAACCGCGGGCAGGATGGCGGCAGTGATGGCGATTATGAAGATGCGATACTCCGAGAAAGACATGAGCCCATAGTGGTAAGTGGCGTCCAGTATGGCCGGAATCCTGAAGGGCCTTCCCGAGCGGCCGAATAACATGCGGACGATATCGGGAAGTATTAACGAGAGGCCATAGGTTGTGAGGACGCCAGCGAAGATGGGATTCTTTGACCGATAAATAGGCCTGAGCGTCCCCAACTCCGCCGCATACCCCAGGCCGCCCACAAGCAGGGGGGCCAGGATCAAGGAGGCCCAGAAATTACCAGTGAGGCCGAGGGTCAGGAAGGCCGCGTAGGCCCCCGCCATGCAGAACACGCCATGGGCGAAATTCACGATGCCCAGCAGCCCGAAGATGATGGAAAGCCCGAGCGCCAGGATGATGAAGATGCAGCCGAAAGTGAACCCCAGAAGGAGCTGCATCAACCATATGGATAAGGGATAGTCAAGCATGACTCAGGGTCTTGACGACAGACTATATCCCCGCGCAGGGGGATATCTGCCACCTTTTTGCCTGATTAGGATTGAGGCGCGGGGGGGGGGGCCCCGCCCCCCCCCCCGCCCCGGCGCAGCCCGACCCCCC